>NZ_CP120691.1:0-1077500 GCF_045571415.1 Bradyrhizobium sp. LMG 9283
ATGACAATGGAACAGGATCGCTGGTCACGCGTGAAGGGTCGGCTGCGCTCGAGCGTTGGCGAGGACGTTTACACGAGCTGGTTTGCACGCATGGATCTGGAAGGCGTGCAGGATGAGAGCGTGCGGCTCTCGGTGCCAACGCGGTTCCTGAAGAGCTGGATCCAGGCCCATTATGCCGAGCGCGTGCTGTCGTGCTGGCAGGCCGAGATGCCGGAAGTGCATCGCATCGACCTCACCGTCCGCTCCGCCGTGCGCCCGGCCGCGCAGCCGAAGGAAGCGCCCGCGCCGGTCGAGGCGCGCCGCGCTCCGACACCGGAGCTGCGCTCGACTGCGACCGCGCCGGTCTCGGCCAATCACGACGCGCTCGGCGGCTCGCCGCTCGATCCGCGCTTGACCTTCGCGAGCTTCGTCGTCGGGCGTTCCAACACGCTGGCACATGCCGCCGCGCGCCAGGTCGCCGAAGGGCGTCGCGGCGATCCCGTCATGTTCAACCCGCTCTACATCCATGCCGGCGTCGGCCTCGGCAAGACGCATCTCTTGCAGGCGGTGACCTGGGCCGGCAATTCCGGCAACGAGCGCAAGGTGCTGTATCTCACGGCGGAAAAATTCATGTACGGCTTCGTCGCCGCGCTGAAGACGCAGACGGCGCTGGCCTTCAAGGAAGCGCTACGCGGCATCGACGTGCTCGTGATCGACGATCTGCAATTCCTGCAGGGCAAGTCGACACAGGCCGAGTTCTGTCACACGCTGAACGCGCTGATCGACGCCGGCCGCCAGGTCGTGATCGCGGCCGACCGGCCGCCGTCCGATCTAGAAAGCCTCGATGACCGCGTGCGCTCGCGGCTCGCCGGCGGGCTCGTGGTCGAGATGGGCTCGCTCGGCGAGGAGCTGCGCCACGGTATCCTCAAGTCGCGCGTCGCCGCGGCCCGCGCCCATCATGCGACGTTCGAGGTGCCCGAGGAGGTGCTGCATTATCTGGCGCGCACCATCACCCATAATGGCCGCGATCTCGAAGGCGCGATCAACCGCCTGCTCGCGCATTCCAAGCTCAACAACCGGCCGGTGACGCTGGAGATGGCGGAGCACGAGGTGCGCGACCTGGTGCGGCCGCAGGAGCCCAAGCGGATCAAGATCGAGGACATCCAGCGCGTGGTGGCGCGGCAGTACAATGTCAGCCGCTCCGACCTGTTGTCCTCGCGCCGCACCGCCAATGTGGTCCGTCCGCGCCAGGTGGCGATGTATCTCGCCAAGACGCTGACCCTGCGCTCGCTGCCCGAGATCGGCCGCCGCTTCGGCGGACGCGACCACACCACGGTGCTGCACGCGGTACGCAAGATTGAGGCGCTGGTCTCCAAGGACACCGCACTGTTGGAGGAAGTGGAGTCGCTGAAGCGCCAGCTTCAGGAATAAAGGCCTATCTTCGCCTCTCCCCGCGCGGGGAGAGGCCGGATTGCATCTGCGATGCAATCCGGGTGAGGGGGCCCCTCCACGAGTCCAGCTCTTACCTCGCCCGCGGAGATTCCCCTCACCCCAACCCTCTCAGCGCGAGCGAAGCTCGTCGCGGCCCCGCATCCGCCTTCGCCAAGGCTTCGGCGGACGAGCGCGGGGCGAGGGAGCATACATATGCCTGGGTGGCGGCCTTCGTTTTAGGCGGTAAATCGTGGGGAACTGCCCCCGATCCCTTGAATCCGGGGCCCATCCGCGCCACCTTGCGCGACCCTGACAGCTTTGGTCATATCGGCTGGATGATCCGGCTTTCCGGGGTCTTCGGTGCCGTGGCGCGCGTCCCGCCGCCCGGCCTTCTCAACGCTGTGTTTTCCTTGGGGATCGGGCGAGTAGTGCAATGAAGGTTACGGTCGAACGCGCGCAACTCCTGAAATCGCTGGGCCATGTCCACCGCGTGGTCGAGCGCCGCAACACGATCCCGATCCTCGGCAACGTGCTGGTCCGCGCCGAAAACGCCAAATTGTCGCTGAAGGCGACCGATCTCGACCTCGAGGTGACGGAGACGCTGCCGGCGGAAACCGCGACCGCGGGCTCCACCACCGTGCCGGCGCACATGTTCTACGACATCGTGCGCAAGCTGCCGGATGGCTCGCAGATCGTGCTGGAGGCCGACGGCGACCGCGCGGTGCTCGCGATCCGCGCCGGCCGCTCGCGCTTCACGCTGCAGACGCTACCGGAGAACGACTTCCCGGATCTCGCCGCCGGCGACATGTCGCACTCGTTCTCGCTTCCCGCCAAGGACGTCAAGCGGCTGATCGACCGCACCCAGTTCGCGATCTCCACCGAAGAGACGCGCTATTACCTCAACGGCATCTATCTGCACGCGGCCGGCACGGCCAAGGCGGCCACCCTGCGCGGCGTCGCCACCGACGGCCACCGCCTCGCCCAGCTCGACCTGGTGCAGCCCAAGGGCGCCGATGGCATGCCCGGCGTGATCGTGCCGCGCAAGACCGTCGGCGAGGTGCAGCGCCTGATCGAGGACACCGACGCCGAGATGACGATCGAGCTGTCGCAGGCCAAGATTCGCTTCACCATCGGCAATGTGGTGCTGACCTCAAAACTGATCGACGGCACCTTCCCCGATTACGGCCGCGTCATCCCGCAGAACAACGACAAGGAGCTCGTCGTCGACAAGAAGGACTTTGAGAACGCGGTCGACCGCGTCTCGACGATCTCGAGCGAACGTGGCCGCGCGGTGAAGCTGTCGCTGTCGGCGGGCAAGCTGGTGCTGTCGGTGACCAATCCGGATTCCGGCAGCGCGACCGAAGAGCTCGAGGTCGAATACGCCTCCGACGCCCTCGATATCGGCTTCAACTCACGCTATTTGCTCGACATCGCCGCCCAGATCGAAGGCGACGTCGCAACGCTCCGCCTCGCCGACCCCGGCTCCCCGACTTTGGTGCAAGACCGCGACGACAAGAGCGCGCTGTACGTGCTGATGCCGATGCGGGTGTGAGGCGCGTGCTCCCGCGTCAGCGGAGAGGGGGCCTCTTGTGACACCTTCGCTGCAGAGGCAACCCCTCACCCGGCTTCGCTGCGCGAAGCCACCCTCGCCAACAAGGGGAGAGGGTGAAGCAGCGACTGCTTCTCACGGCACGAGCGCGGTGCACATTGCTGTGCCCTCTCCCCCTGTGGGAGAGGGCAGCTCCGCCGGAGGACGCAGACTCGGTCGGGTGAGGGGTTAGTGCCGCAGGATCCCTCCCATCGGCCGGTTTCCAAACATCTCCGCCAATTCGCGAAGAATATGCGGCACGAGCCGACGGATGCGGAAGCTGCGATGTGGCGTTTGCTGAAGGATCGCCGGCTGTCCGCGTTCAAGTTCCGCCGGCAAGTCCCGTTCAAGAATTACATTCTCGATTTCGTCTGCTTCGAGAAGCGTCTTGTGATCGAGATCGACGGGAGCCAGCACGCAGAATCGCAACGCGACGCAGCGCGCGACGCGACTCTCTGCGCTGAGGGCTTTGCTATAGCGCGCTATTGGAACAACGACGTTTTGCAGCAATCCGTGGCCGTACTGGAAGACGTTCTTGCAAAGCTTGCCGGGCGGTAAGATACCCCTCACCCGTCGCCTCACTGCGTGAGGCGCCACCCTCCCCCACAAGGGGGGAGGGGAAGAATCGCGTTCACGACGAACAACCCATGACCCCCTCCCGCATTCATCGCCTGACGTTGACGCATTTTCGCAATTATCGGGCGGCGGGGCTCGAGACGGCGGCTGACATGGTGGCGCTGGTCGGGCCGAACGGGGCGGGCAAGACCAATTGCATCGAGGCGATCTCGTTCCTGTCCCCGGGACGGGGCCTGCGCCGCGCGACGCTGGAGGACGTCGCCGACAACCAGGGCGACGGCTCCTGGGCGGTGTCGGCGCAGGTCGAGGGCGCGCTGGGGCTCGCCACGCTCGGCACCGGCATCGACGCGCCGCGCCCGGACAGCCCAGTCAGCCGGCGCTGCCGCATCGACCGCGAGCCGGTGGGTTCGGCCAGCGCCTTCGGCGACCACATCCGCATGGTGTGGCTGACGCCGGCGATGGACGGGCTGTTCATGGGGGCTGCGTCCGAGCGCCGGCGCTTCTTCGACCGCCTGGTGCTCGCCATCGATAGCGAGCATTCCAGCCGGATCAACGCACTCGAGCGTTCCTTACGTTCGCGCAACCGCCTGCTGGAAACGCGCAATTACGACGACCATTGGTGCGACGCGATCGAGCGCGAGACGGCGGAGCTTGCAGTCGCGGTCGCGGCAACGCGCGGCCAGACCGCAGCAAGACTCACCGGCATGCTCAATGCACGCGCGCAAGAATCCGCATTCCCGTCGGCGCAGATCGCGCTCGACGGCTGGATGGAGAACGCGCTGCTCCAGGAGACCGCGACATCGGTCGAGGACCGCTACCGCCAGATCCTGCGCGACAACCGCCCGCGCGACGCGATTGCCGGCCGCACCACAGACGGCCCGCATCTGACCGATCTGCAGGTCGTCTATGCGCCCAAGAGCATGCCGGCGCGCGACGCTTCGACGGGCGAGCAGAAGGCGCTTCTGATCGGCCTGGTGCTCGCGCATGCGACGCTGGTCGCCGAGATGACCGGCATCGTGCCGCTGCTGCTGCTCGACGAGGTGGTTGCACATCTCGATCCGAACCGCCGTGCGGCGCTGTTCGAGGAGCTGAACAAGCTCGGCGCGCAGGTGTGGCTGACCGGCGCGGATCCGGCCGCCTTCGCCGAGATCGGCGCAGGCGGCGAAATCTTTGACGTCGAGAGCGGACGAATCTCGGCCCGAAGCTAGGCCGCCGCGTTGAACCCGCTTGTTTGCGGCCGCGACTAGCTGCTTGAGGCTGCAAGAGGCGGCCATCGCGCAGGATTTCAGACTGGCGCGATATCCTTGGAGCATGAGCATGGCGACGGTGGGGCGTGGAGCGCAAGCTCCGGCACGATGGCAACTTGTTGCGTGCGGCTTCGCTCTCCTCGCGAGTTGCCTGCTGGCGGCAAGCGCCGGCGCCTTCGTGTCGAATTTGCCGCCGCTGTTCTCGGCCGCGCTCACGCTGGATCCAGATGCCAAGCTGCCTGCGCCAACCCGCTACAGCTATCGAGGAATCCACACCACCGTGGTGTCCGGCTTTGAGGCTCCGCTCCGGACCAGGCTCGAAGCCCGCGTACCCGCAGCGCTCGGTGACGTCCTCGCCTTCTATCGTACCGAGCTTCGAAAGCTCGGTTGGCAGGAACAGCAGGATGACGCGGTGGTCACCGCCGATCACGCGCGCCTCGCCTTCCTCTCCCCGATCGGGCCGGCAGCGCTCGAGCTCGACCGCAATGGCGGCAGCACCTCGGTGCATCTCGTGCAAAGGAATTCGGATGTCGCGAGGCGCGCGAACGTCCTGCCTGAACCCGGCTAGGCCAAGCTGGTGTTCAGCAACATCGGCGAGAACGAAGCCGTGCTCACGATCAACGAGCGGACCATCCCGCGCCCTGCCGGCGCGAACGCCGTCGCGCTGGACCTCGTGCCCGGCAAATACGCCTACGGGCTGAGCGTGCCGGGCCGTCCGGCCACCACGAACATGCTCACCGTCGCAGCTGGCGACAGCTGGGAGCTCACAGTCGGGCGCAACGGAGAGCCGTGGCCACCGCTCCAGCTATATTGACCCGGCCTGCTGTCCGCCTACCGCGCCGCCGCTGCTCGGCTTGTTGAACCTGGCCCGTTGCTGCCGCGACTTCTCGTCTGAGGCCGCGCCGATGGGGTCGCAGCCTGCAATTGCGCGGGCATGACGACGCGCCAAAATCCGGGAGTTTTGACGATGCCGATGATCCGGCGCGGGGCGCAAGTCCCGGCAAGATGGCTGCTGCTCGCCTGTGGCGTTCTCGCAATCATGAGCGCCCCACGTCCCGCGAGCGCAACCGACGAGGGCATCGTCGACGTCCATACCTTGCCGCGGCTGGACGGCGCGGTGGAGGACACCTCGCGTCCCGACAATTACCGTGTGACCTACACCGTGCCGACCGCGGTTGCCGCCGCGTCGGAGACTACGAAAAAGTTGCTGAGCGCGGACGGCTGGGTGCCTTATGTGTATCCGCTGGACGAGAAGAGCACTGCGCTGACTTTCAAGAAAGGACGGCAGGGACTGCGCGTCTCCTTCACGCAGGCGCGCGGCCGGCCCGACCAGTCCGCCGTGTCCTACACGCCGAACCGGATCTATTCCAACGTGCCTTTTCCGAACGGTGCGACCGAGCTCGCGTTCGACGAAACGCGGCCCTATCTCGGCTGCGTCGCCCCGGGCGCGCTCGATGCCACCTCGGAGTTCTTTACCAAGGAGATGGCGGCGATGGGATGGCGCAAGCTCACGCCCGAGACGGCGGCGCGCTGGCCGAATGCCGATCTCGGCGAGACCGTGCCGAACGGCGTGCGCGTCTTCTACGACCATCCCGAAGGCGACACGACGCAATTCTACAAGCAGAAGCCGGTGATGCTCACCTTGACGCGCCGCGACGACGGAAGGACCAATGTCGAGATCCGGGTGGCGCCGTTTGCACTGCCGGAGGTGCTCGAGGCCGACGACGACATGGCCGGCCTGCCGCGGCCCAAGCCGACCAAATCTGCGCGGAGCCTTGGCAGCGCAAGCTCCAACAAGCGCGAGATCTCGGCCGCCGCGATGGCCGAGCTGCCTGCCGTGCGCGCCTTCTATCATCGCGAGCTCGCCGCGCGCGGCTGGCAGGAGGATGGCAGCGCACCGCTCGCACCCGGCGACGAGGTCGCGATCAGGATTTCTTCGGCGGAGGAAACCGGCGTGCTGCGGCTCGGCCGCAAATATGATTTCACCATGATCAGCCTGACCGCCCAGGTGAAGGAATCGGCGCTGGCCGCCCGCGCCAAGGCGAAGAAGGAGGCCGACGAGAAGTTCCTAGGTGACGCGTTAGGCGCGGCTCAGCAGCTCATCGCCGCTGATGAGGCCCGGCGCAAGGCGCAAGCCGCCTCCCTGTCCGATGCGCCGCTCAATGCGCTCGCCGACAGCAAGACGCCGGTGCCGCTGCCCGAGACCGCGCAAGACGTGACATTCGAAGGTAGCGATGGCCGGCTCGAATTCTCGTCCACCTCCAGCGTGAAGGCGCTCAGCACGTTCTACCGCACCACACTGAAGAATGCAGGCTGGAAGGAGCAGCCCTCAGTCATCAACCAGCCCAACATGGCGGTGATGGCATTCTCGAAAGGTGGCAAGTCGATCTCGATGACGGTGATGCAGATGGGCCCGAAGGTGAATGTCCGGGCCAACGGATCGGGCCTCGTGATGGAAGCGGCCAAGCCCGCTGCCAGCCCTGAAGTGCAGGCCAAATCCTCCGAGCCGCTCAAGCCCGATCCCGAATCCCAGCTGCCGGTGCCGACCCAGCGTTCGTCGAAATCGCTCGCCACCACCAAGATGCCGGGCGGCGAGGCGCCGTTCCGCCGCGAGCTGGAGGCCAGCATCCCCGCTTCGCTCGCCGAGGTCCTCGCCTTCTACCGCGCGGAGCTGTCCAAGCTCGGCTGGCAGGAAAAGACCGACGGCGCGACGGTGTCCGCAGAACGCGCGCAGATCGACTTTACCTCGCCACAAGGCCCGGCCGTGCTCAAGCTCGGCCGCGCCAAGGGCGAGACCACGGTCAATCTGGCGCAGAAGAATTCGGATGCCGCGACCAAGGCCGACATCATGCCGAAGCCGGGACAGGCGAGGCTCATGCTCGGCAATATCGGACCGAAAGAAGCCTCGCTCACGATCAACAATCAGACCGTGAAGATCGCGGCCGGCGCCGGCGGCCCGCAATCGCCGAAAGGCCCGATGCTCGACCTGTCGCCCGGCAAGTACCAGTACGCGCTGCGCCTGCCCGGACGGCCGGCTCGCACCGAGACCCTGACCGTTGCCGCCGGCGAGGCCTGGGGTCTCCTGGTCGGCCCGAACGGAGACGTGCTGCCGTTGCAGATGTATTGAGCTTCCACGAGGCCGGTGCACTCGCACTCCCGCTTGCGGGAGAGATTGGGGAGAGGTCTTTCCGCGATGGGACAATCCCCAAGAGGAAAAAGCCCTCACCCGGCGCTTCGCGCCGACCTCTCCCGCAAGCGGGAGAGGTCGCACCGAGCCCTGGGCGACCGCGGATTCAACCAAGACCATAGACTTGAACGACAAGATTTCGGAAGCCTCGGAACCACTCTTCCCGACACCGCAAAATCCGCGCTTTTCGCGCCCCAAAACGGCCCCTCGAATCGCGCGTTTTGCAGCGCCGGAAATCGGTCTCCAAAAGCCTTGAAAGCCGGCCCAAAAACCCTATCTACTCAAAGGGTTGCCGGGAGATACTTTGCGCTAGGCGCAAGCGGTCTTTCATGGCACAAATAGCCCCGCAAATCAGCGCCTTTTGCGCCGCTGATTCGGGCGACATCTCGAAGGCCTCTCATGACAGAACCTGCTCGGCAGCAAGCTGCCGAAAACGAGCTCTCCAATCCGAGCGAATACGGCGCGGAATCGATCCGCGTGCTCAAGGGTCTCGACGCCGTCCGCAAGCGCCCGGGCATGTATATCGGCGACACCGACGACGGCTCGGGCCTGCATCACATGGTGTACGAGGTCGTCGACAACGCGATCGACGAGGCGCTCGCGGGCCATGCCACGCGCGTCGACGTGATCCTGAACGCCGATAATTCCGTCACCGTGCGCGACGACGGCCGCGGCATTCCCGTCGACATCCACAAGGGCGAAGGCATCTCGGCGGCTGAGGTCATCATGACCCAGCTGCATGCCGGCGGTAAGTTCGACCAGAACTCTTACAAGGTCTCCGGCGGCCTGCACGGCGTCGGCGTCTCCGTCGTCAACGCGCTGTCGAGCAAGCTGATGCTTCGCATCTGGCGCGACAACAAGGAGCACTATATCGAGTTCGCCCATGGCGATGCCGTCGCGCCGCTGAAGGTGATCGGCGATGCACCGGGCAAGCGCGGCACCGAGGTGACGTTCCTCGCCTCGACCGAGACTTTCAAGAACATCGAATACGATTTCGCCACCCTCGAGCACCGCCTGCGCGAGCTCGCCTTCCTCAATTCCGGCGTTCACATCGCCCTCTCCGACATGCGCCACGCGGTCGAGAAGCGCGAGGAGATGTACTATTCCGGCGGCGTCGAGGAATTCGTCAAATATCTCGACCGCAACAAGAAGGCACTGGTGCCGACGCCGATCATGGTGCGCTCGGAAGCCAATGGCATCGGCGTCGAGGCCGCACTGTGGTGGAACGACAGCTACCACGAGAACGTGCTGTGCTTCACCAACAACATCCCGCAGCGTGACGGCGGCACCCATCTCGCCGGTTTCCGCGGCGCGCTGACGCGCCAGGTCAACGGCTATGCCGAGGCCAATGCCAAGAAGGAAAAGATCGCGCTGACCGGCGACGACTGCCGCGAAGGTCTCACCGCCGTTTTGTCGGTGAAGGTGCCCGATCCGAAATTCTCGTCGCAGACCAAGGACAAGCTGGTGTCCTCGGAAGTGCGTCCCGTGGTCGAGAACGTGCTCAACGAGGCGCTCCAGGCCTGGTTCGAGGAGCACCCCTCCGAAGCCAAGATGATCGTGGGCAAGGTGATCCAGGCCGCGGCGGCCCGTGAAGCTGCGCGAAAGGCGCGCGAGCTGACGCGCAAGAGTCCGCTCTCGGTCTCCTCGCTGCCCGGCAAGCTCGCCGACTGCCAGGAAAAGGATCCGGCCAAGTCAGAACTCTTCATCGTCGAGGGTGACTCGGCAGGCGGCAGCGCCAAGCAGGGCCGCAACCGCGAGTTCCAGGCGGTGCTGCCGCTGCGCGGCAAGATCCTCAACGTGGAACGGGTCCGTCCCGACAAGATGCTGTCGTCGGAGCAGATCGGCACGCTGATCACCGCGCTCGGCACCGGCATCAGCGACGAGTTCTCGGTCGAGAAGCTGCGCTATCACAAGATCATCGTGATGACGGACGCCGACGTCGACGGCGCTCACATCCGCACGCTGCTGCTCACCTTCTTCTACCGGCAGATGCGCGACATCATCGACGGCGGCTATCTCTATATCGCCCAGCCGCCGCTCTATAAGGTCTCACGCGGCAAGTCCGAGCAGTACCTGAAGGACGAGCGGGCGCTGGAAGATTATCTGATCGACGCCGGTCTCGATGACTGCGTGTACATCCCCGGTACCGGCGGCGACCGTTCCGGGCGCGATTTGCGCGCGCTGGTCGACGACGCCCGCGTCGTCCGCAGCATCCTGCGCAACCTTCATGGCCGCTATAACCGCAAGGTGGTCGAGCAGGCCGCCATCACCGGCGTGTTGAACAAGGAAATCTACGGCGATCCCGAGAAGGCCGCTGCGGCCGCGCAATACATCGCGAGCCGGCTCGACAACCAGGCCGAGGAGGTCGAGCGCGGCTGGGTGGGACAATTCATCGAGGGCCAGGGATTCCTGTTCGAGCGCACCGTGCGCGGCGTCAAGGAAGCGGCTGTGATCGACGATGCGCTGCTCGGCTCGGCCGAGGCCCGCAAGCTCGACGAATACACGACCAAGCTTCAGGACGTTTACGCCCGCTCCGGCAAGCTGCGGCGCAAGGACAATGAGCACGTGGTCCACGGTCCGGTCGACCTGTTCGAAGCCGTGACCGACGCGGGCCGCAAAGGCATTACGCTGCAGCGCTACAAAGGCCTCGGCGAGATGAACCCTGAGCAGCTCTGGGAGACCACGCTGGACACCGAGGCGCGCTCGCTCTTGCAGGTGAAGGTCAAGGAGGTCGACGAGGCCGACGACATCTTCACCAAGCTGATGGGCGACGTGGTCGAGCCGCGCCGCGACTTCATCCAGGAACATTCGCTGAGCGCGACGATCGATATTTGAGGAAGTTGGGCCGCGGGCTCGCTGCACCTCTCCCGCTCGCGGGAGAGGTCGGCGCGTAGCGCCGGGTGAGGGCTCTCTCCTCTGGGAAATTGTCCCGTTGCGGAGACACCCTCTCCCCAACCCTCTCCCGCAAGCGGGAGAGGGAGCGCACTGCTCACGCGCCAGCAATCGCATCCCTATTCCCACCCGTCCTCGCCCCCTGAACCTCACGCTCCGCGATCGCGACGAAGTGGCATGGACCCGTTGGCCAATTTCGGCCGGGAAGCGTCACGTCATGATCGCCTCTGCAACGACCAGTTCCGCCGCGCCCTCACGCCGGCTCGGCATCATCGGCAGCATCGTCGGCGTGCTGGCGCTGATGGCGGCGGTGCTGCCGCATTGGGTGGTGCCGATGGTGTTTCCGCCGCCGCCGGCTGACAAGGTGATCGTCGACACCGGGCACCGCATCAAGGACCGCCTGATCGCACGCGTGAAGGGCGTCGAATATCAGGCGCCGAAGGTCGAAAAATCCGCGGCGCGAAGCTGGAGCGAAACTGCGTCAGCGACCGCGATCTCGCTCGGCCTGCTTGCCATTCTGCTCTCGGTGCTTTCGCTGATCTTCCGGGAAGAACGGCTCCTTGCCGCCGTGGCCGCCACGCTCGGCACCGGCGCCATCGCGATCGAAATCTCCTTTGTCATGATCGGCGCACTGATCCTGATCGCGATCCTTTACGTCGTGGGGAATATCATCGGGCTGTTCTGAAGCCGCGCCGAGGGTGCCCGATGAGCCCCGAAGCGGGCTCAGCGCAATTGCTACCGCGCTCAAATCTCTGTAGTTTCCGCCCGAAACCAGCCCGCCCCACCCCCAATCAGGACAGCGAGAATTCACTTGGCGCCCATCCAATATATCGTCGAGGGCGGTCACCGGCTCTCGGGCTCGATCGAGCCGTCCGGCAACAAGAACTCGGCGCTGCCGATCATCGCCGCCGCCCTGCTCACCGAGCATCCGGTCACGCTGGAGAACGTGCCGCGCATCCGCGACACCGAAACGCTGGTCGAGCTGATCCGCTCGGTCGGCGCATCGGCGGAATGGACTGCCCGCAACACGCTTCACATCCATGCCAAGAGCATCCGCGCCGCCGATCTCGATCCCGATCTGTGCGTGCGCATCCGTGCCTCGATCCTGCTCGCGGGGCCCCTGCTCGCGCGCTGCGGCGAGGTGATGCTGCCGCCACCGGGCGGCGACGTTATCGGCCGCCGCCGTCTGGACACGCACGTGCTGGCCCTGGAGCAGCTGGGGGCCAAGGTCACCGCGACCGACCGGCTCGAATTCCGCGCGCCAAAACTCGCCGGCGCGGACGTGTTTTTGGACGAGCCGAGCGTCACCGCCACCGAGAATGCGCTGGTTGCGGCGGTCGCCGCCGCCGGCGTCACCCATTTGCGCAACGCGGCCTCCGAGCCGCATGTGCAGGACCTCGCCAATTTTCTGGTCGCGCTCGGCGCCAAGATCGAGGGCATCGGCACCAACGCCATGATCATCCATGGCGCGGCGACGCTGGGCGAGGCGGCCTACAGGATCCAGCCGGACCACATCGAGGTCGGCTCGCTGATCGGCCTTGCCGCCGTGACACGCTCGCCGCTGCGCATCACGCGCGCCGGTGTCGAGCATCTGCGCTCGATCCGCATGGGTTTCGAGCGGCTCGGCATCGTCTGCCGAATCGAGGGCGATGATCTCATCGTGCCCTCCAATCAAACATTGAAGATCCAGGACGATTTCGGCGGCCATGTGCCCAAGCTGGAGGACCAGCCCTGGCCGGCCTTCCCGGCCGACCTGATGTCGATCGCGATCGTCACCGCCACGCAATGCGAGGGCGTGATACTGATGTTCGAGAAGATGTTCGAATCGCGGATGTTCTTCGTCGACAAGCTGATCGCGATGGGCGCGCGCATCGTGCTGTGCGACCCGCACCGCGCCATCATCGCCGGCTCCAGCCGCCTGCGCGGCGCGCCCATGACCTCGCCCGACATCCGCGCCGGCATGGCGATGCTGCTCGCCGCCGTTTGCGCCGAAGGCACCTCCACCATCAACAACGCCGACCAGATCGAGCGCGGCTACGAGCGCATCGAGGAACGGCTGAACGCACTGGGCGCGAAGATCAAGCGCGTGCCGGAGCGGAAGGGCTGATCTTCGCCTCTCCCCGCTTGCGGCGAGAGGTATGCAGTCTCGTAGGGTGGGCAAAGCGGAAGCGTGCCCACGTCTTCTTCGATTTCAGTGAGAGATGGTGGGCACGGCGCAAGCGCGCCTTTGCCCACCCTACGATTCGCGGCGCGAAGCTGGAGCGAAACTGCGTCAGCGACCGCGATCTCGCTCGGCCTGCTTGCCATTCTGCTCTCGGTGCTTTCGCTGATCTTCCGGGAAGAACGGCTCCTTGCCGCCGTGGCCGCCACGCTCGGCACCGGCGCCATCGCGATCGAAATCTCCTTTGTCATGATCGGCGCACTGATCCTGATCGCGATCCTTTACGTCGTGGGGAATATCATCGGGCTGTTCTGAAGCCGCGCCGAGGGTGCCCGATGAGCCCCGAAGCGGGCTCAGCGCAATTGCTACCGCGCTCAAATCTCTGTAGTTTCCGCCCGAAACCAGCCCGCCCCACCCCCAATCAGGACAGCGAGAATTCACTTGGCGCCCATCCAATATATCGTCGAGGGCGGTCACCGGCTCTCGGGCTCGATCGAGCCGTCCGGCAACAAGAACTCGGCGCTGCCGATCATCGCCGCCGCCCTGCTCACCGAGCATCCGGTCACGCTGGAGAACGTGCCGCGCATCCGCGACACCGAAACGCTGGTCGAGCTGATCCGCTCGGTCGGCGCATCGGCGGAATGGACTGCCCGCAACACGCTTCACATCCATGCCAAGAGCATCCGCGCCGCCGATCTCGATCCCGATCTGTGCGTGCGCATCCGTGCCTCGATCCTGCTCGCGGGGCCCCTGCTCGCGCGCTGCGGCGAGGTGATGCTGCCGCCACCGGGCGGCGACGTTATCGGCCGCCGCCGTCTGGACACGCACGTGCTGGCCCTGGAGCAGCTGGGGGCCAAGGTCACCGCGACCGACCGGCTCGAATTCCGCGCGCCAAAACTCGCCGGCGCGGACGTGTTTTTGGACGAGCCGAGCGTCACCGCCACCGAGAATGCGCTGGTTGCGGCGGTCGCCGCCGCCGGCGTCACCCATTTGCGCAACGCGGCCTCCGAGCCGCATGTGCAGGACCTCGCCAATTTTCTGGTCGCGCTCGGCGCCAAGATCGAGGGCATCGGCACCAACGCCATGATCATCCATGGCGCGGCGACGCTGGGCGAGGCGGCCTACAGGATCCAGCCGGACCACATCGAGGTCGGCTCGCTGATCGGCCTTGCCGCCGTGACACGCTCGCCGCTGCGCATCACGCGCGCCGGTGTCGAGCATCTGCGCTCGATCCGCATGGGTTTCGAGCGGCTCGGCATCGTCTGCCGAATCGAGGGCGATGATCTCATCGTGCCCTCCAATCAAACATTGAAGATCCAGGACGATTTCGGCGGCCATGTGCCCAAGCTGGAGGACCAGCCCTGGCCGGCCTTCCCGGCCGACCTGATGTCGATCGCGATCGTCACCGCCACGCAATGCGAGGGCGTGATACTGATGTTCGAGAAGATGTTCGAATCGCGGATGTTCTTCGTCGACAAGCTGATCGCGATGGGCGCGCGCATCGTGCTGTGCGACCCGCACCGCGCCATCATCGCCGGCTCCAGCCGCCTGCGCGGCGCGCCCATGACCTCGCCCGACATCCGCGCCGGCATGGCGATGCTGCTCGCCGCCGTTTGCGCCGAAGGCACCTCCACCATCAACAACGCCGACCAGATCGAGCGCGGCTACGAGCGCATCGAGGAACGGCTGAACGCACTGGGCGCGAAGATCAAGCGCGTGCCGGAGCGGAAGGGCTGATCTTCGCCTCTCCCCGCTTGCGGCGAGAGGTATGCAGTCTCGTAGGGTGGGCAAAGCGGAAGCGTGCCCACGTCTTCTTCGATTTCAGTGAGAGATGGTGGGCACGGCGCAAGCGCGCCTTTGCCCACCCTACGATTTCGAGCTGCCAGCATTTCTGCGGAAACCCCTCACCCCAACGCTCTCCCCGTAAGAACGGGGAGAGAGAGAAGATGCAGCGTCGCACTTCGCGCACTGTCTCGTGCCCCGGACGCGGCGCAGCGCTTCTTCAGCGCTGCGCCGCTGAGCCGGGGCCCATCTGGCTACGAGCTACGCCTGTGGCTTCTGGATCCCGGCTCGCGCTTCGCGCGTCCGGGACACGAGAGCGAGGCCATGTTTTCGACGTGTGGCTGTGCTAATGAGCCGCCATGCTCGACACCGTCCAACATCATGCGCAGCCGCAAGCCGGCGTGCCGCAAAGCCGTCTCGCTGACGAGTTTGTTGAGACGCTGCGCCTCGCCGTGCCGATGATGCTGACGCAACTCGGGCAGATCGCGATGATCACGACCGATCTCGCGATGATCGGCCACCTCGGCGAGAGCGCAGTGGCCGCGGCGGCGCTGGCGCATACGGTCTATTTCGTCAGTTTCACCTTCGGGCTCGGACTGATGTCCGCGGTGTCGCCGCTGGCCGCGCAGGCGTTCGGCGCCGGCGACGTCAGACGCATCCGCCGCTCCCTGCGCGTCGGGCTATGGGCCGCGCTCTTGATATCGCTGCCGATGATGGCCTCGCCGCTCTATGGCGAGCAGATCCTGCTGGCGCTCGGACAAGTGCCACAAGCCGCCGCGCTGGCGCAGCGCTACCTGAACGGCCTCGCTTGGGGCATTGCACCTGCGCTCGGCTTCATCGCGCTGCGCGGCATGATGAGCGCGGTGAACCGGCCGCAGGCGCCACTGTGGATCACGCTGGCGGCGATCCCGGTGAATGCCGCGCTGGTCTACGCCCTGATCCACGGCCTGTTCGGCCTGCCGGAGCTCGGCCTGTTCGGCGCCGGGCTTGGGACCACGCTGGTCAACCTCGGCACCTTCGTCGCCGCACTCGCTATCGCCGCATGGCGAAAGCCGTTCGCGACCTATCATCCGCTCGCCCATCTCTGGCGGATCGACTGGCCGCTGATGCGTCAGCTCGTCGCGGTCGGCGCGCCGATTTCGTTCTCTCTGTTGCTGGAATACGGCCTGTTCTCATCGGCGGCGCTGCTGATGGGCTTGATCTCGACCACCGCGATTGCCGCGCATCAGATCGCGCTCCAGGTCACCGCCGTGCTGTTCATGGTGCCGCTCGGCATCGGCATGGCTGCGACGGTGCGGGTCGGTCATGCCTTCGGCCGCCGTGATCCGGCGGCGGTGAAGCGCGCAGGGCTCGCCGCAGCCGTGCTCGGTGTCGCGCTGGTCTCCGCGCTGACGATCGCCATCGTCATCGGTCGCTACCAGCTCGGCCGGCTGTTTTTCGGCGACAGCAGCGAAAGTGCGGCCACCGTCGAACTGACGGGGACGCTGCTCCTGATCGGCGCCACCTTCTTCATCGCCGACGGCCTGCAGACCATCATGGGCGGCGCGCTGCGCGGCATCAACGACACCAGGATGACACTGCTGTTCGCGGCGATCGGCTATTGGGGCGTTGCCTTTCCCATAGGCTGGATGCTCGCGTTCCACGCAGAGCTGGGCGCGATCGGCGTCTGGATCGGATTCTCGATCGGCTCGTTCGTCTATGCCGCCCTGCTGATCTTACGCTTCCGAATGCTGGCGCGCAAACTGGCTGCCTGAGGCTTTCCACTCGGTCGCAGATGGGAACGGAGCCGGCCCGATGACGCTGTCCGTCGACCTCTTCTACTCCTACCGCAGTCCGTTCAGCTATCTGGCACTGCCCAAGACGCTGAAGCTCGTCGAAGAGTACGACCTCGCGGTGAATTTGCGGCCGGTCTACCCGCTCGCCGTCCGCGTGCCCGGATTCTTCAAGAAGGCCAGCCCGAACTTCATTCGCTACGTGGTGCTCGACAGCACGCGCGTGGCGCAGCACGAGGGCATTCCGTTCCGCTTTCCGAGACCCGATCCGATCGTGCAGGACAAGACGACGTTCGATGTCGCGGCCGAGCAGCCTTACATTCATCGCCTGACCCGGCTGGGCGCGATGGCGCAGCTCGAGGGACGCTCGCTCGCATTCACGAGCCGTTCTTCGGCCAGGACCGTATCGATCTGCTGCTCTGGCGCATGCAGGGCAAGGGGCTGACGAAGCGGTAGCTTACTCCGCCACCCGCGCGGACTTGTTGCTCGACGCCTCCGACCATTCGCCGACGACGCGGTCGAGGTCGCACAGATTCTGGTGCATCTGCTCCAGGGAGAAGCCGAGCGCGAAGAAGCGCTCGGCGGTGTCGCCGGGCTGGCCGCGAATCAGGCCGTCCTGGCGGACGGCGGCAACCGCCTCGGCGTAATGCTGGAGCGCGACGTGGACGGGATGGATCGGCGGCGCGCCGGCGCCTTCGCGCAAGGCCGCGGCGGCCGAACGCAGGAAACGCGCGATCACGATCGAGACTTCCGTCAGCGGGCCCGATAGTCGCGTCTGCACCTCGATCGGCAGTGGCACGACGGTCGCCCGGCCAATCATCACGACGTCATGGCGCAGCCGCAGGATCGTTCGCAGCAACGGGCCGGTGTCCGGGCCGCTCGACAGGCGCGCGGCGCGCTCGCGCTCGGCTTCGGAGCCGATCGCATTGAGGCTGACCATGGCCGTGCCGATGCCGTCCTGGATCCGGTGCAGCGCGTCGTTGTCGCGGCCGCGCGTCAGGCCCGCGAGCAGCTCGGTGAAGGCATCGGCGATCAATTCGAGCAGCGTCGCCGCGCTGGCGCGGATCTGCCGCACCGCCCGCGAGGGCAGCACCAGGAACGAGACCAGCAGACCCGTGACGGCGCCGACCGCGACCTCGCTGACCCGATCGATCGCCGAGGTCATGGGATCGGAGTGATGCATGGTCGGAACCAGGAGCACGATCACGGCGGTGACCGTGGCCGCGCTGAGGCTCGGATTGATCGCAGCGATGAAGGCGAGCGGAGCGACCGACAGCACGAGCAGGCCGAGAAGGCCGGCTTCGCTGGAATAGGGGATCAGGATCGCAATGGCGCCGCCATAGACGGCGCCGCCGATGGTGCCGAGCATGTAGTCGCGCGTCGCCTTCAGCGAGCGGCCAACGCTCATCTGGGTCACGATCAGCGAGGTCAGCACCGCCCAGAGCGGCAGCAACAGATGCAGGGCGGTCGCGATCGCATAGGCCGCGGTCGCGGCCACCGTGACCCGGATCGCGAGCCCCAGCTGCGTGCGACGCGACCGGATCCGGTCGAACACCTTCCCTGCGAATGCCATGCTCGACTATCCCGATCCTCAAGCGCCAAAGCAAAAGCATAGCTGATGCCCGCCGCCGCAAGGCCGCTTGAAAGGCCAAATCAGCCCGCCTAACTTGCCCGCCAAAACGAGGAAACACGATGGCCCACGAAACCGCAACGCTCGCCGCCTACGTCTTCAATCTGAAATACCAGGATATTCCGGCGGAGGTGCTGGAGCGCGCCAAGGTGCTGACGCTGGACTTCCTCGGCAGCGCGATCCGGGCACGGCGAGAGGCGGAATCGACCCCGTCGATGCTAAGGATGCTGGAGGCGCTCGCGCTCGACGCCAAGGGCGAATCCACCGTGTTCGGCGATGCCAAGACCTGGACGCCGGCAGTGGCGGCGCTGCTCAACGGCGCGCTGGGACATTCGCTCGATTTCGACGACACCCACGCCGATTCCTCACTGCATCCGAGCGCACCGGTGGTGCCGGCCGCCTTCGCCGTCGGCGAGATGGTGGGTGCCTCCGGGCGCGAGGTGCTGACCGCGATCGTTGCGGGCTATGAGGTCTGCTGCCGGCTCGGCAATGCGCTCGACCCGACCTCGCATTATGCGCGCGGCTTCCATCCAACCGCGACCGCCGGCACCTATGGCGCGGCCGCCGCGGCCGGCAAGCTGTTCGGCCTCTCCGAGCCACAGCTCATCGCCGCCTTCGGCGTCTCCGGCAGCCAGGCCGCGGGCTCGCTGCAGTTTCTGGTCAACGGTGCCTGGAACAAGCGCTACCAGGTCGGCGCGGCCGCGATGAACGGCGTGATCGCCGCGACGCTGGCGCGCAACGATTTCGTCGGCGCAACGGAATCGGTCGAGGGCAAGCACGGCCTGCTTGCCGGCTATACCGACGATGCGCATCCGGACAAGGCGGTGGCCGAGCTTGGCAAGACCTATGAGACGATGAAGATCGGCGTCAAGCCCTATCCGAGCTGCCGCTATACCCATGCCGCCATCGATGCGCTGATCGCGATGCGGCGCGAGCACAATCTGACGCCCGACCAGGTCAAGCGCGTCGAGATCGGCCTGCACCGCAACGGCATCACGCTGACCGGCGATGCCGCCACGAAGCGCCATCCGCGCTCGATCGTCGGCGGCCAGTTCTCGATGTTCTTCACCGGCGCGCTCGCGCTCGACCAGGGCTCGTTCGGCTGGGACGATTACAACCGCCTCGGCGATGCCGCGATCGACGCGCTCGCCGACAAGTTCGACGTGGTGCAGGACGACCGCCTCGAGATCGGCCGCACCCATCCGTTCGGCGCGCGCGTGAGCATCACCACCGACGACGGCGTGCATGAGCGGCTCTATGCTGATCCCTCGGGAGAGCCGACCTCGTTCCCGGACACGCAGGCGATGCAGCAGAAATTCCTGACGCTGGCCCGCCCGGTGCTGAACGCCCGTGCGGAGAAATTCGCCGATGCGATCATGACGCTGGAGCGATTCGACCGCGTGGCGCAGGCAACCGAGCTGGGGCGGCAATAGCTCGAGCGAGCGTCCGCGCTGCCCACCCTCCCATGGAGGGGAGGATCGGCACGCGATCGAGCAAAGCGAGATTGCGTGACGGGGTGGGGTGATCTCTCCACTCGGCAGTGTTCGTCGCGGAGAGACTGTCACCCCACCCCGCTCGCGCTTTGCGCGATCGACCCTCCCCCTCCAGGGGCAGGGTAAGACGCAGCTCACTTCGCCCCCGCCAGCTTCCCCTTCTCGCGCGTTGCGGCCACCACATCCCGCACCAGATCGAACACGCCGTCTGCTTCCGGCGGCCAGTTCGGCGAGCGGCCCATTCGCACGATGACCAGGCGCTCCGAAGGAATCACGATGGTGTATTGCCCGATCGTGCCCTTGGCGAAGAAGGCATCGCGCGGCCAGCCGTGCGCGACACGAAACTTCGCGCCGAAGCTGTCGCCTTGATTGGTCCAGAAGCCGGCGCCGATGCCGACCCAGGCATTCGGTGTCGCCGTGGCCGAGTAGTTCACCCAGCCCTCCGGCAGGATGCGCTTGCCGCCGGCGACGCCGTCATTGAGGTAGAGCTGGCCGAAGCGCGCCCAGTCGCGCGCGGATGCGAGCATTTCGCCGGAGCCCTCGATCGTGCCGGCACCGTCGAGCTGAAGCGTGACGTTGGCCATGCCGAGCGGCGCGAACAATTCGCGGCGCGCGAAGCGGAGCGCATCGGCAGGCTTACCGCCGACGGCGTTGCGGATCAGATGCGCGAGGATGAGAAAATTGCCGTCGTGATAATTCCACATCGTGCCGGGCGCGGTCGCGGGCGGCGCGCGCTCGGCAAAGGTCGCCATGTCGTCTTCCACGTATTTCATGGTGTTGACCGGCTCGAGCGTGGAGCCGAGCGAGGCCTGCAATGAGCTCCCAAGCGCGATGCCGGCGGTGTGACGCAGCAACTGGTCGACGGTGATGGCGTGACGCGGATCATCAGGATCTTGCCAGGCGGCGATGGGCGCGGGCCCGTGCAGCCTCAACTTGCCCTGGCGCACCAGAATGCCTGTCAGCGCCGAGGTCACCGACTTCGTCATGGAGAAGCCGAGCAGCTGCGTCTCCGGGCCGATGCCATCGGCATAGCGCTCGGCAATGATGCGGCCGGCCTTCATGACGACGATCGCACGGGTGTGGCGATAGGGCGGCTGCGCGGGCTCGGCAAAGGCGCGGTCGAGCGCGGCTGCCAGGCCCTCGCTTTGCGGCGGCACGATCGCAGGGCCGGCAATATCCGGGAGAGCCGCGGGCTGCTTGTCGTCGGCGGGCAGCGCGACGTCAGCGATCCCCTGGCCATGGTCGAGCGCGCAGCCGAGCCCTTCGCGATAGACGGCGTGGCTGCGGCCGATCCCGAACAGTGTCACCGTAACGTCCTTGCGCACACGATCGACCTGAAGATTCATCGCCCAGGTCAACAGACCCGCACCCGGCATCGCATCGGCGGTCTCGGCAAGGTCGCGCTTGGGATCGAGGCCGGAGACGAACGTCTCGGAGCAGAGCGTGTCGGCGATGAAGCCGGCGGCAACCTTGGGCACGTCACGCGCCCGCGCCGCGCCGAGCGCGAGGCCGGCGCAGGCGATGGCGGTGGTGAGGAGGACGATCTTACGGCGACGGGTCACGGGCTTTCTCCGGCTGCGGGGCGAGTGCGGGAGAGCAGGCCAGACGCGGGCGATACGCGCTTGCCGGATTTGAAAAACGACCTCGTCGAAACTGATCGGGACTAGTCGATTTCGGAATTCTCACGTGATTTCAAAGATCTAACACCTAGGCTGCATCGGCCTTGAGCCGTCGGTACTCCGTCGGCGTCACGCCCGTCACCGCCTTGAAGGCTCGGTTGAACGGACCCAGCGACTGGAAGCCGGAATCCATCGCGATGGTGATGACGGGAACCTCGACCTGGGCGGGATCCGCCAGCGCGGCCTTGGCTTCCTCGATGCGGTGATTGTTCAGGAACACATTGAAATTGCGATAGCCGAGCCGCTGGTTGATCAACCGGCGCAGCCGGTATTCCGGAATTTTCAGCCGGCCCGCCAGCACGCCGATGGTGATGTTCTCCTGGCGGTAGATCCGCTCGTCCGCCATCAGCCTCATTAAAGCGTCGATGAGTTTTCGATCGGCGGCGTCATCGGCCGCAGGCCGAGTGAAAACGTCAGGCGGTGCGGGCTCCGCCACGGCCGGAAACAGATCGGCGCCATCAACGCGCATCATGGCATAGACGATCGCCGCGACGGTGCAGGCGAGCACGCCGGCATTGATGGTTTCGGCGCCGTCGCTGACGTGGTGGCCGGCGACCGCGATCTGCAGCACCGCGTTCAGCCCGCCATAGAGCGCGGTTGCGCAGACGACGAAGACACGAGCGCGGCGGCGGCGCTCGACCAGGTCGGCCGGCCAGGAGGCGATCGTCTGCCCGACCGCAAGCGCGATGAAACCGAGCACGATCAGATTGACCACCGTCACCGAGAACCGCACATGGCCGCTGGGTGCAATCCAGACGCAGCCTGCGAAGCTGAAGGCCGTCACCAGCGCCCAGATCAATCCGTGCCACCAGCGCAGGCAAAATTCATCGTCGAACAGGGAGCGTGCGAACAGCCAGAACACCACGATGTCGCCGGTCGACAATGCGATCAGCGGTGCATGCCAGAGCGGGATCGGCGACGTGACATCCACCGAATAGCTCACCGCATGCGCGGCCGAGCCCAGCGCAAAGGCTACGCCGAGGCGGGCTGCCAGCACGTTGCGGTAGTCGTGCAACAATGACGCCGCCAGCACCAGCAGCAGCGCGACGCTGGCGGCACGAAAGGCAAGTTCGGTTGCGGCAAGGGTCATCGGGCGATGCGATCGGTCGCGGTTGAAATCAACCGAACATCGTTTGTTGAGCCGGCTTTTTCAAGGACCATCCGCATGCGAGCGTTAGCGCGCCTTGGCCGGCGATGACAGCGGAGTATGTAGCCGGCCTTCGCGACGACACTACAAAATCCTGCTACCATTAGGATCGCTAAAATGCAGAAGGAGCCCACCATGAGCTGGCAGCCCTCCAACGATCCAGTGCTCGGCGATCCCAAGTCCTGCGATGCGCTCGATCTCGTCATCGTGCCGCGCACGCGCGACCTCGGTGATGGATTCGCGGTACGGCGCGCGCTGCCGCACGGCAGGCGGCAGATGGTCGGGCCGTTCATCTTTTTCGACCATTTCGGCCCCGTCCAGTTCGTCTCCGGCAAAGGCATGGACGTGCGGCCGCATCCGCATATCGGGCTTGCCACCGTCACCTATCTGTTCGACGGCGCGATCATGCATCGCGACAGCGAAGGCAACGTCCAGGAGATCCAGCCCGGCGCGATGAACCTCATGACCGCCGGGCGCGGCATCGCCCATTCCGAGCGCACGCCGGACGCGCAGCGCGCCTCGGGCCAGAAGATGCTGGGCCTGCAAAGCTGGATCGCACTGCCGGCCGGATCGGAAGAGATCGCGCCGTCGTTCCAGCATTATGCGGCGGGCGACCTGCCGATGATCTCCGAGCGCGATTTCACCGCGCGGGTGATCGCGGGATCCTCGTTCGGCATCACCTCGCCGGTCACGATGGTCTCGCCCTGGTTCTATACCGAGGTCACAGCCGTCGCCGGCGCGAGCGTGCCGCTCGACCCCGATCATGAGGAGCGCGCGATCTACCTGGTTGACGGCGAGGTCGAGATCGCGAACGAACGTTACGAGGGGCCGCGGCTCCTGATCTTCCGTCCCGGCGATCGCATCACCGTGAAGACGCTCAAGGCGACACGGATGATGTTTCTCGGCGGCGATGCGCTGGAGGGCCCGCGCCACATCTGGTGGAATTTCGTCTCCTCCAGCAAGGAGCGGATCGAGCAGGCCAAGCAGGACTGGAAAACCGGCCGCTTCGCCGCAGTTCCGCAGGAACATGAGTTCATTCCGCTGCCGGAATAGGCTATCCCGGTTTCCGGCCGTGCCATCCGGGGCGGCCGGAATTCTTGCCTGAAGGCCTGCCTGCGAAAGCTTTGCCGATGACCACCATGCTCTCCAGCGACCTGCCCCTGCCCAAGATCGGACGCGGCAAGGTGCGCGATATTTACGCCGTCGACGACGACCGCCTGTTGCTCGTCACCACCGACCGCATCAGCGCCTTCGACGTCGTCATGGGCGAGACCATCCCGATGAAGGGCGCGGTGCTGACGCAAATCAGCGCGTTCTGGTTCAATGAGCTCGAGGGCGTGGTGCCGCATCACATGATCAGCGCCGATACCGACGAGATCGTTGCGGCCGTGCCGGCGTTGAGACCGCATCGCGCCGAGATCCTCGGCCGCGCCATGCTGTGCAAGCGGACCACCGTGTTCCCGATCGAGTGCGTGATCCGCGGCTATCTCTCGGGCTCCGCCTGGAAGGAATATGCCGCGAGCGGCACGCTGGCGGGCGAGAAGCTGAAGGCGGACCTGGTCGAAAGCGAGAAGCTCAAGCCTGCGATCTTCAGCCCGGCAACCAAGGCCGAGAGCGGCCATGACGAGAACATCACGATCGCGGAGATGCGCTCGGTGGTCGGCGACGAGGTCGCCTACACGCTGGAGAGCATGACGCGCGCGATCTACACGCTCGGCGAGGAACTCGCCCGCGAGCAGGGCATCATCATCGCCGACACCAAGTTCGAGTTCGGCCGCGACAAGGACGGCCGCATCATCCTGATCGACGAAGTCATGACCCCGGATTCCTCGCGATTCTGGGCGGTCGATGCCTACAAGCCCGGCCAGCCGCAGGCGAGCTTCGACAAGCAGCCCTTGCGCGACTATCTCGACGTCGAACGCCGCGCCGGCCGCTGGAACGGCGACGCCCCCCCGCCGCCGCTGCCCGCGAGCGTGGTCGAGGCGACCAGCAAGCGGTATCTGGAAGCGTATCGGCGCGTGACGGGGAAAGAGCTGAAGATTTAGGTTGCGTGAAGACCGTAGTCGTCTACGACGGACTTTTCAGGGGCGAGCGCGGCGGCGTGACCGATCCAGCAATTATTTTCAATCCGGCTCATCGTTTCAGTCCGGCCGTCAAGCGTGCGCTGAACGATATATTGGGCGGAAGTGCCGCCAGCGTCCTGACCGTCACTTTCGGGCTGTCCTATTCGCTGCTGATCTTCGCAGGTCCCCTGTCGCCCTATTTGTCCTACGGAATTGCGGCGACCTTCATCAGCTCTGCGGTGCTTGCGGCGGTCATCGCGCTCGGCAGCTCCCTGCCCTTCGCGATTGCGGCGCCCGACAGCTCGACCGCCGCGGTGACGGGCATTCTGGCTGCCTCGCTGGTCGAACGGATCGTGGCGGCCGATCCGTCGGCGCCCCTGCTCTCGCCGGTCCTGATCACGCTCGGCCTGTCGACGGTGCTGACTGGCGTCGTGCTGTGCGGATTGGGCCTGACGCGGATGGGCCGCGCCATCCGCTACGTGCCCTATCCCGTGGTCGGCGGCTTCCTCGGCGCGACCGGCCTTCTCATCGTCTTGGGCGCGATCCGGGTGATCACCGATCATCCCGTGCAGTTCGCGACGCTGACGCGCCTCGCGAGCGGCATCGCGCTGTCGGAGCTGGGCGCCGCCTGCGCCATGGCGCTGGTGCTGTACCTGACCTGGCACCGCTCGCGCAGCCCGTTCGGGCTGCCGGTCATCCTGGTCGGCGGCGTGCTCACGGCGCATCTGGCGTTCTGGATCACGGGCCTCCCGCTCGCCGAGGCCCGCGCCCTGGGCTGGACCTTCCAGCCGCCGCCGCAGGCCGCCTTCATGGTGCCTTGGCACGCCGACGGCCTGATCCACTACCCCTGGTTCGCCGTGCCGGACCTGCTCGGCAATCTCGTCGCCGTCATCTTCGTCACCGCGTCCAGTACGCTGTTCAACACGACGGGAATCGAGGTGGCCGTGCATCGCGAGGCCAATCTCGAGCGGGAGCTCAACGTCACGGGCACCGCCAACATGCTGACCGGCGTGCTCGGCGGGTATGCCGGCTGCATCTCAGTCAGCCGTTCGGTGCTCAATTTCAGCAGCGGCGGCCGCGGCCGCCTGTCCGGGCTCACCGTCGCGGCGATGTCGCTGCTGATGCTCGCGATCGCGCCGGAGCTGCTCGGCTTCATCCCGAAATTCGTGCTCGGCGGCCTGCTGCTCTATCTCGGCGCCGACCAGCTGCACAAATGGATCATCGAATCGCGCAAGCGGCTTTCGAAGCTGGAATATCTCTCGCTGATCGCCATCATCGCGATCATCGTGGTCTGGGGCTTCGTCCCGGGCATCCTCATCGGCGTGATCATCGGCTGCGCGACCTTTGCGTTCAGCGCCGCGCGGGTCGAGTCGATCAAATACAGCTTCGACGGCTCGGAGTATCGTAGCTCCCTCGATCGCTCGCGCGACGACCAGGAGGTGCTTCAGGCCCATGGCGGCAAGATCCAGGGTCTGAACCTGCAGAGCTACCTGTTCTTCGGCTCCGCCAATCGACTCTATCAGCACGTCAAGCGGCTGCTCCAGGAGCGCCCGGAGTGCCGCTATCTGCTGTTCGACTTCAAGCTCGTCACCGGCGTCGACTCGTCGGCCGCCTACAGCTTTGCCCAGATCAAGCGCAGCGCCGCCGATCTCGGCGTCGAGCTGATCCTGGTGCATCTGTCGGCCGCGGCCGAGAAGGTGCTGCGCTCCAGCGATTTCATCGGCGAGGGCGTCACCATCGTTCCCGAGCTCGATCACGCGCTGGAATGGTGCGAGAACGAGATCATCTCGCAGCATCAGGGGCTGGCGCAGGAAGAAGCCAGCCTGCGCGACTGGTTCGCGGGGATTCTCGACAGCGAGGACGACGCCGACGCGCTGATCCGCCGCTGCCAGCGCATCGAGGTCACTGCCGGCGAGGTCATCGTGCAGGCCGGGGACCCCGCCGATTCCATGCACTTCATTCTCGATGGCCGCGTCGGCATCATGGTCCCCGCTGAGGACGACCGCACGACGCGCGTGCGCAGCCTCGGCCGTTACACCACCATCGGCGAGATGGGCCTCGTGTCACACGCCCCGCGCAGCGCGACCATCCAGGCCGAAGTCGACAGCGTGCTCTACGTGCTCAACACGCACCAGTTCGACGCGATCAAAGCCGAGGATCCCGCGCTGAGCCACAAGCTGCTGACGTACTTCGTGTCGGTCATGGCCGAGCGGCTGACATTTGCGAACCGAACGATCGCGGTGCTGAGGCGGTAGTTCGTAGCCTGGAGGGAGCGCAGCGCAATCCGGGATGTACCACATGGGGCGGAGGCCCCGGATTACGCTTCGCTCCATCCGGGCTACTGCCCTACGAAGCAAGCGTCGTCATTGCGAGGAGCTCTTGCGACGAAGCAATCCCGGCTGCCTCCGTGGCTCTGGATTGCTTCGGGTCGCTCGCAATGACGTGGAGGGATAAGCGAAGGCCTCACACCCCCGCCATCATCACGTATTTGATCTCGACATATTCGTCCATGCCGTGATGCGACCCTTCGCGCCCCAGGCCGCTTTCCTTGACACCGCCGAAGGGCGCGACCTCGGTGGTGATGAGGCCGGTGTTGACGCCGACCATGCCTGATTCCAGCGCTTCGGCGACACGCCAGACGCGGCCGAGATCGCGGGAGTAGAAGTAGGAGGCGAGGCCGAACGGCGAGGCGTTGCACATCGCGATGACGTCAGCCTCGTCCTTGAAGCAGATCACCGGTGCGAGCGGGCCGAAGGTTTCTTCCTGCGACACCAGCGAATCCGGCTTGACGTCGGCGAGCACCGTCGGCTCGAAGAACGAGCGGCCGAGCTCGCTGCGCTTGCCGCCGGTGACGACCTTGGCGCCGCGCTTGATGGCGTCGGCGATGTGACGTTCGACCTTGTCGACCGCCTTCATGTTGATCAGAGGTCCTTGCGTGACGCCGCTCTCGGTGCCGTCGCCGATCTTCATCGCCGCGACCTTCTTCGACAGTTTCTGCACGAACTCGTCGTAGATCCCGTCCTGGGCGTAGATGCGGTTGGCGCAGACGCAGGTCTGGCCCATGTTGCGATACTTCGAGACGATCGCGCCTTCGACCGCGGCATCGACGTCGGCGTCGTCGAACACGATGAACGGCGCGTTGCCGCCGAGCTCGAGGCCGAGCCGCTTCACGCCGACCGAGGCCTGCTGATAGAGGATCTTGCCGACGGCGGTCGAGCCGGTGAAGCCGACGAAGCGAACGGCCGGATGCTCGCACAGCACCTTGCCGATCGGCGGCGCGTCACCGGTGATGATGTTGAGCACGCCCTTGGGGATGCCGGCCTTCTCGGCGAGCACGGCGAGCGCCAGCGCCGACAGCGGCGTCTCGTTGGCGGGCTTGAGCACCACGGTGCAGCCTGCCGCCAGCGCCGGCGAGACCTTTCGGGTGATCATGGAGTTCGGGAAATTCCACGGCGTGATCGCGCCGCAGACGCCGATCGGCTGCTTGATCGCGAGCAGGCGCGCATCGGGCCGCTGCGTCGGGATAGTCTCGCCATAGACGCGGCGAGCTTCCTCGGCGAAGAACTCGATATAGGCGGCGCCGATATCGACCTCGCCGAGCGCCTCGGAGAGCGGCTTGCCCTGCTCGGAGGTGAGGATCAGCGCGAGATCCTCGCGGTTGGCGACGATCAGCTCGAACCATTTGCGCAAGATGTTGGAGCGCTGCTTGGCGGTGTGCTTGGCCCAGCCCGGAAAGGCACGCTGGGCGGCTTCGACCGCCTTGGTGGTATCGTCAGCACCAAGCTGCGGAACCTTTGCGAGCTCGACGCCGGTGGCGGGATTGTTGACGGCAAAGACCGGCGTACCGACCCAGGCGCCGTCGATGTAACAGGCCTCCTTCAGCAGCGATGGGTCCTTCAACCGGTCACGCAGGGTGGCAGTGGCTTGCGTGGTGCGGGCGGCGGCGGTCGGGGTCATGGCGTTCTCCCTGAGGCGATCGGATCGGCCCGGAATATAGGGATAGACGGTGCGCAATGCACCGCCCGCAACGCACATCAGCCTTCCACTAAATTGAAGCCCGCCTCAGGCCGCGCCGCTGATATAGGTCTCGCGGCGGCCGATCATGCGCTCGGCCGCGGCCTTGGCGTCCGCCTTCGTGGACGTCGCGCACGTCCGGTATTCGAGATCAGGGACGTGAGAGGTATCCCGACGGCCGAACCAGGATTTTGAGCCGACCGGCAGCAGCGCCAGCGCCTGCGCCAGATTGTCGACGGCGCCGAAAGAATAGAGTGCGCCGGTGCCGGCAATGCGGACCTCGTAAATGCCGGGCGAAATCGGCGCCTCCAGGTTCTCGCCGCGTCCCGGACGGGGATAGCGCTTCCATTCGCTCCAGGTCGAAATCATCTGAGGTCCCCCTCGCCGCCCATCCACGGCCGGCAACATTTGCATCAAGTCTTAATCGGCCCATGGATCGGACCGGGCGCTGAACGCGGCAGCTCACGAAATGTTTCAGGTGTCCGAAAACTCACGAAACATATCGCCTGCAGCCCGTCTCAGGTGAGAGCGAATTCCGGCAATCCACCACAGATTGTGAGGGAGCGTCACCGTTCTGCCCCGTTGTCGTCCTGCGTGAGATCAAGACCGTCAAGTCACGACATCGCGACTAGCGCAGGACCATAGATGCGCTTGCCGCGCCGGGCATGCGGGAGGACAATCGATCACTTCCAACAATAATCAAATCCGAGGAAACCCCATGCAAAGCCAAGCACAGATCGATGAGATTCTGCGTCAGAAGAGCGAGACCAAGGAGATTCCGGGCATCGTCGCCATCGCCGCCAGCGGCAGCGATGTGCTGTATCAGGGCGCATTCGGCAAGCGCGACCTGTCCAAGCCTGATGCGATGACAATCGACAGCGTGTTCTGGATCGCGTCGATGACGAAGGCGGTGACATCAGCGGGCGCGATGCAGCTGGTCGAGCAGGGCAAGCTGTCGCTGGATGCGCCGATCGGCGATGTGTTGCCCGATCTCGCCAATCCGCAGGTGCTCGAAGGCTTTGATGCCAATGGCGAACCAAAACTGCGGCCGGCGAAGGGCGCGATCACGCTGCGCCATCTCATGACCCACACTGCCGGTTTTGCCTACAACGTGTGGAACGGCGATTGCGCGCAATATCTGGAGAAGACCGGAACGCCGAACATCTTCTCCTGCCAGAACGTTGCGCTGAAGACGCCGATCATGTCCGATCCGGGCACGCGCTGGGAATATGGCATCAACATCGACTTCGTCGGTAAGGCGGTGGAAGCCGTGAGCGGCAAGCGTCTCGATGCTTACTTGCGCGATAACATGTTCACACCGCTCGGCATGAACGACACCGCCTTCAAGATCACCGACGACATGCGCCAGCGCCTGGTCGCCACGCACGCACGCGGCGAGGATGGATCGCTGGCGCCGATTCCGTTCGAGATCGAACAGAATCCGGAATTCCACATGGGCGGCGGCGGCCTCTACAGCACGGCCGGCGACTACATCAATTTCACCCAGATGATCCTGAACAAGGGCCGAGGCAACGGCAACCAGGTGCTGAAGCCCGAGACGGTCGCGCTGATGGGCCAGAACCACATCGGCGATCTCACCGTTGACAAAATGACGACGGTTGCACCCATGTACACCAACGATGTCGATCTCTTCCCTGACATCGTGAAGAAATGGGGGCTGTCCTTCCTGATCAATACCGCCAAAACGCCGGAGGGCCGCAGTGCCGGCAGCCTCGCCTGGGCTGGTCTCGCCAACACCTATTTCTGGATCGACCCGGCGCGCGATGTTTCCGGCGTGATCCTAATGCAGGTGTTGCCATTCGTCGACGCGAAGTGTTTGGAGGCGTTCGCGGCATTCGAGCGCGGGGTCTATACCGGGCTGGATGCTGCTGGAAGCGGGCAGAAGGCGGCGTGAGGGGCTAAGTTCTCGCCACACGCGTCATGGCCGGGCTTGTCCCGGCCATCCACGAAAACCACGCGTGAACTAGAACGTGGATGCCCGGGACATAGGCGCGCGAAGCGCGCCGTCCTTCGGCCGGCTATGCCCAGGCATGACGACGATCGGTGAGGACCGCGCCTGCATCCAACATCGTCATTGCGAGCGCAGCGAAGCAATCCAGTCTGCCTCAACGGGAAGATTCTGGATTGCTTCGCTTCGCTCGCAATGACGGGAGGGAGCTTTGGTCTACCCCGTCAGCCCGCGCTGCTGCGCGAGCTCCTTCAGCGACACGAGCGGACGCGCGCCGATGTGCTGGATCACTTCGGCAGCCGCGAGCGCGCCGAGCTCGCCGCACTGCTTGTAGCCGAAATTGCGCGCCAGGCCGTACAGGAAGCCTGCAGCGAAGAGATCGCCGGCGCCGGTGGTGTCGACCACCTTGTCGACCGGGAACGCTGGAGCCGCGATGGCGTCTTCCGACGACACCACCATGCAGCCCTTCTCGCTGCGGGTGACGACGCCGAGATTGACGTCGTCGCGCAGCTGCTTCAGCGCGGTGTCGAAATCCGAAGTCATGTAGAGCGAATGCAGCTCGGACTCGTTGGCGAAGACGATGTCGACGGTGCCATTGCGCATCAACGAGAGAAACTCGTCGCGATAGCGGTCGACGCAGAAGGAATCCGACAGCGTCAGCGCCACCTTGCGCTTGGCATCATGTGCGATCTTGGCGGCCTTGACGAAGGCGTCCTTGGCGTTCTTGGGGTCCCAGAGATAGCCTTCGAGATAGACGATTGCAGCGCCGGCGATCTCGGCCGGGTCGATGTCGGCGGGCGACAGGTCCTGCGCCGCGCCGAGATAGGTGTTCATGGTGCGCTCGCCGTCGCCGGTGACCAGGATGTAGGAGCAGCCGGTGGCGGGGCCGTCCTTGGCGGCGGGCGTGTTGAAGGCAACGCCGGCGGCGCGGATATCGTGAACGTAAAGCTTACCGATCTGGTCGTCCTTGACCTTTCCGACGTAAGCGGCGCGTGCCCCCAGGCTGCCGATGCCGACGATGGTGTTGGCGGCCGAGCCGCCCGAGACCTCGGTCGCCGGACCCATGTCCTTGTAGATAGCGGCCGCGCGCGCCTCGTCGATCAGCGACATGCTGCCCTTGGCCATGCCATGCTTCGCCAGAAAGGCCTCGTCGGTCCGAACCAGCACGTCGAACAGCGCGTTGCCGATGCCGAGAACGTCATATTTCACGTCAGCCATTCACCTTGATCCTGTTTGCCGGATTGCGATCCTTACGGAAATCCGCTTCCTGTCGGCCTGAAATCCAAGCTCGCGGCCTATCACGACCGGGCCTTTGCGGGCAAGCAACGGTATTCTCGAGGGCATGATCCGCTCCTTTCTCACCGTCTCGACGGGAACATTGGCCTCGCGGCTGCTGGGTTTTGCCCGCGATTCCCTGATCGCGGCGCTGCTCGGCACCGGCGCCGTGGCGGACGCGTTTCTGGCGGCGTTTCAGCTCGTCAACGTGGTGCGCCGGCTGCTCAGCGAGGGCGCGCTGAACGCGGCGCTGATCCCGGCCTGGTTGCGTGCCCGGGATCGCGACGGGGCGGCGGCCGCAGCGGCGTTCGCCGGACGCGTGCTCGGCACGGTCAGCGCGGCTCTGATCGTGATCTCGATCGTCATTGCGCTTCTGATGCCGCTGATCATCGCGGTTATCGCGCCGGGATTCCTTGGCAGCGGCACGCTCGATCGCGCGGTTGAGAACGCGCGGCTGATGCTGCCTTATCTCGCCTTCGCCGGTCCCGTCACTGTGCTGATGGGGCTGCTCAATGCGCAGGGCCGCTTCGCGCTGACGGCGTTCTCGCCGCTGCTGTTCAATATCGCGCTGATCGCCGCGATCGCGGTGCTGCTCGTCCGGCATGCTGACGCCAGTTTCGCTGCGTGGATCTTGGCGGCCACCGTCGGCATCGCCGGCCTGCTGCAGCTGCTGATGCTGCTGTCGCAGCGAAGCGCGCGCCTTGCGACGCCGCTGCGCGCCAGTTTCGACAAGGAGATGCGTGGCTTCTTCGCCAAGGCGATCCCCGGCATGATCGCAAGCTCGGGGCCGCAATGGCTGATGGTGGCCGGTGCGATCATCGCGTCCGCGACGCCGTCCGCGGTGTCCTGGCTCTATTTCGCCAACCGCTTGATCGAGCTTCCGCTCGGCATTGTCGGCGTCGCCATGGGCACCGTGCTGGTGCCGGAGCTGACGCGCGCCGTGAGCAGCGGCGATCGCGACGCGGTGGCCCACGCCGAATCCCGCGCGCTGGAGCTTGCGGCCGGGCTGGCGCTGCCGGCGACGCTCGGCCTGGTCGTGCTCGCCGAGCCGATCGTGCGGCTGTTGTTCGAGCATGGTGCGTTCGGCGCGGAGGACAGCGCGGCCACCGCACATGCGTTGATGTGGCTGGCGCTGGGCCTGCCGGCGCATGTGCTGATCAAGGCGCTATCGCCGGCCTTCTACGCCCGCAGCGACACGATGACGCCGCTGCTCGCAACCGCGATAGGTTTCGTGGTCGCTGTCGTGCTGGCCATCCTGCTCGGCCATGTCTTCGGGGCCAACGGGATCGCGGCGAGCATCGCGGCCGGCGCCTGGAGCAGCGCGCTCTCGCTGCTGCACAAAGGTAGGGCCGAGTTCGGCTTCTCGGTCGACGCCAGCGCCCGCACGCGATTGCCGCGGATCGTGCTGGCCGCGATCGCCATGGGCGCCCTGCTCTGGCTGACCGCGGGACTGGTGCCGGCCGAGACTCATGGTTTGATCAAATTCGTCGTGCTGGGTGTGCAGATCGCGGCCGGAATTGCCGTCTACGGCCTGCTGCTGCAGATCCTCGGTGCCGCCTCCTGGCGCGAGGCGGTTAACGCGCTGAAACGACCCAGCTGAACCACGAACCCAGCGAAATACCCTTGACGGGGCAGCGCCGCTGTTGGAAACGACGGCCCGAATACCTTCCAGGAAGGCGACCATGGCATTCGTTGAACGGGTCTTTTCGGGCGTCCAGCCGACGGGCAATCTGCATCTCGGCAATTACCTCGGCGCGATCGTCAACTTCGTGAAGATGCAGGAAACCCACAATTGCATCTATTGCGTCGTCGACATGCACGCGATCACGCAAGGGGTGGACGTCTGGGGCGGACCGGTCGAGCTCGCGCGCAACACCCGCGAGGTGACCGCCGCGTTCATCGCGGCCGGCATCGATCCCAAGAAGCACATCGTGTTCAACCAGAGCCAGGTCTCGGGCCATGCCGAGCTCGCCTGGATCTTCAACTGTGTCGCGCGCATGGGCTGGCTCGGCCGCATGACCCAGTTCAAGGAAAAGGCCGGCAAGGACCGCGAGAACGCATCGGTCGGGCTGTTCGATTATCCCGTGCTGATGGCGGCGGACATCCTGCTGTATCGCGCCACGCACGTGCCGGTCGGCGAGGACCAGAAACAGCATCTCGAGCTCTCGCGCGACATCGCGCAGAAGTTCAACAACGATTTCGGCGATTCCATTCGCGCGCAGGGTCACAATGACGGCCTGTTCTTCCCGCTGCCGGAACCGCTGATCACCGGCCCGGCGACGCGCGTGATGAGCTTGCGCGACGGCACCAAGAAGATGTCGAAGTCGGATGCCTCCGACAATTCGCGTATCAATCTCACCGACGATGCCGACACCATCGCGCAGAAGATCCGCAAGGCGAAGACCGATCCGGAGCCGCTGCCGACGGAGGAAAAGGGCCTGGAAGCGCGGCCCGAGGCCGACAATCTCGTCGGCATCTTCGCCGCGCTGTCCGGCCGCTCCAAGGCCGACGTGCTGCGCGAGTTCGGCAACGGCCAGTTCTCCAGCTTCAAGAACGCGCTGGCGGAGCTGTGCGTGACAAAACTCGCGCCGATCGCCGGCGAGATGAAGCGCCTCGTCGCCGACCCCGGCCATATCGACGCGATCCTGAACGAGGGATCCGACCGGGCGCGCGCGATCGCCGACGAGACCATGAAGCTGTCCAAGGACATCGTCGGCTTCATCCGCTGTCGATAGGCGTCAGGGGGCCGGCGGCCGCGTCTCCTCTCCCCAAGCGGGAGGGAGTGTGGCAGCATGCTCCCCGTGCACACGCCGGGACATGCATGACCAGCAAGCGACTTTGCTACGAGCCGGGTCACAAGCCCAAATGCCTCGTCATCGTCGACGACAGCGCCGAATGGGACCGCGCGGTCTATTACGCCAGCCGCTGGGCGATTCGCGCCGGCGGCGAGGTGGTGCTGCTGCGCATCATCGAGCCGGAGCAGCAGAGCCAGGAATGGCTTGGTGTCGCCGACATCATGCGCGCCGAGGCGCAGGAAGCCGCCGAAGCCGCGCTCGACCGTGCCGCCGGGAGAGCCAACGGCATCGCTGCGATCACGCCGGAGCGGGTGATCCGCGAAGGCGAAGCGTTGGAGCAGCTGCTCGCGGTGATCGATGAGGACCCCGAGATCGCCATGCTGGTGCTCGCCGCCAATCCCGGCGCGGAAGGCCCGGGACCTTTGGTCACGCTGCTCGCGCATGCGCTCGGCACCTTCCCGGTGCCGGTGACGATCATCTCGGGCGCTCTGAGCGACCAGAGCGTGGATTCGCTGTCGTAGCAGCGCTGCTTCTTACCCTCCCCTGGAGGGGGAGGGTCGGCTCATGTCGAGCGGAGCGAGGCATGAGACGGGGTGGGGTGACGGTCTCTCCTCATCCAACAGTGCCCGTGTTGAGAGATCACCCCCGCTCGCGCTACGCGCGATCGACCCTCCCCCTCCAGGGGAGGGTCGGCTGAGGACAACCATCTGATTTTTATGAACTAATATCCCGTCGCCCCCTTGATCGTGCGTTCGTCGTCGCCATCTGCTAGGGGATGGAGCACGCGCCGGCCTTGAACCGGTGACGTCTGGAGAAAACCATGTTCATTCAAACCGAAGCCACCCCCAATCCCGCCACGCTGAAGTTCATTCCCGGCCGCGTCGTGGTCGACGGCACCCCAGTGGAGTTTTCGAGCCGCGAAGCCGCTGGCCGTTCGCCGCTCGCCGAAAAGCTGTTCGACGTGCCCGGCGTCACCGGCGTGTTCTACGGATCTGACTTCATCACCGTGACCAAGGCGAGCGGTGAATGGCAGCAGCTCAAGCCCGCGATCCTCGGGGCCATCATGGAGCACTACATGTCGGGCGCGCCGCTGCTCGCCGGAGGCGAAGCGCACAGCGATGCCGATTTCGACGACGAACACGAGTTCTTCGACGAGGCCGACGCCGAGACGGTCGACATGATCAAGGACCTGATCGAGACCCGGGTGCGGCCTGCGGTCGCCAATGACGGCGGCGACATCACGTTCCGCGGCTTCAAGGACGGCATCGTCTATCTCAACATGAAGGGCGCCTGCTCCGGCTGCCCGTCATCGACCGCGACGCTCCAGCACGGCATTCAGAACCTGCTCAAGCACTTCGTGCCCGACGTGGTCGAAGTCCGGCCGATGTAGGCGAACTGTCGTAGGGTGGGCAAAGCAAAGCGTGCCCACCTTTGCTTTCGGCGACAAAAGTGGTGGGCACGGTGCGAGAGCCCTTTGCCCACCCTACGAGATACGGCGCTATCAGGGGCTACGAATAGTGAATGACAAATGGCGGATAGGCGCTTGGTTCGCTAGACTGCTCTCCATTCGCCACTCGCCATTCGCTTTTTCATGCTGATCCTTGCCATCGATACTGCGCTGGAAGCTTGCGCGGCGGCCGTGCTGGACACCGATGCCGGCGAGTTCCTCGCGCAGGAGCAGCAGCTCATGAAGCGCGGCCATGCCGAGGCGTTGATGCCGATGATCGCGCGCGTAATGCAATCTGCCGATCTCGCCTTCACCTCGCTCGACCGCATTGCGGCCACCGTCGGCCCCGGTAGCTTCACCGGCTTGCGCGTCGGCATTTCCGCGGCGCGCGGCCTTGCGCTCGCAGCCGGCAAGCCGGCCGTGGGGCTGACGACATTGTCGGCCTATGCGGCCGCCATCGTCTGCCAGCGCAAATCGGCACCTGTGATCTCTGCAATCGATGCACGGCACGATCACGTCTATTTCCAGATCGTCGCCGGCGACGGCAGCCAGCTGGTGCGGCCGGGCGTCGCGCCCATCGACGAGGCGATTGCGGCCTCGCAATTCGGTCAACCGCATCTGGTCGGCAATGCCGCCAAGATCCTCGCCGATCGCTGGCCGAAGGACGGACCGCAGCCGGTCGCGGTCGACGCGCAGCCTGCGCCCGACATCGGCTGGGTCGCATGGCTCGGAGCCGCAGCCGATCCCGAGACGAACCCGGCGCGGCCGTTCTATCTGAAGGCGCCCGACGCAAAGCCGGCCGCAACTCCGCCGCTCGCCCAAGCCGCGAGCTCATGATGAGATGGCTGTCGGAATGGTGGCGCGGCGGCACGGCCGCCGTCGAGCCGGCTTCCGTGCGCGACGCCGTGCGGCTGGCGCAGCTGCACGGCGCCTCCTTTGCGCACGGCTGGGGCGAGGGCGAGTTCGAGAGCATGATCAGCGAGCGCAACACGCTGGTGCATCGCTTGCGTCTCGGCCGCAAGACGATCGGCTTTGCGGTGTCGCGGATCGGCGCGGACGAAGCGGAAATTCTCTCGATTGCGGTGGACGGGGCGTATCGCGGCCGCGGTCTCTCCCGCACGCTGCTGATGACCCATCTCGGCCACCTCGCCGGGCGCGGCGTGCGCACAATATTTCTCGAAGTCGAGGAAAATAACCAGCCGGCGCGGCGGCTCTACGTCGGGTGCGGATTCGTGGTGGTCGGACGCCGCGATCGCTACTATAAGCAGCCCAACGGGGAACAATTGAACGCCCTTCTGATGCGACGTGACTTGTCGTAACATTGGTGGCAGAAAGCCCCGCCAGGCAGACAACGCTATGACCACACTAAAATCTTCCTCTGCATCCAAGGCGTCCGATATCGAGTCGCGCTGTGCCGCCACGGGTATGCGCATGACCGAGCAACGCCGCGTCATCGCTCGCGTGCTCGCGGAAGCGATCGATCATCCCGATGTCGAGGAACTGTACCGGCGCTGCGTTGCGGTCGACGACAAGATCTCGATCTCGACCGTCTATCGCACCGTGAAGCTGTTCGAGGATGCCGGCATCATCGAGCGCCACGATTTCCGCGAGGGCCGCGCGCGCTACGAGCAGATGCGCGACAGCCATCACGACCACCTCATCAATCTACGCGACGGCAAGGTGATCGAGTTCACCTCCGACGAGATCGAGAAGCTTCAGGCGGAGATCGCCCGCAAGCTCGGCTACAAGCTGGTCGATCACCGGCTCGAGCTCTATTGCGTCCCGCTCGACGATGACAAGCCGACGAATTGATTTAGTGCCCATCGATCTCATCATCTTCGATTGCGACGGCGTGCTCGTGGACAGCGAGGTGATCTCCTGTCGCGCGCATGCGGATGTGCTGACGCGGCACGGCTATCCGATCACGTCGGAGCAGGTGTCCGAGCGCTTCCTTGGCCGCTCGACAAAACAGGCCAACCTCGAGATCGAAACCGAACTCGGCCGGAAGCTGCCCGAGGCTTATCATGGCGATCTGCAGGACGAGCTGTTTCGCGCATTCGAAGCCGACCTCGAAGCCATTCGCGGCATCCACGACGTGCTCGATGTGGTCACGCAAGCCGTGTGCGTCGCCTCGAGCGGTTCGCATTCGCGTATGCAGGTGAGTCTCGGAAGCACGGGAGTCTATGAACGCCTTGCGCCGAACATCTTCTCGTCCTCGCAGGTTGCGAACGGCAAGCCGGCGCCGGACCTATTCCTGTTCGCGGCCAAGGAAATGCGCGTACCGCCCGAGCGCTGCGTCGTCATCGAGGATAGCCTGGCCGGCATCTCCGGGGCGCGGGCAGCCGGTATGATCGTGTTCGGCTTCTGCGGCGGCAGCCATTGCGGGGACGGCCATGCCGAACGCCTGCGCCAAGCCGGCGCCAACCTGACCTTTGCCGACATGCATCAACTGCCGGAGCTGGTCCGGCGGGTCGAGACGGACGCCCTGGCGGGCTGATGGTTGCCGTCATTCCAGGGCGCCTCGAAGAGGCGAACCCGGAATCTCGCGCCAAAAGCTCTGGATTCCGGGTTCGCGACGGCGTCGCGCCCCGGAATGACAGCCAACAAATACCCCATTCGCTGGATTTTCGCCCCTCCAGCCTATATCTGAGGGCCGTCCTCCACCGCCATTTTCGGGTTCCATGACGCCGCCGCGCAAGCTGCACATCAAATCATATGGCTGCCAGATGAACGTCTACGATGCCCAGCGCATGGTGGATACGCTGGCGCCGGAAGGATTCGTGGAGACGGCGAGCGCAGAGGATGCCGACCTCGTCATCCTCAACACCTGCCACATCCGCGAGAAGGCCTCGGAGAAGGTCTATTCCGAGCTCGGCCGGCTGCGCCTCGCCAAGGACGAGGCCGCGCGCGGAGGCCGGACGATGCAAATCGCGGTCGCGGGCTGCGTGGCGCAGGCCGAGGGCGAGGAGATCGTGCGCCGGGCGCCTGTCGTCGATGTCGTGGTGGGACCGCAGAGCTATCATCATCTGCCGGAGCTCTTGAAACGCGCCGGCGACGAGGGCCGTGCGATCGAGACCGAGTTTCCCGCGGCCGACAAGTTCGGCTTCCTGGCCCAGCCGAAGCCCGATGCGATCCGCGCGCGCGGCATTTCCGCCTTCGTCACGGTGCAGGAAGGCTGCGACAAGTTCTGCACCTTCTGCGTCGTGCCCTACACGCGCGGCGCCGAAGTCTCGCGCCCCGTGGCGAAGATCGTCGAGGACGTGAAGCGGCTCGCCGACAACGGCGTGCGCGAGCTCACCTTGATCGGGCAGAACGTCAACGCCTATCACGGCGAGGGGCCGGATAGAAAAATCTGGCCGCTCGGCCGGTTGCTCGAACATCTGGCGGCGATTCCCGGTATCGCGCGACTGCGCTATTCGACCAGCCATCCCCGCGACGTCGACGACAGCCTGATTGCGGCCCATCGCGATCTCGGTGCCCTGATGCCGTTCGTGCACCTGCCGGTGCAATCGGGCTCGGACCGGATTCTGGCGGCCATGAACCGCAAACATACCGCCGATGATTACCGCCGCGTCATCGACCGTTTCCGCAGTGCACGCCAAGACATTGCTTTTTCATCAGATTTCATCGTCGGCTTCCCTGGCGAGAGCGAGCAAGATTTTCGCGCCACTCTCGCGCTTGTCACGCAAATCGGCTACGCTGCGGCCTATTCGTTCAAATACTCCGCCCGGCCGGGAACGCCGGCCGCGGACATGCAGGAGACGGTGTCCCCCGCCGAGATGGACCAGCGATTGGAGCGGCTCCAGGAACTGATCGACAGCCAGCAATCGGCCTTCAACAAGGCCGCGATTGGCTCAACGGTCGACGTGCTGTTCGAGCGTCCGGCGCGCAAGGAGGGCCAGATCGTGGGCCGTACCGCCTACCTGCAGCCCGCCCATGTGATGGCCTCGTCCGACATCATCGGACAAATCCTGCCGGTCCGCATCGACAGCCTCGAGCGCTACAGTTTTCTCGGCGAGCTCGTGACGCCGCATGGCGCGCGCGAGCCCGCTTTATCGCAAGCCACTGGAGCCTGAACCCTTGCCAAAAAGCGCATCGGATTCGTCTTCGTTCGCTCCCAGCCGCAAATTTGACCGCGACATGCAAGTTCCGCCCGAAACCCAGGTCGTCATCGACTTCGACGACAATCGCGCCGCTTCCGCGCTGGTCGGCCCGTACGGCCAGCATCTGGCGCAGATCGAGCGGCGGCTCGGCGTGATCGTCGATTCCAAGGGCAACCACATCACCATCGGCGGCACCCGCGACGGCTGCGACGCCGCGCGCCGCGTGCTGGAAATGCTCTACACGCAAGCGGTGAAAGGGCAGGATCTCGACCAGGGCGAGGTCGAAGGCGCCATCCGCGCCGTGATCGCGCAGGGCTCATTGTTCGAGTTCGACGCCAAATCGGCCAAATCGACCTTCGACAGCATCAACCTGCGCAAGCGCCCGGTGCGCGCGCGCACGGCCGCGCAGGACTCCTACATCCGTGCCCTGAAACGGCACGAGCTGGTGTTCGGCATCGGTCCCGCCGGCACCGGCAAAACCTGGCTCGCCGTCGCCCATGCCGCGCAGCTGTTCGAGCGCAAGGAGGTCGATCGCATCATCCTGTCGCGTCCGGCGGTGGAAGCCGGCGAGCGGCTCGGCTTCCTGCCCGGCGATCTCCGCGAGAAGGTCGATCCTTATCTGCGGCCGATCTATGATGCGCTCTACGACCTCATGGATGCGCGCATCGTCGAGCGCGCGCTGCAGACCGGAGAGATCGAGATCGCGCCGCTCGCCTTCATGCGCGGCCGTACGCTGACCAACGCCGCCATCATCCTGGACGAGGCCCAGAACACCACGTCGATGCAGATGAAGATGTTCCTGACGCGTCTCGGCGAGAACAGCCGGATGATCGTGACAGGCGATCCCTCGCAGATCGACCTGCCGAACGGCCAGACCTCGGGCCTGGCCGAGGCCACACGCCTCTTGAACGGCGTCGAGGGAATTGCCCAGGTTCATTTCAAGGCCGAGGACGTGATCCGCCACGAACTGGTGGCGCGGATCGTCGCCGCCTACGAAGGGCCGCCGCAGCGGCCGGCCACCGGTCAATCCTGACGAGGCAACACCGGACCCAGAGGGCGCGAACACGGCGCCCTTCGTCCCAGACAACACAATGTCCCATCCCAACCTTCCCATGACCGAGGTCCTCGTCGTCGCCGATTGCTGGCAGCGTGAGCCTGATTCCGAAGCCGTGATCCAGCGCGCCGTGGCGGCCGCCGCCGAGAGCGTCGAAGACGACGTTGCCGACGCGGAAGTGGCTGTGATGCTGACCGATGACGCCGGCATCCGTGCCCTCAACAGCAACTGGCGCGGTATCGACAAGCCCACCAACGTGCTCTCGTTCCCCGCGCTCCAGCCGGAGGGCGAATGGAAACCTGGCGATGCGCCGCGCATGCTCGGCGACATCGCGATCGCCTATGAAACCATGCGGCGCGAGGCGGACGAGGAACAAAAGCCGTTCGACCACCATTTGAGCCATCTCGCCGTGCATGGATTCCTGCACCTGATCGGTTACGACCACGAGAACGACAGCGACGCCGAGGAGATGGAAGCGCTCGAACGTGAGATCCTGGCTCATCTCGGCATACCCGATCCCTATGCAGACCGCCCGGGGACGCATTGAGATGCCGGATTCCGATCCGATCCAAGACAATCCGCGCAACACGGCCAATTTGCCGGCCGTGGTGACGCAAGGCGAGGTGATGCGCCCAACGGCGGACAACTGGCTGCTGCGCGCCATCCGGACGCTGTTCGGCTGGAAGGCGGGATCGGTCCGCGACGACCTGCAGGTCGTGCTGGACGCGACGACACCCGACGACACCGGCTTTTCCGCCGTCGAGCGCACCATGCTGCGCAACATCCTCGGCCTGCACGAGCGCCGTATCGCCGACGTCATGGTGCATCGCGCCGACATCGTCGCAGTGAAGCGCGACATCCCGCTCGGGGAACTGATGGACCGCTTCGAGAGCGCCGGCCATTCCCGCCTCGTGGTCTTCAACGAGACGCTCGACGATCCCGTCGGCATCGTCCACATCCGCGACCTGCTCGCATTCATGACCGCGCGCGCCCGCGTATCGGAAGCCACCAAGACCAAGCGCAAGAAGCCGCTGCCGGCCGGGCTCGACCTGCGCGCCGTCGATCTCGCGCTGCCGCTTCATGACGCGCACATCATCCGCAAGCTGCTCTACGTGCCGCCGTCCATGCGGGCGATCGACCTGCTCGCGCAGATGCAGGCCTCGCGCATCCATCTGGCACTGGTGGTCGACGAATATGGCGGCAGCGACGGGCTGGTCTCGATCGAGGACATCGTCGAGCAGATCGTCGGCGAGATCGACGACGAACACGACAGCGACGAGCCGCCTTCGATCGTGCGCCTGCCCGACAACGCCTTCATCGCCGACGCCCGCGCCAGCCTCGACGACGTCCGCTCGGTGATCGGCGAAGACTTCGTCACCGGCGAGGCCGGCGAGGAGGTGGAAACGCTGGGCGGCTATCTCGTCAGCTTCGTCGGACGCCTGCCGGTGCGCGGCGAGGTGATCTCGGGTCCCGGCACCTACGAGGTCGAGGTCCTCGATGCCGATCCGCGCCGTGTCAAGCGGCTGCGCATCTCGACACGGAAGGAGCGTCCGGCGCCGCGTACCCAGCGCGAGAGCCGGCGCCGCGAGGCCACGCCGGAGAGCGGACAACCGCCGGCCAGCGACACCCCCACGCCGCCGCCGAGCGACGGGGCCGGCCCGCAGTGAGTCCATCGCAGCGACTTCGGCAGATCGCGCTCGCCATCATCCTCACCTGGGGATGGCGGCGCGCCGTCATCGCCATGGCGGCCGGGGCACTATCGGTGCTGGCGCTGGCGCCGTTCAACCTGTTCCCGGTGCTGTTCGTCACCTTCCCGGTGCTGGTCTGGCTGATCGACGGCGCCGGCGGCGGACGCTATGGCGGCGCTCCTGCCGCGGCACTGACCGGCTACTGGTTCGGGCTCGGCTATTTCGTGCCCGGCCTCTACTGGATCGGCTACGCCTTCTTCGTCGATGCCGACACGTTCGCCTGGCTGACGCCGTTCGCCGTGCTGGGGCTGCCGGCCTATCTGTCGATTTTCACGGCGATCGGCTTTGCGCTGGCGCGCCTGCTGTGGACCAAGAACGCCACGCGCGTGCTTGCGCTCGCGGCAAGCCTCACCATCAGCGAATGGCTGCGCGGTCATGCGCTGACCGGCTTTCCCTGGAACGCGTTCGGCTATGCACTCTCCGAGCCACTGCCGCTGGCGCAGACGGCCTCGCTGATCGGCCTGTGGGGCATGACGTTCCTGACGGTTGCGATCTTCGCAAGTCCCGCGACGCTGATCGACCGCACGGCCGATCGCCGCCTGCAATGGCGCATGCCGGCGGCCGCCGTCGCGCTTCTGATTGCCATGGGCATCTTCGGCGCAATCCGCCTCTCGCTGCATCCGACCACGATGGTATCCGGCGCCAAGCTGCGCCTGATGCAGCCGAACCTGCGGCAGGACGCGAAATTCAACTACGCCGCCAAGGCGGAGGTGATGAAGACGTATCTCGCGCTGTCGGACCGCGCCTCCGGCCCGCAATCGACCGGCGTGCGCGATGCCAGCATCCTGATCTGGCCGGAATCCGCCTTTCCGTTCTTCCTAACCCGCGAAGCCGACGCGATGGCGCAAATCGCGGACCTGCTGCCGAAGGGCACCGTGCTGATCACGGGATCGGTCCGCGCGCCCGACCTGCCGCGGGGCGCGCCGATCACGCGCGCCTATAATTCGATCTACGTGATCGATCACGACGGCAGCGTGCTCGCAGTGTACGACAAGCTGCATCTGGTCCCGTTCGGAGAATTTCTCCCCTACCAGGCGCTGATGGAGAAGCTCGGTTTCGAGCAATTGACGCGCGTGCGCGGCGGCTTCATTCCCGGCACCGTGCGGCATGCGCTGCCGGTCCCCAGCGCACCGCCTGCGCTGCCGCTGATCTGCTACGAAGCCATCTTTCCCGGCGAAGTGGCTGGGCGCAACGAACGTCCGGGCTGGATCGTGAACCTCACCAACGACGGCTGGTTCGGTATCTCGACCGGCCCCTATCAGCATCTGGAGCAGTCGCGGATGCGCGCGATCGAGCTCGGATTGCCGCTGGTCCGCTCCGCCAATACCGGCGTCTCCGCAGTGATCGATCCGGTCGGGCGCACGGTCGCGAGCCTCGGCCTCGGAATCGAAGGCATTTTGGACGCAAACCTGCCCGCCGCGATCCCGCCGACCGTCTATGCGCGGGTGGGCGACGTGCCCGCAGCCATGCTCGTCGCGCTCGCCGTGATTGTGGCGGTGCGCCGGCGCGTCGCCAAAGGGTACCCCTGATCGCCTCGCCGCCGACGCCGCCGGAATCCTTTGACAACCGTAGTCCCACGGTTGACAGACTGCAGGTGGGCTCCTCATTCTGCACCGGCTGCGAAAGACAGCGGTACGTTGCTAAATTTCTCCGCAATGTTTCCCAATAAGAGGGTTTGATTTTGACGGTGCTGGCACCCGAGGCATGCTTGATGATTGCGCCGAAGGTGATGTTTGGAGGGCTGAGGAAATGTCGAAAGCGCCCAACCCTGTTGACAAATATGTCGGCAGTCGCGTGCGCATGCGCCGCATCATGTTGGGCATGAGCCAGGAAAAGCTCGGTGAAGCTTTGGGCCTGACTTTCCAGCAGATCCAGAAATACGAGAAGGGCACCAACCGTGTCGGCGCGAGCCGCATCCAGCAGATCGCCGAGATTCTGCAGGTGCCGGTGTCGTTCCTGTTCGAGGGCGGCCCGAGCGGCGTGCCGGGTCCGGAGGGCTTCAGCGAAGGCGCCTCGCCCTCTTACGTCTCGGACTTTCTCGCGACCTCCGAAGGGCTCGCCCTGACCAAGGCCTTCACGCGAATCACCGATTCGAAGATGCGCCGTTCGATCGTCGATCTCGTCGAGCAGATTGCGGCCCGCGAAGGCCCCGACAAGCGCTGAGGCGCCATCTCCATGGCGGTTTGAGACTGCGTCAAATCTGGCCTATGTCGTCATTTATGACCGCGCTTTGATGCGCGTCCGCTTCGATGATGCGATTCACAGGCACAGATGCGTCCATGACTGGCTCCAATTGGTTCGATTCACAAACTATTCTCGATGGCATCCGCCGCTGGGTGGAGATCGAGACGCCGACGGAAGCGCCTGAACAGGTCAACAAGCTGGTCTCCCTGGTCGCGGAGCAATACCGCGACCTGCCGGTCACGCTCGAGCGCATCGCCGGCGTGGATGGCTGCGGCGATCATCTCGTGGTGCGCACGAACTGGGGGCAGGATCGGCCAGGCGTCCTGGTGCTGAGCCACCTCGATACCGTTCATCCCATCGGATTCATCGAGCGCCTGCCGTTCAAGGTCGAAGGCGACGTCGCGTTCGGTCCTGGCATCTACGACATGAAGGGCGGCGCCTACATCGCCCATGACGCCTTTCGCGCACTCTGCGCCACCGGCGACCGCTCGCCGCTCGGCATCACCCACATGTTCACCTCCGACGAGGAGATCGGCAGCCCCACCTCGCGCGCGCTGATCGAGCGAGAGGGACGCAAGGCCAAATATGTACTGGTGACCGAGCCGGCGCGTGACGGCGGCAGGATCGTCACCGGACGCAAGGGCGTCGGACGCTTCCAGGTGTTCATCACAGGCGTGCCCGCACATGCCGGCACGCGTCCGGAGGACGGCCGCAGTGCCGTCCGCGAGCTCGCCAATGTGATCCTGGCGCTGGAAGGGATGAACGATCCGACGCGCGGCGTCACCGTCAATGTCGGCGTGGTGCGCGGCGGCACGCGCCCCAACGTCACGCCGGAAACGGCCTATGCCGAAGTCGATCTGCGCGTCGTGAGCCTCAAGGACGCAGACGAGTTCGTCGGCAAGATTCTCTCTCTGAGATCGAAGACCGACGGCGTTACCGTTGAAGTCACCGGCGAGCTCAATCGACCGCCTTACGAGAAGAGCAATGCAGGCGCCTCGCTGTACGAGCATGCGAAGGCGCTCGCCAGCGAGATCGGCTTCGAGCTGACCGACACCCACACCGGCGGCGGCTCGGACGGCAATTTCACCGCCGCGCACACCGCGACGCTCGACGGGCTCGGCGTCGACGGCAAGGGCGCACACACCCATTATGAGCAACTCTATGTCTCGTCGCTCGCGCCGCGCGCGCGGCTGCTCCATCGCCTGTATCAGACGCTGCGATGAGCGAACGTAAATCAGACCCCGATCGCGAGGACAGCGAGCGCGCCTTCTTCGGACGCCGCAAGGGCCACAAGCTCAGGCAACACCAGGCCGGGTTGATCGAGCAGCTGCTGCCGCATCTTGCGCTCGACATCGCCGGTGAGGCGCCGGCGGACGCCCGCGCGATCTTCGACCCCGCAGCCGAAGATGTCAGACTCGAGATCGGCTTCGGCGGCGGTGAGCATCTTGCGGCCGAAGCGAAGACCTTCCCCGCGACCGGCTTCATCGGCTGCGAGCCCTATGTCAACGGCATGGCAAAGATCCTCGCGCAGATCGAGGCCGCCAATATCGGCAACATCCGCCTGTTCGCGGGCGATGCCGCCGAGCTGCTGGCCTGGCTGCCGAAGGCTTCGCTGTCGCGGATCGACCTGATCCATCCCGATCCCTGGCCGAAGCGGCGACACTGGAAGCGCCGCTTCGTCCAGGACCGGACCATAGCCGCGATGGCTCGCGTGCTCAGGAGCGGCGGCGAATTCCGTTTCGTCTGCGACATCGACGATTACGTCGCCTGGACGCTGTCGCATCTTGCGCGCTCGCAGGACTTCGTCTGGCTCGCCGAACGCGCCGACGATTTCCGACAGCCATGGCCGGGCTACACCATGACGCGCTACGGCCGGAAGGCCGCGCGAGAAGGACGCAAGGCGGCTTATTTGCGGTTCAGGCGGGTCGATTAGCCGTCATTGCGAGGAGCGAAGCGACGAAGCAATCCCTGCCTCCCCGAGAGATTTCTGGATTGCTCACATGGGGATTTGATGTGTCAAGGTTTATGGTCAGCTCTTTGTTCGATTGCAGGCCAGCTCTTCGTCCCGACCGCGGAACTTTTCGGATGGCGCGCGCAGATCAGGTCAAGACCGGCCCGTGAGGGCCGCCGCGAAGCGGCTTGGTCTTGACCTGAGCGAGCACGCCTTCAGGCTCGTTGGGTCGGGAAGTGCGGCGTGAACTACTCCTATGGTTGGCGATCCAAGGGTCGAGCCGGTTTTGGCAATCTGGTTTGCATGCCAGATCAAACTCACATTCGGTCGTTGCGCGGTGGCGACTGCACCAACATTCCGCTTGCGGCGGGCAGGCTCGAGAGGACGAGACCCTTCTTCGTTACGGCGTTTGAAGCCATGCAATCCATCGGTTCGTCCACCCGGATCGGCCGAGGCTGATCAACCTCGGCGGATTGGTTTTGAGGCTGAGAGGCGTGGTGTCAGGCGCCGGGCTTCACCACGGCTCCCTCGATCACGACGCCGGCGGTCACGTATTTCCACAGGGCCACGAGCAGCTTGCGCGCCAGCGCCACGATTGTGCGCTTGCGGCCGCGCTGGCTGTTGGCCTTGAACCACTGGGTCAGAGCCGATTGAGGCTGGTGACGTATCCACAGCCAGGCGAGCTGGATCATCGTGGTTCTCAGGCGCGGATTGCCGGCCTTCGACACGCCCTGCTCACGCTCAATGCCGCCACTGCGCCATGGCGTGGCCGCAAGACCGGCATAGGACGCAACCTGGCGGCGGTTGGTGAACTGACGGTGGAAGGCCTCCGACCAGAGAATGGCAGCAAAGTTCGGGCCCAGGCCCTTCAAGTCGAGCAGCATCGCGACCGGGTTCGATGCAGCCTTCTCGCCTGCTGGTCGGCTTGCAGCCAGCAATGCATCCTGCTCGCGCTCTACCGCCGCGATCTGGTCGAGCAGAAGTTCGAGCCGGTCGAGCTCGCGGCTGATCTGCGCCTTCAAATGCGCCGGCAGCAGCCGCCCGTCCCCGTGCGCAAGGCCTCGAGCCGCGTCCGTCGATCGCGCCGCAGCGGCACGTAGTCGAATATCCCTTGCGCAAACAGAACACCCTTGATCCGGTTCACATGCACGATCCGCTCCGCGATCAAGGTCCGCCGCTCCGGCAAAGCCTGCGGCGGTCCTCTTCTTCCGGAGAGGGGGCAACGACCATCGCGCAGACCCGTGGCTCGCCGCGCTTGTAGGCCAGAAGCGACCGCAACAGCGTCTCACCGTCCAACCGGTCCGTCTTGGCCCGCCGGCGCCGGCGCGGCGTCGCGATCGAGGCCGGATCGACCACGTAGCTCTCGACGCCCTCCGACTGCAGAGTGCGGTGAAGCCAGAACCCATCCAGCCCCGCCTCCTGGATGGTGATGATCGGATAACTCTCGCCCGTTCGCGCCTGGGCCTTACGCTTCAGCGCTGCAAAGAGCTTCAAAAGCTCCGCAATAGCGCCGGCCTTCACGCTGTGTTTGGACATCTTCTCGCCCTTGCCGGGCGACAGCGATGTAACCAGCCATGTCGAACGGCTCAGTTCCAATGACACAAAAATTGCGCCAATCTGCGTCCGGATAGCGGCCAGTCCGTCGGAAAGATGATCGAGCAACATCGTTGTCTCCAGGTTGAGTTCTTCAGCAACCTCAGTCTGGCCTCAGACCCGGTCGCTATCCACTCCCCATGGAATCTTCGCTCCGCTCGCAATGACGAAGCCAGGAGCTAAATCGTCTGTCGGTTGCGCCAGAAGTTCACAACGCGCTCGGCAGTCGTCGGCATCAGGCGCGTGAAGTTCACACGCGCGGCCTCGATGTCGGCATCGGCAGGCGTGCGGTGCGGGCCGTACCAGAGCAGAATGAGCGCGCGCACAGTGGGCCAGCCCAGGTTCAGCACGCGACCCAAGATCAGAAGCGGATCATAGCGATCGCCTGCAATCAGGCGATCGAGGACCTGGAGGCGAACGCCTGACATCGCCGAGAGCGCGACGATCGTTTCCTCGTATTTGTTCGCCTTGGCGAAACCGAGCAGTGCGCTCTCGCCGAGATGGCCCTCGCGATGCAAGGTGAGCACCGTACGCTGGGCTGCCGAGAAATCGCGCCGCGGTCCCGGCGGCAGCGCGGCTTCCTCGATCGCAGCCATGGCGCGCTTGATCTCGACCTGGCGCGCGGGATTGACCACGGTGGAGAGGCGGCGGCGGATGACGTCGAGCGTGCCGTCGAGAAGCCGCTTCAGGTTCTCACCCGAAAGATCGGTGCGCTGGCCGATCTTGAGCGTCAGCACGCCGTCCTGCGCCGCGCGCTTGATCAGCTCGGAATAGCTGTTTGGCGAGAACACCGCACCGGCATTGGCTGCGGCGCGGCGCACCACGTCGCGATCGCCGCGCTCGACCAGCACGTCGGTGACGACGGGCGACAGAGCGGGGCGCTCCGTCATCGCCAGGAGATGGCCCTGGCCTTTCAAGCGCGCGATCTCGACCAGAGCCGCATCGTCGAGCACGGGCGAGCGGCGCAGCACGGGACCGGCCACCATGATCTCGTTTTCGCGCGCGAGCTGATTGACGAGGTGCGGCGGCGCATTGTTCAGGCGCGAGAAGCGCTCGGCGAGATCGATGCGCGAGGCGAGCTCGGCATGCGGGACGAGATCGATGAGGAGATTGTCGAAGAGATCGATCAGCTCGGGGCGGAGCTTGTCCGCGTCCTGGAAGAACAGCTGCGCGATGGCGCGCGCGATCTCGCCGCGTCGCCGCGGATCGCCGCGCTTGACGATATCGTCCAGTCCAGGAATGAGCGACGTGGCAACGGTCATGAAAACGCAACTCGAACGGGGCACGCCGCGGGTGCGCCCTTGGTTCAAGCCGCCCCACAATCCGGCAATCTAGGCCTGCTTGATGAAGGAAGCGTTGCGCGGGGTCCGCGGATCGGCGCAAAAAGGCCCGTTCCCGCTGCAATGGGCCTTGTCCGGGAGCAGGGAAAGCGCTATATCAGCGCCAATTCATCTTCTCATACGATCCGCGTAGTGAGAGTGGGCCCGCAAGGACCCGCTCTTTTTTATTACCTGAACGCGGCTTGGCGGGAGATGCAGCCCGACGTGCTGTCGGGAAAGTTCCGAAACGGGCTTTGACGTCGTAACCAAGCCTTAACCATTGAGCGCCCTGACCCTGGACATGATCGAACCGAAGCCTGGTTCCACGGATGCCGAATTGCTGGCCGAGCCGCGGCTCGTGGTCGAGCCGGGCGTCGCGGCACGGGTGTCGGCGGTGGCGACGCCTGTGCTCCAGGGCATGGGCTACCGCCTGGTGCGGATCCGCATTTCCGGAGAGGCGGGCTGCACCGTGCAGATCATGGCCGAGCGGCCGGACGGCTCGATGCAGATCGAGGATTGCGAGGCGATCTCGCGGGCCCTGTCGCCCGTGCTCGACGTCGCCGATCCCATCGATCGCGCCTATCGCCTCGAGATCTCCTCGCCGGGCATCGACCGCCCGCTGGTGCGCCGTTCCGATTTCGAGCGCTATTCCGGCCATCTGGTGAAGATCGAGATGGCGGTCGCGCATGAGGGGCGCAAGCGCTTCCGCGGCACGCTCGGCGCGGTCGAAGGCGACCGGGTGCATCTGCATCGCGACGACGCCAAGGCGGGCGACGATGCCGACGTTCTCCTGACCATGGAGGATATCGGCGAGGCACGCCTCGTGCTGACCGACGCGCTGATCGCCGACTCCATGCGCCGCGGCAAGGCCGAGGCGCGCGAGATGCGCCGCAATCTCGGCCTCGAGCCGCCGCAGGCGCCGCACGCCAAGATCAGCGAGAAGACCACCAAGAACACCAAGCCGAAGAAGAAGCCGGCCCCGACCAACACGAAGAAACATCGCCTTGCCGCCGAACGCGCGCGGCGCGGCGAGATCGATCCTGACCAAGGAGACTAGCCATGGCAGTCAGCGCCAACCGACTTGAATTGCTTCAGATCGCGGACGCCGTCGCACGCGAGAAATCGATCGACCGCGGCATCGTCATCGCGGCGATGGAAGACGCCATCGCCAAGGCCGCCAGGGCCCGTTACGGCAGCGAGACTGACGTTCATGCCGAGATCGACCCGAAGAAGGGTGAGCTGCGGCTGTCGCGCCACATGCTGGTGGTCGACAAGGTCGAGAACCATGCCAACCAGATCTCGCTGGTCGACGCGCAGCGCGCCAACCCCGGCGCCCAGGTCGGCGACACCATCGCCGACACCCTGCCGCCGCTGGAATATGGCCGCATCGCCGCGCAATCGGCCAAGCAGGTGATCGTGCAGAAGGTGCGCGAGGCCGAGCGCGACCGGCAATACCAGGAATTCAAGGACCGCATCGGCGATATCGTCAACGGCGTCGTCAAGCGCGTTGAATATGGCAGCGTGATCGTCGATCTCGGCCGTGGCGAAGCCATCATCCGCCGCGACGAGATGCTGCCGCGCGAGGTGTTCCGCAACGGCGACCGCGTCCGCGCCTACATCTTCGACGTCCGCCGCGAGACGCGCGGCCCGCAGATCTTCCTCTCCCGCACCCATCCGCAGTTCATGGCGAAGCTGTTCGCGCAGGAGGTGCCGGAGATCTATGACGGCATCGTCGAGATCAAGGCGGTGGCCCGCGATCCCGGCTCGCGCGCGAAGATCGGCGTGATTTCCCGCGATTCCTCGGTCGATCCGGTCGGCGCCTGCGTCGGCATGCGCGGCTCGCGCGTGCAGGCGGTGGTGAACGAACTGCAAGGCGAGAAGATCGACATCATTCCCTGGTCGCCCGACATCGCGACCTTCGTGGTCAACGCGCTGGCGCCGGCCGAGGTCTCCAAGGTCGTGATCGACGAGGACCGCGAGCGCATTGAGGTCGTGGTGCCCGACACCAACAACCAGCTCTCGCTGGCGATTGGCCGCCGCGGCCAGAACGTCCGCCTGGCCTCGCAGCTCACCGGCTGGGACATCGACATCCTGACCGAGCAGGAGGAATCGGAGCGCCGCCAGGCCGACTTCGAGAACTCCACCCGGGTCTTCATGGAATCGCTCAACGTTGACGAAGTGGTCGGGCAGCTGCTGGCGTCCGAAGGCTTCACCTCGGTCGAGGAACTCGCGATGGTGGACGTCAAGGAACTCGCCAGCATCGAGGGTTTTGACGAGGAGACCGCGCAGGAGCTGCAGAACCGCGCCCGCGAATATCTGGAGCAGCAGGAGGCCGAGCTCGAGGCCAGGCGCAAGGAGCTCGGCGTCGAGGACGCGCTCAAGGACGTGCCCGGCGTGACCTCGAAGATGCTGGTGAAGTTCGGCGAGAACGACATCAAGACCGTCGACGACCTCGCCGGCTGCGCCACCGACGATCTGGTCGGCTGGACCGAGCGCAAGGAAGGCGGCGAGCCGACCAAGCACGGCGGTGCGCTCGACGGCATCGAGATCTCCCGTGACGATGCCGAAGCGATGATCATGCAGGCCCGCGTCAAGGCCGGCTGGATCACCGAGGCCGATCTCGCCAAGCCGGCCGAAGAGGCCGAGGCGACCGAAGACCAGCCAGCTTAAGAAGGCGAAGGAGGATGTCGCCCGGATGCTCGCCAACACTGACAGCGAACTCGACCATGGGCCGCGGACCGAAAGATCCGCGACCATGCGCATGTGCGCGGTCAGTCGCGAGGTCCGGCCGATCGACGAGCTGATCCGCTTCGTCGTCTCGCCGCAAGGCGACGTGGTTCCCGATCTCAAGCGCAAGCTGCCCGGACGCGGCATGTGGGTCACCGCCTCACGCAAGGTGGTTGCGGAAGCCGTGCGGCGTCACCAATTCAGCAAGGCCTTCAAGCGCGATCTGCGCGTCCCTCAGACGCTTCCCACTGACATCGAGGCGCTCCTGGTTCGGAGCGTGACGGAAGCCCTTGGGATCGCCGCCAAGGCGGGCCAGGTCGTGGCCGGCTTCGGCAAGGTCGAGAGCGCCCTTCGAGAAGGAACGGTCGAGGTCCTGATCCATGCCAGCGACGGGGCCGCAGACGGAATCCGCAAATTGGACATGCTGGCGCGTCAAAATGCCGGAAATCGCGGCGCCAAGTCGCAGATTCCCGTCGTCACCGCACTGAAATCAGTAGAATTGGATTTGGCACTGACCCGGTCAAATGTGATACATGCTGCCCTGCTCGCGGGCCCGGCGAGCAAGTCATTCCTGTCACGTAGCCAGATGCTGGTCCGATACCGGATGGCGGACGATGACAAGACTGCCGAAAAGCCCGGCCAGGATTTCTGAGAGACAACGACGACCCGATAGGACGGTGCGGCAACGCACAACACTGACAAATCAGGATTAGGACTGCTGAATGGTTGATACCAAGACCCCTGGCGACAAGAAGCTGAGCGTTCCGAGCAAGACGCTATCGCTCAAGCCGCGCGTCGAAACGGGCACCGTGCGCCAGAGCTTCAGCCATGGCCGCAGCAAGCAGGTCGTGGTCGAGAAGCGCGGCAAGCGCCGCATGGGCGACGGCCCCGAGCCGCACGCGCCCGAGGTGACTGCAAAGCCGGCTCCGGCGGCCGCACCCGCCGCGCCGTCGCGTCCGGCTCCGCCCGCCCCGCCTCGCAACGCCGGTTCCGGCGTGGTGCTGCGCACCCTGACCGAGGACGAGCGTTCGGCCCGCGCCAGCGCACTGGCCGATGCCAAGCTGCGTGAGGTCGAGGAACGCCGCCAGGCCGAGGAAGAGGCCCAGCGCCGCGCCGCCCGCGAGGCCGCCGAACGCGCCGAGCGCGAAGCCGCCGAAGCCCGTCGCAAGGCCGAGGAAGAGCGCCATCGCCATGAGGACGAAGCCAAGCGGAAGGCCGAGACCGAGGCCAAGAAGCGTTTTGGGGAAGGCGAGCAGCCGGCTGCCGCGCGTCCCGCAACCGCCGCGCCGACCACGCCTGCGCCGCGGCCCGGTACCACGACGGCACGCCCGGGAACAACGCCGGCGCGGCCTGCAACGACGACCGCGCAGCGTCCGGCTGGCCCCGGTCGCGGCCCCGCTGTTGCGGCCGAGCCTGATGACGACGAGGCTCCGCGCCAGGTTCGTCGTGGCCCCGGCGGCGCGATGCGTCCCGCGGCAGCCCCGAAGACCACACACAAGCCTGGCCCGCAGAAGGAACGCGGCCGTCTCACCGTCGTCACCGCGCTCAATGCCGATGACGTGCGCGAGCGCTCGATCGCATCGTTCCGCCGCCGCACCCAGCGCCTGAAGGGTCATGCCTCGAACGAGCCGAAGGAAAAGCTGGTCCGCGAGGTGACGATCCCGGAAGCGATCACCATCCAGGAACTCGCCAACCGCATGTCCGAACGCGCGGTCGACGTCATCCGCATGCTGATGAAGCAGGGCGCGATGCACAAGATCACCGACGTGATCGACGCCGACACCGCGCAGCTGATCGCCGAAGAGCTCGGCCACACTGTCAAGCGCGTCGCCGCATCGGACGTCGAGGAAGGCCTGTTCGACACCGTCGACGATTCCACCGATACCGAGACGCGCTCGCCGGTCGTGACCGTGATGGGTCACGTCGATCACGGCAAGACGTCGCTGCTCGATGCGCTCCGCCACGCCAACGTCGTCTCCGGCGAGGCCGGCGGCATCACCCAGCACATCGGCGCCTATCAGGTGGTGTCGCCCGAAAGCGGCAAGAAGATCACCTTCATCGACACGCCCGGCCACGCCGCGTTCACCGCGATGCGCGCCCGCGGCGCCAAGGTCACCGACATCGTCGTGCTGGTGGTCGCGGCCGATGACGGCGTCATGCCGCAGACGGTCGAAGCCATCAACCACGCCAAGGCGGCGCGGGTGCCGATCATCGTTGCCATCAACAAGATCGACAAGCCCGACGCCAAGCCCGAGCGCGTGCGCACCGAACTGCTCCAGCACGAGGTGCAGGTGGAGTCCTTCGGTGGCGAAGTCGTCGACGTCGAGGTGTCCGCCAAGAACAAGACCAATCTCGACAAGCTGCTCGAGATGATCGCGCTGCAGGCCGAAATCCTCGACCTGAAGACCAATTCGCAGCGTCCGGCCGAGGGCACCGTGATCGAGGCCAAGCTCGATCGCGGCCGTGGTCCGGTCGCCACCGTGCTGGTCCAGCGCGGCACGCTCCGTGTCGGCGACATCATCGTCGCCGGTGCCGAAATGGGCCGCGTCCGCGCGCTTATCTCCGATCAGGGCGAGACAGTGCAGGAGGCCGGTCCCTCGGTGCCGGTCGAAGTGCTCGGCTTCAACGGTCCGCCGGAGGCCGGCGACCGTCTCGCGGTGGTCGAGAACGAAGCCCGCGCCCGCCAGGTCACCAGCTACCGCGCGCACCAGAAGCGCGAGAACGCGGCAGCCTCGATCTCCGGCATGCGCGGCTCGCTCGAGCAGATGATGTCGCAATTGAAGACGGCGGGCCGCAAGGAATTCCCGCTGATCGTCAAGGCCGACGTGCAGGGCTCGCTGGAAGCGATCCTCGGCTCGCTGGAGAAGCTCGGTACCGACGAGGTCGCCGCCCGCATCCTGCATGCCGGCGTCGGCGGCATCTCGGAGTCGGACGTGACGCTCGCGGAAGGCTTCAACGCCGCGATCATCGGCTTCTCGGTTCGTGCCAACAAGGAAGCCGCTGCGGCCGCCAAGCGCAACGGCATCGAGATCCGCTACTACAACATCATCTACGACCTCGTGGACGACGTGAAGAAGGCGATGAGCGGCCTGCTCGCGCCGACCTTGCGCGAAACCATGCTGGGCAATGCCGAGATCCTGGAGATCTTCAACATCTCCAAGGTCGGCAAGGTCGCCGGCTGCCGCGTCACCGACGGCACCGTGGAACGCGGCGCCAATGTGCGCCTGATCCGCGACAACGTCGTCGTGCATGAAGGCAAGCTGTCGACGCTGAAACGCTTCAAGGACGAAGTGAAGGAAGTCCAGTCCGGTCAGGAATGCGGCATGGCCTTCGAGAACTACCACGACATGCGCGCAGGCGATGTCATCGAGTGCTATCGCGTGGAGACGATCCAGCGCTCCCTGTAAGTCCAAATCTTACCGAAGCGTTCGGATCTTTTTGAACTGAAAGCGGGAGTGCGATGGCCGGATTTTTCCGGCCATCCGCCCCTCTTCGTTTCAACAGGACAAATGACAGTGCCCATGTCGAAGATACGGGCATGACGAGGTGATTTCCCAGAATGCCACGGCATCATCAGAAGAAGAGTTCCGCGCCCGGCGGCTCGCAGCGTCAGTTGCGCGTCGGCGAGCAGGTTCGCCACGCGATGGCCGATATTCTGGCGCAAGGCAATGTGCATGATGCGGATCTCGAAGGTCACATCATCACCGTGCCGGAGGTGCGGATGTCGCCCGACCTGAAGCTCGCGACGGTCTACGTGATGCCGCTCGGTGGCCGCGACACCGAGATCGTGATCGCGGCGCTCGAGCGCAACAAGAAATTCCTGCGCGGCGAAGTCGCGCGACGCGTTAACCTGAAATTTGCACCTGACATTCGCTTCCGCGTCGATGAGCAATTCGACGAAGCGGAACGGATCGAGAAGCTTTTGCGAACACCTGCGGTGCAGAAGGACCTGGAACAGGATCCGCATTCGGATCGGGAAGAAGAGCAATGACGATGGACCCGGCTCACGGCACGATCGGCGGCAACGACGCCGATCAACGCGACGTGCAGAAAAATAATTTTGCGGATTTGGAAAGCGATGCCCGGCCGCATCAGGAGCCGCGCCGCGTCAACAACGATCCGCGCGCCAAGCAGAAGGGCAACCAGGTTCGCCGCGATCGGCGCGACGTCCATGGCTGGGTCGTGCTCGACAAGCCGATCGGCATGACCTCGACGCAGGCGGTTGCCGTGCTCAAGCGGCTGTTCAACGCCAAGCGCGCCGGACATGCCGGCACGCTCGATCCACTCGCCTCGGGCGGGCTGCCGATCGCGCTCGGGGAGGCCACCAAGACCGTTCCCTTCGTCATGGACGGTCGCAAGCGCTACCAGTTCACCGTCTGCTGGGGCGAGGAGCGCGACACCGACGACATCGAGGGCCGGGTCACCGCGACCTCCGACCAGCGCCCGACCCGGGAGGCGATCCTGGCCCTCCTGCCCCGCTTCACCGGGGTGATCGAGCAGATCCCGCCGCGCTATTCCGCGATCAAGGTCCAGGGCGAGCGCGCCTATGACCTCGCCCGCGACGGCGAGGTCGTGGAGCTGGCCCCCCGTCCGGTCGAGATTCACCATTTAACCCTTGTGGATCAACCGGATAACGACCGGGCCGTGTTTGAGGCCGAATGCGGCAAGGGCACCTATGTCCGGGCGTTGGCCCGCGATATGGGCCGGATTCTCGGCACTTATGGCCATATCTGCGCGCTGCGGCGGACCCTGGTCGGCCCATTTGGCGAAAACGACATGATTCCGCTGGATCAGTTGCAGGCTTTGTGCGATAGAGCCGCGTCCGGCGAGGGCAGCCTCGCCGACGCGCTTTTGCCCGTTGAGACCGCGCTGGACGACATCCCGGCACTGGCCGTCACTCGGGCTGATGCGGCAAGGCTCCATCGGGGCCAGGCCGTTTTGTTGCGCGGACGGGATGCGCCCACTTGTAGCGGCACAGTCTATGTCACGGTGGCAGGCCGTCTTTTGGCGCTTGCCGAAGTCGGCAATGGCGAAATCATCCCCAAGCGTGTGTTCAACCTGACCGGCCTGACTGCCAGCCCCGGTCGCAACGAGAGAAATTGACGATGTCGATTGCCGCGGAACGCAAAGCGGAAGTCATCAAGACGAATGCCACCAAGGCCGGCGACACCGGCTCGCCCGAGGTTCAGGTCGCGATCCTGTCGGAACGCATCAACAACCTCACCAACCATTTCAAGACCCATGTGAAGGACAACCATTCGCGTCGCGGCCTCTTGAAGCTGGTCTCGACCCGCCGCTCGCTCCTCGACTACCTGAAGAAGAAGGACGAGGCGCGGTACAAGGCGCTGCTCGAGAAGCACAACATTCGTCGTTAACAGTTCCTGCGCGCGCCACCGGCGCGCGTTTTTGCGCGTGGTTTCGAGCGAAAGCGCTTCCTTAAAGCTTTTTGATCGAGGCTGCGTGCGCGTCGGATGCGGGTCGTTGAGGATTCGCATCCGGGCATGAAGAGCGAAGGCCGCGGTTCGGTGTTCGCGTTCGTGCCGACTGACAGTCCAGCAGCAATCCGGCGGCTGGGCACGACGGGCAAGGCGCCCGTATGACCCGAAAGGATGGACGCCATCCGACATCCAAAAACCATGGCAGGATCGCAGGACGCTGATAATCCGCTCCGATCAGCGCCCCGCAATCTTGCGCATGGTTTTTGTTTTTCGAGAGCCGTCCCTTCTTTCGAGAACCCATGAAAGAAGACCTCCATGTTCAATAAGCATTCAGTCGAGATCGACTGGGGCGGACGCCCACTCAAGCTCGAAACCGGCAAGATCGCCCGCCAGGCCGACGGCGCCGTCATCGCCACCTATGGCGAGACCGTGGTCCTCGCCACCGTCGTTGCGGCCAAGGCGCCGCGCGAAGGCGTCGACTTCCTGCCGCTGACCGTCGACTACCAGGAGAAGGCCTACGCTGCGGGACGCATTCCCGGCGGCTATTTCAAGCGCGAGGGCCGTCCGACCGAGAAGGAGACGCTGGTCTCCCGCCTGATCGACCGTCCGATCCGCCCGCTCTTCGTCGACGGCTGGCGCAACGAGACCCAGGTGATCGTCACCGTGCTCTCGCATGACATGGAGAACGATCCTGATGTGGTAGCGATGGTTGCGGCCTCCGCCGCCCTGACGCTGTCCGGCGTGCCCTTCAAGGGTCCGATCGGCGCGGCCCGTGTCGGCTTCGCCAATGACGAATTCGTCCTCAACCCGACGCTCGACGAGATGGTCGACACCCAGCTCGACCTCGTCGTCGCCGGCACCGCCGACGCCGTGCTGATGGTCGAATCGGAGGCCAAGGAGCTCAATGAAGACGTGATGCTCGGCGCCGTGATGTTCGGTCACCGCCACTTCCAGCCGGTCATCAACGCGATCATCGAGCTCGCCGAAAAGGCCGCGAAGGAGCCGCGCGAAGTCACCGCGATCGACAATTCGGCGCTCGAAAAGGAAATGCTCGGCCTGATCGAGCAGGAGCTGCGCGCCGCCTACGCGATTGCGATCAAGCAGGAGCGTTATGCTGCCGTCGGGGTCGCCAAGGAAAAGGTGATGGCCCACTACTTCCCGGAGGGCCAGGAGCCGAAATACGACAAGCTCCGTGTCGCCGGCGTGTTCAAGGAGCTGGAAGCCAAGATCGTTCGCTGGAACATCCTCGACACCGGCAAGCGCATCGACGGCCGCGACGTCAAGACCGTGCGCAACATCGTCGCGGAAGTTGGCGTGCTGCCCCGCGCCCACGGCTCGGCGCTGTTCACCCGCGGTGAGACCCAGGCGATGGTCGTGACCACGCTCGGCACCGGCGAGGACGAGCAGTATATCGACGCACTGTCGGGGACGTACAAGGAGACGTTCCTGCTGCACTACAACTTCCCGCCCTTCTCGGTCGGCGAGACCGGCCGCCTCGGCGGCACCAAGCGGCGCGAGATCGGCCACGGCAAGCTGGCCTGGCGCGCGATCCATCCGGTGCTGCCGCCGCACCATGAATTCCCCTACACGGTGCGCGTGGTCTCGGAGATCACCGAATCCAACGGCTCCTCGTCGATGGCCTCGGTCTGCGGCGCCTCGCTGGCGTTGATGGATGCGGGCGTGCCGTTGAAGCGGCCGACCGCGGGCATCGCGATGGGCCTGATCCTCGAAGACAAGCGCTTTGCGGTTCTCTCCGACATTCTCGGTGACGAGGACCATCTCGGCGATATGGACTTCAAGGTGGCCGGCACCGAACAGGGCATCACCTCGCTCCAGATGGACATCAAGATCGAGGGCATCACCGAAGAGATCATGCGCGTCGCCCTCGGCCAGGCCAAGGAAGGCCGCATCCACATCCTCGGCGAGATGGCCAAGGCCCTCACCGCGGCCCGCGCCGAGCTCGGCGAATACGCGCCGCGCATCGAGACCTTCAAGATCCCGACCGACAAGATCCGCGAAGTGATCGGCACCGGCGGCAAGGTGATCCGCGAGATCGTCGAGAAGACCGGCGCCAAGGTCAACATCGAGGACGACGGCACCGTGAAGGTCGCCTCCAGCGATGGCGAGGCGATGAAGGCCGCGATCAAGTGGATCAAGTCGATCGCGTCCGAGCCGGAAGTCGGCCAGATCTATGACGGCACCGTCGTCAAGGTGATGGAGTTCGGCGCCTTCGTGAACTTCTTCGGCTCCAAGGACGGCCTCGTCCACATCAGCCAGCTCGCGGCCAACCGCGTGCAGAAGACCTCCGACGTCGTCAAGGAAGGCGACAAGGTCAAGGTCAAGCTGCTCGGCTTCGATGACCGCGGCAAGACCCGCCTGTCGATGAAGGTGGTGGATCAGACCACCGGTGAGGACCTCGAGAAGGACAAGGCCGCCGAGGGCGAGAAAGCCCCGCGCGAAGCGGCCGGCGAGTAAGGCTCGCGCAGTCCAGAAAAACGAAGGGCGGCCGAAAGGCCGCCCTTTTTGTTTGTGGTCGATCTATCAGCGCGCTGACCTTCACCTCTCCCCAGCGGGGAGAGGTCGATTTGCGAAGCAAATCGGGTGAGGGGGTTTGGTCCCACGAGGGAGTGTAACCCCTCACCCGGCGCTTCTTCGCGCCGACCTCTCCCTATGGGAGAGGTGAAGCAACTCACGCCGCGATGTCGTAGCGGTCGAGGTTCATCACCTTGGTCCAGGCCTTGGCGAAGTCCTTGACGAACTTCTCCTTGGAGTCCGAGGTGGCATAGACCTCGGCGAAGGCGCGGAGCTGCGAGTGTGCGCCGAAGATGAGATCGACGCGCGTGCCGGTCCACTTCACCGCATTGGTCTTGCGGTCGCGTGCCTCGTAGCTGCCGTCAGCAACCGGCGTCCACTGCACGCTCATGTCGAGCAAGTTGACGAAGAAGTCGTTGCTCAGCGTTCCCACCTTCGCGGTGAGCACACCGTGCTTCGAACCGTTCGCGTTGGCACCGAGCACACGCAGGCCGCCGACCAGCACCGTCATCTCGGGGCCGGTCAGCTTGAGCAGCTGCGCGCGATCGACCAGGGCTTCTTCCTGCTGCAGGAACTGGTGCCGCTTGCCGACATAGTTGCGGAAACCATCGGCGCGCGGTTCCAGCGGTGCGAAGGAGGCCGCATCCGTCTGCTCCTGCGAGGCATCCATGCGGCCAGGCGTGAAGCCGACCTTGACGTCGACGCCGGCATCCTTGGCAGCCTTCTCGACCGCGGCGGTGCCGCCGAGCACGATTAGGTCCGCCAGCGAGACCTTCTTCGCGCCAGATGACGCATTGAAGTCCTTCTGGATCGCTTCGAGCTTGCCGAGCACCTTGGCGAGCTGAGCGGGCTGGTTCACTTCCCAGTCCTTCTGCGGGGCAAGGCGGATGCGCGCGCCGTTGGCGCCGCCGCGCTTGTCCGAGCCGCGGAACGTCGAGGCCGACGCCCAGGCGGTCGAGACCAGCTCGGAGACCGAGAGACCCGAAGCCAGGATCTTGCTCTTCAGCGAGGCGATATCCTGCTCGCCGACCAGCTCGTGATTCACGGCCGGAATCGGATCCTGCCAGATCAGCGTCTCCTTCGGCACCAGCGGGCCGAGATAACGCTGGATCGGACCCATGTCGCGATGGGTCAGCTTGAACCAGGCGCGGGCGAAGGCGTCCGCGAACTGATCCGGGTTCTCCATGAAACGCCGCGAGATCTTCTCGTAGGCGGGATCAAAGCGCAGCGAGAGATCGGTCGTCAGCATGGTCGGCCGATGCTTCTTCGACTTGTCGAAGGGGTCGGGAATGATCGCTTCGGCGCCCTTGGCCGTCCACTGGTTCGCACCGCCCGGACTCTTCGTCAGCTCCCATTCGTACTTGAACAGGTTCTCGAAGAAGTTGTTGCTCCACTTCGTCGGCGTCGTCGTCCAGGTCACCTCGAGACCGCTGGTGATGGAATCACCCGCGATGCCCGACGCGTGCTTGCTCTTCCAGCCGAGGCCCTGATCCTCGAGTGCGCCCGCTTCCGGCTCCGGCCCGACCAGCGACGGATCGCCGGCTCCATGGGTCTTGCCGAAGGTGTGGCCGCCGGCGATCAGCGCGACGGTTTCCTCGTCGTTCATCGCCATGCGGAAGAAGGTCTCGCGGATGTCCTTGGCCGCGGCAAGCGGATCCGGCTTGCCGTTCGGGCCTTCCGGATTGACGTAGATGAGACCCATCTGCACCGCGCCGAGCGGCTCGGCGAGCTGGCGCTCACCGCTGTAGCGCTCATCGCCGAGCCAGGTGCCTTCGGGACCCCAATAGAGCTCTTCCGGCTCCCAGACGTCGGCGCGGCCGCCGGCAAAACCGAAGGTCTTGAAGCCCATCGATTCCAGCGCGACGTTGCCGGCGAGCACCATCAAATCGGCCCAGGAAATCTTGCGGCCGTATTTCTGCTTGATCGGCCAGAGCAGACGGCGGGCCTTGTCGAGGTTGGCGTTGTCGGGCCAGCTGTTGAGCGGCGCGAAGCGCTGCTGACCGGCGCCGGCGCCACCGCGGCCGTCAGTGATGCGGTAGGTGCCCGCGCTGTGCCAGGCCATGCGGATCATGAGGCCGCCATAGTGGCCGAAGTCGGCCGGCCACCATTCCTGCGAATCCGTCATCAAAGCGGTCAGGTCCTTGATGACCGCGTTCAGGTCGAGCGACTTGAATTCCTTGGCATAGTCGAACTCCTTGCCCATCGGGTCGGACAGGTCGGAATTCTTGTGCAGCATCTCGATGCTGAGCTGGGTTGGCCACCAGTCGCGGTTCACGCGCGTGGGTTTTCCGCCCGAAAACGGGCACTTCGAAGTGTCATCCATGATTACCTCCTCTGGTGGCGTCCGACGGCGCCATTGACCAGGTAGAACCACTCTAAGGGGCGCCTCCTATCAGGTGAAGTTGACTTTAATGATCGCTGCGATAGGATTTTCTGATGATAAATCTGACGCTGCGCCAGCTCCGGTATTTCGACGCGCTGGCGCGCCACGGCCATTTCGGCCGTGCGGCCGAATCCTGCTCGATCTCGCAACCGGCACTGTCGATGCAGATCAAGGAGCTGGAGGAGACGCTCGGCGGCCTGCTGCTGGAGCGGAGTGCGCGTCAGGTCGCGCTGACCCGGTTTGGCGAGGAGCTCGCTCAGCGGGTCCGCGACATCCTGCGCTCGGTTGATGAGCTCGGCGATTTCGCGCGGGCGTCGCAGGACCGCTTCGCCGGCCGCCTGCGCATCGGCATGATCCCGACCATCGCACCTTACCTGCTGCCCAAGATCACCAAGAATCTCACGCGCATGCATCCGGAGCTCGACATCCGCGTGCGCGAGACCATGACGCCGCGGCTGATCCAGGAACTGGTGGAAGGCCGGCTCGACACCGCCATCGTGGCGTTGCCGGTATCCGAGCCCTCGCTCACCGAGGTCGCCCTGTTCGAGGAGAAATTCTTGCTGGTGCGGCCGGGCGCGGATGAAGGCACACCGGTGCCGTCGCGCGAGATGATGCGCGAGATGCGGCTCCTGCTGCTCGAGGAGGGGCACTGCTTCCGCGACCAGGCGCTCTCCTTCTGCAACATGCAATCGGCGCCGCCGCGCGAGATGCTGGATGCCAATTCACTCTCGACACTGGTGCAGATGGTCAGCGCCGGCATCGGCGTCACCTTGATCCCGGAGATGGCGGTGCCGGTGGAGACGCGGTCGGCCTCGGTCTCGCTGGCGCGCTTCCGCGACCCCGAGCCGTCGCGCACCATCGGCATGGTCTGGCGCAAGACCAGCCCGCTGGCGCGGCAGCTGCTGCAGATTTCCGAGGTGGTGTGCCTGTCGGCCGGCAAGGAGCGGGCGCAGCAATCCGTGCGCAGCCAGCGGGCTTGAGTGGAGCATGTCGCATCCGATCATCCGCCTCGCCCGCCCAGAGGAGTATGACGAGATCGGCCGTGTCTGGATGGAGAGCTGGGTCTCGACCGGGCTTGCCGAAGCAAGCGACTTCCTCCTCGCCAATTTGCGCGCGCGCATCAGGCGCGAGATCGAAGACGGCTGGAGCCTGTTCGTCGCCGACGATCGCGGCACGATCGCTGCGATGCTAGCGCTGCATCTGCCGAAGCTCTATCTCGACATGCTCTTCGTCGCGCCCGCCTATCAGGGCCAATCGCTCGGCCGGCAGCTGCTCGCCTTCACGCGTACGCAAATGCCTGACGAGATGTATCTGCGCTGTGTGCGCGAGAACGAAAAGGCCTGGCGCTGGTACGAGCGCGAAGGCTTTGTGTTCGAGAAGGAAGAGATCGAGCCGTCGAACGGGTTCATGATGAAGTATTACCGGTGGAGGCGAAGGACCATCGACGCGTAGCGCGGCGAGGCCCTCACCTTGCGGTTGTCATCGGCTCGCTCTAAGACTTATCTCCAAGTCCTCATCGGACATCTCCAAGCTCGTGATCCCCCCTGCCGATTCCATGTTTCGCATCTGTTTGACCGCGATCTCCCTGTTTGGCCTCATCAGTATCGCCGCGGCGCAGCCTGCACCGCCATCGGCGACGCCAACGACGCGCCCAGCCAAGGGCGCAACTCCGAAAGGCGCACCGAATCCCAAGCAGGCGGGCGCTGTAGACGCTGGCCCATGCGAGATCGGCCTCTTGGCCGCGGCGGCGAATCGTTTCGGCGTTCAGCAGGTCGGCTTCACCATGTTCGGCAACGAGTACACACCCGTCCCGGTCGACAATTGGGGCCTGGACGATCTCATCCTGTCGCGGCTTCGTGCCGCCGCAGCCGGAAAGTCGGTCAGGCGAATTGCGTATTCGCCCACAGCTTTTGCGCATGCCGTGGAATCGGGATCACCGATGCTGCGTCGAAACCCGGAACGACAGGAGTTCGTTCAGCAGAGCGCTGCCACCACCAGGTGTCAACGCTATGTGCTCGTCGAGCGATACCAGAACCGCTTCAGCAATACCAACCAGTCCGTCGAAGGCTTTGGCATCGTCAAATGGGGCAATCCCATCAAGCGTCGGACGTTCCTGTTCGCATTGACCTACATCACCGTGTACGACGGGCAGTCATTCGAGGCGATCAGCAAGGGGGCCGCAAGCCTGGACGACGAGCCGATGATGTCCCGCCTGATCGGGATCAATCCCATCAGTGGTCCCAACAAGGAGTTGGATGAGGCGGCCTTTCCATCGGCTCCCGCCGAGGTGGCGGCTAATGCAAAGCTGCGCGACGGTGTCCGTGCCTTATTGACGACAAGCCTCGACCGGACATTACCGCGACTGCTCCAGCAATAAGGCCCCTTACCATGATCAAGGTCTATTGGTCGCCCCGCTCGCGCTCGTTCACGACGCTTTGGCTGATGGAAGAGAGCGGCCTGCCCTATGAGCGCGTGCTGACCGATATTTCGAGCGGCGCGCAGAAGGCGCCGGACTTCCTCAAGATCAATCCGATGGGCAAGGTGCCGGCACTGACCGACGGCGATGCCGCGCTCGGCGAAGCCGCCGCGATCTGCGCTTACATTGCCGATCGCTATCCCGAGACCAAGCTCGCGCCCGCTGTGACCGACCCGCGTCGCGCACGCTATCTGCAATGGCTGTTCTTCTCGCCGGGCTGCATCGAGCCCGCCATCATCCAGATCTTCACCAAGATCGAGATCCCGACCTCGACCGCGGCCTGGGGCAGCGCCACGCAGGTGTTCGACGTGCTGGAAGCTGCGCTCGCCAAGGGGCCGTGGATTCTCGGCGAGGAATTTTCGGCCGCCGACATCACGGTCGGCGCCGGCCTGAATTTCGCGGTGCGCCTGTTCAAGATGGTGCCGTCACGCCCGGCCTTCGATGCCTATCTCGCCCGCTGCATGGCGCGGCCAGCGTTCCAGCGCGCTGAGAAGATCGCGGCGGGCTAGTCCGGCGGCTTCAAGTCGTCCGGCCTCGGCATCAGGATCACGTTGTAGCCGGAATCCACATAATGGATCTCGCCGGTCACGCCGCCGGAGAGATCCGACAACAGATACAGCGCCGAGCCACCGAGGTCGTCGAGCGTGACGCCGCGGCGGAGCGGCGAATGCTTCTGCATGAAAGCGAACATCGCGCGCGCCTCGCCAATGCCGGAGCCGGCGAGCGTACGGATGGGACCTGCCGAGATCGCATTGACGCGGATACCGCGCGGCCCGAAATCGGCGGCGAGATAGCGCACGGAGGCTTCCAGCGCCGCCTTGGCCACGCCCATCACGTTGTAATTCGGCATCGCGCGCTCCGATGCGCCGAACGTCAGGGTGATCATGCTGCCGCCTTCCGTCATCAGCTCGGCGGCGCGTTTTGCGACTTCCGTGAACGAGAAGCAGGAGATCACCATGGTGCGCGAAAAATTCTCGCGGCTGGTGTCGGCGTAGCGGCCCTTGAGCTCGTTCTTGTCGGCGAAGCCGATCGCGTGGATCACGAAGTCGAGCCGGCCCCATTTCTCGCGGAGCACCGCGAAAGTGGCGTCGACGCTGGCGATATCCTCGACGTCGCAAGGCAGCACCAGATCCACGCCAAGCTGCTCGGCGAGCGGCTTGACGCGCTTGCCGAGAGCCTCGCCCTGGAAGGTGAAGGCGAGCTCGGCGCCGTGGGCATGCAGCGTCCTTGCCATGCCCCAGGCGATCGAATGATCATTGGCGATGCCCATGATCAGACCGCGCTTGCCTTTCATCAATTCCTGCATCATGGCTCCACAACTTCGATGTCATCGCCCGCGCAGGCGGGCGATCCAGTATTCCAGAGGCGGTCGTGTTAGATCGAGAGGCCGCGGTGTACTGGATGCCCCGCCTTCGCGAGGCACGACCAAATTAAACAACTACGCATCCAGCCGGCTGAACACCAGCGTGGCGTTGGTGCCGCCGAAGCCGAACGAGTTCGACAGCACGGTGCCGATCTTGGCGTTGTCGATGCGCTTGCGCACGATCGGCATGTCGGCGAACACGGGATCGAGCTCCTGGATGTGCGCGCTCTCGCAGACGAAGCCGTTGTTCATCATCAGCAGCGAATAGATCGCCTCCTGCACGCCGGTGGCGCCCAACGAGTGGCCGGTCAGCGCCTTGGTCGCGGAGATCGGCGGGCACTTCTCGCCGACGCCAAAGACTTTGCGGATCGCCTCGATCTCCGGCGGATCGCCGGCCGGTGTCGAGGTCGCGTGCGGATTGATGTAGTCGACCTTGGTCTTCACCGTCGACATCGCCATGCGCATGCAGCGCTCGGCGCCTTCACCTGATGGCGCGACCATGTCGTAGCCGTCGGAGGTCGCACCGTAGCCGACGACCTCGCCATAGATGCGCGCGCCGCGCGCCTTGGCATGCTCGAGCTCTTCCAGCACCAGCACGCCGGCGCCGCCGGCGATGACGAAACCATCGCGATTGAGGTCGTAGGGACGTGAGGCCGTGGCCGGCGTGTCGTTGTACTTCGAGGACATCGCGCCCATGGCGTCGAACAGGACCGACAGCGACCAGTCCAGCTCCTCGCAGCCGCCGGCGAAGATGACGTCCTGCTTGCCGATCTGGATCGTCTCATAGGCATTGCCGACGCAATGGTTCGACGTCGCGCAGGCCGAGGAGATCGAATAGTTCACGCCCTTGATCTTGAACCAGGTCGCAAGCGTCGCGGAGGCCGTGGAGGACATCGCCTTCGGCACCGCAAACGGGCCGACGCGCTTCGGCCCCTTGGAACGGGTGATGTCGGCGGCTTCGACGATGGTGCGCGCCGAGGGACCGCCGGAACCCATGATGATGCCGGTGCGGATGTTCGAGACTTCATCAGGCGACAGGCCGGAATCCTGGATCGCCTGCTCCATCGCGATGTGATTCCACGCCGCACCCTGGCCGAGGAAACGCATCGCGCGGCGGTCGACCACCGTCGAGGGATCGAGCGTCGGCTCACCTTGCACCTGCGAACGGAAGCCGAGCTCGGCATATTTCTCAGCCCGCGAAATGCCCGATTTCGCCTCGTGAAGGCTCGCAAGCACTTCCTGGGTGTTGTTTCCGATGGACGAGACGATGCCCATTCCGGTGACCACAACCCGCCTCATGTCAGCCTCGCCTCATCGTTGCCTTCTTGGATAATGCGCTCAGCCCAGGCTCGTGCCCTGCTTGAACAGGCCGACCTTCAGATCCTTGGCGCGATAAATAATCTGGTCATCGACCGAAAGCCACCCGTCGGCAATCCCGAGCACGAGCTTTGAACGCATCACGCGTTTGATATCGACGTTGTACACAACCTTGCGGGCGTCGGTCAGCACCTGGCCGCCGAACTTCAGCTCGCTCAGACCGAGCGCGCGGCCCCTGCCTTCGCCGCCGATCCAGCCGAGGTAAAAGCCAACCATTTGCCACAGCGCATCCAGGCCAAGGCACCCGGGCATCACCGGGTCATTCTTGAAGTGGCAACCGAAGAACCAGAGGTCGGGTTTCACGTCGAGTTCGGCGCGCACGAGACCCTTGCCGAACTCACCGCCATTGTCGTTGATTTCCGTGATGCGGTCGAACATCAGCATCGGCGGCAGCGGCAGCTGGGCATTGCCCGGGCCGAACATCTCGCCGCGGGCACAGGCCAGCAGATCTTCGTATTCGTAACCGTTGCGCCTGTTCAGCATTCACGAGCCTCTGTTCAAATCCCGGTTGAGCGGCGTTTTTCTGGCGAAATGGGCCCGTCTCGATCGGAGAGCAACGCCAATTGCCACCGCCGGCCGCGACTCACCCGAGTCCGGAATGGACTGCGCCCCAAGCTTTCATGCCCGGCCGCGCCAAAATCGGCTAAGCGGAACCGCGCGCTCTCTAACACAGGCTATTTCGGGTGGCAAAGCGCATCCATGAAGGTAAAATGACGCGCTCCCCAGGCGGTTCCAAGCCTGATTAGAACCTCTCTAGTTGCGAGAAACTTGCATCTGCATCTTTCTGTTCTTATATTACAGAGAGATATTGTTCACGCGTGCCCGAAATCTGGAAATGAGCGAGAATACCGCGCCCCATCACGACGATGACGTCCATGCCGCGGCCCTGCTGTCCGGCCGCCAGCCGGCCTTGACCGGCTGTCCCTGGCACGACGTTAACGAAATGCTCCAGTCCGCGGGGCTGCGTCCGACGCGCCAGCGCATGGCGCTCGGCTGGCTCCTGTTCGGCAAAGGCGCACGCCACCTCACGGCTGAAATGCTCTACGAGGAAGCCACGCTGGCCAAGGTCCCGGTGTCGCTGGCGACCGTCTACAACACGCTGAATCAGCTCACCGATGCCGGCCTGCTCCGCCAGGTCAGCGTCGACGGCACCAAGACCTATTTCGACACCAACGTCACCACCCACCATCACTACTATCTCGAGAACAGCCACGAGCTGGTCGACATCGAGGATCCGCATCTGGCGCTGTCGAAGATGCCGGAGGTGCCCGAGGGCTACGAGATCTCCCGCATCGACATGGTCGTGCGCCTGCGCAAGAAGCGCTGAGATCGTCTTAAACTGCTGAGATCGTCGTCATGGCCGGGCTTGTCCCGGCCATTTCTTTTTTCTCTTTTTTCCCGTCATTCCGGGGCGGTGCGGAGCACCGAACTATGGTGCGCGCTGCGCACCTGAGAATCTCGAGATCCCGGATTCGATGCTGCGCATCGCTCCGGGATGACGCCTGTCGGCGTCAATTCACCTGTTCGTCTGCGTAGACGCCCCAGAGGCGCTCCTGCTGGATCCAGCCGTCAAAGCCGTTGCCGATGACGCGGCACCAGCTTGCAGCGCACTTCTTGACCTGCGTGACGACGCCAGCCTGGAGCCTTGCCGCAACCGCGCTATCGGGATCGGGCCGGTCATAGATCGGGGCGAGGTCGTCCTTGTGCTTCATGGTGACCACCGCGGTGCGGCGGCCCGACAGCAGCGAGTGATAGACCCAACCCTCGGCGCCTTCGGAATCACGCACCCGGCGCCAGTTCTCGAATTCGGCGGTGATTTCGACCGGCAGGCCGGCGCGGGTGTAGACCCAGGCGACATCATTGTCCTTGGTCGGGCCGGCGCGGACGTTCACGTGATCCGATTTGAGGCTGACATAGCGCGGTACCGGCAACCCGCTGGCGGTCTGCGGAGTATTATCCTTCGCCGAATGCGAGGGGCCGACCGAGGCGCTCAACCAGGTGCAAACGAGCGCCATCACCGAACAAAAACGCCCCAACGCCATCAACCCGTCTCCTATCGAAGACCCGGCCAAGCCGGATCCTCACCCCAAATTCCAAAACCCTGCCGCATCTGCCCCTGCTTCCCCGCCCCACGCGGGTTCCAACCCTTGGCCCGTGGTTCTTGTCTTGGCCCGGCCTTCTGCTAGAGAGGACGAGCACTTGAACAACCAGTTTGCCCCGATTTTCCGGCCGGAAATGTCGGGAGAGCTTGGAGGAAACGCCGGGGACGGACACGGCAAGGGCAGTGTCGAACAACCGGGTTAATGAGGCCTCAACGACCGCCCTTTGGCGACAGAGGCGGCTTGCTGTGCCTCATGAGAGCAGGACATGTCGGTGAAGAAAAAGCCCCTCGTCGTGGTGACGCGCAAGCTGCCGGATTCGATCGAAACGCGAATGCGCGAGCTGTTCGATGCGCGGATCAATCTCGATGACACGCCGATGTCGGCCGATCAGATCGCTGAAGCCGCGCGCACCGCCGACGTGCTGGTTCCGACCGTGACCGATCACATCAGCGCCGATGTCGTGAACCAGCCCGACTGCAAGCTCCGCCTGATCGCCAATTTCGGCAACGGCGTCGACAATATCGACGTCGCAGCCGCCCATGCCCGCGGCATCACCGTCACCAATACGCCGAAGGTTCTGACCGAAGATACCGCCGACATGACCATGGCGCTGATCCTCGCCGTGCCCAGGCGAATGATCGAAGGCGCCTCGATCCTGACCGAAGGAAAGCCCTGGGCAGGCTGGTCGCCAACCTGGATGCTCGGCCACCGCATCGGGGGAAAACGTCTCGGCATCATCGGCATGGGCCGCATCGGCCAGGCGGTGGCGCGCCGCGCCCGCGCGTTCGGCCTGCAGATCCACTATCACAACCGCCGTCCCGTCGCGCCCGTCATCGCCGAAGAGCTGGGCGCGACCTATTGGGAAAGCCTGGATCAGATGCTGGCGCGGATGGACATCATCTCGGTGAACTGTCCGCACACGCCGGCGACCTATCACCTGCTTTCGGCGCGACGGCTGAAGCTGATCCGGAAAGACGCCTATATCGTCAACACCGCGCGCGGCGAGGTCACTGACGAGGACACACTGATCAAGCTGATCGAGAGCGGCGAGATCGGCGGCGCCGGCCTCGACGTCTACGAGCACGAGCCCGCGGTCAATCCGAAGCTGGTGCGGCTCGCCAAGGCCGGCAAGGTGACGCTGCTGCCGCATATGGGCTCGGCCACAATCGAGGGCCGAGTCGAGATGGGCGAGAAGGTGATCATCAACATCCGCACCTTCCTCGACGCCCACAAGCCGCCGGATCGCGTGCTGCCGAGCATGCTGTAAGGCGCTGCTCGCCAAGACTCGCAGATTTGGCTCGCAGACTTGAACGGAGCGGCCGCGGCGTACTACGGCCGCTCCGCGCAATCACTGCTTCGCCAAGGCGGCCAGGATTGGGCCGGCTTCGGCGTCTTCCACGCATGGAGTAACAGTGATCTCCATCACGTTGGCCCATTGGGCATACCATTGATACATGGCCTTCGGATCGTTGCTCTCCGAAATTGCAAAGCCCGTCCCATTCATTCCGTGCCAGCGGCCGAGCATCTTCACGCCTTCCGGCGGTGCTCCCCCTGTCTTCAGGAATTTCTCGATTGCAGAGTCGATCAAATTCGGCGGCAATTTCCAGCTCGAGATGTACTTCATAGCAATCTCCAATCTGAAATTTCCATTTGCCTTGCGGCGGTGCGAATTCAATCACGAAGAGAGACAGTGGCAAGTGTCTATTTGGGCCCGTCCTGATCCCTGGTCATCGCCTGTGTCGTACCACGCGCCTACTCGCGATGGATGCTCAGATCCTCGAACACAGGCCCGTCGCCATTGAGCGGATTGGCGGGATCGCGCGCATAGTGTAGCGTCTCGAAGCGCATCGCGCGCGCATCGATCATCAGCAGGCGGCCGACGAGGCCGTCGCCGAAGCCGACGATCTCCCGGATCGCTTCCAGCGCCATCATCGAGCCGAGCACGCCCGCCAGCGCGCCCATGACGCCGGCCTCGGCGCAGGCCGGCACGGTTCCAGGCGGCGGCGCTTCCGGAAACAGGCAGCGGTAGGTCGGATTGAACTCGCCCTGCTCGTTCGTCTCATGCGCACGGATGGTGGTAAGCGAGCCGTCGAAGGTCCCGAGCGCCGCCGTGATCAGCGGCCGCTTGGCGAAGAAGCAGGCGTCGGAGACGAGGTAACGCGTCGAGAAATTGTCGGAGCCGTCGAGCACGAGGTCGTAGTCGCCGATCAGGCTGAGCGCATTGTCGGCTTTGAGCCAGGTGGCGTGGCCGACGAAGCGGACATGCGGATTGAGCGCGGCGATCCGCTCGGCGGCGCTCTCGACCTTGTGGCGGCCGATATCGGGCGTCGTATGGATCACCTGGCGCTGCAGGTTGGACAGCGACACCACGTCGTCATCGACCACGCCGAGCGTGCCGACGCCGGCAGCGGCCAGATACATCAGAGCGGGCGCACCGAGCCCGCCGGCGCCGATCACCAGCACGGAAGCCCGCTTCAGCGCGGCCTGGCCGGGACCGCCGACATCGCGCAGCACGATATGGCGGGCATAGCGTTCGAGTTCGTCCGGGCTCAGCATCGTCGTACGCCTCTCCTACTACGCACTCGCTCTCGATCCTCATGGTGAGGAGCGCAGAACGCGCTCTCCGGACGATGCTCCGCATCGCCGGGCGAACCATGAACGCCCCGATCTCGCCTTTGGTCATCCTTCGAGACGCGGCCTTCGGGCCGCTCCTCAGGATGAGGACCTCGGTTCGTGGGCCTCTAAACCACCTGAACCACCCCAACATTGTTCGCGACCAACGAGATGTGCTTCAATGGCATGCTTTTCAATGGCATGCATTTCTCAATGTTTTGGCGTTCAATGGGCTGGCTGGATTTGTCATGAGATCGATGCTCGCGGCAACACTGATGTTTGCGGCCGCCACAGGTGCGCACGCCCAGATGACGACATCGCAAGTCGCCGGCGCCAAGCCGAAAACGGTCCAGACCGTGCCGATCCAGCCTCCCGCAATGCAGACGCCGTCGGCCACGGCGGATGCCATGGCAAGAGCTGAGCGGCTGGCGCTCCAGTCCGACCTCGCCTGGGTCGGCCAATATAACGGGGCCATCACCGGCGATGTCAGTGAGCGCATGGTCAGCGCCATCAAGGAGTACCAGAAGGTCAAGGGCGGCAAGCCGACCGGCGTGCTCAATCCGCAGGAGCGCGCCGCGCTCGCCGAGATGGCACGAAAGAAACAAGAGAGCGTCGGCTGGAAGATCGTGACGGAGCCGACCAGCGGCGCGCGGCTCGGTATTCCCTCGAAACTGGTGCCCCAGCAGGCAACCGACGCCAACGGCTCGAAATGGACCTCGCCGACCGGCACGGTTCAGGTGCTGCTTAGCCGCCGCAAGGAGGTGAACCCGACGTCGGCAAAGCTCGCCGACCTGGAGAAGGAGCCGTCCGGGCGCAAGGTCGACTACACCGCGGTGAAGCCTGACTTCTTCGTACTGTCGGGATTGCAGGGCCTGAAGAAGTTTTACGTTCGCGGCACCTTCAAAGGCGACGAGGTGCGCACCATGACGATCCTCTACGACCAGGCGACCGAGAACACGGTCGATCCGGTCGTGATCGCGATGTCGAGCGCCTTCAATGCATTCCCGTCGGGATCGCTGGCCGGGCCGCCGCCGCGCAAGACCGTCGAATACGGCACCGGCATCGTCGTCAGCGACGATGGCGCGATCGTCGCAGACCGCCTCGTCACCGATGGCTGCCTCGCGATCACGATCGCTGGCTACGGCAGCGCCGACCGCCTCGCCGAGGACAAGGAGCACGGTCTCGCGCTGCTGCACATCTACGGCGCGCGCGGCCTGAGGCCGCTCAGCGTCGCGAGCGGCGCCGCGAAGACGAATGTCGACGTGATCGGCATCGCAGACCCACAGAGTCAGGGCGGCAGCGCCAGCGTATCGAGCGTGAAGGCGGCGCTGGCGCCGGTGACCGCGAGCGACTCCGCACTGTCGCCGCCACCGTCGGTGGGATTTTCCGGCAGCCCGGCCATCGACGCCGACGGCAAGTTCGCCGGCATTGCGCTGCTGAAGCCGGCAATGGTTGCAGGACCTGCGACGTCGGTGCCGGCGTCACAGGCGGTGATGGTCTCCGCGGAGACGGTGCGCGGATTCCTGAAGGCGAATGGCGTCACTGCGAATGGCACATCAATGGATGCGAAAGCCGCCGTCGTGCGCGTGATCTGCGTACGGAAGTAGGCTCGCCAAGAACAGCGCGCTCTCATGTCCTGGACGCGGTGCGGCGTAAAACGCCGCGCCGCTGAGCCGGAACCCATGTCACCAACGGTCGCGCTTGTGGCTTTCTGGGCCCCGGCTCTGCAGCCCATCGCTATGCGCTTTGTCCGGCGCACGGTTGCACGTGCGTCTTACGTACGACTACGGGTCCGGTAATGGTACGGATTCGCTGGCATTCGCTATTCCGCCATCATCATTGCCGTTGATTCGGACCTCCGCGATCCCTTTTGGATCGGGCCGGCACGTCCTGAGCCAGAAGAGCTCAGCATCGAGATCGATGCACGTTCGCGTGGCGTATCCCTGACCCAAGCACTCCAAAGGATTGATCTTCAATGCACACGATCGTACTGGCCACCCAAAAAGGCGGCAGCGGCAAGAGCACGCTCGCCATCGGCCTCGCGCTGGCGGCCAAGCAGGCCGGCTTCACCGTCCGCCTGATCGAGACCGACCCGCAGGGCACCCTGTCCAACTGGCAGCGCCGCCGCACCACCGATGATCTCGTCGTCGAGCCGATCTACCACACCGCCGACATCGCCCCGCGCCTGAAGATGCTGGCCGATAGCGGCCTCCAGCTCGCGATCGTCGACACCGCAGCCGGTCTCAGCGCCGCGACCACCGCCGCGATCCGCCATTCCGACCTCTGCCTGATCCCGGCCCGTCCGAGCGTCGCCGACATCGAAGCGAGCGTCTCGACGCTGAGCGTCGCGCGCGCCTGGAAGCGGCCGTACAGCTTCGTGCTGAACCAGACCCCGATCCGCGGCCAGCGCATCGACAACGCCGCCAACACCCTCGCCGAAGAAGCCGCGCTCGACCTCGCCGAGGTGCTCGCGCGTCCGCTGATCGTGATGCGCAACGATCACCAGGATTCGCTCGCGAATGGTCTCGCGGTGAGTGAATTCGCGCCGCACGGCAAGTCGGCTGACGAGATCCGCGGCCTCTGGCGCTGGATCGAGACCCGGCTCGAGCTCGAAGCCCCGAACAATGCCCTGATCGACGTGACGTCGGCCGCGCATGGCATGCTGAACGTCGCCGCCGAGCTTGCGACAGACGAGACCACGACACTGGCGTCCTGAGCGGGCGATCGCTCGGACGCCAGGCGGGCTCTTCGCTATCCGGTGAAAGAGCCCAGCCACGAAGCAGTCCGGCCACCAGCCCGGCCGGATTGCTTCGCTGCGCTCGCAATGAGGGGCGTGGCGAGCTCGTCGCCCTAACCAAGTGTCACGGCCTCTCGGCAACAAGCCTGATGGTCACTTCTGACATTTCGGACACCAGAAGGTCGACCGACCATTCTGCGTGAACCGCTTGATCGTGCCGCCACAACGAGGCGTGGTGCATGTCTCGCCTTCGCGGTCGTAGACCTTGAACGAGTGCTGGAAATAGCCGAGCTCGCCCGAGGTCTGGCGGTGATCGCGCAAGCTGGAGCCGCCGGCCTTGATCGCGTCATTCAGCACGGTGTGGATCGCGCCGACCAATCGCTTGGCATGATCGGTCGGCTCGCCCTTCTTGGTCGATAGCGTCGCGGCGATCCGGCGCGGCGACAGATGCGAACGGTGCAGCGCCTCGCAGACATAGATGTTGCCGAGTCCCGCCACCACGCGCTGATCAAGCAGCGCGGCCTTCAGGCTGGTGGTCTTGCCTTCGCAGGAGCGCGCCAGCATCGCGGCATCGAATTCGTTCCCGAGCGGCTCGGGTCCGAGCCCCCGCAGCAGCGGCTCGTCTTCAAGCGCATTGCGCGCAATCACTTTCATGTAACCGAAGCGGCGCGGATCGTTGAACACGATGTCGGCGCCTGAGGACATCCGAAACAGCACGTGATCGTGCGCGGAATCCTTGGCCTTCGGATAGTGAAACGCGCCAGGCTGCACGTCGTTGTCCGGTTTGACGACACGGAACGAACCCGACATGCCGAGATGCATCAGCAGCACGTCGCCCGAGGCGAGATCGGCCATGAGATATTTTGCACGGCGGCCGAGGCCCGTGACGACCTGCCCCTTGAGCCGGGCCACGAAGTCCGGCTGGAACGGAAAGCGCAAATCTGGCCGGCGGGCCTCCGCATTGAGGATTTTCGCACCCTCCATGACGGGCTGAAGGCCGCGCCGGACGGTCTCGACTTCGGGCAATTCGGGCATGGTCAGGCATTCACCTTATGAGGGCGGTGTGATAGCGCCATTGCGGCGGCCGCGCTATGGTCCGCCTCGTGGAGTAGAGTAATGGATCGGCCGGGCGAAACCACGCATTTTGGCTTCAGGGACGTTCCCCTCGGGGACAAGCAGACGCTGGTGAACGACGTATTTCACAGCGTGGCGTCGCGTTATGATTTGATGAACGACCTGATGTCCGGTGGCCTGCACCGGGTCTGGAAGGACATCATGATCACCGCGCTCGACCCGCCGAGGGGCGACCGGCCGTTCGCGCTGCTCGATGTCGCCGGCGGCACCGGCGATATCTCGTTCCGCGCCGCCAAGGCGGCGGGCACCGGCTTCCATGCCACGGTCTGCGACATCAACACCGATATGCTGGCCGTGGGCCGCGAACGCGCCGCCAAGCAGCATCTCGAGACCCAGGTCGATTTCGTCGAAGGCAATGCCGAATCGCTTGGCTTCGCCGACCGCAGCTTCGATGCCTATACGATCGCTTTCGGCATTCGCAACGTGCCGCGGATCGACCTTGCGCTGCGCGAGGCCTATCGCGTGCTGAGGCCCGGCAGCCGCTTCCTGTGCCTGGAATTCTCCACCGTCGAGATGCCAGGGCTCGACAAGCTTTATGACTTGTTCTCGTTCAAGGTGATTCCGCCGCTCGGCCGCATGGTCACGGGCGACGCCGAATCCTACCAATATCTCGTCGAATCGATCCGCAAGTTTCCGAAGCCTGCCGCCTTCGCCGACATGATCCGCGAGGCCGGCTTTTCCCGCGTGAGCTGGCAGACACTCTCCGGCGGCATCGTCGCACTGCATTCGGGCTGGCGTTTGTGATCTCTGCCATCACCCACATTGTGCGCCTGATCCGCGCCGCGTTCGTGTTTGCGCGCGAGGGCGTGTTCGGCTCGGTCGATCCGAGCCTGGTGCCGCCCCCCGGCCAGCTCGCGCTGAAGCTCGCGCGCATCGTGGAGCGCCGCAGCGCCAAGCACGGGCCGCGGATCTCTCGCGCGCTGACGCGGATGGGCCCGGCCTATCTCAAGCTCGGGCAATTCCTGGCAACGCGCCCCGACGTGGTCGGCGTCGTCATGGCGCGCGACCTCGAAAGTCTCCAGGATCGCCTGCCGCCGTTCTCGCAAGCGGAAGCAGAAGCGGCGATCACGACGTCGCTGGAACGACCGCTGAGCGATGTGTTCGCGAGCTTCGGCCCACCGGTCGCGGCCGCCTCGATCGCGCAGGTGCATCGCGGCGAGGTGTTGCGTGACGGCTCCCGCAAGCCGGTCGCGATCAAGGTGCTCAGGCCCAACGTCGCAGCGCGCTTCCGCCGCGACCTCTCGGATTTCTTCTTCGTTGCGCACAGGGCCGAGACCTATTCGGCCGAGGCGCGGCGGCTGCGCCTCGTCGAGGTCATCAACACCATGTCGCGCTCGGTCGCGATGGAGATGGACCTGCGGCTGGAAGCAGCCGCGCTGTCCGAAATGGCAGAGAACACGCAGGGCGATCCTGATTTCCGCGTGCCGACCGTCGACTGGGATCGCACCACGCACAACGTGCTGACGATGGAGTGGATCGACGGCATCGCGCTGAACGACCACAAGCGCCTCGCAGAGGCACAGGTCGATTTGCCGGATCTCGGCCGCAAGGTGATCCAGAGCTTTTTGCGGCACGCGCTGCGCGACGGCTTCTTCCACGCTGACATGCATCCGGGCAATCTGTTCCTGGACGATACCGGTCGTCTCGTCGCGGTCGATTTCGGCATAATGGGCCGGCTCGGCATGAAGGAGCGGCGCTTCCTTGCCGAGATCCTGCTCGGCTTCATCACCCGCGACTACCGCCGCGTCGCCGAGGTGCATTTCGAAGCGGGCTATGTGCCCGCGCACCATTCGGTCGAGAATTTCGCCCAAGCCATTCGCGCTATCGGTGAACCAATTCACAACCGCACCGCCGAGGAGATCTCGATGGCGCGGCTGCTGACCCTGCTGCTCGAGGTCACCGGCCTGTTCGACATGAGGACGCGGCCCGAGCTGATCCTGCTGCAGAAGACCATGGTGGTGGTCGAGGGCGTGGCACGCGGCTTCGATCCCAAGCTCGACATCTGGAAGATCGCCGACCCCGTGGTGCGCGAATGGATCGAGCGCAATCTCGGCCCCCTAGGCCGGGTGCAGGGCGCAGTTGCCGGAACCGGCGACGTCGCGCGCGTGCTGATGCGCCTGCCGGAGATCGCGGAGCGATCGGTGAAGGTGCTCGAACAGCTCGAGGCCATGACGCGGGAGGGCATAAGCCTGTCGCCGGAGAGCATCGCAGCCATGGGGCGCAGCGCGGGCCGCAAGAACCGCTGGCGCACCGTGGCGCTCTGGATCATCGCCGCGACTTTCATCGGGATCCTGATCGCCGTCCGGAATCTGTGATTGCACTGCAATCACGTGAATGATAGCATCGCCATCATTCCGTGCTGGAGGGCGTCATGGCAAGCCTGACCATCCGCAAGCTCGACGACGCCGTCAAAACCTATTTGCGGCTGCGCTCGGCCAAGAACCACAGGTCGGTCGAGGAAGAGGTCCGGGTCATCCTGAGGGAGCTGATCGAGGGCCGCGAGGAGCCGCTGACGCCGTTTTCGGCGCCGCTAGCTCCATCCACCGCCCCAACGCCCCAGCGCACCAGCGCCCTCCCTGAGGCCAGCGTCACCCTGATCATCGGCGGCGGGATCGCGGCCTATAAGTCGCTCGACCTGATCCGCAGGCTGAAGGAGCGTCGCATCGAGGTCCGCTGCGTACTGACCAAGGCGGCGCAGCAATTCGTGACGCCGCTGGCGGTGAGCGCACTCTCCCATGAGCGCGTCTATACCGACCTGTTTGATCCGCAGAGCGAGTTCGACGCCGGGCACATTCGCCTGGCGCGCGACTGCGACCTGATCGTGGTGGCGCCTGCGACCGCCGACCTGCTGGCGAAGATGGCCAATGGTCACGCCGACGATCTCGCCAGCGCCATCCTGCTCGCGACCAACCGCAAGGTGCTGCTCGCGCCGGCGATGAATCCGCTGATGTGGGGCAACGCGGCGACGCGCCGCAATGTCGCGCAGCTCCAGCGCGACGGCGTGGCGCTGATCGGCCCGAACTCGGGCGAGATGGCCGAATCCGGCGAAGCCGGTGTCGGTCGCATGTCGGAAGCCATCGAGATCGCCAACGCCGCCGAACGGCTGCTGCGACCGCTCGTGCCGAAGCCGCTCGCCGGCAAGCGCGTGCTGATCACCGCAGGTCCCACGCACGAGCCGATCGACCCGGTGCGCTACATCGCCAACCGTTCCTCCGGCAAGCAGGGCTTTGCCATCGCCGCCGCCGCACAGGCCGCGGGCGCTGACGTGATTCTGGTCAGCGGCCCGGTCGATCTCGATGATCCCGCTGGTGTCACGGTGAAGCATGTGGAATCGGCGCGGCAAATGCTGGAGCAGGTGCAGGCCGCGCTTCCGGCCGACGTCGCGATCTTCGCCGCTGCGGTCGCCGACTGGCGCGTCGCCAATGAGGGCGAGCAGAAGCTGAAAAAGACCGCGGCCGGCATGCCGCCGCTTCAACTGGTCGAGAACCCCGACATCCTCGCCACGATCTCGAAGCTGGCCGACAAGCGTCCGCCGCTGGTGATCGGCTTTGCCGCCGAGACCGAGCATCTCATCGAGAACGCCAAAGCAAAATTCGCGCGCAAGGGCTGCGACTGGATCGTCGCCAACGACGTCTCGCCCGCAACCGGCGTGATGGGCGGCGACCGCAACACGGTCCACCTCCTCAGCCGCAAGAATGGTGCGAAGGACGGCGAGATTGCAGTTGATTCCTGGCCGGTGATGACCAAGGAACAGGTCGCCATCGAACTGGTCGCGCACATCACCAGAAGCGTGACCGATAAATCCCGGGAGCCGGCATCTTGAGCACGAAGGTCACCGTCGAACTGCAACGCCTCGCCCATGCCGAAGGCCTGCCGCTGCCGGTCTATCAGACGGCGGAGGCCGCCGGCCTCGACCTGATGGCCGCGGTGACGGACGCCGAGCCGCTGACGCTCGCGCCCGGTCAATACGCGCTGGTGCCGACGGGGCTCGCCATCGCCTTGCCGCCCGGGCACGAGGCGCAGGTGCGACCGCGCTCGGGGCTCGCCGCCAAGCACGGCATCACCGTGCTGAACTCACCGGGCACGATCGATGCGGACTACCGCGGCGAGATCAAGGTGATCCTGATCAATCACGGCGCGGCGCCCTTCGTGATCAAGCGCGGCGAGCGCGTCGCCCAGATGGTGATCGCGCCCGTGGTGCAGGCCGCGCTGGTTCCCGTGGCCACCTTGTCGGCGACCGATCGCGGCGCCGGCGGTTTTGGTTCCACCGGCCGCTAGCTTCTTACCTCTCCCGCCCTTATCCGACGAAGCCTTGGCGAAAGCGGATGCGGGAGAGGTCGCGCCGAAGGCGCGGGTGAGGGCTCTCTCCTCTGGGGACCCGTTGAGGAGACACCCTCTCCCCAGTCCTCCCCCGCAAGCGGGCGCACCTGCTCGTGTGGCGATCTCGCCCAAATCTTCATTGCCGCTAACGCACGGCAGCTTCAGCCGAATCACCCGAAGAATTACGTGGCTCCGGAACCGCGCGGCGCCACTTTTTTGGGACCCGCCTTTGCGTTCACGATCTGGACTCTTACCGGCGGAGTCGCGGTGAGGGTATTGTCTTTTGATTCGCGCGCGACGGGGGTCGCCGCGCGTAGATTCGTGCGGTCTTGAACTTCCGCGTCTTGGGGCAACTATGTCAGGCGTGATCGTGTCGATGCGTCGGACGCTGTTGTCGTGCACATCGCTGGCGCGCAACGGCTTGGTGGGAGGCGCTTTCGCAGCGCTGTTGCCGGCTGCGCCGGCCAAGGCCGCCGACCTCGTCGACACCCTCTCCATCATGCTGGATTTCAACCGGCAGGAACTCGCGGTGCTCGCCACCGCGCTGGCCTTGCTCGGCTTCTCCGTGGTGGCCGCGATCTTGTTGATGCGCACGCGGGTGCGCACGGCGACGAACGAGGCGCGGCTGCGCGCCCGGATCAGAGAACTGCAGCTCCAGGCCGACCGCTTCGGCGCGCTGCTGTTCGCCGAGCCGCAGATCCTGATCTCCTGGCCGGCCGGCGATAATCGCGCCCAGATTTCCGGCGACATCTCCATGGTGCTGCCGCGCGACTCCTCGCCGCAGCGCGTGCTGGCGTTCGGAACCTGGCTACCGCCGGAACCCGCGCTGCAGATGGACCACGCGGTCGACGCGCTGCGCGACCGCGGCGACGGGTTCCAGCTGACGCTGACAACGGCGCATGGCCACACGCTGGAGGCTATCGGCCGTGCCATTGGCGGCCAGGCCATTGTCCGAATCCGTGAACTCTCCGGACTGCGGCGCGAACTGGCCGAGACCAATCTGCGCTACAATGCGCTCTCCTATGAGACCGAGATGCTGCGCGGCTTTGCCGCCGCCGCACCCTGGCCGATCTGGGCCAAGGGCGAGAACGGCGCGCTGACCTACGCCAATCCGGCTTATGTCCGTGCCACCGAGGCAACCAGCGTCATCGATGCCCAGGAGCGCAAGCTTGAGCTGCTCGACAGCGCCGACCGCAGTGCGATGGAGCGGGGGCTGAAGGACACGGCCAGGTTCACTTCGCGGCTGCCGATCGTGATCGGCGGCGAGCGGCGCATCTACGACGTGCGGGCAGTCAATGTCGGCAGCGGCAGCGTCGGCGTCGCCATCGATGCCAGCGAGGCGGATGCGCTGAGCTCGGCGCTGGTGCGCATGGCCGAGGCGCATCGCCGCACGCTGGACCAGCTTTCCTCCGGCGTTGCCGTGTTCGACGGCCACCGGCGCCTTGCCTTTTACAACGATTCCTATCGGCGGCTGTGGGACCTCGACCGCAACTTCCTCGACGCCAACCCCGACGATTCCAGCATACTCGACCAGCTCCGCGCCGCGCGCAAATTGCCGGAGCAGCCGGACTTCCGCGCCTGGAAAGCCAAGCTGCACGAAGCCTATCGCGCGGTCGAAACCGCCAAGGACACCTGGTTCCTGCCTGACGGCCGCGCGCTCTCGGTCGTCACCACGCCGAACCCGGAAGGCGGCGTCACCTATCTGTTCGACGACGTCACCGAGAGCCTCGACCTCGCCCGCCGCTTCGACGGCCTGATCCGCGTCCAGCGCGAGACGCTGGACAGTCTCGCCGAGGGCGTTGCGGTGTTCGGCAGCAACGGCAAGGCGCAGCTGTTCAACCCGGCCTTCGTCCGGATGTGGAAACTCTCCAGCGATGCCATGCGCGACGAGCCGCATATCCAGACGGTGGAAGGCTGGTGCCATCAGCTATTCGATGACCCCGTAGTCTGGCGCCAGATCCGCGAGGCCATCACCTCGATCGAGAACCGCGCCGACGTGCCGCTGAAGCTGGAGCGGAAGGACGGCAGCGTGCTCGACGGCATGATCCGGCCCCTGCCCGACGGCGCCACCATGCTGACCTTCCAGGACATCACCGACACCGAGAATGTCGAGCGCGCGCTGCGCGAGCGTAACGAGGCGCTGGAGGCCGCCGACCAGATGAAGGTGGATTTCGTCCACCACGTCTCCTACGAGCTGCGCTCGCCGCTCACCACCATCATCGGCTTCGCGCATTTCCTCAGCGATCCCTCGACCGGGCCGCTGACGCCGAAGCAGGCCGAATATCTCGACTACGTCACCAAGTCGACCAACGCACTGCTCGCGCTCACCAATAATATCCTGGATCTCGCCACCATCGACGCCGGCGCGATGAAGCTGGAACTCGGGCAGGTCGATGTCAGCAAGGCCATCGAGCTCGCCGCCGAGGGCATCCAGGACCGGCTCGCCACCGACCGCATCCGCCTCAAGGTCGAGATCGCGCCCGATGTCGGCAGCTTCATCGGCGACGAGAAGCGCGTGGTGCAGGTGCTCTATAACCTCCTCGCCAACGCCGTCGGGTTTTCTCCACAGGATTCCACCGTCGGCATCAGCGCCCGGCGCACTGAACGCAGCGTGGTCTTCACCGTGACAGATTCCGGACCTGGAATACCTGCCGACATGAAGGACAAGGTGTTCAACTGGTTCGAAAGCCGCTCGCAGGGCTCGCGTCACCGCGGCGCCGGGCTCGGCCTGTCGCTGGTGCGCTCCTTCGTCGAGCTGCATGGCGGCAAGGTGCGGGTGGATTCGATCGTCGGCCGGGGTACGGTCGTGATCTGCGACTTCCCGACCGACCAGGCGGCGCATCGCGACGCCGCCGAATGACAGCGCCCACCACATTCTCCGTCGCGCTTCACAACGAGACGGCCACTGCGCAGCTGATGGCCGATCTCGCGCTGCTGGTCGGACCCGGCGATGTCATCACCCTCACCGGCGACCTCGGCGCCGGCAAGACTGCGGCTGCGCGCGCGCTGATCCGCTACCTCGCCGGCGATGAGACGCTGGAAGTACCGAGCCCGACCTTCACGCTGGTGCAGGGCTACGAGCTGCCGCCCTTCCCGGTGATGCATGCCGATCTCTACCGCGTCGAGGACGAGAGCGAGCTCGAGGAGATCGGGTTGTCACCGCTTCCCGATGCCACGCTGGTGCTGATCGAGTGGCCGGAGCGCGCGCCGTCGGCCATGCCCGCGGATCGCATCGACATCGCATTGACGCATCGCCCCGCGCTGGGCTCGAATGCGCGCGCGGCCGACATCACCGGTTACGGCAAGGGCGCCGGGCAGGTCGCGCGGCTGAGGGCGCTACGCGAATTCCTCGATGCATCCGGCTATATCGACGCGACGCGACGGCGCATGAACGGCGACGCCTCGACGCGCTCCTATGCGCGGCTGCTGCGCGATGACGAGATCGTCATCCTCATGAATTTCCCGCAGCGGCCCGACGGCGCGGCTCTCTACAACGGAAAGTCCTACAGTGCCGCGGTGCATCTCGCCGAAAATGTAAGACCGTTCGTCGCCATCGACGAGGGTCTGCGCGCGCAGGGAATCTCCGCGCCCGCGATCCATCATTCCGATCTCGACCACGGCTTCCTGATCACCGAAGACTTCGGCAGCGAAGGCGTGATCGAAGGCGATCCGCCGCGCCCGATTGCCGAGCGCTACGAGACCGCCACCGATGTGCTGGCGATGCTGCACGGCAGAGCGTTGCCGGAGACGCTGCCGCTGGACGGGCAGACCTACGAGATCCCCCTCTTCGACATCGAGGCGCTGCTGATCGAGATCGGCCTGATGCCGGAATGGTATCTGCCTGATCGCAACGCGCCGCTGAGCGAGGCGGCGCGCACCGAGTTTTTCGCGATGTGGCGCGAACTGCTCAAAAAACCGCTGGCGGCGCCGCGGACGTGGATCATCCGCGACTATCACTCGCCGAACCTGATCTGGCTCGGGAATCGCAGCGGCATCGAACGCGTCGGCGTGATCGACTTCCAGGACGCCGTGCTCGGGCCGCAATCCTACGACGTAGTGTCGCTGCTCCAGGATGCCCGCATCGACGTGCCCGAAAGTCTCGAACTGACGCTGCTGTCGCGCTACATCAGGGCACGGCGTGCGCAGGACACGAGCTTCGACGCCGCCGGCTTCGCCGAGCTCTACGCCATCATGTCGGCGCAGCGGAACACACGACTGCTCGGCACCTTCGCCCGGCTCAACCGCCGCGATGGCAAGCCGCATTATCTGCGCCACCAGCCGCGGATCTGGACCTATCTCCAGCGCTCGCTGGCGCATCCTACGCTCGGCCATTTGCGCGACTGGTATCTCGCCAACGTGCCGCCACCCCAAACGCCACCACAAGCCTGATTCGGGCCCGATTTACCGCATGTTAGCCAAGACTCCGCTATTCTGGCGGCGTGACAGCCGGATAGATACGAGGCCGGAGCAAGGGCAGATGGCGGCGAAAGCGGATCAGCGCGTCAACAACCGGGTTGTTTTCGAACGCGGGATACCGGCCCAGATGATGGGAATCGACGGCACCTGGCGGCGCGACTGCACCATGGAGGACGTTTCCGAGAGCGGCGCCAAGCTGACCATCGACGGTTCGGTCGAAGGCCTGCACCTGAAGGAATTCTTTCTCCTGCTGTCGTCTACCGGCTTGGCGTACCGGCGCTGCGAACTCGCCTGGGTCAATGGCGACCAGATCGGCGTCAATTTCCTCAAGGTCGGCGACAAAAAGAAAAAGGCTCGTTCCGCGACCGTTGGGGCGTAACGGCAACACCCGTCGTACAACCGTCACGGCGGGTGGTTAAGGCGGTTCAGACGCGGTGCGGCTGATCGAGCCTCGTGCTAGGATTTGCCGCGAACGCGAGAGGTCTGAGAAAGCGCAGGATGTCCGTCAAACCGACCAAAGCCATGGTGCTCGCCGCAGGGTTCGGCCTGCGCATGCGCCCCCTGACGGACAAGATGCCCAAGCCGATGGTGCCGGTGGCAGGCCAGCCGCTGCTCGACCACGTGCTCGACAAGCTCGGGCGGGCCGGCGTGACCGAAGCAGTGGTCAACGTGCACTACCTACCGGACCAGATCATCAACCACACCGCATCGCGCCAATCTCCGCGCGTGATCATCTCCGACGAGCGCGACCAGGTGCTCGGCACCGGCGGCGGCGTCGTCAAGGCGCTGCCGCTGCTCGGCGAGGCGCCGTTCTTCCACGTCAATTCCGACACGCTGTGGATCGATGGCGTGCGCTCCAATCTGACGCGGCTTGCCGAAAACTTCGATCCCGCGCGGATGGACATCCTGCTCCTGATGGCGCCGACCGCGACCAGCATCGGCTATAGCGGTCGCGGCGATTACGGCATGCTGCCTGATGGCGCCCTGCGCAAGCGCAAGGAAAAAGAAGTCGTTCCGTTCGTCTATGCCGGCGCGGCGATCATGTCGCCGTCGATCTTCGCCGATGCGCCCAAGGGCGAGTTCTCGCTGACAAAAATGTTCGACCGCGCCAACGAGCAGGAGCGGCTGTTCGGCCTCCGCCTCGACGGCGTCTGGATGCATGTCGGCACGCCCGACGCCGTGCATGCCGCGGAAGAGGCGTTCCTGGAGAGCGTGGCGTAGGGCCAGCCTCGAACACGGTGCTGTAGGGTGGGCAAAGCGAAGCGTGCCCACCAGCTCAAGCCAACTCCGAGTGACGAACATGGTGGGCACGGCGCAAGCGCGCCTTTGCCCACCCTACGACATCCCCTTGTCCCGGACGCGGTGCGGCGCAAAGTGCCGCTCCGCAGAGCCGGGACCCAGCCTATCCTCACTTGCGGAACGAAGTCATCTGGGCCCCGGCTCAGCATCGCATCACTACGTGCTGCGCTGCGTCCGGGGCATGAGAGCTGAGGTCCCGCGAACAGCGGGGACGACTCCCGCCCAGCCCATGACCATTCGGGCCCGGCTGCCTATATTGCCTGATCCTCCGAATCAGGCAGCTCATGCGCGTTTTCAGCGTTCCGATCTCAGTTCCGTTCCTGCGCACGGTCGTCACGGCCCTGCTCGATGGTAGGCTGGTCGAGGGATTCGAGGCGCGCAAGGAACCGGCGCGGCTGGCCGATGCCACGCTCTATCTGCCGACCAGGCGCGCCATGCGCGTCGTGCGCGAGATCTTCCTCGACGAGATGAAGGCAGATGCGGTGGTGCTGCCGCGCATCGTCGCGCTCGGCGACATCGACGAGGACGAGCTCGCATTCGCCGACGAGGGCGAGCAGTTCTCAGGCCAAGCTCCGCTCGACATTCCGCCACGGCTCGGCGAGCTGGAGCGGCGGCTGACGCTGGCACAGCTCGTCGCGGCCTGGGCCAAGGGCCCGGTGCTGGCGCCGCTGGTGGTCGGCGGGCCCGCTTCGACGCTTGCTCTTGCCGGCGACCTCGCCCGCCTGATCGACGACATGGTGACGCGCGGCGTCGACTGGAGCGCGCTCGACGGCCTCGTGCCTGATAACCTCGACCGTTACTGGCGGCACTCGCTCGAATTTTTGCGCATCGCGCGCATCGCCTGGCCCAATCATCTCGCCGAGATCAACCGCATCGAGCCCGCGGCACGCCGCGATCTCCTGATCGCTGCGGAAGCGAGGCGCTTGACCGCGCATCCGAGCGGCCCGGTGATCGCGGCCGGCTCGACCGGCTCGATGCCGGCTACCGCGAAATTCCTCCATGCAGTCGCCGCGCTGCCGCATGGAGCGGTGGTGCTGCCGGGCCTTGATACCGATCTCGACGACGACGCCTGGCGCAGCATCGGCGGCGTGCGCGATTCGCTAGGCAAGTTCGCCGAGCATCCGGCCTCGAACCATCCGCAATATGCCATGCACGCCCTGCTGCAGCGCTTCGGCATCAAGCGCAGCGATGTCGAGATCCTTCAGCTGCCGGCGGAAGGCGGCCGCGACCTGCTCGCGTCGGAGTCGATGCGGCCATCGGCCAAGACGGAAGTTTGGCACGACCGGCTGAAGCAACCCGAAGTCGCCGCAAAGATCGCGGGCGGCATGAGGAATCTCGCGGTCGTCGAGGCTCCCAATCCTGAAATGGAAGCGCTCGCGATCGCGATTGCGATGCGCGAGGCGCGGCATCTCGATAAATCGGCGGCGCTGGTGACACCGGATCGCGCTTTGGCGCGGCGGGTGATGGCGGCACTGACGCGATGGGATCTCGCCTTCGACGATTCCGGCGGCGACGTCCTGATGGAAACGTCCGCCGGCGTTTTTGCGCGCCTTGCGGCAGAGGCAGCGACCAAGGGCCTGGAGCCGCCGACGCTGTTGGCCACGCTGAAGCATCCGCTGTGCCGGCTCGGCCGTGCGCCTGGCGCGTGGAAAGCGGCGATCGAAGGCCTCGAGCTTGCCGTGTTGCGCGGCACACGTCCGCCTGCCGGCACCGCGGGCCTCTTGCGCGAATTCAACCGCTTTCGCGACGAGCTGGCAAAGCTGTGGCGCAGCGAGGTCTCCGCGCTCCATAAATCCGAGCCCCGTGCACGTCTCAAGGCCGAGGATCTCGATCGCATCCAGGCGCTGATCAATGCCTTGCAGAAGGCACTGGCGCCGATCGAGAGCCTTCCGCCGTCGAAGCCATATGACTTCGCCGAGCTCGCGCACCGACATCGCGAGATCATGATCGAGCTGTCGCGCGACGAGCTGGGCATCCCACTTGCCTTCGAGGAGCGCGAAGGCCTCGCGCTCGCCAGCGCCCTCGACGATCTCCTGCGCGGCGGCACGACCAGCGGATTGATGGTGCCACTGCCTGACTATCCAGACGTGTTCCAGACCGCCTTCGGCGACCGCCCGGTGCGGCGTCGCGACAGACCGGGCGCGCGCTTGCAGATTTACGGCCCACTGGAATCGCGCCTGATGCAGGCCGACCGCATCATCATCGGCGGCCTGATCGAGGGCGTCTGGCCGCCGGCCCCGCGCATCGATCCCTGGCTCAGCCGGCCGATGCGGCACGAGCTTGGGCTCGATCTGCCGGAGCGCCGCATCGGCCTCTCCGCCCATGACTTCGCGCAGCTGCTCGGCGGCGAGGAGGTGATACTCGCCCATTCGGCCAAGGCCGGCGGCGCGCCGGCGGTGGCCTCGCGCTTCCTGCACCGGTTGGAGGCGGTGGCGGGCGACGAGCTCTGGAAGACGGCCATTCGCGCCGGCGAGAAATATGTGGAGTTCGCAGCCGCGCTGGACCAGCCCGACGAGGTCAGGCCGATCAAGCAGCCGGAGCCGCGGCCGCCGCGCGCGACGCGGCCGTTGAAAATGTCCGTCACCGCGATCGAGGACTGGCTGCGCGATCCCTACACGATCTATGCTAGGTACATTCTGCGGCTCGATGCGCTCGATCCCGTCGACATGCCGCTGTCGGCCGCAGACCGCGGCTCGGCGATTCACGACGCGATCGGCGAATTCACCGAAAGCTATGCGACGCGTCTGCCCGACGATCCCGCGCGCGTGCTGCGTGCGATCGGGGAAAAGCATTTTGCGCCGCTCATGGAGCGCCCCGAGGCGCGGGCGCTGTGGTGGCCGCGCTTCCAGCGCATCGCACGCTGGTTCGGCGAATGGGAGACGGCGCGTCGCGACGCAATCGAGGCGATCGTCGCGGAGACCCATGGCGAGATCTCGATCATGCTCGATCATCAGCGCAGCTTCCGCCTCTCCGCCCGCGCCGACCGTATCGAGCGGCGCCAGGGCGGCAGCTATGCCATTCTCGACTACAAGACTGGGCAGCCGCCGACCGGCAAGCAGGTTCGCATGGGCCTGTCGCCGCAGCTCACGCTGGAAGCCGCGATCCTGCGCGAGGGCGGTTTCCCTGATATCGACGCCGGCTCCTCCGTGAGCCAGCTCGTCTATGTCCGGCTCAGCGGCAACAATCCGCCGGGCGAGGAGCGCATCCTCGAGCTCAAGTACAAGCAGAGCGACGAGCCGCAGCCGCCGGACACCGCAGCCGCCGAGGCGCGGGCCAAGCTCGAGGCCCTGATCCGCGCCTTCGAGGACGAGAACCAGCCCTACACCTCACTGAACCTGCCGATGTGGGCGAACCGCTACGGCACCTATGACGACCTCGCCCGGATCAAGGAATGGTCCGCGGCCGGCGGCTTGGGAATCGAGGAATGGTGAAAATGCCACGTCCCATCCCCGACGAGGTGCGCGCCAGACAGGCGCGCGCGTCCGATCCGACCGCGTCGGCGTTTGTGTCGGCGAATGCCGGCTCGGGCAAGACCCACGTGCTGGTGCAGCGCGTGATCCGCCTGCTGCTGTCAGGCGTGCCGCCGGAAAAGATTCTCTGCATCACCTTCACCAAAGCCGCTGCGGCCAACATGGCCGAGCGCGTGTTCACCACGCTCGGGCATTGGGTGACGCTGGATGATGATGCGCTCGACGCGGCGATCCGCGCCGTGGGCATCCCGCACCCCGGCGCAAAACTGCGCCGCGACGCGCGAAAACTGTTCGCCTGCGCGCTGGAGACGCCGGGCGGGCTGAAGGTGCAGACCATCCACGCGCTGTGCACGCGCCTGCTCCAGCAATTTCCGTTCGAGGCCAACGTGCCGGCGCGCTTCGCCGTGATCGACGAGCGCGACCAGACCGACATGATGGAGCGCGCCAATCTGAAGGTGCTGCTGGACGCCGCGCGCGATCCCGACAGCGTCACCGGGCGCGCGCTGCTGACCGCGATGGCGAGCGCCGCCGATGTCACCTTCAAGGAGGTCGTGCGCGAGGCGTGTCTCAGCCGCGATCACTTCATGGCCTGGACCGACGGGGCCGGTAGCGCGGAAGCCGCTGCGGCGCAGATGGCTGCGGTGCTGGGCGTTGACGTCAGCGACCGCATCGAGGACGTCGAGACTGAAATTCTGGATGGCCCGTTCCTGCCGCGATCGCGCTGGGACGACATCGCATTCGCGCTGGAAGACGGCAGCAAGTCCGACAACGACCAGGCAGGCCGGCTGCGCGAGGCCAAGGTGTTTTCCGGCAGCGCGCAGGTCGATGCGTATCTCTGCGTCTTCCTCACCGACGACAAGCTGCCGCGCAAGGCGGTTCTGACCAAGAAGTTCTGCGACCAGAATCCGTCCGTTGCCCGTCTGTTTGAGAACGAGGCGCAGCGGCTCGGTGGGTTGATCGAAAAGCGTCGCGCCGTGACGGTTCGCGACCGCACGGCGGCCCTGCTGCATATCGCGACCGCCGCTGCCGCGAACTATCGTCGCGAGAAGCAGGAGCGCGGCCTGCTCGACTACGATGATCTCATCGATAAGACGCTGGCGATGCTGGACCGGGTCTCTTCGGGCTGGGTGCATTACAAGCTCGACCGCGGCGTCGATCACGTGCTGATCGACGAGGCGCAGGACACCAGTCCGCGGCAATGGGACATCGTCGCCCACATCATCTCCGAGTTCACCGCCGGCGAAGGCGCGCGCGAGGGGCTGAACCGCACCATCTTTGCCGTCGGCGACGAGAAGCAGTCGATCTTCTCGTTTCAGGGGGCCGCTCCGCACGAGTTCGACGCGCGCCGGCGCGAGCTGCACCGCAAGTTCACCGCGGCCGGGCTGAAGTTCGATCCGGTCGCCTTCACGTATTCGTTCCGCTCAGGCGCCGCGATCTTGCATTCGGTCGATCACGTCTTCCGAGAGCCCGCGATCTACAAGAGCATTCATTCGGTCGAGATCGGCCATCCCCTGCACAATGCGCTCGCCGATGCCGGCCCGAGCGTGATCGAATTGTGGGATCTCGCTGAAGCCGACGACAGGCAGGAAATCGAAGGCTGGCGCGCGCCATTTGATGGCGTCGCCGTGACCAGCCCCGAGGTCAAGCTTGCTCGCCGCATCCAGGCCGAGATCAAGCGGCTGGTTGAGAGCGGCACGCTGACGGGGCACGAGGGTGAACGTCGCCCCCTGCGTTATGGCGACATGCTGATCCTGGTGCGCCGACGCGGCAACGCGTTCGACGCTGTGATCCAGGCGCTGAAGCACGCCGGCATTCCGGTCGCCGGCGCCGACCGGCTCAAGCTGACCGAGCACATCGCGATCATCGACCTGATGAACCTTGCAGATGCGCTGCTGCTGCCGCAGGACGATCTCGCACTCGCGGTGGCGCTGAAGAGCCCGCTATTCGGGCTTGATGACGACGATTTGTTCGAGCTTGCCCATGACCGCAAGGGATCGCTGCGCCGCGCGCTCGGCGAGCATGCAGGCACAAGCGATAAGTTCGCTGCCGCGCTGCGACGCCTGGAAATCTGCGAGATCCGCGCCCGTGAGGAGACACCGTTCGCCTTCTACGCCTGGCTGTTAGGGGGCGACGGCGGCCGTGCCCGCATCCTGCGCCGGCTCGGCCATGAGGCCAATGACGCGCTCGACGAATTCCTGGAGCTGGCGCTGAACTACGAGCGCAAGGCGCCGGCCTCGCTGCAGGGCTTCATGGCCTGGCTGCGCTCGGCCGACACCGAGGTGAAGCGCGACATGGAGATCTCGCGCGACGAGGTGCGCGTGATGACCGTGCACGGCGCCAAGGGCCTGGAGGCCTCGGTCGTGTTCATGGTCGACACCACGTCCTCGCCCGCGGACTCGCAGCGCCTGCGGCTGATCCAGGTGCCGCGCGGCAATGGCGGTGAGGTCGTGGTCTGGGCCGGCCGCAAGGCGGATGATCCGAAGCCGGTGGCCGAAGCGCGCAAGGCCATGATCGAGGAGACCGAGGACGAATACCGCCGCCTGCTCTATGTCGCGATGACGCGCGCGGCGGACCGGCTGATCGTCGGCGGCTGCATGCCCGGCAACATGAAGACCGTGCGCAAGCTGAGCTGGTACGACCTCATCGACACCGGGCTCGCCGGCTCAGGCCTCGACAGGCAGGTGATCGAGACGCCGCTCGGCAAGGTGACGCGATTCGCCCGGCCGGAGGATATCGCGGCGCTGGGCACGCCCGCGACGTCAGTGCACCAGACCATCGCGTTGCCGGACTGGCTGCGGACCCCGGCTCCGCGCGAGATCGTTGATGATGATCCCGTGCGTCCCTCGGGCCAGTCTGCCGAGGAGGGCCGCAGCGTACGATCAGGCGAATCAATTCAGTCGCGCGCGCTGGCGCTGCAGCGCGGCACGCTGGTGCACCGTCTGCTGCAATCCCTGCCCGACATCGCCATTGAGCGCCGGCGCGAGGCCGCGCTCGGTTTCATGGCGCGCAACGCCTCGGACTGGCCGGAGGCCGACCGCACCGCACTGGCCGACAAGGTGCTCGCCTTGATCACTGACCCGCGTTTCGCCCCTGTGTTTGCCGCCGGCAGCCGGGCGGAGATCGCCATCGCTGGCCGGCTGGAGCGGCCGGGCCGCACCCCGGCCCTGGTGTCGGGGCAAATCGACCGGCTGGTCGTTGGCCCCGATGAGGTCCTGATCGTCGACTTCAAGACCAACCAGGCGGCTCCCAAGAGCGCCGCAGAGGCCCCGGCGGCCTATGTCCGGCAGCTTGCGCTGTACCGGGCGGTGCTGGCGCGGCTTTATCCCCAAAAGCCCATCCGCGCCGTGCTGCTCTGGACCGAGGCCCTTGAATATATGGAGATTTCGGCCCCCGCGCTGGATGCGGCGCTGGCATCCCTTCATCTCAGTGTGAGCGTCCTTGACCCGGCAAGGAGCCGTTCATAGGTTGACCGCATGATCCCGGCCGCGATTCCAGGTCGCGCCGATTCTCTTTCAACCGAGTGAGGTATTCCCAATGGCCGTTAGCAAGGTTTCCGACGCCGATTTCGAAACCGAAGTGCTCAAGGCGAACGGCCCCGTGGTCGTCGATTTCTGGGCCGAATGGTGCGGCCCCTGCCGCATGATCGCGCCCGCCCTCGACGAGATCGCCGGTGCGATGGGCGACAAGGTCAAGATCGTGAAGCTCAATGTCGACGAGAGCCCGAAGACCGCGTCGAAGTACGGTGTGATGTCGATCCCGACCCTGATGATCTTCAAGGGCGGCGAGATGGCCTCCCGCCAGGTCGGCGCCGCGCCGAAGGCGAAGCTGCAGCAGTGGATCACCTCCGCGGTCTGATCCGCGCTGCATCCATTTATTTTCGACACGGCCGGCGAAATGCCGGCCGTTTGCGTTGATGGGACATGTTCCGCGTGTGACGAGTCCCGCCCTTGCCAGCCCCTCCCACAAAGCGCGCCCGAAAATCGAGCCCTCTCGTCGCGATGGAGGCACGTTCGGTTGACGAGATCCCGCGCGGAAAGGAATGGCAATACGAGCCGAAATGGGATGGCTTCCGCTGCCTGCTCTCGCGCGACGGCAGCAGCGTCGACCTGCGCTCGAAGTCCGGTGAGGACCTCGCGCGCTATTTCCCGGAGATCGTGGCCGCCGCCTTGAGGCTGAAGGCGGATCGCTTCACGCTCGACGGCGAGATTGTCGTGCCGCACGGTAAGAGCTTTTCCTTCGACGCGCTCCTGCAGCGCATTCATCCGGCTGCGAGCCGCGTGAAGAAGCTCTCGGAAGAAACACCTGCGCTCTATCTTGTTTTCGATTTGCTCGCGGCGTCCCGGCAGAAAGACCTGGCCGAGAAGACGCTGCACGAGCGCCGGCCGGCGCTGGATGCGTTCGCGAAAGCCAACCTCAAGGGCAGCATCTTCCGTCTCTCACCGGCCACGTCGAGTTACGCCACGGCCAAAAAATGGCTGGCGCAATCCGGCGGCGGTTCAGACGGCGTCATCGCCAAGCGCATCGACCTGCCCTATCAGGCCGGAAATCGCGACGGCATGCAGAAGATCAAGAAATTCCGCAGCGCCGATTGCGTGGTTGGCGGTTTCCGTTACGCCACCAACAAGATCGCCGGCCGGAAAGTCGTCGGCTCGCTGCTGCTCGGTCTCTACGACGATAAGGGCTTGCTGCACCATGTCGGCTTCACCTCGGCGATCAAGGCAGAGGAGAAGCCGGCGTTGACCGATCGGCTCGAAGCATTGATTGGCGAGCCGGGCTTCACCGGCAATGCGCCGGGCGGACCGAGCCGCTGGTCGACCGAGCGCTCGGCCAAATGGTGCCCGCTAAAGCCGAAGCTAGTGATCGAGGTCTGCTACGACCATTTCAGCGGCGAGCGTTTTCGCCACGGCACCTCGATCCTGCGCTGGCGCCCGGACAAGGCGCCGCGGCAATGCACATTCGAGCAGTTGAAGCAGAAGGCGGCCGATCCGATGAAGCTGTTGGGGTAATCCGCGCTCGTGCCCCGGACGCAGCGCAGCGCTTCTTCGGCGATGCGCTGCGGAGCCGGGGTCCATGTCGCGGCATTCTGGGTCCCGGCTCTGCGGAGCAGCGCTTTGCGCCGCGCCGCGTCCGGGACACGAGAGTTTTACTTGATCCATCCCGTCGCCAGCGCGTTCGCCAGCTCCGGCTGACCGTTGCGCCGCGCCAGCGCGGCCATGGCTTCGTGATCATACGCGATGTGGCGGAACGTGACCTGCCAAGCACCGCTCACTAACTCGAGAATCGCATAGCGCGCATGCGGCGTGCCGGCTTCGACGACATGCGGAAATGGATGCTTGTCGCGAAAACCAGGGCTGCCGACGCTGCCGGGATTGACGATCAGCCGGCCGTCGCGCAAGCGCACGGCACGGGCGAGATGGGTGTGGGCGCAGAGGATCAGCGATTGCGTGATGCCTCCCGCGAATTGCTCGATCCGGTCCAGCGGCGACAGCGCCACCGCGCCGTCGGGATGCACGGTATCGAGCCAGTACACCTCGTCGCTGCCGGGCGTGGCGTGACAAAGAAAGACCTTGTCACGGAACACGCGCGTCATCGGTTGCGCGCGCAGCCAGTCGAGTTGTGCGGCATTGAGCTGCGCATGAGCCGGGCGATCCCACGAGCCCATCTTCTCGGGTGGACGGTCGAGCAGATAGCGGTCGTGATTGCCGCGCACGTGCACGGCATCGAGCGTCATCAAAATCTCGATCGTTCGGCGCGCATCGAGCGGACCGCTCAGCATGTCGCCGAGATTGACGATGTCGGTGATCCCCAGCGCGCGGATGTCGGCGAGGACAGCTTCCAGCGCGAGGTAGTTTCCGTGGACGTCGGCGATGGCGGCAAAACGCATTGGCACTTCCTGTAGCCGGATGGAGCGAAGCGTAATCCGCGATCTTCCTCGCTCATGGCGCGCTTCCCGGATTGCGCTTCGCTCCATCCGGGCTACGCAACTCTCATGCAGGAGGCGTGCCGTTGATCGCCAGCACGTGGCCGGCCAGATACAGCGAGCCGGTGATCAGGATGCGCGGCGGCACCTCGTAGGCGAGCTTCGCCAAGGCGCGCAGCGCGGCCTCGATGCCGGGCGCGGGCTCGACGCGCATGCCGAGGCTGCGCGCGGCGTCGGCCAGGCGATCGACCGGCATCGCGTTCTCGGTATCGGGGATCGGCACTGCGATGATGTGACGGGTGAGGCCGGCGAAATTGGCGAGAAAACCCTGCGCGTCCTTGTTGGCCATCATGCCGGCGATGACGACCAGCGGCCGCGACACCCGCTCTTCGAGATCGCCGAGCGCAGCCGCCGCGACGCGCCCGCCCTCGGCATTGTGCCCGCCGTCGAGCCAGATGTCCGAGCCCTGCGGACCCCAGGACAGCAGCTCGCCCGAGGTGATGCGCTGCATTCGTGCCGGCCATTCCGCGCCGACGATGCCAGCCTCGAACGCGGCGTGATTGACCTTCATGGTTGGAATCGCGCGCAGCGCCGCGATCGCGAGCCCGGCGTTGGCGAATTGGTGGCGGCCAAACAGACGCGGCGCCGGCAGATCCATCAAGCCGCGATCGTCGGAATAGACCAGGCGGCCGCGCTCGACATTGACGTGCCAGCTCTCGTTCGCGGCAAACAGCGGCGCACGGATGCGCCTCGCCTGCGCCTCGATCACGGCCATCGCCTCCGGCATTTGCTCGGCGCAAATCACGGGCACGCCGCGCTTGATGATTGCGGCCTTCTCGCCGGCGATCGAGGCGAGGGTCGACCCAAGAAAATCCATGTGATCCATGCTGACCGGCGTGATCACGCAGGCCGCCGGCGCATCGATCACGTTGGTCGAATCGAGCCGGCCGCCGAGGCCGACTTCGAGCAGTACGACATCGGCCGGGTTCTGCGCGAACAGCAGGAAACCGGCGGCGGTCTTCAGCTCGAACAATGTCGCGGCCTCGCCAGCATTGACGCGCTCGACCTCTTCAAGCGCGGCACGCAGCTCGTCGTCACCGACGAGCACGCCGCCACCCACGCGGCCGAGCCGGAAGCATTCGTTGATGCGGACGAGATAGGGCGAAGTATAGGCGTGAACCCGCAAGCCCGCAGCTTCCAGCGTCGCGCGCAGATAAGCGAGCGTCGAGCCCTTGCCGTTGGTGCCGGCGATGTGGATCACCGGCGGCAGCTTGCGTTCAGGATGACCGAGCCGTTCGAGCAGGCGGTGCATCCGCTCCAGCCCGAGATCGATGCGCTTCTGATGCAGGGCCGACAGCCGCCCGATCAATTCACCGAGCGGTGTCTTTGCAGTGTCAGGGGAGGCGTTCACGCGTGCGGCGCGGCCGGCGCCGTCTCGGCGGCCGATACGATCTGCGCCGGACTCGTCACCGGCTGCGCCGGCTTCGAAGCGCCTTCCTGCGCCGGCGCCTTGGTCAGCAGGCGGCAGAGCCGGGCGAGCGTCGGGCGCAGCTCGTGGCGGTGCACGACCATGTCGACCATGCCGTGTTCCTTGAGGTACTCGGCGCGCTGGAAACCCTCGGGCAGCTTCTCGCGGATGGTCTGCTCGATCACGCGCGCGCCGGCAAAGCCGATCAACGCGCCGGGCTCGGCGATCTGCACGTCGCCGAGCATCGCATAGGAGGCGGTGACGCCACCGGTGGTCGGGTTGGTCAGCACGACGATGTAAGGCAGCTTTGCCTCGCGCAGCATCTGCACCGCCACGGTGGTGCGCGGCATCTGCATCAGCGACAGGATGCCTTCCTGCATGCGGGCACCGCCTGATGCCGCGAACACGATGAACGGCGACTTCTTCTCGACCGCGAGCTCCATTCCGCGCACGATGGCTTCGCCTGCGGCCATGCCGAGCGAGCCACCCATGAAGTCGAAATCCTGCACGGCAACCACGACGGCGGCGCCTTCGAGCTTGCCGTAGCCGACCTTGACCGCGTCATTCAGATTAGTCCGCGCACGGGCATCCTTGACGCGGTCGACGTATTTCTTTTCATCGCGGAACTTGAGCGGGTCGGGCGTGACCTCGGGCAAGGCGACATCAAACCAGGTCTCGTTGTCGAAGATCGACTTCAACCGGGCCACCGCGCCCATGCGCATGTGGTAGTTCGAGCCGGGGATGACGAACTGGTTGGCCTCGACGTCCTTGTAGAACACGAGCTGTCCCGAATCCGGGCACTTGATCCAAAGATTCTCCGGCGTCTCCCGCCGCAGCATGTTACGGATCTTCGGCCGGACCACATTGGTAAGCCAGTTCATGGTTTGCTCCGATGTGCGATCCCGCTGGGGATCGCCTGAAAGGATATATGGCCGCCGGACCTTGCCCCGGCAAGCCGCCGTGTCGCCCGCCCCGGAAGCGGAATTATGGCCTATTCCGCCGCCTGCTGTGCGCCCTTGACGCCCTGGGCCAGGGCCGCCGTCAATTCGGCGACGGCGTTGACGGTTTGGGCGGTCGCCCGCCCCTCGGCATCGAGGCTGTTCTTGAGCGCATCCACCAGCGCCGTGCCGACGACCGCACCATTGGCATGCGAGGCAATGGCGCGCGCCGTCTCGGGCGTGCGGATGCCGAAGCCGACGCAGACCGGCAGTTTTGTATGCCGCTTGATGCGGGTGACCGCCTCGCTCACGGCCGTGGAGTCCGCGGCGGCTGCACCGGTGATGCCGGTGATCGAGACGTAATAGACGAAGCCCGAGGTATTGGCGAGCACGGCCGGCAGACGCTTGTCGTCGGTCGTCGGCGTCGCTAGGCGGATGAAGTTGAGGCCGGCCTTCATCGCGGGCAGGCAGAGCTCGTCGTCTTCCTCCGGCGGCAGGTCGACAATGATGAGGCCGTCGACGCCGACGCTCTTCGCGTCCGCGAGAAACTTGTCGACGCCGTAGATGTAGATCGGATTGTAATAGCCCATCAGCACGATCGGCGTCGCGTCGTCATTCTTGCGGAAGCCGCGCACCAGCTCCAGCGTCTTCTTCAGCGTCATGCCGGCCTTGAGCGCGCGAAGCCCTGCGGCCTGGATCGAGGGCCCGTCGGCCATCGGATCGGTGAAAGGCATGCCGATCTCGATCACGTCGGCGCCGGACCTCGGCAACGCCTTGATGATCTCGAGCGACGTCGCCGGATCGGGGTCGCCGGCCATCAGGAAGGTGACGAAGGCCGAGCGGCCCTGCTTCGCAAGCTCGGCAAAACGGGTGTCGATACGCGTGGTCACTTCTTGCCCCTCAGGATGTCGCCGACCTGCGGGACGTCCTTGTCGCCGCGGCCGGAGAGATTGACGACCATCAAGTGGTCTTTCGGCCGTTTCGGCGCGAGCTCCATCACCTTGGCGATGGCGTGCGCCGGCTCGAGCGCGGGGATGATGCCTTCGAGCTTTGACAGCAGCTGGAACGCGGCGAGCGCCTCATCGTCGGTCGCGGAGAGATAGTTTACGCGCCCGACCTCGTGCAGCCAGGAATGCTCGGGGCCGATGCCGGGATAATCGAGGCCGGCCGAGATCGAATGCGCGTCCTGGATCTGACCGTCCGCATCCATCAGCAGATAGGTGCGGTTGCCGTGCAGCACGCCGGGACGGCCGCCCGCGATCGAGGCCGCATGCAGCTGCGTGAGGCCATGGCCGGCGGCTTCGACGCCGAAGATCTCGACGGAGGGATCATCGAGGAACGGGTGGAACAGGCCCATCGCGTTCGAGCCGCCGCCGATGCAGGCGACCAGCGAATCCGGCAGGCGGCCTTCGATCTCCTGCATCTGCGCCTTGGTCTCGTTGCCGATGACCGACTGGAAGTCGCGCACCAAGGTCGGATAGGGATGCGGACCCGCCACCGTGCCGATGCAGTAGAACGTGTTGTGCACGTTGGTGACCCAGTCGCGCAGCGCCTCGTTCATGGCGTCCTTCAGCGTGCGCGTGCCCGACTGCACCGGAAACACTTTTGCGCCCAGCATCTCCATGCGGATCACGTTGGGCTGCTGCCGCTCGACGTCGACGGCACCCATATAGACCACGCATTCCAGGCCAAAGCGCGCGCACAGCGTCGCGGTGGCAACGCCGTGCTGGCCCGCGCCGGTCTCAGCGATGATGCGCTTCTTGCCCATGCGCCGTGCCAGCATGATCTGGCCGAGCACGTTGTTCACCTTATGCGAGCCGGTGTGGTTGAGCTCTTCGCGCTTCAGGTAAATCTTCGCGCCGCCGAGATGCTCGGTGAGACGTTCGGCGAAATACAGCGGCGAAGGCCGGCCGACATAGTTCTTGAGATAGCCGTTCATCTCGGCCTGGAACGCCGGGTCGGCCTTGGCGGCGGTGTAGGCCTTCTCCAGATCGAGGATCAGCGGCATCAGGGTTTCGGCGACGAAGCGGCCGCCGAAAATGCCGAAATGGCCGCGCTCGTCGGGGCCGCTGCGGTAGGAATTGGGTTTGGCGATGTTCATCGAACACTCAACTCTTGGCTGGCGCGCGCGGCGCGAATGAAGGCCTGGATCATCTCGGGATCCTTGACGCCGGGGGCGCTCTCGACACCCGAGGACACATCGACGCCGCCGGCGCGGGTGACACGGAGGGCTTCGGCCAGGTTATCGGCGTGCAGCCCGCCCGAGACCATGTAGGGCCGCTTCAGATCGAGATTTTCCAGCAGGTGCCAGTCGAACGGCGCGCCCAGGCCACCGGGCCGCGTCGCGTCCTTCGGCGCACGTGCATCGAACAGGATGCGGTCGGCGACCGCGGCGTAGCCGGGCAGAACGGCGAGATCGGCCGCTGTCGCGACCGGCACCGCCTTCATCACGGGACGGCCGAACTTCTGCTTGATGTCGCGCAGCCGGGCGACGCTCTCCTTGCCGTGGAGCTGGAAAATGTCCGGCGACAGCGCATCCATGATGTTGTCGAGCGTGGCGTCGTCGGCGTCGACCGTGAGCGCCACTTTCAGCGCGCGCTGCTTCACCTGGCGGCCAAGGTCCCGGCCGAGCTCCAGCGAGAGATGCCGCGGCGACGGCGGAAAGAACACGAACCCCACCATGTCGGCGCCGGCATCGAGCGCTGCTTGAAGCGTCTCGCGCGTGGACAGGCCGCAGATCTTGACGAGCAGGGACATGGTCTCAAAGCGGGTAGCGGCCACAAAGGTGCGGCCGGAAAACGGGGTTTTCGGTCGGGGCCGCTTCTACAACGTCGCGCGCTGCTTGTCTCGCCCGATGGGCCCGTAAAGGCCTACCCCCGAGGCAACGGGGAGGCGCTGCGTCTCGGGCCTTGCTGCGGCCACATGGGCCCGCAGATCGGTCAATTCGCCCCTCGCAGCCCTGGCGTCGGCCTCGTGCCGGCGCGCGGCCCGCCGCCAGCGCCGCTGGCCGAACCAGACCGCGCAGCCACCCGCCACGACACCCAGGGCAGCCACCAGGATCAGGAGGAGGAACAGCGGCATCGTGGCCGAGAATGAGGGGTCTTCGGAGATGAAGGGATCGAAGGAGACGGTGACGAAATGCCGGTTGGCCACCGCGAAGGTCACCAGGATCAGGCCCAGCGGAATCACGATCAGCGCGGTCAGGAACTTTCGCATCTCGCTTCGCTCGCCTGAATCAAGCTTCCGGCCGCATTGCTCGCGACCGCGGCAAACCCTAGCGCCGGCCTTAGTCTGCCGCGCCGGGATCCGGATGGTCGCGGTTCAACCGCTCGCGCATTTCCTTGCCGGTCTTGAAGAACGGAACGCTCTTCTGATCGACGGGCACATGGGCGCCGGTGCGTGGATTGCGCCCTGCGCGCGCAGGGCGATGCTTGACCGAGAAGGCACCGAAGCCGCGCAGCTCGACGCGATCGCCGCGTGCAAGCGCCGCTACGATCTCTTCGAGAATCGCATTCACAATGTTCTCGACATCCCGCTGGTACAGATGCGGGTTGTGCTCGGCGATACGCTGAACAAGTTCGGATTTGATCATCGAGAGATAGGACCCGGAAGCGTGCGGATGACCATTTCCGTGAAAATACCGTGATCTGTCAAGACGCTAAATCAAGGCTGAGCGTCGTGAAAAAGCGTGACAAATGCCGAAAAAGCAGGCTGCGCCGGCACGCGCCAGACGGGAAAAGCTTTCGGAACTCGCCTGTCTCCGGTCAGTTTGACGCCGCCGGCTGCCACAACGCCAGCATTCCATCCATTCCGAGGCGATCGACCGCCTGCGCGACGCCGGTTTGCCCGATCTGATGCGCAATCGAGCCCAAACCGAGCGCTTCCAGCGTCACGGCGGCAGCTGACTTGAGGAACGACAGATCGCCAAAGCGCGGCTGGAGCTTGTAATCGCGCACGGGAAGCCCCTTCTTGACGCCCTTGTGCTCGACCAGCCAGGTCACGGCCGTCTTCTCGTCGCCGATCTGGTCGATCAGCTTGAGATCGATCGCCTGGCGGCCGGTGAAGACGCGGCCATCGGCGACTTTTTCGAGCTGCGTGTCATCCATGCCACGCCGCTCCTTCACGAGGCCCTTGAACCAGGCGTAGGAGTCCTTCACCAGCGCATCGAGCGCCGCGCGTGCTTCGGGACTTGTCGGCTCGAAACCATTCGGCGCGGCCTTGAGCGGCGACGACTTCACCTCCTCGACCTTGACGCCGATGGTCTTCAACAGCTCGGTGACGTTCGGATACTGGAACAGCACGCCGATCGAGCCGATCAGCGAGCTCTGCTGGGCGACGATATGATCGCTCGCGATCGCCGTGATGTAGCCCCCGGAGGCGGCGAGGCCCTCGACCACGACGACAAGCGGCTTCTTCGCCTTCAGCCGCACGAGCGAGTCATAGAGCTGCTCGGAGCCGGCGGTGGTGCCGCCCGGTGAGTTGATATGAACGACGACGGCAGCCGCCTGCGAATTCTCAAGCCGCTCCAGCGCCTGCGTGCGATCGGAATCGCTGCGGATCAATCCCTCGATATGAACGCGCGCGATCGAACCGGCGGATGCGAAGGTGCCGCGCGCTCCGGGTGTCGCAATCAGCGCAACGCTCGCAATCGCCGCGATCGCTATCAATGCGGCCATCACGCGCCAGAACGTCAGCTTGCGGCGGATCCTGCGGCGATCGACGATGATGTCTGAATCGAGCGACATCGGAATATCTCCAAATGAAAGGCTGGCGCGTTGTGCCGTCACAGCGTGACCATCGGCCTATCTGGATACATCAATTGCGGCGTAATTTGAAGAAAACAAGGCTGGGCCGGGCAAGAGGCGCCACACATTCGGTGTCGTCCCCGCGAACGCGGGGCCCCATAACCACAAGGAAAAGTTGTCGCAGAGACTGGTAACTCCGAGTTTTCGCCAAACCACTGCCTGTGGTTATGGGTCCCCTGATCTGCGCGCAGCCCTAGACGACGCTGCGCGTTGTTTAGAGCTGCGCTTGTCAGGGACGACAGCCGAATGAGGCCGCAAGCGGGATAGGGGGAAGCCTCGCGGCTTCTCCCCTCCCACACCACCGGACATACGGGTCCGTATCCGGCGGTTCGGTAGATTATGCTGGTTGCTGTGCCGCGACGGAAGCCAAGCCGAGTGCCCTGAAGAACGCGATTGGCATGGCGATGGTGAGCGCGGGGCTGTTCGCGAGCCGCCAGGGGCCATGTGGGTTGCCGACGGTTTGTGCCGCCAGATTCCGGCCGACGCCGCGACGTCGCAACTCGGCGAAGCGGGTGCTCCCACGCTTCCATTGCTTCCAGGCGATGGCGCGCAACCGCCGCCTAGTCCACTCATCAAGTGCCTGCAACACCGACGGCGTTTGGCAGAAGCCAAAGTAGCCGCGCCATCCCTTGAGATAGACCGACAGCTCTTTGACGATCTGCGCGAGGCTTCGGCCGCACGTGCGCCGCGTCAGCTCCCGGACTTTCGCTTTGAAGCGGGTGAGTGCCTGGGGCGCGATGCGCCGCCGCGGCTCTGTCCCGCCGGTGAAGCTGAAGCCCAGGAACTTGCGAACGCTCGGTTTGGCAACCGCGCTCTTGGCCTTGTTGATCTTGAGCTTGAGGCGCTTTTCCAGGAACTTCTCGATGCCCGCCAACACCCGCTCGCCCGCCTTCTGACTGCGCACATAGATGTTGCAGTCGTCGGCGTAGCGTCCGAAGCGATGGCCGCGCTTCTCCAGTTCCTTGTCCAGTACATCCAGCATCAGATTCGACAATAGCGGCGAGAGCGGGCCGCCCTGCGGCGTGCCCTCGTCCGTCGAACTGACCAGCCCTCCTTCCATCACACCCGCATTCAGGAACGCGCGGATGAGCTTCAGGAGGCGCTTGTCAGTGACCCGCTTCGCGACCAGCCCCATCAGGATGTCGTGGTTGACCCGGTCGAAGAACTTCTCCAGATCGATGTCCACGACAACGGCGTGCCCGGACGCGATATACGCCTGCGCCCGTTCCACCGCCTGATGTGCCGAGCGGCTCGGCCGGAAGCCGAAGCTCGCCTCGGAGAACGTCCCGTCCCAATCCGCCTGCAGCACCTGCAGCACCGCTTGCTGGATGAAGCGGTCGAGCACCGTCGGGATGCCGAGCGGCCGCAGGCCACCCGACGCCTTCGGTATCTCCACCCGCCGCACCGGTTGTGGCTTGTAGGTCCCGTCAAGCAACTGGGCGCGGATCGCGAGCCAGTGCTCCTTCAGGTGGGCCGGCAACTCGCCGACAGTCATCCCGTCGACGCCCGCCGTCCCCTTGTTGCGCGTCACTTGCGCCAACGCATTCTTCAGATTCTCACGCTCGACCACTGCTTCCATCGTCGGCCCTGCGACCGCCGGGCGTTCAAGACTGGTCTTCGCCGCGCTTGCTTCGATCTCTCGGGCGGCGGCGCTTTGGGCTTCACCCTCCGCGCCGGTGCCCGAGTTCAGTTCGACCTGACTTTTCTGTCGCATGGCTCGCGCGAGATGGACTGCTCTACTAACCACTTCCACCGTTCGGGCCTTCGGCGGCGCGCCGCCGCCTACTATGCCCTCGGCTGACTTCTGCGCTGCGGTCAGGCCGCCTTACGGCCGCCTCAGTCCCGTTACCGGGACACAGCGCAGACCTCCCGAGGTAAGACCGACCGCCTTCACCGCACGCCCGCCGGATTTACCACCCCGACCTTTGATGACCATGGACTTCGCAATCATGTGCTTGCTCGTCCGGCCGGGTAGGCCTCATTATCCGGTTCTTGTCCATCGGGTCGCGGCTTTGCCCCGCGCTGTCTTCAGACCCCATCTCGCGATGACGCCCTTGCGCTTCGCTAATCCTTCGCCGTCATCAGGCTGGATAGAGGACTTCCACCTCCAAGCTGTCGTTCATACTCGGCACACACAAAAAAGCCCCGGCTCGCGCCGGGGCTTCGATGCAGCGAAACGAACGTTTCGCTTACTTGTTGTCGCGGTTCTTGAGCGCGGTGCCCAGGATGTCGCCGAGCGTCGCACCCGAATCTGAGGAGCCGTACTGCGCGATGGCTTCCTTTTCTTCGGCGACTTCGAGCGCCTTGATCGACACCTGGACCTTGCGGGCCTTCTTGTCGAACTGGATCACGCGGGCATCGACCTTCTCGCCGACGGCAAAGCGTTCGGCGCGCTGGTCGTTGCGGTCACGGGCGAGCTCCGAGCGCTTGATGAAGGTGGTGAAGTCGGTACCGGCGATCTTCACCTCGATACCGCTCTCCTTCACTTCGAGCACTTCGCAGGTCACGACCGCGCCCTTCTTGACATCGCCCGGCTCGGCGAAGGGGTCGCCTTCGAGCTGCTTGATGCCGAGCGAGATGCGCTCCTTCTCGACGTCCACATCGAGCACCACGGCCTTCACCATGTCGCCCTTCTTGTAGTTGTCGATCACCTGTTCGCCCGGAAGCTTCCAGTCGAGGTCGGAGAGGTGGACCATGCCGTCGACGTCGCCCTCAAGGCCCAGGAACAGGCCGAACTCGGTCTTGTTCTTGACCTCGCCCTCGACCACCGAACCGGTCGGGTGACCTTCGACGAAGACCTCCCAGGGGTTGCGCATGGTCTGCTTGAGGCCGAGCGAGATGCGGCGCTTGACGGAATCGACTTCCAGCACCTGCACGTCGACTTCCTGCGAAGTCGACACGATCTTGCCGGGGTGCATATTCTTCTTGGTCCACGACATCTCGGAGACGTGGATCAGGCCTTCGATGCCCGGCTCAAGCTCGACGAACGCACCGTAGTCGGTGATGTTGGTGACGCGGCCGGTGAAGCGGGCACCCAGCGGGTACTTGGCTTCGATGCCCTGCCACGGATCGTCCAGCAGCTGCTTCATGCCCAGCGAGATGCGGTGCGTCTCGTGGTTGATCTTGATGATCTTGACCTTCACGGTCTGGCCGATCGAGAGCACCTCGGTCGGGTGATTGACGCGGCGCCACGCGATGTCGGTGACGTGCAGCAGGCCGTCGATACCGCCGAGGTCAACGAACGCACCGTAATCGGTGATGTTCTTGACCACGCCGTCGATGACCTGACCCTCTTCGAGGTTCTGCACCAGCTCCTGGCGCTGCTCGGCGCGGGTCTCTTCCAGCACCGTGCGGCGGGACACGACGATGTTGCCGCGGCGGCGGTCCATCTTGAGGATCTGGAACGGCTGCGAGTTGTTCATCAGCGGCGCAACGTCGCGGATCGGACGGATGTCGACCTGCGAGCGCGGCAGGAACGCCACGGCACCGTCGAGGTCGACGGTGAAGCCGCCCTTGACCTGGTTGAAGATGACGCCGTTGACCTTCTCGTTGTTCTGGAACGCCTTCTCCAGCTTGCCCCAGCTCTCTTCGCGGCGCGCCTTGTCGCGCGACAGCACGGCTTCGCCGAGGGCGTTCTCGATGCGATCGAGGAACACTTCCACCTCGTCGCCGACCTTGAGGTCGCTCTCACGACCGGGGCCGGAAAATTCGCGAAGGGCAACGCGGCCCTCGGTCTTCAGGCCGACGTCGATGACGGCCATGTCCTTTTCAATTGCAACCACCTTGCCCTTGACGACGGAGCTTTCCTGCAGGTTGCCGCCTGCGAAGGACTCGTCGAGCATCGCGGCGAAATCGTCGCGCGAGGGGCTATAGGTATCAGCAGATGTCGAAGCCATTTGTTCTCCAGTTGCGGATGTCTTGCCGGCCGTTGGGTTCATGGGCGCATCGCACACGCAGTGTCGGAAGGTCCGCAAAACCTTCGAGCGACCGCTCGCTGCTCCGGCTTTGCAGCAGAACAGCGGAAGCGGGCCGGCAGAGGCCCGCGCGTTCGATACGTGGAAATCTGATGTCCGGAGCCTGGATCGCACCGGCCCCGAAACGAGGGGACCGAAGATGTCGACATCAAAGAGGCGGGAGCGGGCGCTTCCTCCAATGACGGCTGCGGCTTAACCCCGCGACCGGCCCGCTCGGACGGCCTCGATAATGTCGATGGCGGCCCGGACGCCGCCTTCTATATCGAGTTGGGAGTTATCTAGCAAGTAAGCATCCGGGGCCGGTTTTAAAGGCGCAACCGGCCGGTTCTTGTCGCGTTCGTCGCGCTGGATGATGTCGGCGAGCACGGCCGCCTCGTCAGCCTCTTCTCCCCTCGCCCTGGCCTCGATGGTCCGGCGATGCGCACGGACCTTGGGGTCCGCGACGACGAAGATTTTGACATCGGCATGGGGGCAGATCACGGTTCCAATATCCCGGCCGTCGAGCACGGCGCCCGGCGGATCGGCGGCAAATTGCCGCTGGAAATTGACCAGGACCTCGCGGACCCGCGAGATCGCCGAGACGATGGAGGCGCCCTCGCCGACCTTCTGGGTCTTCAGGACGGGATTGCCGAACTTTTCGGGATCGAGCTCCAGCGCTGCCGCCACCGCCGCCGTTTCATCGCGAAGATCGTGACCGGACTGCATCAGCTCGTAAGCCACAGCGCGATAGATGACCCCGGTATCGAGATGACGATAGCCGTAATGGTGGGCGAGGCGCTTGCCGAGCGTCCCCTTGCCCGAGGCGGCGGGCCCGTCGATGGCGATGATCATGAAAACTCGGCCCCTAGCGAACGCATCATCGGAATGAAGTCCGGGAAACTGGTGGCGATAAAGGCGGTGTCGTCGACGGTCACGGACTGGTCGGAGGCACAGCCCATCACCAGCGCGGACATCGCGATGCGATGGTCCATGTGGGTGGCGACAGTGCCGCCGCCGGGGACATGGCCGCGGCCCTCGACGATGAGATCGTCGCCGGATACCTCGACCTTGACGCCATTGACGCGGAGCATGGCGGCGGTGGCTTCAAGCCGGTCGGATTCCTTGACGCGCAGCTCCTGCAGGCCACGCATGATGGTGGTGCCTTCGGCGAAGGACGCCGCCACCGCCAGCACCAGATATTCGTCGATCATCGACGGCGCGCGCTCCGGCGGCACCTCGACGCCGCGCAGCTTTGACGCGCGCACGCGAAGCTGGGCCATCGGCTCGCCGGCATCGCCCCGCACTTCGCTCTCCTCGATCGAAGCGCCCATTTCGCGCAGCGTCGTAAACAGACCGGTGCGCAGCGGATTGGTCATGACATCCGATAGGATGACGTCGGAACCCTCGGCGATCAGCGCCGCGACGACCGGGAAGGCCGCCGAGGATGGATCAGCGGGCACCACAACATTGGCGCCATGCAACTCGGGCTGGCCCACCAGTGTGATGCGGCGGCCGTGCTGACCTTCCTGCACCGAAGTAATGTCGGCGCCAAAATGCTTCAGCATCAGCTCGGTGTGGTCGCGGCTGGCCTCGGTCTCGATCACCGTCGTGGTGCCCGGCGCGGCAAGACCGGCGAGCAACACGGCCGATTTGATCTGGGCCGACGCGACCGGGGTCTTGTAGGTGATCGGAAGCGGATCGCGCGCGCCCTGGAGGGTCAGCGGCAGACGCCCGCCCTCGCTGCCGGAGATGACCTTCGCGCCCATCCTTTCGAGCGGATCGAGGATCCGGCGCATGGGGCGGCTGCGCAGCGAGGCGTCGCCGTCGAACACCGCCGAGATCGGGCAGCCGGCAACGGCTCCCATGACGAGACGGCAGCCAGTGCCGGAGTTGCCGAAATCCAGCGGCGCCCTGGGCTGGGCAAAGCCTCCGACCCCCACCCCCTGCACCTTCCAGGCGAAATCACCGATCCGCTCGACCCTGGCGCCGAGCGCCTGCATGGATTTGGCGGTGTTGAGGACGTCCTCGCCCTCCAGCAGGCCCGAAATCCTGGTCTCGCCGACCGCAAGGGCGCCCAGGATCAGAGCGCGGTGGGAGATCGACTTGTCCCCGGGCACCCGTACTTTCCCGGTCAGGGCACCGCTGGCGCGAGACTGGAGCGGCCTCGGTTGGTCGGAATGGGTCAAGATTGTGTCCTTGGATAGGCCCTGTGGGCTGGGCGCACGTACCACATGGTCCGCGCCCCGTCACGGGCATGTCTTTCTCTCGTAATGCGCTATTGACAGCGGGCCGCCAACTAGCCAAGTGAAGCACCGCTTTTCAGACATTCCCAGGATTCCTGCCGTGGCCAAGTCCGAACTCGGAACCAAACGTATTTGCCCGACCACGGGCAAGAAATTCTATGACCTCAACAAGAATCCGGTGATCTCGCCCTATACCGGCGAGGTGGTGCCGATCGCTCCCATCGCGCCCGCGCGCGGCCGGGCCGCCGAGGCCCGCAACATGGCCGAGGACACCGCGCCGGAGCCGGCGGAGGCCGAAGAGTTGGTGTCGCTCGAGGAGGCCGATGCCGAAGAGAACACCGGCAAGGTCAAGGCCGTCGTGCCCGAATCCGAGGACGATATCGAGGTCGACGAGACCCTCGACGACGACGATGACGATGATTCGACCTTCATTGCCGACGAGGAAGAGGGCGATGAGGACGTGACCGACATCATTGGTGATGTGGGAGGTGATGAAGAGACTTGAGATCAGCCCTGATCTGTGAAAAAGGGTGCACCGCGCGAGTCGCCAAGGACTCGCCGGTCCGGGTGATCAACCAGGTTCACCCGGTTAAGGACTAAGGGGCCATAGCTCAGCTGGGAGAGCGCTTGCATGGCATGCAAGAGGTCGGCGGTTCGATCCCGCCTGGCTCCACCAGCCTTCGCTGGCTTCGCCAGCTTCGGCTCGGCAAGCCCTTTCGTAGCGAAGGCTGCCGCGGCGTAGCCCGAAGGGCAAAGCCGGGCTTGGACGAACTTCCCTACTCCCCAATCACCGCATTCAGCCGATCGCGCAGTGCGACGATCTCGTCTTTCATGGCGATCAGCTCCGACACCGAGCAGTCCGTCGCCGCCAGGATCGATTGCGGCACGCTGCGTGCCTTGTCCTTCAGCGCATGGCCCTGCGGCGTCAGTGCGATCAGCACCTGACGCTCGTCCTCGCTCGAGCGGGTGCGCTTGACGAGATGGGCGGCCTCGAGCCGCTTGAGCAGCGGCGTCAGCGTGCCCGAATCCAGGAACAGCTTCTCGCCGATCTCCTTGACCGGCACGTCGTCGCGCTCCCACAGCACCAGCATCACCAGATATTGCGGATAGGTCAGGCCGAGCCGGTCGAGCAGCGGCTTGTAGACGCGGTTGAAGGCGTGCGCGGCGGAATAGACCGCGAAGCAGATCTGGTTGTCGAGCCGCAGCGGCGCATCCGCTGCCGATGGTTTCCGGGCCATGGGGAATCTCACAAGGTTTGCCCCATTGTGGGACCGCGCGACCCGACATTCAATTGCGAACAATTAAATGTGAGACCCCGCAATTTCGATTGCGCACTATCTAATTGCCTGCAATAAAGATCGCGCCCCACCCCCTGACCCAGGAGACCACAATGTCTGTGAACGTCCTCTACAAGACCAGCGCCAAGGCCACCGGCGGCCGCGACGGCCATGCCGCGACCCTCGACGGCGCACTCGACGTCAAGCTCACCACGCCGAAGGAGCTCGGCGGTGGCGGCGGCGCCGGCAACAATCCCGAGCAACTCTTCGCGGCCGGCTATGCCGCCTGCTTCATCGGCGCGATGAAGTTCGTGGCCTCGCAGGGCGGCCCCAAGGTTCCGGCCGAGGCCTCAGTCACCTCGACCGTCGGCATCGGCCCGCGTTCCGAAGGCGGCTTCGGCCTCGACATCGATCTCGCCGTCTCACTGCCGGGCCTTGCCCGCGCGGAGGCCGAGGCGCTGGTCGCGAAGGCGCACCAGGTGTGCCCGTACTCCAATGCCACGCGCGGCAATGTCGACGTTCGCCTGACGGTCGTCTGATCGAAAGGGCGGATGGGCTGGCCCGGGATCCCCCTCGGGCCGGCCGCTTCCGTTGATTTCCCACATCGCGGGATTGCGCGGCGGCGGCGCATGCGGCCCTACGTGCGGCGCCATTGCTGGCGCAAAAAAACCTCGCTAGGCCTGTGATCAAATCTCGACACAGGAGAAGCGAAGGCATGAGTTCTGAAGCCGCGGGTTCTGAAGCCGTTCTGGGGGCCATGAGCGGACTGCGCGTCATCGATCTCACGCGCGTGCTCGGCGGTCCCTACTGCACCCAGATCCTCGCCGACCATGGCGCCGACGTGATCAAGGTCGAGCCGCCCGCTGGCGACGAGGTGCGCGAATGGGGGCCTCCCTTCCACGAGGAGGACGCGGCCTATTTCGTCGGCATCAACCGCAACAAGCGCTCGATCGGCCTCGACCTCGCCTCCGAGGGCGGCCGCGTCGTGCTGCTGAAGATGCTGGAGACGGCCGACGTCCTGATCGAGAATTTCAAGCCGGGCACGCTGGAGAAATGGGGCATCGGAAACGAAGTCCTTAGCAAGAGATTCCCGCTCCTCGTGCATTGCAGGATCTGCGGCTTCGGCGCCGACGGCCCGCGTGGCGGCAATCCCGGCTATGACGCCATCATCCAGGCCATGACCGGCATGATCGCAGCGACCGGATCGCCCGAGAGCGGACCGATGCGGATCGGCGTGCCGCTGGTCGACATCACCACCGGCCTTTATGCGGCGATCGGCATCCTGATGGCGCTGTCGGAGCGGCAGCGCTCCGGCAAGGGCCAGTTCCTGGAGACGACGCTGTACGAGACGGGCCTTGCCATCATGCATCCGCACACCGCGAATTATTTCATGCATGGCAAGCCGCCGGGCCTCACCGGCAACGAGCATCCCAATCTCGTGCCTTACGCGATCTTCCCGACCAAGACCGACAACATCTTCATCGGCGTCGGCAATGACGGCACCTTCCGCAAGCTGGCGAAAGAGATCGGCAAACCCGAGCTCGGCACCGACCCGCGCTTTGCCCGCAACAAGGACCGCATCGCCAATCGCGAGGCGCTGCGCGCCGAGCTTGCCGGGGTGTTCAGCCAGCACGAGGCTGAACCGCTGTGCAATCGCCTGCTCGCCGCCGGCCTGCCCGCAGGTCCGGTGCAGAAGATCGACCAGGCGTTGACGAACCCGCACACGATCTACCGCGGCGATATTATCGAGAAGGACTGGTACAAGGGCGTGGCCTCGCCGATCCGGCTCGATCGCAGCAAGCCGAGCCTGCGGCGCGTGCCGCCGAAATTCAGCCAGCACGCCGCGGAGGTGCTGGGTGAGTTCGGCTACTCCAAGGCCGAGATCGACGCGATGGTCGAGAAGGGCACCGTCTGCGGTCCCGAGCGGAAACGCTAAAGGCCCGACCTCCTCACCCAACTAATTGCCGCACTGCGGCGCGCGCGCGCATGTGCAGCGCGAGCGGATTTGGCTGTCCGCGCACGTCTTCGCCTATTTTCCGGCTTTCCTTTTCCAGCGCTTGCCGCTTTCGTTTCGGCCGCTTACACAGTCATGTGAACGTCATAGGGCGCTGCTAGCGCAAGCGCTTCTTTAGTGACGGGCAAGGGAGGTTTTCTTGATGGCTCTTCGACATTTTGGCGCGGCTGCTGCTGTTGCACTCACGATTGGTCTCGGCGCCTCGCCGGCGCTCGCGGTGACCGAAATCCAGTGGTGGCACGCGATGACGGGCGCCAACAACGACGTCATCGTCAAGCTCGCCAACGATTTCAACGCCGCGCAGAGCGACTACAAGGTGATCCCGACCTACAAGGGCAACTACGCCGACACGATGAACGCCGGCATCGCCGCGTTCCGCGCCGGCAACGCGCCGCACATCATGCAGGTGTTCGAGGTCGGCACCGCCACCATGATGGCCGCGACCGGCGCGGTGAAGCCGGTTTACAAGCTGATGGCCGAGACCGGCGAGAAGTTCGATCCGAAGGCCTACCTGCCCGCAATCACCGGCTACTATTCGACCTCGAAGGGCGAGATGCTGTCCTTCCCCTTCAACTCGTCGTCGACCGTGATGTGGGTCAACCTCGACGAGCTGAAGAAGGCCAATGTCGATATCCCGAAGACCTGGCCTGAGGTGTTCGACGCCGCCAAGAAGCTGAAGGCGGCGGGCCACGCCACCTGCGGATTTTCCAACTCCTGGGTCACCTGGGTCAATCTCGAGCAGCTCTCCGCCTGGCACAACGTGCCGCTGTCGACGAAGGCCAACGGCCTCGACGGCTTCGACACCGTGCTCTCGTTCAACGGACCGCTCCAGGTCAAGCATCTCGAAAACCTCATCGAGCTCCAGAAGGACAAGACCTACGACTATGCCGGCCGCACCAACACCGGCGAAGGTCGCTTCACGTCGGGCGAATGCCCGCTCTACCTGACCTCGTCGGCGTTCTTCGGCAACGTCAAGGCGCAGGCCAAGTTCGCCTTCACCGCGGTGCCGATGCCTTATTATCCGGACGTCAAGGGCGCACCGCAGAACTCGATCATCGGCGGTGCCTCGCTCTGGGTGATGGGCGGCAAGTCGGCCGACGAATACAAGGGCGTCGCAAAATTCCTGACCTTCCTCTCGGACACCGATCGCCAGGTCTATATCCACAAGGCCTCCGGCTATCTGCCGATCACCAAGGCGGCGTATGAGAAGGCCAAGGCAGAAGGCTTCTACAAGGACCAGCCGTATCTGGAGACGCCGCTGCTCGAGCTGACCAACAAGGAGCCGACCGAGAATTCGCGCGGCCTGCGCCTCGGCAACATGGTGCAGCTCCGTGACGTCTGGGCGGAGGAGATCGAGCAGGCGCTGGCCGGCAAGAAGACCGCCAAGCAGGCGTTGGACGCGGCCGTCGAGCGCGGCAACACCATGCTGCGCCAGTTCGAAAAGACCGCGGTGAAGTAAGGCGACGAGCGGCGGGCCGGTCAACCGGCCTGCCGCCCCCGCGGGCATCATGCAAAAGCAAGCCATTTTCCAGTCGAAGCTATTGCCGTACGCGCTGGTTGCACCGCAGCTCGCGATCGTCCTGATTTTCTTCTACTGGCCGGCCTTGCAGGCGGTGATCCAGTCCTTCCTGCTCCAGGACGCCTTCGGCCTGTCGATCAGCTTCGTCTGGTTCGACAACTATCTCGAGCTGTTCAAGGAACGCGCCTATTTCGAGGCGATCCTGCGCACCTTCTTCTTCTCGTTCGCGATCGCAATATCGTCGCTGTCGTTTGCGCTGCTGCTCGCCGTGATGGCGGACAAGCCGCTGCGCGGCTCGATGCTCTACCGCACGCTGCTGATCTGGCCCTATGCGGTGGCGCCGCCGGTCGTCGGCGTGCTCTGGATCTTCATGCTGCATCCCTCGCTCGGCGTGCTCTCGCGGTACTTGCGCGCCCTCGGCGTCGACTGGAATCCGCTGCTCGACGGCGACCAGGCCGCAATGCTGATCATCCTCGCCGCCGCCTGGAAGCAGATCTCCTACAACTTCCTGTTCTTCCTCGCCGGCCTGCAGAGCATCCCGAAAAGCGTGCTCGAGGCAGCCGCGATCGACGGCGCGCGCCCGATGCGCCGATTCTGGACCGTGACCTTCCCGCTGCTGTCGCCGACCATCTTCTTCCTCCTGGTCGTCAACATCGTCTACGCCTTCTTCGACACCTTCGGCATCATCGACACCATGACCCGCGGCGGTCCGGGCAAGTCGACGGAAACGCTGGTCTACAAGGTCTATTCCGACGGCCTGCTCGGCGGCAATCTCGGCAGCTCGGCGGCGCAATCGGTGATCCTGATGATCATGGTGATCGTGCTGACGGGGATTCAGTTCCGCTTCGTCGAACGCAAGGTGACCTACTGATGGTCGAGGAAGAAGGCTTTCGGCGGTACGTCGCGCACATCATCCTCTGGATCGGGATCGCGATCGTCGCCTTCCCCGTCTACATCGCGATCGTCGCCTCGACCCAGGACAACGCGCTGATCGCGAACGGGCAGATGTCGCTGCTGCCCGGCGGCCACTTCTTCGAGACTTACTATCAGACCATCTTCGTCGGCACGAGCGGATCGACCCGCGAGCCGGTCGGCAACATGATGCTGAACTCGCTGATAACGGCGCTGCTGATCGCCGTCGGCAAGATCGCGATCTCGATCATCTCGGCCTATGCGATCGTATATTTCCGCTTTCCGTTCCGGATGCCGATCTTCTGGCTCATCTTCATCACGCTGATGCTGCCGGTCGAGGTGCGCATCTATCCGACCTACAAGATCGTCGCCGATCTGCACATGCTGGACAGCTATGCCGGCCTGTCGCTGCCGCTGATCGCATCCGCCACCGCGACGCTCTTGTTCCGACAGTTCTTCATGACCGTGCCGGACGAACTGCTGGAGGCGTCACGCATCGACGGCGCCGGTCCCTTCCGCTTCTTCTGGGATACGCTGCTGCCGCTGTCGCGCACCAACATGGCGGCGCTGTTCGTGATCCTGTTCATCCTCGGCTGGAATCAATATCTCTGGCCGCTGCTGATCACCACGCGCGATGACATGCAGACGATCCAGATCGGCATCCGCAAGATGATCACCACCAGCGACGCACTGACCGAATGGCCGCTCGTGATGGCAACCGCCGTGCTGGCCATGTTACCGCCGGTCTTTGTTGTCGTCGTGATGCAGAAATTGTTCGTGCGCGGACTGGTCGAGACGGAAAAGTAAGAAGTGAGTTTTCATGGCTAACGTCACCCTGCGTAATGTCCGCAAGACCTACACCGGCGGCTTCGAGGCCATCAAAGGCGTCGACGTCGATGTCGCCGACGGGCAGTTCTGCGTGCTGGTCGGTCCTTCCGGCTGCGGCAAGTCCACGCTGCTGCGCATGGTCGCGGGACTCGAAACGGTCACCGGCGGCGAGATCGACATCGGTGGCCGCGTCGTCAACCAGATCGAGCCCGCCGATCGCGACATCGCGATGGTGTTCCAGAACTACGCGCTCTATCCGCATATGAGCGTCTACAACAACATGGCCTATGGCCTGCGCAATCGCGGCATGGCGGAGGCCGAGATCAAGACCCGCGTCGAGGAAGCCGCGCGCGTGCTCGAGCTCTCCGCCATGCTGGAGCGCAAGCCGCGCCAGCTCTCCGGCGGCCAGCGCCAGCGCGTCGCCATGGGCCGCGCCATCGTGCGCCAGCCGAAAGTGTTTCTGTTCGACGAGCCGCTCTCCAATCTCGATGCCAAGCTGCGCATCGCGATGCGCGTCGAGATCCGCAAATTGCAGCGCCGGCTCAATGTCACCTCGATCTACGTCACCCACGACCAGCTCGAAGCGATGACGCTGGCCGACATTCTCGTCGTGATGAATGGCGGCCAGGTCGAGCAGGTCGGCAATCCGCTGGCGATCTACGAAAAGCCGGCGACGACCTTCGTCGCCTCCTTCATCGGCGCGCCGCCGATGAATCTGATGTCGACACGGCCAGAGGAGATCCGGTCGCAGCTCGCCGGCAGCGCGGCGGCAGACGCCGGCATTCTCGGCATCCGCCCGGAAGACTTCGTCATCACCGATCAGACGCCGGCCGGCGGCGTCTCGCTGCCGCTCACCGTGGAGGCGATCGAGCGGGTCGGCGCCGAAACCTTCGTCTACGGCTCGCGGGCTCAGGAGGACCAACGCGTCGCCGCCACGCCCGGCGAGCTGCCACCCGGCGAGGTCATCGTCCGCATTCCCGGCACCGAAGCCCCCGTTATCGGCGCGAAAATCCGCGTCGCGGCGGCGCGGGCTAAGCTGCATTTGTTCAGCGGTGACGGGCGGAAGCGGATCGAGGCCTGACGGGTTCCGGGAGGCGCTCGATCAAAAAGTGCGAAAACAACCCCATGCACAGTAGAAGGGGCTTTGTTTTCGTTAGGCTAATTTGCCCGCAACTTCGTCATGGCCGGGACAAGCCGGGCATGACGATCCAGAAACCATCTGGCAGTGCAATGCCCTATCCACAGCCCCGGCTACGTCCTTGAACCCACACGGGGATATGCCCATATTGCTGACCAAGGGGTGCCTTGACGGGCCCTGAAACACCAAAGTCGCTTCTGCGAGGACTTTGTAAACTATGTCTCGTGTTCCAACGCTCTCCAGTCCCTTCCTGCTGGGCTTCGACGAGATCGAGCGCGTGCTCGACCGCGTCGTCAAAGGCGCCGACGGTTACCCTCCCTACAATATCGAGAGGTGCGACCGCGCGGACGGCCAGCCCGAGCGTTTGCGCATCACGCTGGCGGTTGCCGGATTCACGCGCGACCAACTCGATGTAACCATTGAGGAAAACCAGCTCGTGATCCGCGGGCGGCAGCAGGACGACAAGACCCGGCAATACATCCATCGCGGCATCGCCGCGCGCCACTTCCAGCGCACCTTCGTGCTGGCGGAGGGGATGCTGGTGCTGGGGGCGGATCTGAAGAACGGGCTGTTGTCGATCGATCTGGCCCGGCCTGAACCGGAGAGGATCGTTAAGACAATCGCTATCAATGAGCACGAATAATGGAGCGAGTAGCGGACTCGACCGCTTAGTGTTCCAGAGGAGTCGAGACCATGAGTGAAGGTCACGTTGCGTTCGAATACGAAGCCAAGAACGTCTCTCCGGAGACGCTGGCGACCCTGGGCGAAGGCCATATCGCCTATGTGAAGCAGATCCGCTCCGAGGACGTGCCGGACCTGTTCCCCGAGGCACCCAAGATTGCACCGGGCCTCAAGCTGTTCGCGCTCCACGCCGCCGACGGCACGCCGATCATGTTGACCGACAGCCGCGAAGCCGCAATCGCCAACGCCTGGAGCAACGAGCTGCAAGCGGTGAGCGTGCACTGAGCACGCGCATTCGAATAGAGTTTCAAACGGGCATGCCTTCACATGAAGGCGTGCCTGTTTTCATTCGGAACGAAGAAGCTTCCTATCGTCATTGCAATGACGGCGTGCGTGACGATGGCGCGCGTCTCTCCCATGTCCCGGACGCGCTGCAACGCTCTTGGCGTTGCGGCGCAGAGCCGGGACCCAGGAAGCCACGACACGTGCTGCGGCATGGGCCCCGGCTCTGCAGCGCACCGCACCGGACGATGCTTCGCATCGCCGGGGGCGCTGCGCTGCGTCCGGGGCACGATCGCATCGTCCGCGAGCTTAACCTGCTCTCCGATCCGTCGTCGGATGGGCTTCACGCCGGCGCCGCAGAGTTCAGGTCGCACCCCCGCTTCAACGCACCGCCGGGATCAGCGCCCGCATGATGTCTGGCTTCCAGGTTTGGCGCGCGCTGTCGAAGGCAGCGAAATCATGGTCGAACTGCCAGTAGGCCCATGCCCAGCCAAGCCGCTCCGCACTTCGCGCTACGAACGATAGATATCTCGTCCGAGCTTCGGCTGGAGCACGCTCGTACACTCCGAACTCGCCGAGATAGATCGGGCGCTTTTCCCGCTCGGACCAAATACGCACCTTCTCGAAATCGGCGAAAGCCTTCCGTTCGTCCTCCGGGCTGCCCCAATCAAGTGGCCCTACTCGCGAAAACGTTTGGGACCACGGCGCCCCCTGATGGGTGAAACGGATCGGCGCGTAATAGTGAAACGTCACGATGAGGTTTCTGTCATCTGATGGCAGGGCGAGTGCCTCGATCGGCATGTCATCGACGTTGAGAAAGGCAGCAATGACCGTCCGCCGCGGGTTGGTGGTGCGAATGATGCCGAGACACTCGTTCAGAAGCGCGTTCCAGATGGTGGACGTCATCTGCCCGCCCGGCTCATTGAGGACCTCGAAGACAAGCCTCGGATATTTTCCGGCATAGCGCTCGGCGATTTGCGTCCAGAACGCTTTCAGCTTCTCGGCGCACTCGGAGACGTCGCGCTGACAAACATGGGTGTCGTGCTCGTCCAGGATGGGGATGAGATTTCGGGCGAGCACCTCCTCGATCACGGCATCAAGCCGCCTCAAGACGACTTCGTCCAGCGAATTCCCCGAGTTCATGAACTTGAAGCCGAAGAAATTGATCCGCACGTGCGAGAACCCGGCGCGCCCGATCGCGGTGAGGTTGTCGAGACGAAATGGCGCGTTCCGGCCGCCCTCCCAGATGCCGTCATAGCCAAGGATGTTGATGCCGCGCCCCAATTTTGGCGGAGCGGGCGCGGTGCCTTGCCCGGCTGCCCCGGCGTGGCAGCAGATCCCGAGCACGGATATTGCCAAGGCGAGACCTAGAGTTACCAACCAGCGGGCGCAGATGGCATTCATCCTTGCCTGCCCATCATTGCTGCAGGGGTTGCTGGGGTACCGGCCTGCATACCGCGAAGAAGAATGCGACGAGCAGCACCGACGTGAACATCGTCGAGCGAAGGAACATCGTCTCCGTGAAATTCGATTGAAAGCTCAGGACGACGAATCCGATGATGAGCGCGCAGTGGCAACGATTGATCGAGCGAGTGGCGATCAAATACAGGACCTTCTCCGAGAACAGATAGACGCTCGCAACGAACAGCACGTATCCCAGAAATCCGGCTTCAATCGCCACCGCGACGTAACCACTATGATAATTGTCGAGCACCCAGCCATGGTTCTGGTTGAAATAGTCGTAAATCGAAGGCCGCGTCCAGAATCCGTTGATGCCAAAGCCCAGCAGCGGCGCATCGTTGAAGTGGCTGATGGCGTACTGCCAAATGAAGGTCCGCTCGGTGAAATCGATGGTCGATTCGCCGATATGGATGGAATCGTACCCCGTCACATAGAAATACAGCATCAGCAGGGCGGCCAGGATGCACATGATGAACGGCAGCACCGCGTAGACTCTCATGCAGCGGACCGACCAAATCGAGGTCACGAGCAGTCCGCCCGCGGCAAGCGCAACGGCACCGGCACCACGAGATCCCGAGGCGATGACGCAGATCGATGCCAGGAGAAAGGTCGAGAGAAAAGCGATCCACCCCTGGCCCGTCATCTTCTGATAGCAGGCAAAGAACATCAGATATGCGCTGATGAAGCCGAGCGTCTGCTTCGATTCATATATTCCTTGCCACTGGCCATTGTGCATCCAGCTCTGGTCTACGCCGATCTCGGGCACGAAGACCGCACACAGGGCCGAGGCGGCGACCAGTATGAAGAGCCCCAGCGCGGTCGATCCGACGATCTCGTCGATGCCGATACGCGTGATGAGGCAGTATGCACCGAAGGTCGTCACCACAAGTGCCGCGCTCTTCATGATCGCAGCGGTGGCGAGGCTGGTCCAGAGAACGGAAACGGCGGCGAGAGCATAGAATGCGACCAGCGCGATGAGATCGGGATTGGGCTGCACTCTCACGCGCGGACGTACGAAGGCACTGGCGTAGATCAGGATGATCCACATCAAGAGCGCGATGGCCTGCTGCACATAGCTCCACTCTGCGGGGAGCAACGCGGGGTGGAAAACGCCCATCGACGCGATCACGTTGACGGTGATCGAGATGCGGATCACGTTTTTGGCAAGCGTTTCCACGCCGATGCCGGGCGCTTTCCAGATCGCGCTGTCGTATACCTCGGAATCCGCTACGGTGTGCAGGCTGGCCATGAGCCGACCTTCCGAAAGCACGGTTAATATTTCCCTTAGGTTGCATCGCGACTGCCTTCGCGCAGTCCGCGTTCCCGGGGCTGGAGGTCTTATCGATGCAAATCTCGCGAGCCGCGGCTCGCAGGCATTAGCTTTGCTCGTGAATCACTTCGAGCAAAGGTGCAGTCACCGAGCAATATCGACGATTGGCTCTAGGCCGCAGTCGCGGGCGGCAGCGCCAGCACCGAATAGATCGCCTGCGCATCGCGCGAGGCGCGAAGCTTCTTGGCGATGTCCTGATCGCGCAACAGGCGGGCGATGCGGGCGAGCGCCTTGAGGTGATCGGCGCCGGCGCCTTCGGGCGCGAGCAGCAGGAAGACGAGATCGACCGGCTGGCCGTCCATCGCCTCGAAATCGATCGGGCGATCGAGCCGCGCGAACAGGCCAAAGATCTTTTCCAGCTTGGGCAGCTTGCCGTGGGGAATGGCGACGCCATAGCCGACCGCGGTGGTGCCGAGCTTCTCCCGCTGCAGCAGCACCTCGAACACCGAGCGCTCGTTCTGCCCGGTCAGCTCGGCGGCCTTGGCCGCCAGCTCCTGCAGGGCCTGCTTCTTGCTGTTGACCTTCAATGCCGGGAGAATCGCCTCGGGTGCGACCAGATCGGTAATCGGCATGGAGGGTTTCCGAGGTGAATTAAACCGTCAGGTTCCGAATTGGCCAGCTTGATAGACCAAGCTGAGCCGGCGTCAATAACATGAAGCAGGAGGCGGACTTAGCCCCGGTCCAGATGTGGGGGGCTTCTACTCCAACGCAATCCCGGTGCCAACTCCCGCATGCGGCTTTGCCCCCGTCATTGTTAAGGGCCGGGATGGTACGGGCCCGGGTCCCGGACCTAACCGTCCGACTGGCCGTCCACATTCGCCCCCGGCGGGTCAATCCAGCCCACATTGCCGTCCGCCCGGCGGTAAATGATGTTCACCCGGCCCGAGGAGCCGTGCTGGAAGACCAGGCAAGGCGCCCCGCTCAGGTCGAGTTCCATGACGGCCTCGCTGACCGACAGCGACTTGAGCGAGGTGGTTTGCTCCGCGATGATGACGGGGCTGTAGCCGGAGACCTCGTCCTCGCCCTCGGGCGCCTCGAGCACATAGCTCGTGGCATTGAGCGCGGCCATCGCCTCGGTGGCGGCATGGGCCTTGCGGGCGGAGCGGTCCTTGAGCCGGTTTTTATAGCGACGCAGCCGCTTCTCGATCATCAGCAGTGCCTGGTCGGCGCTGGCATAGGCATCCGGCGCGTTCGAATCGGCCTCCAGCGTAATTCCCGAATCGAGATGCAGGGCGCAATCGGTGCGAAAGCCGAAGCCGTCCTTGCTCAGCGTGATATGGCCGGAATAGTTGCCGTCGAAATACTTGCGCAGCACCTCGTCGGTGCGGTCGGCAACGCGACCGCGCAGGGCCTCGCCCACGCTGATGCTCTTTCCCGAGATTCTGAGAGTCATGTGATGCCTCGCTTGGTTGGTGCCCAGCTTGGATCGGTCTCGATGGGAAATCGAGAGTAGCGCGATTTCGCTCCAGCGCAATCAGGCCGGCTCGGGGTTGCGGGAGCGATCGGACAAGGCGGTGGAGAGGACGTTACCAAGAGCACTCTGCTTGTCGCGGCGGCGTTGCACCGAGGAGGGTATGCGCATGGCTTCGCGGTACTTCGCGACCGTGCGGCGGGCAATATCAATGCCCGAGGCGCGCAAGCGTTCCACGATGGTGTCATCCGACAGGATCGCGGAGGGCTCCTCCGAATCGATCAGCTGCTTGATGTGGTGACGCACGGCTTCCGCCGAATGCGCCTCGCCGCCGTCGGCCGAGGCGATCGAGGCCGTGAAGAAATATTTCAGCTCGAACGTGCCGCGGTTGGTCGCCATATATTTGTTGGCGGTGACGCGCGACACCGTGGATTCATGCATCTGGATGGCATCGGCGACGGCCTTCAGATTGAGCGGCCGCAGGTGCGCGACGCCATGGGTGAAGAAGCCGTCCTGCTGGCGCACGATCTCGGTTGCAACCTTCAGGATGGTGCGGGCGCGCTGGTCGAGCGCGCGCACGAGCCAGGTCGCGTTCTGCAGCGCGTCGGTGAAATACGATTTGTCGCCGTCTTTGCCGATCTTCTTCGACAGCTCGGAATAGTAGGTCTGATTGACCAGCACGCGCGGCAAGGTGTCGCTATTGAGCTCGACATGCCAGCCGCCGTCGGGGCCCGGACGGACATAGACATCAGGCACCATGGTCTGCAGGCGCGCCGAGCCGAACTTCATGCCCGGCTTGGGATTGAGGCGGCGGATCTCGCCGATCATGTCGGCGATGTCCTCGTCGTCGACGCCGCAGATCTTGCGCAAGGCAACGATGTCGCGCTTGGCCAGCAGATCGAGATGCTCGACCAGGGCCTGCATCGCGGGGTCGTAGCGGTCGAGCTCGCGCAGCTGGATCGCCAGGCATTCACTCAGGGACCGCGCGCAGACGCCGGGCGGGTCGAATTTTTGCAGCACGGCAAGGACGTCCTCGACCTCCCGCTGCGATGCGCCAAGACGCTCGGCGGCCTGGCCGAGATCGGGCGGCAGATAGCCGGCCTCGTCGACGAGATCGATCAGGTACTGGCCGATCATGCGCTGGGCGGGTGCGGTGAAGGCGACCGAGAGCTGCTCGGCGAGATGATCCGACAACGTTGTCTCGGCCGCGACGAAAGCTTCGAGATTGTAGTCTTCGTCACCCGAGGCGCCGCCGCCCCATTCGGTATAGGTGGTCGGCACGGCATCCTGGGCGTTGCGCGCCGCGGCCTCGGCCGGCTCCTCGGAGAAGACGTTGTCGAGGCCGGTGTCCAGGGTCTGCTCGATCTCGGCGCGGGTGCCGAGATCCTTGCTCATCCATTCTTCCTGGCCCGGCTCGAAGGCCTCGCCGCTGCCGCCGAAGCCGTCGTCGCCAAGACTGTCGCCTTGACCACCGGACTCGTCGCCATCGCCGTACTGGCCGGCCTCGCCCGCGGGGGCCTCGTCATTGGCCCGCTCCAGGAGGGGGTTACGCTCAAGCTCCTCTTCCACGAAGGTGGTGAGATCGAGATTGGACAATTGCAGCAGCTTGATCGCCTGCATCAGCTGCGGCGTCATGACCAGCGACTGCGATTGCCGGAACTCTAATCTCTGCGTGAGCGCCATGAAGCAAGAACCGTTCCCAAAATTTGGTCCGATTTTTGCTTATCCTAGTCCGAGCCCGATGTACACGCCTTGACGGATTGGAAAAAAGGGCTAGAGGCGGAACTCCTCGCCAAGGTAAAGGCGGCGCACGTCCGGATCAGCAACGATCTCATCCGGGGTTCCCTCGGTCAAGATTTCCCCGGCATAGACGATGTAGGCGCGATCGGTGAGACCGAGCGTCTCGCGCACATTGTGGTCGGTGATGAGCACGCCGATGCCGCGATTGGTGAGATGGCGGACGAGATCCTGGATGTCGCCGACCGCGATCGGGTCGATGCCGGCGAAGGGCTCGTCGAGCAGCATGTAGTTCGGCCGCGTCGCCAGCGCGCGCGCGATCTCGACGCGGCGGCGCTCGCCGCCCGATAGCGCGATCGACGGCGATTTGCGCAGGCGCGTGATGTTGAACTCGTCGAGCAACGAATCGAGCTGCTGCTCGCGCTTCTTGCGCGAGGGCTCGACCACCTCGAGCACGGCGCGGATGTTCTGCTCGACGGTGAGGCCGCGGAAGATCGAGGCTTCCTGCGGTAGGTAGCCGATGCCGAGCCGCGCGCGCTGATACATCGGCAGCTTCGTCACATCATGGCCATCGAGCTCGATCGCGCCGCGGTCGGCCTTGATCAGGCCGGTGATCATGTAGAACACGGTGGTCTTGCCGGCGCCGTTCGGGCCGAGCAGGCCAACCGCTTCGCCGCGGCGCACATAAATGCTGACGCCGCGCACCACCTGGCGGCTGCCGAAGGCTTTTTCCACATTATGCACAGCCAGGAAGCCGGGCCGCTTCAGCAGCTGCGGCCCGCCCGCGCCGTTGGATTTGCCGGCGGCCCTGACCGGGTGGACCGGCTGCGGACGCGGCGGCTCGACTTGATAGTCGGCCTGGTAGTCAGGCTGATAGTTCCCTTGGAACTGGTCGGGCGCACGCAGCGGCTGCTCCCGGGTGATCGGCGGCGCGTCTCTGACAGGACTGGCCACGAGGCCTCCGACGCTGTCACCGAGCGCGGTGATGTCCTGACGCGCAAATCCAGGCCGGCCACGTTTGGCGGGGCGCCGACGGAACATGCTGAAGAGATCGACCATCCCCGTCTTCTAGCCTTGCGCGTTTCTTGCGCGAAAATTCGCGCGATCTGCCGCGCCAGCCAGACCGATTCGCTGACGCAGCATGAGTGAAGGGATGTCTCATGCCCAGTGAAACACGCCCGAAAAGCGGCGAACCCCGCTTCGAAAGCCCTGCGCGCTAGATACAGTCTCGCCGCGCAGGCTTCAACCTCGGATCGGGAGTACCCGAGACAAGCGATTGAATTTACTTTTGTTTACTTGCGCCGGGCAGCTGCAAGGGCGGCGCCGCGCCGGGTTTGCCGCCCTGACCGCAATCATTGCTGCCGCCCTGCGGCATCAGGACCTGGACTCCCCGGCCGCTGTCGGATTCCACGCGCGACACGCCGGTGGTCATATCGACGGTGAGGCGGTCGCCGCGCATGACGTTCTTGCACTGCGTCAGGACCACCTGGCCCGAGCCGCCGAGCATGGTGATGAGATTGGTCCGGGTGTCGAAGATAGCGGTCTCGCCTGTTACCACCTGGTCCTTCTGGGTGACCACGACATTGCCGCGCGCCTCCAGCCGCTTGATCGAGGAGCTGCCGCTCGGCCCTGGCGTCGCCGACTGCATCGGCGCCGATTTCGTACCCTTCGCAGGCGCGGGCTGCGGCGTGGCCGGCTTGTCGCCGCCCGATTCGTAAAACACCACCAGCGTCTTCGAAGTCATGATGGTGTCGCCCTGCACGACCTTTACATTGCCGGCGAAGGTCGCCTCCTTTTTCTTGTCGCGCATCTCGAGCGACGCAGCCTCGATCTGGATCGGCTGATCGCGGTTCTGCGTAAAGCCCTGCATCGCGTTGGGCACGCCTTGCATCGCGCCCTGCGCGACGGCGGCACCCGTGACGAGCAGCGCGAGGCCGACGGCGAGCGCGGCGTTGCCGACAACAGCGTTGCGCGAAAAACAGTTCATCATGAAAATCACTTTGAATTGGCAGACTTGTTCTGAGGCGTGCGTGTCTTCGCTGGCGGCGCGGGCTCGGGTGGTGCGGGCTGGTTGGCGGCGGGCTCGTCCAGCTTGTCCAGATGCATCACCACATTGCCCTCGAAGCGGATGACGTCACCGCCTTCGGTAATTCGCAGGCGATCCGCGCTCAGCGTGCCGTTGGTCAGCTTGACGTCGACGCGCTCGTCCGAGGTGACCGTGCCCTTGCCCATGTCGACGAAGGCCGAGTTCAGCCGCGCCTCATAGCCGGTCGAGGTGCGCAGGAAGATGTCCTTGTGCAGATCGAGCTGCTGCTGCTTGTTGTCGAAGCGGCCGGTGCGAGCGTCGAGGAACAGCGTCGATTGATCCTCCATCAGCACCTTCGCGCGCAAATCCGACAGATCGACATGATCGGGGTCGGTGATGTCCTGCGTCGCGGTCTTGGCCCAGAGCTCGTAAGGCCGCTGGTCCGGCGTGTAACCGGCGAGGTGCGGCGTCTCCATCGTGATCCTGGTGCCGGACACCACCATATTTCCGGAATCGAGCGGCAGCTTCGGCATCAGCATGCGGAACGGATTGAAGATCGAGACGCCGACGATGGCGGCCATGGACAGCAGCACCGCACCTGGCACCGCAATGCGCAGAATCCGCACCAGGCGGCTGTGGCGCGCCGCGCTGGCGAACTTCGCCGCAAGTGCGGCGTCGTAGGTGGGATTCTGGGCCGAATTCACCTGGGCTCCTACTTACCTTGCGCTCCTGAACTATCGCTCGCCTGGTCCGGCTGAGGGGCGGCCCCATTCTATCCGGCGCCGCCCAAATATGCAGCCGGCGACAGGCCGTTACGAAAGTGTCCGAAACGGGGCGGCAACCTCTGGCTAATCGCCGCGCAGAGCCTTTAGGAATGCGCGAAAATGTCCTCTTCCGCCCAGCCCTGGAGGTCGAGAAGAGCGCGAGTCGGCAGGAAATCGAAACAGGCCTGCGCCAGCTGGCTGCGGCCTTCACGCACCAGCATGGCGTCGAGCCGCTCGCGCAAGGCATGCAGATGCAGCACGTCGGAGGCGGCGTAGGCGAGCTGCGGCTCGCTGAGGCTGTCGGAACCCCAGTCGCTGGACTGCTGCTGCTTGGAGAGATCGATGTTGAGCACCTCGCGCACGAGGTCCTTCAGGCCGTGGCGATCGGTGTAGGTGCGGGTCAAGCGGGAGGCAATCTTGGTGCAATAAATCGGCCCGGTCATGACGCCGAAGGTCTGGTACAGCACCGCGATATCGAACCGCGCGAAGTGGAAGATTTTCGTGACCGCCGGATTGGCCAGAAGCGCCTTCAGGTTCGGCGCGTCGGTGTGCCCCTTGGGGATCTGCACCACGTCGGCGCTGCCATCGCCGGGCGAGAGCTGCACCACGCAGAGCCGATCGCGGTGCGGGTTCAGCCCCATGGTCTCGGTATCGATCGCCACCGCTCCGGTGTAGCGGGACAGGTCGGGCAGGTCGCCGCGGTGCAGGCGTACGGTCATGGCGGGTCAAAACCTCGGGTCGAATCGGTGCGTCGATATCATAGGCTAATTGGATGGATCGCGATGTAGCCACTGGCGACAGCTCACGCAAGCGGCGGCCGTGACCTTACGGGCCGGTCAGATCGCGGCAAGCATGATGCAGATCATCGCCGCGACCGTGATACGGCTGGGGCCGTCGCGGAAAGCGTACAGAATCGGATCGTCCGGCATCTCGCGGCGATGCGCCATCATCAACGCGCGGCCGAACCAGTACAGCAGCAGCGGAGTGAGCAGCCACAGCATCCAGGGACGGCTGTAGAGCGGCGTCACCGCCGAGGAAGAGACGTAGAGCGAGAATACGGTCACCGCGTTCATCGCGCTTGCCGCCGCCATCGCGGCGATGACGTGCAGGTCGGTGATCCTGTAGTCGCGGTTGGAGGGATCGGCGAGCCCTGCGCTCTCGCGCATGCTGAGTTCGCTGAAGCGCTTGATCAGCGCCAGCGAGGTGAACACGAACAGCGAGAAGATCAACAGCCATTCCGACAGCACCACGCCGACACCAGCCGCGCCGGCGACGATGCGAAGCGTGTAGAGGCCGGCGAGCGTGACGATGTCGACCAGCATCTTGCGCTTGAGCACGAGAGAATAGGCGATCGTGGTGGCGAGATAGACGCCGAGCACGCCGAGGAACAGGGGCGAGATGCAGAGGCTGGCCGCGACCGCGAACAACCACAACACCGGGATCGCCGATAGCGCCGACGAGATCGGCAAATCGCCGGCCGCGAGCGCGCGGTGACGCTTGGTCGGATGCTGCCGGTCCGCGGCAAGATCGAGCAGATCGTTCATCAGATAGGCGCCCGACGCGCAGGCCGAGAACGCCAGAAACGCGAGCAGCGCATAGCTCAGCGTCGGAAGGTTCAGCTGATGCGCAGTGATCACAGGCACGAACACCAGCGTGTTCTTGGCGTATTGGTAGACGCGCAGCGCCTTGGCCCAGGTCTTGAGACTGGCCCTGCGGACGTCGCGATTTTTGATGCGCTCGATCGAGGCACGATCGAACGGCAGGCTGCCCGCAGCGATGTCGGCCGGTGTGACGACGCCATCGAAGCCGAGATGCGCCGCGATGGCAGTAGCATGATCGGCGAAGCGCCCCGCGACGAGATAGATCTTCTCACCCCGCGCCCGCGCCGCCAGCGCCCGGGTCATCACGTCGGAATCATAGGGCAGATGGGCGTAGTCGATTGCGGCTCGCGCCAGGATCTCCGTGAGCGCCGCCATGCCCGCATGTCCGCCCGCGCCGAAGCGGGCCAGCATGCGGCCGGGGCTGGAGAACAGCGCCTCCATCAGCAGCTCGGAGCGCAACAGCGCGCCTTCGAGATCGATCACAAGCGTCCGCGCCGCCGCCGGGGTTGCCGACGGCTCGGACAGGCCAGGATCATGCTGCCAGGCAGGCTGCTCCATCCGAAAACGCTCTTACTTGCCGCGAGTTGAGGGCCCCAAGGACCGGGGAGCAGGGAAATGGATGGCCGACCCTATGCGAGCATTCGCTAAAGGCGGCTTAATTCGCCTGGAAAGGCGCGGACGGCTCGCGCTCGAGGCGCTGTTGCCCGGATCCCACAACCCAGCGCGAGCTTCCTGTTCCGGCAGAAGTTTGCCTTGCGCGCCATGGACATCGTCCCGGCCCACCCTATCTGCCAGTTTCCCTCCCCGCGGGGCCCAGCCTGAATCAGGTGCCAATGACCGAACAGACGCTCGCTGCGCCGATCGACGACCAACGGGAACGCCAGCGCGGCTTCTCGCGCTACCAGGCGCTCCTCATCGCGCTGCTCGCATTCACGCAGTTCACGATCATCCTCGACTTCATCATCATGTCGCCGCTCGGCGCCATCCTGATGCCCTCGCTCAACATCACGGCGGGGCAGTTCGGCATCGCGGTGTCGGCCTACGCATTCAGTGCGGGCGTGTCGGGCATCCTCGCCGCCGGCTTTGCCGATCGCTTCGATCGCAAGCGCCTGCTGCTGTTCTTCTATGTCGGCTTCACGCTCGGCACCCTGCTCTGCGCCGCCGCGCGGGATTATCACGTCCTGCTGCTCGGCCGGATCGTGACCGGATTGTTCGGCGGCGTGATCGGCTCGGTCGTGCTCGCCATCATCACCGACCTGTTTCCGCTGCAGATGCGCGGCCGCGTGATGGGCTTCATTCAGACCGCGTTCGCCGCGAGCCAGGTGCTCGGCATTCCCGCCGGGCTGTTCCTCGCCAATCACTGGAACTGGCATGTCTGCTTCGTCGCGATCGTCATCCTGTCGATCGCGGCAATCGCGATCATCGCCTTCGCCATGGAGCCGGTCGACGCACATCTGAAGCTGAAGCAGGACAGAAACCCGTTCCATCATCTGGTCGCGACGCTCGCAGAGCCGCGTTATACGCTCGCCTTCGCCGTCACGACGCTGCTGGCGACCGGCGGTTACATGCTGATGCCGTTCTCCAGCGCCTACACCGTGCACAATCTCGGCATCGACATCACGCATCTGCCAACGATCTATCTCGTCTCCGGCCTGTTCAGCATCGTCACGGGGCCGCTGGTCGGCAGGGCGAGCGACGCGTTCGGCAAGTATCCGACCTTCGTGTTCGGCTGCGCGATGACCGTGCTCATGGTGCTGATCTACACAAATCTCGGCCACGTCTCGCTCGCGACCGCGATCCTCGTCAACGTGCTGATGTTCGTCGGCATCTTCTCGCGGATGATCCCGTCGCAGGCGCTGATGTCGGCGATTCCCGCTCCCGATCAGCGCGGCTCATTCAGCGCGGTCAGCGCCTCGCTGCAGCAGCTCTCCGGCGGGCTCGGCTCGGTGCTCGCCGGCGCGATCATCGCGCAAGCACCCGATGGCGCGCTGCTGCATTTCGACCGGATCGGCTACGTCGTCGTGGCCACGACGATCGTCACGCTGGTGATGATGTATTTCGTGCAGGAGGCGGTGGCGGAGCGGGCGGGGAAGAGGGTGGCGTGAGGGAGCGGCTCCTGCTCCAAATCGGGTGAACCCACGCCGGGCCTTCGGTGACCAAGGTTGCATCGATGCGCCGAACGGAGATCTCCAGTGAAATTCAAACTTGCCGCCGCGATCCTCGCCGCAGGCCTCCCGCTGGCATCGATGGCTTTCGCCCAAGACACCACCCAAAGCACCGCGCCAGCCGACCTTGCCGTGATCGATGCCTGCCTAAAAAAGTGGAGAAAACCGGCGGTTTCGGCGGCGCCTGCGTCGGGCTCGTCGCCGACCCCTGCATCAAGGCGGCAGAGGGCGCGAATGACGATGTCGCCAGATGGAAGGCCTGCGCGGCGCGCGAACTCGCCGTCTGGACGCAGAAAACCAGTGAGGCTCTGAAGAAGGTTCAGGCCGGCGGGTTCGGCGACGCGATCAAGGCGGTCAATGACTCGCAGAAAATTTTCGCCGCGTCGCGTGATCGCCTCTGCGCGGTCTTCGACAACGTCGACCCCGGCATGTACCGGGGCGGCGCGAGCTACTGCCGCCTGCGCGAGACCGCGAACCGCTCACTGAGCCTGATCAAGCTCGGCGCTGCGGTCAACGAGCACTGAGGCCTCCTAGGGGGGCTCGGGGTCACCGGCCTTGCCGGCATCTTCCGACGTGGCGACGACGGCCATTCGGCGCGCCACGAGCGCTGTGCTTCGGTATCGTGGACCGCGCGATTTCAAACGCTTGAGCAGAGCGATGGTGCCCAGGAAAGGATTCGTTGGCCCAATTCCTATCACTTTGACAATTATAGCGTTTTTTGATTCTTGTCGAGGCGTTGTTACACAGGGTTGTTGCACTGGCCGCAGAAAACGAAGAAGGGGACCTTAGGCCCCTCCCGACCTCTTGGACCGGTCTATAATCTGTTGAGGGGTATAAATGTGAGAGGTCACCTGTCGTGGCAGAATCTCAATTTTCCCCCTCCCCGGATGTCAGGTAGGCCTAAGGAAGATAAGCTCACAGAACCGACCGGCAGAATCCCCGCACTGCGTCAGTGTCATTGGTCGGATAGAATCATTCGTCGTCTTCCAATTTATCCCCGTCGTCTTTTTCCTCGTTCTCGGAGCTCACGTCCTTAAGCGCCGAGCGAAAGTAAAAACTTCCCCTTTTCTGATCAGGCGATACGATCACAACCCGTGCGGAGTCGCTAGCTCGTTCCGATCGGATCGCCTCGTTTATCTCCGCGATAGCAGTCGACACCTCGCGCTTCTGCTTCAGGAGTTGGCGCACCGTCCCTGCATCTTCCCCGTCCCAACCATCCCTCGATAAAATGGTATCAAGATCCCCTTCGAGGATTGAGGCATGGGCTTGAAGCACGTTTTTCTTGCTTAGTAGCTCTCGTACTTTTGCGGTCCTGGGCCGCCACAGATAATTTCTCAATTCCTTGTTTTCTGAACTCTGTCTCACGACGGTACGGCGAGCAACTTCCCTCAGTTGTTTTTCGTCAGACTTGATCTCGTCGATTGCTGCAGCGTCGATTTTTCGATTCAGGAACGTTTCGGCATAGTCGAGGAACTGACTTAAAGTGTACAAGTAAAATTGCTGATTGGCGTATTGCTTCATTTCTTCTACGAGTTCCGGCCTAGGCCCAATTTTCTCGCCTCTAAATTCCTGCCACCAATCTTCTTTCACGTCGTCTGTGATTATAACGATAGGCCTTCCGGCCTCTTTGGCTCTGTCTAGTCGCGCTTCCTTAGCCCAGTCTGCCCAGAGAGCGATGATGCCGACAGTCAGCGGGACGTTACCAAGAGGTTCGACTGGCTTCCATTCTGGGAATCGCGCCTCGACGAGATCTGGTCCGTAGTCGCCTCTGCCCCTGCGCTCCAACAGTGCCGTTGCGTCCTTGAATGCCTCGTGCAGGGCGACGGCCAACCGGGCCCAACTGTCATCGTCGATCTGCAGGGCCTTCCGCTGGAGCAACTCGGCAACATAGGGAGCCATCTCACGTCGCGCCGTGTCAGCATCCCACTTGAGGGCGGCTTGGTGGAGCATGTTCCAGAGCGTTGCCCGACCGGGATCGTTCTCCCAAATCTTCTTGGCATGGCGGTAGCCTTCGCCCGCCAGCGCAATGACCTCTCGGTGAGTAAGGCGGCGAGGGGCCTCGCGCATCGAGCGCCAGACATCATCAAGGTAGGCAAGTGCCTTGGCCTGCCGTGCCTTGGCCTCCCGAGGATCAGGGTGCGCAGCGACACCTTGATCGTTCCGGTACCACCGACCTTCACCGTCGCCGTTTCATCCCCCACCGGGACGCGCAGCACCAAGCCCACTGCCTTATCGGTCAGGTCAGCGGGAACGCGCTTTCGGAGGTAATGAACGGAGGAGCCGTCGCGGCGGATAGGAGAGGCCATTCGCAGAAGCATGTGTACCGTCTCTGTGTACCAGTTGAGACGGTCGATCACCCTTCAGTATCAGGGACTTCAGCGAAATCAACCACATCGCGGAGCGATGGTGCCCAGGAAAGGACTCGAACCTTCACGGCCGTTAAGCCACTGGCACCTGAAGCCAGCGCGTCTACCAATTCCACCACCTGGGCATGCCGTTTGGGGCACGGAGGCGGTTACTACGGTTCGGTGACGCCGTTGTCAATTCATGCGTGAGGTCGGGCTCGGGATGCCGATTGCGCATCGCAAACCGGCCCGATACAAGCCTGACACGACGCACCCTTTTCCGCAGGAACGGCTCCCATGGCATCGAATAATCTGGACACGCTCGTCACGGTTTTCGGCGGATCGGGGTTTTTGGGCCGCAGCGTCGTCCGCGCCCTGTGCAAGCGGGATTACCGGGTCCGCGTCGCGGTGCGGCGGCCGGAACTCGCCGGATACCTCCAGCCGCTCGGCCGGGTCGGGCAGGTCCACACCGTGCAGGCGAATCTGCGCTATCCGGCCTCGGTCGAGGCGGCGCTGCGTGATTCGCATGTCGTGATCAACCTCGTCGGCGTGCTCACTGAGAGCGGCGCGCAGACGTTTGACGCCGTCCAGACCAAGGGCGCCGAGACCGTCGCCAAGGCAGCAGCTTCCGCCGGGGCCCAGCTGGTGCATGTCTCGGCGATCGGGGCTGATGCGCAGTCGCCCTCGCGCTATGCCAGGGCCAAGGCGGCCGGCGAAGCCGCGGTCCTGGCCGCGGTTCCCTCCGCCACGATCTTCCGCCCCTCCGTGATGTTCGGCCCCGAGGACCAGTTCACCAACCGCTTTGCCGCACTGGCCCGGATGTCGCCGGTGCTGCCCCTGATCGGCGGCGAGACGAAGATGCAGCCGGTCTATGTCGGCGATGTCGCCAGCGCGATCGCGGATGCGGCCGACGGCAAGGCCAAGGCGGGCGCGATTTACGAGCTCGGCGGGCCGGAAGTGCTGAGCATGCGCGAGATCATCGAGACCATCCTCGCCATCACCGACCGCAAGCGGATGCTGGTGCCGCTGCCGTTCGGCCTCGCCCGCTTCCAGGCCAACTTCCTGCAATTCGCGCCGGGCGCGTTCAAGCTGACGCCGGACCAGGTCACGCTGCTCGAGCGCGACAATGTCGTGTCGGAGGCGGCGAAGGCAGCCGGGCTGACACTGGAAGGCCTCGGCATCACGCCCGATTCGCTGGAAGCGATCGCCCCGCAATATCTTTGGCGCTTCCGCGCCGCAGGACAGTTCCAGCGCATGAGCGTGTGAGGTTCTCACCACTCCCGCTTGCGGGAGAGGGAGCGCACCGAACGTGCGGCAACGGCGTCAAAACTTCAGCTTCTTGAACACCGCTTCCGGCAGCGTCTTGATGATGAGCATCACGAGGCGCCATTTGCCGCTGACATAGACGACATCGGTGCTCCTCTCGACCGCCTGAAAGATCGCGTCGCCCACCACGCTCGCCTCGACGGTGAGCGGGCCGATGAGCTTCATGCCTTCCGTCATCTTGGTGCGGACAAAGCCGGGCTTCACCGTGACGACGTGAACGCCACTGCTGCTGGCGCGAGCGCGCAAGCCCGACAGGAAGGCGGAGAAGCCGGCCTTGGCTGAGCCGTAGACATAGTTCGAGGCACGGCCGCGATCGCCGGCAACCGACGACACGCCGACGAGCGTGCCGCTGCCGCGGTCTAGAAACTTTTCCGCGAACAGGCCGAGGATCAGTGACGGTCCCTCGTAGTTGGAGCGCATGATCGCGGTGGCGTGGGCGAGATCGCTCTCGGCATTTTGCTGCACACCGAGCAGGCCGACGATCGAGATGACGACGTCGGGCAGCGTGGCAAGGCTGGCGACGAAGCCATCGAACGAGCCGGTGTCGAGCACGTCGAATTTATGGAGACCGACCTCGACATTGTAGCGCGCGCGCAGATCGGCGGCATCAGGCTCGAGCACGCCAAGGTCCCGGCCGGCGAGGCCGACATCGTATCCGGCCTTGGCAAAGGCACGCGCGGCGGCGCGGCCGATATCGGAGGAGCCACCCAGCACCAAAACTGTCTTGCGCGACGTCACGGCCTAGACCTCATCAAACAGACGTTGTGAAAGCTTCGAGCGGATGTTGCCTGCAGGATCGAGCGATTTGCGGATCGCGTTGAAGCGCGACAGAGCAGGATAACCCGCCTCGAACGTTGCGCGCGACTGGCGCGCGTCCTTGGCAAGATAAAGCCGGCCGCCGGCAGCGACGACCAGACGGTCGATCTCGTCGAGGAAGCTCAGGATGTCGCCCTTCACGGGGAAATCCAGCGCCAGCGTGTAACCTGGCAGCGGAAACGACAGGAGGCCGTCGCCCTGCCCGAGCTTCTTGAGCACCGCGAGGAAGGAGGCATCGCCACGCTTTGCGACGCGATCGAGGATGTCGCCGAGCACGTCGCGCGCACCGTTTTCCGGGATCACGCATTGGTGCTGCAGGAAACCGCGCTTGCCATAGATGCGATTCCAATCCGCGAGGCTGTCGAGCGGAAAGAAATAGGGATAGAGCGAGACCACATGACTGCCGCCGGCGCGGCGCGCGCCCATGCGGTAGTACAGCTCGTTGAAGGCGCGGATGCTGAAGCGGTTCAGCGTCATCGAGGGCAGATCGATGGGTACGCGGAGGCCGGGATCCTTGCCGGCCGGAAATGCAGCGGCGCCGCCGGCGAGTTCGTCTCTGCGTGCGTGCTCGCCGAGATAGATCAGCGAACGGCCGAGATCCTTGCCGCGCGCGATACAATCGATCCACGCCACCGAATAGGTCGCGGCATCGCCCGCATCGAGCGCGCGCATCGCGGCGTCGAGATCGGATGCCGAGATCACGCGCTCGCGGATCCACCCTGTTTCGACCTTGCGCAGCCGCAAGGTCGCTTCGAGGATTACCCCGGTCAGGCCCATGCCGCCGACGGTCGCAAAGAACGCATCGGAATTCTGCGCGCGCGAGACCTCAATGGTCTCGCCCCGGCCCGTGCGCAGCAGGATGCTGTCGACATAGCGGCCGAAGCCGCCTTCGCAATGATGGTTCTTGCCGTGCACGTCGGCCGCGATGGCGCCGCCGATCGAAACGAAACGCGTGCCGGGCACGACGAAGGGCAGGAAGCCGCGCGGTCCGAATGTATCGATCAAGTCCGAGAGCAGCATGCCGGCCTCGAGACGGATGCGCCCGGTCGCCGGATCGAACGACCTGACCCGGTCGAACCCCGTCATCGTCACGGTCCTGACGGCACCGATCGCGGCATCGCCATAGGCGCGGCCATTGCCGCGCGCCACGGTGCCGGACACGATGGCATCAGCAACCGTCGCGAACGAGCGCGGCCGCAGCATCTCGGTATCGACGACCGGGAAGCGCCCCCAGCCGCTGACGAGGGTCATGGTTCAGCTCCTGTGCCGGACGCGCGCCGTCCGGCATCGGAAACTGAGTAACGGCCAAAAGCTTATATTGCGTTGAAGGCCAGGGCCCTAAAACTTAACGGCCAAGCGCCAGCGCGATCAGACCGAGCGTGCCGACGATGACGCGCCACCAGGCGAACAGCGTGAAGCCGTGGCGGGTGACGTATGTCAAAAACGTCTTCACCACGATGACCGCGGTGATGAACGAGACCACGAAGCCGATCGCGACGATGTTCATGTGGTCCATCGTCATCTCGGCGCGGTTTTTGTAGAAGTCGTAGGCGAACGCGCCGATCATGGTGGGGATGGCGAGAAAGAACGAGAACTCCGCCGCCGCGCGCTTGTCGGCCCCCAGGAGCATCGCAGCGACGATGCTGGCGCCGGAGCGCGACACGCCCGGGATCATCGCCACGCACTGCGCGATGCCGATATAGAGATACATCAGCAGCGGAAATTTGGTGGCGTCATACTCGCGCGGCTTGAGCTCGAGCCTGTCGACCCAGAGCAGGATGGCGCCGCCGACGATCAGCGTGAAGCAGACGACCCAGGGATTGAACAGCAGGCTCTTGATGTACTTGCCGGCGACCAGGCCGACGATCACGGCCGGGAGGAACGCCACCAGCACGCCGATCACGAAACGGCGCGCATAGGCATCGCCCGTGAACATCCCGATCGCGACGTCCCAGAGCTTTCTGAAATACAGCCCGACGATCGCGAGGATCGCACCCAGCTGGATCAGAACCGTAAACGAATCCCAGAACGCGCCTTCGCCGAGATGGAAGAAGCGCTCGGCGAGCAAGAGGTGGCCGGTCGAGGATACGGGAAGGAACTCGGTCACACCCTCGATGATGCCGAGGATCACTGCCCGTATTGCGTCTGACATATTTACGGTCCATTTCGGCTGGAAAAGCGGGGCTCTTCTCGCCTATTCCCCCCAATGCTGCAATCGCAAAATGCGACATCACGCCCTTGCTTCGCGGTTTTGAAGGACTAGTGTGGCGCCGCACAAACATTGATGGATTCTTAAGCACCATCAAATAGTCAGGCTTCATGTTTACGCTGTTTCATCATCCGTTCTGTCCGCATTCGCGCTTCATCCGCCTGATCGCGGGCGAATACGGGCTCGACCTCAAGCTGGTCGAAGAGCGCAGCTGGGAACGGCGCGAGGCGTTTCTGCTGCTCAATGCGGCGGGCACGACGCCCGTTCTGGTGGACGAGGAGCAGCCGCCGATCCCGGGCGCGGCCATCATCGCCGAATATGTCGACGAGGCCTATGGCGCCGGGATGGGACCCAAGCGGCTGATGCCGGAGACGACCTTCGAGCGCGTCGAGGTGCGCCGGCTGATGGCTTGGTTCAACGAGAAGTTCTTCGAGGAGGTCTCGCACCCTCTCGTCACCGAACGCATCTACAAGCGTTTCATGAGCGAGGAGAACGGCGGCGGCCCGCCTTCGGCCGACGTGATGCGCGCAGCGAAAGCCAATGTGCGCTATCATCTGGCCTATATCGGCTGGCTGGCGCAGACGCGCAATTTCCTCGCCGGCGACCGGCTCACTTACGCGGATCTCGCCGCCGCGGCGCATCTTTCGGCGATCGACTATCTGGGCGACGTGCCATGGAGCGAGGACGACGCAGCAAAGGCGTGGTACGCGCGGGTGAAATCCCGCCCGTCGTTCCGTCCGCTGCTGAGCGAATGGCTGGCCGGCGTGCCGGCGTCGCGGACCTACGTGGACCTGGATTTCTGAACTCCGATCCGACTGAACTGAAGGCGGCGCTCGAACGCGAGGCGCGCGCGCTCGGCTTCGACTGCATCGGCATCACCGCGCCGGGCACGATCGAGAGCGCCGGGAAACACTTCCTCGAATTCATCGCCTCAGGCGGCCATGGCGACATGGACTGGCTCGCCGCAAGCCCTGAGCGCCGAGTCGATCCGCGCGGGCTGTGGCAGGACGTTCGCAGCGTGATCATGCTCGGCGTCAATTACGGCCCCGACCAGGATCCGCTGGCGATCCTGAAGCAGCGCACGCGCGCGGCGATCTCGGTCTATGCGCAGGGCGACGACTATCACGATCTCATCAAGAAGCGGCTGAAGGCGCTGGCACGCTGGCTGGTCGCGACCGCCCCGAGCGAGGTGAAGGTGTTCGTCGACACCGCGGCGGTGATGGAAAAGCCGCTGGCGCAGGCCGCGCATCTCGGCTGGCAGGGCAAGCACACCAATCTGGTCTCGCGCGAGTTCGGCTCGTGGCTGTTTCTCGGCGCGATCTACACCACGCTTGAGCTCCCGCGCGACGATGCGGAGATCGATCATTGCGGCTCGTGCCGGGCCTGTCTCGACATCTGTCCGACGGCGGCGTTCCCCGCGCCCTACAAGCTCGATGCGCGGCGCTGCATCTCCTATCTCACCATCGAGAACAAGGGGCCGATCCCGCAGGAATTCCGCAAGGCGATCGGTAATCGCATCTATGGCTGCGATGATTGCCTCGCGGCCTGTCCGTGGAACAAGTTTGCGCAGGAGGGGCGTGAGGCAAAGCTCGCCGCGCGCGACGAATTGCGCGCGCCTGGGCTCGCCGAACTCGCGCGGCTCGACGATGCCGCATTCCGTGCGCTGTTCACGAAATCACCGGTCAAGCGCATCGGTCGCGACCGGTTCCTGCGCAACGTGCTGATTGCGATTGGCAACTCGGGCGAGATGGTCCTGGCGGAAGAGGCGCGGCGATTGCTGGATGATGCAAACCCGCTGGTGCGCGGAGCTGCGGTGTGGGCGCTGGCGCAGTTGGTGTCGCGGGAGGAGTTTGACGCGATCAGAACGAGCGCGATCGCGCACGAACACGACGAGAGCGTGCGTGAGGAGTGGCAGCTCGCCTCCTAACCTACCGCTGTCATGCCCCCGGCTTGACCGGGGCATCCAGTACGCCGCGGCTTCTCGGCTCGAGCACGGCGGCCTCTGGAATACTGGATCGTCCGATTTAAGTCGGGCGATGCGGAGTGTGGAGATACGTACTCCGCCCCTGACCAACGCACCTCATCAGCATGAGTATCGGGCATCTTGATTTCCCCACGAGTTTCTTCAATCTCGCCCGTCATGACAAACATGCCTTTCTTCACGCGCGACGGCGATACATTCCATCCGACGGAAGTGGCCAATGGTCCATGGGATCCGACATCGCTGCACGGTCGTGTCATCGTCGGCCTGCTCGGCTTCGCCATCGAGGAGCGCCATTCCGGCCCCGACTTCGTGCCGGCGCGGCTCACCGTCGACATGTTTCGGCTGCCGACCATCGACAAGCCGATCGAGGTGACGACGCGGCTCGTGCGCGACGGAATGCGCATCCGCGTGGTCGAAGCGGAGTTCTTTTCCGGCAGCGTCAGCATGGCGCGCGCCTCGTGCCAGTTGCTGCGCAAGACGCAGAATCCGGATGGCAATGTCTGGTCGCCGCCGAACTGGGACGTGCCGAAGCCATCAGACATTCCGAAACCGACCGATCCCCGGCTCGGCATGAACGGCAAATGGACCACGCGCCCCATTGTCGGCCATATGGGCTCGCTCGGTCCGCGCCGGCTGTGGATGAGCGAGGTGCGCGAGCTCGTCGCGGGCGTTACGATGACGCCGTTCGTCCATGTCGCCGTTGGGGCCGATTTCGCCAGCCCGTTTGCCAACGCGGGCGACAAAGGGCTCGGCTACATCAACAGCGACGTCACGATCTATCTGCACCGCCTGCCGGTGACGCAGTGGATCGGCTTCGAGGTGGTGAACCACCAGGCCACCGACGGCGTCGCGATCGGCGAATGCTGGCTCTATGACGAGCAGGGCCCGATCGGCACCGCGACAGTCGCGGCGCTGGCGCAGCGCAAGCCGATGGTGAATCCGTCGAAGCGGTAGTTCTACGCCAGATGCCGCCGCATCTCCGGCCGCGCCTTCAGCTCGGCGCCCTGTTTGGCGACGATCTTCGCAATTCTTTCCGGTGCGAACTTCAAATCGACGAACGCCGGCGCAGTATTGGCAACCTCGTGATAGCTCGCGATCTTGCCGTCACGCAGCGTCATGATGGCAACGCCCTCGAACATCGCCCGCGCGCCGTTCGCTTCCGGCAGGGTTGATTTGTAGCTGAAGGTGTAGCGCGCATAGAGCGTGGTGCCGTCGGTGACGGGGTCGTGCATGTCCCAGCGGAAATCGGTCGCCGTGCGATAGAACCAGTCGTCGATCATCGCAGCGATGTTCTCGCGACCGGCAAAGGCGCCGTAGAACACGTCGTGATAAACACCGTCCTCGGTGAACAGCTCGGCGAAGGTGCGGCCGTTGCGCTGCTCGACCGCGTCGCAGAAGGCGCGCAGCATGGCGGTGGTGGTCATTGGAGTTGCCTCCGGATGTTGTGCCCTCTCCCTCGTGGCAGAGGGCAGCTCCGCTCGTGGACACGCGTTCACACGGGTGCGGGGTTGCTTCCGCGAGTCCAACTCTCATTCGGACGCAAGGAGAGAACCCCTCATCCGGCGCTTCCCACCTTCTCCCACAAGGGGCCTGTTGCGTTATCGGCTTTCGAGGCTGAGGACGTCAGGAGAGACGCTGCGGTCACGGCAATTGCCGGCCAAATCTGTCGTTGTCGCCTCGGCGGGCGGCTCAGGCCGCGATCGTGGCCCACCGCCTCATGTTGAAGGCGATCGAGGCGAGCAGGATCTGCCCGCTTGCCTTCATCAGGCCGACGTAGCGGATGCAGGTCAGTCGCATGCGGCGCTTGAGAGTGGCGAAGGTGGTCTCGACCTGGGCTCGTCGGCGCGCGATGAGGAGGTTGTAGCGTTTGAGCCGAGGCGGCAGTTCCGGATGATGCCTGTTAGGACGACGGGCGATGCGGGGCTTCTTGCCCTCCGCCTTCAACCGGGCCCGTCGGGCATGGGTGTCATAGGCCGCATCGGCCCACACCGCGGCTTCATCGCCGCGGATCAAGGTGTCTGCCGGTGTCGTGTCGTTGACGTTGGCAGGCGTGGTCAGCACCGTGCGGATCAGGCCGGAGCCTTCATCGACGCCCATGTGCGCCTTGTACCCGAAGGTCGAGCCGCTCTTGCCCTGCCGCTTGGTGAAGCGGGCGTCAGGATCGTTTGAGGGACGATCCTCCTTCGGAGGGGCTGACACCGCCTGGATCAAGGTCGCATCCAGCATCGTGCCGCGCTTGAGGATGACGCCAGCATTCTCAAGCTGGCGATCCAGTTCGCCAAACAGCTTCTCCAACAAGCCTTGTTCAACGAGCTGGTTCCGGAAGCGGTTCAGGACCGTATGATCGGGCGTCGCATCCTCAAGGCTCAAACCGACAAAGCGCTTGAACGACAACCGGTCGGCCAGCGCTTCCTCGAGTTCGCGTTCCGAAAGACCATAGAGCGACTGCAACAGCACCGCGCGAAACAGTACGAGCACCGGATAGCCTGGACGACCGGGCCCCCCTTCATCCCGCAAATGGCCGATCAGCTTCTCGAACCGGTACCATTTGACGAGGCCAGCCAGCCGATCCAGCGCCGCATTGGCGCCGGCCCCTTCGGCATCAGCGCATCCACAAAGCTCGGCTGCCCCGTCCGTTTAACCGCCATTTCATTTCCCCCAAGGCTCTGCCCTAGGGAATCACAACTGGCGAATTACGCAACAGGCCCACAAGGGGAGAAGGAAGAAGAACAATCTCACCCGATCTCGGCGACCGCGGCAAGAATGCGCGCGATGTCCTGCGGGCGCGACAAGCGATGATCGCCGTCCTGGATCATGGTAAGCACGACGTCGTCGGCCGGAAGGCGATGCGTCAGCGCAAACGCGTGCTGCCACGGCACGTCAGGATCCTGCGCGCCTTGCAGAATGCGGACGGGGCATCCGAGATCGATGGCGCTGCCGAGCACGAGGTGATTGCGCCCCTCCTCGATCAGGTTCCGCGTGATCGGATAGGGTGAGCCGTCGCCATACTCGGATGGTCGAAGCCAGACGCCTTTGGTCTCGATCTCCTTCTTCACCGCGGGCGAGAAATTCTTCCACATCAGCTCCTCGGTGAAGTCGGGCGCGGGCGCGATCAGCACGAGCCCGGCCAGCGACGCCTTGCCAGGACGCTTCTTGATCTCGCGCGCGAGCAGCAGCGCCATCCAGCCGCCCATGGACGAGCCGATCAGAACTTGCGGGCCGTCGCAAAACCGCTCGAACACCGCGACGCTTTCATCCAGCCACCGTCCGATGGTTCCGTCGGCGAAGTCGCCGCCGGATTCGCCGTGGCCGGAATAGTCGAACCGGACCATTGCGCGGCCGTGATCCCGCGCCCAGGCGTCCAGCGCCAAGGCCTTGCTGCCCTGCATGTCCGATTTGAATCCGCCGAGCCAGACCAGTCCGGGTCCCTGTCCACGCCGACTGCGGACCGCGATGCTGCGTGCGGACAGGCCCTCGCCCACATCGATGAAGTCGAGCATGGCATCAGGAATTATATCGGTCATGGAACGTTTACTCTGGCTGTGCGGTTTGAGCTGTTTGGACGCGTCCCGCAGCTCAATTCGGTGGCGGCATTGGCCCTTTGGGACGCTTGCGGAACAGAAGCAAGGTGTCTATGTCGTCAGCGTGCCCAGGCGTGACCAAAATGCCTCGCATTTGAGGGTTTTTCGCGTTTCGCACGAGCGACTTGCTTGCCGGCAAACGCATCTTCCTTCAAAATAGCCGCTTCCTTCACAACTTTGGAGAACCACCCATTCGCCGTCCTAATAAAGCTCCGCCCGCTGCCAGCAAAGACGGGCCACGCATCAATGATGATATCCGCAATGCGCAGATCCAGCTGATCGACCAAACCGGTGAGAACAAAGGCACGGTCGAGACCGTCGTCGCCATCCGGATGGCTCAGGAAGTCGGCATGGATCTGGTCGAGATTTCGCCGAACACCAGCCCTCCCGTCTGCAAGATCATGGACTACGGGAAGTACAAGTATTCCGCGCAGAAGAAAGCCGCGGAAGCCCGTAAGCGGCAGAAGACCGTCGAGATCAAGGAGATCAAGCTCCGCCCGATGATCGACGACCACGATTACGACGTGAAGATGCGCGCAATGCAGCGGTTCTTCGAAGAGGGCGACAAGGTCAAGATCACGCTGCGCTATCGTGGCCGCGAAATGGCGCACCAGGAGATCGGCACCAAGCTTTTGGACAAGATCAAGACCGACGTCGCCGAGCTCGCCAAGGTCGAGCAGGACGCGCGGTTCGAAGGTCGCCAAGTCGTCATGGTGCTGGCGCCGCGCTGACGCGAAGCGCTTTGGGACTGAGAATTCAACGGCCCGTCCGGATCTCCGGCGGGCCGTTTGTGTGTCAGGTCCGCGTCGCCTGCCAGGTGCCGCTGCACTGGTCGCCGGAGATGATGCCCTTCCATGAACCGGCGCCGTTCAGGCCGGCGAGCCGGCCGCCGCCGCTGGCATGGGAGGCACCGACCGAAACCTGGACCGCAACCGCGCCGGAGCGGTTGACCCGGCCCGAGACCCGGCCGCCGCCGGCGGACGAGACGCGGTTGCCGGTCACGGTGAAGGGAACGCTGTAGCCCGAGCTGCAATTGCCGCGGGTGGTGGCGAAGGTGACGTTCCAGATGCCGTCATAGCCGCCAGCGCGGGCGTCGGCGGTCTGTGGCAGCGCAGCCGTGGCGAGCACGGCGAACAGCGCCAGATGGCGCGGGCGGGCGAAATTCACCAGCGAAGAGAGAAATTGCGGGAAATGGGCCATTTTGGTCCTGCTTCAGGCACAAGGCTTGGACACGAGGGGTGGCAACCTCCAATAGTCGGCGGGCAGGTTTCGGTGGTTCATCGTTGCCAATTGGCTTGTCCTCTGTCATAAGCCCAGCCTTCATCGCCCGGCTGATTAAGGGCTGCCGTGGCGGTGTTTCGTGCGGGTTTCGCGCTTGTTCGTAAAACCTGAGCACAATCAACGCTCTAACGAGCATTTTTGACGGCCAGCCGCCTTCGCGGGCGGATCTCTATGGCCATTAGGAGAGCCAAATGCCCAAGCTGAAGACCAAATCGGGCGCTAAAAAGCGCTTCAAGGTGACTGCCACCGGCAAAGTGATGCACGCCCAGCGCGGCAAGCGCCACGGCATGATCAAGCGGACGAAGAAACAGATCCGTCAGCTCCGCGGCACCCGCGTGCTGTTCAAGACCGACGGCGACAACGTCAAGAAGTACTTCTTGCCGAACGCTTGATCGCGTCCACGATCACTGCCAGCCGCGCCGCGCATCCCGCGGCAATCCGATAACCAAAGTCATCTCTGAAGGATTTCGTCATGTCTCGCGTCAAACGCGGTGTGACCGCCCACGCCAAGCACAAGAAGGTCTACAAGGCCGCCAAGGGTTTCTACGGCCGCCGCAAGAACACCATCCGCGCCGCCAAGCCGGCCGTGGAGAAGGCCCAGCAATACGCCTTCCGCGACCGCAAGCGTCGCAAGCGCACTTTCCGCGCGCTCTGGATCCAGCGCCTCAACGCTGCCGTCCGTCCGTTCGGCCTGACCTACAGCCGATTTATCGACGGCCTTGCCAAGTCGGGCATCACCGTGGACCGCAAGGTGCTGTCGGATCTCGCGATCCGCGAGCCCGCCGCGTTCCAGGCGATCGCCGAGAAGGCCAAGGCCGCGCTGGCGGCGTAAGCCGTCTTCCACTGTGCTCTGCGCAGCATTCAGCTTGTGATGGCCCGGGCAGGGGCGCGTCTCGCGCTTTACGGCCCCGGCCGTCACCTGTCGCGCCAATACACTTCTCCGACGTGGATGTCCGGCACAATGCCGGGCGTGACGGGCTAGGATCATCGGCTCAGCATCCTGGCCAAAAGGGATTGCCATGACCGATCTTGTCCAGCTCCAAGCCCAGATCATCGCCGACATCGCCGCCGCCTCAGACGAGGCCGCGTTGGAAGCCGTGCGTGTTGCAGCCCTCGGCAAGAAGGGCTCGATCTCGGCGCTCCTCGCCACCCTCGGCAAGATGTCGCCGGACGAGCGCAAGACGCAAGGCGCCGCGATCAACCAGGCCAAGGACGAAGTCGGCCAGGCGCTTGCCGCGCGACGCGACGTGCTGAAGTCGGCGGCGCTCGAGGCCCGGCTCGCCTCCGAGACCGTCGATGTCACGCTGCCGCTGCGCGACGCCGCAGCGGAGGCCGGCCGCATCCATCCGCTGAGCCAGGTCTGGGACGAGCTGACCACCATCTTCGCCGACATGGGATTCTCGGTGGCCGAAGGCCCTGACATCGAGACCGATGATTACAACTTCACAAAACTGAATTTCCCGGAAGGCCATCCGGCGCGCGAGATGCACGACACGTTCTTCTTCCATCCGAAGGAGGACGGCTCGCGCATGCTGCTCAGAACTCACACCTCACCGGTGCAGGTGCGCACCATGCTGAGCCAAAAGCCGCCGATCCGGGTGATCTGCCCGGGCCGCACCTATCGCATCGATTCGGACGCGACCCACACGCCGCAATTCCACCAGGTCGAAGGCCTCGTCATCGACAAGACCTCGCATCTCGGCCACCTCAAATGGATCCTGCACGAGTTCTGCAAGGCGTTCTTCGAGGTCGACCACATCAACATGCGCTTCCGCCCGTCGTTCTTCCCGTTCACCGAGCCGTCGCTGGAAGTCGATATCCAGTGCCGCCGCGACAAGGGCGAGATCCGCTTCGGCGAGGGCGAGGACTGGCTCGAGATCCTCGGCTGCGGCATGGTGCATCCGAACGTGTTGCGCGCCTGCGGCATCGATCCCGACGAGTACCAGGGTTTTGCCTGGGGCATGGGCATCGACCGCATCGCCATGCTGAAATACGGCATCGCCGACCTGCGCCAGCTGTTCGACAGCGACGTCCGCTGGCTGTCCCATTACGGCTTCAAGCCGCTCGAAGTGCCAACGCTTGCCGGAGGGCTGAGCTCGTGAAATTCACCCTCTCCTGGCTGAAGGACCATCTCGACACCGACGAGCCGCTCGAAAAGCTCGCCGACAAGCTCACCATGATCGGGCTCGAGGTCGAGAACATCAAGGACAAGGCGAAGGCGCTCAAGCCGTTCACCATTGCAAAGGTGATCTCGGCCGAGCAGCATCCGAATGCGGATCGCCTGCGGGTCTGCATGGTCGACACCGGCGACGGTGGTGCGCCGGTGCAGGTCGTGTGCGGCGCGCCGAATGCGCGGGCTGGGCTCGTCAGCGTGTTCTCGCCGCCCGGCACCTACATTCCCGGCAAGGACATCACGCTCGGCGTCGGCACCATCCGCGGCGTCGAGAGCCGCGGGATGCTGTGCTCGGCGGCTGAGCTGCAGATCTCCAACGACCATGACGGCATCATGGAATTGCCGGCGGATGCACCGATCGGCGCGGCTTACGCCGAATGGGCCGGCCTCGGCGATCCCGTGGTCGAGATCAATTTGACGCCGAACCGCCAGGACTGCACCGGCGTGCACGGCATCGCGCGCGATCTCGCCGCCGCCGACATGGGCAAGTTCAAGGACCCGACGATCAAGCCGATCAAGGGCGAATTCCCGTGCCCGGTGAAGGTCACTGTCGAGGATTCCACGCTGTGTCCAGGCTTCGCACTGCGCCTCGTGCGCGGCGTCAAGAACGGGCCTTCGCCGGAATGGCTGCAGAAGCGGCTGACCGCGATCGGGCTGCGCCCGATCAACGCGCTGGTCGACATCACCAACTTCATGACCTTCGACCGCGCGCGGCCGCTGCACGTGTTCGACGCCAAGAAGGTGAGGGGCAATCTCGTCGTGCGCCGCGCCCGCGACGGCGAGAGCCTGCTGGCGCTCGACGGCCGCACCTACAATCTCGATCCCAATATCTGCGTGATCGCGGACGAGCACGGCGTCGAATCGCTCGCCGGCATCATGGGCGGCGAGGCTTCGGGCTGCGACGAGAACACCACCGACGTGCTGATCGAATCGGCGCTGTGGAACGAGATCAACATCGCCCAGACCGGCCGCAAGCTCGGCATCAATTCCGATGCGCGCTACCGCTTCGAGCGCGGCGTCGATCCTGCCTTCATGGTGCCCGGCCTCGAGCTCGCGACCAAGCTGGTGATGGAGATCTGCGGCGGCACGCCGTCCGAAACCGTCGTGGTCGGCAAATCCTTCGGCGACGATCGCGTGATCGAATTCCCGGTCACCGAGGTCAAGCGGCTCTCCGGCATCGAGGTGCCGCAGCCGGAGATGAAGCGCATCCTGACCCATCTTGGCTTCATGATGGCCGGCCCGGGTCCGGTGGTGAAGGTCGCAGTCCCCTCCTGGCGCACCGACGTGCACGGCAAGGCCGATATCGTCGAGGAGATCGTGCGCATCTTCGGCGTGGACAAGGTGCCGGAGACGCCATTCGAGCGCGGCGAGGACGCGCGCAAGTCCGTGTTGACCCCGCTGCAGCTGCGCACCCGCCGCGCCCGGCGTGCGCTGGCGAGCCGCGGCATGGTCGAGGCCGTGACGTGGTCGTTCATCGCAAAACCCGCGGCAACATTGTTCGGCGGCGGACAGCGCGAGCTCGAAGTCGCCAACCCGATCGCCTCTGATCTCTCCGACATGCGCCCGACCCTGCTCGCGGGCCTGATCGCGGCCGCGCAGGCCAATGCCGATCGCGGCTTCGGCGATGTCGCACTGTTCGAGGTCGGTCAGGTGTTCAAGGGTGATCGCCCGCAGGATCAATTCATGGCGGCGAGCGGCGTGCGCCGCGGCTTTGCCTCGTCCGAAGGTCTCGGACGGCACTGGTCCGGTTCGGCGCAGGCTGACGTGTTCGACGCCAAGGCCGATGCGCTGGCGGTGCTGGCTGCGGCCGGCGCGCCGATGCAGGCGCTGCAGATCGTTTCCGGCAGTCCCGGCTGGCTGCATCCGGGGCGCTCCGGCACAATCCAGATCGGGCCGCAGAACGTGCTCGGCTATTTCGGCGAGGTACATCCCCGTGCGCTCGAGGCGCTCGGCGCCGACGGTCCGTTGATGGTGTTCGAGGTGATCCTCGACCGCATCCCGGAGGCGAAGAAGAAGCCGACCCGCGCCAAGCCACTGATCGAGCTCTCGGCGTTCCAGCCTGTTACGCGCGACTTCGCCTTCATCGTTGAGCGCACGGTGAAGGCCGGCGACATCGTCCGTGCCGCGCAAGGCGTCGACAAGAAGCTGATCACCGGTGTCAACGTCTTCGACGTCTACGAGGGCAAGGGCATCGATGACGGCAAGAAGTCGATCGCGATCGCGGTGACGCTCCAGCCGCGTGAGAAGACGCTGACGGACCAGGAGATCGAGGCCGTCGGCGCCAAGATCGTGGCCGAGGTCACGAAGAAGACCGGCGGCACCTTGCGGGGATGAGTCTCGCCGACTTTCTCCCGAAGGACGTCAGCCTCACCATTGCGATGGCGCTCTGCGCCGTCGCTTTCGTTTCGGGCACTGCCCGCGGCTTCTCCGGCTTCGGCTCGGCGCTGATCTTCATGCCGCTGGCGAGCAGCATCGCGGCGCCGCGGCTCGTTGCCGCCTTGCTGCTCGTGATCGATTTCGTCGCGGCCGCGCCGCTGCTGCCTGACGCATGGCGCAAGGCGGACCGTAAGGCCACGGCCGTGATCGTGCTGGGCGCCCTGATCGGCGTGCCCGCCGGCACATACTTCCTCAGTGTGCTCGAGCCCGTCACCACGCGCTGGATCATCTCCTGCTTCGTCGCAGCGCTGTTGCTTCTGCTGCTGTCGGGCTGGCGCTATCGCGGCAAGGACCACGCCTGGCTTTCGGTCGGCATCGGCGGCCTCTCCGGCTTCTGCAGCGGCCTCGCGCAGACCGGCGGCCCGCCGATCATCGGCTACTGGCTCGGCCGTCCGATCGCCCCGATCGTCGCGCGCGCCAACATCGTACTGTTCTTCGGCGCGTCCGATTTCTTCTCGATGGTCAGCTATGCGACAACGGGTTTGATCAGTCGCGAATCGCTGGTGCTCTCGCTGATCGTCGGCCCCGTCTACGCGCTCGGGGTCGCGTTCGGTGCTTCGCTGTTCGGGCGCGCAAGCGAAAAGGTATTTCGCGGAATCTGCTATGCGCTGATCGCGCTGGCGGTGATTGCGGGGCTGCCAGCGCTGGACGGGGTATTGCGGTAACACTCTCCACGGGTCGTTCCCGCGAACGCGGGGACCCATAACTCCAGGGAGAAGTTATCGGGCAAGGTGGTAAATCCGTGTCTTCGCCAAACCAGCCCTGTGGTTATGGGTCCCGGATCTGCGCGCCTTAGGGCGCGCTTGTCCGGGACGACAGCGGAATGTGTCGCCGCTTGATTGCCCTACTGCCGCGGCGCCCTGCGCTTCCTCGTCGACTGCGTCGGCACGTCGGCGGGCTCGTCCTTCAGCGCGCCGATCTTGCGCAAGGCTGCGTCTGCCGCGCGCTCGCCGCTTTCCCAGGCGCCGTCGACGGTGCCCCACAGCGTGTCGTGCGTGGCTTCGCCGGCCAGGAACATGTTGCCGATCGGCTCGCTCAGGATTTTTCGCGAGAGCTGACCGCCCGGCGAAGCCGCCGACATCGCGCCCAGCACAAAGGGCGAGGCGTTCCAGCGCGTCGCGCTGGTCTTCTGCACGGCGGCAGCGGCCTCGCTGCCGAACAGTTTTGTGATCCACTCCTTGGCGAAGGCGACCATGGCCTTCTCGCCCCGCTCTGTGAGATCGCGGCCGAACGAGCCACCGACATCGATCGAGCACAGCGACGAGCCGCCGATATTGGCGTACATCAGCGCCGTGCGCGTCGAATCGCTCTGCTCGATCAGGATGTCGTCGCGCGACAGGCCGAGCGGATTGCCCGGCAATTGCAGCACGATGCGATCGTAGCTTCCGAGGCTAAGCTTGGATGCCGCGTCCAACGTCCGCTTGGGGATATCGGGTGCGAACTTGATCGCGCCCGATGTCAGCACATTGGTCGAGACCGTGACGATGGCGGCGCGCGCGGCGATCTTGCCGGCTTGCGTCTCCACACTGACGTCGCGGTTGCTCCAGGCGATGCGGCTCGCCGGCGTCGACAGCGCCACCGGCGCCTGCTCGGCGAGTTTGGTGATCAGCGTGCCGAGGCCCTGGCGGCAGGCGATCGCCGCGTTGCGGTCCTGCGCGCGTCCCTTGTCAATCGCGGACAGCTCCTTCAGGTCCTTGCCCGCGAAGCTTGCGCCCAGCACGAACTCGGCCGCGCCGGCCCAATCGCCGAGATCCTTGGGCAGCACGGACGCGCAGGATGTATCCAGCTTGCCGCGCGCGGCCTCGTCGATGGCGCGGTTGGCGCGCACCAGCGCCGCCAGGAACTGCTCGGTCTCGCCCGCGCGCGCATTGCGGCGGCCGATACGCATCTTCTGTCCCGATGGCGCCGGCAGCACGTCGAGCCCGACGCTGCGCGCCAGCCGGATCATCGGGTTGGTGTCGGGATTGTGCATCCAGCGCGCGCCGCGGTCGAACGGCATGTCGAAGGTCGTGCTATCCGTGATGCAGCGGCCGCCGACTTGCGTTGCCGCTTCCACCACGACGACCTTACGGCCCATCGCGATGATGCGCCGCGCCGCGGCAATTCCCGCAGCCCCCGCACCGATCACGACGATGTCGACCTCGCGTGGCAGGGGTGCGGCGGTTGCGCGCAGGACCGGCATCGCCGCGAAAGCCGCCGACGCCGAAAGGAAACCGCGGCGCGTGATTGTCATGTCATGGTTTCCGGGGACTTGCGACGAACGGGAACAGCCTGCGAACCTTGCCGTATCTGATGTTGCACGGCAACCATCATGGTGAATCAATCGTGCTTGAGCTCACAGAGTGATGAACCGAATTGCAACACGTTTCGATCATGATAGAGAAGGGAAAAAGACGGCCGGAAAAGGCCGTGGGGGAGTTCGGCATGGGGACGGTCCTGGATTCAGTCGGCAAGCTGATTGCCGCGTACCTCTCGAAGGAGGTGCCGGGCTATGAGCCGTTCACGCCGAGCGATCCGGAGCATCTGCGCGGCGTCATCGAGCCCGGCGACGTGCTGCTTGTCGAGGGCAACAACCGCATCTCCGGCATCATCAAATATCTGACGCAGTCGACCTGGTCGCATGCCGCGCTCTATGTCGGCCCGATCGAGGGGGCAGCGGAGCCCAACGGCGAGCCGCATGTGCTGATCGAGGCCAATATCGGCGAAGGCGTCACCTCCGCGCCGCTGTCGAAATATTTCCCCTATCACACCCGCGTCTGCCGCCCGGTCGGGCTGTCCTATGAGGACCGCACCACGGTCTGCCGCTATGCCATCAACCGCATCGGCTTCGGCTACGACACCAAGAACATCGTTGACCTCATGCGCTACCTGTTCCCGCTGCCGATACCGCAGCGTTGGCGCCGGCGCATGATCGCGATCGGCTCGGGCGATCCGACCAAGATCATCTGCTCGGCGCTGATCGCGCAGGCCTTCGACGCCGTGCGCTATCCAATCCTGCCGAAGATCACCAAGGCCGGCAGCCGCGCCGCCCGCCGCGAGATCCTGCACATCCGCGATTCCTCGCTCTACATGCCCCGCGACTTCGACATCTCGCCCTATTTCGAAGTCGTCAAACCCACCATCGTGCACGGGTTCGACTACACCGCCCTGCACTGGGCCGACAAGCAGAAGCCGCTCGAGGAGGTAGCGGGCACGTTCAGTGTGTTTCCAGAAACGCTCCGTGCGCCGCCGCTTGCTCCTGAAGCGATTGACGAAGAGACGCCGGCTGAGATTTCGGCTGAAGAAGTGACCGTGGTCGATGTGTCCGCAAATACAGCCATCTCCGACCAGGTCCCATTGCTGAGGCTCGCGATGTACAGCCCGCGGCGGTGAGGTCGCGCACGCGAGAGAGCGGCATAAGCCCCGCTGTCGTCCCTGCGAAAGCAGAGGACAGCCGTAAATGTAGCGCGAGCTCGCCTCTCCACTGTCATTGCGAGCGCACCGAAGCAATCCAGACTATCTCCGCCGCGGCAGTTTGGATTGCTTCGTCGCAAGAGCTCCTCGCAATGACGGAAGTAGAGACCTACCGCTCCGCCCGTCCGATCACCGCCATCAGCTCCGCGATCTTCTCGCGCTGATCGGCCTTGTCGCCGCTCGCAATGGCGTGCTCGACGCAATGGGCGACATGATCCTTCAGGATCTCTTCCTCGACCCGGCGCAGCGCGGCACGCACGGCCGAGATTTGCGTGACGATATCGATGCAGTAGCGGTCTTCCTCTACCATTTTCGAGAGGCCACGAACCTGGCCCTCGATCCGGCCGAGACGTTTTCCGACGGATGTCTTGATGTCTTTGCGCATGAGGTCTATATACCCCTACCGGGTATTGGTTGCAAGACCAAGTACAAGACCGGGCACAAGGCCGGAGCATGGCAATGAACAACAACGAACACGGGCATCGTCACGACGCGGAAACGCATTCCGGATGCGGCTGTTCCACGAAGGCTGCGCCGCCGGCGGCCAAGGCCGGAGCCTCCTCTTGCTGTGGCGGCCACGACGATCATGCCGGCCATGCCCATCATCACGGTGATGCCGCGACCAAGCTGAAAGATCCCGTCTGCGGAATGACGGTAGATCCTGCGACCTCGAAGCATCGCTTCGAGCATCACGGCGAGACCTTCCATTTCTGCTCCGCCGGCTGTCGCACAAAATTCGCCGCCGATCCCGCCAAGTATCTTGCAAAGGAGAGGGCGCCCGAGCCCGAGATGCCAGCAGGCACGATCTACACCTGTCCGATGCACCCGGAAATCCGTCAGGTCGGCCCGGGCACGTGCCCGATCTGCGGCATGGCGCTGGAGCCGGAGGTCGCAAGCCTGGAGACCGGCCCCAATCCGGAGCTCGCCGACATGACGCGTCGGTTCTGGATCGGCGGCGTGCTGTCGCTGCCGGCGGTGGTGCTGGAGATGGGCGGCCATCTCGCAGGCCCGCACAACTGGATCGATCCGACGCTGTCGAATTGGATCCAGCTCGTCTTCGCCACACCCGTGGTGCTGTGGGCGGGCTGGCCGTTCTTCGTTCGCGGCTGGCAATCACTGCTGACGCGCAACCTCAACATGTTCACGCTGATTGCAATGGGCACCGGCGTTGCCTATGTCTACAGCATCCTTGGCACCGTCACGCCGCAGATCTTCCCCGCTACCTTCCGCGGCCATGAGGGCGCGGTCGCAGTCTATTTCGAGGCCGCCGCCGTCATCACCGTGCTGGTGCTGCTCGGCCAGGTACTGGAGCTGCGCGCCCGCGATGCGACGTCGGGCGCGATCAAGGCGCTGCTCCAGCTTGCGCCCAAGACCGCGCGACGCGTCGACGCCGATGGCAGCGAGCATGAGGTCGAGATCGACACGCTCCATGCCGGCGACCGCTTGCGCGTTCGTCCCGGCGAGAAGGTGCCGGTGGACGGCATCATCCTGGAGGGGCGCTCCTCGCTCGATGAGTCCCTCGTCACTGGCGAATCGATGCCGGTCACCAAGGAAACCGGCGCCAAGGTCATTGCCGGCACGTTGAATCAGTCCGGCAGCTTCGTCATGCGTGCCGACAAGGTCGGGCGCGAGACGCTGCTGTCGCAGATCGTGCAGATGGTCGCGGACGCGCAGCGCTCGCGCGCACCGATCCAGCGCCTGGCCGACCAGGTCGCAGGCTGGTTCGTGCCCGCCGTGATCGTCGTCGCCGTCGCCGCCTTTGCCGCCTGGGCGTGGTTCGGACCGGAGCCACGGCTCGCCTTCGGCCTCGTCGCCGCCGTCAGCGTGCTGATCATCGCCTGCCCCTGTGCGCTGGGCCTGGCAACCCCGATGTCGATCATGGTCGGCGTCGGCCGCGGTGCGCAAGGCGGCGTGCTGATCAAGAACGCCGAGGCGCTGGAGCGGATGGAGAAGATCGACACGCTGGTGGTCGACAAAACCGGCACGCTGACCGAGGGTAAGCCCAAGGTGGTCGCGATCGTGCCGGCGTCCGGCTTAGCGGAGGCCGACATCCTCCGGCTGGCAGCCAGCGTCGAACGTGCCAGCGAGCATCCTTTGGCCGACGCCATTGTGCGCGCCGCCAAGGAGAAGCAGCTCGCCCTCGGCCAGGTCGAGCAGTTCGACTCGCCGACCGGCAAGGGCGCGACCGGTGAGGTCGACGGCAAGACCGTCGTGCTCGGCAATGCCAGATATCTGACGTCGATCGGCATCGACACCACAACGCTCGACACTGAGGCCGAACGGCTGCGCGGCGACGGCGCGACCGTGATCAACATGGCCGTTGATGGCCGGCTGGCCGGCCTGTTCGCGATCGCCGATCCGGTTAAGGCCTCGACGCCGGAGGCACTGAAGGCGCTAGCCGAGGAAGGCATCAAGGTGATCATGCTGACCGGCGACAACCGCACGACGGCAGAGGCCGTGGCGCGCCGGCTCGGCATCGCCGAGGTCGAGGCCGAGGTGCTGCCGGACCAGAAGAGCGCGGTGGTGACAAAGCTGCAAAAGGCCGGCCGCAGCGTCGCGATGGCCGGCGACGGCGTCAACGACGCCCCGGCGCTGGCCGCGGCCGAAGTCGGCATCGCCATGGGCACCGGCACCGATGTGGCGATGGAGAGTGCCGGCGTCACCCTGCTCAAGGGTGACCTCGTCGGTATCGTGCGCGCCCGAAAACTGTCGCAAGCGACGATGAGCAACATCCGCCAGAACCTGTTCTTCGCCTTCATCTACAATGCCGCCGGCATTCCGATCGCAGCCGGCATCCTCTATCCGGCGTTCGGTCTGTTGCTCTCCCCGATCATCGCGGCAGCGGCAATGGCGCTGTCCTCGGTGAGCGTGGTCGGCAATGCGCTGCGGCTCCGTGCAACGCGGCTGTGAGCGAAGCGAGTTAATTGCGGAGCCCGTATCGAACGAGACGCACGGAGAGGATCTCATGCAGCGGATAACGATCACGATCGAGGACGACCTCCTGGCGGAGATCGATGCCGCAGCGGAAGCGCGCGGCTACCAGAACCGCTCCGAGATCATCCGCGATCTCGCCCGCGCCGGCCTGCAGCAGAGCACGGAGGATACCGCCCAAACCGGCCAATGCGTTGCCGGCCTTGTCTATGTCTACGACCACGCCGCGCGCGATCTGTCAAAGCGGCTGGTGCAGGAATTCCATGGTCACCATGATCTTGCCCTGGCGACGCTGCACGTCCATCTCGACGACAACAATTGCATGGAGATGACGGCGCTGCGCGGCGCGGCCTCCGAGGTCAGGCATTTCGCCGACCACATCATCGCCGAACGCGGCGTGCGCTACGGCCGCGTGGTGATGATCCCGACCGGGGAAGGGAAGCAGACGAGGGCAAGGAAGCATGGGCACGGCCATCGGCATGAGTAGGCCGGCGGCTTGCGTGCCCCCGACGCAGCGCAGCGCTTCTTCGGCGGTGCGCTGCAGAGCCGGGGCCCATCTCACCGCAAGTGCAAGCTCCTGGGTCCCGGCTCAGCAGCACGTCATTGCATGCCGCGCTGCGTCCGGGACACGAGACCGTTAAGCCGCGGGCCACAACAGGCCAGCCTCCCTTGCCGAAGCGGCCCTGCATCTCTACCTCTCGCGGGTTGTCTCGTGAAAGGGTGCCCCATGCTGGATGCCGCCATCAAGGCGCTGTCGCAAATGATCTCGCCGCCGATGCGCTCGATCCTGTGGCGGTCGATCGGGCTGGCGTTGGTGCTGATCACCGTGCTGGCGGTTGGCTTGCAGCGGCTCCTCAGCTGGTTTGCGACCTCTGGCGAGGTGTGGCTGGAAGGCCTGCTCGGACCGGGCTGGCATTCATCGCTCGAAATCCTGTCCTGGATCGTCTCGATCGCGGCGGGCCTCGGTGTCGTGTTCGGCGGCATTTTCCTGATGCCTGCGATCACCTCGCTGGTTGCGAGCCTGTTCGTCGACGACGTCGCCGACATCGTCGAGCGTGAGCATTACCCCGCCGAGCGGCCCGGGGTGGCGCTGCCGTTCAGCCAGGCGATGTTCGAGGGCATCAAGACCGCGCTGCTGGCCATCGTGGTTTATCTCGCCGCGCTACCGCTGGTGCTGTTCGCCGGCGCCGGTTTCCTGATCTTCTTCCTCGCCGCCGCCTGGCTGCTGGGCCGTGAGTATTTCGAGCTCGCGGCGATGCGCTTCCGCCCGCCGGAGGAAGCCAAGGCGATGCGGCGCGACAATGCCGCGACCGTCTTCACCGCCGGCCTGTTCATCGCCGCCTTCGTCTCGATCCCGATCGTTAACCTGGCGACGCCGATCTTCGGCATGGCGTTCATGGTCCACATGCACAAGCGCCTGTCAGGCCCGCGGCCCGAGCTGATCGAGTCGGCCCGGCAGGTGCGGTGAACGTCGGCGGATATGATCGGATTTGGTCACGAGCCGTGAACATGGTGCGCTCCCTCTCCCGCTTGCGGGAGAGGGTCGGGGTGAGGGTTGCCTCCGCAATGGGACAATCCCCTAGGGGGCAGAGCCCTCACCCGGCGCTTCGCGCCGACCTCTCCCGCAAGCGGGAGAGGTGACCGACTCCGCGGCGCGATCGAACGAGCCAATCTCTATCGCATTCACGTCACCTGCACCCCGCACTTGCGCAGCACCGTCTTGGCGAAACCAAACGGCGCCGGCGTGAATGGTCCCGTCGGCGCGCGGGTGACCAGCGCGACGACGCCGAGTGCGGCCATCGCGAGCCAGAAGCACAGCCAGAAGCCGTCGATATAGGCGAGCACGTTGGCCTCGCGCTGCACGATGCCCGCGAGCGTGCCGACCGCGCGCGCCTGCGCCGATCCCGTGCCATGGGCGGCGAAATGATCGGCGAGCTGCTTCAGTCTCTGCACCACATCGACATCGCCGACCGCAAGGTTCTGGCCGAGATAGAACGAATGGACCTGCTCGCGGACGCGCAGCCAGGTGCCCATCAACGCCACGCCGATCTCGGCGCCGCCGAGCCGCATGATCTGGATATAGGCGGCAAAGGAGGTGGCGCGGCTCGGATCGGAGTTGGAGAGCAGCGTGATGATCAGCGGCAGCAGGGTCAGCGACTGCCCGATCGCCTGCAACAGCACGATGCCGATGAAATCCTCGCGCGCCCAGACATGGGTGAGCTGCGTGCCCCAGAGATTCGCCGCGGCGAAGCAGGCAAAGCCCACGACCACCACCGTCCGCGTATCGAAATGCCTGAGCAGCCAGATCGAGACCGGCACCAGCACGAACATCGGCAACGCGCCATAGGTGAGCAGCAAAAGGCCGCTCTGCTCGGGCCTGAGCAGCGCGATGGCGGCGAGGAAATTCGGCACCAGCGACGCGTTGGACAGGCTCGTCAGTGTGTAGAGCAGGATCAGGACCAGCCCTAAACCGATGTTGCGCGAGAACAGCACATTCACATGTGCCCAGGGCTGCCGCACCAGCGACTCGTTGACGAGGAAGGCCAGAAACAGCACAGCGCCACTGGCGAGCAGCGCCATCACCGTGCCGGAGCCAAGCCAGTCCAGCCGGTTGCCCTGGTCGAGCCCGGCATAGATCATCGAGACTGAGGCGCCGAGCAGCAGCATGCCGCCCCAATCGGCGTCGCGCAGGAGCGCACGGTTCACGGGCTCGTTCGGCGTGCCCAAATAGACCATCAGGCCCATCAAAGGCGCGATCACCACGCCCTGCCAATACAGCCATTGCCAGCCGAGATGATCGACATAGAAGCCGACCAGCGAGGTCGAAGTGTCCAAGGCGAAGCCGACGCGGATCGCATAGATCGAGATCGCCGGCAGCCACCAGCGGATCGGCAGATTGCGGAACACGATCATCAGCGTCGCCGGCACGAAGGTGCCGAGCAACAGGCCATGCACGACGCTGAGCGCAAGCAATGTCGGATAGTCGTGTACGAACGGAATGATGAATGAGACGGCCGCATAGATAATGCTGGGGATGCCGAGCACGCGGCGCAGGCCGAACACCGTGGCAAGCCAGGCCACCGCAGGCGCGATGAAGATCTGCGAGCCGATGCCCGCGGTGGAGAGCCAGGCGCCCTCGTCGAAGCCGAGTGAGAACGCGCCGCGAAGATCGGGCAGGCTGACCGTGGTCAGCCGGCTGTCGAAATTGGCGAGGAACGAGCCGAGCAGCACCGCCGCGACGGCGAACAGCGGCTGCGGCGCGACGCCGCCGCGCGAGACCGGCTCGCGACTGGCAGTGTCATTTTCGGCCATTGGCAGCTGCAGTATTGATGCTGGTGACCACCGACATGCCCGGCACCAGCCGCGCCAGCAGCGGTTGGTTGTCATCGAACTGAATGCGCACGGGAATGCGCTGAACCACCTTTGTGAAGTTGCCCGTTGCGTTGTCGGGCGGCAGCAGCGCCACCTGTGCACCTGTCGCCGGAGCAATGCGCTCGACCTTGCCGTGCAGCCTCTCACGCGGGAAACTGTCGACGGTGATCTCGACCGGCTGGCCCGGTGCCACGTGCGTGAGCTGGGTCTCCTTGTAGTTCGCGATCACGTACACTTTTGGCAACGGCACCATATTGATGAGGTTGGTACCGATATTGACGTAATCGCCGGGCTGCACCTGGCGCTCGCCGACAACGCCGTCAAACGGCGCCGTGATCTTCGTGTAACCCAGCTTGAGCTTCGCACCCGCCAGCGTCGCCTTGGCCGCCTCGACATCGGCGGCGCGCTGCTTCCTGGTGCCTTGCAGGACCTCGAGCTGGTGCTGCTGGGCTGCGATCACGGCGCGGCTCGCACGCACGTCGGCCTGCGCCTTGGCGTAAGCGGCCACCGCCTGCTCGAGCCGCTGGCGCGTGCCGGCATCGGTCTGCGACAGCGACTGCTGGCGCTCCTGCTCCTGCCGCGCCTCCACCTCCATGGCCTCCGCGGACAGCCGCGCGGCCTGCGCCTGGGCAATCGTGGCATATTGCAGCTCGATCTGATTGGCGAGATTGTCGAGGGTGGCCTGCGCAGCGGCGACATTGGCTTCGGCCTGTGCGACCTGCGCCTCGTAGTCGGCGGGATCGATCTGGATCAGGAGGTCGCCGGCCTTGACGCGCTGGAAATCGGCGACGCCTACGGCGAGCACTTCGCCCGAGACGCGGCTCGAAAGCCGCGTCAGCTCCGCGCGCACATAGGCGTCATTGGTGGTCTGGATCACCGCATTGCCGACCCATTCGTCGAAGCGCAGCGTCGCCAGCGCGACGAACGCGAGCGCGACGATGACCGCGAACAGCGGGATCGCGAGCCGGCTCCACAGCGGTGTGGCCGGCCGCTGTGTTGGCTTCGGTGATGGGGCAGTCGCCGCGGGGGCCGGCGACGACGGAACTCGTTCTTGTTGACTCACCGATGACCCCAAACCTACTTGTTCGAACGCGAATCTAACCGCAGTCATTCCGGGATGGTCCGCAGGACCAGACCCGGAATCTTGAGATTCCGGGTTCGCCTCTTCGAGGCGCCCCGGAATGACTGAGCTCCTATCTCACACCGTCTTCTCCGGCCACCGGCAGAGATCGTTGATCAGGCAGACCTCGCAGCGCGGCTTGCGGGCGAGGCAAGTATAGCGGCCGTGCAGGATCAACCAATGATGGGCATGCAGCATGAACTCGGCCGGGATCACCTTTTCGAGACCGAGCTCGACCTCCAGCGGCGTCTTGCCCGGCGCAAGTCCGGTGCGGTTGCCGACGCGGAAGACATGCGTATCGACCGCCATGGTATGCTCGCCGAAGGCCATGTTGAGCACGACATTGGCAGTCTTGCGCCCGGCGCCGGGCAACGACTCGATCTCGGCGCGCGTGCGCGGCACCTGGCCGCCGAATTCGCTGAGCAGCTTGGCCGACAGCGCGATCACGTTCTTGGCCTTGGTGCGGTAGAGTCCGATCGTCTTGATGTACTCGCGCAAGGACTCCTCGCCGAGATCGAGCATCTTCTGCGGGGTGTCCGCGACCTCGAACAATGCGCGCGTCGCCTTGTTGACGCCGGCATCGGTCGCCTGCGCCGACAGCACCACGGCGACCAGCAGCGTGAACGGATTGACGTGCTCGAGCTCGCCTTTCGGCTCCGGATTGGCCTTGCGGAAACGGCTGAAGACCTCGCGGATCTCGGCCGGCGTCCAGGGTTTCGTGGCCTTGAGTTTTTTCGCGGAGGATTTCGGTTTGGCCGCAACCGGCTTTGCCTTTTTCTTCGGCACGGCCGCTTTGCGGGGGACCGGCTTGCGGGTGATTTTCGCCATGATCGGGATATACTGAGGGACGATGAGCACAGGCAACGAAATTGAGCGCGAGAGCGAGGTGCAGATCTTCTCCGCGCTGCTGACGCCGCACCGCTCCCTGAACCGCACCGGCTTCCTCGCCGTGATGCTGTTCCTGAGCGTTGTCAGCTTCGTCACGGGCCTGGCTTTCCTGATGATGGGCGCCTGGCCGGTGTTCGGCTTCTTTGGTCTCGACGTGCTCGTGGTCTGGTGGGCCTTCAAAGTCAATTTCGGCACCGCCCAGGCGCGCGAGGAGATCACCGTCACGACCTCCGAACTGCGCGTGAGGCGCATCAGCCATCGCGGCCAGGTCGCCGAATGGACCTTCAATCCGCTCTGGGTCCGCCTCGACATGGAAGTCGACGAGGACTTCGGCATCGAGCATCTCTATCTGATCTCGCGCGGCCATCAGATCCAGATCGCGAGGTTTTTAGGCCCTGAGGAAAAGGCAAGTTTTTACAAAGGCTTGGTTGAGGCACTGAACGCCGCCAGGCGTGGACCGACCTACAATCCGACCAGCTGATTCCAGTCGGAAATCGGGTGGTTTCAGACCCGCCCCTCTCCTACATTTCCGGTCATGATGACCCTCGCGATACATGACCAGCGCCTGGCCAAGCCGGGCACCCAGAACGCCGCGTTGCGCGACTATGATTCGGTGCGGCGGGCGATCGCCTTCATCTCGGCGAACTGGCGCGCGCAGCCGACCATCGAGGCGATGGCGGATGCCGCCGGCGTCACGCCCGATGAGTTGCACCATTTGTTCCGCCGCTGGGCCTCGATCACGCCGAAGGCCTTTATGCAGGCGCTAACTCTAGACCATGCCAAGAATCTGCTGCGGGACTCCGCGAGCATCCTCGATGCCGCGCTCGACTCCGGCCTGTCGGGGCCGGGCCGGCTGCACGATCTCTTCGTCACCCACGAAGCGATGTCGCCGGGCGAGTGGAAGAATGGCGGTGCCGGCCTCACCCTGCGCTACGGCTTCCATCCCTCCCCGTTCGGCACCGCGATCGTGATCGCCACCGATCGCGGCTTGTCCGGACTTGCCTTCGCCGATCACGGCGAGGAGAAGATCGCACTCGCCGACATGACGCGGCGCTGGCCGAACGCCACTTATGTGGAAGATCACGAAGGCACCGCGCCGCTCGCAGCGCGCATCTTCGACCCAAAGCTGTGGCGGCCGGATCAGCCGCTGCGCGTGGTCCTGATCGGCACCGATTTCGAGGTGCGGGTGTGGGAGACGCTGCTGAAGATTCCGATGGGACGCGCGGTGTCCTATTCCGACATCGCCTGCAACATCAACAATCCGAAGGCCTCACGCGCCGTCGGTGCTGCGGTCGGCAAGAACCCGGTCTCCTTCGTCGTGCCGTGCCACCGCGCGCTCGGCAAGAGCGGCACGCTCACCGGCTATCATTGGGGCATCACCCGCAAACAGGCGATGCTGGGCTGGGAAGCCGGGCAGCTGGGGACGCAGTAGGCGAGATGCCGTAGGGTGAGCAAAGCGAAGCGTCCCCACCATGCATCAGTGACTGCGGAAGAATGGTGGGCACGGCGCTACGCCCTTTGCCCACCCTAAGGGACCGCACTATCCCGCCAGGTCCAGCTTCGAGGCCACTGTCGAATCCGCATTGAGCCGGTAGATGATCGGCACGCCAGTGGCGAGCTCGCGCTTCAGGATGCCTTCGGGCGAGAGCTTCTCCAGCACCATTATCAGCGCGCGCAGCGAGTTGCCGTGAGCGGCAACCAGCGTGCGCTTGCCATTGAGCACGCCGGGCAGGATCTCCTGCACGTAATACGGCAGTGCACGCGCCAGCGTGTCCTTCAGGCTTTCGCCGCCGGGCGGCGACACGTCATAGGAGCGGCGCCAGACATGCACCTGCTCCTCGCCCCATTTCTTGCGCGCATCGTCCTTGTTGAGGCCGGAGAGATCGCCGTAGTCGCGCTCGTTGAGTGCGAGGTTCTTCGACGTCGGCAAGCCCTTCTGGTCAAGCTCGCCGAGGATGAGATCGAGCGTGTGCTGCGCGCGCTTCAGGACCGAGGTAAAGGCGACGTCGAATACGAGACCCTGTGCCTTCAGCTTGCGGCCGGCTTCCCTGGCCTCCGTCACGCCAAGCTCGGTGAGGTCAGGATCCTTCCAGCCCGTGAACAGGTTCTTCAGATTCCATTCGCTCTGGCCGTGGCGCACGAGCACGAGAAGACGTTCGCTCATTTTACTTTCCATACTGAACTGAGATTTCGGCATCGGCGGTGCCAAACCTCTCCCATAGGGAGAGGTCGGCGCGTAGCGCCGGGTGAGGGGAGCGGTCCCTCGAGAGACCTGAGCCCCTCACCCGATTTGCTACGCAAATCGACCTCTCCCCGTTGGGGAGAGGTGAAGGGAGCTTGCGGTTACCACGAGCGATCATCAGAGATCGGCAAGCCCGAGCACGTCGGCCATGGAGTAGTGGCCCGGCGCCTTGCCATGCGCCCACAGCGCCGCCTTGAGCGCACCATGGGCGAACAGCATGCGGTCCTCGGCCTGATGCGACAGCGTCAAGCGCTCGAACGGGCCGAGGAAGGTCACGCTGTGGTCGCCGGCCACGGTGCCGCCGCGCAACGAGGCGAAACCGATATTGCCGGGCCGGCGTGCGCCGGTGATGCCGTCACGTCCACGCTCGGAATGGTCATCGAGAGTGACGCCGCGACCGCTCGCCGCGGCCTGGCCCAGCATCAGAGCAGTGCCGGATGGCGCATCGACCTTCATGCGGTGATGGGTTTCGACGATCTCGATGTCAAAGGTCTGGTCGAGCGCCTTGGCGACGCGCTTGACCACGGCGGCGAGCAGATTGACGCCCAGGCTCATATTGCCTGACTGCACCACCACCGCGCGATTGGTGACGCTCTTGATCACGGCATTGTCGGAGCCGGACAAGCCGGTGGTGCCGATGACATGGACGATGCCGCGCTGGGCGGCGATCGCGACATTGGCGATGGTCGCCGCCGGCACGGTGAAATCGAGGATGCCATCGGCATCCTTCGACATCGCCCAGAGATCGGCAGAGAGCGTGATGCCGTTGGCCGGCAGGCCTGCGAGCACGCCGGCATCCTTGCCGAGCAGATCGGAGCCCGGCGCCTCCAGCGCGCCCGCCAGCACCGCGCCTTTGCTCTCGGCAATCGCCCGTACCAGCGCGCGGCCCATCCGGCCGCCGGCCCCAGCTACAATCAAGCGCATGTCGGACATGGTGTGATCCTCTTCGGAGCCGTTGTAGCGGGGGGATGCAGTTCCGGCAACCGATGGGATCATAGGCCGTCATTCCGGGATGGTCCGAAGGACCAGACCCGGAATCTCGAGATTCTCAGGGGCGCAATTGCGCACCATAGTTCGATGCGGCGCATCGCCCCGGAGTGACGGTGCGCCTCAGCCGTCCTGCGGCTGTGGGCCGTCATAGCCCTCGATGATGATGAGATCGGCGATCGAGTGCGGCTGGCGCACCTTGATGTTGGCCTGATATTCCGGTGAGTTGTAGCAGGCGAGCGCGGTTTCGTAGTCCGGGAATTCGATCACGACGTTGCGGTTGCGGCTGGCGCCTTCCACGGTGGTGAACTTGCCGGCGCGGACGACGAAACGGCCGCCCCATTTCTTGAAGATCGGACCGTTGGCGACGGCGTAGGGCTTGTAGCCCTCGTCATTGCTCACGTCGACACGCCCGATCCAGTAGCCTTTTGCCATTCTTGTTCTCCCTATTGTTGGTGGTTAGCCGAGCGCTTGCGCGATCTCAGCGTGGATAGCGTCGGCGACAGCCTTCGGATCGGCGGCTTCCACCACCGGGCGCCCGACAACGAGATAATCCGCGCCCGCGGTAATCGCACGGCCCGGCGTCATGATGCGCTTCTGGTCACCGCTGGCGGCGCCCGCCGGACGAATGCCGGGGGTGACCAGGCTCATCTGGTGGCCGACGATCTTGCGCAACGCACCGACTTCCTCCGGCGAGGACACCAGGCCGTCGACGCCGATCACCTGCGCCTGCTGCGCGCGTGCCTCAACTAATTCCGACACGCTGAGCCGATAGCCAGCCGCATGCAAATCGTCGTCATCGTAGGAAGTCAGCACCGTGACGGCGAGGATCTTCAGGCCGGCACTGCCGCGGCCTTCGACGGCGCCCTTCATGGTCTGCGGATAGGCGTGGACGGTGACGAACGTCGCACCCAGCTTGGCGACGCTCTCCACACCACGCGTCACCGTATTGCCGATGTCGTGCATCTTCAGATCGGCAAAGACCTTTTTGCCCCTGTCGGCGAGCTTTCCGATCAACGGCAGGCCGCCGGCATAAGCGAGCTGGTAGCCGATCTTGTAGAACGAGACGCTGTCGCCGAGTTTCGCGATCATCGCCTCCGCGGCATCAACGCCCGGCAGATCGAGCGCAACGATCAGGCGGTCTTTCGGGGCGATCTCGGCTGGCGTCATGTCACCTCACATCATGCGTTGGGAAACGTCGATCAACTGCGCTACCAGCTCTTTCAACGCGGCGATATCGCCCTCGTGCTTCAGCCTGTCCATATCGTCATAGGCCTGGTCGGCAAAGGCGAGCGTGAGCTGGCTGGCAATCACATTGGCGTGGCAGGAGGAGAGGATCAGCCGCAAGGCCTGGAGCGCGCGGGCGGCACCAAGCCGGCTCTGCGAGGCGCCGGCGAGCGCGAAGACGCGGTTGCGGAACACCTCGCCGCGCGCCTCGTGCAGCTCATGCACGCGGCTGACCCAGTCGATCGCGTTCTTGAGAAGCGGCGGCACCGAGGCGTTGTATTCGGGCGAGACGATCAGGACGCCGTGATGGGCGCCGATCATGCGCTTGAGATTGATGGCGTGCTTGGGCACGCCGGACTTGGCCTGGAGATCGCCGTCGTAGATCGGCAGCGGAAAATCGGCGAGCGAGATGCGGGTGACGTCCACGCCGGCCTGAGCGAATTCATAGGCCGCCAGCGCCGCCAGCTTCACATTGTGGGAGCCGGTGCGCAGCGAGCCGGGAATGATCAGGATCTTGGGAGCTGACATCCAATCCCATGCGTTCGGCGAAACGAGCCCGCCGCGCAAAAGGAAGAGCCGGCGGAATTAGTCCTTGCGATACACCCAGACGCGGGCCGGCGGAAGGTTCATCCAGATCCGTTCCGAAGCCTCTGTGGACACGCCGGGCAGCGATTTCGGGATCGGCGGCACCACCGCATAGGTGAACTGGATGAAGGGGGCGCCGGGCGCGAGCGCTGTGAAGACATCGCGAATGAGCCGCAGCCGCGTTAGCATCGGTTTCGTCACCAGCGGCAGGCCCGAGACGACGGCGCCAGCCGGCGCGCTCAGGGCGTTCCAGAGCGTGTCGCGCAGGCGATAGGCATCGCCCTGCACCACCTTGGCTTGCGGGTAGCGGTCGCGCAGCAGCGCGCAGAATCCGGGATTGTATTCGACGAGCACGAGACGCTTCTGGTCGACACCGCGCTCGATCAGCGCGGAAGTGATCGCGCCGGTACCGGGCCCGAGCTCCACCACCGGTGCATCGGAATCGGGATCGACATAATGAGCCATGGTCCGGGCCAAGAGCTTGCCCGACGGCATCACCGCGCCCATATGCAGCGGCTTCTCGATCCACGACCTGAGAAAGCGCACCTCGTCGTCGAGACGAGGCTTCTTCAACGCACGCGCGGACGATGGCAATGGCATGTCGGGACCGGACGGGACCGCGGGACCGCGGCGTGTCAGAAAATGGTCATAAAGACGTATAGGCCGAAGACGGCACGGTCAAGACGAGTCAATTCGCCCGATTACCGAAGAAGTCCTTGACCTTGGCGAAGAAACCCTCCGATTCCGGCTGGGTGTTGCCGGAGGAAAGCTTGTCGAACTCGGCCAGCAATTCCTGCTGCTTCTTGGTGAGGTTCTGTGGGGTCTCGACTACGACCTGGACATACATGTCACCCATCTGACGCGACCGCAGCACCGGCATGCCCTTTGATGCAATGCGGAATCGGCGGCCGGACTGGGTTCCGGCCGGCACCTTCACCTTGGTCTTGGCCTTGTCGATGGTCGGCACCTCGAATTCGCCACCGAGCGCAGCCGTCACCATCGAGATCGGCACGCGGCAGTGCAGATCGGCGCCATCGCGCTGGAAGAACTGGTGCTGGGCCAGCGACAGGAAGATGTAGAGGTCGCCGGGCGGGCCACCGCGGACCCCGGCCTCGCCCTCGCCGGCGAGCCTGATCCGTGTGCCATCCTCGACGCCTTGCGGAATGTTGACCGACAGCGTGCGCTCGCGCGTGACGCGGCCCTGGCCCGCGCAGGACGGACAGGCGTCCTCGATCATCTGCCCGCGGCCCTGGCAGCCGGGACAGGTGCGCTCGAGCGTGAAGAAGCCCTGCGACTGCCGCACACGGCCGGCGCCGCCGCAGGTCGAGCAGGTCTTCGGCTTGGTACCGGCCTTGGCGCCGATGCCCGAGCAAGCCTCGCAGGTGACCGAGACCGGGATCTCGATCTGCGCAGTCTTGCCGCCAAAGGCTTCCTCGAGCGTGATCTCCATGTTGTAGCGCAGATCGGCGCCCCGCTCGCGGCCGCCGCGGCCGCGCTGTCCGGCCATGCCGAACAGGTCTTCGAAAATGTCGGAGAAAGAGGAGGCGAAGCCCGCGCCGAAACCGGCGCCGCCGCCAAAGCCGCCGCCCTGCTCGAACGCGGCGTGGCCGTAGCGGTCATACGCGGCGCGCTTGTCCTTGTCCTTCAGGACCTCATAGGCCTCGTTGATCTCTTTGAATTTGACTTCGCTGGTCTGGTCCCCGGGATTGCGGTCGGGATGGAATTTCATCGCCAGTTTGCGGAACGACGATTTCAGCTTGGATTCGTCGGCGTCGCGATCGACTTCGAGGGTCTCGTAGTAGCAGCGCTTGGTGGACGTGGACATGTTCAGCTCGGTCTATCCAATCGCGATTCAAGTGGGGGCGAAACAGCTTGCCACGCAGCAATATAAGCGCCCTTCCGCCTCGCGGCAGAGGGCAGCCTGGCAGCGCTGAGAATATCGGCTGGGAATTGATCGATGGTAACGGGCGCCTTGCCCGTTCTGCCCGACACGACGGCCTCCCCCGCGAGGGAGGAGGCCGGTAGCGCGTGTGGGGTGCAAGCCGTCCGCATCGTCACCCTCTCGGGCTTATGCGGACTTCTTGTTGTTCTTGTCGTCGTCGACCTCGGTGAATTCCGCGTCGACGACGTCGTCCTTGGCCGCATCCTTCTTGGCGTCGGCCTCGGCCTGCTGCTTGTACATGGCCTCGCCGAGCTTCATCGAAGCCTGGGCCAGCGTCTGGGTCTTGGCCTTGATCGCCTCGGCATCGTCGCCCTTCAGCGCTTCCTTGAGGTCGCTGACGGCATCCTCGATGGCACGGCGCTCGCTATCGGAAACCTTCGAACCGTGCTCGGCCAGGGCCTTCTCGGTCGAATGCACCAGGCCATCGGCCTCGTTCTTGGCGGTCACGGCCTCGCGGCGCTTCTTGTCCGCCTCGGCATTGGCCTCGGCGTCCTTGACCATCTTCTGGATGTCGGCTTCCGACAGGCCGCCCGAGGCCTGGATGCGGATCTGCTGCTCCTTACCGGTCGCCTTGTCCTTGGCCGAGACGTTGACGATGCCGTTGGCGTCGATGTCGAAGGTCACCTCGATCTGCGGCATGCCGCGCGGAGCCGGCGGAATGCCCATCAGGTCGAACTGGCCGAGCATCTTGTTGTCGGCCGCCATTTCACGCTCGCCCTGGAAGACGCGGATGGTGACGGCATTCTGATTGTCTTCAGCCGTCGAGAACACCTGGCTCTTCTTGGTCGGGATCGTGGTGTTGCGGTCGATGATGCGGGTGAACACGCCGCCCAGCGTCTCGATGCCCAGCGACAGCGGGGTCACGTCGAGCAGCAGCACGTCCTTGACGTCGCCCTGGAGCACGCCGGCCTGGATCGCAGCGCCGATCGCCACGACTTCGTCCGGGTTGACGCCCTTGTGCGGCTCCTTGCCGAACAGCTGCTTCACCACCTCCTGGACCTTCGGCATGCGGGTCATGCCGCCAACCAGCACCACTTCGCCGATCTCACCGGCGGTGACGCCGGCATCCTTCAGCGCCTTGCGACAGGGCTCGATGGTCTTCTGCACGAGGTCATCGACCAGCGCCTCGAACTTGGCGCGGGTGAGCTTCATGGTCAGATGCTTCGGGCCGGTCTGGTCCGCGGTGATGAAGGGTAGGTTGATCTCGGTCTGCGTCGTCGAGGAAAGCTCGATCTTGGCCTTTTCAGCGGCTTCCTTCAGGCGCTGCAAAGCGAGCTTGTCGTTGCGCAGGTTAATGCCCTGCTCCTTCTGGAACTCGTCGGCGAGATAGCCGACCAGGCGCATGTCGAAGTCTTCGCCGCCGAGGAAGGTGTCGCCATTGGTCGACTTCACCTCGAATACGCCGTCACCGATCTCGAGAATGGAGATATCGAAGGTGCCGCCGCCGAGATCGTACACCGCGATGGTGCCGGCCTTGGTCTTGTCGAGGCCATAGGCGAGCGCGGCCGCGGTCGGCTCGTTGATGATGCGCAGCACTTCGAGGCCCGCGATCTTGCCGGCATCCTTAGTCGCCTGGCGCTGGGCGTCATTGAAGTAGGCGGGAACGGTGATGACGGCCTGGTCGACCTTCTGGCCGAGATGGGCTTCTGCGGTCTCCTTCATCTTCTGCAAGATGAACGCCGAGACCTGCGAGGGCGAGTAGGTCTGACCGTCGGCCTCGACCCAGGCGTCGCCGTTGGAGGCCTTCACGATCTTGTACGGGACGAGCTTCTTGTCCTTCTCGACCATCGGGTCGTCGTAGCGGCGGCCGATGAGGCGCTTCACTGCGAAGAAGGTACGCTCGGGATTGGTGACGGCCTGGCGCTTGGCCGGCTGGCCGACGAGGCGCTCACCGTCGTCCGTAAGGGCGACGATCGAAGGCGTCGTGCGCATGCCTTCGGAATTCTCGATGACTTTGGCGTTTTTGCCATCCATCACGGCGACGCACGAGTTCGTGGTGCCGAGGTCGATCCCAATGACCTTTCCCATGGTCCTGATATCCTTCTTTTTGCGGCAGGTTGGCTGGGCCCAGAAGGCACCCGAACCGAACCCCCTAAGATCAAACATCCGCGATATTGCGATGATTGAGGCTCATATAGGAGGGGGGGAGGGGCCCGCAAGGACCGAAGCTACGTTTCTGCCGCGAAAACATTGGGTTTTGGAAGATCATGTCCGGGCTTCACCGCCCATGCGGGTGAGGAATTATTAACAGGTCCGCCCTTCGGCAAGCCCCGCTACCGCAGTCGACCCCGCCCTGTTGCGGCAAGGCCAAACCCGCTAAAAGGCGGACCGGCCGGACAGCCGGCGCAGCTGCTTCGCGCGACAAAGCGCCCGGTGGCCGACCATCGAACGGCCTCAATGTGAACCAATCAGAGTGCCCATGATGCTGATCCGCCCCCTCGCCGCGCTCGCCCTCCTCGCCGCCTCCGCGTTTCCGGCCTTCGCCGCCGACGCCGTTTTCCCACCTGGCTTGCGCCTCGGCATGGTGCCGCTGGTCGGCCTCAGCACGGCGAAAACCTTTCCGGGCTTCGAGAGCGAGGACGGCAGCGTCAAGGTACTGATCACCGAGCTGCCGCCGGCGGCCTATGGTGAGGTCGTGAGCGCATTCAATTCCAATCCCGCCGGCGCCAATGGCGTCAAGCAGGACAAGATCGAGACCCCGGCGGGCCTTGCCTATTTCACCACCGAAAGCGGCAAGGCAGGCGATACCCCGGTGAAGCGCTATTCGATGATCGTGCCCGGTGCCGGCTTCTCCGGCTATGTCGCGGTGCAGATCCCGGAGAATGCGACCAAAATCTACACCGATGAAGCCGTGCGGCAGATGTTTGCGAGCGCCACCACCCGCAGGCAGGTCTCGGCCGAAGAGCAGATCGCGCTGATGCCGTTCAAGATCACCGATCTCGCCGACTTCAAGGACATCCGCACGCTGGCGCCGGGCTCGAGCATCATCCTGGCCGACGGCGATGAGAGCACGGGCTACGAGTCGCGGCCGTTCATGATCCTGGGCCTGATCGGCGCCACCCCGCAGCAGGCCGACGACCGCGCCCGCTTCGCCCAGGAGGCGGCACTCCAGATTCCCGGCGTGCGCGAGTCGCGCATCACCATGTCCGAGCCGATCCGCATCAACGGCCAGCAGGGTTTCGAGACCCGGATCGACGGCGTCAGCGGCAAGGACAAGGTCCCGGTGACCGTGGTGCAGTGGATCCGCTTCTCGACTGGCGGCGCATCATTGCGCATCATCGCCAGCGCCCCGCGCGACAAATGGCAAGCCGCCTTCACCCGCTTCCGCGCGGTGCGCGACGGGATTCAGCCGAAGGGGTAGCTGATCCACGCGCGAGATGCGCTCCCTCCCCGCTTGCGGGGGAGGGTTGGGGAAGGGTGCGTCAGCGACGAAGACTCCCCCAGAGGAGAAAGCCCTCACCCGGCGCTTCGCGCCTCCCGCTGGCGGGAGAGGTTAAGAGCGCCCGCGGCTCAAGCTCGATTACTCATCAAACCCGGCTGCATTTTCGGGCTTCTGTTCGTATACGAACGGAACTAGGCTCCCCTCCGTTGGATCATCCTAAGGGGAGGCGAACGATGCTGGATCGGCGACACCTCTTGGCAATGCTTGGAACGACGGCGCTGGCGACTCTCGCGCCAACCGCGCTGTTCGCGGCCGCATCGATCAAGCCGGACGATGCATCAGCCCTGCTCGTGATCGACGTGCAGAACTGCTTCCTGCCCGGCGGCAGCCTCGCCGTGAAGGAAGGCGAGCAGGTGGTGCCCGTCATCAACAGAATCGCGAAGGCGTTTTCCAACGTGGTGATGACGCAGGACTGGCACACGCCCGGCCACATTTCGTTTGCGTCGGTCCACTCCGGCAAGAAGCCGTTCGAGACCATCGACCTGCCCTATGGCAAGCAGGTGCTGTGGCCCGACCATTGCGTGCAGGGCACCGATGGCGCTTCGCTGTCGAAGGATCTTGCGATCCCGCATGCCGAGCTCATCATCCGCAAGGGTTTTCACAAGGATGTCGACAGCTACTCGGCCTTCCTCGAAGCCGACGGCAAGACCTCGACGGGGCTTGCCGGCTACCTGAAGGGACGCAAGATCAAGCGCGTCTTCGTTGCAGGGCTCGCGACGGATTTCTGCGTCGCCTGGACCGCGCTCGACGCGCGCAAGGCGGGCTTCGAAACTTACGTGGTGGAAGACGCCTGCCGCGGCATCGACACCCAGGGCTCGCTGGCGAAAGCCTGGGCCGACATGGCCAAGGCCGGCGTGAAGCGGATTCAGTCTGCAGATATCGCGGTGAGCGCGTAGGCGCGAAGATCTGCCGGACCCTCATCCTGAGGAGCGCGCTTCTTCGCGCGCGTCTCGACGGATGAAGGCCGAGCTGCAACGGCCGGGCCTGCATGGTTCGAGACGGCGCTGACGCGCCTCCTCACCATAAGGATCGACTTAGTTCGCCGCGCCGCTCGACTCATTGTTGTTCGCTGCCGACGCCGCCTTCGCGCCGCCCTTGGCGACACCGACCAGCGCCGGACGCAGCACGCGCTCGCCGATGGTGTAGCCGGCCTGCACGACCTGCACCACGGTGCCCGACGGCACCGACGCATCGGGCACTTCGAACATCGCCTGCTGGAAGTTCGGGTCGAACTTCTGGCCCTGCGGATCAAACTTCTTCACGCCATGCTTTTCCAGCGCGTTGAGCAGCGAGCGCTCGGTCAGCTCGACGCCCTCGATCAGCGAGATCAGGCCGGGATCGGCCGCGGCACGGGCTTCGGCCGGAACGGCATCGAGCGCGCGCTGGAGATTGTCGGCGATGTCGAGCACGTCGCGGGCGAAGCCGGTGATGCCGTAGAGGCGGGAGTCAGCGACCTCCTTGGTGGTCCGCTTGCGCAGATTCTCCATCTCGGCCAGCGTCCGCAGCATGCGGTCGCGCGCTTCGGCGGCTTCCTTCTGCAACGTCTCGACCGTGCCGGGCTCGGGATCGTCGGGCATGATGTAGGGTTTTGACACCACCGGCTCGCCGGTCGCTGCAGTCGTGTCTTCGGGTTGCCGGTCTTGCTCGGTCATCGGCTCTATTTCTCGAACTCGGTTCCAGGGATTGTTGGCCCGGATATCGTGCCTGAGCCCACGAAAATCAAGCGCCCGTGATCTGCGGAAACGCCGGTCAGCCCCCCAGCAGGCGGCTGACGATGCGGGCGGCATAGTCCACGGTCGGGATCACGCGGGCATAATTCAGCCGCGTCGGGCCAATCACGCCGAGAACGCCGACGATGTGGCCGGCGGCATCCCGATAGGGCGAGATGATGGTGGAGGACCCCGACAACGAAAACAGCTTGTTTTCACTGCCGATGAAGATGCGCACGCCCTCGGCGGTCTCGGCCCGGCCGAGCAGGTCGATCACGCCGCGCTTGGTCTCGAGATCGTCAAACAGCAGGCGCACCCGCTCCAGATCCTCCAGCGCATGCAGATCTTCGAGTAGATTGGCATGGCCGCGAACGATGAGCTGGCGGTCCTCGTGCTCGCCGCCGGACCAGCTGGCGATGCCGGCCGAGATCACCTTTTGCGTGAGCTGATCGAGCTCGGCACGGGCCTCGGCGAGCGCCGTCTCAAGCTCGAGCCGCGCCTCGGCCAGCGTGCGGCCGCGAATGCGCGCGTTGAGGAAATTGCCAGCTTCGGTGAGCGCCGAGGATGGAACTCCAGGCGGCAGCGTCAGCACGCGGTTCTCGACCTGGCCGTCCTCGCCGACCAGGATCACCAGAGCCTTCTCCGGTTCCAAGCGGACGAATTCGATGTGCTTGAGCCGCGCATTGGATTTTGGTGTCAACACGACCGCGGCGGCGCGGGTCAGGCCGGAGAGCCGCATCAGGGCCTGGTCCAGCGCCGCCTCGACCGACTGCGCCTCGCCGACGGAGGAGAGCTGGCTCTGGATCGACTGCCGTTCGGCCTCGTTGAGGTCGCCGACCTGCATCAGGGCATCGACGAAGAAGCGTAAGCCTAGTTCCGTCGGCAGCCGGCCCGCCGAGGTATGCGGGGCATAGATCAGGCCGAGCTGTTCCAGATCGGCCATGACGTTGCGGACCGAAGCCGGCGACAGCGGCATCGCGATCAGGCGCGAGATATTGCGCGAGCCCACCGGCTCACCGGTCGCGAGATAGCTTTCGACAATTTGACGAAAGATGTCGCGGGAACGCTCGTTGAGCTGTGCAAGGCCTGCGCGCGGCGCGATCAGATGGATCGGATCGTGATGGGCCACAGACGGTAACTCCTCTCAGATGCTCATAATTTGTCCATCCAGGGCGGTTCTGACAAGCGGGGCGCTTGCGGCCTCGAAATCGAGGGGTGAAAAAACCTTGCCCCCCACCCCTGCCCCACCTACAAGCACCGCGAACAGCCTTTTCCCGTGAGTTTTGGAGGATTTCCCATGCGGCCAAGCCGCCGTGCGCCCGACGAATTGCGCCCCGTGACGCTGGAGCGTGGCGTGGTCAAATATGCGGAAGGCTCCTGCCTGGTGAAATTCGGCGACACCCATGTGCTGGTCACCGCCACGCTGGAAGACCGCCTGCCGCCGTGGCTGAAGGGCCAGGGCCGCGGCTGGGTCACCGCCGAATACGGCATGCTGCCGCGCGCAACCTCCGAACGCACCCGCCGCGAGGCCTCGGCCGGAAAGCAGAGCGGCCGCACCGTCGAGATCCAGCGCCTGATCGGCCGCTCGCTTCGCACCATCATCAATCTCGAAGCGCTCGGTGAACGCCAGATCACGGTCGATTGCGACGTGCTCCAGGCCGACGGCGGCACGCGCACGGCCTCGATCACCGGCGCCTGGGTCGCGCTCGCCGATTGCGTCAATTGGATGAAGGCGCGCAACATGGTGAAAGCCAACGTGCTGCGCGACAACGTCGCTGCGATCTCCTGCGGCATCTACAACGGTACGCCGGTGCTCGATCTCGACTATGCCGAGGATTCCGAGGCCGAGACCGACGCCAATTTCGTCATGACCGGCGATGGCCGCCTCATCGAGGTCCAGGGCACCGCGGAACGCGAGCCGTTCACGGAAGCCGAGTTCCTGGCGTTGATGGCGCTGGCCCGCAAGGGCGTCGCGCGTCTGGTGGACTTGCAGAAACTGGCTGTGGCGTAGTCAATTAGGCCATGCACCGCCGAATCACGGACAAGCTCGTCATCGCCACCCATAATCCCGGCAAGCTCGCCGAGATGCGGGAGCTGCTTGCGCCGTACGGGATCGAGGCGGTGTCGGCCGGTGAGCTCGGCCTGGACGAACCCGAGGAAACGGGAAACGACTTCCGCAGCAATGCCGCGATCAAGGCGACCGCGGCGGCGAAGGCGACCAAGCTTCCGTCCTTCGCCGACGATTCCGGGATCGTGGTCGACGCACTCGACGGCGCACCGGGCATCTACAGCGCGCGCTGGGCTGGTCCGACCAAGGATTTCAACGCGGCGATGGCGCAGATCGAGCGGCTGTTGCAGGAACGCGGCGCCACCACGCCCGATCGCCGAACAGCGCATTTCGTCTCCGCGCTCTGCGTTGCCTGGCCCGACGGTCATCTCGAACAGGTCGAGGCGCGCGTCGACGGCACGCTGGTGTGGCCACCGCGCGGGAATGCCGGCTTCGGTTACGATCCCATGTTTTTGCCTGACGGACACAGGCGCACCTTTGGCGAGATGACCAGCATCGAGAAACATGGTCTGCCGCCGATTGGGCTCGGCCTGTCGCACCGCGCCCGCGCCTTCGTGAAACTGGCGGAGATCTGCCTTGAGCCGCGCTAAGGAAGCCTTTGGCGTCTACGTGCACTGGCCATTCTGCCTGTCGAAGTGTCCCTATTGTGACTTCAACAGCCATGTCCGCCACGCCGCGATCGACGAGGCGCGCTTCGCCTCCGCCTTCGCGCGTGAGATCGAAACGACCGCACAGCGTGCGCCGGGCCGCGAGGTCACCTCGATTTTCCTGGGCGGCGGCACGCCATCCCTGATGCAGCCTGCAACCGTCGGCGCGGTGCTCGATTCGATCGGCAAGCACTGGGCCGTCGCCGGCGATGTCGAAGTGACGCTGGAAGCGAATCCGACCAGCGTCGAAGCCACGCGCTTTGCCGGCTATCGCAGCGCCGGCGTCAACCGCGTCTCGCTCGGCGTGCAGGCGCTCGATGACGCTTCGCTGAAGGCGCTCGGCCGCATGCACAGCGCGCGGGAGGCGCTCGATGCCGTCGCCATCGCACGCCGCTCGTTCGACCGCTATTCGTTCGACCTGATCTACGCCCGCCCCGATCAGACGCCGGCGATGTGGGCCGACGAGCTGCGGCACGCCATTGATGAAGCGGCTGAGCATCTGTCGCTCTATCAATTGACGATCGAGGAAGGCACGCCGTTCTTTGGCCTGCACCAGGCCGGCAAATTGAAGACGCCGGATGAAGCCGTCGCACGCGCGCTCTACGACGTCACGCAGGAGACCTGTGACAAGCTCGGCCTGCCCGCCTACGAGATCTCCAATCACGCGCGGCGCGGCGCCGAGTGCCGGCACAATCTGGTGTACTGGCGCGGCGAGGAATATGCCGGCATCGGCCCCGGCGCACATGGCCGCCTCGACATCGACGGTATCAGGCACGCTACCGCCACCGAGAAGCGCCCCGAGGCCTGGCTGCTGCGGGTCGAGACCAACGGCGACGGCGTAGTCACCGACGAGCTCCTCAACAGCGAGGAGCGCGCCGACGAATTCCTGCTGATGGGATTGCGTCTCGCCGAAGGCATCGACCCCGAGCGTTACAAGGCCATCTCGGGCCGCCCGCTCGATCCCCGCCGCATCGCGCTTCTCCGCGAGGAAGGCGCCATCACGGTCGATGCGACGGGACGGCTGCGCGTGACCAGCAGCGGATTTCCGGTGCTGGATGCGGTGGTCGCGGATCTCGCAGCGTAAGTCTCAGCCAAATTGGCGGGGCGCTCCCTCGCTCGCTTGCGGGAGAGAGGGTTTGGGGAGAGGGTGTCTCCGCAACGAGACAGTCCCCAAGAGGAAAGAACCCTCACCCAGCGCTACGCGCCGACCTTCCCCTTAAGCGGGAGAGGTGAAGAGCTACGCCCCAAAACTCTTCGGCGAGCCCGCGACCGCAACGCCGCCGCCGGTCGTCACCTTCATCACGGCAAGCCCACGTTCATTCGTGCCGTCGGGGCGGAAGCGGAACAGGCCGTCGATGCCGGCGAAGCCAGAGGGATTCGTGAGCACATCAGAGGAGAAGCGCGTGGTGCCTTGGGTGCGCGCGAGCGCGGCGACGAGGGCGACCGCATCATAGGCGAGCGTGGCGGTTCGCACCGGCTCGCCGCCATATTTGGTGCGGTAGCGGCCCGAGAAGGCGCGAAAGCCGGCCGGGTCGGGCGCGGCGTAGAGACCGCCTTGCAAGTTCGAGCTGGCATAGACGCGCGGATTGTCCCACAGACCGGTGCCGAGCAGCTGGATGTTGCGCAGGTTCGCGCCCGCGGCGGTCATGGCATCTGCCACCGACACGACGGCATCGCCGTCATCGGCAATGAACAGCGCATCCGCGCTGCCGAGCTGCTGCGCCACGGTGCGCGCCGGCGTGGCGCGATCGGCGCCGTATTTCTCGAACGCAACGATGCGCCCGCCACGCCGCGGCACGGCCGCCTTCACCGCGGCCTCGACGACATTGCCATAGGCATTGTCGGGCACCAGCACGGCAACGGAGCGCTTTCCGATGCTGGCGGAATATTCGACGATGCGGTTGACGTCGGACTCCGGCAGGAACGAGAGCAGATAGACGCCGCGTCCGGCGATGCTGGAATCGGTCGAGAACGCGATGACCGAAATGCCGCGCGTGCGCGCGACCTGCGCCACCGCCGGCACCGATTGCGCGAATAGCGGTCCAAGGATGATCTCGGCGCCCTCATCGACCGCCTGCTGCGCGCCGGCTTGCGCGCCTTGCGGGCTGCCATTGTCGTCCTTGATGAGAAGCTGGATGTTCGGGTTCTGGAACTCGGCCAGCGCCATCTCGGCGGCGTTGCGCATGGATTGCGCGGCGAGGCCCGCATTGCCGGCGGCCGAGAGCGGCAAAATCAGTCCGACTTTCACGCCGCCGGTGCCGGCGGTCGTCGCCTGTTGCTGGGGACCTGCCGGCTGGGCCGGCGGTGTGGAGCTCGAGAACGGGTTGGAGAATTGGCTGAGACTTTGCTGCACGCCGGCGCAGGCCGACAGCACGGGCGCACCGAGCAACAGGCCGAGCGCACTCCGGCGGGTCGCCCCGGACGATCGGGACCCCGGAACGGGAGACTTTGAATGACGCGGGCCCACCATGGCAGCTTCTCTTCTGATCGGCCGTCGCCGGCCGGTCATGACATTCCTTCCGCGGCACAAACCCGCGGATTCAGGCATATTGTCGGCAAATAGTTAACCGAAACAAAAGGATAACAACATCTTAACGCAGTCGCCTCCCCGTCCCGGCAGCTGTTCGCCGTCACTCATTCAGCATCAAGGCGGCGTTTCCGTCGTGAATATGGCGCAAGCGCCCTCATTTCCTCTCGACGTGATCCTGGATCGATCACATTCCCGTCCGTTCCTCGCGCCTCACCTCGGCACGATCTTTTTCGACCAGCCGGTTCCCAGCCCTGCGGATCGTGCCTAAGTTGATCTCATTATGCGCGCAAAGCCGGCCCCGATAAATACGCCTGAAGCTCAAGGCGCCGCCGTGCGCGGCTTCTCCATCGATGCCCATCGGCTCGCGGCGCCGAAGGCCGCGCCGGGCCTGTATCTGGTGGCGACACCGATTGGCAATCTCGGCGACATCACCCTTCGGGCGCTGCAGACGCTCGCCGGCGTCGATGTCATCGCCTGCGAGGACACCCGCATCACACGCCGCCTGACCGAACGCTATGCGATTGCGGCGCAGCTCAAGCCCTATCACGAGCACAATGCGGAAGCGGCGCGCCCGAAGATTCTGGAAGTGCTGGCGCAAGGCGGCTCGGTCGCACTGGTGTCGGATGCCGGCACGCCATTGATCTCCGACCCCGGCTTCAAGCTGGTGCGCGAAGTCTGCGCTGCGGGCCATCCGGTGTATGCGCTGCCCGGCCCGTCCTCGGTGCTGGCAGCTCTGTCGGTCGCTGCATTGCCGACCGACCGCTTCTTCTTCGAGGGTTTTTTGCCAGCGAAATCGGCAGCGCGCCGCGCACGTCTGGCCGAGCTTGCACGCATCGACGCGACGCTGGTGATGTTCGAATCGGGCAATCGCATGCAGGCCACATTGACCGATCTCGCCGAGATCATGGGTGAAAGAGAGGCCGCGGTCTGCCGCGAGCTGACCAAGTTGCACGAGGAGGTCAGGCGTGCGCCCCTCGCCGAGTTCGCGCGGCAAGCCGACGCGCCGGAGACGCGCGGCGAATTCGTTCTGGTGATTGGTCCGCCTGCAGCCGACGCCGACGTGCTGGCATCGGATGCGCTCGACGATCTCTTGCGCGAGCAGCTTGCCGCCAACAGCGTGAAGGACGCCGTGGCGCATGCGGTCGCACTGTCGGGTCGGCCGCGCCGCGAGGTCTATGCCCGCGCGCTCGAGCTCGCCAAGGACTTGCGAGGCGGCGATGGCGAAGACTGACCCCTCGGCGGAACCGAAAGTCGCCTCGCCCGAGCGCGTCGCCGCGTTCCGCACCGGCATCTCCGCGGAGAGCCGCGCCGCGGCATACCTCATGGCCAAGGGCTATCGCATCCTTGCCAAACGCTACCGCACCCCGCATGGCGAGATCGACATCGTGGCGCGCCGCCGCAATTTGATCGCTTTCGTCGAGGTCAAGGCGCGGGCGAGCCTGGATGATGCTGCTTTCGCCGTGACGCCGCGCCAGCAGCAGCGCATCATCGATGCGGCGCAAGGCTGGCTCGTAGCGCATCCCGAGCATGCCGAATTCGAATTGCGATTCGACGCCATGCTGATTGCGCCGCGCTCGCTTCCGCGCCATGTGTTGGCGGCATTCGACGCCTCGACCTGAAAGGCAGACCATGAAACTGAACGTCGCCGTCCAGATGGATCCCATCGCCCGCATCAACATCAATGGCGATTCCACCTTTGCGCTGCTGCTGGAGGCGCAGAGGCGCGGCCATGGCCTATCCTACTACACGCCCGACAAGCTCTCGATGGTCGGCGAAGAGCTGATCGCGCCGGTTCAGCTCCTGACCGTGCGCGACGAGCCCGGCAACCACTTCACCTTGGGCGAGCCCAAGCGCGAGGCGCTGAACGGCTTCGACGTGGTGCTGCTGCGCCAGGATCCGCCGTTCGATCTCGCCTACATCACCTCGACGCATTTCCTGGAGCGCATCCATCCGAAGACGCTGGTCGTCAACGATCCCGCCTCCGTGCGCAACGCGCCGGAAAAGCTGTTCGTGATGAATTTTCCGCAGCTGATGCCGCCGACGCTGATCTCGCGCGACCTGGATGAGATCAACGCGTTTCGCGACAAGCACGGCGCCGTCGTCATGAAGCCGCTGCATGGCCATGGCGGCGCGGCGGTGTTCCGCGTGATGCCGCAGGACATGAATTTCGGCTCGCTGTTCGACATGTTCTCGGTCACTTTCAAGGAGCCTTGGGTGATCCAGCAGTTCATCCCCGAGGTGAAGCACGGCGACAAGCGCATCATTCTCGTCAACGGCGAGTTCGCCGGTGCGGTGAACCGCGTGCCGGCCACCGATGACCTGCGCTCCAACATGGTGCGCGGCGGCGCGGCGCAGGAGACCGAGCTCACCCCGCGCGAGCGCGAGATCTGCGCCACCGTCGGCCCGGCGCTGCGCGAGCGCGGCCTTTTGTTCGTCGGCATCGACGTGATCAACGGCAACCTCACCGAGATCAACGTCACCTCGCCCACCGGCATCCGCGCCATCTCGCGGCTCGGCGGCCCTGATGTCGCAGCGAAGATCTGGGACGTGATCGAGCAGAAGCGGAAGAAATAGCTTCGGGCTGCGCAGGCCTCAATTTATCACCGTCATCCTGAGGCGCTCGTCCTGCATAGCAGGACGGGCCTCGAAGGACGACGGATCGCTAGCGCATCGCGGCGCACACTGCGATAGCAGTGCGACTTCGAGCCTCTCCCGTCACTAACCATCCATTCACCATCACGCCCCGGCCCCCTCGCGTACGCCCTTCGCATTACGTGAATCTACGGGGGCGCTGGCCGACCGGATAACGCGACGTTCACCATCTGCCGAAAACCAGCATCGCTGGCCGGCGATCGCGTTCTGCCTCGCAACACCCCTTATACTTTTACTCCCTACTCATCGACGCGGGGGAACACGCCAGGTGCGGTTCGAGTGCCCCGCGTAAGAGTAGAAGCGTATGAATACCGCACGCATCGTCGTTCTCGTCATCGCTCTCGGCGCCGGCGGCGTCGCTGCGTATCTGGCGAGCGGCTATCAGAATGCACCCGCACCTGTCCTGCCGGCCGCCGAGAAGCTGCCGACGGTCGAGGTCCTTGTCGCGAAGAACGACATCCAACTCGGCCAAGCCGTCAAGCCCGAGGACCTGCAATGGCAGGCCTGGCCGGCGGCGACCGCGAGCAGCGCCTTCATCCGCCGCGACAGCAGGCCCGAGGCGCAGACCCAGATCGCCGGCTCGATCGCGCGCGTGCCGTTGATGCAGGGCGAGCCGATCCGTGAGCAGAAGCTGGTCAAGGCCGAAGGCTCCGGCTTCATGGCCGCGATCCTGCCCTCTGGAATGCGCGCCGTCTCCACCGAGATTTCAGCCGAAACCGGGGCCGGCGGCTTCATCCTTCCGAATGACCGCGTCGACATCGTCCTGACCCGCCGCCTGAAGAATCCCGACGGCGGCAACACCAACGGTCCGACCGGCGGCAACGACCTCGTCCTGTCCGAGGTCATTCTCACCAACATCCGCGTGCTCGCGATCGACCAGGCGCCGAAGGAGAAGGACGGCCAGAACGCCGTGATCGGCAAGACCGTCACGCTCGAGCTCCGGCCCGACCAGGTCGCCACGCTCTCGGCCGCACGCCAGGGCGGCACCCTGACGCTCGCGTTGCGCAGCATCGTCGATGCCAACGCAGTCGACGGCACGCCCGAGGACCAGGCGATCAAGCGCCCGGGCGGCGTGAACGTGATCCGTTACGGCGTGCCGGCACGGCAACTGACGTCACAGAGGTGATGGGGACAGCATGAACTACGGGGGTGATCGGACGGGCCTGCGCATTCGGGGGAAGCGCGCGCGCTCGTTCTTGGCGGGGACGATGCTGATGCTGGGGCTGCTCGCGGCCCCCGGCGTCGTCAGCGCTGCGGATGCACCGGTCGGCGACCAGGCGCCGATGCAAGCGTCCGATCTTGGCGTGTCGCCGGTCGCGACGATAGCACCGGCGAGAACGCGTTTTCTCTCGCTTGGCGTGGGCAAATCTGTCGTCATCGACCTGCCGCGCGAGGTCAAGGACGTGCTGGTGGCCGACCCCAAGATCGCCAATGCGGTGATCCGCTCGGCCCAGCGCGCCTATATCATCGGCGGTCAGGTCGGCCAGACCAACGTCGTGTTCTTCGCCGCCGACGGCCAGCAGGTCGCCTCCTACGACATCGCGGTGAAGCGCGACCTCAACGGCATGCGCGCCGCCCTGCGCCAGTCGCTGCCCGGCGTGCAGATCGAAGGCGTCGGCGACAGCGTGATGCTGACGGGCTCGGTGTCGAGCCCGGTCGAAGCCCAGCAGGCCGGCGATGTCGCCGCAAAGCTCGTCGGCGGCTCGGACAAGGTGGTCAACAACATCGTCGTGCGCGGCCGCGACCAGGTCATGCTCAAGGTCGTCGTCGGCGAAGTGCGCCGCGACATCGTCAAGCAGCTCGGCGTCGATCTCAGCGCCAGCCTGAACGCCGGCACCGCGGTCGTGAATTTCAACAACTCCAACCCGTTCTCGGTCTCCGGCGGCCCGCTCGTCACCAGCAACGGGCTCGGTGTCACCGGACTCGCAAAAGGCGTGGCCACGGTCAACGCCACGATGCGCGCGATGGAAAGCGCTGGCGTGATGCGGACGCTGGCCGAACCGAGCCTAACGGCGATCTCCGGCGAGTCCGCCACTTTCATCGCCGGCGGCGAATTCCCGATCCCTGCGGGCTATTCCTGCGATCCGGTCACCCACGTCTGTACCACCCAGATCACCTACAAGAAGTTCGGCATCTCCCTGAACTTCACGCCGGTCGTGCTCAGCGAGGGACGTATCAGCCTGCGCGTGATGACCGAAGTCTCGGAGCTGTCGAATCAGAACGCCATCTCCGTGACGCAGGCGGTGTCCGCGGGCCAGACCAGTTCGATCACCATCCCGTCGATCCAGACCCGCCGCGCCGAGACCACGCTGGAAATTCCCTCGGGCGGCTCGATGGCAATGGCCGGCCTGATCCAGCAGCAGACCAAGCAGGCGATCAACGGCCTGCCCGGTGTCGACCAGGTGCCGATCATCGGCGCGCTGTTCCGCAGCCAGGATTTCGTCAACAACGAGACCGAGCTGATGGTGATCGTGACGCCCTATGTGGTGCGCGCGGTCGCCCAGAAGGAATTGTCGCGGCCGGACGACGGCTTCGCGCCGGCCTCGGACGCGCAGACGGCTCTGCTCGGCCGCATGAACCGGCTTTACGGCATCGCGCGGCGCGTCGACCCGGTCAACGGCACGCCCGGCGATTTCGGCTTCATCATCGACTGAGGCGACCGCACGGCTTGGGGAACGGGGCAAGAGGGGATCAAGCGATGACGAACAGGACAGCCGATCGACGTCGCGGCTTAAGTATCGCGCTGGCGCTGACGGGGCTCTCCGTCATGCTCGGCGCCTGCAACACCACCGGCGACATCGTCACCCAGACGGTGCCGACCGATTATCGCCAGCGCCACCCGATCGCGGTGCAGGAAGGCAAGAAGTCGATCGTGATCTTCGTCGGCAAGGCGCGCGGCGGCCTCTCGGACGCGCAGCAATCCGACGTCGCGGGCATCGCGCGGGACTGGGTGCGCGAAGGCACCGGCTCCGTCGTCGTCGACGTGCCTGTCGACACCGCCAATTCGCGCGCGGCTGCTGCGACCTATCAGGAGATCCGCTCCGTGCTCACGTCCGGCGGCGTGCCGTCGCGTGCCATCGTCCAGCATCCCTATCGTCCTGAGGATCCCGGGCTGCTGCCGACCATCCGCCTGAGTTATTCGAAGATCGCGGCCATCGCCGGGCCGTGCGGGCTGTGGCCGGAAGACGTCGGCCCCTCTATCCTCGACCCCGGCTATAACGAGAACCGGCCCTATTTCAATCTGGGCTGCGCCAGCCAGCGCAATCTCGCGGCGATGATCGACAACCCGGCCGACCTCGAGCAGCCGCGTGCCGAGACGCCCGCCTATACCGCCCGGCGCGACATCGCCTTCGACCGTTACCGCAAGGGCACGCCGATCGCGACGCCCTCCCCCGATTCCGACAAGGCCAAACTCAGCGATACCGGCAAATGACACGGCTTCACGACGAAGACGCGGACGCAGACGATCCGCTGCACCCCGACGAACATATCGCGCCGGTTCCTCGCATTTCGGTGCAAGCCTTTTGCGAGACCGAGCAGACGCTCCAGGCGGTGACCGCGGCGGGCCAGGATCGCCGGCTCGCCAAGGCCCACCTCACCGCCAAGGACGGTGGCCTCGCCGCAGCGATCGAAGCCTATGAATCGAGGCCGACACCGAACGTGATCGTCATCGAGTCCGATGGCACGCGCGACATCCTGGAGGGGCTCGACGACCTCGCCGGCGTCTGCGATCCCGGCACCCGCGTGGTCGTGATCGGCAGCCCCAATGACACCGCGCCCTATCGGGAGCTGGTGCGCCGCGGCGTCAACGACTATGTGGTCGGACCGGTCGAAACCCTCGACGTGGTCCGCTCGATCTGCAGCCTGTTCTCGGCGTCCGAGGCCATCATCACCGGCCGCGTCATCGCGGTGGTCGGCGCCAAGGGCGGCGTCGGCGCGTCCACCGTCGCACATAATCTGGCCTGGACCATCGCGCGAGACCTTGCGCTCGATTCCGTCGTGATCGATCTCGACCTCGCCTTCGGCACGGCGGGCCTCGACTACAACCAGGACCCGGTGCAGGGCATCGCCAATGCGGTGCTGTCGCAGGACCGGCCGGACACGGCGCTGATGGAGCGCCTGCTCGCCAAATGCACCGATCGCCTCAGTCTGCTGGCGGCGCCCGCCACGCTCGACCGCGTCTACGATTTCGGTGCCGAAGCCTTTGACGCGGTGTTCGACACGCTGCGCATGACCACGCCCTGCATCGTGCTCGACGTTCCCCATCAATGGTCGGGCTGGACGCGACGCGCGCTGGTGAACGCCGACGATATCGTCATCGTGGCCGAGCCCGATCTCGCCAACTTGCGCAACACCAAGAACATGCTGAGCGTGCTGAAGACAGCGCGGCCGAACGACCGGCCGCCGCTGTACTGCCTCAACCAGGTCGGCATGCACAAGCGCGCAGAGATCGAGGTCAAGGCCTTCGCCAAGACCATGGAGAGCCAGCCGATCGCGGTGATCCCGTTCGATTCGAAATTGTTCTCGACCGCGGCCAACAACGGTCAGATGATCGCGGAGGTCTCCAAGACCCACCGCACCACCCTCCTGTTCCAGAACATGGCGAACCGCCTCGCCGGCCGCGGCGAGGTGAAAAAGCCGAAGCGCTCGCTGCTCGAGCCGCTCTTGAAGAAGCTGAAGGGCAGGTCAGGGCGCGGCTCGGCCCCGCATCGCAAGGCTTCGTAGGATAGCGGTGCTCGCTTCGTCGGGCCGCAGGAAAGTGCGGGCTATCTGTCCGCCCGTTGCTGCTTCTTCGCCAGCAGCTGCCGCAGCGCGGTGACTTTGGCCGCCGCCTGGTCGGGCGGCAGATCGGCCCTTACGATGGATTCGGCTTCGGCCTGCTTTCCTTCCAGCCCCAGCACGAGCGCGAGATTGGCGCGTACGCGGGGATCTCCGGGATTGCGCTCATGCGCGCGCCGCATCGTTTCCTCGGCCCGCGGCAGATTGTTCTGGAGCATGTAGGACAGGCCGAGATTGGACAGCACCTGCGGCTCGTCGGGCACGATCTTCAAGGCGCTCGCGTAATATTGCTGCGCCTCCTCATTGCGGCCGAGCTGATCCAGCGCCGCGCCCTGCGCCGACAGGATGCGCCAATCTGGATCTTCCGGTGTATGGGCGCGGCTCAGGACATCGAAGGCCTGCTGGAAATTGCCGTTGTCGGCGAGCGCGCGGCCATAGCCGGCGAGCAGCGCCTTGTTGCTGGGATGGCCGAGCACGGCCTGCTCCAGCACCGCGACCGCCTGCGCGCGCTGGCCGGTCTCGCGCAGCGCCTTGCCGTAGGCGAGTGCAACGGAGGGATCGCTTGGCTTGGCGCGATAGCGCTCGCGCAACGCGTCCATGTCGGGCTTGGCGTCGGCCGTGACCGGGGCTTCAGATTTGACGCCGAGCGCGCCGGTCACATCCTCGATGCCATTGGTCTGGCAGCCGCCGAGGACCAGCACCATGAACGCGGGAAGCAGGAATTTCGCCGGAGGCAGGGCGGGGGACGGACGCTTGGACATACTCTGATCACTCGGCGACTGATCAGGGATGCTGACCGATTAACGCTAAAGTCCCGTTAAGGAGGCGCCCCGCAGCAGCCTAATCGACGAATTCGGCGCCGAACTCGCAGCCGATGCGCCAGCGCAGGCGGCATTGGCGGGAATAGTCGGGCGCAAAGATGATGGTGAATTGCGGTGGCACTTCCAAAAATTCCGCCACCACTTTCACGCCGCCATCCGAAATATCCGTGATCGTGCAATCCCGCGGCAGCGAGCCCGCGCCAAAATGGATCTTGGCGAGACGGCTGCACACCCGACGTTCGCTTCTCCGGCGATTTGCAAGCATTTACTTTTCACCCGTTAGACCACGGTCCATCCCGCAGGCCCAGGAGTAGCGGACATTCGTTGGGATGTGCTGAGGAGAGCGACTTGCATTCGAGACGTAGTCTTTGCGTCGCGTTTACGACTGGTTAGGACTTGCACGGGCCCAGAGCATTGTTCCCGTATTGTTCTTGCGAAAACCGCCGCGCTCTGCTACCCGTAATTGTGGAAAAGGGCAGGCTGGTTCGAGCATGGTTCAACGGGTTTCTACCGTCGCCTTCGAGGGGATCGAGGCCCGCGCGGTCGACGTGCAGGTGCAGGTGGCGCCCGGCCTGCCGGCCTTCGCCATCGTCGGCCTGCCCGACAAGGCGGTGTCGGAGGCGCGCGAGCGGGTGCGTTCGGCGCTGCTCGCCTCGGGGCTGGCGCTGCCGGCGCGGCGGATCACCGTCAATCTGGCACCGGCCGACGTCCCGAAGGAAGGCAGCCATTACGACCTGCCGATCGCGCTCGGGCTGATGGCCGCGATCGGGGCGATCCCGCCGGATGCGCTCGCCGGCTTCACCGTGCTCGGCGAGCTCGGCCTCGACGGCTCGATCGCGCCGGTGGCCGGCGTTCTTCCCGCCGCGATCGGCGCCAATATGCGCGAGGAAGGGCTGATCTGTCCGGCGTCTTGCGGCTCCGAAGCGGCGTGGGCGAGCCCGGACATCCAGATCATCGCCGCAAGCTCGCTGATCCAGATCGCCAACCATTTCAAGGGCACGCAAGTGCTGTCGCGGCCCTCGCCGAAAGTGCACGAAGCCGCCGCCTCGACGCTCGACCTGCGCGACATCAAGGGCCAGGAGAGCGCCAAGCGCGCGCTGGAGATCGCGGCCGCCGGCGGGCATCATCTGCTCATGATCGGCGCGCCCGGCGCCGGCAAATCGATGTTGGCCGCGCGCCTGCCCTCGATCCTGCCGCCGCTCTCGCCAAGCGAGCTGCTCGAGGTCTCGATGATCGCCTCCGTCGCCGGCGAGATCGAAGGCGGCGCGCTGACGGCGCGGCGACCGTTCCGCTCGCCGCATCAGGGCGTGCTGTTCCTCGACGAGCTGCCGGAGTTCGATCCGCGCGTGCTGGATTCGCTGCGTCAGCCGCTGGAGAACGGCGAGGTCGCGGTGTCGCGCGCCAATCACCGCGTCACCTACCCTGCCCGCTTCATGCTGGTCGCCGCGATGAATCCCTGCCGCTGCGGCAACGCGTTCGAGCCCGGCTATGCCTGCAAGCGCGGCCGCATCGACCGCTGCACCGGCGATTACCAGGCGCGCATCTCCGGTCCCCTGATGGACCGCATCGATCTGCGCATCGAGGTGCCGGCGGTGACCGCCGCCGATCTGATCCTGCCACCGCCGGCGGAGGGCTCGGCCGAGGTCGCCGCGCGCGTTGCGGCAGCGCGCGACATCCAGCTCGCGCGCTATGCGGATGCAGGCTTGCTCCACATTCGCACCAATGCAGAGGCGCCCGCTTCCGTATTGGAGGAGATCGCAAAGCCTGACGCGCAAGGCGCCAAGCTGCTGCGCGATGCCGCCGAGACCATGCGGCTGTCCGCGCGCGGCTACCACCGCGTGCTGCGGGTGGCGCGCACGCTGGCCGACCTCGATCATGCCGACAAGATCGGCCGGCTGCATCTCGCCGAAGCGCTGTCCTACCGCGCACTCGCGGAGGATGTGCGCCAGATAGCTTAAGCGCGTCGCGCATCAACCCCGCGGTAACGAGTTTCCTTTACGCTCTGCAAACCATAAGGCCCAACGAGTTCTCCCACGGGCTTGGCGAGTAGAGCGTCATGTTGCGTTTCAAGGTCCTGGCCTCGGTTGTTCCCGTTTTGGCGGCTGCGGTGTTCGCCCGCGCCGAGATCGGATCGGTTTCGCATCCCTGCATCGCGCTGGGCGAAACATCGGTCGAGCTCACCTCCCTGTTCTGGACCGCCGGCGTGCATGTCGCCTTCACCGACGATCCCGCGCGGGCCACGGTGCGGGTCCAGATCATCGACGATGCGGGCGCTGCGGACTTCGCCGTGGTCGACGATGGCCTCGGCTCCGAGCCGGATTCCTGCCAGGCCAATCCGGCGACGCGCCTTGTCTCGATTGCGGCGCAGCCGGTCGATGGCGGCCAGGTGATCTATCTCTCCAGCGAAGGACCGGTGGATTACCGCATCTATGTGCGCTCAAAGACGTTCTCGCAGCGCGAGGCGGCGGCGCTGATCGTCGGTGCCCGCGGCGGCCAGCGCCCTCTCCAGGCTGCCTCGCTCTGAACCGTTAAGATTCCGTCAACCCTGTTTGGAGGGAGCGCCAAAGCCTCAAGCTGTTCGCAAGGTCGGCGGGCCATCGTCGCACGCGGCAGCGGGGTTTCAGGCAAGGGTCGGTGGCGATGGGTCGGACGTTCCGGATCAAGGTGCGCATGCGCCGCTTCAGGCGGCAGCATCCCAGGGTAGCCTTCGCGATCCGCTCTTTCATGATCTTCTCGGCGACCTTCGGTGGCGCCTATGGTTTCGTGACCGGCAGCCGGGCCGAGAATTCCGGCTATGATCCGCATGCCTTTGCGATCGGCGCGAGCTTCCTGTTCGCGCTCGCCTGCCTCGGCCTTGCGACGCTGAGCATGCGCCTGCGTTTCGTCAACAAGCGGCTGCGGACGCTCGCCGCCCACAACGAAGCGCTGATCGACCGCAATTGGGAGCTGAAGGAAGCGGAAGAACGCGCCCGCAGCCTATTCGAGCAGCAGGGCGACCTCATCGTGCTGCGCGACACAAGCGGCCGCATCACCTTTGCCAACGAGGCCTATTGCGCACTCGCAGGACAGACGCGCAGCGCGCTGGTCGGCACGCGCTTCGACTTCGACGTGCTGGAGCAAGGCGACAGCGCCCGCGAGAGCAACGGCACGCGCATCCACGACCAGAGGATCGCAACCCCGCTCGGCGCGCGCTGGATCGCCTGGCGCGAAGGCTATGTCCGCGTCGATGCCGGACAGCCCGCCGAATTGCAGAGCGTGGGCCGCGACGTCACCGATCGCACCGAGACCGAACGCGCCCTCTCCGACGCGCGCGATCAGGCCGATGCCGCCAACCGCGCCAAATCGCGCTTCCTCGCGATGGCCTCGCACGAGATCCGCACGCCGCTGAACGGCATCATCGGCATGGGCGGCCTGTTGCTCGACACCACGCTGACGCCGGAGCAGGCAACCTATGCCAGGGCGGTGAAAACCTCGGGCGAAGCCTTGATGGCGCTGATCGAGGAACTGCTCGACTATTCCAAGATCGAGGCCGGCAAGCTCGACCTCGATCAGCGTCCCTTCGCGCTCTCCACCCTGATCGAGGAGATCACCGAGCTGCTCGCGCCGCGCGCGCAGGCGAAGGCGCTCGAGATCGCCGCCTATGTCGACGAGCGCCTGCCGCTCGAAGTGGTCGGCGACGCCGCGCGGCTGCGCCAGGTGCTGCTCAACCTCGCCGGCAACGCCATCAAGTTCACAAGCAACGGCGGCGTCGCGCTGATCGTGGAGCCCGGCATCTGGCCGAACGAGATCAGCTTCCTGGTCCGCGATACCGGCATCGGCATTGCAGCCGAAGCACAGCAGCGCATCTTCCGCGAGTTCGAGCAGGCCGACGAGCGGGTCGCCCGCACCTATGGCGGCACCGGGCTCGGCCTTGCCATCAGCGAACGCATCGTCAAGCGCATGGGCGGCCGGATCACGCTCACGAGCGAGCCGGGCAAGGGCTCAACTTTCGAGGTCGCGGTGCCGCTTCCGCCGTCGCAAGCCGGCGCCGGACAGACGCAATTTCCGAGTCCCGATCTCACCGGCAAGTCGATGCTCCTTGTCGCCGACGGCATCGAGGCCTCGCTGATCGCGCGGCGCCTCGAGCGCTGGGGCGGCCAGATCTGCATGGTTGCGGACGCGGCCGTCGCCGAAGCATTGCTGCCGGAACGCTCATGGCACGCAGTGCTGATCGATCGTGCCATGGGTCCTGCCGTTGCCGACCATCTGGGTGATGCCGCCCGCGCGCATGCATTGCAGCGTCTCGTGCTGCTGACGTCGAGCTCGCGGCACGAGAAGCTGTCGCCGGCCTTCACGGGCTTTCTGGTGAAGCCTCTGCGCGCGGCCTCGCTCGCCGCGCGCCTGGCCCTGACGCCGGAGGTCGCTTCCCCCGATCTCGCGCCGGAGCCGGCGGCTGCATCCACCGGCACAGCACCGGCAAAAGGCCTGTCGATCCTCGTCGCCGAAGACAATGAGATTAACGCACTATTGATGCGCTCGCTGCTAACAAAACTCGGCCATCGCGTCGTCATCGCCGGCCATGGCGAGGCCGCGCTGGAATCCTGGCTTGCCGCCTCATCCGCCGGCACGCCCTACGATCTCGTGCTGATGGACATCCAGATGCCGCAGCTCGACGGCATCGAGGCGACGAAGCGCATCCGCGCGCAAGAGGCCGCCACGGGCAGGCACCACACGCCGATCCTGGCGCTCACCGCCAACACGCTGGTGGAGGATCGCTATGCCTGCTTCGAGGCGGGCATGAACGGGTTTCTCATCAAACCGCTCGACCGCGAAAAACTGGAAGAGGCGCTGGCTGGGCTGGCGACCGCGCGGCATCTGGCAGTCTCGCATTTCACGGGAACCTGATCTTTCGCGGGGCGCATCAGGCCTGCGGATTGGACCGCCAAGCCTGGCAAGTGAGCCGCGCGCCGCCGGCATTCAGATCGAGCCGGCGGCCCCGCCTGACTAGGCGGAATGAGCTTTGCTTGAATCGATGCCTGCGCAGGGCTCGGTTCGCCGAACCCAACGGCGTCATGGTCTAGGCAGCGTGAGCAACAAAGCGCGGCGCGGAGAGCTTATCCGGCGGCCCCGAAGTGCTCTTGAATATGGTTTCCGTCTTTGCCGCGCGCTTGCAATGCGGGCACACGAAGAGATGCGCGATGATCGGGGTCGGCTCCTCTGCGAGCAGTTCCGAGCGGAACCACTTCATCTCGATATGGCAGTCCGGGCAGATCGGTGCTTCCAGCTGCTCCGCGGCGCTTCTGAGACGATCAACCATGGCCCCTCGCGTTTTCGAAGGCCATAACCGAATACCCCTCGTTGGTCTGCAACAAAAGACCCTCAGCGTGAAAATTCGCCTAAGGCCACGACCACCGGCGCGCTTACAGCCGCCTGAGCGCCACACTCTCCACCGCATGATCGGCACCCTTCTTCAGGATGAGCGTCGCACGGGGTCGCGTCGGCAAAATGTTGTCTTCGAGATTGGCGAGGTTGGTGCGCTCCCAGATCGCAGTGGCAGTAGCCGTGGCTTCCTCGTCCGACAACAGCGCGTAGCGGTGGAAATAGGACTTTGGATCGGTGAATGCGGTGTCGCGCAGCGCCAGGAAGCGCTTGATGTACCATTGCCGCAGCGCCGCTTCGTCGGCGTCGATATAGACCGAGAAATCGAAGAAGTCGGAAACCACCGGGACCGCCTTGCCGTCGCGCGGCAGCTTGCCGGTTTGCAGCACGTTGACACCCTCGACGATCAGGATATCGGGCTGATCGATCTCGGCCCATTCATTCGGCACGATGTCATAGGTCAGATGCGAATAGACAGGCGAACGCACATGGCGGCGGCCGGACTTGATATCGGAGAGGAAGCTCAGCAGCAGCGGCAGATCGTAGCTCTCCGGAAAACCCTTCTTCTGCAGGATGCCCTGTTGTTCGAGCAGGGCCTTCGGGTAGAGAAATCCGTCAGTGGTGATCAGCTCGACCTTCGGCCGCGGCGACCAGCGCGCCAGCAGCGCCTGGAGCACACGTGCCGTGGTGGATTTCCCGACCGCCACCGAGCCGGCAACGCCGATGATATAGGGCACCTTGCGATCGCGGATGTTGAGGAACTGGCGTTCCGCGTAATACAGCCGCTGCGTCGCATCGACGTAGATCGACAACAGGCGCGACAGCGGAAGATAAATGTCCTCGACCTCCTGCAGGTCGAGGCGATCGTGCAGCGAGCGCAGCCGGTCGAACTCGCCCGGCTCCAGCGTCATCGGCGTATCGTCGCGCAGGCGCGCCCACTGCTCGCGCGTATAGACGCGGTACGGATTATACTGCTGCTCGGGTGCGCGGATGTCCATGACGTCGTCTTCCCGTTGCGATCTATTCGCCCTTGCCTAGCCGCCCTTGCGCGACGCCTTCTCTTCCAATCCTGACATGTTCGTCCGCTTGTCCAGCGCGGCTTCGACCTCCTCCAGCTTTACGCCGCGGGCCTTGAGCAAGACAAGGAAATGATAGAGCAGGTCGGCACTCTCGGCGATCAGATGCGCGCGATCGTTTTCGACTGCAGCGATTACGGTTTCGACTGCTTCCTCGCCGAACTTCTTGGCGCAATGCTCGGCGCCCTTGTCGAGGAGCTTGCGGGTATAGGACGCTTCGCCGCCCGAAGCCGCGCGGGCGTCGATGGTCTCGGCCAGATCATGGATCGTGAAACGCGGCATCGGACTTACTCAGAAACACGCTTGGCAATACGTTTGGCCGCGGACGGCCATTCCCGTCCGCCAATGTAGCATTGTTATGAACCGGAGTCGTCAGGCATCCAGGCGCATCGGCAGCCCGCGCCGCGCCATGTGCTCCTTGGCTTCGCGAATGGTGAATTCCCCGAAATGGAAGATCGAGGCAGCCAGCACGGCGGTGGCGTGCCCGTCGCGGATACCGTCGACGAGATGGTCGAGATTGCCGACGCCGCCCGAGGCGATCACGGGAACGGGAACGCTGTCGGCGATCGCGCGGGTCAGCGGAATGTCGAAACCTTGCCTGGTGCCGTCGCGGTCCATCGAGGTGAGCAGGATTTCACCGGCGCCGAGCGCGACCACTTCCTGGGCATATTCGATGGCATCGATGCCGGTGGAGTTGCGGCCGCCATGAGTGAAGATCTCCCAGCGGTCGCCACCTGGGCGCTTGACGCGCTTGGCATCAATCGCAACCACCACGCACTGTTCGCCGAATTTTTCGGCGGCTTCCTTGACGAACTCCCGCCGCGCCACCGCGGCGCTGTTGATCGAGACCTTGTCGGCGCCAGCGCGCAGCAGCGTCTTGATGTCGTTGACCTCGCGCACGCCGCCACCGACGGTGACAGGCATGAAGCAGGCCTCCGCCGTGCGCCGGACCACGTCCAGCATGATGCCGCGGTTCTCATGGGTCGCGGTGATGTCGAGGAAGGTGAGCTCGTCGGCGCCGGCCGCGTCATAGGCGATCGCGGCCTCGACGGGATCACCGGCATCGCGCAGATCGACGAAGTTGACGCCCTTGACGACGCGGCCGTCCTTGACGTCGAGGCAGGGGATCACGCGCACCTTGAACATGGGTCAGCTCCTATGCGCGCGCGTTGCGGATCAAGGTGAGGGCGGCGGCGGGATCGAGCCGGCCGTCATAGAGCGCACGGCCGGCGATCGCGCCGGCGAGCTTCCTGGCGCGCGGCGTCAGCATCGCTCTGACGTCCTCGATCGAGGCGAGACCACCGGAGGCGATCACGGGGATCGAGATGGCATCGGCCAGCGCGACGGTCGCGTCGAGGTTCAGGCCCTTGAGCAAGCCGTCACGCGCGATGTCGGTGAAGATGATGGCGGCGACCCCGGCATCCTCGAAACGCTTGGCGATGTCGAGCACGGTCACCTGCGAGGTCTCGGCCCAGCCTTCGACCGCGACCTTGCCGTCGCGGGCATCGAGCCCGACGGCCACGCGGCCGGGGAATTTCTTCGCAGCAGATTTCACCAGCTCGGGATCGCGCACCGCGGCGGTGCCGATGATGACGCGGCTGATGCCCTTGTCGAGCCAAGCCTCGACGGTGGCGAGATCGCGGATGCCGCCGCCGAGCTGCACCGGGATCTTGATCGTCTTCAGCATCGCCTCGACGGCTTGCGCGTTCACCGGCTTGCCGGCGAAGGCACCGTCGAGGTCGACGACGTGGAGATACTCAAAGCCCTGCTCGGCAAAGCTCTGCGCCTGGGCTGCGGGATTGAGATTGAAAACGGTCGCGCGCGCCATGTCGCCTTGCTCGAGGCGCACGCATTGGCCGTTCTTGAGGTCGATGGCAGGAAAGAGGATCACGGCTTCCATCGCAAAAAGTTCGAGATCAGGGCCAAACCAAAACGCTGGCTCTTCTCGGGGTGAAACTGCGTACCGATGGCGGTGTCCTTCGCGACGATCGCGGTGACAGGCCCGCCGTAATCAGCGCGCGCGAGCACGTCCGCCTCATTGGCGGCGTTGAGGTGGTAGGAGTGCACAAAATAAGCGTGCTGGCCTTTGGGGCCGAGCGGCAGCTTGCTCAGCACCGGATGCTCCCTGAGCACCTCGAGCGTATTCCAGCCCATGTGCGGGATCTTCAGACTTTCATCGCGCGGCGTGATCTTCTCGACGTCGCCGCCGATCCAGTTCAGACCTTCGGTGATGACGTGCTCCTTGCCGCGGCTCGCCATCAATTGCATGCCGACGCAGATGCCGAAGAACGGCCGCGCCTTGACGCGGACGGATTCGGTGATCGCCTCGACCATGCCGTTGACGGCGTCGAGCCCGCGCCGGCAATCGGCGAAGGCGCCGACGCCCGGGAGCACCAGGCGGTCGGCGCTATAGGCCTGGTCGGGATCGCTGGTGACGAAGACCTTTTGCGGATCCTCGAGGCTGCGCGCGGCGCGTTCGAACGCCTTGGCGGCGGAATGCAGATTGCCGGAACCGTAATCGATGATGGCGACGCTCATCTTGACCCTCCCGGTTCTGGAAACAATCCAATGATGCCGCCGGCCGGAAGCGGCGGCGGGTTCGAGAATTGCTGACCCGGCACGCCCCGGGTCGGCGGCGGGCCACCGCGATCGACGGCCCATTGATCGTTGACGATGCCGTGCAGCTTCTGGCTCCAGCGCTCGAAGAAACGACGCTCAGCCGTGTCCCGGTCGTCGGCGACGACGATGTCGAGCTGCCGCCACTTGCCGCGCGACAGCGTCCAGCGCCGCAGGCTGGAGGCCTCGAGGCCCGTCAGCAGCGCGATAATGATATCGGCAAAGAAGATCGAGCTGCGGCCGAGACTCAGGCTGGAGAGGCCGGCATGGAATGCCGCCATGAAGATCAGCCAGCCGATCAGCACCAGCCACAGCCGATTCCACAGCAGCCAGAACGGGCCGAAGATCATCGCCCAGAAATGGAAGCCGTCGCGCACGAAGACGACCTTGTCGATCGCGCGCAGATCGGCTCCGCCGGGGGAGGGAGCGTGAACTGTGTAGACAGGCATGGTGATGCCCCGTTCGCTAAATTCAGTGATGCCGCCGGCGGCGTTGGCCGCGAGACGGAGATGTCAGCCGCCGAGCGAGCCCTTGGTGGACGGGATTTCACCCGCGGCCTTCGGATCGATCGCAACGGCGGTGCGCAGCGCCCGCGCCAGACCCTTGAAGCAGGACTCGGCGATATGATGGCTGTTATCGCCATATAGGGTCTCGACGTGGAGAGTCACGCCGGCGTTGATGGCGAAGGCCTGGAACCACTCGCGCACCAGCTCGGTGTCGAACTCACCGATCTTGTCGCGCGGGAAATCGGCCTTGAACACCAGGAACGGGCGGCCCGAGATGTCGATGACCACGCGTGTCAGCGTCTCGTCCATGGGCATGTGCACGCCGGCATAGCGGGTGATGCCCGCCATGTTGCCGAGCGCCTGCTTGACCGCCTGGCCAAGCGCAATGCCGGTGTCTTCGGTGGTATGGTGATAATCAATGTGCAGATCGCCCACCGCCTTGACCGTGAGGTCGATGCGGGAATGGCGGGCGAGGAGATCGAGCATATGGTCGAAAAAGCCGATGCCGGTCGCGATATTGGCCACGCCGGTGCCATCGAGGTTCACGGAGACCTCGATGTCGGTTTCCTTGGTCTTGCGCTTGATCGTCGCGGTGCGCATTGAAAGCTTTCGCTAGGGTTCAGGCCGAAAACGGCGGTCTTTTAACAGCCAAATGACGCCTTCGCTACTGCGGGAACGGCCGGCCGGGGCTCTACTTCTGCCTATGGTGAGCGAAATTGGGCCCGGAGCGGCCCCGTTGTGCCCTCAGCTCTGACCGCCTAAATCAGCCCGAACAACGAGGTATTTCATGCAGGACTCCCCGAACAGCTCACCTCACTGGCACGGCACCACGATTTTGACAGTCCGTAAGGGCGGCAAGGTGGTGGTCGGCGGTGACGGCCAGGTCTCGATCGGCCAGACCGTGATCAAGTCGAACGCCAAGAAGGTCCGCAAGCTCGGCAAGGGCGACGTGATCGGCGGCTTCGCTGGCGCCACCGCCGACGCCTTCACGCTGTTCGAGCGGCTGGAATCCAAGCTCGAGCAATATCCGGGGCAGCTGACCCGAGCGGCCGTGGAGCTCGCCAAGGACTGGCGCACTGACCGCTATCTGCGGCGCCTGGAGGCCATGATGATCGTGGCCGACAAGGACGTCTCCCTGGTGCTGACAGGCACCGGCGACGTGCTCGAGCCCGAGGCCGGGGTGATGGCGATCGGCTCCGGCGGCAATTACGCGCTGGCGGCGGCGCGGGCCCTGCTCGACACCGACAAGGACGCCGAGACCATCGTCCGCCGCTCCCTCGACATTGCCGCCGACATCTGCGTCTACACCAACCGGAATGTGACCATCGAGAGCCTGGCGAGCGGCTAGGGCAAGGAAATTCTTTTGGCGGACTCGAACTATCCGCACGCTCGGTGCACCTCTCCCGCTTGCGGGAGAGGGAGCGCAGCACGGCCAGAACCGACACAGATGGCAACCGCTTACACCTTCTGCCCGATGAGCGCGGCCGATTTGCCGCTGATCCGGTGCTGGCTGGGCGAAACCCATGTGCGGGAATGGTGGGGCGATCCGGATGAGCAGTTTGCACTGGTCAGCGGCGATCTCGATGAGCCCGCGATGGACCAGTTCATCGTGTTGGCCGGCGACAAGCCATTCGGCTATCTTCAGTGCTACCGCCTGACCGCCTGGAATACGGGCTTCGGGCCGCAACCGGAGGGCACGCGTGGCATCGACCAGTTCATCGGCGACGGGGACATGATCGCGCGCGGCCACGGCTCGGCGTTCATCCGCCAATTCGTTGATGAACGTTTTCGACATGGTCTGCCGCGCATAGTCACCGATCCGGACCCGCTGAACCTGCGCGCGATACGCGCTTACGAGAGGGCAGGATTCATCCGCGACCGCATGGTCGAGACGCCGGACGGTCCGGCGCTGCTGATGGTTCGCGAACCGTGACGCTGGTGCAGACGAGCGAGAGCAAGGTCGCGGTCGCACCGCTCGCCTGGGTCGGCCTCGCGCTGTTGCTGCTGGCGCTGCAGGCTTCGATCCTGCTTGCGATGGGGCGGGTCCCGATCTGCACCTGCGGCACCATCAAGCTCTGGCACGGCGTGGTGAACAGCTCGGAGAATTCGCAGCAGATCGCCGACTGGTACAGCTTTTCGCACGTGCTGCACGGCTTCCTGTTCTACGGCTTGACCTGGCTGCTGTTCGCACAGCTGCCGCTCCTGCCTTTGTCCTGGCCGGCGCGGCTGATCATCGCCATGCTGATCGAAGGCGCCTGGGAGATCGTCGAGAACTCGCCCTTCATCATCGAGCGCTACCGCGCGGGCACGATCTCGCTGGATTACTACGGCGATAGCGTCGTCAATTCGGTCTCGGACAATCTGGCCATGATCCTGGGGTTCCTTGCCGCTCGCATGCTACCTGTCACCGCGACCGTGCTGCTCGGGCTTGCCTTCGAAATCATGCTGGCGCTCCACATTCGCGACAATCTGACGCTCAATATCCTGATGCTGATCCGTCCGCTCGAGGCCGTGAAACAATGGCAATCTGGCCCGCCGATCATCTGACCTAAAATGCGGCTTGTCCTTGGCCGCCTCCCGCCCTAGCTAAGCAGACATGACAGACTTCTCCCCCCGCGAAATCGTTTCCGAACTCGACCGTTTCATCGTCGGCCAGGGCGACGCCAAGCGCGCCGTCTCGATCGCGCTGCGCAACCGCTGGCGCCGGCAACAGCTCGAAGGCTCCTTGCGCGAAGAGGTGCTGCCGAAGAACATCTTGATGATCGGCCCCACCGGCGTCGGCAAGACTGAAATCGCGCGGCGGCTCGCCAAGCTTGCCAATGCGCCGTTCCTGAAGGTGGAAGCCACAAAGTTCACCGAAGTCGGCTATGTCGGCCGCGACGTCGAGCAGATCGTGCGCGATCTCGTCGAGGTTGCGATCGCGCAGGTGCGCGAGAGGAAGCGCAAGGACGTGCAGGCGCGCGCCCAGCTCGCCGCCGAGGAGCGCGTGCTCGACGCACTGGTCGGCGCCAATTCCAGTTCGGCGACGCGGGAATCGTTCCGCAAGAAGCTGCGCGCCGGCGAGCTCAACGACAAGGAAATCGAGATCGAGACGCAGTCGTCCGGCGGCGGCCTGCCAATGTTCGAGATCCCGGGCATGCCGGGCGCGCAGATGGGCGCGATCTCGATCGGCGACATTTTCGGCAAGCTCGGGGGCCGCAGCAAGACGCGGCGGCTGACGGTGGAAGGCTCGCACGAGATCCTCGTCAACGAGGAATCCGACAAGCTCTTGGACACCGAGCAGCTGACGCTGGAAGCGATCAGCGCGGTCGAGAACAACGGCATCGTGTTCCTGGACGAGATCGACAAGATCTGCGCCCGCGAAGGCCGCGTCGGCGGCGACGTCTCGCGCGAGGGCGTGCAGCGCGATCTCCTGCCGCTGATCGAAGGCACCACGGTCTCGACCAAGCACGGCGCAGTGAAGACCGACCACATCCTGTTCATCGCCTCCGGAGCCTTCCACGTCGCCAAGCCGTCCGACCTGTTGCCGGAATTGCAGGGCCGCCTGCCGATCCGCGTCGAATTGCAGGCCCTGACCCGCGACGACATGCGCCGCATCCTGACCGAGCCCGAGGCCTCGCTGATCAAGCAATATGTCGCCCTGATGCAGACCGAGGGCGTGACGCTCGACGTCACCGACAGCGCCATCGATGCGCTGGCCGACATTGCGGTGGCCGTCAATTCCACCGTCGAGAACATCGGCGCGCGGCGGCTGCAGACCGTGATGGAGCGGGTGCTGGACGAGATCTCCTTCACCGCCCCGGATCGCAACGGCGAGACCATCCGGCTCGACGCGGATTACGTGCAAAAGCACATCGGCGACCTCGCCAAGAACGCGGATCTGAGCCGGTTCATTTTGTAATTTGGGGCGGTCACGCTATTGATGCGGCGTGACCGTACGCATCCTGCAAAATCCCTGGCGGCTCCTGCTCGCGATCAACGCCGCGATCATCGCCGGCGTCTTCATCCACAAGATCCAGCTGCCGCCTTACGTTCCCTATATCCATCTCCTCGTCGACTACCACTTCGGCTTCATCAAGCGCGCGCTGATCGGGGCGATTGTCGCGCTGTTCACGAACAAGGTACCGGTATGGCTGGTGTTCGCGCTCGGCGGCGTGACGTGGCTGGCGACGCTGGGGCTGTACGCAAAACTGTTCCAGAAGACGTTCGGTTTCAACGCGAAGACGCTGCCGCTGTTCGTCTTCACCGCAGGCTCGCCGTTCTTCCTGAAGAACTTCATGCACACGCTCGGCCATTTCGACATTTATGGCTGCGCGCTGGCGATCGTCCTCTTGCTGATGCCGGCGGGTTCGTTGCTGTTCGTTGCCACGGCCGCGCTGTTCTCGATCATTCTCGTGCTGATCCATCACATTCATCTCTTAATGTATGTACCGACGATCATCACCATCGTCGTGATCAGGCACTACCTGACCCATGGCTACAATCGCACCAACATTGCTTTCGGTAGCGTCGCCCTCGCCGCCGTCTCCGCATTGTTCTTTGCGGCGCAATTTCTGGGAACGATGCCGATCCCCGAAGCGGATTTCGTCGGGTATCTGAAGAGCCGGATGGCCGATCCATCGCGCACTGACCTCTTGCAATTCGCCTACATCTGGTACCAGCCGCTGGCGAAGGAGGTTGCCGACACCTGGGGCCGCCTGCCACACAACATCCTCGGCGTGCCCGTGTTCGCACTCTTGATCTGGCTGCATACGCCGCTGTGGCGCTATCTTGCGAACCTGATCGGCGCTCTCGCGAGCGAGATGCACCGCCGCCTCATGGTCGCGGCGCTGATCGGCATCAGCCTCGCTTATCTCGTGATGTTCGCGATGGTGTTCGACTATTCGCGCTGGATCTCGAACTGGGCGGTGTGCATGTTCCTGATCCTGCATGCGGTGAAGATGCTGCCGGCTAAGCACGACGCTGCGCTGATCCCGGCGGAGGATCGGAAGACGAGTATCTTCGGACTAGTCCTCACACTGATCCCGCGCGTCGGAATTATCCGGCCGTTTTAGAGCACTGCCTGGGCCGCATCGGAGGTGCGCTCCCTCCCCCGCTTGCGGGGGAGGGCTGGGGAGAGGGCTTTCTCTGCGATCGAGAACCCCCAAGAGGAGAGAACCCTCTCCCGCAAGCGGGAGAGGCAAGAGAAGCCGCATGCGTCGAGACTGCTAACCTCTCGCTCGCCTGATCCGCACATACAGCGCGCCCTCGCCGCCGTGGCCGATATGCGCGGTCTCGAATCCGACGACGAAGGCACGGAATTCGGGCAGGCTCAGCCATTCCGGCACCTGGCGGCGGAGCACGCCGCTCTCGCCACCGCTGCGGCCCTTGCCGGTGATGATGAGCACGAAGGTCAGGCCGTCCTGGTGGGCGCGGTGCAGGAAACCGGCCAGCGCGCGATGGGCGCGCGTCTGGGTCATGCCGTGCAGATCGAGCCGCGCCTCGATCTCGCTGCGGCCGCGCGAGAGCTTTGTCCGCTCGCGCTTGCCGAGCGGCGCCAGGGGCGGAACGGTCGGCTTCGTCACGCGCGGCGACGTCGCAGCGGGAACGGGCCGCGGCGATGACGCGGATCGCATGGCAGGACCCGCGGGTGTCGACTCAGCGCGCGGCGCGATATGCGCCTTTGGCACGCGATGCTTGAGCAGCGGCTTGACCTGTCTTGAGACCATATCCCACAGCTCGCGCTCCTCCTCGCTCAGCGCGCGGCGGCGCGGCGAGGGGCGGGACTCCAGCACGGGCGGACGGGACGATCGTTTCATTGCTGTCGATGAGGACGATTCTTCACCGGTCGACGCGGTTCAGAGGCAGGCTCGATCGCGGGACGCGGCACCGGTAGCGGAACGGGGCCGGCGATGGCAACCGTTTCGTTCTTGCCTTGCGCCGCGGCGGCGGAAGGCGTGCCCGTCTTCGCCGGGTCGGTTTGCGGAAACAGTTTTGCGATCTTCTCCGAGGGCCTGGGGTCCGGTATCGGCAGCTTCGCGGCGCGTGGGGCGGGATCGAGGCTCTTCGGCACCAGCATCACGAAATGCATGGGGTGGCGCAGCCGCCCGGAGATACGGCCTGCCTCCTGGCCCGCGCCGAAAAACAGATCGGCGCGCGCGGGCCCGATGATGGCCGAACCGGTGTCCTGCGCAATCATCAGCCGATGGAACGGCGTCTTGGCGCGTTCGGATTCGATCGGCAGCTCGCCCTCGATGAAGAACGGCGTGCCGTAGACATGCAGCGATTTGTCGACCGCGATCGAGCGTCCCGCGGTCAGCGGAATGCCCTGCGCGCCCACCGCCTCATCCTTGTCGGAGAGGTTGACCTCGCGGAAGAAGATGTAGGCGCGATTCTGGCGGCGCAGCTCCTTGGCGCCGTCGGGGTTCTGCGCCATCCACTCCCTGATCTTCTGCATCGACATCTCCTCTTTCGGGATGATGCCGCGCTCGATCAGGATGCGACCGACGGCCGTGTAGGGGTAGCCGTTATAGGCGTCGTAATTGAGCCGAACCGTGCTGCCGTCCTCGAACTTGATCCGCGCCGAGCCCTGGATCTGGGCGAACAACAGATCGGTCGGGTCCTTCAGCCAGGCGATCTCCAGCCCGCGGCCGGCGATCTTGCCGTCCTCGATCTCGCCGCGGTCGTAATAGGGCACCAGCTTGCGGCGGCCGATCTTGCGATATACCGGGCCCTTGTTGGGCAGGCTGATCGAATCCTGCTTGTAGCCGCGCACGAACAGGTTCGAGGGACGGCGATAGACCGGCACGTTGTAGACGTCGGTCTGCGTGCGCGATCCCTCCAGCACCGGCTCGTAATAGCCGGTGACAAAACCGTCGGGCTCGCCGAGGCGCGAGATCCGCAGCGGCGCGAAATTCTCCTCGAAGAAAGTCTTCGCTTTGGCATCGTCGGTGAGATCGAGCGTTTTGGCAGCCCGGCAAGGCTCGCCCAGCGAGGCACCCAAAGCCTTGGGTTCGGCCGCGCCGTTCTGCGCATTGATCGACCGGCAGCTGGCGCGGAAGGTCTTGTAGGCGGCGAGATGATTGTCGTCGCCCCAACCCTTTACGTCCGCCCAGGCCAGCGGCAGATATTGCGCGCCGGGAATTTCGAGCGGCAGCGAGAGCTGCGGATAGGGCAAGGCCCGCGGCGGAGCGGCAGGCACTTGCGGCAGATGACGGTGATGGTTGCGATGGTGGCGCCGCGCCGCCTCGGCGCCGAGCGAAAACGACGACAGCACGACGGCACCTGCGCAAAGCGCCGTCGCGCCGATCTTCAGGAAAGTCTTAATTCGCGCTTCCGGTGCCAACCAGCTTCCAGTTCGGATCGCGAGAGGAGATGTCGCGGGCGAAAGTCCAGATATCGGTAATGTCGGCGACCGTGTCGGCGCTGCCGTCGACGATGTTGCCGGCCTTGTCGCGGGTGGCCGAGATCATCTGCGAAACGAAGCGCACGGTGAGCTGGGCAGTGCGGTCGCGCAGCTCGGCGCCGACGAGCTCGGCCTTGTCGATCGAGACGAACCGCGTCTCGGTCTTCTGCTCGTTCTTCTCGCGTTCCCTGATCGCGGCGTCGAAGCTCTCATAGACCTCCGACGACAACAGGTCGCGCAGCGCGCGGCGGTCGCCATTGGCGAAGGCCAGCACGATCATCTCGTAGGCGCCGCGGGCGCCCGAGAGGAAATGCCGCGGGTCGAAGCTAGAATCCTTCTCGACGATAGCGTCGAGGCCCTGCGCCAGCGCAGTGCCCGGTTCTGCCAGCTCCTTCCAGCGATCGGAGGGCGCGGTCGGCTCGGCCGTCGGCGCCAGCGGGGCCTGGTCGATCACCTTGCCCGGCATGGTCACGACGTTGTTGTCCTGAGCACCCCCCAGCGCATTGCGGGCGGCGGTGCGATCGAACGGCGGCCGCTCGTTGCCCGTGCGCTGCCCCAGCACGCTACGCAGTCTCAGGAAGATGAAGACTGCCAGCGCCAGGAATATGATGGTGTAGATGTCCACGTCGTATTCGCTTTCTGGTCTTTTCAGGGGTCGTTGCCGGGAAAATCAATCCGGCCAGTAGACCGTTCCTTGCGGAAACGGCAAGTCTACATCACCATTTTGGATCCACATCAGGTCCTCGGGATGTAGGCACGAAATCTTGCCCGGCCAATGGCGCCTTTTGGCACAGCACCAAGTGTAGCGCGTTTTATGCTTAAGGGGAAACCCGATCCTGCCCGGAAATCGCGCATCTTCAATCGTTTAAGGCGCAATTTCGCGGAAAAGGCAGGATGAATGTCAAAGCTCCGGGCGCGGCCCGAATTCCCGATCCGGGACCGTTCGTCCTTGTGGAACGAGGCGGCCCTATGTTAGCCAACCGCCGCGAAATTCAGCCCAAATCGGGTAAGGAGAGACTTTCATGACCAACGGTAACGGCACCCCTCCCGAGGCGGCCCAGGCTCCCCAGCTTAACGTGCTGGCGCAATATACCAAGGACCTCTCGTTCGAAAATCCGAACGCGCCGAGCTCGCTGCAGCAGCAGAGCCAGCCGCCGCAGATCAACATCCAGATCAACGTCAGCGCCAACAACCTCAGCGAACAGGAATTCGAGGTGACGTTGTCGGTCGAGGGCAAGGCCGAGGCCGCGAGCAAGGTGATGTTCTCGTTCGAGCTCGCCTATGCCGGCGTGTTCCGCATCGCCAATGTGCCCAAGGAGAACCTGCATCCGCTGGTCATGATCGAGTGCCCGCGTTTGCTGTTCCCGTTCGCCCGCGAGATCATCGCAACGGCCGTGCGCGACGGTGGGTTCCCGCCGCTGATGCTGGATCCGGTCGACTTCGTCGGTCTCTATCGCCAGAACATGGAGCGGCAAATGGCCGCTCAGGGGCAAGCCGGTCAGGCCTGAGCGGCCGCCACGGCGGCTGGAGCGGGCAAGTACTCGTTCCAGATCGCCTTGTCGCCCATCGTTGCGATGAAGGCCCGATGGGCCTCGCGCTCGGCCTCCGAAATCCGCGGCGCAAGCGGCTCCAAGCGCTGCCGCCGCGGCGCATCGCCGGCCACACTGACGCGAATCTCCTGGGCGTCCGAAGCCAGCAGCAGCTGCGACTGCCGCGCCCCGACCAAATCGACATAGACCTCAGCCAGCAGCTCGGCGTCCAGCAGCGCGCCGTGCTTGGTGCGGTGTGAATTGTCGATCGCGTAACGCGAGCAGAGATCGTCGAGCCGGTTGGACACGCCGGGATGCTTGCGACGCGCCAGCAGCAGCGTATCCACCAGCCGCTCGCGCGGGATCGCAGCGCGCTTGATGCGGTCGAGCTCGGCATTGATGAAGCCGATGTCGAATGAGGCGTTGTGGATCACCAGCGGCGCGTCGCCGATGAAAGCCAGAAACTCGTCGGCGATCTCGTGGAACAATGGCTTCGTCGCCAGGAATTCGGACGACAGTCCGTGCACGGCGAACGCTTCCGCCGGCATGTCCCGTTCGGGGTTGATGTAGACGTGAAAGCTCTGTCCCGTCGGCATGCGGTTGAAGATTTCGACGCAGCCGATTTCGACCAGTCGGTCGCCGCGGAGCGGATCGAGGCCGGTGGTTTCGGTGTCGAGGACGATTTCGCGCATGTCTTCAAGAAGCCGTGTGAGACGGGCGAATCAGGCTCGCCGCTGCGGCATCTTAACGACCTCGGCCAGGATGTGCTTGATTTGGGCGCGCACCGGGTCAAGTCCGTGTGAGGTATCCACCACGAAATCGGCTCGCTTGCGCTTCTCGGCATCTGGCGTCTGCTTGGCGATGATGGCGTCGAGCTTGGCCTCGTCCATCGTGCCGCGCTCCAGCACCCGCTGGCGCTGAAGTTCGGGTGAGGTCGAGACCACGACGACGGCGTCGACCCGCTTCTCGCCGCCGGTCTCGAACAGCAGCGGAATGTCCAGCACGACCACCGGCGCCTTGACGGCCTCGGCGTCAGCAAAGAATTTCTGCCGGGAGGCGCCGAGCATCGGATGAACGATCTGCTCGAGCTGCTTGATCGCGGCAGGATCGTGCACGACGCGCGCCGACAGTTTTTGCCGGTCGACCTTGCCGTTCACGGTGGTGCCGGGGAAAGCCGCCTCGATCGCCGGGGCTGCTTCACCCTCATAGAGCTGATGCACGGCAGCGTCGGCATCGTAGACGGGAACACCGGCCTCCGCGAACAGCTTCGCAGTGGTGGATTTGCCCATCCCGATCGAGCCGGTCAGTCCGAGGATCCGCATCAACGCCCAGCCTTCTCTAGCATCTACACCGCAATTAGCTGTTCGCTCCGCAGGAACGCAAGCAGCGGCAGCAACGGCAGGCCGAGAATGGTGAAATGGTCGCCCTCGATGCGCTCGAACAGGTGGATACCAAGGCCCTCGAGCTGATAGGCGCCGACGCTGGTCGTGACGGCATCGCCGGCAGCGTCGAGATAAGTCGAGAGTTCAGCCTCGCTCATTGGCCGCATGGTCATGCGGGCGACCGAGACATCCTCGAAAACGATCTTGCCGTCCCGCGCTACGGCCACCGCGGAATTCAGCTCGTGCGTCTTGCCGGAGAGATCGCGCAGTTGCGCCAGAGCCTGTGCGCGGCCGGCCGGCTTGTTGAAGAGACGGCTGCCGAGGGCCAGCGTCTGGTCGGCGCCGATCACATGACTTCCGGAACGATCGGCAGAGACCGCCTTGGCCTTTTCGCGGGCCAGGAGCAGAGCGATCTCGCGCGGATTGCTGAGATTGGAACTCGCCTGGATGCCGCGCTCGTCGATATCGGCCGTCACGGCCTCGAATTCGAGCCCGGCATTGGCCAGCAGCATTTTGCGCGCGCTGCTTTGCGAGGCCAGGATCAAGGGGGATGTGCCGCGCCACAGAGCCATGGCGGAAACTACTCCGAGGGCCGGTTGCGCTGGCGATCACTATAGAGCTTCATGATCGCCGCCGCGGTTTCCTCGATCGAGCGGCGCGTGACGTCCAGCAGCGGCCAGTCATGCTTGGCGCTCAGCTTGCGCGCAAACGCGACCTCCTCGGTGACCGACTGCTTGTCGGTATAGGTGTCGCTGCCAGACTCGGCGCCCATGGAGAGCAGGCGGTTCTGGCGGATCTGGATCAGGCGTTCCGGCGTCGCGTGCAGGCTGACAACCAGCGGCCGCGTCAGCTTCTCCAATTGCGAGGGCACCGGAATGCCCGGAACCAGCGGCACGTTGGCCGTGCGGATGCCGCGATTGGCGAGATAGATCGATGTCGGCGTCTTCGAGGTGCGGGACACGCCGACCAGGACCACGTCGGCCTCGTCGAGACCTTCGACATGCTGGCCGTCGTCGTGGATCATCGTGTAGTTCAAGGCGTCGATGCGCTTGAAATATTCCGCGTTGAGGACGTGCTGAGCGCCGACGCGGCCTGTGGTCGCAGCGCCAAGATAGGCTTCGAACAGCTGCATCACCGGACCGATGATCGACAGGCTCGGAACGTTGATCTCCTTGCACTTGTCTTCGAGTCTCGCGACCAGATCCTTCTCGAGCAGCGTGAACAGCACGATTCCCGGCGCTTCCTCGATCTCGTCGAGCACGCGGTCGAGCTGCTTCTGGCTGCGCACCAGCGGATAGACGTGCTCGACCGGCGTCACGTTGGCGTATTGGGCCGCGACCGCGCGCGCCACCGTGATGAGCGTCTCACCCGTGGAGTCCGAGACCAGGTGCAGATGGAAATAATTGTTCGAGGTCGGCACAAAAACTCTTTGAATTTCGGTGGGGCGGTTTGTGGATTTCTGTGGAGCTTAACCTCTCGGAAAGGGATGTGCGACACCAGGGGCGGGACAAGTGCCGATTTTCTTCACACCGCTGCCCATCAGAACAAGTCCGGCACCCCGCCGAGACGGAAACGGGATTGCGCGGACAACCCCCTTGATAAGCTGCCGATAGACGCGCGCAAGCCTTTGAAGCCGACTGACTTATCGGAAATCGTCAGTGGCCATCCGGGATATGTGGATGGCTGTGAACAAGCGCGCGTGAACTCGCGGACGGAATTGCGTGAGTCCAATCCACGGTCACAAAGACTCAAACCTTAAGAATCTAAGATTCTAGATTTGAGGAAGGCGCTACGGACGGATATGTGTGCGGGGTAAGACCTTAACGAGTTCTTACTATCCCCAGCGTTCTCAGCTGGCAGGAATCCGGACCGCGAAATGTTCGAAGACGTCTATCTCTGGATCAAGGCGCTGCACGTAATCGCGGTCATCTCCTGGATGGCCGGCATGCTCTATTTGCCACGGCTGTTCGTCTATCATTGCGAGGCCGAAATCGGCTCGAAGCAGTCGGAGACGTTCAAGGTCATGGAGCGTCGGCTGCTCAAGGCGATCATCAACCCCGCCATGATGGTCACTTGGCTCGCCGGGCTCTATCTCGCCTGGTTCGGCCATTGGTTCACGTTCGGCTGGCTGCACGTAAAACTGGCACTGGTCCTGGTGCTGTCCGCGGTCCACGGATTTTTTTCCCGCTGGTACAAGGATTTCGCAGCCGACCGGCGCCCCCGTAGCCAGAAATTCTATCGGATTATCAATGAGGTGCCGACCGTCCTGATGATTTTCATCGTCATCATGGTGATCATGAAGCCGTTCTAGGCTAACCACACGACGATTAGCTCAGCGCTTCAGCTTGCGGAGCGGGGGCCGATTTTCTATATTATCGATATCCCACCCAACGCAGGCGGATGTGGTTGTGTCCGAGCTTTCCAGAGGCCGGACACCGCATCAGGTTTGAAGCCTCACCGGCACTCACCTTGCTAGACCTGCGGACCTTACCTGCACCTGCTCGCGTCCGCATTTCAGAGCCTCCTCGCACCCCCTCTTTTTCAGGTTACCCCACAGGACCACCCCAATGCGGGAAATCAAACTCCAGGACCTCAAGTCGAAAACCCCGGCCGAGCTCGTCTCGTTCGCGGAAGAAAACGGGGTCGAGAACGCCAGCACCATGCGCAAGCAGGAGCTGTTGTTCGCCATCCTCAAGCAGCTCTCGCTCGCCGAGACCGACATCGTCGGCGAGGGCGTTGTCGAAGTGCTCTCCGACGGCTTCGGCTTCCTCCGCTCGCCCGATGCGAACTATCTGCCGGGCCCGGACGACATCTACGTTTCGCCCTCGCAGATCCGCCGTTTCGGCCTGCGCACCGGTGACACCATCGAAGGCCACATTCGTAGCCCGAAAGAGGGCGAGCGCTATTTTGCGCTGTTGAAGGTCAACACGCTCAATTTCGAGGACCCGGAAAAGGCCAAGCACAAGGTCAATTTCGACAACCTCACGCCGCTGTTTCCGAACCAGCGCTTCCGTATGGAAATCGACGATCCGACGCGGAAAGACCTGTCTGCGCGCGTGATCGACATCGTTGCTCCCATCGGCAAGGGCCAGCGCGCCTTGATCGTGGCGCCGCCGCGCACCGGTAAAACCGTGCTGATGCAGAACATCGCGCATTCGATCACGCACAATCATCCCGAATGCTATCTGATCGTGCTTCTGATCGACGAGCGTCCGGAAGAAGTCACGGACATGCAGCGCTCGGTGAAGGGCGAGGTCGTCTCCTCGACCTTCGACGAGCCGGCGGTGCGCCACGTCCAGGTCGCCGAGATGGTGATCGAAAAAGCCAAGCGCCTGGTCGAGCATGGCCGCGATGTCGTGATCCTGCTCGATTCGATCACCCGCCTCGGCCGCGCCTACAACACCGTCGTGCCGTCATCCGGCAAGGTGCTGACCGGCGGTGTCGACGCCAACGCTCTCCAGCGGCCAAAACGCTTCTTCGGCGCCGCCCGCAACATCGAGGAGGGCGGCTCGCTGACGATCATCGCGACCGCGCTGGTCGATACCGGCAGCCGCATGGACGAAGTCATTTTCGAAGAGTTCAAGGGTACCGGTAACTCGGAGCTGATCCTGGACCGCAAGGTCTCGGACAAGCGCACCTTCCCGGCGATCGACATCTCTCGCTCCGGCACCCGCAAGGAGGAACTCATCACCGATCCGCAGGTGCTCAAGAAGATGTATGTGCTCCGCCGCATCCTCAATCCGATGGGTACGATGGACGCAATCGACTTCCTGCTCGACAAGCTGCGCTCGACCAAGAGCAATTCGGAGTTCTTCGAGTCCATGAATACCTGAGTGCACTGCAATAATAATTCAGGGCGCCTTCGGGCGCCCTTTCGTTGTGCGGCTTTGCTGCGGCGAAGGTGCAGCATAAGGGGGGCGGCAGCCGCCCCGCTTCGATTTCCTCTAATATATTGATATTTCCAAATAATACTTGAATTTTGCTCGGTCTAGCCTTCGTGCGAGGTGCCACTTCTGCAACAAAAGGCGCTGCGGCTATATTGCGATGCAATATGATCGTTGCTGCGAGATTTGGTACAGCAAAATCCTGCCGCTAAGCGGCCGAAACGGATGTTTGCGTTTTCGTCGGGAGCCGGACAAATAGGCCATGCACCCGCAAGACCAGACCATTTTTGCGTTGTCGTCCGGCCGGGCGCCGAGCGCGATCGCCGTGGTGCGGGTGTCTGGATCGCAAGCCGGACTGGTGCTGACGACGCTCGCGGGCAGGCTGCCGGCGCCGCGACAGGCGAGCCGCCGGCTGCTCCGGGATGGCGCCGGCCAGCCGATCGACGACGCGGTTGTGCTCTGGTTTCCGGGACCAGCCAGTGCGACCGGCGAGGACATCGCCGAATTTCACGTCCATGGCGGCCGAGCCGTGCTGGCGGCGCTCTTCTTGGCTATTTCTGTAATTCCGAATATTCGAGTCGCCGAGCCCGGAGAGTTCACCCAGCGCGCTTTTGAGAATGGCAAGCTCGACCTCACCGAGGCCGAAGGCCTCGACGATCTCATTCACGCCGACACCGACCGGCAGCGACGTCAGGCGCTGCGCCAGTTGCGGGGCCTGTTGGGTGATCGCGCGCGCGACTGGCGTGAGCGCATCATCGAGGCCTCGGCGCTGATCGAGGCCGGCATCGATTTTTCCGATGAAGGCGATGTGCCGGCGGAGCTGAGGGCGCAGGCGGTGAAAGCGATCAAAGCGCTGCGCGACGAAATCGCAAAAGTACTTGCGGCGCAGGGACATTCTGAACGCCTGCGCGACGGCCTGGTGGTTGCGATTGCAGGAGAGCCCAACGTCGGTAAATCGACGCTGATGAATCAACTCGCACGCCGCGAGGTCGCGATCGTCTCGCCGCATGCCGGCACCACGCGCGACGTCATCGAGGTGCAGCTCGATCTCGACGGTTATCCCGTGACTGTCATCGACACCGCCGGCATCCGTGAGACCGATGATCCCGTCGAGCAGGAAGGCGTACGCCGGGCGCGGGCGCGAGCCGAGGACGCTGACCTGGTGTTGTGGCTGGTCGAGGGCGGGCAGGCTGTCGACCCGGAGGCGATGCGGTCGCTCTGGAAATCCGGCGACGGTGTTGCTTGGTCTGGCGGTTCGGTCTGGATCATCCGCAACAAGATTGATCTGGGCCGGGACGGGACTGTCAGGCCACAAGGTGAGTTCGGGATCTCGGCAAGCCGCGGCGACGGCATTCCGGAACTGGTCGATGCCCTCGTGAAATTCGCCACTGACTTCTTCGGAACGGGCGAGGGTGCTTTGGTGACGCGGGCTCGCCAGCGCGATCTGCTGCGCCAAGCGTCGGACAGCTTGCGCCGGAGTCTGGAGCTTGTAGAAGAGGGCGAGGAGCTCGCGGCCGAAGAGCTGCGTGCCGCCGCCTTCGCCCTGGGTCGGCTGTTGGGTCGGGTCGACGTCGAGGACGTCCTTGGGGCCATTTTTCAGAAATTCTGTATCGGAAAGTAGTGCTAGTTCTTCATTATAGAACTAGCACTTGTTCCGCCTCCTTGTGTCTCACGTGAAACAGTTGGAGTTCCTGCCGACTAACGTGCCGCCTGTGGCCGGTTGTTTCACGTGAAACAGCAGCCCCATTGCTCCGCTAGTATCATCGGCCGGTTCCGTGATCCAAATATCGCTTCACGAGGAGTGAGCATTAGGGGTCGCTGGCCGGCTCCAATCTCGTCATTGCGAGGAGCCCTTGCGGCGAAGCAAGTCCAGACTGTCTCTGGGGAGGGATTCTGGATTTGCCTCGCTTCGCTCGCAATGAAAGGAGTGCGACGCGACCGTTTCGCATCTGATCGGCTCCTCCGGTGGGCTTAGTGAGACGCATTCAACCGTCCTTGTCGGCCGGAAGTCTGCGATTTCGTTTCACGTGAAACACGGAGCCGAGACAAGACGCTCCCTACTGTGCATGGGGTTGTTTTCGCGAATTCGCTTTAACGCAAGCCCTGTTGTTTCACGTGGAACACCACCTCTTCGAGTTTCCACTTCCGGCTTTTTCCGCTCTGGGATAGAAGTCCGCCCATGCGAACAGAGCGAGAGAGTTTCGACGTCATCGTGATTGGCGGCGGCCACGCCGGCTGTGAGGCCGCGGCTGCTGCTGCGCGGATGGGGGCGGCGACGGGGCTGGTGACGCATCGTTTCTCCACCATCGGCGCGATGTCCTGCAATCCGGCCATCGGCGGACTTGGCAAAGGTCATCTGGTTCGCGAAGTCGACGCTCTTGATGGTCTGATGGGCCGGGTGGCGGATGCCGGAGGCATCCAATTTCGCCTCCTCAATCGCCGCAAGGGACCCGCCGTCCGGGGACCTCGGGCCCAGGCGGACCGAAAGCTCTATGCGGCCGCCATGCAGGCCGCGATCCGGGACACTGCGGGCCTCTCCGTCATCGAAGGCGAGGCCGATGAGCTCATCGTGGTCGAGGGACGGGTGACCGGGCTCCGCCTAGCGGACGGTCGGGAGCTGCGGGCAGGGGCGGTCGTCGTCACCACCGGGACCTTCTTGCGTGGTCTGATCCATCTCGGCGAGAAGAATTGGCCCGCCGGTCGCGTCGGCGAGGCGCCTGCGATGGGCCTTTCCAGCTCCTTCGAGCGCGCCGGATTCACCCTCGGACGCCTCAAGACCGGGACTCCGCCGCGCCTGGACGGCACCACGATCGACTGGTCCGCGGTTGAGATGCAGCCTGGCGACGAGCCGCCGGAGCCGTTCTCGGTCATGACGGAGCGGATCACGACACCGCAGATCCAGTGCGGGATCACCCGGACCACGGCCGCGACTCATGAGGTGATCCGGGCCAATGTGCATCGCTCCCCGATGTATTCCGGCCAGATCAAGAGCTCCGGACCGCGCTATTGCCCCTCCATCGAGGACAAGATCGTCCGCTTTGGCGACCGCGACGGCCACCAGATCTTCCTGGAGCCGGAAGGGCTCGACGATACGACCGTCTATCCCAACGGCATCTCGACCTCGCTGCCGGAGGAGGTCCAGCTCGCCATCCTCGCCAGCATTCCGGGCTTGGAGCGGGTGAGGATGGTAAGGCCGGGCTACGCCATCGAATACGACCACATCGATCCGCGCGAGCTTGACCCGACCCTGCAGACCAAGCGTCTGCGTGGCTTGTTCCTGGCCGGGCAGATCAACGGCACCACCGGATACGAAGAGGCCGCCGGGCAGGGCATCGTAGCCGGCCTCAACGCCGCGCTCTCCGCCAGCGGTGCCGCACTGACGGTATTCGACCGTGCCGACGGCTACCTCGGCGTGATGATCGACGACCTCGTCACCCGCGGCATCAGCGAGCCCTATCGGATGTTCACCTCCAGGGCCGAATACCGGCTGACGCTGCGGGCGGACAATGCCGATCAGCGTCTGACCGAGAAGGGCATCGCGCTCGGATGTGTCGGCAGTGCCCGGACCCGGCATCATCGCACTAAGATGAGCGCCCTGAGCGCGGCCCGGACGCTCTCGAAGTCGCTGACCATCACCCCGAACGAGGCGATCAAGCACGGACTTTCGCTGAACCGGGATGGCCAGCGGCGGTCGGCCTTCGAGCTGATGGCCTATCCGGACATCGGCTGGAGCCAGATCCGCGCGATCTGGCCGGAGCTGTCCGCCATCGATCCCGTCATCGCCACCCATCTTGAGACCGACGCGAAGTACGACGTCTATCTGGAGCGCCAGAGTGCCGACGTTGAAGCCTTCAGGCGAGACGAGGGGATGGTGCTGTCGGAGGTCGACTACCAGCAGGTCCCTGGTCTCTCCAACGAGGTCCGGGCCAAGCTGGAGAAGGCCCGGCCGTTCACCGTCGGCCAAGCCGGCCGGATCGACGGCATGACACCGGCGGCGCTCGGCATCCTCGCGGCCTATCTGCGGCGCGAGGCCCGGAAGAACTCCAAGGCAATCGCATAGGCGTTTCACGTGAAACAGCGCGGACCGGGCGATGACAGACCGCTATCGCGACGACCCCGAGCGGGTGAGGGCGCGGGCCGGCGATCCGAACCGGTACTGGGTAAACCGAAGATCGACAAGGCCAGCGCCAGCGATCAATCACTCGACGCTGTCATCGCCGCCGACAAGATCGCGGCCCTCAAGCTCGCGCCCGTTTCACATGAAACGGAAGTTCGGCTTGATCGCTACATCGCCTTGCTCCGGCAGTGGCAGGCCAAGACCAATCTCGTCGCGCCCTCCACGCTGCCGCACCTTTGGACCCGGCACATCGCCGATTCGCTTCAGCTCGTCGATCTCGCACCGGCGGCAAAACGCTGGGCCGATCTCGGCAGCGGCGGCGGGTTTCCCGGCGTCGTGTTGGCCTGCGTCATGGCGGGGACGCCGGACGCGAGCGTCCACCTCGTCGAGCGAATCGCCAAGAAGGCCGCGTTCCTGCGCGAAGCGATTCGCGTCACCACATCGCCCGGAGTCGTACATCTCGCTGAGATCGGGGATAATGTGGATAGAATCACCGGCCCCGTCGATTGCGTCACCGCGCGTGCACTGGCTCCGCTACATCAACTCATCGGCTTTGCGGAGCCGCTGATGCGCCAAGGCGCAAAGGCGTTATTTCTTAAGGGTCAAGATGTAGAGGGTGAATTGACCGAAGCCGCTAAATATTGGAATATTCAGCCCCGACTCCACCCAAGCCGTACAGGGGACGGTTGGATCGTCGAGCTGACTTCCGCCGAACGGCGCGGGTGAGGCGTTCTGGGGTGAGTGGGGAATTTCGATGAGCGTGACTGACGAGCCGCAGCAAGAAGGGACTTCCCAAGAGCAGCCTGCGGAGGTGCCGCATGGCCACCCGCGCATCCTAGCGCTGGCGAACCAAAAGGGCGGCGTGGGAAAAACAACCACAGCGATCAACCTCGGCACGGCGCTCGCGGCGATCGGCGAGCGCGTCCTGATCGTCGATCTCGATCCGCAGGGCAACGCTTCGACCGGCCTCGGCATCGACCGCCGCAACCGCTCCTGCTCGACCTATGATGTGCTGGTCGGCGAAGCGGCCTTGCGCGAAGCGGTGGTCTCGACCGCGGTGCCGCGGCTGCACATCGCGCCGTCGACTATGGACCTCTCCGGCCTCGAGCTCGAGCTCGGCACCACGTCCGGCCGCGCCTTCAAGCTGCGCGATGCCATCGCCGCACTCAATAACAACGTCTCGCCGGACGCCGACTACACCTATGTGCTGATCGACTGCCCGCCCTCGCTCAACCTGCTGACGGTGAATGCGATGGCGGCGTCGGACGCGATCCTGGTGCCGCTGCAATGTGAGTTCTTCGCGCTCGAAGGTCTGTCGCAACTCTTGCAGACGGTGGAGCAGGTGCGCTCGACGCTCAATCCGAACCTGTCGATTCACGGCATCGTGCTGACCATGTTCGACTCGCGCAACAATCTCTCAAACCAGGTCGTCGCCGACGTCCGCCAGTTCATGGGCGAGAAGGTCTACAAGACCATGATCCCGCGCAACGTGCGCATCTCCGAGGCGCCGTCCTACGGCAAGCCGGTGCTGGTCTACGATCTCAAATGCGTCGGCAGCGAAGCGTACTTGCGTCTCGCCACCGAAGTGATCCAGCGCGAGCGCGAGCTGCGCACGACGCATTGAGGATTCCGTTGGGTGGGCAAAGCGAAGCGTGCCCACCAAATCATTCGATTGAAAGATGGTGGGCACGGCGCGAAGACGCGCCTTTGCCCACCCTACGATCGAGAGTGTGAAATTCAGTTCTGGAGTGCTGCACCGTGAATCCAAGGGAGCTGGCGATGGCCGACGAAGCGCGTTCGCGACTGGGCCGGGGTCTTGCAAGTCTGATCGGTGACGTCGGCGGCGAGGCGCAGCAGGTCGATCGTCCGCGCGCGCAGCGCAAGGTGCCGATCGAATTCATCAAGGCCAATCCGCGCAATCCACGCCGCACCTTTTCCGACGCGGAGCTGAAGGAGCTCTCTGACTCCATCAAGCAGCATGGCGTGATCCAGCCGATCGTGGTGCGTCCGGTGAAGGGCGCGCAGGACCGCTACGAGATCATCGCCGGCGAACGGCGCTGGCGCGCCTCGCAGATGGCCGGCCTGCACGAAGTGCCGATCGTGCCGGTCGACATCAGCGACAGCGACGCGCTGGAGTTCGCCATCGTCGAGAACGTGCAGCGCGAAGATCTCAACCCGATGGAGGAGGCGCAGGGCTATCACGCGCTCGCCAACGAATTCAAACGCAGCCAGGACGAGATCGCAAAGGCCGTCGGCAAGAGCCGCAGCCATGTCGCCAACATGATGCGGCTGACGAAGCTGCCGGCCGAGGTGCAGGCCTTCATCGCAACCGGCGAATTGACGGCCGGCCACGCCCGCGCGCTGATCGGCGTGCCCGATCCGCTCGCCGCCGCCAAGCGCATCGTCGAGGAAGGCCTCAACGTCCGTCAGGCCGAGGCGCTCGCGCACGAGGAAGGCGTGCCGAAACGCAAGCCGCAGAAGGCGCGCGCCACCGGGGGCAAGGAAAAAGACCCCGATACGATCGATCTCGAAAAGCGTGTCAGCGACGCGCTCGGTCTCAAGGTCACCGTCAATCACCGCGATCCCGGCGGCTCCGTGCAGATCAGCTACCGCAACCTCGACCAGCTCGACGAGGTGATGAAACGGCTGGCGAAGGGCGCGCTGTAGGCGCGACGGTCTCATTCCGGCTTCGCTCCATTCGGAGTCCTGAGGTCGAGAGTTTCGGCGCGTCTGCTTCCACACGTCATTGCGAGCGTAGCGACTTGTCCGCCGAAGCCTTGGCGAAGGCGGAGGCGATCCAGAATCTTTCCACGGAGGGATTCTGGATTGCTTCGTCGCAAGTGCTCCTCGCAATGACGGTGGTGAGAGCTGCGCTCGCAATGATGTGGATGGAGCGGAGGCCTAACTCCGCCGCTTCGCATTTGCCGCGATCGCCATCAGCGTACGCTGGGCGATGGCGGCGGCTAGCGTCGATTGCTTGCGGGTGTCGAGCGCGGCGGTCGCGAGCTGCTCGATGATGGCGGCAAGCCGCGCCGGGCTGAAATTGCGCAGCGCGGTTTCGACCGCGGGCTTTCGCGAAAAATGCAGGCGCGGATAGCCACCATCGAGCACGGCTGATGCAGGCTGGCCGTCCGCGATTGCCAGCGCGGACTTGTGCAGCCACGCAGCCTGCCGCTGCGCGGCGGAGATGATCACGCCGGGGTAGGTGCCGGCGATCATAGCCTTGGCGAATTCGGTCTCGACGATGTCAGGCCGACCGGCAAAGGCGCCATCGACGATCGGGTCGAGTTTCAGCTCCGACGCGTCCGCAACCACGGCCATCACGTCATCCAGCGTGACCTCGCCTTTGCCGTGGGCGTAGAGCGTCAGCTTGCGCAGCTCGTTGCGCGAAGCCTGGCGGTCGCCGCCGAGGAACGACATCAGCGCCGCACGGGCGTCCTGCGCAATGCGCAGATTCGCGATGCGGAGCTCGTCCTCCATCAGCTTGGCAAGGTCGCGCTCGGTGTCGGGATAACAGCCGATCGCGACCGCCGTCTTGGCGCGCTCGCAAGCCTTGCGCAGCGGCGATTCCGGACGCAGCTCGCCGGCCTCGATCACGATGCGGCAATCCTTCACGCTCATCTCGGCCAGCGTGTCGATTCCGCCAGCAAAGCTGCGCGAGCCGGCACGAACGCGGATGGCGCGGCGGCCGCCGAACAGCGGCACGGTCATGGCTTCGTCGACGAGACGCGAAGGCTCGGCGGAAAGTTCGTCGCCGTCGAGCTTGACCAGCGAGAACGGATCATTGGGATCGTCGACAGCGGAGGCGATCAACGCATCGGCGCGCTCGCGCACGAGGCCGGCATCGGGACCATAGAGCAGGATGATCGGGCGGCCCGCATCGGGGCGGGCGAGGAAAGCGTCGATCTCTTTTCCGCGGAGCGCGACCATCGGGCCCAACTGTCACCGGGGGGCGCGAAGCGCGAACCCGGAATCTCGATCAACAATCTCTGGATGCCGGGTTCGCCCTTCGGGCGCCCCGGAATGACGGAAATGAACTACGTGCCCGCGGTGAAGAACGAGGCGAGCCGGGTGCTGATGTTCTCGGCGATCTCGTTGGCGGCGCGATCCTCAGCATCGCGCACGGCGCGGGTGCGCGAGAAGCGCTGATAGGATCCCGGCATGTCATAGGACACGCGCGAGAAGGTCGAGCCGGTCATGACCGACTTGCCGGTCGCGACCTCGATCAGATTGTACTGGGCGTCGATGCCGAGATTTTCGCTGGTCGGCAGTCCCGTCGCGGCGCTGACGATCAGTGAGGAGCGGCTGGTGGTGAAGCGGATGTCCAGCCGGTGGGTCGGCGGCATGCCCGTCGCCGTGCCGTAAAGCTTGAAGGCCAGCGCATTGCGGATTTCGACGCCGACGCGGGCCTCGCGGGATGCATTGGGCTTGTTGATCGGGGGCAGCTCGACCCCCATCAGCTTCTCGCGCAGGCCCGGGGTGCCGTCGGTGCGTTCGGCATACATCGGCTGGAAGCAGCCGGCCGTCAGCGCCGCCAGCGCGGCCACTGCCAGCAAGCGGGCTGCGATACGGATCCTAGCCGACAACATTTACGATCCTCTTGGGAACGATGATCACCTTGCGGACGGGCTTGCCGTCCAGGGCCAGCTTTACCGCATCGAGGGTCAAAACGGCAGCCTCGATTTCCGGATTCTGGGCCGCTGTTGCAACTGTGACCTCACCCCGCTTCTTGCCGTTGACCTGGACCACCAGGGTCACGCTGTCTTCAACCAGCAAATCGCGTTCGATTTGGGGCCAGTTGGCCTCCGAAACCAGTCCCTTGTGCCCCAGAACCTGCCAGCACTCCTCGGCCAGATGCGGCATCATCGGCGAGAACAGCTGGACCAGGATCTGGCTGGCTTCCCGGATCGCCCAGGCGAGATCGGCCGGGGGCTGGCCGGGGCGCTGGAGCACCTCCGAGAACGCATTGGTGAATTCGCGGATATGGGCGAGGCAGACATTGAAGTGCAGCCGCTCGATGCCGGTGGTGACCTTGTCCAGCGCGCCGTGGGCGGCCTTGCGCAGAGCGGTGGCGTCAGGGCCGAAGCTGGCGGGCCGGTCCGCCGGCGCACCCTTGCCGAGTTCGACGGAATCGTTGACCAGCCGCCACAGCCGCTGCACGAAGCGCGAGGCACCCTGGACGCGCTCGTCGCTCCAGATCACGTCGCGGTCGGGCGGGGAGTCCGACAGCATGAACCAGCGCGCGACGTCGGCGCCGTAGGTCTCGATGATGTCGTCGGGGTCGACCGTGTTCTTCTTCGACTTCGACATCTTCTCGATCGGGCCGATCGTGATGTCTTCGCCAGTCGCAAGCAGCGTGGCGCGGCGGCCATTGCCGCCGACCTCGACCTTGACCTCGGCCGGCTGTACATAGGTGCCGTCGGCCTTCTGGTAGGTCTCGTGCACCACCATGCCTTGCGTGAACATGCCGGCGAACGGCTCGTCCAGCGCAATGTGCCCGGTCGCCTTCATCGCGCGGGTGAAGAAGCGGCTGTAGAGCAGGTGCAGAATCGCGTGCTCGACGCCGCCGATATATTGGTCGACCGGCAGCATCCGGTTCGCGACCGCAGGTGTCGTCGGCGCGGCCTTATTCCAGGGATCGGTGAAGCGCGCGAAATACCAGGACGAATCCACGAAGGTGTCCATGGTGTCGGTTTCGCGCTGAGCCTTGCCTCCGCATTTGGGGCAGGTGACGTGCTTCCAGGTCGGATGATGATCGAGCGCGTTGCCCGGCCTGTCGAAGGTCGCATCGTCGGGCAGCTTCACTGGCAGATCGCCATCCGGCACCGGCACCACATCGCATGTCGGGCAATGGATGACAGGGATCGGACAGCCCCAATAGCGCTGGCGCGAGATGCCCCAGTCGCGCAGGCGGAAATTGATTTGGCGCTCGCCGACCGGCGCATTGCCACGCAGCTCCGTCTCGAGGCGCTTCGCCACCTCTTCCTTGGCCTGCTCGATGGTCATGCCGTCGAGGAAGCGCGAATTGATCATGCGGCCGTCACCGTCATAGGCGGTGTCGGTGATGACGAACGTCTTCGGATCCTGGCCTTCGGGGCAAACCACCGGCGTGTTGCCGAGATTGTACTTGTTGACGAAGTCGAGGTCGCGCTGATCGTGCGCGGGGCAGCCGAAGATCGCGCCGGTGCCGTATTCCATCAGCACGAAGTTCGCGACATAGACCGGCAGCTTCCAGGTTGAATCGAACGGGTGCACCGCGCGGATGCCGGTGTCAAAACCCTGCTTCTCCGCGGTGTCGATGATCTCCTGCGCGGTGCCGATCTTCTTGATCTCGGCGATGAACTCCGCAAGTTTTGGGTTCTTCGCGGCGGCTGCCTGCGCCAGCGGATGGTCCGCCGAGATCGCCATGAACTTCGCACCGAACAGCGTGTCCGGGCGCGTGGTGAAAATCTTCAGCTCGCTCTCGCCGGCCGGCGTCGTCGCCGCATCCAGCGCGAAGCGGATCAAGAGACCTTCGGAGCGGCCGATCCAATTGCGCTGCATCAGCCGCACCTTGTCGGGCCAGCGGTCCAGCCCGTCCAGCGCGCTCAGCAGCTCCTGCGAGTACTTCGTGATCTTGAAGACCCACTGGTTCATCTCGCGCTGTTCGACCACGGCACCCGAACGCCAGCCGCGGCCGTCGATCACCTGCTCGTTGGCGAGCACGGTCATGTCGACGGGGTCCCAGTTCACCTTGCGCTTCTCGCGTTCGGCGAGGCCTGCGCGCAGGAAGTCCAGAAACATCTTTTGCTGGTGCTTGTAATAGCTGGGATCGCAGGTCGCGATCTCCCTGGACCAGTCCAGCGACAGCCCGATTGAGCGGAGCTGCTTCTTCATCGCGGCGATGTTGTCGTAGGTCCAGGCCTTGGGCGCGACCTTGCGCTCGATCGCGGCGTTCTCGGCCGGCAGACCGAAGGCATCCCAACCCATCGGATGCAGCACGTTGAACCCCTTGGCGCGCATGAAGCGGGCCAGCACGTCGCCGAGCGTGTAGTTCCGAACATGGCCGATATGGATGCGCCCGGACGGGTAGGGGAACATCTCGAGCACATAGTATTTCGGCCGCGGATCGTCGTTCTTGGAGACGAAGATCGCCTGCTCGTCCCAGAGGCGTTGCCAGCGCGGTTCGGCGTCGCGGGCGTTATAGCGTTCGGAGGTCATGGAATCGTTGGGTTTTCTTGGGTTCGGCCGGCTAAAGACGGCGGACTAGGCCATAGAAGTCCGCAAGGGGTCAATGGGTTGCCGCAGCTTGGGAACCTTTTGAGCTGCTCCGCAGAAATACCGAGACGGCCGTTGGGGTGTGATTAAGAGGTCAATGCCAATTTGCGGCCCGACAAGACCCATGAGCGCGATGGATTCCAGCTTCGACGATCCCGATTACGACTATGCCGCGTCCATCGCCGGACGGGCCATGCGGAGCATGGCCGAACAGCAGATTGCACCGACCCCAGCTAACTTTGCCGTTTGGTTCCAGTATTTCGCCGGCAGCCACGACGATCTGCGCAACGCGATCGATCTTCTGATCGACCACAATCGTACCTTCGACGCCCGCACCAATCAGGATCTGTTTGAGACCTATGTCGCGCCTCAGGTGAGTGCCATCGTGGTCGACACCTCCGAGCGGCTGCAGGCGCTCATGGGCGCGGCGAAGGAGTTTCTGGCGACTGCGATCGCCGATAATCACTCGCAGATGCAGGTCATCAGCGAGGTGGCCGACCAGGGCAGGGCCGGCGTCGATCCAAAGCTGCTGGTCGCCCAGCTCATGAACGAGCTGGCGCGGGCCGCCACAAGGGCGACACGGCTGGAGGCAGGCTTTGCGGAAAAGACCCGCGAGCTCGACGTGATCCGCGATTCGCTGTCGAGATCCGAGCAGCGCGCCCGGACCGACATGCTGACGGGGCTGGCGAACCGGCGGGCGCTCGATGAGTTCCTGCGCAAGGCGCAGGCGACTGCGGAATGGGGCGAGCCGCTCAGCGTGCTCTTGCTCGACATCGACCACTTCAAATCCTTCAACGACAATTTCGGCCACGGTGTCGGCGACCAGGTGTTGCGCCTGATGGCCAAGGTGCTGCGCGAAAAGGTTCGCGCGCAAGATCTGCCGGCCCGCTATGGCGGAGAGGAGCTGATCGCGGTGCTGCCGAACGCCGATCTCGCCACTTGCACCGAGATCGCCGAACGCATCAGGCGCGCGATCGCCGAATGTACGATCACGCGCCGCTCGACCGGCGAGATCCTGCCCAACATCAGCGTGTCGATCGGCGTGGCGCAGTACCGGACGGGCGAGGCGATCACCGATCTGATCGAGCGTTGCGACCGCGCGCTCTATCTCGCCAAGGGCGGCGGCCGCAATCGCGTGGTGACGGAGATCGAGCTCGAGCGGGCCGGAGCTGCGGGTTAGGCGTTGGCCGCCATCATCATCCCAGCCGCGCCGATCTCGATCGCCTGCACACCGTGCTCGACGACATTGTTGCGGCCGCGATGCTTGGCGGTGTAGAGCGCGGCGTCGGCGGCTTCGATCAGGTCGCCGGGACGCAGGGTCTCATTCGGCTTTGTCGCGGCGACGCCGATCGAGACCGTCACGATCATGTGGTTCGAGGTGATGTGCGGTAGGCAGAGCTTCAGCACGGCCGCGCGCACCTGCTCGCCGATTTCAACGGCACGCGTCACATCGGTGTTCGGCAGCAGCAGACAGAATTCCTCGCCGCCATAGCGCGCCGCAAAGCCCATTGTGTCGGCGGCGATGCCGGACAGCGATTCGCCGAGTCGCGTCAGGCAGGAATCGCCTTCGAGATGGCCATAGGTGTCGTTGAACAGCTTGAAATGGTCGACGTCGATCATCAGAAGCGCGAGGTCGCTGCCATATTGCTGCGCGCGCATCCACTCGAAATCGAGCCGGCTCTGGAAGCCGCGACGATTGGCGAGACCGGACAGCATGTCGATTGAAGCCATCACCGTCAGGCGGTCGTTGCTTGCGATCAGCTCGCGCTCGCGCTGACTCAGCTGCGCAGCCATCGCGTTGAACGCGCGGGCCAGAGGCACGAACTCGGCCGGCAGCCGACCACGTGCCGCGCGGGCCGACAGGTCGCCCTCGCCGAGACGCTTGGCCATGTCGGCGAGCATCTCGATCGGCTTGATCACCAGTTTCTCGGCGGCGATCAGCGCGCCGAGCAGGACGAACATGACGACGAAAGCGAGCTGCAGATACGCGGTGCGGATGTCGCGGCTGACCGCTGCGGACACCTTGTCTTCGTCGATGCTGGCGATCAGGCGGGCATTGGTGCCGGCGATGCGGATATAGCTGACCGCACGGCGGGAGCCGTCGGCGGCGAGGAAAGACAGTGAACCCTCATCCTGATCGGACCGCAGCGCCTTGTCGGCGATCGCGGACATCAGCGGCATGTTGTCGAGCGGACGACCGACTGCGCTGTGCTGATCGGCCGGGGCCGCCAGCACGGTGCCCGCGCTGTCGACCAGCACCGCGGTGATGCCGGCGCGACCGCCCAGATTGCTCATGACCTTCGACATCCAGTCGAGATTGACGGTGGCGAGCACGACGGCATCGGGTACCCCGCTGAAGGCGGAGACCGGATAAACCGCCATTACCGTCGGCGACGGCACCGGCCGCGACATGATGAAATCGCTCAGTATGAAGCGCCCGGTTTCCTGTGCCTGCTGGAAGTACGGCCGATCACTGAGATCGAGGCCGACATACATGTTGTTGGTGGCGCATTGGATGCGCCCGTCCTCGCCGGCGATTAGAAGCGTGCGGATCCAAGGAAGGTTCGACGGCAGACTTGCGCGCAGCACGTCGCAGCTCTTGCTGATGCCGCCGGCGGCGGCGCGGATGAAGGCTTCCGATTTCAGAATAGTCTCGACCGACGAGATCACCTCACGCTGCGCATCGGCGCTGTGCCTCGCCACCGTGGTGAATTCAGCCGCAGCTTGCGCGATCTGCCGCGCGCGCGTGTCTTCGAGTGAACGGATGCGCTCGAGCATCAACGGCGCAACCAGAATTACCGCTAGCAACGCGAGCCGCGCCCGGATTCCGAGAACCTGCTTGAGTTTCGCTCGTTTGCGGTTGAGACTGACGCTTGCCATCTTCGCTACCACCCCGTGGGCCAAGGTAGAGCGAAGGGTTCAAAAAACTGTTTCTTGAACTCGGTAAAATTGGACTTAACTCGGGCTACGATCACAGCCAAGAGACGTCATGACAGAAGCAAACGCCGCGCCGGTAACCGGCCATTCACCAAACGCGCTTGCCGCGGTCGAAGCCGAAATTGCACGCGCCTGCAAGGACGCGCGGCGTGATCGCGCCTCCGTGACGCTGATCGCGGTGTCCAAGACTTTCGCGGCGGATGCAATTACCCCGGTTATCGCCGCCGGACAGCGCGTATTCGGCGAGAATCGGGTGCAGGAGGCCAAAGGCAAGTGGCCGGCGTTAACTTCTGTTTACCCCGATATCGCGCTGCACCTGATCGGGCCGCTGCAATCCAACAAGGCGAAAGAGGCCGTCGCGCTGTTCGATGCCATCCATTCGGTCGATCGCCCGAGCATTTGCCAAGCGTTAGCCAAGGAAATCGAATCCCAGAACAAGCACCCGCAGCTCTTCGTCCAGATCAACACCGGCGAGGAGCCACAGAAGGCCGGCGTCGCGCCCGGCGAGGCCGATGCGTTCCTTGCGAGCTGCCGCGACACTTACGGGCTGACGATCTCCGGACTGATGTGCATCCCGCCGGTCGACGAGCCGCCGGCGGCGCATTTTGCGCTGACCGCAAAGATCGCCGCGCGCAACGGCTTGAGGAATCTCTCGATGGGCATGAGCGCCGATTTCGCCACGGCGATCATGCTCGGTGCCACGCATGTGCGCGTGGGGAGTGCGATTTTCGGGCATCGGTGAGAGCCGTCGGCGAAGCTCACGCTCCGACAATAGCCTTCAAGTTCGTCATTGCGAGCGCAGCGAAGCAATCCAGAGTCTCTCCGCAGCGGCAGTCTGGATTTGCTTCGCTGCGCTCGCAATGACAGCGGAGCGGGCGGCACCTACGCGAACCCCACCGACACCTTCCCCAGCACGCCAAAATCCACTGCCAAATGATCACCGGCCTGGATCGGCAGCGGCGGATGGCATGTGCCTGTGGTCACGACCTCCCCTGCCCGCAAGGTGATGCCGAGCTCGCGCAGCTCGTTGGCAAGCCAGGCGAGCGCTGCGCGGGGATCGCCGAGCACGTTCCTGCCGTGGCCGATGTAGCGCTCGCCGCGCAGCGTGATCTGCGGCCGTTCCGCGACGAGATCGATCGCGCGCCAATCCGCCGACGTCGACGCGCCCAGCACGAACAGATGCGCGCAGGCATTGTCGGCGATCAGCTGCGCCTCGCCCGCGCCGGCGAAATCGACAAAGCGCGAATCGGGAATCTCGATCGCGGGATGCAGGGTCCCGACCGCGGCGAGGACCTCCTCGACGGTGTACGGCGTCGCGCGCGGCGGCAGATCGCGGCCCATGCGGAAGGCGAATTCCGGTTCGCCGACGCGCATCTTGTTGCCCTTCATCGACGCGGTGCCCCCGTCAGCGATCACGGTGTCGCTCATGACGCGGCCGGCCATGGGGCCTTCGACATTGATGTGCTTCTGCCCGGCCTCGCTCGTGGCCGCGATCTTCCAGCCGAACAATGTCGCGCTCGATTGTCGTTCGAGTGCGGCCTGGATGGCGTAGCCCTCGGCGCGACTCTGTGGCCGCAGCCGTGCCTCCAGTGCGTCCAGCTTGGTGCCGTCTCGCCAGTGCTTCACCAGGACCTGCGAAGCGGCGGCGATCTGATCCTTGTTGAGCATGCCCCCTCACCCGATGATGATTTTTGTCCGCGGGCCCAAGCGCCGCAGCAATTGCAGCATCGCGGATTTCGTCATGGAGACGCAGCCCGCGGTCGGGCCGAAATTGTCGCGGGCGAGGTGCAGGAACACCGCGCTGCCGCGGCCAGCGATGCGTGGTCGCGTGTTGTGGTCGATCTCGATGATGAAGTCGTAGAGATGGTCTGCCCGCTTGAGCCGGTCACCGCCCTGCCCCTCGCCGAGCCGGATGCTCTGGTTGTAATGACGATCCCGTGGATCCTCGCACCAGGCGTCCACGCCGGTGATCATACGGGTCGGCAAGAACGTCTGGGGGCGGCTGTGCCGGTCACCCCGCCACCACAACCGCCTGGGGCGGAAGCTGCCCCTGGGGGTGCCGCCGTCGCCCTCGCGCTTGTTGGCCAGAATGCCGCCCCGCCCCAGCGCCACCGGGATGGTCAGTGCTCCGGCCGTCAGCCAACCCCGGCGCGGATTACCGGCAGCAGGCCTAACGCGGATCGCGGAGAGCGGCCTGGCGCTTCGATTCCTGGCGTAACCAACTGAAGCTGCTTTATTTTTCATGTGAACGTGCAATGTCGGATTCATTACAGGACATTCATCAAAACGCCCTGTTATTCTGAGTTAGAGTGCTTCTGGCTTGTGAATCGGTAACAGCCCACTACTTCAACACGAACAACAATAATAACGGCGACCCTAAACTTTCCCTCGCGGCTGGGTGCGGCATGGATGCGCGCCGAGCCGGACCCTAAAAGGATGACCCCCCATGGCCAATGCCCGCAAGATCCTGATCGTGGATGACGATACCGATCTGCGCGATACGTTGGTGGAGCAATTATCGCTACACGAAGAATTCGAGGCCTCGGCCGTCGATACCGGCGCCAAGGGCGCGAGCGCCGCAAAAGCCAATTCCCCCGATCTGGTCCTGATGGATGTCGGCCTGCCCGACACTGACGGCCGCGAGGTCGTCCGCTCCTTGCGGAAGGGCGGCTTCAAGGCGCCGATCATCATGCTGACCGGGCATGACACCGATTCCGACACGATCTTGGGCCTGGAATCCGGCGCCAACGACTATGTGGCAAAGCCGTTCCGGTTCGCCGTTCTGCTGGCCCGCATCCGCGCCCAGCTTCGCCAGCACGAGGCCAGCGAGGATGCGGTGTTCTCGGTCGGCCCCTACTCCTTCCGCCCAGGCTCGAAGATGCTGACCGCCGCCAATGCGCGCAAGGTCCGCCTCACCGAGAAGGAAACCGCCATCCTCCGCTTCCTCTACCGCGCCGGCCAGATGCCAGTGTCGCGCGAGACCCTGCTCCAGGAGGTCTGGGGCTATAATTCCGGCGTCACCACCCACACGCTGGAAACCCACATCTATCGCCTTCGCCAGAAGATCGAGAAGGATGCGGCGAACCCGGAAATCCTGGTCACGGAAGCCGGTGGCTACAAGCTGGTGCCGTGATACGCTTCAGGGGCGCGCGAATCGTTTTAGATGGCGTGCCCTCGAGCCTCGGACCTGAATGTCAATCGACGACGACGTAGCGCTTCTCGAGCGTGTCCCGACACTGCGCCTGTTGGGAGACGCCTCGTTGCGCATGCTGGCGATCGGCTCCGAGCAGCGTGACTTCGTCTGCGGCGACGTCCTGTTCAATCTCGGCGATGAAGCCGATGCCGGCTTCGTGGTCCAGCGCGGCGCCTTCCGGGTCGAGGACGGCGCCGGTGCCGAGATGATCGCAGGTCCCGGCGCGCTGATCGGCGAGCTCGCGCTGGTGGTGCCGATGAAGCGGCCGTCGAGCGCGATCGCGCTGGAGCATTCCTCCGTCATCCGCGTCGCACGCAGCCTGTTCCAGCGCGTGCTCGAAAGCGATCCCGCCGCCGCCGTGCGCCTGCGCGACGAATTCGCGGTGCGTTCCAGCCAGATCGCCAGCGATATCCTGATGGCGGGCGCGAAGCTGACGTCGTAGCTCTCCCCGCTCGTCGTTCCGGGGCGCGACGAAGTCGCGAGCCCGGAATGACCGCGGGACCTCACACCTCTAGCGTCACCGTGACAGGCACGTGGTCCGACGGACGCTCCCAGCTGCGGGCGTCGCGCAGAATCTTGAAATCGCTGACCGCGTCCTTCAGCGCGCGCGAGACCCAGATGTGATCGAGCCTGCGGCCGCGGTCGCCGACGGTCCAGTCGGCGGAGCGGTAGCTCCACCACGTATAGACCTTCTCCGACATCGGGATGCGCTCGCGCGCGACGTCGACCCATTCGCCGGCGGCGAGTGCCGCCTTCAGCTTCTCGGTTTCGACGGGCGTATGCGAGACGACTTTCAGAAGCTGCTTGTGCGACCAGACGTCGTTCTCGTGCGGGGCGACGTTGAGATCGCCGACCAGGACGTGGCGGTCCTCACCGCGCGGATGCAGCGGCTCGCACGCCGTCATCTCGTCGAGGAAGCGCAGCTTGTGATCGAACTTCTCGTTCACTACCGGATCGGGAATGTCGCCGCCCGCGGGCACGTAGAAATTATGCAGCACCAGCGGCCTTGCGATGCCCGCCTTCTCGCCGAACGAGACCGAGATGTGGCGCGAGTCTACCTTGTCGCAGAAGGTGCGGATATCCTTCGACTCGAACGGAATCTTCGAGACTATGGCGACGCCGTGATAGCCCTTCTGACCGTTCAGCGCGACGTGCTCGTACCCAAGCCGCTTGAAGCGCTTCATCGGAAAGGCGTCGTCGATGCACTTGGTCTCCTGCAGGCACAGCACCTCCGGCCGCGCGCTCTTGAGGAATTTCGCGACCAGGTCGATGCGCAGCCGCACCGAATTGATGTTCCAGGTTGTCAGGGAAAGACGCATGGGGAATGCGTCTTAGCATGGATTGTTGCGGACGAAACGCTTGTCCACAGGCGCGGAATCGTAGGGTGGGCAAAGCGAAGCGTGCCCACGTGCCGGCGTGAGGAGAAAAGGTGGTGGGCACGGCGCAAACGCGCCTTTGCCACCTGCGCACCGTCAGCCCGGCGACGGGCCGTAGTTGGTGAAATCGATCTTGAACATGCTGGGGTCGAGCTTCTTGCTCGAATCCAGATTGTAGACCGCGATCGTGGTGTCGTAGCCCTGCGGATCGGTGACGGTCCACTGCTTGAGTTGACCGTCCTTGGCGCCGAACATCAGGAGCAGCCGGCTGGTGCCGACCAGCGCCTGCTTCTCCTCGATGGTGACGCTGACATAGACGTCGTCGGCCGAGACGTTCACGACGTTGGTGTCCTTCATCAGGTCGATGCGGTCGGACAAGAGGAAGCGCAGCGGCGTCTGCGACAGCGGATAGACGTCCTGGGTCGCGAGCTTGCGATCGCGCACCACTAGGGACGAACCGTCGGCGATGATGTCGATCGGGCTCGGCGCGTCATATTCGAAGCGCACCTTGCCCGGCTTCTGGATGTAGAAATCGCCCTGCGTCTTGCTGCCGTCGGGGCCAACCTGGACGAAATTCCCGACCAATGTCTGAAGCGACGACAGATAGGCGCTGACCCTGGCGGCCTGTGCCTTCTGGTTGGCATCGAAGGTCTGGAAGATGCTGCTCGGCACGTTGCGCCGGGGATCCGGGATCACCGGATTCGGCGGGGTCTGCGTCGCGCCAGTGACGGCCGGCCCACCGCCGGCTGGAGCGCCATCGCGGCCCTTCGGCGCAGGCTTCGGCACTGGCACGGTCTGCGCGAGCGACGCACCGGTCACCATCACGGCGGTGACGAGAAGCACGCCGGCCACGCGCGCGCTTCGCGCGGCGATGATGGCAGCGAATCGAATGTCCGGATGTCTGATCAACGCGTCGTCCTGTATGGCTAGGCGCCTTTTAGCGTGATTTCGGGCAAAAGCAGATATCGATTTTGCGTGAAATTATGTTCAGAGGCTCCTCGCCTCACATATGGCTGTCTTCTTCCTCGACCAGAATCTCGCGCTTGCCGGCGTGGTTGGCGGGTCCGACGATGCCTTCCAGTTCCATGCGCTCCATCAGCGATGCGGCGCGGTTATAGCCGATCTGCAGGCGGCGCTGGATGTAGCTGGTCGAAGCCTTGCGATCGCGTTTGACGATCGCAACCGCCTGCTGGAATAGATCGCCACCGCCATCTCCGCCCATGCCGGTGGCGTCGAACACGGCGCCGTCCTCGTCCTCGGTCGGCTCTTCTGCGGTGACGGCTTCGAGATATTCCGGCTGTCCTTGTGTCTTGAGGTGACGCACCACCTTCTCGACTTCCTCGTCGGAGGCGAACGGTCCGTGCACGCGGCTGATGCGGCCGCCGCCGGCCATGTAGAGCATGTCGCCCTGGCCAAGCAGCTGCTCGGCGCCCATCTCGCCCAGGATGGTGCGGCTGTCGATCTTGGACGTGACCTGGAAGGCGATGCGGGTCGGGAAGTTGGCCTTGATGGTGCCGGTAATGACGTCGACCGACGGGCGCTGCGTCGCCAGGATCACGTGCAGGCCAGCGGCACGCGCCATCTGCGCGAGGCGCTGCACCGCGCCTTCGATGTCCTTGCCGGCGACCATCATCAGGTCCGCCATTTCGTCGACGATGATGACGATGTAGGGCAGCGGATCGAGCGAGAGCTTCTCTTCTTCGTAGATCGCCTTGCCGGTCTCCTTGTCGAAGCCGGTGTGCACCGTGCGCGTCGGCTCCTCGCCCTTGGCCTTCAATTCGAGCAGGCGCGTGTTGTAGCCGTCGATGTTGCGCACACCGAGCTTGGCCATGTTCTTGTAGCGCTCCTCCATCTCGCGCACCGCCCATTTCAGCGCGACCACCGCCTTCTTCGGGTCGGTCACGACGGGCGTGAGCAGATGGGGAATGCCGTCATAGACCGAGAGTTCGAGCATCTTCGGATCGACCATGATCAGCCGGCACTGGTCCGGCCGCAGCCGGTAGACCAGGCTGAGGATCATGGTGTTGATCGCAACCGACTTGCCCGAGCCGGTGGTGCCGGCAATCAGCATGTGCGGGGTACGGGCGAGGTCGATGATGACGGGTTCGCCGCCGATGGTCTTGCCGAGGCAGAGCGGCAGCTTCGCGACTGTATCGGTCGCCTCCTTCGCCACCAGCAATTCGCGCAGGTAAACCTTCTCGCGATGCGCGTTCGGCAGCTCGATGCCGATCGCGTTACGGCCCGGCACGACGGCGACGCGTGCCGAGAGCGCGCTCATCGAGCGGGCGATGTCGTCGGCAAGGCCGATCACGCGCGAGGACTTGATGCCGGGCGCCGGCTCCAGTTCGTACAGCGTGACCACAGGACCCGGATTGGCCTTCACGATCTCGCCGCGCACGCCGAAATCCTGCAGCACGCCTTCGAGCGAACGGGAATTGGTCTCCAGCTCGGCCTTGCTGAGGGGCTGGCGATCGCCCGCCTTCGGCGCGGCCAGCATGGAGACGGACGGAAGATCGAACTTGTCCGAAGATTTTTTGGAAGCCGCCTTCGACGCAGCCTTCTTCTTCGGCGCGCGCGCGGCGGGCTCCTCCTCTTCCTCCTCCTCGACCTCGTCTTCCTCGTGCTCGTCTTCGTAGTCCTCGTCCTCGGCCTGCGGCGAGATCGACGGTGCGGCGCGGCCGCCGCCCAGATTCGGCTCCTGGCGGCTGAACTGAGCGGCCTTGGTTTTCGGGCCGCTCGAGACCAGCGAACGGTAGGCGGCGCCAAGCAGCCAGATCAGCCGGGCCTTCGTGCTCATCAGCGCATGGAAGAGCCAGCCCAGAGAAACCGAGCCGCGATCGCTCTCCTCGTCCTCGTCGAGCGGCTTATCGTCATGTTCGATCTCCGCAAGCTCGTCGTCGTGCTCGCGTGCGCCGAGGCCGCAGGCGATCAGGAAGGTTGCGGCCATCGCGGCGAACAGGATCGTGCCCAGCACCATGCGATAGATCGTGCCGGCCGGTCCGAAAATCACCGCGGGCGCGCGCACCAGCGCGTCGCCGACCACACCGCCGAGCCCGGTCGGCAGCGGCCATGCACCGCCATGCGGCCAGCAGCTGACGAAGCCCGCCGCGATCACCGTACAGAGAATCCAGGAGCCGAGCCGCAGCGCCTCGCGGTCGAACGGGCGATGCGTCATCATCCGCCAGCCCCAGACCGCAACCGTCAGTACCAGCATGATCGCGCCGAGCCCGAGGATCTGCATCGCAAGGTCGGCGCCGATCGCGCCGGCATAGCCGAGGATGTTGCGGATCGGCCGCGAGGTTGCGTGGCTGAGGCTGGGATCCTGCACCGACCATGTCATCAGCGCCGCCGAGGCGACACCTGCCAGCGCGATCAGGCCGAGCCCGGTGAGCTCGCGCATGCGTCGTGCCAGCCCCTCGCGGATCGAGGGCGGCAGATGGCCGACCAGTGGAATGACACGTTCGATTGCCGACATGCTCACGGGCCCCGCCTAACCCAGAGTCTCGACCAGACGGTGCAGCGCCTGCGCCGTCGTTTCGCCATCCTGCACCAGCGCGAGGCGGATGTAGCCTGCACCGGGATTGAATCCGTCAGGCTGCCGTCGCGCCAAGAAGCTGCCGGGCACCACGCGCACGCCTGCTTCCTTGAAGAGCTTGAGCGTCACCGATACGTCGTCGCCGACTTCGGAGGTGTTGAGCCAGACGCAGAAGCCGGCATCGGGCCGGCGATAGCCGTAACGATTGCCGATGATCTGGTCGGCGAGATCGAACTTGATCCGGTAGAGCCTGCGGTTCTCCTCGACATGCGCCTCGTCGCCATAGGCGACGGTCGCCACATGCTGGAGCGGCACCGGCACCTGGGGTGCAGCGATGTTGCGCAGCTCGAGGAACATGCCGATGAACTTCTTGTCGCCGGCGGCGAAGCCGACGCGCAGGCCCGGCAGATTGGAGCGCTTCGACAGCGACTGGAACGCAACCACACGGGTGAAGTCCGGACCCGCGCATTCCAGCGCGCTGCCGGGGGCCTCTCGGGTATAGATCTCGGAATAGCACTCGTCGCTGAGGATCACGAAGCCGTGGCGATCGGCGAGCTGCTTCAATCGCTTGAAATAGTCGGGCCTCGCGACCGAGCCCTGCGGATTGGCCGGCGAAGCCAGATAGAAGGCCACCGTGCGCGCCAGCGTCGCTTCGTCGATGGCGTCGAGATCGGGCAGGAAGCCGTTCTCGACCGTCGTCGGCAGATGGACCGGCTCGCAAGCGGCTGCGAGCGCGCCGGCGCCATAGACCGGATAGAACGGGTTCGGCATCAGGATCGCAGGTTTGCCGGGGCGCGGGCCGACATAGCGTGCGGCCGCCATCGCGGCGAGGAACAGCCCCTCGCGGCTGCCATTGAGGACGAGAATCTCGCTCTCGGGGTCGAGCGGCCGCGGCAGCTTGAAGCGCGACGACAGCCAGGCGCCGGCGGCGTGGCGGAACGGGTCGGTGCCCTTGTTCGCGGGGTAACGGCCGAATTCGGCGATGTGCTTGGCCAGCACTGGGCCGACGAAGTCGGGCACTGGATGCTGGGGCTCGCCGACCGCAAGCGAAATCAAGGGCTTGCCCGGCTGATGCGGGGCCAGAAGCTCGTTCAACCGGACGAAGGGCGAGCGTTCGGAATCGGAGCTTCCACTGGCCTGCGGCGCACGGGATGAAGCGGTCATAGCCATTCTGGACGCCAGCACTCTTGGAACGGCCGGTCGCACCAAGGCGCCGGCGGGAAGCGGTTCAGTTCACCATAGATAGGGCGAGGTTAAGACGCGATTAACCATCGGCGGCCGCCCCCGTCTAGAGCGGGAATAATGGGACCGGATAACAACGGATGCATGGTGGCTCCAACCTCTCCCGCTTGCTTGCGGGAGAGAGGCGCACCGCTCTCGCGGCTCGGTCTTAGTGCCCCGGCAGCTTCTCGAATGTCTTCATGCCTGCGGGGATCGCGTGGAACTCCTGCATGTCGCAGGTGTAGATCGCCATCTGCGGCTTGAATTTTTCCGGCTCGTCCAGCGTGCCGACCTTAACGACTGCGGCCGGTAGGCCCGGAACCTTGGTCACGAGATGGGTGCCGCATTCGGCGCAGAACTCGCGCGTGACGGCGCGTTCGAGATCCTTGCGCGTGAACGGCTTGGGTTGGCCGGTAATGTAGGTGAAGCCGGCTGCCGGCATTGCGATGAAGGTGTTGGGTGCGCCGCCTGAGATGTATTGGCACTCGCGGCAATGGCACTGCGCCTGCATCATCGGGTCGCCCTCGGCGACATAGCGCACCTCGCCGCAATAGCATCCACCTTCCAAACGCATGACGACCTCCCGATTGTTGTTCTTGAGGTCGATATTTCTGCGCCGGCCTCGCCGAATGGCAATCTTTTTCTTCAGCGCGCAGATCAGAAGAAAGGGGCTCCAGCTTGCGCTGGAGCCCCTCAACGGTCAGGGCATTGCCGGGTATGTGCCCGAACCGTAGTTGTAGACGCGGTCTTCCGAAGGAGACCGTGCCCGGGAGGAGGGTTACATGTTGTAGGCGCGCTCGGTGTGCTCGGTGATGTCGAGGCCTTCACGCTCGCTCTCGACATTGGCGCGGAGGCCAACGATCACATCGACGACCTTGTAGAGGATCGCCGAACCGACGCCCGACCACACCAGCGTGGTGCAGACGGCCTTGATCTGGGCGAGCACCTGCGTGGCGAACTCGTAATCGGCGACCTTCGGCGGGATCGCGGTGTAGTCGACGATGCCGGCGCCGCCGAGAGCGGGGTTCACCAGGATGCCGGTGCCGATGGCGCCGACGATGCCGCCGATGCAGTGCACGCCGAACACGTCGAGGGAGTCATCGTAGCCGAGCGCGTTCTTCACGACGGTGCAGAAGAACAGGCAGACCACGCCGACCACGAGGCCGAGGACGATCGCACCCATCACGCCGGCGAAGCCGGCGGCAGGCGTGACGGCCACGAGGCCCGCGACCGCGCCGGAGATCACGCCGAGCACTGACGGATGGCCCTTGATGATCCACTCCGCGAACATCCACGACAGCGCGGCGGCTGCGGTGGCGACGAAGGAGTTGGTCATGGCGAGCGCAGCGCCGCCATTGGCTTCCAGGTTGGAGCCGGCGTTGAAGCCGAACCAGCCGACCCAGAGCAGCGAAGCGCCGATCATCGACATGGTCAGCGAGTGCGGAGCCATCAGCTCCTTACCGTAGCCGACGCGCTTGCCGATCAGGAGAGCGCCGACGAGGCCTGCAATGCCGGCGTTGATGTGCACCACGGTGCCGCCCGCGAAGTCGATCGCGCCCATCTTGAAGATCCAGCCGGCGTCGGCGTTGATCTCGTCGAGCTTGGCCTGCGCCGCGGTCTTCGCCGCCGCATCACCCGCCGCCGCCAGAGCCTTGGCCGCGTCCTGGATCGCGTCCGGGCCGGGCCAGTACCAGACCATGTGCGCGATCGGGAAGTAGATCAGCGTGACCCAGAGCGGAATGAAGAGAGCGATCGCCGAGAACTTCATGCGCTCGGCGAAGGCGCCGACGATGAGGGCGGGCGTGATCGCCGCGAAGGTCATCTGGAAGCACATATAGATGAGCTCCGAGATGTTGGCGTCGACCGAGAAGGTCGCGGCCTTCGAGTCGGTGGTGACGCCCATCATGAAGGCCTTGGAGAAGCCGCCGATGAAGTCGGAGCCGCCGGTGAAGGCGAGGCTGTAGCCGTACACGGCCCAGATCACGGTGACGACGCAGACGGTGTAGAACACCTGCATCAGCACCGAGAGCATGTTCTTGGAACGGACGAGGCCGCCGTAGAACAGCGCGAGACCGGGGATCGTCATCAACAGCACTAGCACTGTCGATGTCAGCATCCAGGCGTTGTCTCCCTTGTTGACCGTTGGCTCGGCGTAGGCTGCGGTCGCAGCGAACAGGCCGACTGCGAGAGCCGCCAATCCCGCGCCATGGGGACGCTTGAACGTCATATTGTTTACTCCTGCTTGGATAAGGTTGAGCGCGAAATCAGAGGGCCGCGGCATCGGCCTCGCCGGTGCGGATGCGAACCGCATGGTCGAGATTGATGACGAAGATCTTGCCGTCGCCGATCTGTCCGGTTTTCGCCGCGGACGTGATGGCGTCGATGGTCTTGTCGACCTGGTCGGAGGCGACAGCGACCTCGATCTTGATCTTGGGCAGGAAGCTCACGGCATATTCGGCGCCGCGATAGATTTCCGTATGGCCCTTCTGGCGGCCATATCCCTTGACTTCCGTCACCGTGAGACCGTGAACGCCGATGGCGGTCAGGGCGTCACGGACTTCTTCAAGCTTGAATGGCTTGATAATCGCCATAACAATTTTCATGGGTCCTATCCCCGCTTGGGCCCGGTCCGGACGTGGCCGGGCGTGTCTCGACTGGTTCGCCACGAGGGAGAATTTTCACTACGCGGGCACAGCCGGACCCCTGAGAATCAAATGCCGTGCCAGATCAGCCGCATTGCCTAACGGATTATGAAAACGGGTGTTTTCGCGTTTGGCGGGCATTCCGCTGCGGTGCGTTATTACGTCGCGCTCAAAACGTGGTCACGTCTGCTTAAATCGCGGGCACGACAGGCTGTCGACACAATGTTGCTCATGTGCCGGGCAGCCGGAAGGTAATTACGTAGCGCACGTGCCTATCGCAGGGCTTCGCCCTGCTGCAAGCCATCGGCCTCTCGAGCTCCTGCTCACGCGATGCACGCCGCAAGCTGGACATCCTGATCCGGACAAGCCTGGGGGCCGCAGGCCACGTTGGGCCGATCAGGCGGCGTCGCGCGCCGCAAAAACCCGATCGATCAATCCCCATTCGACCCCTTGTTGCGCAGTCATGAAGTGGTCGCGGTCCAGCGTCCGTTCCACCTCCTCCTCGGACCGCCCGCAATGCCGCGCATAGAGCCGGATGATGCGCCGCTTGGTTTCCTGCATCTCATTGGCATGGATCAGAATGTCGGATGCCTGGCCCTGAAAGCCGCCGAGTGGCTGGTGGACGTGAAGGCTGGCGTTCGGCAGGGCGGCGCGGTGCCCGGGCTCGCCGGCCATCAGCAGGAACGAGCCCATCGAACGCGCGGTGCCCATGCACAGCGTATGAACCGGCGCCTTGATGAACTGCATGGTGTCGTACATCGCGAGTCCGCTCGTGACCACCCCGCCGTAGGAATTGATGTAGAGATTGATCGGCCTGTTCGGATTCTCCGCCTCGAGGAACAGCAGTTGCGCGCAGACGAGGCCAGACATCGCGTCATTGACCTCGCCGTTGAGGAAGATGATCCGCTCACGCAAAAGCCGCGAGTAGATGTCGAAGGATCGCTCGCCGCGGGCGGATTGCTCGACGACCATAGGGACGAGCTGAAGCATGTCGCGCATCGCGACCTCCATGTCTGCAGATGATGAAGTCTGTTTGGTGTTAAGCTGCCGCGCGCATCAGGCAGCAATTCGTGTTGGCCGCCCGCGGCAGCTTCGCGTTATCGTCGCAGGCCTGCTGGATAATGCGAAAGCGGGTGCCGCCGTCCTCGTTCGGCTCGATCCGGAAGATGACGTGGCTTTCGCGAAACGGCGGTTCGGAATCGCGCAGCCGGTAGCGCACCTCCTCGCCCGCGATCGACGATTCCGGCTCGGCGCCCGCAAGATCGCAATCCGGCAACCAGCGCTCGCGCAATTCAGGAATCGTCACGGCGCGCCAGACTTTTGTCGGCGGTGCATCGAAATCGAATTCGAGCACGAGCGCTTCGTTCGGACGATCAGGCTTCGCGGCGTCGCTCATTGAGCCAGTCCTTATTGGTCCATGTCCTTCAGGAGATCGGCAAGTGCTTCCATGCGCTTCGGCCAATAGGCGCGATAGCGCGCGAGCCATGCCCCGATGGCGACAATTCCGTCCGGGTCGACTTCGTAACTGACAAAGCGGCCCTGCCGCTGCTCGCGCACGAGGCCTGCCGCGCGCAGCACCGACAGATGCTGCGACATCGCTGGCTGGCTGATCTCCAATCCATCGCGCAACGCGCTGGCATTCAGGCTTCCGCCAGCGAGTTTCTCAAAGACCTTGCGGCGTGTCGGGTCAGCCAGCGCCTTGAAGATGTCGGCTTCGATCATGACAACACATAAGCACACGCTTATGTGTTGTGCAAGCCCGGAATGAAGGCCGGGCGGCCGCTAACTTACTGAAGTGCCTCGCCGTGCTGCGAGATATCGAGCCCCTCGAGTTCATGCTCGCGCGATACCCGCAAGGGCACGAACAGGCCGACCAGCTTGAGCAGGACGAAACTGACGCCCGCCGACCAGACGAAGGTGACGGCGACCCCGTAGAACTGGATCAGGAGCTGCTGGGGATGGCCCTCGATCAGGCCGGCGGTGCCGCCAATGGCGCTGGTCGCGAACACGCCCCCGAGCAGGGTCCCGGTCAGACCGCCGATGCCGTGGACGCCGAAGACGTCGAGCGAATCGTCATAGTTGAAGCGGTGCTTCAGCCAGGTACAGGCCCAGTAGCAGACCGCACCGGCGACGACGCCGATGACGATGCCGTGCCAGGGCGCGACGAAGCCGGAGGCTGGCGTGATGGTGCCGAGTCCGGCCACCGCGCCGGAGATCATGCCGAGCACCGACGGCTTGCGCCGCGTCGACCATTCGATCGCGCCCCAGGTCAATGCGCCGGCGCAGGCGGCGAGATGTGTTGCGATGATCGCCATCACCGCGCGCGAATTGGCCGCGCCTGCCGAGCCGCCGTTGAAGCCGAACCAGCCGACCCACAACAGGCCGGTGCCCATCACCGCGAGCGAGAGATCGAAGGGCGAGAGATTCTCGGTGCCGTAGCCATGACGGCGTCCCATCACCTTCGCGGCGACAAGGCCGGCAGTGCCGGCCGACAGGTGCACGACGAGGCCGCCGGCGAAATCCATCACGCCCATGCTGTTGAGGAAGCCGCCACCCCACACCCAATGCGCCAGAGGAATGTAAACGAAGATGAACCAGGCGACGGAGAACAACAGATACGCCGAGAACCGCATGCGGTCGGCGACCGAGCCCGCGACCAGCGCCACCGTGATGATCGCAAACGTCATCTGGTACAGCATGAACAGCGATTCCGGGATGGTCTTCGCAGCAGGGTTGACGCTGTCCATGGTCATCCCTGCGAGAAACCAGCGGTCGAGCGTGCCGATCCACGGTCCGTCGCCGATGAAGCAGAGCGAATAGCCGAACGCGACCCAGAGAATGGAGATCAGCGTGACCGCGGCGAGGCTCTGCGCCATGGTGGCGAGCACATTCTTCTTGCGCACCATGCCGGAATAGAACAACGCGAGTCCCGGGATCGTCATCATCAGCACCAGCGCGGTGGCGACGATCATCCAGGCGGTGTCGGCGGTGTTGATCTCGGAAGTGGCGGCGCGTGCCGGCGAAGCTACGACGGACACAAATCCGATTGGCACAGCCATAGCAGCTGCGCGGCGCAACAATCCCGCCATGTCGTTCCCCCGGCATCAATTGGCGTCGCACGCTCCGGCGTCGTTGCCCGGTGCGATCGAAACAGATTTGTTTGATTCAGAGCGCGTCGCTGTCGGTTTCGCCTGTGCGGATGCGCAGCGCGTGGTCGATCGGCGTGACGAAGATCTTGCCGTCGCCGATTTGCCCGGTGCGCGCGGTCGCGGTGATCACGCTGACCGCCTTGTCGGCAATGTCGGAGGCGACCGCGATCTCGATGCGCAGCTTCGGCAGGAAGTTCACGACATATTCGGCGCCGCGATAGATCTCGGTGTGGCCCTTCTGCCGGCCATAGCCCTTCACCTCGGTTACGGTCATGCCGTGGACGCCGATCGCCGTCAGGGCCTGGCGGACCTCATCGAGCTTGAAAGGTTTGATGATCGCGACGACGAGTTTCATGGTCAGGCCTATTCCCCGGGATGCGCCGCGCCGTATGTCCCCGGCGCCGCGTCAATCTGGCATCTTTCCGGGCAAATGGCACAAAAAAGTTGCAGATTGAAGCGGAAAAACGTTTGGCCATGTGAACGGCCGCCTCTGTACAGGGGCAACCGCTCATCCTTCACAATGCATTTTTGGCATGGATGCGGTGAACCCGCGGAGGTCAAGCGGTACATAAGTATTTTGGGGGGACGCTTCATGGCGAGTTGGTTCTACGCATCCGAGGGCAAGCAGCAGGGCCCCTTTGCGGAAGGGCAGTTCCGCGATCTCATCGCCCAGGGCATCGTCCGTCCGGACACGCTGGTCTGGACCGAGGGCATGGCCGGTTGGCAGAAGGCCGCCGAAATTCCGGGCCTGCTCGGCGGCGGCGCGCCGCCGATGATGCCAGCAGGCGGCCCGCCGATGATGGGCGGGTATGCCAGCGCCGGCGGCCATGGTGGCGCAGGTGGAGGGTCGCTGGCGGTCGATTTCGGCATCCTCGAGTTCACCTGGCGCAGCATCGTCTTGCTGATCGGAATGATCCTCGTCCTGCCGGCGCCCTGGGCGTTTGTCTGGTACACGCAATGGATCGTGTCCTGCGTGAAGGTCCCGGGGCGTCCGAATCTCGGCTTCACCGGCAATGCGATGACGCTGGTGCCCTGGTATTTCGGCTTCATCGTCCTGGCGATCGTCATCTCCTTCATCGGCAGCCAGTTGCTCAGCAACCTGCTGTTCATCGTGCAGATCGTCCTTTATTGGCTGCTGATCAAATGGATGGTCGCGAACCTCGACTCCAATGGGCAGCCGCTGGGCCTGAGCTTCACCGGCTCGATCTGGGCCTATATCGGCTGGAGCCTGCTGTTCGCGATCTCGATCATCACCATCATCGGCTGGGCCTGGGTCGCCGCGGCGCAGATGCGCTGGTTCTGCCGCAACGTCGAAGGCACACGGCGCGAAATCGTCTTCAAGGGTAGCGGCCTCGAGATCTTGTGGCGCGGAATCGTGGCGGCGCTCCTGTGCAGCTTCATCATCCCGATCCCGTGGGTTTATCGCTGGATCATGAACTGGTTTGCTTCGCAGACCGAGCTCGCTCCGCGGGGCTCGCTCTGAGCGATCATGTCCTCCGCTCGCGCACAGAACCTTCCTGCGCGACGGAGGCTACCAGCGTGCCGTCAGGCTTGAAGATCGAGCCGCGGGTCAGGCCACGGCCCGATTGCGCGCTCGGCGAATCCTGCGCGTAGAGCAGCCATTCGTCGGCGCGGAACGGGCGGTGAAACCACATCGCGTGGTCGAGGCTCGCCGGCATCATGCGCTTGTCGAACAGCGTGCGGCCGTAGCGCGCCATGATCGCATCGAGCAATGAGAAGTCGGAGGCATAGGCGAGCGCGCACATATGCAGCGCCGGATCGTCTGGCAGCTTCGCGGCGGTCTTGATCCAGACGTGAATGCGGCCGTCCTCGATCTTCTGGCCGAAATAGCGGCCGAGCTCGACCGGGCGCAGCTCGATCGGCCGATCCGATTCATAGTAGCGGCGGATGAACTCCGGCATCTCCTTGAACATCGGCTGCTTCGCCACCTCCTCCGCCGTGAGTTTTTCCGGCGGCGGCACATCGGGCATCTTGTCCTGATGATCGAATGAGGTCTCCTCGTCGGCGTGGAACGACACCATGATCGAGAAGATCGCGTTGCCATGCTGGATCGCGGTGACGCGCCGCGTCGAGTAGCTCTTGCCGTCGCGCAGGCGTTCGACCTGGTAGATGATCGGGATCTGCGGATCGCCCGGCAGGATGAAATAACAGTGCAGCGAATGCGGCAGCCGTCCCTCGACGGTGCGGCAGGCGGCAACCATCGCCTGCCCGATCACCTGGCCGCCGAACACCCGCTGCCAGCTCGTCTTCGGGCTGTTGCCGCGGAACAGATTCACCTCGAGCTGTTCGAGGTCGAGGATCGAGATCAGGTCGATCAGGCTTTTGGACATCGGCGCGCTTTCGCTTTCGTCGTCATTCCGGGGCGGGCGTGAGCGCGAACCCGGAATCCAGAAGTTGTTGAGCGAGATTCCGGGTTCGCCTCTTCGAGGCGCCCCGGAATGACGGAATTGGGCCGTTCCGCCCTTGCTTCACCGCACTGTTTCGCCCAGCTCAAGTCTGCTAGCAAGACCGAGAATTGACCGGGAAGCTTGGTATGTCGGTACAGGGTAGCATTGTCATCGGTGGCGGCGCGTTAGCGGGGCTCGCGCTGGCCCTGGCGCTACGCCAGGGGCTCGGCCCCGAGATCCCCGTCATCGTCGCCGATCCCGCGCTCGGCACGCGGCCGAGCCGGGACCCGCGCGCCACCGCGATAGTCGCCGCCTGCCGCCGCCTGTTCGAGGCGATCGGCGCCTGGGACGACGTCAGGGGCGAGGCGCAGCCGATCCTCGACATGGTCGTGACCGATTCCAAGCTGGAGGACGCCACCCGTCCGGTGTTCCTCAACTTCGCCGGCGACGTCGCGCCGGGCGAGCCGTTTGCCCATATGGTCGAGAACCGCCTCCTGATCGATGCGCTGGTGGTGCGCGCCGAGGCCGAGGGCATCGATCTTCGCGCCACCACGGTCGGATCTTACGACGCGCGCTCCGACGGCATCGACGTGACGCTCGGCGATGGCAGCGTCGTCGCGGCCAGTCTCTTGGTCGCCGCCGATGGTGCGCGGTCGAAGCTGCGTGAGCGCGCCGGCATCGCCATCCATGGCTGGGAGTACGACCAGTCCGGCATCGTCGTCACCGTCGGCCATGAGCGCGATCACGAGGGCCGCGCCGAAGAACACTTCTTGCCGGCAGGTCCCTTCGCGATCCTGCCGCTCTCGGGCAAGCGTTCCTCGCTGGTGTGGACTGAGCGCCGAGCCGAGGCCGCGCGCATCGTTGCGCTCAGTGACGAGGAATTTCACAGCGAGCTCGAGCAGCGTTTCGGCCTGCATCTCGGCGAGGTCAAAGTGCTCGACAAGGCGCGCGCGTTTCCGCTGTCCTATTTCGTCGCGCGGTCCTTCGTCGCCGAGCGCCTCGCGCTGGTCGGCGATGCCGCCCACGTCATCCACCCCATTGCCGGTCAGGGCCTCAACATGGGGCTGAAGGACGTCGCGGCGCTGGCCGAGGTCGTGGTCGATGCCGCGCGGCTCGGCATGGATCTCGGCGGGGCGGACGTGCTCGAACGCTACCAGCGCTGGCGCCGCTTCGACACCATGGCGATGGGTGTTGCCACCAACTCGCTGAACTTCCTGTTCTCCAACCAGTCGACCTTGCTGCGCACCGTGCGCGACATCGGCCTCGGCCTCGTCGACCGCGCCCCGCCGCTGAAGAACCTCTTCATCCGCCAGGCCGCAGGACTCACCGGCGAGGTGCCGCGGCTGCTGAAGGGCGAGGCGTTATGAGGGCGAATGGTGAGTAGCGAGTAGCGAGTGGATCCATTCGCGACTCGCCATTCCCTATTCGCGGCCACTAATCGATCTTGCGCGCCTCTTCCGGCAGCATGATCGGGATGCCGTCGCGAATCGGATAGGCGAGCTTGGCGCTGCGCGAGATCAGCTCCTGCTTGGTCGAATCGAACTCCAGCGGGCCCTTGGTCAGCGGGCAGACCAGAATCTCCAGCAATTTGGGATCGACACTGGCTTCGGGACGTTCGGTAGGCGCGTTCATCGGGATCTCCGGCAATCGATTGCCTTTAGCACAGAAAGGCGCGCCCGCCCATTGTATCGGCCAAAGCGTTTTCGAGCGAAGTGGATGCCGGTTCGCGTCAAGAAAACGCGTGAAAATGAAAACCTAGAGACCAGTTCCATTGGAACGGGTCTCTAGGTCGAAACCATCAGCAGAAGCTCGTCGAGAATGCTCTGAAGCCGCGCCGCCGGCAGCGGCGTCCCCGACAGGGCGAAGCCGAGAAACGTCCAATAGAGGATCTGCGCGCGGGCCTGCGCCGTCGCCGGAGCGAGCCCACGCTTTTCCAGCAGCTCTTCGATGTAGTCGAGCCTGCGGCGGTCGATTGCGCGCACCGCCCCTTGCGCCGCCGCATCGAAGGCCGCCCAGTTGCGCACCGCGCGCTCGAGATCGAGCCGTGCGCCGAAGGATCTCCGCAGCAGCGTCATGAGCGGATCATCGCTGGCCGCTTCGACATCGGCGATGATCTGCTCGGCCGCGATCTCGCGCCAGCGCTTCAGCACGGCGACGTGAAACGCGGCCAGATCGGCGAAATGCCAATAGAAGCTGCCGCGCGAAACACCCATGGCCTTGGCGAGCGGATCGGCCTTCAGCGCCGTGAAGCCGTTCTTGCCGAGCGCCTTCAGGCCTTGCTTGATCCAGTCGTCGGCGGAAAGCTGTTCGGTCATGCCCGGGCCCCGGATGGAGCCCATACACTAGTGTATTGACAGCCGGGAGCAAGTGGGTGCATCTCCATACAGAACTGTACGGACGGAGCATGCCCCATGCGAGATATTCTCCTGCAATGTTCCGGAGTCGTCGCGATCCTCATCGCGCTGATCCACGGCGTGCTCGGCGAGAGCAAGGTATTCGCCCGCGCCAGAATCGAGCCGCCGCGCCTGCGCACGTTGATCCGACTGGTATGGCAGGTCGGCACGGTGGCGTGGATTGGCGGCGGCGTGCTGCTGCTGGTTGCGCCCCGGCTGGAATCGAGCCTCGCCCGGCACTGGATCGTCGCCACGCTTGCCGTCGTGTTCGGCTTTGCAGCCCTCGCCAATGCCTTCGCCACGCGCGGCCGCCATTTTGGTTGGGTCGGCATGGGGGCAGTCGTCGCGCTCGCGGTCGCTGGCTATTAGCCGCGCATCCGGCCTGTGAGGCGTAAGGCCGCAGCGGTAGGGGAAATCCGCGTTGGGCGCGGAGAGCGCTGCCGTTTTCGCGCATGTTAGAAGTTATCTAAAGCGAACTGGGCCCGTACCCGATTGACTTCACCACCTCCTTTGCTTCCTTCGGTGCGCTCCGCGGCTCCGCGGTGCGTCCACGACAGAGGAGGAGAGTTCGTGAAGGTCATTCGTGTTGCTGCCATTGCATTGACGATCGGGATTGGCGCGGGATCGACGGCCATGGCCGACGGTTTCAAGGATTGCACCAAGCTCGACAAGGCGTCGTGGAAGCCGGCCAGCGAAGCCGAAGCCAAGGCCAAGGCGCTGGGCTATGAGGTCCGGCGCTCCAAGGTCGAAGGCTCGTGCTACGAGGTCTACGGCGTTAAGGAAGGCAAGCTCTACGAGCTGTTCTACAGCCCGGAAGATCTCAGCCTGAAGCACACGATCGCCAAGTAGAATGCGTCAATCGCGCGACGCAATCTGCGCAAAGCAAGGCTTGAGGGTGGTCTTCGCTTGATCGAACAAGCGCCAGACGCACGCGGGGTGTCCGATGGGACCCCCGCCGAGCGAACCGCTCCGCGGACGATCGCGGTCTGGGACCTTCCGCTGCGCCTCTGGCACTGGGCTCTCGCGGCCGGCGTTCTGGCCGCGTGGTTCACGCCGACCGTTTATGACGGCCTTCACCGCGTGGTCGGCTATGCGGTGCTGGGGCTTCTCGCTTTTCGGCTGGTCTGGGGCTTCTGGGGAAGCCGCTATTCGCGCTTCCGGATGGTCGGCGTCAGGCTTCGCGCGTCGCCTCGTTATATCTGGAATCTGCATCGCGGCATCACCGGCCGCTATATCGGGCTCAATCCCGCGGGCACGTTGATGCTGGTCGCGCTGCTGGTCTCGCTCGCCGTCTCGACGATCACGGGAGCGATGTCGGTCACCGTCACGTTCTTCGGTGTGTGGTGGGTCGAAGACGCCCACCACTATTCATCGGATGCCGTCATCGTCCTGGTCGTGCTCCACGTCGCGGGCGTGGTGCTGATGGGAATTTTGCAGCGCGAGAACCTGATCCGCGCGATGATCACCGGACGCAAGCGCATCCGCGGCCATCTCTAAGTTCGTTGCGATCGTTGCGCGACTTTCGTCGCGCAGGTCGGGCACGATCACGCTGCGGCCTCATGCGCAAATACGCGACAGATCAAATTGTGCGGTCGACGTTAGCCTGCCGATAAGCATGCAATCAGGCGTTGCACAAAATTAACGCGAAGCACGTTTAGCGCGTCCATCATCGACACTATTGACGATGGAGCGATATTGGATGTTCCGCGTTTTCTCCTGCCTTGCGGCCGAGCACGATTGGCGGCTCGTCGTACTCGCTGTTCTGGTCTGCTTCGTTGCCAGCATTGTCGCGGTCAGCATCTTTCATCGTGCGATCGCGACGCGCGCAAGAACGCGGTGGATTTGGATCACGATTGCCGGCGCGGCCATCGGATATGGCATCTGGGCGACGCATTTCGTCGCGATGCTCGCCTACGAGCCTGGCGTTACTACCGGCTACGGCATCGTTCTGACGGCGTCTTCTCTTGCAGCGGCGATGCTCCTGACCTCGGTCGGTTTCGGCGTTGCGGTCGGCCCCTTCGGCCGCTGGCGCGCGGCGGCAGGAGGCGTCATCATCGGCGGCGGCATTGCCAGCATGCACTATCTGGGGATGTGGGCCCTTGAAGTGCCGGGTCGAGTCTCTTGGTCCGCGGATCTCGTGCTCGCCTCGATCATCTTGGGCATGTGTCTCGGCTACGCCGCGCTGGCCGTCGCGCTCAGCTATCAGGGCTATTGGGGCATGATCGCGGCGGCAGTCCTGCTGACGCTGGCCATCGTGTCGCATCACTTCACGGCCATGGGTGCCGTGCAGATCACGCCAGATCCCACGCTCGCGACCGATACCCTTTCGCTTTCTCCGACCTTCCTCGCGCTTGCTATCGCCGGTGTGGCATTGTCCGTGCTCGGGATGAGCTTGATTGGTGTGCTGGCCGATCGCCGTCTGGCAACCAGAACCGCCAATTTCGAAGAGATCATCAGCCAGCTTTCGGTCGCCCGGCAGCAACTCGAAGGCTCGCAAAAGGAGCTGCAGGAACAGAAGCTCAGGCTGGACACGGCCATCAACCACATGGTCGAGGGCCTTTGCATGTTCGATGCCGACAAGCGACTGGTCGTCTGCAACGAGCGTTATGCCCGGCTCTATCGGCTGCCGCCGGAACTGCTGAGGACGGGGACATCGCACTCGGACATCATCAGGCATCGTATTGTAAAGGGAATTCTCAAAGGCGATCCCAGCGAGGGTGCCGCCGAGCAATTCATCTCGAAACTGGCGGCCTTGCCGTTCGATGTCGTCTCGAGCAGGATCGATGAATTTGCGGATGGCCGGCTGATCTGCGTGACGCGACAGCCAATGGCCGGTGGCGGATGGGTGGCCACTCATCTCGATGTTACCGAGCAACGCCGGTCCGAGGCCAAGATCACCCATATGGCACAACACGATGCGCTGACCGATCTGCCAAATCGCGTGCTGCTCAGGGAACGGATGGAGCATGCGATCGCGGTGACGCGCAACGGCGGCCTCGATCTGGCCGTGCTCATGCTCGACCTCGATCGTTTCAAGGAAGTCAACGACACGCTTGGACATCCGGCGGGCGATGCCCTGCTGCGCGCCGTCGCCGCGCGTCTGCGCGAATGCGTCACGGAGACCGCGTTGATTGCCCGGCTCGGCGGCGACGAGTTTGCGGTGATCGACTACGTAACCAACCCGGCCGTGGAGGCCGCCGCCCTCGCCGAGAACGTCAGAAAGGCGCTTTGCGAACCATTCGACCTCGGGGATCATCGGGTCACGGTGGGCACCAGCATCGGCATTGCCATCGCGCCGCGCGATGGCAACGATTCCGACGTGATCCTGAAGAGCGCGGATCTCGCCCTCTACTCGGCCAAGAGTGGTGGACGTGGTGCATTCCGCTTCTTCGAGCCGGAGCTCGACCAGCTCATGCATGCGCGACGCAACCTGGAGCGCGAGATGCGGGATGCGCTTGCCGGCCGTCAATTCGAGCTTCACTACCAGCCGTTCGTCAGCCCCGCGACCGGCAAGACCTGCGGCTTCGAGGCCTTGCTGCGCTGGCATCACCCGCAGCGAGGCCTGGTTTTGCCGGGCGAATTCATCCCGCTTGCGGAGGAGACCGGCTTGATCGTGCCTCTGGGAGAATGGGTCCTGAGGACCGCCTGCGCCGAAGCGGCCAAATGGCCAACCGATCTCAGGATCGCCATCAACCTGTCCCCCGCCCAATTCAGGAGCAAGGAGCTCGTTCCGGTCATTGTCGGCGCGCTGGCGAGTTCAGGAGTCGCGCCGCACAGGCTCGAGCTCGAGGTCACGGAGACGGTGATCATGCATGACAGCGAAGCCGTTTTTTCGGCACTCGCTCAGCTGCGCGAGCTCGGCGTGCGAATCGCCCTGGACGATTTCGGCACCGGCTATTCGTCGCTGAGCTTTCTGCAAAGATTTTCGTTCGACAAGATCAAGATCGACCGCAGCTTCGTCAATGAACTGTCCAGCGTGCGGGTGGAGGCGCACCATCTCGCGCGAGCGGTGGTGCGTTTCGCAGTCAGCCTCGGCAAGACGACGACCGCCGAAGGCGTCGAAACGAAGGAGCAGCTCGACATCCTCCGTGAAGAGGGGTGTGCCGAAACGCAAGGCTACTATTTCAGTCGGCCGATGCCTGCATCCGACATCCCCAGAATGCTGCGGCGAGATTCCGGAGCAGCCATCCGCGCTGCGTGAGCTTCAGATCCTCACTGCAGCGGCGGATCGCCGCTGGTGCGTTTCTTGGCGAGATCCATCTCGGTGACGGCGATCAGGATCTCGGCGCGGGTCTTCAGGTCGGGCGCCTCGAGCATCGCCTGCTTTTCCGCGGGACCATAGGGCGACATCATCGCCAGCGCATTGACGAGCGCCTCGTTGGGCGCGCTCTCGACGCCCTCCCAGTCGACCTTGAGATTGTTGGCTTTCAGGAAGTCGGCGAGCACCGACAGCAGCGCCTCGCGCTCGACCTCCTCCTCGCCCATGCGCGCGGTGAAGTCGTCGACGAAAGCGAAAAAATCCACCTTGCACTGCCGATAGGGGGTGAGCACCTCAAGCTCCTCGACCACCTTGAAGCGCGAAACGCCGGTGAGCTCGAGGATGTAGCGGCCGTCGCCGGATTCGGCGAGCTGGGTGATGCGGCCGACGCAGCCGACGCGGAACAGTGCCGGCTTGTCGGAATCCTTCGGCGAATGCGCCACGTCGGGCTGGATCATGCCGATCAGGCGATGGCCGTCGCGGAAGGAATCGTCGACCATCGCGAGGTAGCGCGGCTCGAAGATGTTGAGCGGCATCTGGCCGCGGGGCAGCAGCAGCGCACCCGGCAACGGAAACACCGGAATGATCTCCGGGAGATCGGCGGGCCCGCGGTATTCGATGTTGATCGGCATCTGCCCGGTCCCCCTGGCGTCGCCAGTACGTCCCTACGAAAACAGGATCGTCGACAAACGCTTGCGCCCCTCGACGGTTGCATCATCCGTGCCGCCCCACGCCTCGAAGAACTGCACCAGCTGCTTGCGGGCGCCGTCATCGTTCCATTTGCGGTCGCGCTTGACGATCTCGAGCAGCTGCTCGGTCGCCGCCGCGCGGTTGCCTTGTGCGTTGAGCGCGGTGGCGAGGTCGAATCGAGCCTGATGATCGAGCGGGTTTGCGGCGACTTTCTGTTCCAGCTCGGCGACAGGTCCAAGCGATTTCGCCTGCTCGGCGAGATCGATCGCGGTCTGCACGGCCTTCACGGCCGCGTCGCTGCGCTTGGATTCCGGCACCATGGCCAGCGTCTGCTTGGCCTGCTCCATCGCGCCGGAGACGGCGTAGCACTTTGCAAGGCCCGCAAGCGCCGCGATATTGGTCGAATCATGCTGGAGCGCCTCGGCGTAGATCTGCGCCGCCGCCGCCGTGTCGCCCTCGGCGAGCACCGTTTCGGCCTCCTGCACGATCTCGGCGACATTGACCTCGCCCGGCGCGATGACGCCCTTGGTCAGCCGCTCGATGAAGGCATTGATCTGGCTCTCCGGCACCGCGCCCATGAAGCCGTCGGCCGGCTGGCCGTTGACGAAGGCGATCACGGCCGGGATCGACTGGATGCCCATCTGGCCCGGGATCGCCGGATGGTGGTCGATGTTCATCTTGACCAGCTTGACCTTGCCCTTGGCCGCCTTCACGGCCTTCTCAAGCACCGGGGTGAGCTGCTTGCAGGGGCCGCACCACTCCGCCCAGAAATCGATCAGCACCGGCTGGCGCTTCGATTCCTCGATGACATCCTTCACGAAGGTCTGGGTGGTGGTGTCCTTGATCAGATCGGCCGCAGCCGGGCCCGCCGCTCCGTTACCCTGGTCGATGATCGTCACGGGATCCCCTCGTCATGTCTGGAATGGCGGCTCTTTAGCACGCCGCCGCATCATATGCTTGTTGTCGGCTCCTAAATTGGGCCGAATGGGCCGAATTTCAATCCAGGCGCCCTGATTCGCCGGTTCCGGGGCTTTTCCGGTCGATTTGGCCATGTTGGAGGTCCATTTGGGGCCCTCAATTGCGAATCTATCCCGCCGGTAGCTGTTGCATTCCCCTCCCGCTTTTGGCATACGACAGCCGTTGCCGGCGCGTCACGCGACCGACACAGGATGCGGGTGTAGCTCAGTGGTAGAGCACGACCTTGCCAAGGTCGGGGTCGAGGGTTCGAGCCCCTTCGCCCGCTCCAATTTTTCCCAGAGCATCCAGCCTAACCGGATAGGGCCGTGGTTTTCCACGCTGCTGACGGCTGTATTGGATCTGACATGACAATCCTGGTCACGGGTAGCGCGGGTCACCTCGGAGAGGCCATCCTGCGGACACTCCGTGGGCGTGGGTCGCCTGCCCGCGGGATTGATCTGAAGCCCTCCCCCTTCACAGATGCCGTCGGCTCGATCGTCGATCCCGGCTTCGTGCGGCGCCAGATGGATGGCGTCAGCGCCGTCATCCACACCGCGACCCTCCATAAGCCGCATGTGGCGACCCACACGAAGCAGGATTTCGTCGACACCAACGTCACTGGCACGCTCAACCTGCTCGAGGCGGCCGCGGCGGCCGGCGTGAAGAGTTTCGTCTTCACCAGCACCACCAGCGCGTTCGGCTCGCAGCTGCGCCCTGAGGCCGGGCAGGCGGCCGTTTGGGTCACCGAGGACCTGCCGCCGGTGCCGAAGAACATCTACGGCACGACCAAGCTGATGGCCGAGAACCTCTGCGAACTGTTCTTTCGCGAGCGCGCCCTGCCGGTCCTCATCCTGCGAACCTCGCGCTTCTTTCCCGAGGACGACGATGATCCCGCGATGCGGTCGGCCTACGCGCTTGAGAACGCGCAGGCCAACGAGCTGCTCTATCGCCGCCTGGATATCGCGGACGCGGTCAGCGCCCATCTGCTGGCCGTCGAGCGCGCGCCCAGAATCGGGTTCGCCCGCTACATCGTCTCGGCCACGAGCCCGTTCGAGCAACGGCATCTCGAGGCGCTTGCGCGCGATGCCGCCGGTGTCGTCCGCGAGCTCTATCCGGAATGTGCGCAGCTCTATGCGGCGCGCGGCTGGCGGCTCTTCCCCGCGATCGACCGCGTCTTTGTCAACGAGCGCGCGCGGCGTGAGCTCGGCTGGCGGCCCGAATTCGACTTCGCGCATGTGCTGCGCAGCCTGCGAGATGGCCGCGATATTCGCAGCACCCTGGCGCGCGAGATCGGGTCGAAAGGCTATCATGACACCGTGTTCGACGACGGGCCCTACCCCGTCGCTTTCTAAGCGCCGCGATTGCTATTTTGCTCGACGCTTCAAATGGCTGTCCGGTGTCAGCGGGAGCAGGTCAGCTGGAGCCGGTCTACTGTGCATGGGGTTGTTTTCGCACTTTTTGCATATCGCCCCCTCATGCCGCCTGAAATCCATGCGCAAATTGATTCCGCGTTGCAGCGAGGGTGCGGTCGTCGCTGCATCGTCTGTTCATTGACATTCCGTCTCAATTTTTAATGAACGCAGCCGCGCTGCACCCGGCGCGCTTCTCACTAGCGGCAGATGTGCTAACCTTTTTGCGTCTGTCGTCCCGACGGACTCAAAACTTCGCCTCTCGACTAGCAAAACAAAATAACGCGCAGCCCTCACGGCTGCCTTAGGGGAGTGACGCGATGACATCGATGATCCATCGATCCGTGTTGGCGCTTGCGGCCGTGGCCCTTCTTGCCGGGACCGGCGCCGGCAATGCGCAGCAACAGGACAAGAACCGGCCGCTGAAGAAATACGAATCCGGTACCAAGGAGTTCTGGACCCATCCGCCGGACGACTGGTTCCTCGGCGACGAGACCGAGGCGCAGAAGGGCCTCGCACCGCCCTCGGGCCCGCCGACCGGCGCCTCCGACGCCGAGCTCGCCAACATCGTCAAGAAAATCAAGCTGCCGCCGGGCTTCAAAATCGAGGTCTACGCCTCGGGCGTGCTGGCCGCGCGGCAGATGGCCTGGGGTGACAAGGGCACGCTGTTCGTCGGCTCGTTCGGCCTCGGCAACGTCTATGCCATCAAGGACAACAACGGAAAGAAAGAGGTCAAGACTGTCCTGAAGGGCCTGAACATGCCCACCGGGCTCGCCTTCAAGGACGGCGCGCTCTACGTCATCGCCGTCGACAAGCTGATCCGCTACGACAACGCCGAAGCCAATCTCGACAATCTCGGCCAGGGCAAGGTCGTCTATGACGACATGCCGTCCTATGCCGCGCATGGCTGGAAGTACATCGCGGTCGACAAGGACGGCTGGTTCTTCCTGCCGTTCGGACCGCCCTTCAATGTCGGCATTCCGCCGACCAGCGTGTCGCAGATCCGGCGCGTCGATCCCAAGACCGGCAACGCCGAGATCTGGGCGCTCGGTGTCCGCAACTCGGTCGGCGGCGACGTCGATCCGCGCACCGGCAAGCTCTGGTTCACCGAGAATGCCCGGGACTGGATCAGCGATGATCTGCCCTCGGACAAGCTGAACATGATCAACAGGATCGGCGAACATTTCGGCTATCCCTATTGCCACCAGGGCAATCTGCCTGATGACAAGTTCGCGATGGGCCACAAATGCTCCGAGTTCACACCGCCCGTGCTGAATCTCGGCGCCCATGTCGCTCCGCTCGGCATGAAGTTCTATACCGGCGACCAGTTCCCCGCCGACTACAAGAACAACATCCTGATAGCCGAGCACGGCTCCTGGAATCGTCACAAGTACCAGGGCGCACGCATCGTGCGCGTGATCGTCGGGCCCGACGGCAAGAACCCGAAGCAGGAGATCTTCGCCTCCGGCTGGCTCGAGGGCGACCAGGGCTATCTCGGCCGTCCCAACGACATCATCCTCGCCAAGGACGGATCGATCCTCGTTGCCGACGACTGGGCCGGCGCGATCTATCGCATCAGCTACAGCAAGAAGTAGCGCGACACGAGAACGGGGCTGCGACCGGGTGACGGCCGCAGCCTCTTTTGCTTGTGACGGACTTGCAATGGAACACGTTCGTCATGCCCGGACTTGATCCGGGCATCCATCAAACGAGAAACTTTTCAAAAGAGATGGATTGCCGGGTCTAGCCCGGCAATGACAGTCGGAGAAATCAGCGATGCGGGTCGTTCGGTTCGGAATTCTGTGTGCGACGCTTCTGCTTTCATCTAACCCGGCCCGAGCCGCCGATAACGCCGCGATCAAGGAAAAAGCCTCCGTCTGCGCCGGCTGTCACGGCGAGAACGGCATCTCGCAGACCGAGAACATCCCCTCGCTCGCTGGCCAGCCCGATCAATTCCTGCAGTGGCAGCTCGTGTTCTTCCGCGCCGGCTCGCGCAAGAACGAGCAGATGCAGCCGATCGTCGAGGAGATCAGCAACGAGGACATCCGCAATCTCGGCGCCTATTTCTCCCAGCTCGCGCCACCGAAGGGTCCGGAGGACAAGGATCCGGACCTGTCGAAAAAGGGCGCGCAGGTTGCCGCGGGCCGCCGCTGCGCGTCATGCCACACGGATAGCTATGCCGGCACCAAGGCGGTTGCGCGGCTCGCCGGCCAACGCGAGGAATACCTCGTCAAGGCGCTGCACGACTACAAAGCCGGCCAGCGCGTCGGCGGCGGCGTCGCCGCGATGGCCGATGTCGCCTATCACATGAGTGACGAGGAAATCACGGCGGTCTCGCACTATCTCGCGCACTTGCAGTAGCGGAAGGTGTAGCCACAAACTCCGCCGTCGTCCCGGACAAGCGCGCCTCAAGTGTGCGTCGATCCGGGACCCACAGCCACAGGATCAAGTTTGGCGAAGACTCGGAGTGACCGTCTCACGCAATAATCACGCCCTGTGGTTATGGTCCCGTCGGCGCTCCGCTCTGGACAACGCTTCGCGCTGTCGAGAGCTACGCTTGTCCGGGGCGACAACCGAGTGCGGAGCTATCCCGCCCGCTGCTTCTCGTACGCCTTCAGATGCGTGTACGCGATGCGCAGCTTCGGCACCGGCACCTTGGCGGCATCGGCGCGCGCGATGAGATCGCCGATCACGTGATCGGCTTCGACCGGCAGGCCCGCCTTGATGTCGCGGAACATCGAGGCCGTCATCGGCGAGCCCTCGGTGGTGAGGTTGCCCTTCACCCGCTCGAAGAACGGTCCGCCCGGCGGATAGCCCGACGCGGTGGCGATGGCGCTGGTCTCATCCAGCATGCCGAGCAGGAAATCCCGGCCGCCGGGAGCCGCAAGGATGTTGCCGACCGAGGCGCGCATCAGGCTGGTGGATGCCGCCAGCGAGGAGAGGAACACCCACTTCTCCCACATGTCCTGCATGATGTTCTGACTGGCGGCGGCACCGGTGATGCCGCTCCTGAAGGCCTCGTCGATCGCCTTCACCCGGTCCGACATCTTGCCGTCGCGCTCGCCGTAACTGATCGACTGCATCGGCTGGAGCTGCACCACCTCGCGCTTCTCGCTCAGCGTCGCGGCGATGGCGCAGAGGCCGCCAAGCACGCGCTCCTTGCCGAACTTGGCATCCAGTGTGTCGAGGTGCTTCATGCCGTTGAGCATCGGAATGATGGCCGTGTTCGGCCCGACCGCCGCCGCGAACGACTTGATGGCGTCGTCGAGGTCGAACGCCTTGCAGCTCAAGAGCACGACGTCGAACTTGTCCTTGAGCGCGTCCGCCTGCACGGTCGGCGGGTTCTTCAAGGTCACGTCGCCGTTCGGGCTCTTGATGACGAGGCCGGCGCTCGCAAGCTCGCTGGCGCGCCGCGGCCGGACCAGGAAGGTGACGTCGCGGCCGGCCTGCAACAGCCTGCCACCAAAATAGCCGCCGATGGCGCCGGCGCCGACCACGAGGATACGCATGGGATTGTCCTTATTCTTGCTGTTGGCGGTCTATCTATAGTCGTCATTGCGAGCGAAGCGAAGCAACCCAGAATGTTTCCGCAATCACATTCTGTCGCTGGAGAACGAGGCTATTTGCCCAGGACCATCTCCTCGACTTCGCGTAGCTGCTCCTTGCCAAAGAACATCTCGTTGCCGACGAAGAAGGTCGGCGAGCCGAACGCGCCGCGGGCAACCGCCTCTTCGGTGTTCTTCATCAGTCTGCCCTTCACTTCGGGTTCCCCGGCCCGGGCGAACAGCTTCTGCGCATCGAGGCCGGAGGACTCCAGCGCCTTCGCCGCGATTTCAGGATCGTCCATCTTCTTCGGCTCGCGCCACATGTGGTGGAAGGCAGCCTCGACATATTTTTCGAAGACGCCTTCGAGCTGCGCCGCGATTGCCGCGCGCATCAGGTTCAGCGTGTTGACGGGAAAATGCGGATTCCAGACATAGGGCTGGACATGAAAGCGCTTGATGAAGCGCTCGGTCTCGATCGCCTGGAACTCGCGCTTGTTCTTGACGCCGGCCAGCGTCTCGGCCGGGGACTTGTTGTTGGTCGACTTGAAAATGCCGCCGAGCAGGATCGGCACATATTCGAACTTGACGCCGATGCGCTGCTCGATCGCCGGGATCGCCAGATGGCTGAGATAGGCGTTGGGGCTGCCGAAGTCGAACAGGAATTGCGGGGCGGTGCGGGTCAATATCATTCTCCCTGACGTCGCTTTTTGCTCATTGTGGCGCAGGCCGCGCCACAGGTCCACCGTTTAATGATGGTCATAATACTTTGGCGGTCAGACCAGACGCCGGATCGCCTGCTTGCGCCACACCAGGAGGTAATAGCCCATCTGCAAGACGAACATGGCGCAGAACACGATCGGATAGGCTGCCCACACGCCCCCAAGGCCGATCGTGCGGCTCAGGACCATTGCGGCCGGTAGCTCGATCGCGACGATTGCGAAGATCGACAGCAGCATCGGTGTAAAGGCGACGCCGGCTGCGCGCATCGCACCGGAAAACACCGTGGCGAGACCGAAAGGCACCGAGCTCCACAAGGCGATGTACAGCAGCTCCTTCGCCAGATCGAGCACGGCGCCGTCGGTGATGAAGATGCCAAGCACCGCGCGCGGCGCCAGGTAAATCAGCGCCACCAGCCCGCCGGTCAGGACGAGATTGAACGCAAGGCCGGTGCGCACGATGCTATCGAGCCGCGCCCGGTCGCCGCCGCCGATCGCCTGCGCACCGAGGATCGAGACCGCGATCGAAATCGACATCGCCGTGAACTGCGTGTAGCCCATCACCTGATTGACGGCGCCATAGGCGGCCGTAGCGTTTGAGCCGAAGCCGTTGACGAGGCCGAGCAGCACCAGCTCCGCGATCGCCATCACCACCATGCCGATCGCGCTCGGCAGCCCGATGCCGAGAATCTTACCGATCACGGCGCGATTGAGCCGGAGATGCCCCAGCAACGCAGCGTCTGGTGCGAGCGCATGCTTCTTCCGCAGCAGATAGATGGCCAGCGCGATCAGCGTCAGCGTGTTGGCGATTGCCGCCGCCCATGCCGGACTGGTGATGCCGACGGCCGGCAATCCGAACGTGCCGCGGATCAGCATCGGCGTCAGGATCAGGCCGATCGTCGTCGACAATGCCAGCGCCAGCAGCGGCGTCAGCGCATCGCCGACGCTGCGGATCATCGCCGTCATCAGCAGGAAAACGAAACCGAGCGGCATCGTGAGCAGCACGATGCGTGCATAGGCGCTGGTCTCGTCCAGAATGTTCGCGGGCGTGGCAAGTAGCATCATCAATTGCCGGCTGAAAACTCCGCCGACGAGTGCAATCGCGATCGAGAGCAACAGGCCGACAGCAAGCGTCGTACCCACCACGCTCCTGATCTTGCCGTGCTCGCCGGCGCCGAAGGCCTGGCCGATCAGCACGGTGGCGCCGGTGCTCAGGCCCATGACGAAGGCGAACAGGAAGAACATCACGGGGAAGAACGCCGACACCGCCGCCAGCGCGTCGACGCCGATCATCTGGCCGAGATAGACATTGCTGACCGTGCCGAACAGCGATTGCAGCGCATTGCTCAGCATCAAGGGAGCCAGGAAGCGGAGGAATGTGGTCCAGAGGGGTGCTGCGGCGGACATGGATTGGCCTTTCATCAGGGCGTGCGAAGCCGTTGCCGCGCAATGCGCGGCTCGGCCGTCGATGGGGTTGAAAGAGAGGGCGCGCGGTTTACGCGCGGTCGCTGTAGGCGAGCTTGACGATGTGGTCGCGGATGTCGATCGGCCAGTCGGCGATCAGCCCGGTGAAGCGCCGCCGGTCCGCTGCGAACAGCGCGCGCGAGGCTTCCTCGAACTGCGGCAGATTGCCGGCCATGGTCGACATGAAATGATAGGCAGCATCGCGCGCCTGGCGCTCGCGGTCCTTGTCGCCGCTCGCGCGTCTGGCATCGTCGACGAGCTTGCGCAGCGCGACCGAGGCGCCGCCCGCCTGCGCGTTGAGCCACTCCCAGTGCCGCGGCAGCAAGGTCACCTCGCGCGCGACCACGCCGAGTTTCGGCCGGCCGCGTCCGCGCGGCTCGGCGGGTGCTTCAACCGCCTCACTCGGCGGGGCAAGCTTCGCCAGCCGCGCCAGCACCTCGCGGTCGTCACCGCGCAGGTCGAAATCGATCGACCGGCCCGTCCCGTCGTCAAAGACGATGATCGGCTGGTCCAGGGGCTGCGTGGCTCGCTTGACCGCGAGCGCGACATCGCCCGCCGTGCCCGAGGCCAGCCGGCGCTGGCCGGCAAAGGCTGTGTAGGTCCCTTGCATTGGAATCATTGCCATATTGATCGTGTTGCGCGTTTTAATATCCGGGTAAATTCCATGCGTCAATATACCCGGGTGAAAATATCTGCACCGGCCGCTCGACAATGTGTTCCTGGGCTGGCACGAACGGCGCGGCTGATCGACCACGCCCAATCCTTGAGGACCCTGCGATGCTGACCGTTCACCACCTCAACAATTCCCGCTCGCAGCGCGTGCTGTGGCTGCTCGAGGAGTTGGGTGTTCCTTACGAGATCGTGCGCTATCAGCGCCAGCCGGACATGCGCGCGCCCAAGGAGCTGCGCGCCATCCATCCGCTCGGCAAGTCGCCCGTCATCACCGACAACGGCAACACTATCGCCGAGTCAGGCGCAATCATCGAATATCTCATCACCACCTATGGCAACGGTCGGCTGATCCCGCCGCCGAACACGCCGGAGCGGCTGCGCTACACCTACTGGCTGCACTATGCGGAAGGATCGGCGATGCAGCCGCTGCTCCTGAAGCTGCTATTCACGCTGATGCCGAAGCGCGCGCCGGCGCTGCTTCGGCCGCTGGTCCGCAAGGTCTGCAACCAGGCGCTGACCGCGCTGGTCAATCCGCAGCTGAAGCAGCACATGGATTATTGGGAAGATGAGCTTGGCAAGAGCGAGTGGTTCGCCGGCAGCGAGTTCACCGCGGCCGACATCCAGATGAGCTTTCCGCTGGAAGCAGCCCAAGCGCGCGGCGGGCTCGAGCAGGGCCATCCAAAGGCGATGGCGTTCTTGGAGCGCATCCACGCGCGGCCGGCGTATAACCGCGCGCTCGAGAAGGGCGGGCCGTATCAGGTCGGACGGTAAGTCTTTCCATCCTCATTCCGGGGCGGTGCGGAGCACCGAACCCGGAATCTCGAGGGTTCTGGGTTCGTCCTTCGGGCGCCCCGGAATGACGCCTCTCGATTAATCCGCGTGCAGCACGCGCCCGCGCGTCTCCGGCAGCGCGAAGGCGGCGATGAAGAACACCGCATAGGCGACCACCGCAAAAATCGCGATCGCGTTCGCAAGCGATGTCGTCGCCGACAGCGCGCCGACGAGGAATGGAAACAGCGCGCCGATGCCGCGGCCGAAATTGTAGCAAAAGCCCTGGCCCGAGCCGCGCAGCCGCGTCGGATAGAGCTCGGTCAGGAATGCGCCGACGCCAGAGAAATAGCCGGAGGCGAAGAAGCCGAGCGGGAAACCCAGTATCCAGAGGATCTCGTTGGTCAGCGGCAGCTGCGTGTAGAGCAGTACCACTGCCATGGCGCCGAGCGAGAAGATCAGGAACAGATTGCGCCGCCCAATCCGGTCGGCAAGCCAGGCACCGGTGAGATAACCGATGAAGGAGCCGATGATCAGCGTCGACAGATAACCGGTCGAGCCGACGATGGACAGGTGCCGCTCCTTGGTCAGGAATTGCGGCACCCAGAAGGTGATGGCGTAGTAGCCACCTTGGCAGCCCGTTGCCATCAGCGACGCAAGCACCGTGGTCTTCACGATCGGGAAGGTGAAGATCTCCCAGAGTTTCGGATGACCGCCCGTTTCCGCCTGCTTTGCGCGGGCCTCGGCTGCGATCTTCGGCTCGGTGACCGAGCGGCGGATGTAGAACACGAGCAGGGCCGGCAGCGCGCCGATCACGAACATCCAGCGCCAGGCCGTCTCCGCCGCCAGAAGCGAGAACAGGATCGCCTGCGACAGCACGGCGAGAGCCCAGCCCACCGCCCAGCCCGACTGCACCGAGCCGACCGCGCGGCCACGAAATTGCGGCCGGATCGCCTCGCCCATCAGCACGGCGCCGGCTGCCCATTCGCCGCCAAAGCCGAGGCCGAGCAAGGCGCGCGCGATCAGGAGCTGGTCGAAATTCTGCACAACCGCACAGACCAGCGAGAAGAACGAGAACCAGATGATGGTGATCTGGAGCGTCCTGACCCGCCCGATATGGTCGGAGAGATAACCCCCGAGCCAGCCGCCGATGGCGGAGGCGAGCAGTGTCACCGTGCCGGCAAGGCCGGCCGAGGCGGCATCGACCTTCCACAGCGCGATGATGGTGCCGATTACCAGCGGATAGATCATGAAGTCCATGCCATCGAGCGCCCAGCCCGCCGCGCAGGCCCAGAACGTCCGCCGTTCGGACGTGTTCATGTCGCGATAGAAGGCGAGCAGGCTGGTGTCCTCGATCTCGGCGCGTTCGATGCGCTGGTTCGGATCGGCGGTGGTCATGTGCGTTTCCCCGGCAGTTGCTTTGCGGGCGGTCCTAGCATGCGCGGCGGTCCGAGCAAGCCGGCGCGCGCTGTCGTGCCATGCAGAGAAAGCGGATTTACTGCCCCGCCGCCTCCGCGCCACGCGTGCGCGGATCGGCCGCGCCGAGCGGTCCGTTCGGCGTCACGAGAATCGAATTCGCCGATGTCTGCCCCATCGGCTCGACGATGAGATGGCCCATCTCCTTAAGCGCGAGCAGCACGTCGTCGGGAAAGCCGCGCTCGACGCGCACTTCATCCGGCAACCATTGGTGATGCAGCCGCGGCGCTGCGACGGCGGCCGCAACATCCATCTTGTAGTCGAGGACGTTCACGATCACCTGAAGCACGGTAGAGATGATGCGGCTGCCGCCAGGCGAGCCCGTCACCAGCACCGGCTTGCCGTCCCTCAGCACGATGGTCGGAGACATCGACGAGAGCGGCCGTTTGCCGGGTCCAGGCAGATTTGCCTCGAAGCCGACTAGACCATAGGCATTGGATGCGCCCACTGCTGCGGTGAAATCGTCGAGCTCGTTGTTGAGCAGCACGCCGGTGCCGTCGGCGACGAGGCCGACGCCATAGCTGAAGTTCAGCGTGTAAGTGTTGCTGACGGCGTTGCCGCGGGCATCGACGACGGAAAAATGCGTGGTGTTGCTGCCCTCACGCGGCGCGGCCGACGCGGACACGAGCTCTTTCGACGGCGTGGCGCGTTCGGCAGAAATATTCGCGCGCAGCTTGGCGGCGTAGTCCTTCGCGACGAGCGTCTCGATTGGTGCATTGACGAAGGCGGGATCGCCGAGATAGCGCGCGCGGTCGGCATAGGCGCGCTTCATGGCCTCGATCAGCAGATGCAGCGATGCGGGCGATCCCTGCTTCAGATCGGCGAGCTGAAATCCTTCGAGGATGTTGAGTGTCTCGACCAGCACCACGCCGCCGGACGACGGCAGCGGCATCGAGACGATGTCATAGCCGCGATAGGTGCCGCGCACCGGCGCGCGGATGACCGGTTGATAAGCCTTGAGGTCGGCGGGCGTCATGATCCCGCCGGCGCCGGTCACGGCCTTGGCGAGCTTCTCCGCGACCGGCCCCTCATAGAAGCCGCGCGGTCCCAGTGCGGCGACGGCCGACAGCGTTTCAGCGAGGTCGCCCTGCACCAGCCAGTCGCCTTCGCCTAGCGGCGTGCCATCAGGCCGCGAGAAGATCTTGGCCGAGGAAGGCCAACGTGCCAGCCGCCGGTGCCAGCTCGGCAGTGTATCGGCAATGTCGTCGCTGACGGCGAAGCCATCGCGGGCGAGCGCGATGGCGGGCGCGAGCAGTTGCGCCAGCGTGAACTGGCCCGAGCCGTATTTGTCCAATGCCAGCGCGAGGCCGGCAACCGTGCCGGGCACGCCGATGCCGAGCGCGGAATCCCGTGACTTCGTCGTGTCAGGCTTGCCATCGGCGCCGAGGAAGATCTGCGGCGTGGTGGCAGCCGGCGCGGTCTCGCGATAGTCGATCGTTATGTCTTCATTGCGATCGGCGGAATGAATCACCATGAAGCCGCCGCCGCCGATATTGCCGGCGCGCGGGTAGGTCACGGCCATCGCAAAGCCGGTCGCGACCGCAGCATCGACCGCATTGCCGCCGCGCCGCAGGATGTCGGCGCCGATCTGTGCGGAAATCTTCTCCTGCGCCACCACCATGCCGTGCTCGGCGGCGACGGCGCGCACTGCATCGCGCGCGGGCCGGACATAACCCGGCCGCGCATCCTGAGCGGCCGCGGGGGCGAGGCCAAACGCCAGAGTGGCAATGAAGGCGAAGAATGTCCGCCGTGTCGAATATGATGACATCATCAAATTTCCGCCGCGGCCTCGGGCCAGTTCACAGGTCTCGCTGCAATGCTATACGGTTTGCTTCAGGAGAGGCAAAACTGTTCGTGATGAGGACTGCGTGATGACGACGATAGCCCCCGACGTGCGCATGACCAGCGCCCCGCGCACCTATCCGCCACGTGCCGCCGTCGTCAGCTGGATCTTCTTCGACTGGGCCGCGCAGCCCTATTTCACGCTGATCACGACCTTCGTGTTCGCGCCCTATTTCGCGACCAGCGTTGCGCCAAATCCCGCCACCGGCCAGTCGCTGTGGGGATTTGCGATGGCCGCGGCGGGCCTTGCGATCGCGCTGCTATCGCCAGTGCTGGGGGCCATCGCCGACGCGGCTGGCCGCAGGAAGCCATGGATCGCAGGCTTCGGCGCGGTGCTGGTGCTGGCGTCCTGCACGCTCTGGATCGGCAAGCCCGGCGATTACGCCATCATTCCGATCTTGCTCACTGCGGTCGCGCTCGCCAGTGTCGGTGCGGAATTCGCCACCGTTTTCAACAATGCGATGATGCCGACCCTGGTGCCGCCGGAGCGGATCGGCCGGCTCTCCGGCACAGGCTGGGCCACAGGCTACATCGGCGGCATCGTCGGCCTGATCATCGTGCTCGGCCTGCTCGCCGCCAATCCAGAGACCGGCCGCACGCTGCTCGGCTTCGCGCCGTTGTTCGGGCTCGATCCCGTCACGCATCAGGGCGACCGTGCCGCCGGGCCGCTGACCGGGTTGTGGTTCATCATCTTCGTGACGCCGATGTTCCTGTTCACGCCGGATTATCCGGCGAGGCGCCCGCTACGCGAGGCGCTGCGCGAGGGCCTGTGGGAGCTCAAGCAATCGATCAAAGGGCTGCCCAAGCAGAAGTCGCTCGCGGCGTTTCTGCTCGCCAACATGATCTACACCGATGGTCTCGTGTCACTATTCGCGTTCGGGGGCATCTATGCCGCAGGCACGTTCGGCTGGCACACGATCCAGATCGGCACGTTCGGCATCATGCTCGCGATTGCCGGCGCGCTCGGCGCATGGCTTGGCGGCAAGCTCGACGATCGTCTCGGGCCGAAGCGCGTGATCGCCGGCAGCCTGCTGCTCCTGCTGCTGTCGCTGGCGGCGATCCTGCTGGTCGACAAGGATGCGATCTTCTTCATCAAGGTCGCGCCGCCGCAAGCAGGCGCTCCCTTGTTCTCGAGCGCGGCGGAGCGCGCCTATCTCGTGCTGGGTTGCTTGATCGGTGCAGCCGGTGGCCCGCTGCAGGCCGCCTCCCGCACGCTGCTGATTCACCTCGCACCGAACGATCGCATCGCTCAGTATTTTGGCCTGTTCGCGTTGACCGGGAAGGTGACGTCCTTCGTCGGACCGCTCTTGATCGGCATGATCACAGCGGTGACCGCGAGCCAGAAGGCCGGCATGGCCGTGCTGGTGGTGTTCTTCGTTGCGGGACTGGGCCTGTTGATGCGGGTGAAGGAGTAGCCCCGTCCGTAGCCCGGATGGAGCGAAGCGCAATCCGGGGCCGCCTCCACCAAGCTGCGAGAACCCGGATTACGCTTACGCTCCATCCGGGCTACGCAGATCGTGTCAATGCCTGAAGTGCCGCGTACCCGTGAACACCATGGCGATGCCGTGCTCGTCGGCCGCCTTGATCACCTCGTCGTCGCGCATGGAGCCGCCGGGCTGCACCACGGCGGTGGCGCCGGCTTCGATGCAGGCGAGCATGCCGTCGGCGAACGGGAAGAACGCATCCGACGCCACGACCGACCCCTTGGTCAGCGGCTCGGCGAGCTTCAGCTCAGCTGCGGCATCCTGCGCCTTGCGTGCCGCGATCCGCGCTGAATCCACCCGACTCATCTGGCCCGCGCCGATGCCGACGGTGGCGAGATCCTTGGCGTAGATGATGGTGTTGGACTTGACGTGCTTTGCCACCCGGAACGCGAATTTCAGGTCACGCATTTCCGCGTCGGTCGGTGCGCGCTTGGTCACGACCTTGAACGTCATGTCGTCGACCACGGCGTTGTCGCGGCTCTGCACGAGCAGACCGCCGGCCACTGTCTTGGCGGTCAGGCCCGGCGCACGCGGATCGGGCAGGCTGCCGGCGAGCAACAAGCGGAGGTTCTTCTTACCGCCGATGATGGCAATCGCTTCCTCGCTGGCATCGGGTGCGATGATCACCTCGGTGAAGATTTTGGTGATCTCGCGGGCCGTATCGGCATCGAGCGGACGGTTCATGGCAATGATGCCGCCGAAGGCCGAGGTCGAGTCGCAGGCCAGCGCCTTGCGATAGGCGTCGACGAGGCTGGAGCCTTCCGCGACGCCGCAGGGGTTGGCGTGCTTGACGATGACGCAGGCCGCGGTGCGCTTGGCGTCGAACTCACCGATGCATTCATAGGCTGCATCGGTGTCGTTGATGTTGTTGTAGGAGAGCTCTTTGCCCTGCAGCTGCCGCGCGGTGGAGACGCCCGGGCGCTTGTCGGGCGTCGCATAGAACGCCGCGGTCTGGTGCGGGTTCTCGCCATAGCGCAGCGACTGGATCAGCCGGCCGCCCAAGGCGCGGAAGTCGGGCGCGTCGATTTCGAGCTGGCGGTTGAACCAGTTCGAGATCGCGGCGTCATAGGCCGCGGTGCGCGCATAGGCCTTTGCGGCGAGGCGCCGGCGCAGCTTCAGCGTGGTCGCGCCCTTGTTGGCGGCGAGCTCGTCGAGCACGGCCTTGTAGTCCTCGGCCTCCACCACGACGGCGACGTCGTCATGATTCTTCGCGGCGGCGCGAATCATCGCGGGACCGCCGATGTCGATGTTCTCGATGCAATCCTCGAATCCCGCGCCTTTCTCGACCGTCGCCTCGAACGGATAGAGATTGACGACGAGCAGGTCGATCGGCGCGATGCCGTGCGCCTTCATCGCGTCGGCATGTTCCTTGTTGTCGCGGATCGCAAGCAGGCCGCCATGCACCTTCGGATGCAGCGTCTTGACGCGACCGTCCATCATCTCGGGGAAGCCGGTGAGGTCGGAGACGTCCTTCACCTTGAGGCCGGCCGCGGCAATGGCCTTGGCGGTGCCGCCGGTCGAGACCAGCTCGACATCATGCGCGGCAAGCGCTTTGGCGAACTCGATCAGGCCGGTTTTGTCGGAGACGGAGAGAAGGGCGCGGGTGACGCGGCGGGGATGGTCAGTCATGAGCAAGATCCTCTGTTCAGGGAGTGTCTATGCCCAGGCGCGCGGCTTCTATGTCCCGCGCTTCCCGATGGTGCTCCATCCAAGGTCGCCAGTCGCGCGAGCGAGGGCTCGATAGCAGCTTTTGGCCGTTTTCACAACGACGAGATGGGCCGAATTCGTGCGTTCAAAGCGGAAGTTCCGGCTCGCGCCTGGCGTTGCGGCGAGCATTGGTGACTGCGGGCGAGGCGGTAGAGCGGATAAAGCTCCAGCGGATGGAGGGGGCCTGCCGCGCGTCCTGACGGATCACGATCTGGGCGGTGCGGCGCGGGCCGTCATTGCCGGCGAGGAACACGCTGTCCTCGAGGTCGACCTTGTCGTCCAATGCTTCGAAGGTCCAGACGTCGCGGTTCGGCAGCACCAGCATGACGCCGCGGGCATCCGACAGCCGGCTCGCCTTCACCGCCGGATGCAGATGGAAGCGCAGCGCGAAATCGGCATCCGCGCCCTTGAAGCGTCCGCCCTGCGGCGGCGACAGCGTATCCTCGCCATCGATGCGCGCGCCGTCATTGGTGATCATCAGCACGCGGCGGTGGATTGCCCCGAACTTGCCGAGATAGCCGTCATGCGACGTCGTCAGTAGCGTGCCGTTCGGCACGACCTCGCGATAACTCTCGACCTCGACGGGACCGCTCGTGACTGGTGCGCCGTGCAGGAGCCGCTTCATCGCCGACATCTCGACGAACTGGCATGACGAGGTGTCGTGATAGGTCAGCGTCGAATGCGCCGCCGTGCTGCGTGCAAACGGCCGCCAATTGTCCCGACCCGTGGTCGGCATGCCGCAATTGGTGACGATGCGGCTGATGCCGGAAGACAGTTCGAACGACAGGCAGCCGGCATGGGCATCATGGCTGACGCCGGCCGGCGGCGGCGGGCCGGTGTCGATGATCACAGTGGTCTGGCCGGCATCGAGGCGCTGGAAGCCGGTATGCGGCATGTTCGCCATCGGCGCGCCGTGGGTGTCGTCATAAGCGAGCAGCGTGGCCAGCAGGTCCGAAGAGGTCGCGCTCATGCCGTTGAACAGGGCGAAATTGCCGTCGCCGTGCCGGAAGAAGCGAAGCATCGGCATCATGCGATCGATCGCATTGAGCAGCGCCGGCGGCGGCGCGATGTTGCGCGCGGCAAAGGTCTGCCGCAGTGGCAAGAGGTCGATCAGGAGTTCGATCAGCGCGCCCGGGTTGCGGGAGACGTGTCCACCGTCGGGCAGGATCTGCCGCTGCAATTCGTCGGACAGCTTCTTCGAGGCGCTGCGGATGTGACGCGTCTGGTTGGCGAGACACAGGGCCGCATAGCACAGCGCGATCAGCACCTGGAGCTTCGGCACCCCGTCCGGAATGTCGACCATGGTGTAGCGCAGGAAGCGGATCTCTCGCGCCAGGGCGCGCAGGTAACGGCGATAGAACTTGTTGTCGGTCTCGCCCAGCACCAATGGCGCCTGCGACAGCAGCGAGATCACGCGCCGGGCCAGCACGTCGGCGCGGCGCGCGACGGGACGGCGCTTGTTGGCGGGGTTGGCGATCCAGTCTTCGATGAGCGCCCGCGCATTCGCCCGCGTCAGCGCAGTGTCGGCGGCGCGCAAATGACGCAGCCAGCCGAAGCCGAGCAGCGCAACTTCCCAATCCTCCGACGGCGGCTCAAGATCGAAGATCGAGCGGCCGTGGCAATTGACGATCTTGCCGGCGAAGACAAAGCGTCCGGCATAGATCTCGGCGGCGCGGGTCGCGTCCGCGGTGCGCAGGTCGTGCGGTGCGATGATCAGCCGGTCGGTGCGGCCGGGCCAGACCCGCGACAACGCAACGGAACCGCCGCTCGCGCGCGCGAGCATGTTCCGCGAGAAGCGGTTCATGACCAGCGTCGAGATACGTCTGCGTTGAGCGACCGACACGCCTTGCCTTGATGGGGAGAGGATTAGCGACGAATCCTTATTAATCCCAAAATCGGACGTCTGACACCACCTTGAACGGCGCGAATCAGCGTCGTGGTCGCAAAATCCAGTGTAAAATCAGGATTTAACGAGCCGGGCCGCGAAAAATCCGTCGAGGCCGCCGAGCTTGGGATCGACGTTCGGCAGATGGCAGGGCAGGGTGCGAAGATCACCGTCCCGGTTGAGAATTTCCTCAAGGCCCGCCACCTCCGACGCCTTGATCGGGACGCGGCGAAGCGCAGGCTCGGCGGCGAGCAGCGCCGCCACCGCCTGCTCACCCTCCTCGGGCTCCAGCGAACAGGTGCAATAGACCAGCGTCCCGCCCGGCTTGAGCAGCGACACTGATTTCCGCAGCAGCCGCTGCTGGAGCGCGGCCAGGGCGGCGATGTCGGATTCTTGCCGCAGCCATGCCACGTCGGGATGACGGCGGATCGTACCGGTCGAGGTACAGGGCGCATCGATCAGGATACCGTCGAAGGCCTCGGCCGGGCCGGCCCATTCCACGGCGTCAGCAACGACAGTCTCGGCCCGGAGCGACAGTCGCGCCAGGTTTTCGCGCAAACGCGCCACCCGCGCGGGCGAGCGGTCGACGGCCGTGACATGCGCGCCGGCATGCGCCAGCTGCGCGGTCTTGCCGCCGGGGGCGGCGCAGAGATCGGCAATGGACTTGCCTTTGACGTCACCGAACAGCCGGGCGGGCAGCGCGGCGGCAGCATCTTGCACCCACCATTGTCCCTCGGCGAAGCCGGGCAGCATGGTCACCGAACCGTGCAGCAGCATCCGCACCGTTCCCGTCGGCAATGTCTCGCCATGCAGGCGGCTCGCCCATTGTGCGGCATCCGACTTCACCGTCAGATCGAGCGAGGGCTCGTGGCCGAGCGCCAGCGCCATCTCTCGTGCGGTCGCCTCGCCATAATGCGCGCTCCAGCGCGCGAGCAGCCATGGCGGCAGATCCAGCGATTGCGTCGCAACTTCCTCGACCAGGGCCTTGCCCTCGCGTGCACAGCGGCGCAACACGGCGTTGACAAGGCCGGCATAGCGCGCGGCGCGGCGGTCGGATTGCACGAGGCGAACGGAAAGATCGACCGCGGCGTGATCCGGCACGTCCATCCAGAGAATCTGGGCGGCGCCGATCAAGAGCGCGCTCTGCGCGCGCGGCGCATCGGAGGGAATGCCCTTGTCGAGCAGGCGGGACAGCACATGGCCGAGCGTGCCGAGCCGGCGCAGCACCGTGGCGACGAGGCGCCGCATCAGCGCGCGGTCGCGGTCGGCCAGCGTCTTCAGTCCGGGATGAGCGCTGCCGCCGTCGAGCTGGTCGTCAAGCGTGCGGTGCTTGTGCAGCACGCCGTCGACGATGTCGGCGGCAATCCGGCGTGCCGCAAGACCTGGCACTTCGGATGGAGGGACGAAACGTTGAGATGGCATGCGGAAGCAAGGTTCTGAGCGAGCGGCAGTTCCGCCGCAAAGGGCGCATGCCTTGAGAAGGCGATCTCTGACACGCGAATATGCCAAATGTAAGAATCGCTTGCGGGTTTTTCAGCCCTTTGAGCCGATTTCAGGAATGCGTTATTGGGCATCGCGTTGCGCCCGGTCCTGCGCTAGAAGGACCGACGATGAGTGACCAGCCTCCCGTTCCCGGCCGCAAGCCGCTATCGCCGGCCGCGCAGCGCGCGCTTGCCGAGGCCGAAGCGCGCCGGCAGGCTGCGGCCGCGGAGGCCAAGGACGAGGCCAAGACAAAGGCAAAGGCAAAGGAGTTGCAGGGGCCGCAGGGGCCCGAGCCCACCCGCTACGGCGATTGGGAGCGCAAGGGCATCGCTTCCGACTTCTGAGCTCTCTGCCGGAGAGGCTGAATAATTCAGACGGGGCTCGTTCCGGTCGTTACAGGTAGTTGTGCTCTCGCAAGTAGCGGATGATGCGTTCGCAGGCCGCTTCGCTCGACAGTTCCGACGTGTCGATGGTGATCTCCGGCGCCAGCGGCGCCTCGTAGGGCTGGTCGATACCGGTGAATGCCGGCAGCTCTCCTGCCCGTGCCTTGCGATAGAGTCCCTTGAGATCGCGGCGCTCGCATTCGGCGAGCGGGGTCGCGACATGGATCTCGATGAACTCGCCCGTCTCGACGCGCTGACGCGCCAGCTCGCGCTCGCTGCGGAACGGCGAGATCAGCGCGACCAGCGCGATCATGCCAGCATCGACGAACAGCGCCGCGATCTCCGCGACGCGCCGGACGTTCTCCGACCTCTCCGCGCTGGAAAAGCCGAGGTCGCGGTTGATGCCGTGGCGAAGATTGTCGCCATCCAGCAGCGCGGCATGGCGTCCGAGCTCGGCAAGCCGGCGGTCGACGAGATCGGCGACGGTCGATTTGCCGGCACCGCTGAGCCCTGTGAACCACAGCACGCAGGGACGTTGCTGCTTCATCCGCGCCCGCACGGATTTGTCGACGGCAAGCCGCTGCCAATGAATGTTGGTGGCGCGGCGGAGCGAAATGTCGATCATTCCCGCCGCGGCCGTTCGGTGGCTGATCGGATCGATCAGAATGAAGCTGCCCAGCTCGCGGCTATCGCGATAGGCCTCGAACACCAGCGGGCGGTCGAGATTGAGGTGGACGTAGCCGATCTCGTTGACATCGAGCGTGGTGGCGCTTTCCTGCGCCATGGTATCGATGGCGATCCGGTGCTTGAGCGTCGCGATCACCGCGCCGGTCGAGGCGGTGCCGCATTTGAGCAAATAGCGCCGGCCCGCGACCATGGCTTCGTCATCGAACCAGACGAGATGAGCCGCGAGCTGATCCGAGACCGGCGCGGCAGATCCGGCGGCCAGCACGTCGCCGCGGCTGACGTCGATCTCATCGGCGAGCGTGAGCGTGATGGACTCGCCTGCAGTTGCGTGATTGCATTCGCCGGCGGGTGTGAGAATGCGTGCGACGTGGGTCTGGTGTCCCGACGGCTGCGCGCGAACCGCATCGCCGACTGCGATCGTTCCGCTCGCGATACGGCCGCAGAAGCCGCGAAAATCCGCGTGCGGCCGGTTGACCCATTGCACGGGCAGCCGGAACGGCCGCTGCGAGACGTCGCCGGCCACGTCCACGGATTCCAGATAGGCCGTAATGGTCGGCCCCGTGTACCAGGGCATGCGCGTGCTCGTAGCGACGATGTTGTCGCCGTCGGGCGCCACGACGGGAATGCACTGGACCTGGGAGATTCCGAGCTGGCCGGCCAGCGTCAGATATTCAGCGGTGATGGCCGCGAAGCGAACTCCGTCGAATCCGACCATGTCCATCTTGTTCACGGCGAGCACGACGTGATGGATGCCGAGCAGCGACAGGATGTGGCTGTGGCGCCGCGTCTGCGTGATCACGCCCTTGCGCGCGTCGACCAGCACCACGGCGAGATCGGCATTGGAGGCGCCGGTCGCCATGTTGCGTGTGTATTGCGCATGCCCCGGCGTGTCGGCGACGATGAAGCGGCGCAGTCTGGTGGCGAAGAAGCGATAGGCGACGTCGATGGTGATGCCCTGCTCGCGCTCGGCCTGCAACCCGTCGACCAGCAGCGCGAAGTCCAGGTCGCCACCGCTGGTGCCGGCGGTCTTGCTCTCGGAGGCCAGCGCGTCGAGCTGATCATCGAGCAGCGTCTTTGAATCGTAGAGCAGGCGGCCGACCAGCGTGCTCTTGCCGTCGTCGACGCTGCCGCAGGTGACGAAACGCAGCGTCGGACGATCGCCCTGTTCGAGTCGCGGCGCATCGGTGGCGGCGATCGTCGGTGCCTCGTGATAGGACATCAGAAGTAACCTTCCGCTTTCTTGCGCTCCATCGATGCGGGGCTGTCCCGGTCGATCATGCGTCCCTGACGTTCGGAAGTGCGCGATGCCATCATCTCCCGCACGATCTCGGGCAGGGTTGCCGCCGTCGAGGTCGTGGCGCCGGTGAGGGGATAGCAGCCCAGGGTGCGAAACCTGACGGAGCGCCATTGCGGCTCTTCGCCGGGCTGCAGCGGCATCCGGTCGTCGTCCACCATGATCAGCGCGCCGTCGCGCTCGACCACGGGACGCGAAGCTGCGAGATAGAGCGGAACGATCGGGATGTCCTCGAGCAGGATGTAGTCCCACACGTCGAGCTCGGTCCAGTTCGACAGCGGAAACACCCGCATGCTCTCGCCGGGCGCGAGCATCGTGTTGTACAAGCCCCACAGCTCCGGCCGCTGGTTCTTCGGATCCCAGCGATGCGCCGCGCTCCGGTGCGAGAACACGCGCTCCTTGGCGCGCGACTTCTCCTCGTCGCGGCGCGCGCCGCCGATTGCGGCGTCGAAGCCGTGGAGGTCCAGCGCCTGTCGCAACGCCTGCGTCTTCATCACGTCGGTGTAGCGGGCCGAGCCGTGGGTGAAGGGGTCGATGCCCTGGCTCAATCCGCTATTGTTGGTATGGACGATCAGGTCGAGCCCGAGCTCGCGCGCCCGCCGGTCGCGAAACGTGATCATCTCGCGAAACTTCCAGGTCGTATCGACATGCAGCAGCGGAAACGGCGGCTTGCCGGGATGAAATGCCTTGATCGCCAGATGCAGCAGCACCGACGAGTCTTTCCCGATGGAATACAGCATGACCGGCTTGCGGAACTCGGCCGCCGCCTCCCGCAGGATGTGGATGCTTTCCGCCTCCAGGCGCCGAAGATGGCTGGCGACGTGAAGCTGCTTGCCGCCAGCCCTTCCAGGGAGGGCGGCGTCGGCGATCTTGGGAATGTCCAGCATGCTAATCACGCAGCCGAAGCAGACCAGTCACCGAACAGTCGTGCCGACATTGCCGCATTCAGGCCGAGATCGCGAACGCAGGCCGCAACCGAGGCACGATAGGCATCATTGACACCGCAGCGCTCCAGAACCTCAAGCTGCGCTTCGCTCAGAGAGGTCGTCGCGCGGCGCTGGTAACGATAGGCACTATCGGAGGTGTGCAGATTGGGCACCTTGTAGATCGTCGCTTCGCTCGGGAAGATGACGCGGGCGTTGTTCGCTTGCACGTCTCCCGGCTCCCGCCAGGACGTCACGGCATTCTCGGTAAAGCTGCTGGATAGGCCGAGGCGGCCGAACAAGACACGGACCGATGACACGGCCTCCTTGCTCACCTCGTAGACGTAGTGCGTGACGGCAACGCCCTGTCGCTCGGCGTAGTTTGCGACGTGAGCCGCGCTGAGCGCGGCGACGACATAGTGCCGCAGCAGGGTATCTGCGGGCGCGCGCGAGATCAGCTTTTCGAGCCATGACGCCAGTGAGCTCGCCGGTTCGCGGTCGAGCATGATGAGATGCAGCCGCTGCCGCGGATAGCCCGCCTCGATCAAGAGCTGCAGCGGATTGAACAGGCTCTCGGCCAGCACGTAAGGCCCGATCGTTTCCTTGCTGAAGACGTGCGGCGCGTCGGTCGCCGACGGCACGATCCAGGGCGTCAGCGGGCGGCCGACGAGCGCATCGCGCAAGATCGCCTTCAGCGGCTGATAATATGAAGGCATCCCGGTCATGCCGAACAGATTGCTCAGAGCCGTCGAGCCGACCCGGGCCTTGCCGCACGCAAAATAAAGCAGCGGGAAGTCTTGTGCCGGGCGACGCCGGAAATCCTCCGCAAGGCACTCGGTGACCTCGCGCATCAAGGTTTCGAGCGTAACGGTCCTGGTCTGGAATTCACCTATGGGCGAAAGCGGCAAAGTGTCGAGGGAGCTGTGCTGTTGGCGCACCAGATCGGCGATTCGCTGGAGCGAATCGGGGGAAGTCCCGTCGATGTTCATATGGGAGCTCACTTTAGTGGTGGTTTCGCAAGCGAAGTTGCTTGCGCTATTACATACATCTTATAGTTGCTCAATGGAAGTGGTCAAACCCGGGGAATCCCGCATAGGCGTTAAGTTTATTCTTGAGTGTTGGAATCACACGTGATTCCAAGGCGGGATGGCAGACGAATCGCTTCTGAACGAGGACTGGACGAGAGTGGTTGCGCAGCTCGGCGGGGCTGCGCAGCTTGAAATAAGTGCGCGCCAGACGAAGGCTTTCGTGCGGCGGCGCCAAATTCCAGATGCGGTGTCGTTACTTCGGCTGATGCTGGCCTATTGTCTGGGTGAAAGAGGGTTGAGATCGACAGCCGCATGGGCCGCTTCTGTTGGCCTTGCCGACCTCAGCAGCGTGGCGTTGTTCTATCGCCTGCGTCAATGTGGCGATTGGTTTGCAGTGCTGGTGGAGGGCTTGCTCGCTGCGGCAGCCCCGAAGGCGAGCCGAGGCCGCCTGATCCGCATTATCGATGCGACGACAGTGCCTCAGGCAGGACCGGCTGCGCGCAGGAACAGTGAGCTTTGGCGCGTTCATAGTGCATTCGATCTGCCATATGAGCGCTTTGGTCACTTCGAGCTGACAGATCAGCAAGAGGGCGAAACGTTTGACCGGATACCGGTGGTCAAGAACGAGATCCGCATTGCTGACCGCGCTTATCTGCAACCTGACCGCATCGCCGCTGTCCGCGACGCCGGGGCAGACGTTTTGATCCGAGCGGGCTGGAAGAACGCACGTTGGCTTGATGCCAAAGGCCTTCCGTTCGATCTGATGGCCCAATTGCGTGCGGCGAAGGCGCACGGACTGATCGATCGGAGGATTTGGATCAAACGCAAGGACGGTGCGCCTCTGGCTATGCGTCTGGTCGCAGTCAAGAAGCCCGCCGGTGCAGTCGCGGCTTCGCGTCGTAAAGCCCGGCGCGACGCACAAGACGAAAACCGCGTCATCTCCAAAGAAACTCTGGAAGCCGCGGATTGGGTCATTCTGGTCACGTCGCTCGCACGGGACGAGTTCTCCACCAAGGATGTACTCGCGCTCTATCGACTGCGATGGCGCATCGAACTTGGCTTCAAGCGACTGAAGAGTCTGATTGGTCTCAAGACGCCACCTGGAACCGATCCGCGCTCCGCCAAGCCCTACTTGCTGGCACACCTCTTGATCATCCTGCTGCTCGAGCCGCTTGCCCGCGACTTCGAGGACTCTCCCCGCTGGATGCAGGCCGCCTGACGGCACCCGGCGCTTGGCGTGTTTTGCAACAACTCGTTGCATCCTTGCTACAAGCGATCATTCCACAACCAACCATCCGTTGCTTCCGCCGCAGAAAGCGAGCGCTTGGGCGGCACCTGCGCGAGCCTCCTCGAAAACGTCCGTATCAATCGATGCTCGCGCTACCTTAACGCCTATGGGGAATCCCGGGGGTGCGTGCACATCAGCGAGCACTGTAGGTGCTCGCCGATGTCCCTGCGGAATCAGGCCGCGCGCACGGTGTTGAGGAACTTCTCGACCTCCGTCTTCAACAGGCTGCTTTCGCTCGACAGCGAGCGCGCCGATGCCAACACCTGTCCCGATGCCGCACCGGTGGCGCTCGCGCCCTGGCTGACATGCGCGATCTTGTCCGCGACCTCGACGGTGCCCTTGGCAGCTTCGCTGACGTTGCGCGCAATCTCGGCCGTTGCCGCGCCCTGCTGTTCGATGGTCGCAGCAATCGTCGTCGAGATGTCCGAAATGCGGGCGATGGTCGCGCTGATTTCCTTGATCGCGCCGACGGAGTCTTCGGTCGCTGATTGCATGCCGGCGATCTGCGTGCTGATCTCCTCGGTCGCGCGCGCGGTTTGCGCCGCGAGCGCCTTGACCTCGCTCGCGACGACTGCAAAGCCGCGGCCGGATTCGCCTGCCCGCGCGGCCTCGATAGTCGCGTTCAGCGCCAGAAGGTTGGTCTGTTCGGCTATCGCAGTGATCAGTTTGACGACGTCGCCGATCCGGCCCGCCGCCTTGAGCAGCTCATTGATCCGAGCATCGGTACGCTCGGCCTGCTTGACCGCATCGCTGGCGATTCGGCTGGAATCGTGCACCTGGCGGCCGATCTCGACGACCGACGTGCTCATTTCCTCTGCTGCGGACGCCACCGCTCCGACATTGGTGGATGCCTCCTCCGAGGCAGCCGCGACCATTCCCGAGAGCCGCTGGGTCTGTTCCGCGGTTCCCGACAGTGTGCCGGCGGCGGCCTCGAGCTGTTGGGAGGCTGCCGACACAGAGTCGATGATACCGCCGACCGCAGTTTCGAACGCGCCGGCGAGCCGGGACATCTCCTCCTTACGCCGAGCGGCTGCGGCGGCCTCCTGATCTTTCTGCTCGGCTTCCATCTGCTCGATCCGGATCAGATTTTCCTTGAAGGTCTGAGCCGCGCGGGCGTTGTCGCCGACTTCATCACTCCGGCCGGTGTAGGGGATCTCGACCGCCTTGTTGCCACCGGCGAGCTGCAGGAGCACGTCGCCGATGCGTCGGATCGGCCGGGCGATGCTCAACACGGAAAAGACTGCGGACCCGATCAACGTCAAAAATACGAATACACCGACGATCAACGCGAAGGTGGCGACGCGGTCTAGCTCGGCCAGCATCTCGCCCTTGCGGCGCGCGGCGAATTCGTTGGCAACGCCGACCAGATCGTCGATCCGCTTGCTGACTTCCAGAGCTGCCGGACGCATATGCTCTGCGAGAATGCTCGCCTTCGCCGACTCGGCTGCAATCTTGGTTCCACCCGCAGGGGCGCCAATGACGGCCTTCTGCGCCGCCGCCAGCTCAACGCCACTGGCTAGATATGCATCGACGAATTTCTTGGTCTCACGGTAGGCGTCCTGGGTCACCTTCCGGGTCGCCCGATCCGTCGCGGCATCGATTTCCGCACCAGCTTCACTCGCTCGGGTACGGAGAATCTCGAGCAGCCTGTCGACCTCTCCGGCCGACGGCGCCGAGCCGAGTTCGAGAGCTGCGAGCTGCGCCCGCGCCATCGCCGTCTGTGCCGCCTGCGCATTGCCCTTGTTGAGATAGTTGATCGTGACGAGGCGATTGGATTCGGCGATCGACCGGTTGCCGAGCATCTGGTTGGTCAGCATGCCGCCGACCAGAACGACGCTTACGCCCGTCACGATGCCGAGCTTTGTTCCAATGTGAAACCTGAATGACCCCACCACTGCCTCCTTGGACCGTCACCGAATATAAGCGTCTTCGCAACCAAAGATTGAGAATTGGGTAACATTTGATGGTGACCGTAGAAGTACGGCCGAAGCTTGAATGGCCCGTGACGATCCGGATCCGTACAACTACCGATAGTGTTTGCCAGAAGAGCATTTGGAGCAGCGTTTGAGCGGCGCGGCCGGAATTAAAGTGGCAGGAAGACTTGCGCTTGCGACGTTCCCCGACTCAGTTCTAGCCTGGAACGATGCGTTCTCGCGGCCGGATCAGTGCTTATCAATCCTCGTTCAGAGGTGCTCCGTTCAGCCGCCCATTTTCTAGCCTCCTGCCGTGGATGTTTGTGATCGGCGTCGTTCTGGCGACCGTGCTCGGCTTTCGGCATGGATCAAACTGGCCTCTGTCGCATTCGGCCGACGACCGCGCGCAGGACGCCGAGATCATCTTGCGGCAGACCGGCGATGCGGGCGTCAGCCGCCCGGTCGACGTCATCCGCACCATCGACGGCGACACTTTTCTCGCGCGTATTCGTCAGCGCGACGGCCGCGATCCCGTCGTGCGCATTCGGCTGCGCGGCATCGACGCCCCCGAACTCAAGGCCTCTTGCCAGGACGAGCTGGACAAGGCCGAAGCTGCGGCCCGCGCATTGCGCGATCTGCTTAGCCAAGGCGGCGTGACCATCGCCAATCTCGGCCCCGACAAATACGGCCGCGTTCTGGCCGACGTCGCGACCCGGCAGACTGCGAACGTTTCGGCGGCGTTGCTCTCCGGCGGCTTCGTGCGCAGCTACAATGGCGGCCATCGCGACGGCTGGTGCGCGCGCGGCTGGCGCTTCTGGCAATAAAAAAGCCGCGTCGAAAGGCGCGGCTTTTATCTCGAACGATTCAGGCGATCAGCGCGTCACGACCACCGTCGTGCCGACGGAGACGCGGCCATAGAGATCGGTGATATCGTCGTTGAGCATCCGGATGCAGCCGTAGGAGACGAAGCCGCCGACCGAGCCCGGCACGTTGGTGCCGTGGATGGCGTATTCGCCGCCGGCGAGCGTCATCGCCGCAACGCCCATCGGGTTGCGCGGCGAGCCGCCCGGAATGACGTCGGGGATATTCGGCTTGTCGCGCTTCACCTCGGCGGGTGGCGCCCAGGCTGGATTGAGGTACTTGCCGTCGATCTTCGTCGTGCCGGCCCATTGCTTGCCGGCCTTGCCGACCCCGACGGGATAGCGCACGGCGTGGCCGTTATCGAGGATGAGATAGAGCCGCCGCTCGCTGGTTTTGACCACGATGGTGCCCGGCGAATAGTCGGCCAGATGCGCGCCCACCAACTCCGGCCGAGCCTCTGCCGCCGTCGATATCAAGACCCCAGCCCCGATGGTGGCGGCCAGCGCCACCGCAATCCTCATCGACATCGATGCTTCCCCTTGCCCAAAACGGATCGTCCAAAATGACGCAGAACCGGCAATCGCCGCCGCGCCGAGCCCTCGTCACGCTCATTGTTAACCGCGCCCGTTAACCAGATGGTTTCCACGCACGGCCGCCGAGGGCCAGCCAGCAGGGGGAACAAAGGAAATGTTCGAAATAAAGTAAATGACCTGAAAACAACACTCGGCTGGAAAGACGGGGGTGCGCGGCCGCGCGCTCTGACAAGAGCGTGAGCCTGTGAATGGCTGTTGTTTGAGGAGAGCGCGCTGGCGCGTGATCCAGTCTCGTGTCCCGGACGCGCTGCAGCGCGTTGGCGCTGCTGCGCAGAGCCGGGATCCAGAAGGCCACACGTTCTGTCGTCAGATGGGCCCCGGCTCAGCAGCGCATCACTTGCGTGCTGCGCTGCGTCCGGGGCACAAGATTGACTTACGCCGATTTCCGATTCTGCCGGTTCTTGACGAGATCATCGACCACGGCGGGATCGGCCAGGGTCGAGGTATCGCCGAGGCTACCCGGCTCGTCCTCGGCGATCTTGCGCAGGATGCGGCGCATGATCTTGCCGGAGCGGGTTTTGGGCAGGCCCGGCGCGAACTGGATCTGGTCGGGCGACGCGATCGGGCCTATCTCCTTGCGCACCCAGGTGACGAGCTCCTTGCGCAGATCGTCAGTCGGCTGCACGCCAGCCATCAGGGTGACATAGGCGTAGATGCCCTGACCCTTGATGTCGTGCGGGAAGCCGACCACGGCCGCTTCCGACACCTTCTCATGCGCGACCAGCGCGCTCTCGACTTCCGCAGTGCCCATGCGATGGCCGGAGACGTTGATGACGTCATCGACGCGCCCGGTGATCCAGTAATAGCCGTCGGCATCGCGCCGGCAGCCGTCGCCGGTGAAGTACTTGCCCTTGTAGGTCGAGAAATAGGTCTGCTCGAAGCGGGCGTGATCGCCATACACCGTGCGCATCTGGCCGGGCCAGGACCGCGTCAGGCACAGATTGCCCGTGGTTTCGCCCTCCAGCACCTTGCCGTCGGCGTCGACGATCTCGGGTACCACGCCGAAGAACGGCTGCGTCGCCGAGCCCGGCTTGAGCTTGGTCGCGCCCGGCAGCGGCGTGATCAGGATGCCACCGGTCTCGGTCTGCCACCAGGTGTCGACGATCGGGCAGCGGTCGTCGCCGATGACGCGGTGATACCACTCCCAGGCTTCGGGATTGATGGGCTCGCCGACCGAGCCGAGCAGGCGAAGCGAGGCGCGCGAGGTTTTCTTCACCGGCTCGTCGCCGGCCTGCATCAGCGCGCGGATCGCAGTCGGCGCTGTGTAGAAGATATTGACCTTGTGCTTGTCGATGACGTTCCAGAACCTCGAATTATCAGGATAATTCGGTACGCCCTCGAACATCAGCGTGATCGCCCCGTTCGCCAGCGGCCCGTAGAGAATGTAGCTGTGGCCGGTCACCCAGCCGACGTCGGCGGTGCACCAGTAGATATCGCCGTCGTGATAGTCGAAGACGTATTGATGCGTCATCGAGGCGAACACGAGATAGCCGCCCGTGGTGTGCAGCACGCCCTTGGGCTGGCCGGTCGAGCCCGAGGTGTAGAGGATGAACAGCGGATCCTCGGCGTGCATGTGCTCGACCGGGCATTCCGTCGTCACCATTGCCGCCGCCTCGTGGTACCAGAGGTCGCGCGTCGGGTTCATGTCGACTTTGCCGCCGGTGCGCTTGACCACGACGACCCAGTCGACGCCGTCGGTTTTAGTGAGCGCCGCGTCGACATTGGCCTTCAGCGGCACCTTCTTGCCGCCGCGCAGGCCTTCGTCCGCGGTGATGATGACCGTGGATTGGCAATCATTGATGCGCTGGGCCAGGCTGTCCGGCGAGAAGCCCGCGAACACCACGGAATGGATCGCGCCGATGCGTGCGCAGGCCAGCATCGCATAGGCGGCCTCGGGAATCATCGGCAGGTAGATGGTGACGCGGTCGCCCTTCTTGACGTTGCGGGTGCGCAGGATGTTGGCCATCCGGCAGACCTCGTCGTGCAGCTCCTTGTAGGTGATGTGCTTTGATTGCGAGGGATCGTCGCCTTCCCAGATGATCGCGGTCTGGTTGGCGCGCGTGTGAAGATGCCGGTCGATGCAGTTATGGGCGACGTTGAGGACGCCGTCCTCGAACCATTTGATCGAGATGTTGCCGGGCGCAAACGAGACGTTCTCGATTTTCGTCGGCGCCTTCATCCAGTCGATGCGCTTGGCCTGCTCCGCCCAGAAACCGTTCGGGTCCGAGATCGAGCGAGCGTACATCTCCTTGTACTTGGCCTGGTCGATCCAGGCGCGTTTCGCCCACTCCCCGGGGACGTCGTAGATCTTCTCGGACATGCTTCCCTCCACATACGGCGGACCGAACGCCAGCGATCGGCGGGCCGACTTGATCATTGACCGATTATGCGTCGGGCTAACCGGACCCGACAAGGAGCACAAGCTGGACCTTCGGCGGGCTGCCGGCCGTGTGGAGGATCAGGGCCGCCTGCTGCGACTGTCGCAGATCTGAAACGGGCCGGAGGCGGCTTTCGGGTGTTTACCCAACTCCTCAGAAGAGCCCTGTGCAGAGTGCCATCCGCTCAAGGGAGGTATTTAGAGACCTCCTCTCGCTGATTCGGGACTCGCAATACGGTTCGGAACCCCCTAAATGGCCAAACCGGGTCCAAGCGACCCCACGGAACAAAAATCAGAACAGCGGCATTGAACGGTAACAAACAGGGTCAAGGCATAAGACTATGATGGATCAGCGGAATTTCGGGGCGATGCGGCCCGCTTCAGCCGATCCTGCGGCCATTGCCCTCGCAAAGGCCCTCGGACAATGGCCGCAACCGGCCCCTTTCAGGCGCCCGAGCCCCAAGAAGACCTACGACACGGCACCTGCGGCGACGGTCGAGGCGCTCGCCAAGGAGCTTGGCCTGCGGCTCGGCGACCAGAACGAGCTGACCATCCGCCGTATCAAGCGCGGCAAGGGCTACTCCTTCGTCCGTCCCAATGGCGCGCACATCCGTGATGCCCGCACCATCCGCCGGCTGCACGCGATGGCGGTGCCGCCGGCCTATCGCGAGGTACGCTACTCCGCCGATCCCAACTCGCACCTTCAGGCCGTGGGCCGCGATGCCGCGGGCCGGCTGCAATATCGCTATCACGCCGATTGGGAGAAGGTCCGCGAGCAGCGCAAGGCGCATCGGCTGGAAAAACTCGTCGGCGCGCTGCCAAAGATCCGGCGCAAGGTCTCGGCGTTCCTGTCGGGTGACGAGCCGACACGCGAATTCGCGCTCTCGGCCGTGATCGAGCTGATCGCGCGCACCGCGATCCGCCCCGGCAATGAATCCTATGCCCGCCTCAACGGCACCCGCGGCGCCACCACACTGCTGAAGTCCAATGTCACGCTGGAAGACGATTGCTTCGTGCTGACCTTCAAGGCCAAGGGCGGCAAGGCGGTGCGGAAGGAGTGCGACGCAGCCAAGCTGGTGCGCGCCATCGGCATCTTGCAGGGCGTTCCGGGCAAGCGCATGTTCCAGTATCGCGATGCCTACGGCATCGTGCGTGCGGTCAACACCACGCAGGTGAATGCGTTCTTGCGCGAGATTGCGGGCATCAAGATCTCGCTGAAGGATTTTCGGACCCTGATGGCGTCCGCCGTCGTGGTGGAATCGCTGTCGCGGATCACCCCGGCGACTAGCCAGCGCGGCCGCAAGAAGCAGGTGCTGGACGCCATCCGTGCTGCGGCGGACAAGCTCTCCAACACGGCGGCGATCTGCCGGAAGAGCTACGTCCACGACACCATCGTCACTGCGTTCGAGGAGGGCATCCTCGAGCGTTTTGCGGCGACGATGAAGGGCCAGCGTTCGCAGGCAAGACGCGAGCAATTGCTGGCGCAGGTGGTGGCGACCGCGGCGGTGTAACGTCGGCGAACCTGTAGCCCGGATGGAGCGAAGCGAAATCCGGGTAGTGCCTCATCGGAACTTTCCCGGATTGCGCTTCGCTCCATCCGGGCTACAGCAGCGGCACCACAGAGCTGCACGCGCTACGTCTTGTCCGAGACACCGTTATCCGGGCCAGGATTCTTGCCAGCCGCTGCGATCGTGAGCCGTTCCAGATAATGCGCCCATCCCTTCGCATGCGCGGCGGCCTGCGCTTCGCTCGGCAGGCCGCTATGGGTCATGCGCAGCAGCGTGCCGCCGTCGCGCTCGATCAGGTCGATCTCGATCAGGCTCGAGCCGGGCGGCACTTCCTGACCGCCCTCCCAGCCGAACGTGTAGGCCAGACGATGCACCGGCACGACCTCGCGAAAGGCGCCGCGGGCAACGCCACCGCGCGGGCCGATGCCCTTGAGCACATAGAGCCCGCCCGGATGTGGTTCCGTGGTCGCGTCGGAGCCCATCCAGCTCAGGATCTTCTCGGGGTCGGTGAGATAGGCGAAGACGGTGGCACGCGGGGCCGCGATCTGGGTCTCGCGTCGCACCATGAACGGCTCGGTCATTGGCGATCATCCCTCGTCTTGCCTTGGGCTGACCCTGGGACATGGCGGCGCTGCGGGGCTCCGTCAAGGATTGCCCGTGACAAAGACGGCCCTGCTTCGCCATCATCGGGCCATGCATCTGTCCCCGACCCTCGCCTGGCTCGTCGATGCCGCCTCGGATTGTCCCGGAGCCGACCGCCTGCTCGCGGAACTCGGCGCGCATCTGGTCGCCGACGGCGTGCCGCTTGCAGCAGGCAGCCTAACGCTGGAGGTGCCGCACCCGCTGATCGCGAAGCGCACGTGGCTGTGGCGTGCCGATAGCGGTCAGGTGATCGAAGCGCTTGGCTTTGCGCCGGGCGGACTCGCACCGGACCCGCCGAACGATGCCGGCCGCCGCTGGCTGCGCGACATCGCGCACGGCGAGGTGCACGAAGATAGCGTCGGCCGGTCCGATGGGCCGCAACTGGGCTGGATCGGGCCGCACCCGTTCAGGGCAGATGAGATCGAGCAATTGCGCCAGGCCGCGCGCTTTGCCGCGACGCCTCTTGCCGTGCTCGCCGCGCGTGCCACCTTGCGTGCGACGCTGGATGCTTATCTCGGCAAGCGCAGCGCGGAGCGGGTGCTGGCGGCGCCTCTGCGGCGCGATCTCGGCGAGACCATCCAGGCCGCGCTGCTTTATGCGGACCTGCGTAATTTCACGATCCTCTCGGAAACCACACCACCTGCGCAGGTCATCGCGGCGCTCGACGCCTGGTTCGACCGCATCGCCGGCGCGGTTCACGCCTTTGGCGGCGAGGTGCTGAAATTCATCGGCGACGGCGTCCTCGCGATCTTTCCGGTGGTCGAGGCGTCACCGCGCCGCGCCTGCGAGGCCGCTCTGCGTGCGGCCGGCGCGGCCGAAGCCGGGATGGCGTACCTAAACAAGGAGCGCCGCGCGCAAGGGCTGCCGCCGCTGTCCTTTGGTGCTGCGCTCCATCTCGGCGAGATGCTCTGGGGCAATATCGGTGCCGCCAATCGGCTCGATTTCACCGCGATCGGTCCCGCCGTCAATCTCGCCAGCCGGCTCGAGGGATTGTGCAAGCCGCTCGGACGGACCGTGCTCGTGTCGGGGGCGCTTGCGGCCGAGACGGACATGCCGTTGATCGCGCTCGGATCGCATTCGCTGCGCGGGATTGCGGCGCCTTGTGAGGTGTTCACGCTGCCGGAGCCGTAGCCGCCGATATCGTAGCCCGCATGAGCGTAGCGACATGCGGGGCCAGACCATCCCGGATATCGCTGCGCTCATCCGGGGCTACGGCACCAACTAAAACCCGCCCATCTTGCAGACGAGCTTCCACTCCTCCGCGGTCACCGGCTGCACCGACAGGCGCGAATATTTCACCAGCGCCATGTCCGCGAGCTTTTTCTCGGCCTTGATCGCGGCCATCGTCACGGGCGCCTTCAAGGGCTTATCGGCCTTGATGTCGACGCAGACGAACTTGCCGGTCTTGTCGGTCGGGTCGGGATAGGCCTCCTTGATGATCTCCGCGATCCCGACGATCTCCTTGCCCTCGTTGGAATGATAGAAGAACGCCTTGTCGCCCTTCTTCATGTTCACGAGGTTCTGGCGCGCGGTGAAATTGCGCACCCCAGTCCAGGCCTCGCCCTTGGCGCCCTTCGCAACCTGCTGCTCCCAGGACCACACCGACGGTTCGGATTTCACTAGCCAGTACGCCATGCTCATTCCTCTGCCTTGAAGGGGCGCGTCATCAGCCCCGAGATCGCAGCATCGATCGTGCTTCGGCCGCTCAGGATCGATGCGACCGCTTCTGATACCGGCAACTCGATATTTTGCGAAGCGGCGAGTTCGATCAGCACGGGGGCTGTGAACTCACCCTCGGCGAGCTTGCCGGCGGGCGGCTGCTCGCCGCGCCCGAGCGCGAGTCCGAGCGCAAAGTTGCGCGATTGCGGGCTCGAGCAGGTGAGGATCAGATCGCCGAGGCCGGACAGGCCAGTGAGCGTCTCGCTGCGCGCGCCGAGCGCGCGGCCAAGACGCGTCAGCTCGGCAAAGCCGCGGGTCGTGAGCGCAGCCTGGGCCGAGGCGCCAAGCTTGCGCCCGACCGCGATGCCGACCGCGATCGCCAGCACGTTCTTGGCCGCGCCGCCGATCTCGACACCCCGGATGTCAGTGGAGTGATAGGGGCGGAATGTCGGCGAGCCCAGCGCCTGCACCAGGCTGCTGGCCAACGCCTCATCGCTTGCCGCCAGGGTCACTGCCGTCGGCAGGCCGCGCGCGACGTCGTCGGCAAAGCTTGGGCCCGATAGGATCGCCGGCTGCGCGTCCGGCGCGGCCTCGGCGATCACGTCTGTCATGAACTTATGGGTGCCGTGCTCGATGCCCTTGGCGCAGGCGACGACCGGAATGGGTTTTGCGAGATGCGAGGCCAGCATGTTGACCACGCCGCGCAGGTGCTGCGCCGGCGTTGCGATCAGCAGCATGTCCGCGCGCGCGGCGATCGCCAGATCGCTCGTGACGACAATGTCCGGAGCAAGCCGCACGCCGGGCAACCGCGGATTGTCGCGCGTCGATGCAATCCGCGTCGCATGCTCCGCGTTGCGGGCCCAGAGCGCGACGCTCCGCCCTGCCCGCGCCGCCACCGTCGCCAGCGCCGTACCCCAGGCGCCCGCGCCGATCACCGCGACGGATTGGAACGCGGTCATGGCTCGATCCCTCCACCCCCTCGCCCCGCTTGCGGGGAGAGGGTCGGGGTGAGGGGGAGTCTACACAAGGACGGTGAGAGTCGGACTCGCCGAGAGTCCCGCTCACCCAGATTGTATCTGCGATACAATCCGACCTCTCCCCGCAACCGGGGCGAGGTGACGTGGAGCTCGCGGCGACACCACAGCATTCAGTATCCCGCCCGTGTGTTGCCGTAACCCGCAGGCGCGGTCGCGTTGGCGTCGAGCAACCACCGTGCGCGCGGTTGCGCGTCCATCGTGTCGGTCAGGCCGAGCGCGAGGCGTTCGGCGCCGGCCCAGGCGATCATGGCGCCGTTGTCGGTGCAGAGCGCGGGCGGCGGCATGATCAGTTGCGTCTGCGCCTGCCTCGCGACGTCATCGAGAGCGCCGCGGATCGCCTGATTGGCGGCGACGCCGCCGGCGGCCACGAGCGCTCGCGGCGCGCCGAACTGCTCGCGAAAAAGCTTCAGGCCAACGCTGAGACGGTCGGCCGTCGAATCCAGCACCGCGGCCTGGAAGCTCGCGCAGAGATCGCTGATGTCTTGCGGCGTGAGCTCAGTGAGCCGGCTCGCTTCGGTGCGCACCGCCGTCTTCAATCCGGACAGCGAGAAATTGGCATCGGGGCGCCCCTGCATGGGCCGCGGAAACGCAAAGCGCGTGGCGTCACCGGCTGTCGCCGCGCGCTCGACCTGTGGTCCGCCGGGATAGGGCAGTCCCAGCATCTTCGCGACCTTGTCGAAGGCTTCGCCGATGGCGTCGTCAACGGTGGTGCCGAGCCGCACATACCGGCCGACGCCGGTGACCGCGACGATCTGGGTATGGCCGCCGGAGGCGAGGAAGAGGCAATAGGGAAATTCGATGCCGTCGGTGAGGCGCGGCGTCAACGCGTGCGCTTCGAGATGATTCACTGCGACCAGCGGCGTGTCGTGCACCATCGCGATCGCCTTCGCAGTGGTGAGCCCGACGATGACGCCGCCGATCAGCCCGGGTCCTGCGGCCGCGGCGACGCCGTCGAGCTGGGCATAGTCGATGCCGGCCTCGCGCATGGCGCGATCGATAATGCCGTCGAGCAGATCGACATGCGCACGCGCCGCGATCTCCGGCACCACGCCGCCGAAGCGGGCATGCTCTTCGACCTGCGACCGCACGATATTGGACAGGATCTTGCCGCTGCCGTCGCCCGCGCGCTCGATCACGGCCGCGGCGGTCTCGTCGCAGGTGGTTTCGATGCCCAATACCAGCATTGGCGAATTGTTATCCAATTTGCGCCCTTGCGCTCATGTGTAAAGCAGAGTTCTGGTACGTCCGGTAGCATTCCGGGGCCAGATTGCGCAATCGTCACGCGCAGCCGTCCAGGTCAATGCGTCACCGCCACGTGGTTCGGGAACACCAGCGATGTCCATTCTTGTCACACGGCCGCATCCCGACAATGAGGCGACGGCGGAGAATCTGCGTGCGCGTGGGCATCTGGTGCTGCTCGCGCCGGCGCTCAAGTTCGAGCCGGTCGCCTTCCATGGCGAGAATGAAGCGCCCTACGGTGCCGTTCTCGTCACCTCGGCCAACGCGATCCGCGCCGTCGCGCCGCAATTGCGGGACCTCGGTCTTCGAGAGCTGCCTTTGTTTGCTGTCGGCGAGCATACGGCTGCTGCGGCGCGCGAGGCCGGTTTTGTCGAGGTGATCGTCGCCGGCGGCGATGCTGCTTCCATGCGCGACAAGGTGATGCAGAGCGCGCGCGACAAGGTGCTGAAGAAAAAGAGCGTGCTGCTGTATCTCGCGGGTGCGGATTTGTCGCGCGACCTCGGCGAGGAGCTCGTTGCGGAGGGTTTCCGCGTGGTCACGCAGACCACCTATCGCATGGCCTCTGTCAAGCATCTGCCGCGCGAAGTTTGCGAGGGCTTTGCCGCCCATGGGATCGAGGCGGTGCTGCACTACTCCCGGCGCAGCGCCCGCGCCTTCCTGGACGCAGCGCGGGACGAAGGCGTCGAAATCTCGGCGCTGGCGATCCCGCATTGCTGCTTGTCCGAGACGGTTGCGGGTGTACTCCGCGATGCTGGCGCGTCACAGGTTCTGGTGGCCGCGACGCCGGACGAAACTGCCTTATTCGACACCTTGGAGCGTGCGTTGCGCACCCGTTTGTCGTAAAGGTCGGGCCGAATCCGACGCAATCTAATCCACCCTGGTATGGAAGTGTGAGGAACCGTCACGATGGCCGATGATAAGCCTGAAGACGCTGGATTGGCGCCCGACGCGGGCCGTGCCAAGCGCACCCCGCCGACCATCGACCTTGAGGCGACAGAAGTCTCCACTCAGCCGCAGCAGGTCGCGGGCGAGCCCGAGGCTCCCGAGCATGCAGCGCAGGAGCAGGCCAGGTTCGAAGAAGGCGGATCGGAAGAGGTCAAGACCGAGCCTCAGCCCGAATCTGCAGAGGAGCAGGCGTCCGCGCCTGTGTCAGCGCCGGCTTCCCCCTGGGTCATTGCGCCGTTCTCCGGTGCTGTCGCAGCGGCGGTCGTGATCGCGGTCGGCTGGATGCTGGGCTGGCCCGCGGTGCAGGCGCCGCCGGCCGCGCCGCAGGCCACCAGTGCGATGATCGATGCGCTGAGTGGACGCGTTGCTGCGGTTGAAACCAAGGCCGGCAAGCCCGCAGTCGATCCGACCATGGCGGCACGGCTTGACGCACTGGAGAAATCGGCAAGCAGCCTGCGCAGCGACATTGCCAATCTGCGTGCGCAGTTCGACAAGACTGCGAATGCCCTGAACGACGCGAAAGTGGCCTCGCCTGCTGCCGCGCCTGATCTTGCCGCGGTCCTCGACCGCATCGCCCAGCTCGAGCGCGCCAGCAAGACGGAGCGCACCGAGCTTGCACAGCAGGGCGAGAAGATCGCGGACACCAGGACGGTGGACGACAAGCCGCTCCGCCACGTGGTGGCAGCGGCGTTGCTCGACGTTGCCGTTCGCCATGGCGATCCCTATCAATCGCAACTGGCCGCGGCGCGGTCGCTGGCGGCCAAGCCCGACATGCTGAAGCCGCTCGACGCGTATGCATCGTCCGGCATTCCGACGGCGGCCGCGCTGAGCCGCGAGCTCCTCAACATCGTGCCGAAGCTGTCGCCGCCGGCGGAAGCTCCGGCCAGCGACGCCGGCATTGTTGAGCGTCTCCAGGCCGGCGCGTCAAAACTCGTCCGCATCGAGCGCACGGACGGGGTCGGCAATGATCGCGGTGCCATCGTTGCGCGCGTGACGGCGGCCGCGCTCCGTAACGATTTCGTGGAAGCCCGGCGCGAGCTGAAGACGCTGCCCGAGGCTGATCGTGCCCCGGCGCAAACCTGGCTCGACAAGGTCGATGCTCGCGACGGTGCACTCGCCGCGTCCCGCAAATTCGCCGACGATGCCATGGCGGATCTCGCCAAGTCTACTCAATAAGATTCGCGCAACTATCGGCGCGTATAGGGATCGCCATGCTCCGCATCGTCCTGTTCCTCGTCCTGATCGCGCTGGCGGCGGCCGGTGCGGCCTGGGTTGCCGACCAGCCCGGCGATCTCGTCCTGACCGCGGGTGGTTTCCGCATCTCGACGACGCTTCCCAGGTTCGTGTTCTTGCTTGGGCTCTTTGCCGTCGTCGTGGTGCTGGTCTGGAGCATCCTGACGATGATCTGGCGCACGCCGGGACGCCTGCGCCGTCGCCGCCACGAAAAGCGCCAGGCGCGGGGACGCCACGCCATCACCCATGGCCTGCTCGCGATCGGCCATGGCGATCCCGCGCTCGCCCGCCGTCACGCCGAGGCGGCGCGGCGGCATGCTCCGAACGATCCGCTCGCGCTGCTGCTGCACGCGCAATCGGCGCAGCTCGAAGGCAATCGCGACGAGGCCCAGCGCGTGTTCCGCGCCATGGCCGAGCGCGAGGACACGCGGCTGCTTGGTCTGCGTGGCCTCTTCATCGAGGCGCAGCGCGCCGACGATGCGGTCGGTGCGGTGATGATTGCGGAGGAAGCGATCAAGCTGTCGCCGTCCGCGACCTGGGCCTCGCACGCGGTGCTCGGCTTCCGCTGCGCGCGCGGCGACTGGAGCGGCGCGCTTGCGATCCTCGATTCGAATCTGTCCGCGGGCCAGATCGACAAGGCGACATATCGGCGGCAGCGCGGTGTGCTGCTCACCGCGCGCGCGCTGGAATTGGAGACCATGGATCGCGACGTCGCGCGCGAGAGCGTGATGGAAGCGGTCAAGCTCGCGCCGACGCTGGTCCCTGCCGCGGTGCTCGCGGCAAAGTTCGAGAGCGAGGCGCATCAGGTGCGCCGCGCCATGAAGCTGGTGGAAGCGGCCTGGCTCGCCAATCCGCATCCCGATCTCGCCGATGCCTACGCGCATGTGAAGCTCGGCGATTCCGCGCGGCAGCGCCTGCAGCGGGTCGAGACGCTCGCGGCCAAGACGCCAGCCGACAAGCCCGGCCATATCGAGGGCCAGCTTGCGATCGCGCGCGCCGCAATCGACGCCTCCGAGTTCGCCCGCGCCCGCGAGGTGCTCGCGCCCTACGTCAGCGATCCCACCCAGCGCGTCGCCCTGCTGATGGCCGAGATCGAGCGCGCCGAGCATGGCGATGGCGGCCGTGCGCGCGCCTGGACCTTGCGCGCCGTACGGGCTCGCCACGATCCGGCCTGGACCGCGGACGGCTATGTCAGCGACCGCTGGCGGCCGGTCTCCCCGGTCACCGGCCGCCTCGATGCGTTCCAGTGGCAAACACCGGTCGCGAGCCTGCCCTCGGACAAGGGCGCCACGATTGAATCTTCGGCCTTCGAGGAAGCCATGCTGGCGGCCCCGCCGCCGAAGCGAGTGGCGGCCGCTCCCAGCGAAAGCCCGGCGGAACCGCCGGTGATGGCCCCGGTGCCGGCACCGGCCGCCCAAGACAATTCGCCACCTCCAGCCAAGGAGGTTCCAAAGGAAGCTGCCAAGGGAGCTGCCACGGAAGCAGTCAAGAACGACGAGCCGGCCGTCACACCCTCCGCGGCGACGAATCCGGCTTCAGCCCCCGCCGAATCATCCCCGCCGGCGGCAACGCCGGTCTTCCGGACCCGAGCCGACCTCGGCAAGCCGGCATCGGCGCCGATCCAGGCCGTCATCCCGATCGTCCGCGCTCCGGATGATCCCGGCATCGACGACGACGGCCCGAGCGATGAATTTACGGAACAAATCGGCACGCCAAAGGCCCAGGCGGGCGGCTGGCGCGGATTCTGGTCCCGCTGGGGCGCGTGAGGCGTATTTCGAGCCCGGCTTGTCCTTGCCAATTCCGGCCATGCCCGATATCAGGAGCGCGCGTATCGGGACCGGCACCGCCTGGTCCCGGCAGGGTTCGCCGCAATAGCTCAGTCGGTAGAGCACGTCATTCGTAATGACGGGGTCGGGGGTTCGAATCCCTCTTGCGGCACCAGCGCCTTGCCTGTCCAGCCCGGACACATAGGTAACAGGTCGTACCTAAGACATGGGTGACAACCTCGTGCCGAACGGGTTGTCGAGGGGTTGCAGGGTCACTCACTCCAAGCATTCATGGCACAGCCGCATTGTTGCTCGGCACGCGCGTTCGCCGTCAACCCCGCGCGCCAAAGGCGCGCCCCTGCGGGCTGCGGGGGTTGACCGCTCAGCGCGGCCGAGCCAAGGGCTGCCGTGCCAAGAATGAGCAAGACTGCCTCTCGGTCAAAGCGAGGATGTCGTACCGGAGACATCGGTGACGGGCTTTGGGCCGAATGGGTTGTCGAGGGGCTGCAAGGTCTTTTGCTCCAGGTCGAAGTAGCCCAGATCGTAGTGCATGAAGCTGACGAGCCAAATGCCGTCGTCGACCTCCTTGATGCCGAGCTTTTGGCCGGCCAGCACGACGGAGATATTGATTTTCTTGCGGTGCAGGCAAAGGCGCCCACAGGATGTGATGACGACGTCTCGATCGTGGAAGGGATAGGTCAGTTCGGGCAGGCCATCGTAGCGGCGTGCTGAAGCTGTGTAGAGGTCTGCGGGACGCTTCATATCGAGAGCTTCGTGAGGGCGTTCCTCATTGAACTCGTGCCGGAAGCTATCAAAGCGATCCTGCTGCTGGAGGCTGTTGAACCCCGGCGGTCTGGTGGCTTCCCTTTTGAGCGTGAGATGCATGCGCTCATGACGGCCGTTCTGCTGCGGATGGCCTGGCTTAATGCGCTCGATCGCAATGCCGAGCCGGAGCCACCACACTGACAGCTTCGAGAGATTGAACAAAGCATTGGGACTGGCAAAGGGGACGCCATTGTCGGAGCGGATGGCAAACGGCAGGCCGCGCTCGCGGAACAGCTGCTCAAAGGCTGTGAGGGCAGCGTCTTCGCGCGTTGAGTCCAGCGCTTCGCAGAGCAGCAGAAAGCGCGAGGCATGGTCGGTAACGGTCAGTGGATAGCAGTATCGGCCATTGCCGAGCTTGAACTCACCCTTGAAGTCGGCGCACCACAGATCATTGGGGAGCGTGCCCTGCGACAGCGGCGTGCCGTGCGCATGGTGGCGCGGCCCGCTGCTGCGCTTGACCAGACCGTGGCGGTCGAGCACCGCATGAATGGTGCTTTTGGCGGGAACCCTGATGTCGCCATCGAGCCGGCGTACCAGCAGTTCGCGGATCTTGCGGGCGCCCCAGTGCGGCTTCTCGGCCTTGAGCTGGACAATCAGGGTCTCGACCTGTTGCGGGAGCTGATTGGCGTAGCGTATGGGCCGCCTGGAGCGGTCGCTCAACGCGCCAAGCCCTTGCTCCTTGTAGCGGTCGAAAATCTTATAGCCGGTCTTGCGGGAGATGCCGAACTCGCGACAGACCTCGGTCATGGCTTCCCCATCCAGAAGCCGGGCGACAAAGCGCAGGCGCTCTTCCATTACCGAACTCACTTTCCACGGCATCCACACCTCCCGCAGAACAAAAGCGGAAAGTGTAACCCATGTGTCCGGTACGTTCTGTCACCTATGTCTCGGGCCGCTCAGCCCGCCGGCGATCTCGGCTCCTGCGCCTACTGCGGTGATCGCTCCCGCTGCGGCCACAATCGCCTCAGCGCCAGTCACAACCAAGTCCGCCACCAGGACCACGGCATCCATTGGTAAGGCCGCTCGCCCAACGCAAATGGCCGGGCGAAGGCCCGGCCACGCGCACATTGAGGTGGCGGTCGCGCCTATTGCGAGACCGTCTGCACCACACTCGATATCGGGCGGGCGTTCGTGCCCGCGGTCGGCACCTTCAGCTCCTTCAGCAGCGCCTCGTCATATTCCGGCAGCGTCTGGAAGCTCGTCTTGGCCTTCATCTGCACGACCTTGTAGCCGCCGGCCTTGAGCCGCGCGAGCAGCGCCGGCATGGCTTCGCCGGTGTGCTTCTGGAAGTCGTGCATCAGGATGATGCCTTTGCCGAGCTTGTCGAGTCTGGTCATCACGGTCTCGACGATCTTGTCGGGCGTGGCGCCCTTCCTGAAGTCGAAGGAGTCGATGTCGGTCGAGAACATCGCGACATTGCGGGTGCCGAAATAGGTCACCATTGCCGGATTGTGCTGCAGCTGCGGGAAGCGGAAGAACGGCGCCGGGTTGGTGCCGAGCGCGAACCGCACAGCGCTAAAACCCTTCTCGACCTCGTCCTTGACCTGTTGCTCGGTCATCTTCTTGCTGTTGAGGTTGACATGCGACCAGGTGTGCGTGCCGACCGTGTGGCCCTGGGCCAGCACCTGGCGCAGGATCTCCGGATGGTAGGTCGCGTGCTTGCCGACCGAGAAGAACAGGCCCTTGGTGCATTCATCCGCGAGCGCCTTCAGCACCGCGGGCGTGTTGACCGGCCACGGACCGTCGTCGAAGGTCAGCACGACCTCCTTGTCGGTGAGGAAGTCGAACTGCTTGAAATGCTCGAAGCCGAAGCCCGGGCCGCCCGTCGTGTCGATCTCGACCACGCGGGACACACCCAACGCGTTCGGATTGGCGCAGACCTGCTTCGGCTGCATCGGCATGGCTGGCGCGGGCGCAGGTGCCGGAGCGGCCGCGGCCGGCTTGGCCGCGATGGTCGCGGTGGTCTCGACGTCGTCCTTGGCGGCGAGCTTCGCCTGTGCCGGCAATGGGTCGGCGGCACGGGCGGCAACTGTCTTGGGAGCGCCCTGATCGGCGCGCGCGGAATAATAAAACCAACCGCCGGCGGCGATCACGACCGCGGCAACTACACTGGCCAGCATCAGGCCCAACGCATTACGCATCGCTACTCTTTCCAATTACGCAACCAAACCGGCGGAATTTCCCGCGCGACAAGCCATTAATGCGAAGTAAGAGTTAACGTGACACCAACGCGACAGCGGTTGTGGAGGAATTTCAGCGAGGTGCGCCAAAGTGACCGGGATCACAGAGGATCGGCCTCCCGTGAGCGTCATCACAGTGGAAACGGATTTCCCGGAGCATCGTAGCTCCCATCGATAACGGGCCCGCTTGATGCGGTGCCAATGGGAGCTTCAAATGACCAAGTCGTTTACCAGCAAGATCCGTGACGCCAGCCTGGCCTTGGGCTTTGCTGCGATCGTCTCGATCGTCTCGACGACCTCGGGCTTCGCCTTCTCGGCCGAGGCGCAGCAGATGTGCACCGGCGATGCCTTCCGCCTCTGCTCGGCGGAGATCCCGAGCATCCCGAAGATCACCGCCTGCATGATCAAGCATCGCTCCGACTTAAGCGCCGGTTGCCGCGCGGTGATGGACAAGGATCTCGCCAAGGGCGCCTCGCGCAAGGTCGCTGACGCCCAGGATAAGCAGTAAGCAACACGGCGGTCGTTGCGCTGGTCAGCTCCCCCGCGATGTGCCCCGGCATGACGCCGGGGCCATGCGGCGGCGCCTTGCAGCCAGTCAACAAAGCCGTTGCAGCCCCGGGATCGTCGCACTAGCTTCGCCCGCACATTCTTTTTGCGCTACGAGGCATTACGCGATGGCCAGATTTGTTTTCTTGATTCCTTTGCTCCTGTACGGATCGAGCGTATCTGCGCAGCAGCAGCCCGGCCACGACGCCTGCGCGCGCGACGTCTCGCGCTTCTGCCGCGCCGTGATGAATAATGGCGATGGCGCCGTGCTCGCCTGCCTGAAGCAGAACCGCACCCGGCTGAGCAAGAGCTGCGACAAGATGCTGACGGATCACGGGCAGTAATGATTGCCGTCGCCCGGATGGAGCGCAGCGAAATCCGGGAACGATTGGCCCCGCATATCGCTTCGCTCATGCGGGCTACGGTCTGAAACAGGCTACGTACTGCTCCCTGCCGCGGTCGCGACCACCGGCAGCACCTCGTCCTTGGCACGATCCGGCGTCTCGTCCTTCCAGCGCACCGAGCCGAACGGACGCTCCAGCATGCGGCGGATCCGCACCGGCTCGGGGCCGATGTGGAAATCGATCGCCTGCTGATGCAGCGCGCGTTCGGACTGGGTCGAGCGGTTGCGCTGGCGCAGGTAATCGAACCAGGTCGGGCAATGATAGCGCTCGGTCCACAACTCGGGATCGGCGATGTCGCGGGCGATCGACCAGCCATAGGCGCCGTTGCGCTGGCGGGAGAGCTGCACGTCCTGCATCACGTTGTGGAACGCGCGCGCGTTCTCTTGGGCGACGCGGTATTCGATCTCGACCACCAGCGGACCGCTACGCCCGGTCAGCGACAGCTTTACCTCGGGGTCGGCTAGCACCTCGGCATCCTCGTTGCGCGCGCCGACGCGCGGCATCGCAAGCCAGATGCCGAGCAGCGGCGAGATCAGCATCAGGCCTGCCGCAGTCAGCAGAGCGATCTCGACGCCGGCGTAGTCGGTGAGATGGCCCCAGCCCCAGGCGCCGATCGCGATGCCACCGGAAATCGAGGCCTGGAACGCCGCCAGCGAGCGGCCCGCGACCCAGCGCGGCGCCGAGAGCTGCACGCCGATGTTGAACAGCGCGATCGCAGCCATCCAGACCGCGCCGGCCAGGACCAGCGCGGTCGCCGTCAGCACCGGCTCCGTGCTCAGGGCGAGGGCGGCCATCGCGAAAGCCATCGAGATGGTGCAGGCGCGGATCGCGGCCTCGCCGCTCATGCGCTTGCGCAATTCGTGGATGTTGAGCGCGCCGATCACCGCGCCCATGCCAAAGGCACCCAGCATGATGCCATAGGTCTGTGCACCGCCATGGAGCAGGTCACGCGCGACCAGCGGCATCAGCGCCATCACGGCGCCGCCGATCAGGCCCATCACCAGCGTGCGCAACAGCACGATCTTGATCGGCGGCGAATTGGTGATGTAGCGCACGCCCGAGACCATGGCGCGGTTGAGCTTCTCCCGCGGCAGGCGCGACGGCTCGGTGGTCCGCCGCCAGAGCAGCAGCACCACCAGCAGCGGCAGATAGAGGATCGCATTGCAGGCGAACGCGGCCACCGCGCCGAGCGCAGCGACGATGACGCCGCCAACCGCAGGACCGAAGCTGCGTGCGATGTTGTAGCTGATGCCGTTCAGCGCCACCGCGGAGGCCAATGCATCGGGCGGCACCTGTTCGCTGACTGAGGACTGCCAGGCCGGGCCGAACAGCGCATTGCCGCTGCCGACGACGAAGCAGAAGGCGAGCAGCAATTCGGGGGTGATCAGGTTGAAGCCGGCCAGCACGGTGAGCGCGCTCGCGCCGATCAGCGCGATCGAGAGCGAAATCACGCTGACGATGCGGCGATCATACATGTCGGCGATGGCGCCGGCCGGCATCGAGATCAGCATGATCGGCAGCATCAAGGCGGTCTGCACCAGCGCCACCTTGTCGGCCGAGGCCGCCATCTGCGTCATCGCCCAGGCTGCGCCCACGCCCTGAATCAGGAGGCCGAGATTGGAGAGCAGGCTGGCGAGCCAGATCCGCCGGAACACGGTGTACCGCAGGGGCGCGGCAATGCCGTCGGCGGCACCTTTCTGGCGGTTCGTCTGCTCGGTCATATCCCCTTCCAAACGGTCTGGCAGAAATGGTCCCGGGCGATTCCGGCAAGCTCAGTGATGCCCGCGAAAGTCCTTCGCTGTCCAGTGTTTAGACCGCTATAAGCGGTGCAAAGAGGCGGCTTGCCGGGGAGGAACAGATGAAGCTGTCACGACGGACGATTTTGCAGGGCGTTGGCAGCTTGCCTTTCGCAATTGCGAGCTTGCGGACGGGTGCGATTGCGCAGAGCGCACCAGCAGCGACGCCGAGCACGGAGGGGCCGCCCGTCCTGTTCGTCCACGGCAATGGCGATTACGACGCGCTCTGGATGACCACCTTGTGGCGGATGGAGTCCAACGGCATCACACGGGATCGCATGATGGCGATCAATTTCACCGACCCCCTGGCGCGCAGCGACGACAAGGTCGAGCAGGCGGGCCGTTCCTCGACCGAGGATCAGCGCCGCGAGCTCGCCGCTGCCATTGCCGAGCTGAAGCGCCGCACCGGTGCGCCTCGCGTGGCGCTGGTCGGCAGCTCACGCGGCGGCTACGCCATTCGCAATGTCATCAAGAATGGCGGCACCGGCGATGTCAGCCACGCCGTGCTGTGCGGCACGCCCAATCACGGGGTGTTCGCCACCGACGACCAGCCGAACAACGAGTTCAACGGCCGCGGCACGTTCCTGCGCAGCCTGAACGAAGGCGAGGGCGAGGTGACGCCGGGTGTTGGCTTCCTCACGCTGCGCAGCGACGGCCTGGACAAATATGCGCAACCTGACGGCCGCTTCATCGGCAAGCCTGGCACACCGACCAATGTCACTGCCGAGGGGCCGGAGCTGAAGGGCGCCACCAATCTTGTGCTCGGCGCGCTCGATCATCGCGAGGTGGCGTTCCACCCGCGCGCGTTTCGGGAGATCTACAAGTTCATCGCGGGGCGTGAGCCCGCGCGCATCGCGATTGTGCCGGAGGCGAGCGTGAAGCTGAGCGGCCTCGTCACGGGCACGCCCGGCGGCGTGTCGACCAATCGCCCGGTGGCGGGTGCAACCGTCGATATCTTCCGTGTCGATCCTGATACCGGCGAGCGTAAGGGCGAGGCGGTGCACAGCTCAAAAACCGGCTCCGACGGCCGCTGGGGGCCGGCGCAGGTCGATCCCGCCTGGTCGCTCGAATTCGTCCTGACCTCGCCTGATGCGCCGACGACGCACATCTATCGTTCGCCCTTCCCGCGTTCGTCCGACGTGGTGCATCTGCGGCCTGCCCGCCCGCTTGGGCCGGCCGACAAGGATGCCGGCGCCGTCGTGATCATGTCGCGGCCGCGCGGCTATTTCGGACTGCCGCGGGACGTGGTGCTGCTCGACGGCAAGGAGCCAGCCGACGTCAAGCCGGGCGTGCCCACGGATGCGACAGCAACGCTGCGGCTTCCGGCCAGCGAGGTCGGGCGTAACACCGTGGCCCAATTCGGCGAAGAGCGGATCGTGGCGCGCGCCTGGCCTGCCGCCGAGAACAGGATTGCGATTGCCGAGCTGACTTACTAGCTATTTGCCTGCGTCACATCTGCGGGAGAGAGCCATGAATATCGCCAGCGTGCGTCGGCCCATCATCCCTCCCGCTCCCCCGCGTGCGCCCGACGACATGTCATTCTTCGGCCGTCTCGCGGTGATCCGGCAGAACATGATCGCGACCTGGGGGCAGCGCGCCTATGAGGAAGACGTCATCCCGGGCCGCTTGTTTTTCCGCAACAGTTTTATCCTGAACCAGCCGGATGCGATCCGGCACGTCCTGCTCAGCAATTACGAGAATTACACGCGCACGCCGGCCGGCATCCGCATGCTGCGTCCCGTGCTCGGCGATGGCCTTCTGATCGCGGAAGGTCATTCCTGGACCTTTCAGCGCCGCACCCTTGCGCCGGCCTTCACCCCGCGCGCCACCGCAAATCTCGTCCCGCACATGACGGCGGTGCTCGACGAGACCATCGCAAAGCTCGACGCGCGCGCGGGTGAAGACGTCGACCTGCGCGAGGTCATGCAGCGCATGACGCTCGAGATCGCCGGGCGCACGATGTTCTCGTTCGGCATGGACCGCCATGGCGCGACCCTGCGCAACTTCATCATGGAATATGCCGCGCGGCTGGGGCGGCCCTATTTCCTCGACATGGTGCTGCCGGTGTCCTGGCCTAGTCCGATGGACTTTGCGCGGGCGCGCTTCCGCAAGCGCTGGACCGAGTTCGTTGCCACGCTGATCGCCGAACGGCGTTCGGCCGGCAAGAAGGATGGCGCGCCGCCGCGCGACCTGTTCGATCTCATGGACGAGGGGCGCGATCCCGAAACGGGCAAGGGCTTCTCGGACGAGCAACTCGTGGACGAGGTCGCGACCATGATCCTCGCCGGTCACGAGACCACGGCGACGGCGTTGTTCTGGGCGCTTTATCTGCTCGCGCTCGATCCGGAGACGCAGGAAGAGGTCGCGTCCGAGACAAGCGGCGAGCATCTCGACAGTATCGCCGATATCGATCGCCAGAAATTCACCCGCGCGGTGATCGACGAGACCATGCGGCTCTATCCGCCGGCCTTCCTGGTCGCGCGCGCCGCGCGCGAGAAGGACAATGCGGCCGGTGTCGAGATCGGCAAGGGCGACATCATCATGATCGCGCCCTGGCTGTTGCACCGGCACGAGAAGCTGTGGGACCAGCCGAACGCGTTCATTCCAAAGCGCTTCATGTCGAAGGAGGTGCCGGACCGTTTTGCGTACCTGCCGTTCGGCGCAGGTCCGCGCGTCTGCATCGGCGCGCCGTTCGCGCAGGCCGAATCCGTGCTGGCGCTGGCCCGGCTGATCGGCGCCTTCCGTATCGAGCTCGCCGACCTGGCGACTCCCGTGATCCCGCTCGGCGTCGTCACGACCCAGCCGGACCACTCACCCATGTTCCGCATCACGCGTCGGTGACAGGCGCGCGTCTGGCCGCTGGCGTGATCCACCCTAGATAGAGTCCCGCCATGAGTGACATCCAGGCCCAGTTTTCCGTTCTGAAGCAGACCGCCGACGCCAAGGTGGTCGATGCGATCGCGCAGCTGATCGCCCACGGCCATGATCGCGACCTTAACCGCATCAATGTGCTGGATTTTGCCGATCGCACCGGGCTCGACCAGGAGAAGGTCATTTCCGGATTCCTGCATGCCTCGCGGCTCGGCCTGTTCGACATGAGCTGGAACGTGCTGTGTCCTGGCTGCGGAGGGGTCTTGGGCGCACACGCAACGCTGAAATCGTTGAAGCACGAAGACTACAACTGCGCGCTCTGTGCAGCCGGATACGAGGCGTCTGTCGATGAGATGGTCGAGGTGGCCTTTACCGTCAGTCCGCGGGTTCGCCGTATTGGTGCTCACGATCCCGACACGCTGCCGATCTGGGAATATGTGCGGCAGATGTTCTGGAGTTCAGGCGTCGACATCAACGATGAAACCTTTTCGCGCCTAATCAACGAGGTGACGCTCGAGGCACTCGAATTGCCTGCCGGCGAGAAGGCAATCCTCTCGCTGAACCTGCCCAGCCAGTTCATTATCGTGTTCGAACCGGTCACTCATTCTGCCCATTTCCTCGACGTCCAGGGTGAGCCGACGAGCGAACGCCAGCAGCTTTCGATCATGTTCAACAAGCTGGAGGCGCCTACGGGGACCACCGTGATGCGCCCCGGGCCGTTGCGCCTTACGCTCGAGAATCAATCGGGCGGTCGCGTATTGCCCTCGGTCTGGATCGCTGCCGACGCGCTGCATGAGATGATCGGCAAGCGCAAGCCAATCCTGACCGCCAAGCGGATGCTGTCCAATCAGACGTTCCGCGATGTCTTCAAGGCCGACAATCTCAACGTCGACCAGCGATTGAAGATTACGTCTCTGACGTTCCTGTTCACTGATCTGAAGGGATCGACGGCCCTGTACGAGCGCGTCGGCGACCTCAGTGCTTTCGATCTTGTGCGCGCGCATTTTCGTGCGCTGCTGGAGATCATTGCTGCCGAGAAGGGTGCAGTTGTGAAGACGATCGGCGATGCCGTCATGGCGACCTTCGTCAGACCTGAGCACGCCATCACCGCGGGACTGCGCATGCGTGCAGCCATGGACGAATTGAACAAGCAGCGCGGCGCCAACGATCTCATTCTCAAGATCGGCATCCATGAAGGTCCGTGCCTTGCGGTGATGCTGAACGAGCGGCAGGATTATTTCGGCCAGACCGTCAACATCGCCGCTCGCGTGCAGAGCCTGTCGACCGCGCAGGAGATCCACATCACCGGCCCGGTGCTGGACGTTCCCGCAGTTGCCGAAATCCTTCAGCAGCGCGAGATCAAGCCGATCCAGAAACAGGCCGCGCTCCGCGGCATCGCCGACAAGATGGTGGTGTACGAGATACCGTGAGGGGCGGGCGATGGCCGCTACGCACTCTGTCATTGCGAGCGCGGCTCTCCCAACGTCGTCATTGCGAGGAGCCCTTGATTGCGAGGAGCCCTTGCGACGAAGCAATCCAGAATCGTTCCGCGGCAAGACTCTGGATTGCTTCGCTGCGCTCGCAATGACATGTTGAGGCAGTTGCGTATTCCAACCATCGTCATCATGCCGGGACAAGCCTGGCCATGACAGCGAGCCGCGCTCCAGATTGCCGAAACGTAATGCAGCGCGCGGAACTGACGCACGTTGCGCCGGTTGAGTTTCCCGCTCATATAATGCTGGTAACGGCCGCACCCCTTGCGGCGTCATTGATCTCGGTAGGACCTCATGCTCGACGGCTTGCGCCAATTCATCGCCGACATTGTCGGTCCCCAAGTTCAGGACCGCGCATTCGGCGACGGCGATTATCGGCTGGCCGCGACCGCGCTGCTGGTCCATGTGGTCTCGCTGGACGGTCAGCCGAGCGCAGCCGAGAAGCGCAAGCTGCACAGCCTGATCGAAAGCCATTTCGGGCTCGATCGCGGCACCGCGGATCGCCTGATCGCCGATGCGACGGAGGTCGAGGGCGAGGCGGTGGACCTCTATCACTTCACCAGCGTCATCATGCGCTCGCTGGACGAAGAGGGCCGCAAGCGCATCGTGCAGATGATGTGGGAGCTGGTCTATGCCGACGGCCAGGTCAGCGAGTTCGAGGACAACGTCGTCTGGCGTGCTTCCGATCTGCTCGGGATTTCCCAGCGCGACCGGATTGAGCTGAAGCACGTAGTCGCAGAGCGTGTCGGTGGCCAAATCAAGGACAGTGCCGTCGGCGGCTGACGGCGCTGGATTCGACAAAACGCGGCGTGCGCGCATACATGACGAAACTTTAATTTATTCGCCGCCTGCGCCGAATTCCCCCGTAAATCAACGGTCTTCCAGCACCGCCTGTCGTTCCGCTCAAGCGGCCATGCTGCCAATGCCGCTTGCCTGTTGCGTTCGGCCTATGCTCTCGTTCCGCCGTTGCGGGGCCAAAATACTTGCTTTCAAGAGACTTCGATCGTGGTTGAGCGGGTGACGCTGATTACTGGTGCCTCGGCGGGCATCGGGCTGGAGCTGGCGCGTGTGTTTGCGTCCAATGGACATCGCCTTGCATTGACCGCGAGACGGGCAGACCGTCTCGAGGAGCTCGCCACTGAGCTGGCTGCCAAGGGCGGCAAGAAGCCGATCGTGATCGCCTGCGATCTCGAGGACGCGGACGCCGGCGAGACGATCGCGGCAGCGCTGGCGGCCGAAGGTGTCGAGCTCGATCATCTCGTCAACAATGCCGGCTTCGGCGTGTTCGGCGATGCGATCGAACGCGATCGCATCGAGCAGCTCGGCATCGTCGACGTCAACGTCCGGGCCCTGACGGATCTGTCGCTGCGCTTTGCCGATCAGCTCATCAAGAACAAGGGCGGTCTTCTCAATGTCGGATCTGTCGCCGGCTTCCTGCCGGGACCCGGCATGGCCGTCTACTACGCGTCCAAGTCCTACGTGATCTCCTTCACCGAAGCGTTGCGGGCGGAGCTCGCGCCGCGCGGCGTCCGCGTCACCGTGCTTTGCCCGGGTCCGGTCCCCACCGAATTCCAGGCCCGCGCCGGCGTCGGATCGCAACATGATACGGCCGTTCTCAAGGTCTCTGCCGCCGAAGTTGCACGGGAGGCGTATCGTGGCCTGATGACCAATAAACGGGCAGTGTTGCCGGGTCTCGGTATCAAGATTGTGCCGTTCGCGCTGCGCTTCTTCCCGCGCGGCTTCATCCTGGCCGCCACCAGCCGGTTCCAGAGGCAGAGGCGCTGAAGAACGCCCCGCGCATCCGTAGTGACCCGGAGCTTGCTTCAAGATCGGGGCGTGTGTGCGCAAACTCACACGATGTTAACCATCGCTTAGCTACGCTGTCGGTCTGAACCGATATCAGTCGCAGAGGCCATGTCGTTCCGGACGGACAGGTTTGGTGGCGCAGAGGTGGTGCCCTTCGCACGGAGCGCGCCGAGCGCCGCCGCCTCTGAGACCCGGCTGCCGGTGCTGATCGTCCTGCATCAGGAATGCTCGACACCGGGCCGCGTCGGCAATGCGCTGCGGGCGCTCGGCCATCGCCTCGACATCCGCCGTCCCCGCTTCGGCGATCCCTTGCCCGACACACTGGATCAGCATGCCGGTGCCGTGATCTTCGGCGGCCCGATGAGTGCCAACGATCCCGACGACTACATCCGCCGCGAGATCGACTGGATCGAAATTCCGCTCCGCGAGCAGCGGCCGTTCCTCGGCATCTGCTTAGGTGCGCAGATGCTGGCGATGCAGCTGGGGGCCCGCGTCGCGCCGCATGCGCAGGCGCTGACCCAGATCGGCTATTACCCGATCAGGCCGACCGCCGCAGGCCATGCGCTCTGCCCGCATTGGCCGGCGCAGGTCTATCACTGGCATCGCGAGGGATTCGAGCTGCCGGTTGGCACCGAGCTGCTTGCAGAAGGCGATGATTTTCCGGTGCAGGCGTTCCGGGCCGGCAATGCTTTCGGCGTGCAGTTTCATCCCGATGTGACCTACGCGATGATGCATCGCTGGACCACGCGCGGCTATGACGGCTTCAGCGCGCCCGGTGCGCGGCAGCGGCACCATCACTTCGCGGATCGTGCCGTCTACGATGTCGCCGAGCGCGCCTGGCTCGATCATTTCATCGACGGCTGGCTGGCGCGCCGGCCGATGCTGGCGCAAGCCGCCGAGTGATCGCGCCTTCGCGCAAGTCCTTGCCGCTTCCTTGGATATGCTAGGTTCGCCGCCAACGAGCGCGCGCGAAATCGCGCGCCGGCAAACCAGGGAGAGCGTCATGGCCTATGAACACATTCTCTATGAGGTGAGCGACAAGATCGCCACCATCACGCTCAACCGCCCCGATCGCATGAACGCGTGGACGCCGATTATGGAGCGCGACGTGCGCCACGCGATGGAAGCCTCAAACGCCGACGACAATGTCCGAATCATTATCCTCACCGGCGCGGGCCGCGCCTTCTGCGCCGGCGCCGACATGGATGCGCTGAAGGGACTCGATCCCGATGACGTCAGGCGTGCTTCGAACCTGCCGCCCTTCGACATGAACCGCCGGCCGGATTGGCAGACGCGCTACGGCTACTATCCCTCGATCAAGAAGCCGGTCATCGCTATGCTCAATGGCGCCACGGCCGGCATCGGACTCGTCCACGCACTCTATTGCGACCTTCGCTTTGCTGCCGACAATACCGTGTTCACGACGGCCTTCGCGCGGCGCGGCCTGATTGCCGAGCACGGCATCAGTTGGATGCTGCCGCGCATCGTAGGTCACGCCAATGCGCTGGATCTGTTGCTCTCGGCGAGGCGCGTGTCGAGCGAGGAGGCGTTGCGGATTGGGCTGGTCAACCGGCTCTGTCCGCCCGAGAAGCTGCGCGAGGAGACTTATGCTTATGCGCGCGACCTCGCCGATTTCGTCTCGCCGAGCGCGATGGCCGTGATCAAGCGCCAGCTCTACGAGGTGCCGTTCCAGACGCTTGCCGAGGCGACGATCGAGGCCAACCGCGAGATGATGGTGGCGCTGAACGGGAGTGATTTCAGGGAGGGGGTAGCGAGCTTCATGGAGAAGCGGCCGCCAAGGTTTACGGGGAGGTAGGGGGAGTGTTCCTCAACCAGTCCGTCTTCGCCCTGCGGGCTTCGCCGGACACCACGCTTCGCCCTTCGAGCTCCGCGCGGCTGTGCCACGCGTAGCCCGAAGGGCGAAGCGTGGTGGAGCCAGGCGGGATCGAACCGCCGACCTCGTCATTGCGAACGACGCGCTCTCCCAGCTGAGCTATGGCCCCTTTGCTGGCCGCTCTGGTGAACGCGGCCGACAACCGGGCGCCATTTAAGTCCCTGCCAAGGTCAAGTCAAGGACGCGCGTAACCCGGTTTTAGCCATTTCGGCGCCTGAACTTCCCTTGTTTGGGCGGGGGGGAACCGATATCTAGCAACAGGCGTCAATCCTACCGCAGCCACAGTTTTCCCAAAAAGCCAGAGTTTCCAAAAGCCATGCGTGCCGTTCTCGACATCGTCATCATCGTGCTCGACCTCTACGTTTGGCTGCTGATCGCCTCCGCGATCCTGTCCTGGCTGATCGCCTTCAACGTGGTGAATACCCGCAACCAGTTCGTGGCGGCGGTGGCGGAGTTCCTGTACCGGATCACCGAGCCTCTGCTGGCGCCGATTCGCAATTTCCTGCCGAGCCTCGGCGGCCTCGACATCTCGCCGATCATCCTGATCCTGATCATCATGTTCATCGAGCGGGTGATCCTGTACTACATCTACCCGAACGTGATCTGAGCAGGCTGGAGCGCCTTGGTTGCGAACGAAGCTTCGAGAGAACCCTGGCGTTATTCGCCCGCAGGTATCAGCGTCGCGCTGCGGGTGACGCCGCGCGGCGGCCGCGACGACATCGACGGGATCGAACAACTCTCGGATGGCCGCAGCGTGCTCAAGGTGCGGGTGCGCGCGATCGCCGATGGCGGCGAGGCCAACAAAGCCGTTTTGGTGCTGCTGGCGAAGTCGCTTGGCGTATCCAAGGCCAGCGTCAAGCTTTTGTCCGGGGCGACCTCGCGGCTGAAGCAGATCGCGGTCGACGGCGATCCGACACGGCTCGGCGAAGCCTTGCGCCGGTTTGTCGCCGCCAAATCGAGAGACCAGGGGAACTGACATGACCGCCAAGATCATCGATGGAAAAGTCATTGCCGCGGAACTCCGCGCCCGCGTTGCCGACGAGGTTGCCCGCGTCAAACGCGAGCACAATCTGGTGCCCGGCCTTGCGGTGGTGCTGGTCGGTAACGACCCCGCCAGCGAGGTCTATGTCCGCTCCAAGCGCACTCAGACCCAAGCGGCCGGCATGGCCTCGTTCGAGCACAAGCTGCCGGCCGACGTCTCGCAGGCAGATCTGCTGGCGCTCGTCGCAAAGCTGAACCGCGATCCCGCCGTGCACGGCATTCTGGTGCAACTGCCGCTGCCGAAGGGGCTGAACACCGAGGCCGTCATCAACGCCATCGATCCCGCCAAGGACGTCGACGGCCTGCATCCGAACAATGCCGGCCGGCTCGCCGGCGGTTTGGATGCGCTGTCGCCCTGCACGCCGCTCGGCTGCATCATCCTGACCAAGAGCGTGCACGCCTCGCTCGAAGGCATGAACGCCATCGTCCTCGGCCGCTCCAACCTGGTTGGCCGCCCGCTGGTGCAATTGCTGCTGAACGAGAACGCCACGGTGACGATTGCGCATTCGCGCTCGCGCGATCTGCCGGGCCTCGTGAAGCGCGCCGACCTCGTCTATGCTGCGGTCGGCAAGGCGGAAATGGTGCGCGGTGACTGGCTGAAGCCAGGTGCGACCGTGATCGATATCGGCATCACCCGCATTCCGAAGGAGGACGGCAAGACGCGCCTCGTCGGCGACGTCGCCTATCAGGAAGCGCTCGGCGTTGCCGGCGCCATCACGCCGGTGCCGGGCGGCGTCGGCCAGATGACGGTGGCGTGTCTCTTGGTGAATACGCTGCGCGCGGCCTGCGCGATCGCCGGGCTGCCAAAGCCGGCGGTGTAGTTGAGCTCTCGTGCCCCGGACGCAGCGCAGCGTGAAGCGATGCGCTGCTGAGCCGGGGCCCAGTGGTGGCATGGGTCCCGGCTCAGCGTCGCGTCATTTCATGCCGCGCCGTGTCCGGGACACGGACGATCAGCCCTTCTTCTTCTTCTCGCGCTCGATGCCCTCGAGGATCAGCTTGTGCGCTTCCTCCGGGCCGCCCCAGCGCAAGATTTTCACCCACTTGCCCTTCTCGAGATCCTTGTAGTGCTCGAAGAAGTGCTGGATCTGCTGCAGCGTGATGTCCGGCAAGTCGGAATAGCTCTTCACCTTGTCATAGCGCTGCGTGAGCTTGGACGACGGCACCGCCAAAATCTTCTCGTCGCCGCCGGCTTCGTCTTCCATGAACAGCACGCCGACCGGGCGCACGCTCATGACGGCGCCGGGGATGATGCCGCGGGTGTTGATGATCAGGACGTCGCAGGGATCGCCGTCATCGGACAGCGTATGCGGGATGAAGCCGTAGTTACCGGGGTAACGCATCGGCGTGTAGAGGAAGCGGTCGACGACAAGCGTGCCGGCCTCCTTGTCCATCTCGTACTTGATCGGTTCGCCGCCCACAGGGACTTCGATGATGACATTGACGTCGTGTGGTACGTTTTTCCCGATCGAGACCGCATCGATACGCATTCAAGGCTCCGTTGTTGCCGAGGTGAAATCGCGCCCGGCAGCGATTTTGGCGCTGTCATACGCGGGCTTGGCCCGCTGATCCATCGCGTTTTTGTGAAATAATGAATCCGGCGATCACCGGCTCTGAAGGCAACGGTATCGACGGACGGGAAGCGCTGCCGGGGAGGGTTTCAGCAGCTCAATTGGTCCAAGCGAAGGCAACCTTATCGAGCGATTTCGGCCCGAACCGCTCCGACGAGCGCGCCACCATGCGTCCTCCCAACGCCCGGTAGAACTCGGTCGCCGGGTCGTTGTCCGAGAGCGCCCACACCACCATGCTCTTCAGCCCGCTCTGCATGAGGTCGCGGCGGGCGGCAGCGAACAGGCGGCGGCCGAAGCCGAGGCCCTGAAACTCGGGGCGCAGGTAAAGCTCGTAGATCTCGCCGTCGAAATGCAGGCTGCGGGCACGGTTGCGGCCATAATTGGCATAGCCCGCGATCTTGTCACCGAACACGAGCACGCTGACTCGGCTGCCCTTGCGGATCGCGCTGTCCCACCACTGCGGACCGCGGCGATTGATCAGCTTCTCCAGTTCGGCGCCGGGAATGATGCCCTGATAGGCCGAACGCCAGGCTTCGTCATGGGTCGATGCCACCGCAGTTGCATCTGCAGCTTTGGCCGGCCGGACCTCGATCAGGGTTGTGCTCATGGACGCGATCAAACCAAGTCGCCGCGCCGGCGGCAAGACCTATCGTTAATTATCGGTTAACCTGTGGACTTTCTGCATCAGTATTTCGACCATGTTGTGCCGAAAGAGGACAAGCCGACATTTCAGACGCAATCGCAGGGCCAAGCGTCGGTGCAAAACTACGTTACGGCAACCAGGGAAGGGCAGTGGCGACGCAGAAAGTCCGCCGATAATGATTCGTTCCTACTAATCTGGCTGTCGCTGTTCGCGTTCGCCCTCGGCAATTCATGCGGCTCCTCAACACTATCGCGCTCCTGCCTCTGCTGGCTTTGCTGACTGCGCCACCTCTGTGCGCTCAGGTCACGCTCGGCCCATCGGGAGAGGAGGGCGAACCGTTTCGTCGGCAAGAGTGGCTTGTGCCCTCGCCGGATACCGACCTTGCTGCGCATGCCCTGCTGTTTCGCCCCGCTGGCCCAGGTCCGTTCCGGCTCGCGGTGATCGCGCACGCCTCGACGCAGAACGTGTTGCGTCGTGCGCAAATGCCGCAGCCGGAATACCGCCCACTCGCCGCCTACCTCGTCTTGCCGTGCTGGTGCCGGAGCGGCCCGGCCATGGTGCGACCGGCGGCCGCTATATCGAGGATCAGGGCGGCTGCGACGAGGCCGACTACGCACGCTCGGGCCGCGCAACGGCCGACGCAATTTCGCGCGCACTGGACTATCTGCAAAAGCAGGATTTCATCGGCAAGGAGGCCGCCATCGTGATTGGCCATTCCGCCGGCGGATGGGGTGCACTGGCGCTGGCCAATGCCGATCCGAAGGTGATCTCCGCGATCATCGCCTTTGCGCCGGGGCGCGGTGGCCATGCCAATGATGAGCCGAACCGAATCTGCGCGCCGCATACGCTGCTTGCCGCGGTCGCGGAGTTCGGCAAGGCGGCGCGCATTCCCGTCACATGGCTCGTCGCGAGCAATGACAGCTATTTCGCCCCGGCATTTTCGCAAAAGCTCGTCGATGCGTTTCGCGGCAATGGCGGCAAGGTCGAGTTTCGCTCGCTGCCGGCTGTCGGCAGCGAGGGTCACTGGATGATCGAAACCGAAGCCGGCGTCAAAGCCGCAAGCGGCGAGCTCGCGCGCGCACTGAACCCGCCCAAGCCTGTGGCGACCAAGAAACCATGACGCTGTATTTCCTGGTCAAATTTTTCCATGTGCTCGGCGCCATCGTCATTCTCGGTACAGGAACCGGCATCGCCTTCTTCATGCTGATGGCGCATCGCACGCAGGATGCAGAGTTCATCGCACGCACCGGGTCAGTCGTGGTGATTGCGGATGCGATCTTCACACTGTCGGCGGTGATCCTGCAGCCGGTCAGCGGCGGGCTGCTGATGATGCTGTCTGCCACATCGATTACGGAGCGCTGGCTGTTGGCTTCGCTGGCGCTCTACGCCATCGCCGGCTTGTTCTGGATTCCCGTTGTCTTCATGCAGATCGAGATGCGCGATCTCGCGCGCAAGGCGGCCGCTCAGCGCAGTGCGCTCCCGCAGCGCTATTTCGTCCTGTTCCGCCGCTGGTTTGCATTCGGCTTCCCCGGTTTCGGGGCGACCATGCTGATCCTCTGGCTAATGATCGCAAAACCGTTCTGAGAGAAGCGATGAGTGAGCGAACCATCTTGGTGCTCGGCGCCTCCGGCCTGATCGGCCGGTTCGTCACCGACGATCTGCGCGCGCGGGGCTATCGCGTCGTCGGCGTGGCCCGCAGCCTGTCGCCGGCGCAGAGGATGAGCGCGCTGGATATCGAATTGCCGATCCTCATTCTCGATGCGGCTGCGTTGACGTGTCTCCTCAACGAGCATGCGGTGAGCATCGTCGTGAACTGCCTCGGCGTGCTCCAGGATGGCCCCGGCAGCAGCACCGGCGCAGTGCATCGCGATTTCGTCGCGCGGTTGCTTCAAGCGATGGGCGATAGCGACCGCGCGATCCGCCTGGTGCATATCTCGATCCCCGGAGTTGCAGAATCCGATCGCACCGCCTTTGCCACGACCAAGCGCGAGGCCGAGCGCCTGATCGGGACTAGCGGCATCCCCCATGCCATCCTGCGGCCCGGCTTTGTGATCGCGCCGTCAGCCTATGGTGGCAGCGCCATGCTCCGCGCGCTTGCGGCCTTCCCCGTCGATTTGCCGGCCAAGGAAATGGCAACGCCATTTCAACCCGTCGCGATTGAGGATGTTTCGGCAACCATCGCCTGGCTTGCGGCACGCGACATCGACGATGCCTCCGTGAAGGCGGTGAGCTGGGACCTGATGCAGGCGGAACCGGTCACCATGGCCGGTGTCATCAAGCAGTTTCGTTTCGCGTTTGGCACCGAAGGTTGGCCACGCATCGCGGTGCCGACCTTCATGCTCGACCTCAGCGCACGTCTCGGCGATCTCGCCAATTATCTCGGCTGGATGCCGCCGATGCGCTCGACGGCCATCGCCGAGCTCCGCCGTGGCGTGATCGGCGATCCGTCGGCGTGGATCGCCGCGACGGGCATCGCTCCGAAGACACTGGCCGATGCGGTTGGCCGTCATCCCGCCACCATCCAGGACAAATGGTTCGCGCGCCTGTTTCTGACCAAGGCGCTGATCCTCGCGAGCCTTGTCGCATTCTGGATCGTCTCGGGCTTCATCGCGCTGTTCGTGTCCTACCGTGCCGCCGCCGGCATTTTGAGCGCGCACGACTTCCCGCCCGCGCTGGTCGATCCCATCACCATCGGGACCAGCCTGATGGACATGAGCATCGGGGTGCTGATCGCCTTCCGCCGGACCGCGGCGATCGGCCTGACCGCAGGTATTTTCGCCTCGCTCGGCTATATGGTCGGCGCGGCGATTCTGACGCCCGACCTCTGGATCGAACCGCTCGGTGCGCTGGTGAAAACGGGTCCGGCGATCGTGCTGATGCTGGTCGCGCTCCTGATGCTGGATAATCGCTGATGTCAAAATGGCCCGACGATGACGTGATCCTGTTCGACGGCGTCTGCATCTTCTGCTCGCGCTGGGTCCGATTCGTCGCCAAGCGCGACACGGCGGGGCGATTTCGTTTCACGCCGATCCAGTCGGATTATGGAGCGCGATTGGCGCGAACGTTCGGCATCGATCCGGCTGATCCCGATACGAACGCGGTCATCCACGGCGGCGAGGCCTTCATGAAGTCGGATGCGGCGCTGACCGTGCTGTCGCAGCTTCCCGGCTGGAGCTGGGTGCGCGCACTATTCGCGGTGCCGAAGCCATTGCGGGACGCCGTCTATAACCTCGTCGCGCGCAACCGCTATCGCATCTTCGGCAAGTACGATGCCTGTTTTGTCCCCGACGCTGATCTGCGGGCACGAGTGATCGAGTAGCTCGCGGTTACCGCTTTCCTTGAACAGCCAGAACTTCCCTCGCCGCCCGCTCCCCGCTGTCGCGCGCGCCATGCGCGGTCGAGAAGAAGTTCGGGGAGGTGGCCTCGCCCGCGAAGAACAGCCGGCCATCGACCGGCGCGGCCAGCAGGGCGCGATCACCGGCATGTCCAGGCAACGCGTGCGAATAGGAGCCGCGTGCGAAGGGATCGTGCGCCCAGCGGGATTCGCGCAGCGGCCTCAGCTTGCGTCTGATGTCGTTGCCAAGAAAGCTTGCGATCTCGTCGATGCTGTGGGCGGCGAAGGCGCCGTCACCGGCATCCTCCAATTGACGCGCAAAGCTGCCGCCGAAGAAGCCGTCGATGCAGGGCTGGCCGAACGGGCGGATGTGGTAGGTGCCCATGGCGGTGCGCATGGTGGCGCCGCGCAGGTTTCCCTCTTTCGGAAAGGCTTCGGCATCCGCCAGCGCCAGTGTCACCTTGTCGTCGACCCCGAGCGGCAGGCCGCGCGCGGCATCGAGCTTGGCGGGCAGCGCCGGAGAGAAGCGGATCGCTTCATCGGCAATCAGATTGGTGGGAACGGTGACGATCACCTTGTCCGCTGTCAGCGTGCCCTGTGAGGTCTGGAGCCGGATGCGCTGACCGGAGTGATCGACCAGCGTGACATTGCAGCTCAGCACGACGGGACAGGGCGCGCCATAGGCCGCGATCAACGTCCCATATCCCGCCCGCACCCGCCAGTTGAAATAGGTGTCCTCGTAGGCCTCCATGTCGAGGATCGAGACCTGGTCGAGCTCGCACCCGTTCACATAGGTCGAGACTGCGTCGATCATCGGATTCCAGCGATTGTCAGGTTCGAGATAGCGGGAGGCCGGCGCGTCCTCGCCGCTTTCTGCAGCTTCCCAAGCGCGTTCATAGAACTCGTCGATCGCAGCCGCGAAGGCCATGCGCTCGGCTTCCGGAAAAGCGTCGCCGTAGGCGCGGTCACCCCAGGGCGGCAAATCCGTGTTGATCTCGAAGCCGAGCTGGCGGGCAATCGGGACGAAGGAATTCTTATCCGCCGAATGCAGCCAGCCGCAGCCGACATCGAACGTCACGTCAGGCGAGGCCTGCACGGTCCAGGCGCGGCCGCCGAGCCGGTCGCGCGCCTCCAGCACGATCACGGAGAGGCCGGAGCCAGCGAGCGCATGGGCTGCGCCAAGGCCGGCGGCACCGGCGCCGATGATCGCAATGTCGACGGAGGAAGGGAGGGAGGTCATGGCCGGGCTCTAGCACGTTCGCTTGGAGTGCTGAAGCCGGGTAGAGGCAGCTCTCGTGTCCCGGACGCGCTGCAGCGCGCTTGCGCTGCTGCGCAGAGCCGGGACCCAGGACGGCACGGCACAGGCGGAGAGATGGGCCCCCGGCTCTGCAGCGCACCGCGAAGTGCGCGTTGCGCTGCGTCCGGGGCACAGAAGCGGCTTTGCTTACGCCACCGCTTCCTTGGCCTTTTCCGCGCGCTTGCGCTCGTTCGGATCGAGGTGCTTCTTGCGCAGGCGGATCGACTTCGGGGTGACCTCGACGAGCTCGTCGTCCTCGATATAGGCCAGCGCCTTTTCCAAGGTCATGCGGATCGGCGGGGTCAGGCGCACGGCTTCGTCCTTCGAGGTCGTGCGGATGTTGGTGAGCTGCTTGCCCTTGAGCACGTTGATCTCGAGATCGTTGTCACGGGTGTGCTCGCCGACGATCATGCCGCGATAGACCTTCCAGCCCGGCTCGATCATCATCGGGCCGCGGTCTTCCAGCTTGAACATGGCGTAAGCCACCGCCTCGCCCTGGTCGTTGGAGATCAAGACGCCGTTGCGGCGGCCCTGGATCTCGCCCTTGTACGGCGCATATCCGTGGAACAGGCGGTTCATGATCGCGGTGCCGCGGGTGTCGGTGAGCAGTTCGCCCTGATAGCCGATCAGGCCGCGGGTCGGCGCGTAGAACACCAGGCGCTGGCGATTGCCGCCCGAGGGCTTCATCTCGATCAGCTCGGACTTGCGCTCGCTCATCTTCTGCACGACGACGCCGGAATGCTCCTCGTCGACGTCGATCACGACTTCCTCGATCGGCTCCATGGTGGCGCCGGTCGCTTCGTCCTTCTGGTAGACGACGCGCGGACGCGACACCGAGAGCTCGAAGCCTTCGCGGCGCATGGTCTCGATCAGGATCGCGAGCTGCAATTCGCCGCGGCCGGACACTTCCATCGCGTCCTTGTCGGCGGATTCGACGACGCGCAGCGCGACATTGCCTTCGGCCTCGCGCAACAGACGGTCGCGGATCATGCGGCTCGTCACCTTGTCGCCTTCGGTGCCGGCGAGCGGGGAGTTGTTGACGATGAACGACATCGACACGGTCGGCGGGTCGATCGGCTGCGCCGGCAGCGGCACCTCGACGGTCGGGTCGCAGAAGGTGTCTGCGACGGTGCCCTTGGTGAGGCCCGCGATGGCGACGATGTCGCCGGCTTCGGCTTCATCGAGCGGCGTGCGCTCGAGGCCGCGGAAGGCCAGGATCTTGGTGATGCGCCCGGACTCGACCAGCTTGCCGTCCGCGTTCAGCACTTTGACCTGCTGGTTCGGCTTCAGCGTGCCGGAGGAGATGCGGCCGGTGATGATGCGGCCGAGATAGGGGTTGGCCTCGAGGATCGTGCCGATCATGCGGAACGGACCTTCCTCGACCTTCGGCGGGGCGACGTGGCGCAGGATCAGGTCGAACAGCGGCTCCATGCCCTTGTCCTGCGGACCTTCAGGGCTATCCGCCATCCAGCCTTGCTTGGCCGATCCGTAGAGGATCGGGAAGTCGAGCTGCTCCTCGCTGGCATCGAGCGCCGCGAACAGATCGAACACCTCGTTGATGACTTCGGTCGGGCGCGCGTCGGGGCGGTCAACCTTGTTGATGACGACGATCGGCTTGAGGCCGACCTTCAGCGCCTTGGAGACCACGAATTTGGTCTGCGGCAGCGGGCCCTCGGCGGCGTCGACCAGCACCAGGGCGCCGTCCACCATGTTGAGGATGCGCTCGACCTCGCCGCCGAAATCGGCGTGGCCGGGGGTGTCGACGATGTTGACCCGGGTGTCCTTCCACTGCACCGAAGCTGCCTTGGCCAGGATGGTGATGCCGCGCTCGCGCTCCAGGTCGCTGGAGTCCATGGCGCGCTCGGTCACCTTCTGGTTCTCACGGAACGTGCCGGATTGCTGCAGGAGGCGGTCGACCAGGGTCGTCTTGCCGTGGTCGACGTGGGCGATGATGGCGACGTTACGAAGGTTCATGAGTGAGCTTCTTTGCGGTCGAACAATGGGTTAAGCGCGATCTCGCCGGTCGGACCGGGACCTCTTCTCGAAACAACGCTGGAAGACTGGAAACAGGGCGCTCTGCGCCCAAAAAGGAAGCCCGGCCATATCAGACCGGGCGCCCTGCGCGTTGCGGCGCAATATATGCAAAAACGGCCAAAAAACAATGTGTTCTTTGGCCGTTGGTTGACTGAATTTTGTCCGGGAATCTCCGGAGCTTAAGGCTGGGTTCCGGGATCGGCGGGGGCCTTTCGCCCCTTGATGGCCGCCCAGATCAGGACGACCCCGCCGATACCGACGACCAGTCCCAGGAAGACCAGCGGCGCGATATCGGAGTCGATCTTGCCGCCCTCGGATATGGAGATTCCGCCGAACAGGAGCGCGCAGAGGCCGGGCAGCAACATGATGATCCCGAACATCACCATCAGCGCGGTGAGGCAGCCGCTGCGTGTCTGGCGGGGCGTTGGCACCGGTGGCAGGACCGGCGGTGGCGTATCGCTCATCGTGGCGCTTCCTCGCTTTGCCTTGCCTCGCGATAGGTCTGTTCTTCGAGCTCGGCGCGAATCCGGCCGATCGCGCCGTTGCGGTAGAACAGATTGTAGGTGTCGAACGGAATGATCGCGCCCTGCTCGGTCACGAAATGGATGCAGCTGCGCTTGACGTTGCCGACGCAGAAATTGAAGCGATCGAGAAACTGCACGATGGTGACGCGGAAGACGTTCTCATAGGTGAGTCCTTCCGGCACCTCGAAGCTCGGCAGGCAGCACAAGAGTTCGCAGACGCGCTCGCTCGTGTTGAGGGGCCCCGACGACAACGAGAACAGGTCGATGAACTTTTCCCGCAGCATCGGATATTTCTCCGGGCTGATGGTGTTGGGCATCACCGCCACCAGCTGCTCCTGCGGAATCAGCGACGTCAGCGGCAGCACCTTCGCGCCGTTGCGCAGGCCATAGCCAATCGAGATGCTTTCGGGGTTGCAGGGCAGCGGGATCATGTCCTTGTAGCCGAACACGCCGGTTTCGATCACGCGCTTGCGGATTTCCGACAGCATCATGCGGTCGGTCGTCTTGTCGAAATTCTCGTTGCGGCCGGCGTCCTGCACCGGCTGGAGCGTGACGCCGCGCACGCACTTCCAGGCCAGCGCGTGGCGCACGATGTCGGCGATCTCGGCGTCGTTGACCCCGCGCTTGATGGTCGCGACCAACGTGGTCGACACGCCAAAATGCTCGAGATTTTCCAGCGCCTGCTGGCGGACTTTTCGCAAATCCGCGCCGCGCAGATTGATCAGCGCATCGCGCTGCAGCGAATCGAACTGGAGATAGACCTCCAGCCCGCGCTTGTTCTCCGCGAGCCGCGCCACAAAATCCTTTTCGCGGGCGATGCGCAGGCCGTTGGTGTTGATCATGACGTGGCGGATCGGCCGGGCGCGCACGGCCTCCAGGATCTCGAAGAAGTCCGGGTGCAGCGTCGGCTCGCCGCCGGAGATTTGCACGAGATCGGGCTCACCCTCGCTCGCGACCAGCGCGTCGAGCATCTTCTCCACCGTCGCGAGCGGGGTGAACTTCGTTCGTGTCGGCGAGGACTCGGCGAAGCAGACTGGGCAGGTGAGATTGCAATGCTCGGTGATCTCGATCAACGCCAGGCAGGAATGCTGCTCGTGGTCGGGACAGAGGCCGCAATCATAGGGGCAGCCGAATTCGGTGCGCTGCTGGAACTGCAGCGGGCGGTCGCCCGGCTTGATGAAATCCTTGCACAGGCGCCAATAGGGCGCGTCCGTCGACACCAGCGTCGACTGCACGCCATGCTCCCTGCAGCGCTTTTCATACCAGACCTCGTTGACCTGGATCTGGATCTTGGTCGGCACCAGCTTCAGGCAGGTCTCGCAGAGAGACTGGGTCTGGCCCCAGAAGATGTAGGGACGCGACTTACGCAGCGGCGCGTTCATGCACGGATCTCGCTTTGGGTGCTGTTGCCAGCATGAATGCGGCGTAGAGCAGGATGGACAGTGACAGCAGGTGAAACAGGGTGAAAGGGCCGATCAACGTGCCGTACGGCTTGAGGAATTCCCACAGGAAGCGTTGCGCTCCGTAATAGGCGAGGGCCAGGTAGAAACCATTGGTGATCGCAAGCGCGTTTCGGTTCAAGACCGCCAGCACATAGATGAGCGCGAATACGGCCATGGCTGCGCTCTCGTAGAGCTGCACGGGATGGCGAAGAACTCCGTCGCCGAAATCATGGCCGAAGGGCAGCGCCGTCGGCGTGCCATAGGTGAAGTCGTCAAGGCCTGCGAAGTAGCATCCGAGCCGGCCGATCGCGATGCCGACCGCCAGCGGCAGCGCAAACCGCGCGCCGGTTCGCACCGTGATCCCCGCCGACCATTTGTAGAGCTCGATCGCCACGATGCCGCCAGCCAGCGCGCCCTCCACCGAGCGCGCGATGCCGCTCTGCCCCGACAGCCATAGATTGGCGGAGCCGAACAGGTAGGCGCCGATGCCTGCGCCGAACACCAGCGCGGCGATATAGGGCAGCTCGAAGGATTGCGCCGGAAACCGCAAGCCCTGTCGCGACAGCCAAGACAGCGCCGCTGCCGCCGCCAGCCACGCTGCGATGTCGAAGAGAGTGTGAAGCAAAGCCCCGCCCATGCGTGGGGAGTATAGCACGATCACGCTCAAAGAGCGCGCCGCGCATGACTGTGCCCTCCCCTTGTGGAAGAGGGCAGCTCCGCTCGCAGACACAGGCTCGCTTGGGTGAGGGGTATCTTTCGGCACGCGAATCTTGACAGTTAAGTTCGCGGAGAACCCCTCATCCGGCGCTTCGCGCCACCTTCTCCCGCAAGCAAGGGGAGAAGGAAGAAACAAGAACGACTATCCCGCCTGCCGCTCCTCGGTCGGGTAGACCCCGCTCAGCACCTCCTCGAAATGCGCCTTCACGGCCTCATTGCACAGGCAGGCGCGCTGGCGCAGGCCGTCGCGGTTGCGGACCAGGATCGATCCGCGCCGGGTGTCGAGCACGCCCTCGGCCCTGAACGACTGGAGCACGCGGCTGGCATAGCTGCGGCCAACACCGAGCAGCGTCGCGAGCTGTTCATGGGTCAGCGGCACGCTGGTTTCGTCGCCGGTCCGCTCCATCGCCGCCAGAATCCATTTGGCGGTGCGCTGCTCGATCGAGTGGATGGCGTTGCAGGCGGTCGACTGGAAGATCTGGGCCAGCATGCAGTCGGCGTAGCGAACAAAAATGTTGCGCAGGGACGGCGAGCGCAGCTTGGCTGCTTCGAGTTTGGCCACGTGAATGCGCGCAAACGGCCCGCCGAATTTCACGCAGATCCGGGTATAGGCCGGCAGAAATCCTTCGCTGACGATGCCGCCCACCGCGCCTTCGCGGCCGACCAGAATGGTTTCGACGTCGCGGCCATCCTCGTTGGGGACGAGGAAAGTCGCGAGTGACGGTCCGCAGGGGAAGTGGACGACCTGTACGTTATCGCCGGGATTGTAGAGCAATTGGCCTGCTGCGGAGTCTTCGACGGCCACGTGGGGTGCAAGGAGGGCGTAGTCTGCCTGGTTCAAACGCCGCAGCAGGTTGTTGGCCGGCCGGCTCTCGACCTCGGTGACCTTGCCGATAAGCGCGTCCATTTGAACTCCCCGTCCTCCCGTCCACCTTAGCGAGTTCCATCCGTCCCCCTGTGTGCACAAGTGGACAGACTATAGAACGGTGATGTGGTGGGTTTCGTTCCGGGAACCCTTCCAGGCCTGGGCTCAGGCATCGTGGCGCGGCTGTCCTGATCAGAAAAACCTCTCACTTCAAGATGCGATCATGACACCCGCACCTCCCGATGGTTTAGGCCGGCCTGCCGATGTTCTGATCGTCGAGGACGACCCGATCATTGCGATCGATTTCGAGGATCGTCTCATCGGATTCGGCGTGACGCGCGTGCGCACCGTCGGTTCGGTGACGCAGGCACTCGACGCCATCGCGCAGCGTATTCCCGACTTCGCGCTGCTCGACGTCGAGCTGATCCGAGAGACGAGCTTTGCGATCGCCGAGCGGCTGATGGAGCTGAAGGTTCCGTTCGTTTTCGTCACCGGCTACGGCGCCGAGGCACGCATTCCGTCCGAATTGGCAAGCCGGCCGCGGCTACAGAAGCCGTGTTCGAGCGATGCGCTGGAAGCGGCGCTTCAGGTAGGTGCCGCCCGCTAAAGCCTGGTGAAATCAAGTTCGGCGGACCGTCCGCTGTCCACCTCTCCCCGACGGGGAGAGGTCGGATTGCTTTGGCGCGCGATTGCGCGCCTGAGCAATCCGGGTGAGGGGCCGCGGCGTCCAGTGAGACCTCAACCCCTCACCCGGATCGCATCTTCGATGCGCTCCGACCTCTCCCTACGGGAGAGGTGAGCAGCCTGAACGCGCATCGACTCAACCAAATTGATCCTGCTCGAGCCATCAGCCTTGCTTCGGTTCTAGCGTGGTCGACCACAGTGCGACGTCGGCGCGGTCGCGCAAGGTCACGGTCATCTGGCCGGAGGCGCCGTCGATCTTGACGTGACCGAAGAACTGCATACCGGCGGAGGGCGGCAGGTTCTGGCTGTCCTTGCCCGGCGCCTTGACGAAGCGCACCTCGGGTCCAAAGGTGTTGTCGAGCGCGTTCGGACCGAAAGTGCCGGCATGGAGTGGGCCAGAGACGAATTCCCAGAACGGCTCGAACTCCTGGAATTGCGCCTTGTTCGGATCGTAATAATGCGCGGCAGCGTAATGCACGTCTGCCGTCAGCCAGACCGTGTTGCTGACCGGCGCCATCTTGATGAAGCGGAGGATGTCGGCGATCTCGAGCTCGCGGCCACGCGCCGGGCCGTCGCCCTGCGCAATGGCTTCCGAGCCGCCCTTCGGCGGGTCCGGGACGACAAGGCTGATCGGCATGTCCGACGCGATCACCTTCCATGTCGCGCGCGAATTGAGAAGGCCGCGCTTGAGCCAGGCGATCTGGTCGGGGCCGAGGAAGTAACTCGCCGGGCCATAATCGGTTTCGAGATTGGCGCCGTTAGGACCGCGATAGCTGCGCTCGTCGAGCACGAACACGTCAAGATGCGGGCCGTAGGAGATTTGGCGATAGACGCGGCCGGGCTCGATGATGCTCTCGCGCATCGGGTACATCTCGTGGAAGGCGCGACCCGCGCGGGCCGCGAGCAGCGATATGTCGCGCACCTTGTAGGCGGCCGGCAAGTCTTTCGACAGCGACCAGTTGTTGGTGACTTCGTGGTCGTCCCACTGCACGAAGATCGGCACCTCGGCATTGAAGGCGCGGAGATTGTCGTCGGTGAGATTGTATTTGTGCGCGGCGCGAAACTCGTCCAGCGTCTCGGCGACCTTGGCCTTCTCCGGAATGGTGATGTTCTTCCAGATCTTGCCATCGGCGAGCTTCACCTCGGATTGGATAGGACCGTCGGCATAGATGGTGTCGCCGGAATGCAGGAAGAAATCCGGCCGGTGCTTGCGCATTGCCGAGAAGGTGAACATGCCGCCGTCGTCAGGGTTGATGCCCCAGCCCTGGCCTGCGACGTCGCCGCCCCAGACGAAGCTGACGTCGCGGCGGTCGGCCGGCGCGGTGCGGAAGCGGCCGACCACCGGCTCGCCCTCGACCGCGCTGTGCGAGAGATCACGGAAGCGGACGCGGTAGAAAATGTCCTGGCCGGCCGGAAGATGTTCAACCAGCATCTTCGCGGTGAAGTCGCTCTCGGGCAGCGCCGCGATCGGCGGCAGCGCCCGGGCGTCCTCGAAGGACTCGGCCGTCGCCACCTCGACCAGCATCTGTGCGGGCCGGTCGGTACGCGCCCACACCACGCCGCCGTCGACGGTGACGTCGCCCGCCTGCACACCGTGGGTGACCGCCGGCCGATCGGCTGCGCGCGAGAGATACGGCATCGCGATCGCGCCGAGCACTCCGGCGCCCGTCGCGAGGAAACGGCGGCGGGAGAATTTGATGTTCATGGCTGGCTCGCTGGCTGGCTTGCGCGTCTCGCACCGTCATTCCGGAGCGCGCGAATCCGGAATCTCGAGATTCCGGGTCTGGTCCGAAGGACCAGACCCGGAATGACGGATGACGCGGAAACCTATATTGAGACAATGTGACGCAGCAATAACGCGCGCAAGCGCTCACGCGTTGCCGGCGGCCCGGAATTGCGCGCCTGCGCGCTGCAGGTTCTGCGGCAGGCTCATCAGCAGCGCCTTGCGGTCGGCGACCGCGGCGTGGAACTGGTCGAGCGCGATGTTGAAGGCGGTGAGCGCGCCTTCCTCGATCGCGCCGTGATCGTAGCAGCGCAGCGTGTCGCGCAGGATGTCGTCAGCCTCGGTCTGCATCTGGTCGAGCTCGTCGATCGTCTCGCACTTGCGTGCCGCCGAGATCATATCGAGCAGACGTTCGCGCTGATGATTGTTGCTGTTGCGCTCGTCCTTCTTCAGATAGCCGGCGAACCAGGCGCCGATCGAGCCCATGGCGGACAGCGCCATCAGGCCCCACCAGATGTAATCGCTATATTTGTCGAGGAAGGTCTTTTCCTCGCCGTCGACGAAGGCGGCCGCACCCGGGTGCACCGGGATCACGGCATCCTTGTCGGTATCCGGCGTTTCGATCTTTGCCGCGAGCGGGAATTCCGTCACCAGCTGCTGGCGTACGGCGAAGAGCTGGCGCGTGAACGCCGCAATGGTGGTTTCGGACACAGCCTTGCGCGCCACGATGTGGTGCGAAAAGCTGATGGTCTTGACCTCGTCCTCCGGGCGGGCGGGCGAGCCGCCATAGGTGCCGGCCGGAATCTCGGACGCCTCGTAGACCGGATGGTTTTGTGCGATCGCGTCCGCCGAATCGATCGCGAGGAAGGTGGGCGCGCCGAAATCCTTGATGGAGGCGGCGATCGCATCCGTCGTGATCTTGCTGTTGACGGGGCCGGCCGCGAGATAGACGTCGGCCTTCTGCGCCTTGATCGCCTCGGCTGCTTCGTTCGCCGGAAATTGCACGATCTCGACCTTGGCGGGATCGACGCCGTATTGCTGCAGGATCACCTTAAGCAGGTTGACGTTGGCCTGGGTGCGGCCGACCACGCCGACGCGATGGCCAGCGAGCTGCGCGATCTTGGTGATCTTCGGGCCCCGCTTCTTGCCTTTGCCCGGAACGGACCACAGCACCACGACGTTCTTGCGCAGGGTCGCGACCGCCTGCGCGTTCTTCGGCACGTCGAGGTCGCCGCGCACGATGGCGAGATCGACCTTGCCTTCCGCGAGCGCGTTGGCGCTGGCCGTGGCGCCGTCGGTCTGGATCGGTCGCAGCCGCACCTGGCCCTTGGTCTGCGTGAAGGCCTGCGTCAGCGTCTGCACCACTTTGACGTCGTCGCTGTTGGCGGGGCCGACCGCGATCCTGAGCGTCACGGGGCGCATCGCGAAGTAGTATCCGCCGACGAGTGCGCCGATGATCGCAAGCACGAATGCCAGGGACACGAGCGCCGTCTTCCGCGCCGCGTATCGCGGCGAAGGCGGAGGGGGCGTTTCGGCCAGGTCCAATCCCCCGATCATCGATCTCCCAAACGGGCTCTTCAGGCTCAGTTTCATCTTGGCCGGCGATTTACGCCCGCAATTGTAGCAAATTTCTTGTCCGGCGGGGTTACATCTCCGTCATGGTTAGCGGATGCAGGAAATTCCGGATGAACCCGTGCGCCGGCGCGGTGTTAGAGTAAAGTTCCCCTAAAGGACGGAGACGACCATGGCAGAACGGCTCTCGGCGGAGACGCGCAAGCAGGCGCTGGGCGGATTGCCGGGCTGGGCTGAAGTCCAAGGCCGCGACGCCATCGGGAAAACCTTTGTCTTCAAGGATTTCAACGAGGCGTTCGGTTTCATGACCCGGGTCGCGCTGGTCGCCGAGAAGATGGATCACCACCCCGAATGGCGCAACGTCTACAAGACGGTGGAGGTGGTGCTGTCGACCCACGACGCCGGCGGCGTCACCGCGCGCGACATCGCCCTGGCCAAGGCGATGAACGCCATCGCCGGCTGACACCAAGCTGACGTCTTGGCAGGGACCGGCCGCATCCCCATCTTGTGATCAGCCGGGATGGGCGATCTGCCACCTCCGGCAGAACGGGGAGCATTTGAGCATGGCTGCCGAGCACAGCGTCGGCTTCGAGCCGGCCGATCGGCTCGCGGAAGATCGCGAGAGCGTGCGCCGCCGCTTCTGGCGCAAGCTGAAGCGTGTCGCCGCGCAACTGCCGTTCGCGGAAGATTTGCTTGCCGCCTATTACTGCGCGTTCGATCGGCAGACGCCGCGCCACGTTCAAGCCTCGCTGTTAGGTGCGATCGCCTATTTCGTCCTGCCGTTCGACTTCGTCGCGGACGTGATGCCGCTCCTCGGTTTCGCCGATGACGCCGCCGTGCTCGCCACCGCCATCCGCATGGTTGCCGGCCACATCACGAACGAGCACCGCGAGGCCGCCCGCGCCGCGCTGAAGCGCGGGGTGGAGGAGGGGGCGCAGTAGGTGTTGTGACGGCACGCCGTAGCCACGCCCACCGTGGTCATGCCCCGGCTTGACCGAGGTATCCAGTACGCCGCGGCTCTTCGATTCAATCACCGGCGTCACGGAGTACTGGATCGCCCGATAGCGCTTGCGACACCATCGGCAGCAACGACGATCGCTACTTCTTCCCTGCCTCCACTCGCCCCTTCTCTGCGTCCCACGCCTGGAATTGTCTGAACAGCGTCTCCTTGTCCGCGTCGGACACGTTTGCAGCGGTCGGGCTCTGCTTCAGGAACGCCTCGAAGCGCTGCCGCGTCACCGGTTCGACGCCATGCTTGTCGAGCCAGTGCTGCGCCACCGGCAATCTGTTCCAGCCGGATAGCGGCGCCGCGAGCGAGACCTCCTTCCACTTGGGATGGAAGGGCGGGTTCTGCAGCGCGGGGAATTTCGTGAAGAACGCGTCCACGAACAGCGCGAGCTTGCGATAGCGCTCGGTGTTGGGTGCCCAATTATAGGCCGCGAGCACCGCAGGGACGGCGATCGTGTCGACGCTCTCGCCCTCCTTGATCAGGTTCGGATAGTCCTTCGCGGTCAGGGTCGCTGGCAGGTAGTCGCTCTGCAGCGGCTTCGCATAGTCCACCTTCGCGAGATGAAAGCGGCCATCATTGCCGAAGGTCGAGACCGATTTGTACGGCTTGCCGCCGACCACGATGACGGCGTCGATCTCGCCGGCCTTCAGCTTCTCCATCGCGATGCGCTGCTCGACATAGACGAATTTCGCCTTGATCCCGAGCCGCTCGAACACGGTGAGCGCGGTGACGAAGGTGCCGCCGTTCGGCAGATCGACGCTGACGGTCTTGCCTTCGAGGTCCTTTAGTGTCGCCACCGATTTCGGCGCGATCACCTGCATCTCTTCGTTGTAGAGCTTCGTCACATAGGTGAATTGTCGCTTGATGTCTTTGGCAAAGCCCTTGCGCTCGAGATAGTCGAGCGTGTCGGCGCGCACGATTCCGAGATCGACGCCTTGCAGGAACAGGATGTCGGCGACGCTCTGCACCGAGCCGCGGCCGACGATCGGCAGCACGCGGATCTTGTTGCCGTCGTCGAGCACCGAGGCGAGATCGGCGCCGAACTGCACATAGGTGCCGCCGATCGTGCCCGTGATCAGCGTGACCGTGTTGGCGTTCAGCGCCTGCTTGGTCGAGGTCGAGCCGAACTGGAAGATGGCCTTCAGGCTGTCGGAGACCTTGGCCGGATCGTACTCGGTCTGCGGCTCAGCACGTGCGGCCAAGGCACAGATCGTTATGATGGCGGCAAGCGCCATTTTCAAAACGTTATGCATGATGTCCTCTAAAAAAGTACTAGTTCTGAAGCTGGGCGAGGCGCTGCCGCGCCTCCGTCGATCCGAGTGCCGCGGCCTTCTCGTACCAGTCGCGCGCAGCGGTCGCATCGGCGGCGATGCGCCGCGCGTCGCTGGTGCCCAGCACGGCTGGATCATAGGTCTGCGCCAGCAGAAACGCCGCTGTCGCGTCCTGGGCGTTGGCCGCGCGTTCGAGCAACAGGCGCGCTGCAACGATATCGCCGATCGTCAACAAGCTCTTCGCGCGCGCCATCAGCCCGGCCAGCGTGTCGGCGTCGAGCGTCCGCGCGGGAGGAGGGGGCGCAGGCGGTGTGGTCACCGGTGCAGGCTGAGGCACAGGCGTCTGGGCTTGTAGCGCGGTCTGATAGGCGGTCGCGATCGCTTCGCGGCTCGGCGTTGACGGTGCAGGGAGATCCTGCGCGTCAGCGCTCGCCAGCGTTGCGTCGGTCACGCGCCCCGGATCCTTGCGCGGAGATTGCGGTACGGCCGGCGCGCTGGCCGAGGCCGCCGCCTGCTCCAGCGCGATGCCCGCTGAGACGGCGAAGATGCCGCGAAGGTCGGACTGAAACAGCGCGGCCAGAATTGCCAGGCTGGATGCCACCAGAACAGCCGCGAGAACACGCGGGACAATTCTGCCCCGGGGCCGCAACTCCAGCGGGGCATATTCGTCCGGGTTCGGCGCACCGAGCGGATCGGACAGGAACAGTGGTATTGGATCGTCCGGCGACAGATCGATCCGTGCGGCGCGCGCACGGATGTAGGATGCGGTGGATGGATGTGACGCGGCTGGATCGGAATCGAAGGCCCTCGATTCCCTGGACGGGCGGTATGCCGTCGTCTCCATGGTGATGCTCCCCCTGGACTGGACACAACGCGGGGCATACCGGTTTCAGTTTTCTTGTTGTTGTCCAGGAGCGCCCAGCAATCTGGAGCCGGTAAATCGCAATTTGAATGAGCCCAAAAAGCGACGAGGGTTGGGACGAATCGGGAAATATTTGGGTTTGATTGGGGCGAGGTTGCGGAATGCACCGCTATTTTACCAGCGGTGGTTGAGGGGAATTTACGATGCGGCCGAAGGCGCACTGCCCTCCGCCTCGCTGTCATTCTCCGCGAAGGCGGGGCCCCATTGTTTCAACCACAACTGTCTCGGAGTACTGGACCGCCCGGTCAAGCGGGCGATGACAGTTGGGTATGTGCGATGGCGTCGCGACGCCATTCGCCACTACATCTTCACGGGTGCAGGATCACCTTGCCCATCGCCCGCCGTCCCGCCAGCACCTTCAGCGCATCGGCCGTCTGCGCCAGCGGGAAAGTGCGGTCGACATGCGATGAGATCTTGCCTTCCGCGGTCCACTTCACGAGCTTCTCGAGATTGGCGCGGTTCTTGGCCGGATTGAGCCGCGTCCAGGCGCCCCAGAACACGCCGCGGATATCGCAGCCCTTCAACAGCGCGAGGTTCAGCGGCATTTTCGGAATGTCGCCGGCGGCAAAGCCGATGACGAGGAAGCGGCCCTCCCAGGCGATCGAGCGCAGTGCCTGCTCGGCATACGCACCACCAACCGGGTCGAAGATGATGTCGACGCCCTTGCCGCCGGTGAGCTTGCGCAGGCCTTCCTTCAAATCTTCCTTGGCGTAGTTCAGCGTCAGCTCGGCGCCATGCGCCTTGGCGAATTCAAGCTTCTCGTCCGACGAGGCGCAGGCGATCACCTTCAGGCCCATCAGCTTGCCGAGCTCGCAGGCGGCAAGGCCGGTGCCGCCGGCGGCGCCGAGCACCGCGAGCGTCTCGCCGGGTTTCGGACTGGCGCGATCCTCCAGCGCATGCAGCGCGGTGCCGTAAATGATGATGATTCCGGCCGCGCGGTCGTAATCGAGATTGTCGGGAATCTTCACGATCGACGCCGCCGGCAGCGCGATCTTCTCGCGCGCGCCGTTGTGGCCGCAGGACGCCACCACGCGGTCGCCGACCTTCAGGTCGGTGACACCGGCGCCGATGCTCTCAATCACGCCCGCGACTTCCGCTGCCGGCGAGAACGGGAACGGCGGCTTGATCTGGTACTTGCCCTGGATCATCAGGATGTCGAAGAAGTTCAGCGCCGCCGCCTTGATCGCGATCACGGCTTCGCCGGGGCCCGCCACCGGATCCGGCACATCGGCGAGCACGAGATCGTCGGGCTGGCAATATTGCGAGCAGAGGATGGCTTTCATGGCGGCACCTGAAGCGTTTCGAGTGGAATTATAGTTGGGTCGTTTCTGCCGGATTTACTGCGGCCGGACAATCCGGATTCTTTGTCCGAAACCATGCATTGGCCTATCCTCGTCGTTGCGAGCCAACGGGTCCGCGCGAAGCGCGGCCCGATGACAGGCTCCGCGAAGCAATCCAGAGTCCGTGCCGCGGAAATAGTCCAGATTGCTTCGCTGCGCTCGCAATGACGAAGCAAAAAGAAAAAAGGAGGATTCAAACGATGTTTGAAACAAGCCTGCTCAGGGGCAAGCGCATCCTCGTCACCGGCGGCGGCTCGGGCCTTGGCGCCGCGATGGGACGCCGCTTCCTCGCGCTCGGCGCCGAGCTCGTGATCTGCGGCCGCAAGCTCGATCGGTTGGAAGCGACGGCAGCGGAGATGCGCGAAGGGACCGGCGGCAAAGTCACGACCATCGCCTGCGATATCCGCGACGGTGCGGCCGTCGACAGCATGATGGATGCGATCTGGCGCGAGGCGCCGCTCGACATCCTCGTCAACAATGCCGCTGCCACCTTCATCGCGCAGAGCGAGCATCTCTCGTTCCGCGCCGCCGATGCGATCTTGGCGCCGACGCTGCATGGCGCAATGTACTGCACGCTGGCCGCCGGCAGGCGTTGGATCGAGGGCAAGCACGGCGGCGTCGTGCTGTCGATCCTCTCGACCTCCACCATCACCGGCCGCGCCTTCACGGTTCCGTCGGCGATGGCGAAGTCGGCGCTGCTGGCGATGACCAAGAGCCTTGCCGTGGAGTGGGGCCCGAAGGGCATCCGCACCGTTGCGATCGCGCCGGGCCCGTTCCCGACCGCAGGGGCCACCGGGCAGCTCCGTCCCGAGGGCCGCGACGAAGGCTGGACCTCGCGCAACCCGCTGGGGCGCACCGGCGAGCACAGCGAGCTTGCCGATCTCGCCAGCTTCCTGGTCTCGGACCGTGCCGCCTACATCAATGGCGAGATGGTGGTGATCGACGGTGGCGCGCATTTGCGCAGTTCCGGCGCCGAGGATTTGTTGCGTTGGACCGAGGCACAATGGGCCGAGCAACGCGCCGCGCGATCCAAGGCCTAGCCGCCGCCGATACCGCTAACTGCCTTCCCAAATTGGACTTTCCCGGCTATCCCTGTCCGGGGACAAAGCGCGCTCGGGCCATCTTCCAGTCACAATATTGAGGGAACCACTCCAGCATGTGGCGGGTGCTGATTTTAGCTTTGATGACTGGCGTCATGGCCGGGGGGATCGTCGATTCCGCGCGGGCGCAGACGGCGCAACCGGCGCCCAAGTCCGCGCCAAAAGAGGCTGCTCCAAAAGAGGCGACACCGAAGCCGGCGGCGCCGCCGGCCAGCACGACTGCAAAGGCGGCCTCAAAGTCCGAGAGCAAATCGGCGGCCTCGCCCGCGGCAGTTGCGGGCGGCGCTGAGCCGACCCTGATCGGGCAGTTCGGCACCTGGGGAGCATACTCGGCGACGCCGAACGGCAAGAAGGTCTGCTTCGCGCTGGCAAAGCCGTCGTCGTCGAAGACCAACCCGCCGAACCGGCCGCGTGATCCCGCCTATGCGTTCGTGTCGACCCGGCCGGCGGAGAAGGTGAACAACGAGGTCTCGGTCATGATCGGCTACGCGCTGAAGCCAGGCTCGGAATCGACCATCGAGGTCGGCGGCGCCTCGTTCGCCATGTACACGCAGGGCGACGGGCTCTGGATCAAGAACGCAGCCGAGGAGGAGCGGATGGTCGAAGCCATGCGCAAATCCGCCGATCTCGTGGTCAAGGGCGTCTCGGCCAAAGGGACGGAGACGACCGACACGTTCTCGCTGAAGGGCCTCGCTCAGGCGCTCGACAAGATCGCGCAGGATTGCCGGCGTTAAGGCTGCGGGCGACAAGGTCGCAATCGGCGATTCCGGTTGCTATATAGGGCCTGTTCCAAGTTTTTCCGTCATTCCGGGATGGTCCGAAGGACCAGACCCGGAATCTCGAGGTTCCGGGTTCGATGCTCCGCATCGCCCCGGAACGACCATGTAATCAGGTCTATTCAATGCAAACCTCGACCGAGCCGCACAACGCAACATTGGTGGAGAAGACTCCGCTCGAAACCTATGTGCCGCCGGCGAAGCCGTCGCTGATCGGCCTGTCGCGCGCCGAGCTTGCCGATCGCCTCGGCGAGATCGGCGTTGCACCGGCGCAGCGCAAGATGCGCGTGCAGCAGCTCTGGCACTGGATCTATTTCCGCGGCGCCCAGAATTTTGAGGAGATGACCTCGATCTCCAAGGGCATCCGCGCCGATCTCGCCCAGCACTTCACCGTCGACCGGCCCGAAGTCGTGGCCGAGCAGATTTCCAATGACGGCACCCGCAAATGGCTGCTGCGACTGCCGAGCGGCGACGCCGTCCAGAAGGCGCATGAAGTCGAGTGCGTCTACATCCCCGAGACCGATCGCGGCACGCTCTGCGTCTCCTCGCAGGTCGGCTGCACGCTCAACTGCGCGTTCTGCCACACCGGCACGCAGCGCCTGGTGCGCAACCTCACCGCCGGCGAGATCGTCGGACAGGTGATGGTTGCGCGCGATCGCCTGAACGACTGGGCCGATCGCGAGGACGGCACGCGCCGTGTCACCAACATCGTGATGATGGGCATGGGCGAGCCGCTCTACAATTTCGACGCGGTGCGCGATGCGCTGCTCATCGCCGGCGACAATGAGGGCATCGGCATCTCCCGCCGCCGCATCACGCTGTCGACCTCGGGCGTGGTGCCGAACATCGTGCGCGCCGGCGAGGAGATCGGCGTCATGCTCGCGATCTCGCTGCACGCGGTGCGCGACGAATTGCGCAACGAACTGGTGCCGCTCAACCGCAAATATCCGATCAAGGAGCTCTTGAAGGCCTGCCGCGACTATCCCGGCGCCTCGAACGCGCGCCGCATCACCTTCGAATATGTGATGCTCAAGGGCGTCAACGATTCGCTCGACGATGCCAAGCTGCTGGTGAAGCTGCTCAAGGGCATTCCGGCCAAGATCAACCTGATCCCGTTCAATCCCTGGCCCGGCACGGCCTATGAATGCTCGGACTGGGACCAGATCGAAAAGTTCTCCGAATACATCTTCAACGCCGGCTATTCCTCCCCGGTGCGTACCCCGCGCGGCCGCGACATCCTCGCCGCCTGCGGCCAGCTCAAGTCGGAGACGGAAAAGCTCTCCGCACGCGAGCGCCAGGCGCTGCGCGCCATGGCGATGACGGATTGATGGTTGTGGTCGTGCTCTCGTGGTATCGTCATTGCGAGCGCAGCGAAGCAATCCAGAATCTAGCCGCGGGGGCAGACTGGATTGCTTCGCTGCGCTCGCAATGACGGCGGGGTTGGCATTTCAGTCATGTCCCTGATCGGCCGCCTCATCGTCATCTTCATCGGCTTCCTCGCCGCCTGCTTCGTCGGCGGCATGATCGTGGTCGTCGCGCTGCTGTTTCCGGAATTTTCCGATCTCGGCGCCGGCCCCGTCGATCAGGGTGCGATCGATATCCTGCTCGGCTTCGGCTTCATCTTCGTCTCGGGCTTTACGCTGGTACCGGCGGCGGTGATCGTCGCGATCACCGAAGCGCTCTACATCCGCAGCGCGCTGGCTTACGCCGTTGGCGGCGGCCTCGTCGGGCTCGCCTGTTATCTCGGTCTTGTTCCCTTTCACGCCGACACCTTGCAGTTCGAAGGCATCGTGCGGCGGCATCTGGAGATCATGACCGGCGCCGGCATCGTCGCCGGCGTGGTCTACTGGTTGATCGCCGGCCGCAACGCCGGCGCCTGGCGCGAGCCGCCACCGCCGCGCAAGCCGCCTCCGCCGCTGCCGTCGCATTCGCGGCCGGATGCGCGGTGACCATCTTACCCTCCCCTGGAGGGTGTTCGGACCGGGGACATAGTGGACGGGTGTTCGGAGACATCGTGGACACTTTCGGCAGCGAATCAAGGAGGCTGTCGGATGCCGTTCCGCGAGGTATCTCGGATGGACGCGAGATTGGAGTTTGTGATGTTGGCCTCGGAGGAAGGAGCCAATGTTCGGCAATTGTGTCGTCGGTTCGGCATCAGCCCGACGACCGGCTACAAGTGGCTGGAGCGATGGCAATCGGCCGGGATCAATGGGCTTCAGGAGCAGTCGCGTCGACCGCAGCGTTCGCCGGCGCGCAGTGTTGCGGCGATCGAGGATGCCGTGCTCTCGGTGCGAGCCGAGCATCCGGCTTGGGGTGGGCGCAAGATCGCCAGGCGACTGAAGGATCTGGGGCGGGACGCCGTTCCGGCGCCTTCGACGGTCACGGCGATCTTGAAGCGACATGGGATGGAACTGGGCAAGTTCGGCGGCGGTTCGCCCGCCTTCACCCGTTTCGAGCGGTCGCGGCCGAACGAGTTGTGGCAGATGGACTTCAAGGGCCACGTGGCCTTGCATGTCGGCCGGCTTCATCCGCTGACCGTGCTCGACGATCACTCGCGCTTTTCGGTGGCACTGGCGGCGTGCGCCGACGAGCAGACCGAGACGGTCAGGCAGCATCTCATCGCGGCTTTCCGCCGTTACGGCCTGCCCGAGAGACTGATCACCGACAACGGCTCGCCCTGGGGCGACGGTCCGGGCAGCCCATTCACCCCGCTCGGGGTTTGGCTGATCGAGCATGGCATCAAGATCAGCCATTCGCGGCCCTATCATCCGCAGACCATGGGCAAGGACGAACGCTTCCACCGTAGCCTCAAGGCCGAAGTGTTGTCGGCTCCTTCCTTCACCGATATTGCCGCCGCCCAGCGTGCTTTCGAGCGATGGCGCACGGTCTACAACACGCAACGGCCGCACGAAGCGCTCGAGCTCGCCGTGCCGGCCAGCCGCTATCAGCCGAGCCCGCGCGACTATGTCGAGACCGTCGCACCCTTCGAATACGCACCAGGCGACGCCGTGCGCCGCGTCCAACAGGGCGGGCACGTCAGCTTCCTCGGCCGCAACCTCAAAGTCCCCAAGGCCTTCCGCGGCAAAGCAGTCGCGTTCCGGCCAACCACACAAGACGGCGTCTTCGACGTCGTCTTCAGAACCCAGCTCATCGCAACCGTCGACATCCGGCCTCTCGACGGAACGACCGAAAGTGTCCACGATGTCTCCGAACACCCGTCCACTATGTCCCCGGTCTGAACAGAGGGGGAGGGTCGATCGCGCATAGCGCGAGCGGGGTGGGGTGACAGACTATCCACGACTGCGGTGCGCGTGGCTTCACCCCACCTCGGTTCGCATTTCGCTCCGCTACATGCGAACCGATCCTCCCCCTCCAGGGGAAGATGGGCACCTCCATTGGGGTTTCCATCCCCGTCCCACTCCGCTAAACCGCGCGCCATGAACCGGACTGGACTCTTCATCGCGCTGGCGCTGTGGCTCGTGATCGGCGTCGTCTTCGGCCTCTATCCCGAGCTTGATCTCAAGCTCGCCTCGCTGTTCTTCGACCCCGAGACCAGGACGTTCCCGCTCAAACTGAACGGTTGGGCCGGTTTTGCGCGTGACGCGGCGATGTGGATCGCCTGGGCGTTCGCGCTCCCCTCGATCGTCGCGCTCGTGGTCAAGATGATCCGGCCCGACCGTCCGTTGATGGTACGTGGGCGCACGGTGATCTTCCTGCTGGTGACGCTGACCATGTCGGCCGGCATTTTGACCAACCTGACGTTCAAGAACTATTGGGGCCGTCCGCGTCCGGTGGTGGTGACCGAGTTTGCCGGCGATCAGCAGTTCGTGCCGTGGTGGGATCCCCGCGGCGCCTGCGGACGCAACTGCTCGTTCTTCTCCGGCGAAGGGGCAACGGCATTTTGGACGCTCGCGCCGGCCGCGCTGGCGCCGCCAGCCTGGCGGCCGCTTGCCTATACTGCCGCCGTGGTGTTCGGCGCCGTGACCAGCGGGCTGCGCATGGCCTTCGGGGGCCACTTCTTCACCGACGTTTCCATCGCGGGCCTCGTGACCTTCGTCGTCATCTGGTTCACCTACGCGCTGGTTTACCGCTGGCCGCGGACGCGGTTTTCGGACGAGGCGGTCGATGCTGCCCTGACCCGGCTGAACATGCCCGCCTACCGTCTCCGCCAGCGCCTGTTCGGCCGCAAGACGGGTCCCGAGCCCTCGGTTTGAGCCATTAAATGCGTGCCGAGGCGTGGGAAATTTGATATTCGCGCGGTCAAGTTCACCCCTGACATCAGCCCCTTGAGACCCCGATTGGAAGCCCCATGACCACGATCCTGAAAAGCCTGCCCAAGGGTGAGAAAGTCGGCATCGCTTTTTCGGGCGGCCTCGACACCTCTGCGGCGCTGCTCTGGATGAAGCAGAAGGGCGCACGCTGCTACGCCTACACCGCCAATCTCGGCCAGCCGGATGAGGCCGACTACAACGAGATCCCGCGCAAGGCGATGGAGTTCGGCGCCGAGAAGGCGCGCCTCGTCGATTGCCGCACGCAGCTGGTCCACGAAGGCATCGCCGCGATCCAGTCCGGCGCCTTCCACATCTCCACCGGCGGCATCACCTATTTCAACACCACGCCGCTGGGCCGCGCCGTTACCGGCACGATGCTGGTCGCGGCCATGAAGGAAGACGGCGTCAACATCTGGGGCGATGGCTCGACCTTCAAGGGCAACGACATCGAGCGTTTCTACCGCTACGGCCTGCTCACCAATCCGAGCCTCAAGATCTACAAGCCCTGGCTGGACCAGCAGTTCATCGACGAGCTCGGCGGCCGCGCCGAGATGTCGGCCTTCATGACCGCGCAGGGCTTTGCCTACAAGATGAGCGCGGAGAAGGCGTATTCGACCGACAGCAATTTGCTCGGCGCCACGCACGAAGCGAAGGATCTCGAGAGCCTCGACAGCGGCATCAAGATCGTCAATCCGATCATGGGCGTGCCGTTCTGGCGCGAGGACTGCAACGTCAAGGCCGAGAAGGTCGTGGTGCGGTTCGAGGAAGGCCAGCCGGTCGCGCTGAACGGCCAGACCTTCTCCGATCCCGTCGCGCTGTTCCTCGAAGCCAATGCGATCGGCGGCCGCCACGGCCTCGGCATGAGCGACCAGATCGAGAACCGCATCATCGAGGCCAAGAGCCGCGGCATCTACGAAGCGCCTGGCATGGCGCTGCTCCACATCGCCTATGAGCGCCTCGTCACGGGCATCCACAACGAGGACACCATCGAGCAGTACCGCATCAGCGGCATGCGCCTGGGACGTCTGCTCTATCAGGGCCGCTGGTTCGACTCGCAGGCCTTGATGCTGCGCGAGACCGCGCAGCGCTGGGTCGCGCGCGCCGTCACCGGCGAGGTCACGCTGGAGCTGCGCCGCGGCAACGACTATTCGATCCTCAACACCGAGAGCCCCAACCTCACCTATGCGCCGGAGCGGCTCAGCATGGAGAAGGTCGAGGATGCCGCCTTCACCCCGGCCGACCGTATCGGCCAGCTCACCATGCGCAACCTCGACATCGCCGACACCCGCACCAAGCTGAAGCTCTACAGCGACACCGGCCTGCTGTCGGGCAGCGAAGGCTCGCAGATCTTCAGACTCGAAAGCGACAAGGGTTGATGGCTTGTCAGCCCGATAGCGCTAGGAACCGATCGATGGCTTTGTCGGTGTCGGGGCGAATACCAGCTTCACACAGCTGCGGAAGAGCAGGATTTGTCGTTCCAGCCGCTTGGGGTCGTTGAGCGTCTTCGACATGATGATGGCGCCGTCCACGACGCACGAGATCATCTCGGCGAGATCGTCGAGGTCGATGGCATCGCGCGGGGGATAGACCGCGGCAATGCCGTCGAGGATCGCGCGGAAATGCGCATTCCAGCTCCTGACTGACTGCGTGGTCAGGTCGCGAACCTCGCGGTCGAATAAGCGCTCCTGATAGCAAATGCTGGCGATCAGGCAGCCGGGATGGCCATTGGGCAGATCGGCCATGATCTCGGCGAGCAATTTCAGCGAGATCAGGAAGGACTGGAGCGGGTCGTCCGAAAGCTCACGTCCACGCCTGAAGATCTCGTCGAACAGTCGATCGTTCGTCTCGACGTACCGGCGCAGCATCTCCCGCGCGAGCGCATTTTTGTCCCTGAAGTGATAGAAGAAACCGCTCTTGGTGAGGCCGGCCTCGGCGATGATCTCGTCGATTGACGTCGCAGCGAAGCCTTTTGCGAGCACCGCCGCTTCGGCGATCTCGAGAATGCGTTCCCGCGTCGCTTCGCCCTTTCCCATCGGCTCCTCCAAAACCACACCAATGGTATGGAATCCGCCGCGTGCGGCAAACGCCCGATCCGAGTGCCTCGCGCAAGCCTCTGATTTGTCATCTATTTGCGGGTGGAAGTTCAGCCGCACCATCAGGCTTCTAGAGCAGCGCGACATTATGCGGCACCAATGGCCCCAGACTGAGGGCGGGCATGACGCGACCGAACGACGAGAGCGGCCCGTGCAGATGATGGAGCGATCAATGGCCAGATACAGAAACGGCCTGCCGCAGCACCGTGGCGGCATTTTTCTGACCGACGGCGGCATGGAAACCACCCTGATCTTTCACGAGGGGCTGGAGCTGCCTCATTTCGCGGCATTCGTGCTGCTCGACAGCGCGGATGGTCGCGCGCATTTGAAACGCTACTACGAAGCCTATCTTCGTATTGCGCGGCAGCATGGGCTCGGCTTCGTGCTCGACAGCCCGACCTGGCGCGCCAACCCCGATTGGGCCGCCAAGCTCGGCTACGATGCGGCCGCGCTCAAGGCCATCAACATGCGCTCCATCCGTTTTCTGGAGGAATTGCGCGGCGAATGGGAGCCCTCCAGAGCGCCTTGCGTGATCAGCGGCGCGATCGGCCCGCGAGGCGACGGCTACAAGGCCGGCAACATGGACGCGGCGGAGGCGGAAGCCTACCACTCGGCTCAGATCGCGGCCTTCGCCGAGGCAGGCGCCGACATGGTGACCGCGTTCACACTGAACAGCATCAACGAGGCCATAGGCGTGGTGCGTGCGGCCGAGCGGCGGCAAATTCCGGTCGCGATCTCCTTCACGGTCGAGACGGATGGTCGCCTCGTCAGGGGAGAGTCCCTGCGCGAAGCGATTGAAGCTGTCGACAATGCAACGGAACGTGCTTGCGAATATTTCCTGATCAACTGCGCGCATCCGACCCATTTCGAGGGTGCACTCGCGGGCGGCGAGGCATGGGTCCAGCGCATTCATGGCGTCAGAGCCAATGCGTCCACCAAAAGCCATGCCGAGCTCGACGAGTCGGAGACGCTCGACAGCGGCGATCCCGTCGATCTCGGCCGTCGTTACCTTTCGCTCCGGCGCGCGTTCCCAGGCATGCGGATCCTGGGTGGCTGTTGCGGCACCGATCACCGGCATATCGCCGCCGTTTGCGAGGCATGCCTGCCGTCAGAAGCGTTGACTGCGTAATACGAATGAGAAGGCCGGGAGCGCTCCCGGCCTTCTGCCTTGCAGGTCTCGTCTCGGCTTGGCGGTGCGGTGATGGCGGACACGGCCAAGGCCGATAAGCGTTCAGGGCCACCCGGCCCGGCGATACGTGACTTAATGACGGTGTCATTCTCGATGGCTACGATTCCTGTTTCTATCGGAACGGGATTGCGGAGCATCGCGCATGATCAAGAATTCGGTCCTTGTCTCTCTCGTCGTCCTCTGTTGGACATCATCCCTGTCGGCGCAGACGATCTATCCGATCGATCGTGCCGAGATCCTGGCCGGGGCCAAATTCGACTTCAAGGTCGAGCTCCCCGGGCCGGTCGATCCCGCCAAGTTGAAGGTCACCGTGAACGGCTCGGATCATGTGGCCGCGTTCGGCCGTGCCGGGACCTTCATCGACCGCGAGGACGGCAAAGAGCAGTCGGCCCTGATGCTTCGCGACGTCACGCTGACCAGGCCGGGCAGCGTTGCCGTGGACGTGAGCGACGGCACGCGCCAGCGCAGTGTCACGTGGACGGTCTACGACACCGGGCCGCGCAAGGCGAAGAACGTCATCCTGTTCATCGGTGACGGCATGTCGCCGGCGCATCGGGTCGCAGCGCGAATCCTGTCCAAGGGGATCTCGGAAGGCAAGAGCCGCGGCAAGCTCGCCATCGACGACATGCCTCATATGGCGCTGGTCGCAACCGCCGGCTCGGACTCGATCATCACGGATTCCGCGAACTCGGCGAGCGCCTATGCGACCGGGCACAAGAGCGCCGTCAACGCCCTCGGCGTCTATGCGGACCGCACCGCAAGCCCGTTCGACGATCCCAAGGTCGAAACCATCACGAGTCTCGCCAAAAGGCGGCTCGGCATGGCGATCGGCATCGTCACCAATACCGAGATCGAGGACGCGACGCCGGCGGCGATGGTTGCGCATACCCGCCGGCGCGCCGCCTATGACGAAATCGTCGACCAATTCTTCAAGGCGAGGCCGGATGTCCTGATGGGCGGCGGCAGCGCGAATTTTCTGCCGAAATCGGCCGCCGGCTCGAAGCGCAAGGACGAGACCGATTACATCGCGAAGTTTCGCGATGCCGGCTATCAGGTGGCGACGACGGCGAACGAGCTCAGCGCGTCTGCCGCAAAACAGGAGACGAGCAAGCTGCTTGGCCTGTTCGCCACCGGCAACATGGACGGTGTGCTTGACCGCAAATTCCTGAAGGGCGGCGGCGTCAGGAAATTTCCCGAGCAGCCTGACCTGACCGAGCAGGTGCAGGCGGCGCTGAACATCCTCTCGAAGAACGAGAGCGGTTTCTTCCTGATGGTCGAATCCGGAATGATCGACAAATACGCGCATTTGCTCGACATGGAGCGCGCCGTCTACGACACGATCATGCTCGACAACGCAGTGCGCCAGACGCGTGAATGGGTGCGGGCGCGCGGTGACGATACGCTGATCCTGGTGCTGGCGGACCACAATCATCCCAACAGCCTGGTCGGCACGGTCAATGACGACATGGCCACGACGCCCAACGTTCCCTTGCGCGAGCGCGTCGGTGTCTATGAGCAGGCCGGCTTTCCCAACTATCCAGCGCCGGATGCGGAAGGCTATCCGGCGCGCGTAGATGTGAGCCGGCGGCTTGCCATTTTCTCGGCGAGCCTGCCGGATCACTACGAGACGTTCCGTCCGAAGCTCGACAATCCCAACGAGCCGACCGTCAAGGCCGGCGACGACGGCACCTTCAAGGCCAACGACAAATACAGGGACGTTCCGGGCGCGGTGCTGCGTCCCGGCAATCTGTCGGCGATGATCGGCGCCAGCGTGCATTCGGGCGAGGACGTCATCCTGACTGCGATCGGGCCGGGCAGCGACCGCGTGCACGGCTCGATGGACAATACCGACGTGTTCCGTGTCATGGCCGATGCGCTTGGGCTCGCCGCCGGGCAGTAGCCGCCACATCCGCTCCAAACAAAATGGCCGGGATCGCTCCCGGCCATTTGCATTTGTGTATGCCGTTAGCGCGGCGGCGCGGTGCCGGGCGGGGGCGGCGGCAGCGAGGCCGTGCCGCCGTTGAGCAGCGGCGTGATGCGGCGGATGGTGACGCGCCGGTTGATCAGGCTCGGTCCTTGCGTCTGCTCCTTGAGATACTGCTCGCCATAGCCTTGCGACGTCAGGTTTTCCGCCGGCACACCGAACTGCTGGGTCAGCAATTCGGCTGCGGCCTGCGCACGGCGGTCCGATAGCGACAGATTGTCGACTTCGTTGCCGACCGCGTCGGTGTGCCCCTCGATCAGGAACACTTCGCGCGGATTGCGCTGGATCGCCTGGTTGAGGCCGTCGGCGATCACCTGCAGCCGGGCCGCCTGGTCCGGCGGGATGGTCCACGATCCCGTCTCGAAGTTGATCGTGTTGACGTCGATGCTCGGCATCTGCATGCGGACATTGGGGCTGTAGCGGATCTCGTCGAGCGAGTAACGCCGCTCGATCCGCTGCACTGGCGGTGCCTGCATGGTCGCGTAGATCACGTCCGGCGAGGCCTCCTGGGCGTCGACGATGTAGCGATCGTAGGGAATGTTCACGACCGGCGGCGGCACGTCGACATAGAAGCCGCCGACCGCGCGCGGATCGCGGTAGCTGTTGTCGATGATGACGATTTCGCGCCCGCCGGGATCCCTGCGGATTCGTCGCAGCAGCGAACCGTCCGGACCGACCACGGTGATCACCTCGCTGCCATCAGGGCGGATCACGACGGTGCGGGTTTCGCCGCCGACGGTGTCGGTACGGATGTCGCGGGCGCCATAGCGGAAGCGATAGAGATCGTTGCCGCGGACATAGGCCTGGCCGCCCGGATCGCGGACGATGATGCGGTCCGGCTCGGTATAGACGGTGCGGCCGCCTTCGACGACCTCGCGCCGCTGGTTGTGGAGATCGGCGATGGTCGCGCCGATCACGGCGCCGGCCACCACGCCTGCACCGACCGCGAGCGGCGTGAGGTCACGCTGCGGCGGACGGGGCGGAGGCGGTAAGGGCGCAGCGACCGTCGGCGCGGCGCGGAACGCCGGTGCGACCGTCGGTGGCGCGTATTGCGCCCGGTTCGGCGGGGGCGCTGCGGCAGGCGAGCCGGGGACGACCGTCGGTGCTGGGGCGCCGGCGGGAGCTGGAGGCCGGGGTGGGAGGTTGCCGGCCTGTGGCGGCGCAGCTGGAGTACCGGCAGCGGGCGCGCCGGCAGGAGGCGTTCCACCCTGTTGGCCAGGAGTTGGCGTCGCCGTGGGAGCTGGGGTCGCGCCGGGGGCCGGCGTCGCCGATCCCGGACGTCCGGCTGGCGGCGTCGGAGTGCTGCCAGGGGCCGGCGTCGCCGTTGGAGCGGGCGTGGCGCCGGGGGCCGGCGATCCCGCCGCCGGAGGCGCGCCAGGACGTGCGCCAGGCGGAGGTGCGCCGGGGCGGCCGGCTGGCGGTGCGCCGGGCGTGCTGCCCGGAGCTGGCGTCGCGGTCGGCGCAGTGGTCGGAGCCGGCGTGACTGCCGGCGCAGGCGCGCCGGGGCGGGCTGCGGGCGCAGCTGTCGGAGCAGGCGGTGTTGCCGTGGGCGCAGGCGTCGGCCGGACCGACGGGCCCGCTGCGGGCGGAGGCGGAGTCGGGCGAGCCGCAGGCGGCGGCGTGGTGGGGGCGTGCTGCTGCGGAGCCGCCGCGGGCGGCGGTGCTGGCGGCGTGGGAGCCGGGCGCGCGGAAGGCGGCGCCGGAGGAGGCGGTGTCGGGGCGTGCTGCTGCGGGGCCGCGGCCGGAGGCGGCGACGGTTGTTTCGGGGCGGCCGGCGGCGGTGGAGGCGGCGCAGGTTGCTTCGGAGCGGCCGGCGGCGGCGGGGGCGCCGGACGGGCCGCAGGTGGAGGCGAAGGCGGTGGCGGTGCCGCCGGGCGCGGCGGCGCGGCGGCCGGCGGCGGCGCTGCGGGCGGATGGGGCGGTGCAGCCGCGGGCGGCGGTGCTGCCGGGCGCGCGGGTGCTGCAGGTGGGGCGGCCCCTGGCGGTCCCTTCGGCGGCTGCTTCGGTTTTCCGTCAGGGCCCGTCTCTTGCGGTTGGGCCTGTGCGACCACGAGCGGCGAAGCGCCTTGCGCATGCGATGCGGTGTTTGCCAATTGCATCGCGGTCAGAGCCGTCGTCGCAAGCAGCACGATACGAAGGTTGGTCATGGTGGTGAACTTCCCCGGAAGGTTCTTTGACGAAAGTGTTGTGATGAACAGCTACGCGTTAGGCCGCATTGTGGCGGGCGATGCGACCGCAGTCCGATTTATTTCTGCACGCAAATCACCTCACTATGGTGACGTTCATTGCGCATTCAGACGCTTCTTGCAATCGCCTCACATGTGATGCTTCGCCTCATATGTGATCCCGCGGCGGCATTGCGTCCGTCGCAGGATTGGGCGTGAGTGGACCGTTCGGTCCGCGTCGGGGAATCTCTTCGGGCATATGGCCGGGCAATTCATCCGGCCGCGGTGTTTCGCCGGGCTCGCGCGTCGGCGGCGTGATGTCGGGTTGCGGATTGCCCGGCGGAATTCCGGGCGGCGGCTCGGTCGGAGTACCGGGCGTCGACGGCGGAATCTCGGGCGGTTCGATCGGCATCGGCATCATCGAGATCGTTGTCCAGAGAACGATAACGACGATGCAGCGCTGATGTTCCGCGTCACATCCTTCGAAGCCTGCCTTATTCGGGCGCGTGACAGACGGCCTCGATATTGTGGCCATCAGGGTCGAGCACGAAGGAGCCGTAATAATTCGCGTGATAATGCGGGCGGATGCCGGGCGGACCGTTGTCGCGGCCGCCGGCCGCGATCGCCGCCTTGTAGAAGGCATCCACGGTGGCGCGGTCCTTGGCTGCGATCGCAATGTGCACCGGCTTGTTCATGGCGCCTTCCGCGCCGAACCAGAAGTCCGGCTTGCCGTCGGCGCCGAAACCTGCGGCCGCCGCGTGACCGGTCTGCTCTTCCGTCACTTCCATGATCAGGCCATAGCCGAGCGGCGCCAGCGCCTTCGCATAGAACGCTTTTGCGCGCTCATAGTCGGAGACCGAGAAACCCAGATGGTCGATCATTGCAACCTCCCTTGTTCGTCCTTGTCAGCGTGACAGGAACGTATTGCTCCGTGTCTTGCGTGCGATCGTAAAGCCGCGCGCGACCATGTCGGCAATACAATCCTGCTGCCATTCGTTTTGTGACAGGTGTTCGATGACCACCGCGCGCGGCCAGAGCGATTGCGGCGCGTCGCGGAAGAAGCCGATCAGCACGCGGTCCTCGAAGCCCTCGACGTCGATCTTGAGCGAATCGACTTGTGTGACGCCGGCCTCGTCGAGAATGCGCATCAAGCGTAGCGACGGCACCTTGATGGCCTCGGCACTGGCCGTGCCGGTGACGACGTGCGTGGCGCCGAGATTGCCGCCGCCGCTCTCGATCATCAGCTCGCCGTCGCTGTCGCCTGCGGCCGCCTGCACCAGACGTACCTGCGGCGTCTTCGACGCGGCGTGATTGAAGGAGAGCCGCCCAAACGTCAGCGGATGCGGCTCGATCGCGACGACCTTGCCTGATGGCCCGACCTGCCGCGCCATCACCAATGCAAAGGTGCCGACATTGGCGCCGACGTCGACGAAGGTGCCGCCCGCAGGAGTGTGCTGGCGCAGGAAGTCGAGCTCGTCGAGATTGTAGTCGGGATTGAACAGCGCGCCGCGCTCGGTCGCGCTGCCCTGGTGATAGAAGCGGAACGAGGCGCCCTGATACTGCACGTCGACCGGGCCGCTGCGCAGCAGGTTGACCAGCCGCGACATCCACGGCCGGAACGCGCCGCGCTTCAGCCCCGAGCGCGTCGCGAGGCGGATAATAGCAGCCTGCGCCGCATTGGGCGCAAACGCGCCGAACGGCGCGGACGAAGGGGCGTTGTCAGACGTCAAGCAGCAGGTCCTCGTTGCAGGCGGCGCATGCATAGCCGGTTTTGATGGGGACTCCAACGCTCGATGCGAGCCACAATCTCCGCTGTCGTCCCGGACAAGCGTAAGCGCAGATCCGGGACCCATAACCCAGGACGTGGTTATGGCGCGCGGCGCCCACTCCGAATCTTCGCCAAACTCCTCTCTGTGGGTATGGGTCCCGGATCGGCGCGCCCTTTGTGCGCGCTTGTCCGGAACGACGGAGAGAGTACTACGCGGCCTTCTTGCGCTGACGCAGCAATCGCCCGAGCAGCTTGCGCTTGCCCTTGCGCGGAATCAGCTCGACGTCGCTGACAAGTTTTGCGCCGCCCTTGCGGCGCTCCAGCACGATCTTGCGGCTGTGAAAGGCCTCCAACTCGGCGCGATGCGCGACGCTGACGATGGTCGCCTTCGGCAGTTCGTTGGTGACCATCTTCATCATCTTGTCCTGGCTCTTCTCGTCGAGCGCCGAGGTCGCCTCATCGAGCACGACGATATCAGGGCTGTGCAGCAGCAGCCGCGCAAGGGCGAGGCGCTGCTTCTCGCCGCCCGAGAGCGTCTGGTCCCAGGGACCTTCTTCCTCGATCTTCTCCTTGAGATGGTCGAGACCGACCTTGTGCAGGGCTTCCCCGATCTCCTCGACGGTCCAGTCCTCTGCGGCTCCGGGATAGGCGACGGCGCGGCGCAGCGATCCGGTGGGTACGTAGGGCCGCTGAGGCAGCATGAACAGCCGCCGGTCCGGATGGAAATTGACGCTTCCGTCGCCCCATGGCCATAGCCCCGCAATGGCGCGCACCAGCGTGCTCTTGCCGGTGCCGGATTCGCCGGCGACCAGCAGCCGCTCGCCGGGCTCGATCATCACCTCGGTCTCGCCGACCACTGCGGTGCCGTCATCGAGCGTGACGGAGAGATCGCGCAGCTCCAGCATCGCCTCGTTGCGCGTCTCCCCGCGCTTGATGCGGCCGACGCCATCGCCCTGCTCGGCGCGCTCGAGGCCGTCGAGCGACATCATCAAAGAGGCGATGCGGCGCGCGCAGGCGTTCCAGTCGGCCAGCCGCGGATAATTGTCGACCAGCCAGCCGAACGCGCTCTGCACGATGATGAACGCGGAGGCCGCCTGCATCACCTGGCCGAGCGTCATGCTGCCGTCGAGGAATTTTGGCGCGCAGAGCAGCAGCGGCACGACCGGCGCAACCAAGCTCGATCCTTGCGACACCAGCGTGGTGCGCATGTGCTGGCCGGCGAGCCGCGCCCATTGCCGCAAGACGCGACCGAAGTTGCGGTCGAGGCCGTCGCGCTCCTCCTGCTCGCCGCCGAGCAGCGCGATGCTTTCGCCGTTTTCGCGCACGCGCGTCAGCGTGTAGCGAAAATCGGCCTCGGCCTGGTTCTTGTCCTCCGAGACCTGCACAAAGCGCCGGCCGATCCCAATGATCGAGCCGGAGGCGATCGCGGCGTAGAGGATCGCGGCGATCACCAGGAAGCCGGGGATGGTGATGGTGGAGCCGCCAACCGTGACGTTGAGCGCGCCGCCGATGGTCCAGAGCACGACGATGAAGGTCACGGCCGACAGCAGCGCGGACGTCACGCCGGCGAGGAAATCGACCGGGGAGTCGGTCGCAATCCGCAGGTCCTCCGCGATCCGGTATTCGGGATTTTGGTGATCGCCCCCGACGAGGTTGAGCTGATAGTAGCGACCGTTCTTGAGCCATCGCGTCAGCACGCTCGCGGTCAGCCAGGCCCGCCAGCGCCGTTGGATGCCCATCCGCGCGAACACCTGCGCGACGCCGAGCACGATGCTGCCGATCGCGAGCGGGAAGAACATGGCGGTGAGACGGAAGACGCTCGCCGCGTCGCGCTGCTCGATGGCATCGAAGATGGCCCGATTCCAGACGTTGATGCCGTACTGAAAAACGACGGTCAGCACGATCAGCACGCCGAGACCGATCGAGAACGGCCAGGCCAGGCGGTCGCCGTTGCGGCCCCAGAAGCCGCGCGCGCTGATCCAGAACCGCGTCAGCAGATAATCCTTGCGCGCCTGCTCGGCTTCCTCGGGTGAGAGTTCGGGGTCGGGTTCGACCAGCTCGGGCGGCGGCGGTGCCACTTCATCGCCGTTCTCGCCTTTGATCTCGACAATGGGCGGCTGTTTGCCCTGTTCGCGCGTCGCGGCCGGCTTGTGCATGAGCTAACAACGCAAGGGAAATCAAACGGTTCCCTTGAGTTCCGGCTGCCGAATCATTCGGCGGCGCCGTCGCGCACGCGTCGCGGCCGTGCGGCATGGTGCAGAACGCGCGACAATTCCTCGATCGAATAGGGCTTTTGCACGAGATCGAAGCCGGCGGCGCCGTCCTGTGACAGGGCCTGGCTGTAGCCGGTGGTCAGCACGACCGGCACGCCGATGCCGCGGTCGCGGATCGCCTGCGCCAGATCGAGCCCGGTCATCCCGGGCATCACCACGTCCGAGAACACGACATCGAAACGATCTGCGTCGACGGCAAGCTCGGCGAGTGCGTCGGTTGCATTGTCGACCAGCGTGATGGTGTAGCCGAGTTCGGTGAGGCCATCGGCGGCGAAATTGGCAAGCTCGATATTGTCCTCGACCACCAGCACCGACATGCCGCTGCCGGCCACCGCCGGTGCAGTGTTGGGCGCCTGGCGCTGCGGCAGCAGGTCCGGCGGGACGCGCGGCAAATAGAGCGAGAAGGTGCTGCCGTGCCCCACCTCGCTCGTCACAGTCACCTCGCCGCCGGACTGCCGGGCGAAGCCGAACACCTGGGACAGACCGAGACCGGTGCCGTGGCCGACCTGCTTGGTGGTGAAGAACGGCTCGAAGATGCGCCCTATTCGCGCGGCGGGAATACCGACGCCGGTGTCGCTGACGGTCACGCGAACGAAGCCATGCTCTGCCACGGTCTGGCTGCCCGAAAGCTGCGCCAGCGTGTCCGCAACGGTCGTTGTGGCCTCGACTTTGAAAACGATCCTACCTTTGCCCTGCATGGCATCGCGCGCGTTGGTCGCCATGTTGATCAGCGCGGTCTCGAACTGGCTGGCATCGGCATTGACGAGGCACGGTTCAGCCGGTAGCTGCATGACGATCTCGATCGCGGCGCCCAGCAGCGTGGCGAGCATATCGTGCAGCGACTGCACCCGCGCACCGACATCGAACACCTCCGGCTTGAGGGGCTGGCGCCGCGCAAAGGCGAGCAGCTGCGAGGTCAGCTTGGCCGCGCGCGCTACCGAATCCGCAATCGCCGTGATGTAGCGCTGTCGCCGCTCCTCGGTCAGCTGCGGCCGGTTCAAAAGGTCGACCGAAGCACGGATCACCGTCAGGAGATTGTTGAAGTCGTGCGCGACGCCGCCGGTGAGCTGGCCGAGCGCCTCCAGGCGCTGGCCGTGCTTGAGCGCCTCCTCGGCCTCGCGCCGCTTTGCAGCTTCGGCCTGAAGGTGCTGGGTGCGTCGCAAGGCGAGCGCCAGCAGCAGAAACAGCAGTGCGGTGGCGGGAATGCCGAACACCAGATGCTGGCCCATGGTGGCGAACCAGCGCGCGCGGATCGCCGAGGTCTCGAGCCCGGCGCTGACATAGATCGGATATTCGGCGACGCGCCGGTAGGCGATGCGCCGCTCGATGCCGTCCGAGGGCCATACCACGGTGATGAGGCCGTGCTCGGGTTGAGCCACGATCTTCTGGCCCACAGGTCCGGCCGGATCGAGCCGGAGGTCGCGGTCAAGCCGGGGAAAATGCGTGAGCACCGCACCATCGGTGCGTGCCATTGCGAAGAAGCTGCCGGGATCCGATCCAATTCTGGCGTAGAAACTCTCGAAATATTCCGGCAGGACCGAGGCCTGGATCACGCCGATGAAGCGGCCGTCGTCGGAGTCACGGCGGCGGCTCACGCCGAAGAAGCGGGCGCCCTGATAGGGCGGACGCGGCGTCAGCGGCATGCCGATGAAGGTGCCGATGGTCTGGTCGACATGGGCATAGAAGTAATCGCGGTCGGCAAAGCCGAGGTCCGGCGGTGGCGAGACAAGGCTGTTGACCAGCGCTTTTCCGTCCGCATCGAAGATCCAGGCCGATTTGAGCTGCGGCAGCGAATCGGTCAGGCGCTTCAGCCGGCGATGCAGCGTCGGCTCTCGGGCGCGGATGGTGTCGTCGGAAAGGCCGCGCACGACCTCGTTGAGCTCGGCAAGGCTGCGGTCGATGGTCTCGAACACCTTGAGCGCGTGCTCATGCGCGACATCGACCGTGCGCTCGATCTCCCGGTCGGCGATATCCCTGGTCGATGTGTAGGAGATCGCGGCGGCAACGACGAATAGCGCAATCGGCAGCGCCAGGGATGCCGCCATCATCCACTGCAACAGCCTCAGCGAGTTGCGTTGCGCCCTCTGCACAGTCGCTCCGTCCCGAGTAGGAGCTTAACCGAATCTTGTGCGGGGGAGGAAGTAGCTTATGCTGGAGCCGCTGGTTGCGATCCCAAAATTTGCACGCCGAGCGGGATGGAGAAAATTCTGCTCGAATTGAAGGCAATTGCAGAACACCCCGGCCGGTCTGGGCCGGGGCGGAGGGATGGCCTTCGTCTCAGATCTGCCGCTCGACCATCTTGAGCTTGAGCTCGGCGATGGCTTCCGCGGGGTTGAGGCCCTTCGGGCAGGCCTTGGCGCAGTTCATGATGGTATGGCAGCGGTAGAGCCGGAACGGATCCTCGAGATCGTCGAGCCGCTCGCCGGTGGCTTCGTCGCGCGAATCGGAGACCCAGCGGTTGGCCTGGAGCAATGCGGCGGGCCCGAGATAACGCTCGCTGTTCCACCAATAGCTCGGGCAGGAGGTCGAGCAGCAGGCGCAGAGGATGCACTCATAGAGGCCGTCGAGCTTCTCGCGGTCCTCGTGGCTCTGGCGCCATTCTTTCTGCGGCGTTGGCGAGGTCGTCTTCAGCCACGGCTCGATGGAGGCGTACTGCGCGTAGAAATTGGTGAGGTCGGGGACGAGGTCCTTCACCACCGGCTGGTGCGGCAGCGGATTGATCTTGACCGCGCCGTCCTTGACGTCGTGCATCGAGCGGGTGCAGGCCAGCGTGTTCTGGCCGTCGATGTTCATGGCGCAGGAACCGCAGACGCCTTCACGGCAGGAGCGGCGGAAGGTTAGCGACGGGTCGATGTGGTTCTTGATCCAGATCAGGCCATCCAGCACCATCGGACCGCAATCATTGGTGTCGACGTAATAGGTGTCGACGCTCGGATTCTTGCCGTCATCCGGATTCCAGCGATAGACCTTGAACTCGCGGAGCTCGGTCGCGCCCGCGGGCTTCGGCCAGGTCTTGCCGCCGGTGATCTTGGAATTCTTCGGAAGTGCGAATTCAACCATTGCTCTAACCTTTCGTCATTCCGGGATGCTCCGAAGGACCAGACCCGGAATCTCGAGATTCCGGGCTCGATGCTTCGCATCGCCCCGGAATGACGGCTTGCTGTTGTTCTTCAATACACGCGCGCCTTCGGCGGGATGTACTGCACGTCGTTGGTCATGGTGTAGTCGTGAACCGGGCGGTACTCGATCTTGACCTTGCCGGCATCGTCCAGCCAGGCCAGCGTGTGCTTCATCCAGTTCTTGTCGTCGCGTTCAGAGAAGTCCTCGCGGGCATGCGCGCCGCGGCTCTCGGTGCGGTTGGCGGCCGAGTTCATCGTCACCACCGCCTGCGAGATCAGATTATCGAACTCCAGCGTCTCGACGAGGTCCGAATTCCACACCAGCGAGCGGTCGGACACGGCGATGTCGGTGATGCCGCTGTGGACCTTCGCGATCAGGTTCTGGCCTTCGCTCAGCACTTCGCCGGTACGGAACACCGCGCAATTGTTCTGCATCACGTGCTGCATGCCTTCCCGCAGCTTCGCGGTCGGCGTGCCGCCGGAGGCGTAGCGGTAATGGTCGAGACGGCCGAGCGCCATCTCGGCCGAGTTCGCCGGCAATTCCGGCTGCTTGGCATTGGGGGTGAGCTTCTCGGCGAGGCGGAGCGCGGCGGCACGGCCGAACACGACGAGGTCGATCAGCGAGTTGGAGCCGAGGCGGTTGGCGCCGTGCACGGAGACGCAGGCGGCTTCGCCGATCGCCATCAGGCCGGGGATCACCGCGTTGTCGTCGCCGTCCTTCTTGGTCAGGACTTCGCCGTGATAATTGGTGGGGATGCCGCCCATGTTGTAGTGCACGGTCGGCACGATCGGGATCGGCTCGCGCGTCACGTCGACATTGGCGAAGATTTTTGCGGATTCGGAGATGCCCGGCAGCCGCTCGGCGAGCACCGCGGGATCGAGATGGTCGAGGTGAAGGAAGATGTGGTCCTTCTTCTTGCCGACGCCGCGGCCCTCGCGGATCTCGATGGTCATCGCACGCGAGACGACGTCACGCGAGGCGAGGTCCTTCGCCGACGGCGCGTAACGCTCCATGAAGCGCTCGCCCTCGGAGTTGACGAGATAACCGCCTTCGCCGCGCGCGCCTTCGGTGACGAGACAGCCCGAGCCGTAGATGCCGGTCGGGTGGAACTGCACGAACTCCATGTCCTGCATCGGCAGGCCGGCGCGCAGCACCATGCCGCCGCCGTCGCCGGTGCAGGTGTGCGCCGAGGTGCAGGAGGCGTAAGCGCGGCCATAGCCGCCGGTGGCCAGGATCGTGGTCTGGGCGCGGAAGCGGTGCAGCGTGCCGTCCTCGAGCTTGAGCGCGATGACGCCACGGCAGGCGCCCTGGTCGTCCATGATCAGGTCGATGGCGAAGAATTCGATGAAGAACTCGGCCGCGTGGCGCAGCGACTGGCCATACATCGTGTGCAGCATCGCGTGGCCGGTGCGGTCGGCGGCGGCACAGGTGCGCTGCGCCTGGGCCTTGCCGAACTCGGTGGTCATGCCGCCGAACGGACGCTGGTAGATCTTGCCGTCCTCGGTGCGCGAGAACGGCACGCCCCAATGCTCGAGTTCATAGACCGCATCGGGCGCGTTGCGCACCATGTATTCGATCGCGTCCTGGTCGCCCAGCCAATCCGACCCCTTCACGGTGTCGTACATGTGCCAGCGCCAGTCGTCCTTGTGCATGTTGCCGAGCGAGGCCGAGATGCCGCCCTGCGCCGCGACCGTGTGCGAGCGGGTCGGAAACACCTTGGTGATGCAGGCGGTGCGAAGGCCGGCCTCGCTGCAGCCGACCACCGCGCGCAGGCCCGCGCCGCCGGCGCCGACCACGACGACGTCATAGGTGTGATCTTCGATCGGATAGGCTTTTCCGTTGGTGGCGGGAGCGCCGTTGCCCTTGCCATTGGTCGCTGCGGCCATGGGTTACACTCCGGATGAAAGCTTCAGAATCGCGTAGGTCGAGGCGAGCGCCACGGCGAGCGAGAAGAAGTTGTTGAGCATGATCGCGGTGAGCTTCAGCTTCTCGTTATGGACGTAGTCCTCGATCACCACCTGCATGCCGATCTTCATGTGCCAGGCAGTGGCGATGATGAAGAGCAGGAGGATCACTGCGATCGGCAACGAGCCGAGGATCTGCGCGGCACCGGCCTGATTGCGGCCGAGCAGCATCATGATGATCACCAGCACCGGGATCATCAGCAGCGTCATTGCGACGCCCGTGATGCGCTGGCGCCAGAAATCGGACGTGCCGGAATGGGCGGCGCCGAGATTGCGGACGCGGCCGAGCGGGGTGCGCATGCTGCGCTTTGGTGTATCGGTCGCGCTCATCGTCCGCCTCCGATCGCATAGGCGATGATCCAGACCAGGACCGTCAGCACGATGCCGCCGATCAGCGCGCCCCAGGTCAGCGCTTCGCGCTCATTGGCTTTGAAGCCGTAGCCGAGGTCCCACACGAAATGCCGGATGCCGCTCAACATATGATGCATCAGCGCCCAGGTGTAGCCGAACACGATCAGGCGTCCGATGATGCTGCCGGTGAAGGCCTGGACATGGGCATAGGCGGCCGGGCCGGATGCCGCCGCGATCAGCCACCAGGCCAGCAGCAGGGTTCCGACGTAGAGGGCGATGCCGGTGGCACGGTGAACGATGGACAACGCCATCGTCAGGGTCCAGCGATAGGTTTGGATGTGCGGCGAAAGCGGTCGTTCGATCCGTGCGGTCATGGGCGGCTTTTGATGTTTGTTGCGGCCCAGCATGGGGCGCGCGGGGATCGCGAAAGGTCGGCTCTATTTACGGAGTCGATCTAACCTGCGCAATCACCAAATCGCCATAAATCGAATGCGGGTTCAGCTCTATGGCCTTGATGAACCAAGGCCAATCAGGGCCTTGGTATACCAGGCTAGCGGCCCACCAGCCAAATAGCGAATCAATATTCATCCTTTCTGGGAGCGCTCGGGGCGCATTGAAATCACTATTGGAACGCCCCTAAGCCTGGGCGCCCGTGCCGGTGGTCGAACCCAACCACTTCATGGCGGTCGAGGCCGCTCGCTTGATTATGGGACCCCTGCGACCGCCACCTGCCGGATCAATTTCGCGGGCGTCGGGATATGCACGTTCTGCATTCCACCCCGCCACCGAGATCACCGACTCAGCGGATCGCTTCCCTGCCACTGCGCGACCAGGAAATCGATGAAGGCGCGAATTTTCGTCGAGCCAAGGCGCGACGGCTGATACAGCGCGTTCAGTGGTGCCGGCGCCGGCTCGTGCGCGCGCAACAGCCGCTGCAGGCGTCCTTCGGCCAGCTGCCTCTCCACCTGCCATGACGGCACGCGAGCGATGCCTGCGCCGTTCTCGGCGGCGGCCGCGAGTGCATCGAGGCTGTTGACCCAGAGCCGTCCCGAGATGCGGACTCGCATTCCGTCGTCCGCCTCGCGCCCGAATCGCCAGGTGGCAGCGCCCGGCGCGTCGGAAAACACCAGACAATCATGCTGCGCCAGGTCGGCAGGCGTATCTGGTTTGCCGCGGCGTGCGAGGTAATCGGGCGAGGCACAGTGAATCATCTGAACCTCCGCGAGCTTTCGCATCACCAGCTGTGAATCCGGCATGCGCCCGACGCGAAGTGCCAGGTGAACGTCCTCCTCGATCAAATCGACATTGCGGTCGACCAGCAGCAGGTTGACGGAGAGCGATGGGTAGGCGCGCAGGAAATCGCCGAGCAGTGGCGCGATCAGCAGGCGTCCCATCAACGTTGGCGCGCTCACGCGCAGCCGCCCCGACGGCTCGCGACGATTACCGGCCAGTCCTTCCTCGATCTCCTTGAGCTCGCCCAGGATCGATTTGGCGCGCTCGTAGAGCATGCGTCCCTCCTCGGTGAGCGCGAGCTGTCGGGTCGTGCGCATCAAGAGCCGCGTGCCGAAGTGTCGCTCGAGCGCGGAAATCTGCCGGCTCACCGACGTCAGCGAGCTCGGCAATGATCGCGCCGCCGCCGACAGGCTGCCGGCGTCCACGGCCCGCACGAAGGTCGCCATCGCCGCAAGCTGGTCCATCGCCATCCTTCCGCAATTCGCAAGGGAGCATGCCGCTTGCCAGAGATAGCGCCGAAAAACGGAAGGGTCTACCTTGCACAGATCCAAGCAGTCCGGGACACGCTCATGCCTACCCATGTCAGCCTGACACCCATCGCCCACCGGCGAACCGCGCGTCGTCTCCATGACAACGTGTCGGGCGATTTGCTCCCGTTGCTGGTCTTCTCGCTGGTCGGCGTCACCATCGACGGCCTCGCGGAGCTTGGTGCGTATGGGCGACAAGCCATGGGCTTCGCGGGCCTGCTCCTCGTCATCTCCGCGCCCCTCCTCGCCGCTGCCGCAGCCTTCTGCGTCGCGTATCCGCGAGAGCTGCCGACGGATTGCCGCCGATGAGCGGCCTCGAGGTCTTTGACGTCGTCGAGCTCGCGCTGCTGCTGATCGCAACCGGCGCGCTCTCCGGATTTCTGGCCGGCGTGTTCGGCATCGGCGGCGGCGCGATCCTCGTGCCGGTGTTCTATGAATGCTTCCGCATCGCCGGCGTGCCGCTGGAGGTGCGGATGCCGCTCTGCGTTGGCACCTCGCTGGCGGTGATCATCCCGACCTCGATCCGCTCGTTCCAGGCGCATTACAAGCGCGGCGCCGTCGATATGACCATCTTGCGCGTCTGGTGGCTGCCGATCCTGATCGGCGTCCTCGCCGGCAGCGTCGTCGCGCGCTTTGCGCCGGAGCGGCTGTTCAAGATCGTGTTCGTCGCCGTCGCCTGGTCGGCGGCCGCACGTCTGATCTTCGCGCGCGAAGGCTGGAAGTTCGGCGACGATCTGCCGAAGGGGCCGTTGATGCGCGTCTACGGCTTCTGCGTCGGCATCCTGTCCACGCTGATGGGCATCGGCGGCGGCCTGTTCTCGAACCTCCTGATGACCTTCTATAGCCGTCCTATCCATCAGGCGGTCGCGACCTCGTCGGCGCTCGCGGTGCTGATCTCGATCCCCGGCGCGCTCGGCTATATCTATGCGGGCTGGCCTGCGGCCGCGAATTATCCGGCTGTTACGGCGCTGCAAATCCCGTTCGCGCTCGGCTACGTCTCGCTGATCGGCGCCGTGCTGGTGATGCCGATGAGTCTCGTCACCGCACCGCTCGGTGTGAAGGCCGCGCATGCAATGTCGAAGCGGACGCTGGAGGCCGCGTTCGGATGCTATCTGTTCCTCGTCGGCAGCCGGTTTGTGATGAGCCTGGTGGGCGGGCAATAGCCGCCACAACCTCCGTCATTGCGAGCGAAGCGAAGCAATCAAGAATCTTTCGGCGGAAGCAGTCTGGATTTGCTTCGTCGCAAGGGCTCCTCGCAATGACGGAGTGAGAGTGCTCGCGATCTCAATCCCGACGCCGCGCGGGACAGCGAACGGGTGAGCACCGATCGTGTCTAATTGGCCGCTAGTCCTTCAATCGGACTTCACTGTCGAACCACAGCCGGAGATCGCCGATGCCTTCGATGCGACCGGTATCTGAAAGCAGTCTCAGTCGCGCAGCAATCATTTCGCCTTCAATGGGCAATCCCAGCTCTTTACAGCGGTCCATCACAAGAGTGACCATCATGGCGGTCTTCCGCCACGTCGGCTTCATGATCGAGAAAATGATCTCATCGACCTGCTGCTCGGTCACCGACGGCGGCAGGCGCACCTCGTCCCATGTGAGCTCGCAGGTGAATACGAGGGGTTCTCGATCGGACTTTGGCGGCTCCAGATCAGGATACTGATCGTAGATCGGCTGAAGCAACTCATCCTCCAAAGCGGCAACGACTTCGTCCAGCCAATCCCCAAGCTCGATCCGCTCAGCCTTGCCAAGCGCCGCGATGACCATTCGGGCCTGGTCGAGGGCCGTGTAAGCATCAAGAAGATGATCGTTGATCCGAACGGCCTGCTCTCGGTTCATGCGTCCCACCCCGAAGCGATTGCGCCCCTCACTTCTTCGCGTAAATATCCTTGTACGTATCCCGCAAAATGTTCTTCTGCACCTTGCCCATCGTATTGCGCGGCAGCTCGTCAACCACGAACACCCGCTTCGGCATCTTGAATTTCGCGAGGCGTCCTTCCAGGCCCTTCAGCACGGCCGCTTCATCGATGCTCGCGCCGGGCTGCCGCACCAGCACCGCCGTGACGCCCTCGCCGAAATCGGCATGCGGCACGCCGATCACCGCGGATTCGACCACGCCGGGCATGGCGTCGATCTCGCTCTCGATCTCCTTGGGGTAGACGTTGAAGCCGCCGGAGATGACGAGATCCTTGCCGCGGCCGAGAATGTGGACGTAGCCCTTGTTGTCGATCTTGCCGAGGTCACCGGTGATGAAGAAGCCGTCGGGCCGGAATTCGGTCTTGGTCTTCTCCGGCATGCGCCAGTAGCCCTTGAATACGTTCGGGCCCTTCACCTCGATCATGCCGATCTCTTCGCGTGGCAGCTCCTTGCCCGTCTCCGGATCGGTCACGCGCACTGAGACGCCCGGCAGCGGAAAGCCGACCGCGCCGGGCACGCGCTCACCGTCATAGGGGTTCGACGTGTTCATGTTGGTCTCGGTCATGCCGTAGCGCTCGAGCACGGCATGGCCCGTGCGCGCCGACCATTCGCGATGGGTCTCGGCCAGCAGCGGTGCCGAGCCCGAGATGAACAGCCGCATGTGTTTCGTGGTCTCGGGCGACAGCGCGGGATTCTGCAGCAGGCGCGTATAGAAGGTCGGCACGCCCATCAGCACCGTCGCGCGCGCCATCAGCTTGATGATCAGGTCAGGATCGAGCTTCGGCAGGAAGACCATCGAGGCGCGGGCGAACAGCGTCACATTGGTCGCCACGAACAGGCCATGCGTATGGTAGATCGGCAGCGCGTGGATCAAGACGTCCTTGTCGGTGAAGCGCCAGTAATCGACGAGCGAGAGCGAGTTCGACGCCAGATTATCGTGGGTCAGCATCGCGCCCTTGGAGCGGCCGGTGGTGCCTGACGTGTAGAGGATCGCGGCGAGATCGTCGTTCGCGCGAGGCACGGTCGTGAACTCGCTGCTCGCCTTATCGGCGGCCTCAGTCAGCGAGCCCTTGCCGTCGGGCCCGAGCGTCTCGACCTTGGCCTTCACCTTGGCGGCGATCGGGCCGAGCCCTTCCGCTTTCGAGGGATCGCAGACCACGAGCGATGGCTCGGCATCGCCAATGAAATAGTCGAGCTCGTTCAGCGTGTAGGCCGTGTTCAGCGGCAGATAGACAGCGCCGGCGCGAACCGTGCCGAGATAGAGCACGATGTTGGCCACGGATTTTTCCACCTGCACCGCAACGCGATCGCCGGGCTTCACGCCGCGGGCGACCAGCACGTTCGCCATTTGCCCGGCGCGTGCGATCAGATCGCCATAGCTGATATGAGCGCCGTCATGCGTCTCGATCGCAAGGCGCTTCGGATCGTCCAGGCCGTCGAACAGGCGGGAAAACAGGTTGGCGTTGGCAGCTTGGTTCATGCAACATTCCTCGCCGGCGAAGGCCGGTCAAAACCGAGGGCTGGATTAGCAAAAACCGCCCCGATGAAGCAACGGAGACAGTTTGCATGTCAAAAAACGGGAAACGCGTGGCCTGGGTTACGGGCGGCGGCAGCGGGATTGGGGAGGCCGGCGCGGAGGCGCTTGCGGCTGATGGCTGGACGGTGGTGGTGTCCGGGCGGCGCAAGGACATCCTGGATGCCGTGGTTGCTAAGATCAGTAACGCGGGCGGGGCGGCCGAGGCCATTGCACTCGACGTGTCCGACGCCGCGGAGGCCCAGAAGGCGGCCGATCAGATCGTCGCGAAGCACGGCCGCATCGATCTCCTGGTCAACAATGCCGGTGTCAATGTTCCCAAGCGCAGCTGGAAGGACATGGAACTGGAGGGCTGGGACAAGCTGGTCCAGGTCAATCTCAACGGCGTGCTCTATTGCATGCGCGCGGTGCTGCCGACGATGCGCAAGCAGCAGGACGGCTCGATCATCAACGTCTCCTCCTGGGCCGGCCGCCACGTCTCGAAGATGCCGGGCCCGGCCTACACCACGACCAAGCACGCGGTGCTGGCGCTGACCCATTCCTTCAACATGGACGAATGCGTCAACGGCCTGCGCGCCTGCTGCTTGATGCCGGGCGAGGTGGCCACCCCGATCCTGAAGCTGCGTCCAGTGGTGCCGAGCGAAGAGGAGCAGGCCAAGATGCTGCAACCCGAAGACCTCGGCCGCACCATCGCCTTCATCGCCAGCATGCCGCCGCGCGTCTGCATCAACGAGCTCCTGATCAGCCCGACGCATAATCGCGGCTTCATCCAGACGCCGCAGAGCAGGGATTGAGAGCTCGTAGCTCGGATGGAGCGAAGCGCAATCCGGGATCAGTGCCGCAAGCGATGACCGCCCTGGATTGCGCTTCGCTCCATCCGAGCTACACCCCATCATTGCGAGCGAAGCGACGCAATCCAGGAATGTGTCTGCGGAGGCAGCCTGGATTGCTTCGTCGCAAGGGCTCCTCGCAGTGCGGGCTGAGCCACCACACGAACACGTTGCCGCATAGTTTCACGCATCACAAAGAATTTTTCCTCGAAACCGCACCCAAAACCCTCCCGTAGTTCGGCCAACGACGGCGCTGCTGCTTCACGAAGGGTCGCAAGCACCGTTGTTGCCCAACTCAAACACCGGCCATCGCCGGTCTCAATTCAATCGGGAGACTTTCCATGTCGAAGCGCATTGCCTATCTCGCTGCCGCCGCCTTCAGCGCCCTCGCCATCACCGCGACCGTTGTCGCGCCTGTGAGCGCCGAGGAGAAGACCGTCATGGTCGGCGGCGCCGCGATGTTCCCGTCCAAGAACATCGTGCAGAACGCGGTCAACTCGAAGGACCACACCACGCTGGTGGCCGCGGTGAAGGCGGCGGGCCTCGTACCGACGCTGGAAAGCAAGGGACCATTCACGGTGTTCGCGCCGACCAACGCGGCCTTCGGCAAGCTGCCGGCCGGCACCGTCGACAACCTGGTCAAGCCCGAGAACAAGGCGACTCTGACCAAGATCCTCACCTACCATGTCGTGCCCGGCAAGCTCGAGGCCTCCGACCTCACCGACGGCAAGAAGCTGAAGACCGCGGAGGGCGAGGAACTGACGGTCAAGAAGATGGACGGCAAGACCTGGATCGTCGACGCCAAGGGCGGCACTTCCATGGTCACGATCTCCAACGTCAACCAGTCGAACGGCGTGATCCATGTGGTCGACACCGTGCTGATGCCGGCGACGTAACACCTCGCGCCCCTGTTTCATCCCCGAACAGGACGCTTTGAGACGGCGAGCCGGGGGTGCCCGGCTCGCTTTTTCGTGACCGCCATAGCCTCACGGCATCGATTCGATGGCCCGAGGGGCGTAACGAAAGCGGACGCACCGGCGTATAATTGTCGTTACACGATCGCCAGGACGGGAACCATCATGTCGAGCCTCACAGTCACCGACGAGCAGGTCAGCGCCACCCCGGCCAAAGTGATCCAACCGGCCTGGGTCCGGGTCATGCACTGGATCAACGCCCTCGCCATGATCCTGATGATCCTGTCGGGCTGGCAGATCTACAACGCCTCGCCGCTGTTCGGCTTCAGCTTCCCACGCGAGTACACGCTCGGTGGTTGGCTCGGCGGCGGCCTGCTCTGGCACTTTGCGGCGATGTGGCTCTTGATGATCAATGGTCTCGCTTATCTCGTCACGGGATTCGCCACCGGCCGCTTCCGGAAAAAACTGCTGCCGATCACGCCATCCGGCGTGCTCCACGACGTCAGGGCGGCCCTGACCTTCAAGCTCGGCCATGACGACCCCACCGTCTACAATTACGTGCAGCGCCTGCTCTATGCCGGCATCATCGTGGTCGGGGTGCTGATCGTGCTGTCGGGCCTCGGGCTGTGGAAGCCGGTGCAGCTCTATTACCTCGTGATGCTGTTCGGCGACTATCCGACCGCGCGCTATGTCCACTTCTTCTGCATGGCCGCGATCTGCGCCTTCCTGGTCATTCACGTCCTGCTCGCGCTGCTGGTGCCGAAGAGCCTGCGTGCGATGATCATCGGCCGTTGATTAGGAGAACCGTCATGGCCAAGCGTCCGTTCCTCATCCCCGGCGTCGACAAGCGACTGCTGATCAAAGACTCCATCAAGACGATGCCTGACCTCACCCGCCGCCGCTTCATCGCGGGCGGCGCGAGCCTCGGCGCGCTGACGCTGCTCACCGGTTGCGACGTCGTGGACTCCTCTTCGGCCGAGGAGATGCTGAAGCAGGTCTCGAAATTCAACGACGCGGTGCAGGCCTTCATCTTCAATCCCGACGCGCTGGCGCCGACCTTCCCCGAGAGCGCGATCACAAAGCCGTTCCCGTTCAACGCCTATTACGATCTCGACGACGCGCCCGATATCGACGGAAAAGACTGGAAGCTCGAGGTGCGTGGCCTCGTCGACAACAAGAAATCGTGGACGCTGGACGAGCTCTATCAATTGCCGCAGGTCACGCAGATCACCCGCCATATCTGCGTCGAGGGCTGGAGCGCGATCGGCAGCTGGACCGGCACGCCCATGCGCGACTTCCTCAAGTTGATCGGCGCGGACACGCGCGCCAAATACGTCTGGTTCCAGTGTGCCGACAAGGACGGCTACAACTCGCCGCTCGACATGCGCAGCGCGCTGCATCCGCAGACCCAGATGACGTTCAAATATGCGAACGAGATTTTGCCCCGCGCCTACGGCTTCCCGATGAAGATCCGCGTGCCGACAAAGCTCGGCTTCAAGAACCCGAAATACGTGGTCTCCATGGAAGTCACCAACGACTACAAAGGCGGCTATTGGGAAGACCAGGGGTACAATTCGTTCAGCGGGAGCTGACTCTGCTGTCGTAGGGTGGCAAAGCGAAGCGTGCCCACCATTGCATCCATCATGAATAAGACTGTGGGCACGGCGCTCCGCGCCTTTTCCCATCCTACGGCACCGGCTGTTTGGCTGGCCCTACCTTGCGCTGGCACAGCGCCGCAACTGCCCCCAGCGCCAATAGCGCCGCCGACACATTGAGCGCGTAACTCAAGCTCCCCAGCGCGTCGGTGATCGCGCCGACCACGATCGGACCGAGCGTCTGGCCGACGCCGAACGAGATCGTCATCGCCGCAATCGCGGTCGGCCACACCTCAGGCGGATAGTTGAAGCGCACGAAGGCGGTGGTCGAGCCGACCACGGCGAAGAAGGCGACGCCGAACACAACGGCCGAAACCGCAAGCCAAGCCGGCGAATGCCCGAGCATCGGCAAGGCGGCGCCCAGCGCGTTGGTGCCGAGGATGATGGCGGTGGCGAGCCCGCCGCGGTCGAGCGCCAGCACGCCGCGCCAGGCCCAGGGCGTTACGAAGGCGGACAGACCGATCAGGCTCCAGAACGCCGCCTGCGCCGTGGCCCCGCCGCCGCCGTCGCGCACATAGGCGATCATGAAAGTCATGTAGGCGATGTAGCCGGCGCCAAACAGGAAGTAGCCGGCGAGATAGATCAGCACCGGCAGGATCGCGAACGACGCGTGACTGCCTTCCGAGAAGCGCGCGCCGCTTTCGATGCGGATCAGGAACAGCGGGATGGTCATCGCAACCGACAGCAGCGTCAGCGCCCACCACACGATCCACCACGAGCCGGGTCCGAAATATTCTAGCGTGAACGGGGCGATCAACCCGGATGATAGAATGCCGATGCCTGGCCCGGCATAGAACAGGCTGAGCAGGAAATTGGCGCGCGCGGGCTGCGACTGCGCAATGGTCGCGGCCAGCGCGCCGCCGGCGACGAAGCCCGCCGCCGCGCCCAGGCCCAGCACGAGACGGGCAAGGCTTAGCGCGACGAAATTGCCTGATAGCGCGCAGGTCGCAAGCGCGGCGACGCAGGCCAGAGTTCCGCCGCGGATGGCGGCTGCCCAGCCGACGCGCTGGATCAGCCGGGACGCGACAAGCGCGCCCACGAGGTAGCCGACGGCATTGATGGTGTTCATGAAACCGGCCGCCGAGTAGGACCAGCCGAGGTCCTCCCGCATGTCGGGCAACACCAGCGCATAGGCAAAGCGGCCGATGCCGAGCCCGACCGTCGCCGCCAGCGACAGGGTCAGGATCAGCCGCGCAGGATGCGGGTTCGGGGGACGGTCAGGGGCGTGCAAGGGGTACTCCGGCACGCGCAGTGTGGCAGGCCCTGCCCGTCTTGCACAGCCGCGAGGCGGCAATGGTGTCTTGCCAAGCGCGCAACGCCGCTCTAGCACTCCGGCCGAATTCGACCTGAGAGGAACGACCATGGCGACCCACAAATTGCTGCTGCTCCCCGGCGACGGTATCGGCCCCGAGGTGATGGGCGAGGTGAAGCGGCTGATCGATTGGCTGAATTCGGCCGGGATCGCCAAATTCGAGACCGATACCGGCCTCGTCGGCGGCTCGGCCTATGACGCTCACAAGGTCTCGATCTCCGAGGGCGACATGGCCAAGGCCAAGGACGCCGATGCCGTGATCTTCGGCGCCGTCGGCGGCCCGAAATGGGATGCGGTGCCTTACGAGGTGCGTCCCGAAGCCGGCCTGCTCCGCCTGCGCAAGGATCTCGCTCTGTTCGCCAACCTCCGTCCCGCCGTGTGCTATCCGGCGCTGGCCGATGCCTCCAGCCTGAAGCGCGAGGCGGTCGAGGGCCTCGACATCGTCATCGTGCGCGAGCTCACCGGCGGCGTCTATTTCGGCGAGCCCAAGACCATCACCGATCTCGGCAACGGCCAGAAGCGCGCCATCGATACCCAGGTCTATGACACCTATGAGATCGAGCGCATCGGCCGCGTCGCCTTCGAGCTTGCCAGGAAGCGCAAGAACAAGGTGACGTCGATGGAGAAGCGCAACGTCATGAAGTCGGGCGTGCTCTGGAACGAGGTCATGACTCAGGTCCACAAGCGCGAATATCCTGACGTCACGCTCGAGCACCAGCTCGCCGATTCCGGCGGCATGATGCTGGTGAAGTGGCCGAAGCAGTTCGACGTCATCGTCACCGACAACCTGTTCGGCGACATGCTCTCCGACATCGCGGCGATGCTGACCGGCTCGCTCGGCATGCTGCCCTCGGCCTCGCTCGGCGAAGTCGATGTGAAGAGCAAGAAGCGCAAGGCGCTGTACGAGCCCGTGCACGGCTCGGCGCCTGATATCGCGGGCAAGGGCCTTGCCAATCCCATTGCGATGATCTCGTCCTTCGGCATGGCACTGCGCTACTCCTTCGACATGGGCGATCTCGCCGACAAGATCGACCAGGCGATCGCCGCCATCCTCGCCAGCGGCCTGCGCACCGCCGACATCAAGTCGGAAGGCACCACGGCTGCTTCCACCACGCAGATGGGCGAAGCGATTTTGAAGGAATTGCAGAAGCTGCACGCGTGAGGCTTGCACCACAAACGTAGGGTGGGCAAAGCGCAAGCGTGCCCACCATTTCAGTCGCGATTGCCGAAGGATGGTGGGCACGGCGCAAGAGCGCCTTTGCCCACCCTACGCCATCTCGTGAAAACAAAAATGGCCGGGCTCACGCCCGGCCATTTTGATTCGGGTAGCTCGTCCGCTCAGTACAGCGGGAAGTTCTGCGGATAGCCGCCGACATCCTGCGGCGGGGAGAGCGGCTGGCGGTCGATCGGGCGGTTGAGGTTCTCGCGGGCGAAGGATGGATAGCCCACCGCCGGCGGGAAGGCGTAGTCGGTGAACTTGCGGTCGCCCGGATTGACTTCGGTGCCGCCGTCGAGCCAGGAGCGCTTGCTCACATAGATGCGGGTGCGGCCCTGCTGATAGACCGCGTTGGGGCCGCTCGGGCCGTAATAGGGGCGGCCGCGCTCGTCATAGCGCTTGGTCCTGGTGTCGGCGGAGGCCGGCGTCGCGACGGACATGGCAATCACGGCGCCCGCCGCAAGCCAGGTCGCCAATTTGTTCGCCGCAGAAAATTTCGAGCTCATCACGTCCCCTTCAGGCGGCAAGCCGCCAGTCGATTTCACCCCATACTAGCCCGCCCGGGGTGACCGCAACTAGGTCTATTGGGTCACACCAGCGGGGAATAATCGTGCGCGCCGGCAAATGTTGCATGCAAACCAGCCACTTGAGTTTGATGCCGGTCAAAGCGTCCCGCGCAATTGCGCATTGGCGGCGCCGAGCAGCCAGTCCGGTGAGCCCCGCGAATCGCAGGAGCGGCGCTTGAGCTCGGCATGGGCGAACAATTCCGCCAGCTTTGGCTCGTTACCCGAGGTCAGCAGCGTCAGCCGGTTCAGCGTGCAGGCGATCGCCGCGCGCGTCGCGGGCAGGCCGTCGCCCTGGCAGGAGAAGCCGGAGATCTGCAAGCCCGGCTCCTCGCTGCGCTTGAGGTAGCCGAGGCAGCCCTGCGCACTCTCCGTTGTGCCGGTTGGCCGGAACAGGGCAACGGGGCCAAATTTGGTGTCGATCAGGCCGGCCTGCTCGAGCAGGACGGCCGCACCCAAACCCATCCGGGCGGCCAGACCCGCGGCCGCCGGCCGTGTCACGTCGAATTCGGCGCCTTGGCGGTAGATTTCGAGCTCGGCGACAGGCTTGTCCGCGTCTCCGCTCCAGCGCAGCACGTCCCTGCGGCCGCCTTCGGGATGCCTGAAGATGATGTAAGGTATTGTTTTATCTGATGAATCGAGCCGGCTGACGGCGAAGGCAGGGTGCGAGCGGTCGGCCACGCTCCAGCCCGGCTTGTCCGGCGGTTCGCCGTCCTGCAAGTCAGGTAGCTGGCCGAGCGCTGCGACGCCGAGGATGGCAAACAAGGCGAGCGCCCCCACATAGGCGATCAGGCGCGCCAGCGTGCCGACGACCTCGTCGGCGAAGGCTAAAAGCGTCAGATGGATCTGGGTAGGGCTAACGGCCGTGCTGGCCTCAGGCGACTGCATCCACGGCCTTCAGGCATGGTCCCACGTTGTCTTGCGGCCGGTTCTCGCATAGAAGCGCTGCTCTTCCTGTTTAAGCGTCAGCTTCAGGAACGGGCTTTTTCATCGGAGAGTGAACGATGGGTTACAAAGTCGCAGTCGTCGGCGCGACCGGCAATGTCGGTCGGGAAATGCTCAACATCCTCGACGAGCGCAAATTCCCCGCGGACGAGGTTGTGGCCCTGGCGTCGCGCCGCAGCGTCGGCGTCGAGGTCTCCTATGGCGACCGCACCCTGAAGGTCAAAGCGCTCGAGCATTACGACTTCTCCGACGTCGATATCTGCCTGATGTCGGCGGGCGGCGCAGTGTCGAAGGAATGGTCGCCGCAGATCGGCGCTGCCGGCGCCGTCGTGATCGACAATTCCTCGGCCTGGCGCATGGATCCGGACGTGCCGCTGATCGTGCCGGAAGTGAACGCAGGCGCGACCGAAGGCTTCAAGAAGAAGAACATCATCGCCAACCCGAACTGCTCGACCGCGCAGCTCGTGGTCGCGCTGAAGCCGCTGCACGACAAGGCGACCATCAAGCGCGTCGTGGTCTCGACCTATCAATCGGTCTCGGGCGCCGGCAAGGACGCGATGGACGAATTGTTCTCGCAGACCAAGGCCGTCTACACCAATGACGAGCTGGTCGCGAAGAAATTCCCCAAGCGCATCGCCTTCAACGTCATCCCCCACATCGACGTCTTCATGGAGGACGGCTACACCAAGGAAGAGTGGAAGATGATGGCGGAGACCAAGAAGATCCTGGATCCCAAGATCAAGCTCTCCGCGACCTGCGTGCGCGTGCCTGTCTTCGTCGGCCACTCCGAGGCCGTCAACATCGAGTTCGAGAACCCGATCAGTGCGGACGACGCCCGCGAGATCCTGCGCAAGGCGCCCGGCTGCCTCGTCATCGACAAGCAGGAGCCCGGCGGCTACGCGACTCCCTATGAAGCCGCCGGCGAGGACGCCACCTATATCAGCCGCATCCGCGAGGACGCGACGGTGGAGAACGGTCTCGTGCTGTGGTGCGTGTCAGACAACCTGCGCAAGGGCGCCGCGCTCAACGCGATCCAGATCGCCGAAGTCCTGATCAATCGCAAGCTGATCACCGCGAAGAAGAAGGCGGCGTAACCCTCGAGCCGCCGTAGGGTGGGCAAAGGCGCGAAGCGCCGTGCCCACCATCTCTCCAAGATTGCGATAGAAGTGGTGGGCACGCTCCGCTTTGCCCACCCTACGGGAGCGGCTTACGTCTCGCGTACGCTCTTGAATTCCTTCGCCTCTTTGTCCAGCACGAACAGCGATCCCTCCGCGACGCCGAAATAAGCGCCGTGGGTCTGCATCTGGCCACTCTCCACGGCCTTGCGCACGAACGGGAAGGTCATGAGGTTTTCGAGGCTGCGGAACACCGCGGCTTTCTCGATGCGCTCCACGAACTGCGCCATGGTCTCGTGCTCGCGCTGCTCCACCACCTCGCCGGGCTTGATGAACATCTGCATCCATTTGCCGATGAAGTCACCGGGCGTCAGCGGCTCGATCTTGTCGACGAAGGCGCGGATGCCGCCGCATTGCGCGTGGCCGAGCACCACGATGTGCTTCACCTTCAGTACCGTCACCGCATATTCCAGCGCGGCGGAGACGCCATGTGCGTTCTCGTCGGGCTGATAGGTCGGCACCAGATTGGCGATGTTGCGGACGACGAAGAGCTCGCCCGGGCCGACGTCGAAGATCACTTCCGGCGAGACGCGGGAATCGCAGCAGCCGATCACCATCACTTCCGGCGACTGCCCCTTCACCGATAGCTCGCGGTAGCGGTTCTGCTCGGTCGGCAGCCGCTGGGTGGCGAAGGCCTTGTAGCCTTCCAGCAAATGCTTCGGGAATGTCATCATGTCTATGCCTAACCATAGAGCCCGGGAATGAACAAGCCTTTCGAATAGGCAGGCCAAGTGCTACGGCTCAGGTCAGAAGAAAGACGGGGAAACCGGAAGGAACGACCGCATGACCCGCCCGCGCCGCAGCCATCTGTTCATGCCCGGCTCCAACCCCCGCGCGCTGGAAAAGGCGCGGAATCTGGCCGCCGACGGCCTGATCCTCGATCTGGAAGACTCGGTCGCCCCCGAGGCCAAGGCGATGGCCCGCGACGGGATTGCCGCCGCGATCGCGGCCAAGGGTTTTGGCAAGCGCGAGATCCTGATCCGGACCAACGGCCTGGATACGCCCTGGTGGGCCGATGACGTCGCGATGGCCGCCAAGGCATCGCCCGACGGCATCCTGGTTCCAAAAGTTTCAAGCATCGAAGATCTCGATGCGATCGGCCGCAAGCTGGCCGAGCTTGGCGCTGCGCCGACCGTGAAAGTCTGGGCCATGATCGAGACCGCGCGCGCGGTGCTCCACGCCGAGGAGCTGTCCGCCGCCGGCCGCAATCCATCGAGCCGCCTCTCCGGTTTCGTGTTCGGCCCGAACGACATCTCGCGCGAGACGCGGATCAGGATGCTGCCGGGCCGCGCCGCGATGATTCCGATGATCACCCACTGCATCCTGGCGGCGCGCGCCCACGGCCTCGAAATCCTCGATGGCCCCTATAGCGACATCGCCAATTCCGACGGTTTCGCCACTGAATGCGCGCAAGGCCGCGACCTCGGCTTCGACGGCAAGACGCTGATCCATCCCTCGCAGATCGACGCCTGCAACGCGATCTTCACCCCGCCCGAAGAAGAAGTCGCGCGCGCGCGAAAGATCATCGCGGCGTTCGAATTGCCGGAGAACGCCTCGCGCGGTGCGATCCGTCTGGATGGCGCGATGGTCGAGCGCCTGCATGCCGACATGGCAAAGCGGACGATCGAGATCGCGGACGCGATCGCGGCGATGGGGAAGGGCTGACAATCGGTCGTGATCTTTTTGCTCTCCGCTGGAGCGATAGGTTGGGTGTTATTGCGACTAGTCGTAGTCACAACCCACCGGCCTCGGCGTGCGCTTGTTGATCTCCTCGCCAATTGCGGACACGCAGCCAGGCGCGAGCGATCGCGTCAATAGGTCCTGTGGCGCGGGGCAAATTTCTTCGTTGCCCGAGACCAACTTTCCCGCCTTGAACCGACAAGCAAGCTTGGCTGGGGCGGGTTCAAACTCAGACCAAACACGAATGGGGTCGCCGGCTGTCACCTCAGTGTACAAGACAACGAGCCATTTTTCCTTGCTCTGCACCATCAAGAGTTGGCAGCCGGAGTAGTTTGGCCCGATGTCTTTGGCGCGAGGATAGACGCGCAGCACCATGCCGTGATTCGTGTCTTCCCCCGCGTCCGCGGGTGGCTCAACAAGTTCGCAGTTCTTGCCCTGAGGGCGCATTTCTGCGGCTTGACCAACCCCAAACGGTATAAGCAGGAGAAGAGCGAGCGCGACAGCAGTGACTTTCATGACGCCAACAGTCTCTTGCGCCGTTCGACGGCGGCATGGGCAAGATCGTCCCAAGGTATCGCCGCGCAGCGAGCTCCGTGGCCGCGCGCCAAGCAGGTTTTGCTTTCTATCGTCCCGCCCGCGAAACGGCTTTGAATTCACCGCCTGCTCCGTGGGAGGCGGCGATGGCGCTTTGCTGGAACGGCGTATCGGCAGGCTGCGGCGCTGCCAATTCCTGGCAATACATCCGATCGATCTTGCGCTGCATGAGTGCATAGCAATCGCATGCGATCCTCTCGAGCCGCGTCCGATGGATCTCGACAAACCCGCGCCGCTCGGACGGGATGGCGCCGGCCTCGCGTAGCTTGCTCATCGTCAAAGTCACTGTCGTCCGCCGCACCCCAACCAGTTGCGCCATCGCCTCCTGCGTCACCGGAAGCAGGTCCTCGGGAACGCGGTCGTGAAGCTGCAGGAGCCACCGCGCCATGCGGCCATCTACCCGGTGCAGCGCGTTGCAAGCGGCGACGTGCTGGAGCTGCAATAACACGGCGCGGGCGTGGACCTGCACGACATTCCTGATGGCTGCGCTTTGCGCATAGGCAGCGCGAAATTTGGCGGCGGAAATCACCGATGCAGTGCCGGTTATGCGGGCAATCGCGGTCACGGATGAAGGCGACGGGCCGAGCACCGAGAACGAGGCCAAGGCGCCCTCTCGTCCCATCAAGGTGGTCGCGACCGTTTGCCCGTCCGGCATATCCAGCATGAAGGCGATTGCGCCGCTATGGGGAAAATAGACCGGGTCGAGCTCATCGCCCGATCGCACCAGGACGGCATCGGGTTCGAACGAGACCTTCTGGAAGTGAGGCGTGAGCAAACCGAGATCAGCCGGCGGCAGCGCCGCCAATAGCCGATTCCCGATGCCCTTGCGATAGGCGGTCACGGTGTCCTCCGGTGGACGGGCACCCAATGAACGACGGTCTCCATCTGTTTTAACTGCCATGATTATCCGAAATACGAATTGTTGAACGGCAATGATCCAAACAGAGCCAATAGTCGAGATCAAGCACGGACAATTGCGGTGACATCTCCGGCATTCTCACCGTGCAAACAGGATGTTGCATACATCATACTATTGACGCCCGTCGCCATCCGGCGAGCTGCTGCATCCTCGGCAGCTCGGAGAGGAACGTTCTGGCCCTCTCTTCCTTCAGGAAGAAGAGAACCCGTGCGACACGGCGAGCATTGAGCTTCGCCCGGTTCTGGCAGCTTGTGCCGGTGCCGGAGGATGTAGAGCCATCAACCAAGCGCAAAAAGGCCTCGCAGCCTGCCGTCAGAAGGGAAAGTACCGCCGAGCCGCGCGCTCCGGGTGCTGTCGGCGGAGCGAGCATGGAAGAGCGCTATCTGGCCTGCAAAAAGCTCGTGAAGGGATTTGCCCGGCGCTAGGCTTGCGCGCGAACTGACGTGATCTAGCGTCGGCGAGGGACCGGCCGCGAAACCATTGATCGAGGCAGACAACGCGTCAGCGCGGCGCGAGGTCGGCGCGGTCGAAGGGCTGAAGAGAGATCCTGCGCCGGATATCCGCAGTGCGCGGATTTCCCGTGAGTATTGATAAGCCGCTGGCCTGGTGCGCCAGGATTCCCGTAATTTAGATCACACAGCCCGGCGGGTTGCTCCGATAAGCTTGCGTCGTTTTGATACTGCTTCCGTCCCCCGTAATGGCGTGTGAGCTTCGTATGCTTCGTAAGTTTTTCTACTGCCTCGCAATTCTTGTTCTCGCCGGCCCTGCAGCCGCTATTGACCGCGTCAAAGGCGACGGGAACCCCGCCATTGCCGCCGCGTCGGAGGCAATCCGGCGAGATCCCAAGGACGCGAATGCGTACTACAACCGCGGCAATGCCTATGCCGCGAGCGGCGATACGGACCGTGCCATAGCGGACTACACCGCGGCGATACGGCTCGATCCGGCACATGCGAACGCGTACTACAATCGGGGTAACGGTTACAGCAACAAGGGCGACACGGAGCGCGCCATCGCGGACTACACGGCGACGATCCGGATCGATCCGGCCTATGCGAACGCCTACTACAACCGGGGCAATGCCCACAGCAACAAGGGCAACAGCGATCGGGCCATCGCCGACTACACCGAGGCAGTGCGCCTGCAGCCCACGAACGCCAACGCTTATTTCAATCGCGGCAACGCCTACGGCAACAAAGGCGACACGGACCGCGCTATCGCGGATTACAGCGAAGCGATACGCGTGGATCCCGCTTACGCGAACGCTTATGTCAATCGCGGTTTGGCCTACGAGAAGCGCGGCGATTTCGCCAAGGCGAGGGCCGACTTCAACACCACGCTCGGATTGGCGCATGGCGCCACAAGATGGGCGCTGGATAAGGCGCGCGAGCGGCTTGCGGTCCTGCCTGCGCCGCGGCCAGCCACGGTATTGGTCGAGAAGAAAAGTGCTGCCCCGGCCGTCGTGGCGTCCGAGGCGCCGAGTGCTGAGCGTCGCATCGCCCTTGTCATCGGCAATTCGGCCTATGAAAATGTCGCCGCACTGCCGAACCCCGTCCGCGACGCAAGTCTCGTCGCCGACGTGCTGAGACTCACCGGGTTCGAAGCCGTGACCCTGCTGACCAATCTGCGCAAGGATGCGTTGGTGAGCGCTCTGCGCGAGTTTGCTGCACGTGCAGAAACGGCGGACTGGGCCGTTGTCTATTATGCCGGACATGGCATGGAGGTCGGCGGGGTCAACTATCTCATTCCGACGGACGCCAAGATCGCGGCGGATCGTGAGATCGGGTTTGAAGCCGTGCCGGTCGATCAGGTTCTCAATGCGGCAGAGCGCGCCAGGAAGCTGCGCCTCGTCATCCTCGATGCCTGCCGTGACAACCCGTTCGCGGCCCAGATGAAGCGCACGATGACGGTGGCGTCGCGCTCGGTGTCGCGAGGTCTGGCGCCTGTCGAGCCGGAGGCGGGCACGCTGGTGGTCTATGCCGCCAAGGACGGCGAGACCGCGCTCGACGGTGACGGGGTCAACAGTCCGTTCGCGGCCGCCTTCGTCAAGAATCTTCCGACGCCGGGCCTCGAAGTCCGCAGGCTGTTCGATTTCGTTCGCGACGATGTCATGGAAGCGACCGGCCGCAGGCAGAAGCCGTTCAGCTACGGCTCAATCTCCGGACGGCAGGACTTCTACTTCGTGGCTGCCAAGTGACTTCGTAAGAGGTGCAATTCAACGCGGCGCGAGGTCGGCGCGATTGAGCGCCTCATTGGGAGTCTCTCTGCGGAGACACCCTCTCCCAACCCTCTCCCGCAAGCGGGAGAGGGAGCGCACCTTCGATGCGGACGCTAGCCGAACCGCTCTGCCGCCCACGCGTACAGGCTACCGGGGATCGGCTTCTCGCCGCCGCGGCCCTTGGGCGAGATGTGCAGGCCGATGATCTCGGGGTTGGTGACGAGGCTGAGATAGCTCGAGGGATCGAAGAACAGTCTTGGCTCGGCATGCACGGCGTAGAACGACTGCTTCGGCAATGCGTTCTGCAGCTCACCGGTGCGGCGCGCCAGCGCGGTGAGCGCCGCGGGCCCGTAGATCGCGACGCGAATGTCCGAGAGCCGGTTCGAGCCGCCGCGCAGGCGGCGCATCATGAAGGTGATACGATGACGCACGGACAGCCAGTTCGGCGTCAGCTCCTCCTGCTCCATCAGCTCTTCGAAGGCGGCAACGATGCCGTGCTCGGGCGGCAGATAGAGCACGGAATTGCCGAGCTGGCGCGGCCGCTCCCAGGCGAAATACGGTTTTGCCGGATCGATCGCGACGGGCTTCAAGAGCAGCACGTCGGCATCGAGCCAGAGGCCTAGGCCCTTCGCCATCAGCTTCATGCGGAAGAAATCGCTGAACTGCAGCGTGGTCCAGTCGCGCCAGCTGCCGTCCGGCTGCGGTGGCCGCAATCGCTCGGAGAACGCGTGCGGCAGGATCGCCTCGGCCTCGGCATTTGCGATGCCCGCCGGCAGGCCCGGAATGGTGTCGAAGCTGTAGACCGTGACCTTGTGGCCGGCAGCGAGCTGCGAGCGCAGACAGGTCTGGCGCAGCGCATCCATCGGGCCATGCCAGAAGGTGACGATCTCGGGGAGCATGCGCGAGCTATACGGGATGAGCAGGGCAAAGAAAAAGCCCCGGCGCTGACAGCACCGGGGCTCGAATGAAAATCTGAGATCAGGCCCAGGCGCGCTCGCGCTTGAGTTTGTCCTCGTAGCTGTCGATCGAGGCCTTCTTCTCCATGGTGAGGCCGATATCGTCGAGACCGTTCATCAGGCAGTGCTTGCGGAACGGGTCGATCTCGAACTTGACCTTGCCGCCGTCGGGGCCGCGGATCTCCTGGTTCGGCAGGTCGATCGTCAGCGTCGCGTTGGCGCCGCGCTCGGCGTCGTCGAACAGCTTGTCGAGGTCTTCCTGCGAAACGCGGATCGGCAGAATGCCGTTCTTGAAGCAGTTGTTGTAGAAGATGTCGCCGAACGAGGTCGAGATCACACAGCGGATGCCGAAGTCGAGCAGCGCCCAGGGCGCGTGCTCGCGGCTCGAGCCGCAGCCGAAATTGTCGCCGGCAACCAGCACCTTCGCGTTGCGATAGGCGGGCTGGTTGAGGACGAAATCCGGGTTCTCGCTGCCGTCGTCCTTGTAGCGCTGCTCGGAGAAGAGCCCCTTGCCAAGGCCGGTGCGCTTGATGGTCTTGAGGTACTGCTTCGGAATGATCATGTCGGTGTCGACATTGATGATCTTCAGCGGCGCCGCGACGCCTTCCAGCGTGGTGAACTTGTCCATGGTTGCGCTTTCCCGGATGGGTCTAGGGGAACAGGTGTTTATCGCGATCGGGGCGGGAATCCTAGGCCGAATTGGGCAGGGCTCATCTGCTTTGTGATTTTGAGGTGAGCTGGTGCGGCATCGGCACTCGACCTCTCCCGCGTGCGGGAGAGGTCGCGCCGGAGGCGCGGGTGAGGGCTCTCTCCTCTGGGGAGTGTCCCGTTGTGGAGACACCCTCTCCCCAACCCTCCCCCGCAAGCGGGGGAGGGAGCGCACTGCCGTTGCGGCTCGATCCCGCTCTACTCTGCCTTGGCCTCGATCGCGGCCATATCATCGTCCGACAGACCAAAATGATGGCCGATCTCGTGGATCAGGACGTGGCGGACGATATGGCCGAGGCTTTCGTCGTGCTCGGCCCAATAATCCAGGATCGGCCGGCGGTAGAGCCAGACCATGTTGGGCAGCCGCGCCACGTCGCCAAGACTCTGCTGCGGCAAGCCGACGCCCTGGAACAGGCCGAGCAGGTCGAACTCGCTCTCGCAGTCCATCTCGTCCAGGACCTCCTCGGTCGGGAAGTCGTCGACGCGGACAATCACGCCCTCGCAGAGCTTGCGAAATTCGCCCGGCAGGCGCTCGAACACATCGTGAGCCATCGCTTCCATCTCGGCCAGCGAGGGCGCTTTCAATTCCGTCCACATGCATCCCTCTTAGCGCGGGTTCCGCGGCGATGCATCTGGCATTATAAGCGCGGCGAGGTTGACGGGCGCCGTTAAAACGGGGAGCGTGGGGCCGTCAATGGGACGTTTCAGGTGGGCGGAAAAATGCGAGCGAAAACAGCGCTGACGCTACTGTGCATGGGGTTGTTTTCGCAGTTTTGCGTCGGCGCGGAAGCCCAGACTGCCGGCCCCGAGATTCGCCTCGCCCAGGCGGTTCCGCCTGACGATATGCCCCCGCCACGCAAGCGACCCCCGGCGCGCCTGCGCGTCACGCCCTATTACAGCCCCGACGGCGTCTATCCACGCTACAATCCCGGCCCCGACGCAGTCCGCGTGTGCAACGCGACCTATGTGCAGGAGTACCGGCCGAGCGGCACGGTGATCGTGCCGCGCGTGAGCTGCTACTGGCGCCGGGGCTGACCAGTTCAATGTCTGCGCCAGCGAACAGCGCGGTGGCCTCGTGAGGGTTGTGATGGCGCGATGGATTGCATTGGCTATTGCCGTCGTGTTCTCCGCCGGCGTGCCTAGCGCTTCTGCGGCGCGAAGGGCGACCGTGCCGGAGGCCTCGGCGGGGATCGCGGTTTTCGATGTGCGACGACACGCGCGAACCCACGACATGGTGCGGCCTGCTGCACGCCGTGATCCACGCTATTACGCGCGGCCCGTCTACTACCGTCCCTATCCCTACGGCGTGCCGGCACCTTTCGTGTTCGGCTACGGGCCGTTCTGGACGCGCTAGCCCGCGGGCGTAAATCCTCTGACCAGCAGCACGGTCGCCTGCGCGCCGGCTTTCCGATCACGCGAGATCTCTTCGTACTCGGGCGAGTTCGAGAAGGCGAGGAATGTGGCCTCATCGGGAAACGACATCATGACAATCTTGTCATGCGGCCATGCGCCTTCGAGCACGCGCGGATGTTCGTCGGCGGCGAGCAGCCGCCCGTTGTATTTTCTGAACACGTCGAAGAACCGCGCCTGATAGCGGTCATATGCCGCGCGTTCCGTCATCTTCAATTGCGCAATCGCGTAGACAGTCATCTGCAAAATTCCTTCCCATAGCGGCACTGCGTCGCATCGCGGAGCCCAGTGTCGTTCATTCATGGCGCGTTCACATCGCTATCCGCAATTTAATCTTGGGAGCGACCGTAATTGAACAGCGATGGCGCGGCCGAGACGTCGCGTCCAGCTCTGCTGTCCAGATTCAGGGAGGACTCCATGCTGAGGATGTTGGGTCGTCGGGCTCGCCCGATGCGCGTGCTCGGGATCGCGGCCGCCGCGACGCTGATGCTGTCGGCCGGCACCGCGTGGCGCGCTGAAGCACTCACCTTGATCAATCCGGCGACGTCACCCGCGACGAAGGCTGCGACCGACGATCTCGTCACGCAGGTTCGTCACGGCGGCGGCGGACATGGTGGCGGCTTTCATGGAGGAGGTTTTCGCGGCGGTGGCTTCCATGGCGGAAGACATATCGGCGGTTTCCGCGGTGGTGGATTCCATGGCGGTCATATTGGTGGCTTCCGTGCCGCGCCTGCTTTCCGCGGTCATGTCGGCGGCTATCGCTATGGCGGTTTCCGGTACGGCGGCTATGGCGGCTATCACCGGCACTGGGCCCATCACCGTCCGCACTTCGGCTATCGGCACTTCCATCGTCGCTATTATGTCGGTGGCTATTATCCCTACTACCACTATCCGCGCCGCTGCCGGATCATCTGGACCTATTACGGCCCGCGCCGCGTCTGCCGCTGGCCCCGCTGGCACTATCCGTACCGGTACTATTGGTGATGTGAGTTAGGGCCGTCATTCCGGGGCGATGCGCAGCATCGAACTATGGTGCGTAATCGCGCACCTGAGAATCTCGAGATTCCGGGTCTGGCGCTCACGCGCCATCCCGGAATGACGTCGGTGTTGGATGGCCTAAAGTCAATCCTTCAGCTTCCAAGACGAAGCCCTCCACCGCATCAGGTTCTCGAGCTTCCACTGCCGAAACATCGCCGGCGGCCACCGGCTGAGCTTCGAGGTCTCCTCGACCTCGGGCTTGGCGACGATGCGAAGCGGCGTCGCGCGCCGCCGGTGCTGGCGCGTCGCTTCGCTGATCAGGTCGACATATTCAGGCTTGTTGGCCATGGCTTGCGTCCTCGCGAGATCGTCGCGAAGACGCAGTGTCGTTGTGGGCGCTTAACGGCGTTTTGCCGCGATCGCTACAATTGCAGGAATTGGCTTAGCGCCAGTCCCTGACATCGACGAAGTGACCCGCGATCGCCGCTGCCGCCGCCATCGCCGGCGACACCAGATGCGTGCGGCCCTTGAAGCCCTGGCGGCCCTCGAAGTTGCGGTTCGAGGTCGAGGCGCAGCGCTCTTCCGGCTTCAGCTTGTCCGGGTTCATCGCAAGGCACATCGAGCAGCCCGGCTCGCGCCATTCGAACCCGGCCTTGATGAAGATCTTGTCCAGACCTTCAGCCTCGGCCTGCTCCTTCACGATGCCGGAGCCCGGCACGACCATGGCGTTGACGTTCGCTGAAACGGTCTTGCCTTCAGCAATCTTCGCCGCCGCGCGTAAGTCTTCGATGCGGCCGTTGGTGCAGGAGCCGATGAAGACGCGGTCGAGCTTGATGTCGGTGATCTTCGTGCCTGCGGTCAGGCCCATGTATTTCAGCGCGCGATGCTTGGAGATGCGCTTGGCCTCGTCCTCGATCTTGTCGGGGTCAGGCACGATGCCGGTCACCGAGATGACGTCTTCAGGCGAGGTGCCCCAGGTCACGATCGGCGGCAATTTTGCAGCATCGAGGCGCAGCTCGTGATCGAAATGCGCGCCTTCGTCGGAGCGCAGCTTCTCCCAGTAGCGCATTGCCGCATCCCAGGCCGCGCCCTTCGGCGACTTCGGCCGGTCGCGCAGGAAGTCGAAAGCCTTCTGGTCGGGCGCGACCAGGCCGGCGCGGGCGCCGCCTTCGATCGACATGTTACAGACCGTCATGCGGCCTTCCATCGAGAGCGCCCGGATCGCTTCGCCCGCATATTCCAGCACGTAGCCGGTGCCGCCCGCGGTGCCGATCTCGCCGATGATGGCGAGGATGATGTCCTTGCCGGTCACGCCGTCAGGCAATTTGCCGTCGACGGTGACGCGCATGTTCTTCGCCTTCTTCTGGATCAGCGTCTGCGTCGCCAGCACGTGCTCGACCTCGGACGTGCCGATGCCGTGCGCGAGCGCGCCGAACGCGCCATGCGTCGAGGTGTGGCTGTCACCGCAGACGATGGTGGTGCCGGGCAGCGTAAAGCCCTGCTCGGGGCCAATGACGTGGACGATGCCCTGGCGCTTGTCGAACTCGTTGTAATATTCGATGCCGAATTCCCTGGCGTTCTCCGCCAGCGCCTTGATCTGCTCGATGCTCTCAGGATCCGGATTCGGCATGGTGCGGTCGGTGGTCGGCACGTTGTGGTCGACGACGGCGAGCGTCTTCTCGGGGGCATGGACCTTCCGCCCCGTTGCGCGCAGGCCTTCGAACGCCTGCGGCGAGGTCACCTCGTGCACCAGGTGGCGATCGATATAGAGCAGGCAGGTGCCGTCCTCGGCTTCGTGCACCAGATGGTCGTTCCAGATCTTGTCGTACAGGGTGGTCGGCTTGGACATGAGCTTCAGCTCCGGGAATGTTGTGTAAGCGGATAGCGCGCCCTGGCGCGCGGGCAACAAAATCGTCAGCGCAGCTTTTAGGCTGCGCGCGTAAGCTCTGATGTTGCCGAGGTCGCGAAGCGTCCGAAGAACCGGCCAGGCAGCCGCGAGCGATCATCGATGACGATGCGCTGGACGGGAGCGAAGCTGGTCAGATCTGGAAACATTCTAGGAATATATAGCAGGCCGATTTGGAAGCGCGAGTAGTTTGACGCGCACGGCAGACGCAACAAAAAAGCGCGGAGCCGAGCCCCGCGCTTTCGAAAAACTCGCCTGGTGGCGAAGCTTACTCGCCGACGGCAGCAGCGCGGTCCTGCTTCTCGACGATGCGGGCCGACTTGCCGCGGAGATTGCGGAGGTAATAGAGCTTGGCGCGACGCACCTTGCCGCGGCGCACCACCTTGATCGAGTCGATCATCGGCGACATCACGGGGAACACGCGCTCCACGCCCTCGCCATAGGAGATCTTGCGGACGGTGAAGCTCTCGTTGAGACCGCCGCCCGAACGGCCGATGCAGACGCCCTCATAGGCCTGCACGCGGGTGCGGTCGCCTTCGACGACCTTCACGTTGACGATCACGGTGTCGCCGGGGCCGAATTCCGGGATGTCCTTGCCGGCGGACAGCTTGTCGAATTGCTCTTGTTCGAGCTGCTTGATCAGGTTCATGGGTAAATCTCCATCGGCGCGCCCAGCCTTTAAAACGGGGGCTGCGCGAAATTCGTCTATCCAGCCATTGCGGATTTGGCCGCTCCTATAAGGCAAGCCGGAGCGTTTGTCACCCGTCTGTCTTGTTTTTTGGCGTTTTTTGGCGGCCGGCCCGATTCGGGGCCTTGACTGGGATTTGAGCCCATAAATCCGGCCGTCGGGCCGCCGTCAGGGTCTCGGATTCGGCCCGCCGCCAGGCCGCCACCTTGGCGTGGTCGCCCGAGGTGAGGACGGCAGGGATCGGAACCCCCTCGAACAGCTGCGGGCGGGTGTATTGAGGATATTCGAGCAGTCCGTCAGAGAAGCTTTCCTCGGTTCCCGAGGCCTCCTTGCCCATGACGCCCGGCAGGAGCCGCACACAGGCGTCGATCAGGGCCAGGGCCGCGATTTCACCCCCGGACAGGACGTAATCGCCGATCGAGACCTCCTCTAGGCCGCGCCCATCGATCACCCGCTGGTCCACCCCCTCGAACCGTCCGCAGACGATCAGGGGCCCGGGGCCCTGGGCGAGCTCGGCCACCCGGGCCTGGGTCAACGGCCGACCACGCGGGCTCATCAGCAGGCGCGGCCGCTCAGGCCCGATCTCCGCGGCATCGATGGCGGCGGCCAGAACGTCCGCCCGCAGCACCATGCCCGGGCCGCCGCCGGCCGGGGTGTCATCGACGCTGCGGTGGCGATCGGTGGCTGAGGCCCGTATATCGCGCGCCTCGAGCTGCCACAGCCCGGCGGCCAGCGCCCGGCCGGCTAGGCTCACGCCGAGCGGTCCCGGAAACATCTCCGGAAACAGCGTCAGCACCGTCGCGCGCCAAGGTGAGGGATTGGTCATTCGATCTCAGTTCTCGTCGTCCCGGATAAGTGCGCCTCAAGCGCGCGCAGATCAGGGACCCATAACCACCGCAGCCAGTTTTGCGATGGTTGGAGCCTCCAGCTTAGCCAAAAACCACGGCTTGTGGTTATGGGTCCCCGCTTTCGCGGGGTCGACTCGGAGCGAGAGCTTCGTCCCCGTCGTCGCCCTCGATCTCCTGCGGCAGCGCGATCACGACGCGTCCGCCCTTGACGTCGACCTCCGGCACCACCGCGTTGGAGAACGGCAGCAGCATCGTCGCGCCCTTGAGGGGCGCGATCTCGATGATGTCGCCGGCGCCGAAATTATGGATCGCGAGCACGCGGCCGAGCGGCTCACCATCCGTGGTGACGGCGGCGAGTCCGATCAGATCGGTGTGGTAATATTCGTCCTCGTCCGTCGCGGGCAGCTTTTCGCGCGGAACGTAGAGCTCGATACCGTTGAGGCGCTCGGCTTCATCGCGGGTCGTGACGTCCTTGAACGTCGCGACCAGATGATCTTTCGCCTCGCGCGCCGTTGCGACCTCGAACTGGCGCTTGCCGTCCTTGGACAGCAGCGGCCCGTAGCGCCTGATGGCAAACGGATCTTCGGTGAAGGTCCATAGCTTGACCGCACCGCGCACACCATGCGCGGCGCCGATCCGCGCGACGCAGACCAGCGCCGACATGTCTTAGCCTTAGCCCTTGGCGGCGGCTTCGGCCTGCGCCTTGCGCTCCTTGCGCGGCACGGCCTTCTCAGGGTTGTTGCGCGCTTCGCGCTTCTTGACGCCGGCAGCGTCGAGGAAACGCGCCACGCGGTCCGACGGCTGCGCGCCCTTGGCGAGCCAGGCCTTCACCTTCTCCATGTCGAGCTTGAGGCGGGTCTCGTTGTCCTTCGGCAGCAGTGGATTGAAATAGCCGAGACGCTCGATGAAGCGGCCATCGCGCGGAAAGCGCGAGTCGGCAACGACGACGTGATAGACGGGACGCTTCTTGGTGCCTGCGCGAGCGAGGCGGATAACGACGGACATTCAGTTCTCCTTCAAAGTACGTTTTGTTCGGTTGATTGGTATTCCGCGTCACGTGAGGCCTGTTGCGATCCCCCGCGACGAATTCCTCATTTCTTCTTGCCCGGAAAACCGCCGAGGCCCGGCAGCGTTGGCTTGCCGCTCAGCCCGGTCAGACCAGGAAGGTTCGGCAGGCCGGTGCGAAGACCAGGCGGCAGATCCTTCGGCAGGTTGGGCAGGCCTTGTCCGCCGCCGCTCTGCATCTTCTCCTGCAGCGCCTTCATCTCTTCCGGCGAGGGCATCTTCATGCCGCCGCCAAAGCCCATCGCCTGCGCGATGCCGGCGAGCGGGCCGCGCTTGCCCGAGCCCATGGCCTTCATCACGTCGGCCATGTTCCGGTGCATCTTCAAGAGCTTGTTGACGTGCTCGACGCTCTGGCCGCTGCCGGCGGCGATGCGCTTCTTGCGGCTGGCCTTGAGCAGGTCCGGATGACGGCGCTCCTCGCGCGTCATGGAATCGATGATCGCGACCTGGCGCTTCAGGATCTTGTCGTCGATGCCGGCCGCGGCGATCTGGTTCTTCATCTTGGAGATGCCGGGCATCATGCCCATCAGCCCGCTGATGCCGCCCATGTTGGACATCTGCAACAGCTGCTCGCGCATGTCGTTGAGGTCGAACTGACCCTTGCGCATGCGCTCGGCGGTGCGCGCGGCCTTCTCGGCATCGATGTTGGCGGCGGCACGCTCTACCAGCGAGACCACGTCACCCATGCCGAGAATGCGGCCGGCGATACGATCAGGATGGAAGTCCTCTAGCGCATCGGTCTTTTCGCCGGTGCCGATCAGCTTGATCGGCTTGCCGGTGACCGCGCGCATCGACAGCGCGGCGCCGCCGCGGCCGTCGCCGTCGACGCGGGTCAGCACGATGCCGGTGAGGCCCACGCGCTGATCGAACGAGCGCGCGAGGTTCACGGCGTCCTGGCCGGTGAGCGAGTCCGCAACCAGCAGCACTTCGTGCGGATTGGCTGCGGTTTTGATCGCCGCCGCCTCCGCCATCATCTCTTCGTCGAGCGTGGTGCGGCCGGCGGTGTCGAGCAGCACGATGTCGTAGCCGCCGAGCTTGCCGGCTTCCAGCGCGCGCTTGGCAATCTGCGGCGGCTGCTGCCCCGCCACGATCGGCAGGGTCGGAATGTCGAGGTCGCGGCCGAGCACGGCCAGCTGCTCCATCGCCGCCGGACGGTAGACGTCGAGCGAGGCCATCAGCACCTTGCGCTTGTCGCGCTGGACCAGACGGCGGGCGAGCTTGGCAGTGGTGGTGGTCTTACCGGAGCCCTGCAGACCAACCATCATGATCGGCACCGGCGGCACGGCATTGACGTCGATGCTCTGGCCTTCGGCGCCGAGCGTGTTGATCAGCTCGTCATGGACGATCTTGACCACCATCTGGCCGGGGGTGACCGATTTGACGACGGTGGCGCCGATCGCCTGCTCGCGGACGCGTTCGGTGAAGCTGCGCACCACCTCGAGCGCGACGTCGGCCTCGAGCAGCGCGCGGCGCACTTCGCGCATCGCGGCGTCGACGTCCTTTTCGGTCAGCGCACCGCGCCCCGTCAGACGATCGAGAATGCCACCAAGCCGTTCCGACAGATTGTCGAACAATGCCGTTGTCCTGTTGCTGTCCCCCCGAATGGGAGGAGCGCTCCGTTGCTCTCCGCTGTCATGCCCCGGCTTGACCAGGGCATCCAGTACGCCGCGGCTTCTCGGTTCTCGCCAAGCCGCCTCTGGAATACTGGATCGCCCGAGCAAGTCGGGCGATGACCACTTCCTTGGATAAGCAATCTTCCAAACACCTTTGCGCCCGAGGGCGCACAGCGCTGTCGGGCGTTGACCTCCGGCCTCAAGGGCCGGTCGGCGGGTCGAAAAGAAAGCCTTTCCGAGAAAGTGGCGGGGTTAAACGCCGCTCACGCCCAAAAGTCAAGGAAAGTTAGGGTGCCGGCGTGCCTTTGGTAGGGCAAGATACTGAAAATGTGACCCTTTTGGCGACGGGTTCCTTTTCCGCCAGGCCGGCCCATATAGCCGGGGATGCCTTACCGTCCCGATCATCTCTGGTAGCCTGCCGTGCCGGTCACCCGCCGCCGCCTACTCGGACTGCTTGCCGGAGCCGGTGCTCTGGTCGGCGTCCCCTCCTTCTGGATGTCCAGCATGAAAACCTATGACGGCCCCGCCTCCGACCATTTCAACGGCTTGCACTTCTTCGATCCGGACGGGGCGCCGCCGAAATCGCTTCGAGAGGTTCTGCGCTGGCAGTTCGGCGGCGGTCGGCAGCGCGCGAAATGGCCGGACTGGGCTCCCAGTCCCCATGCCGACACCCCGCCGGAGTGTGTCGACGGTGACAAGGTGCGGCTCTCCTTCGTCGGCCACGCCAGCTGGCTGATCCAAACGGGCGGTCTCAACATCCTCATCGATCCTGTCTGGTCGATGCGGGTCTCGCCGGTCGCGTGGGCCGGACCGAAGCGGCACAACGATCCCGGCATCGCCTTTGAGAAGCTGCCGAAGATCGATGTCGTGCTGGTCTCGCACGGGCACTACGATCATCTGGATATCGCGACGCTGTCGCGGCTCACCAAGAATTTCGCTCCGCGCGTGGTCACCCCGCTCGGCAACGACGTCACGATGCGCAGCGCCGATCCCACCATCAAGGTCGAAGCGTTCGACTGGCACGACCGTGTCGAACTCGGCGAAGGCGTCGCCGTGCATCTGGTGCCGACCCGGCACTGGACCGCGCGCGGCCTGTTCGACCGCAACAAGGCGCTGTGGGCGAGTTTCGTATTGGAGACGCCGGCCGGCAAGATCTACGTCGTCTGCGATTCCGGCTATGGCGATGGCAGGTACTTCCGCCGTGTCGCTGAGAAGCACGGGCCCCTCCGTCTTGCGATTCTTCCGATCGGTGCCTACGAGCCGCGCTGGTTCATGCGTGACCAGCACATGAATCCCGAAGACGCCGTGAAGGCGCTGGCCGATTGCGGCGCCGAGGCCGCGCTCGGGCATCACCACGGCACGTTCCAGCTCACCGACGAAGCAATCGACGCGCCAGCCAAGGCGCTGGTCGAGGCCCTCGATGTCGCGAAGATTCCGCAGGAGCGGTTCGTTGCGATGCAGCCCGGACAGGTGGTGGAGATTTAGGTCTCTCCGCACACACCTCTCGTGCCCCGGACGCAGCGCAGCGTCTGTTCGACGATGCGCTGCTGAGCCGGGGCCTATGCGGCCATGCTGTACCGTGCAGCCTTTCGGGGTCCCGGCTCTGCGCAGCAGCGTTTCACGCTGCAGCGCGTCCGGGGCACGAGGCTTACTGCTCTTTCGGCTTGATCGCCCAGCTCACATTCACCGTCACCGACAGCGTCTCCTCACCCGGCGCGACGGCAGCCGGCGCAGCCATCGGGGCCGTCGCCATCCGCGCCTTGAACAGCGGCACTGGGGCGCCGCCCTCCGACACATTGAGCGGCGCGCCCAGCGTGACTCCGGTGGCCTTGGCGTAGATCTCCGCCTTGCGGCGGGCGTCCGCCACCGCCTGCTCGCGAGCGTCGTCGAGCAGCTTTGACGCCTGCGTCACCTCGAACGAGATATTGCCAATGTCGTTGGCGCCGGCGCTGACCAGCGTGTCGATGATGCCGGCCACCTTGGTCACGTCGCGAATCTTCACGGTGACGCGATTGCTCGCGCGGAAGCCGACCACGGGCGAGGCGCCGGTGGATTTATTCTGGCCGTATTGCGGCTGCAGCGACAGGCGCGAGGTCTGATAATCCTTCTCGGCGATCCCTGCGCCCTTCAGCGCCAGCAGCACCTTGCCCATCGCGGCGTTGTTGGCATCGGAGGCTTCCTTCGCCGTCTTGGCGTCGTTGGCGACGCCGGCATCGATGTGCGCGAGATCGGTCGCCGCGGAAATCATGGCCTCGCCGCTCACCGTAATGGCGGACGGAAAATCGTCGGCGCGTGCGGGGGCGGTCAGCAGGGCGGTGGCGAAAACGGCGGCGAGTAGGGAAGGCTTTTGCATCAGTCTCACTTCAGCGGCACGAAAACATTGATCACGAGCTTGTCCTCCGCCGTCTTCAGGGGATCGGTGAGGTACTCCTCGATGAAGGTGTCCTTGGCTTCCAGCTTCTTGTCGTCGAGGTGATTGGTGATCGCCTCATAGGTGTTGTCCATGTTGTCGTAGGAGCCGCGATGGACGAATTTCAGCGCCTTGCCTTCAGGCGATTTGCCGATGCTCATGTCCTTGGGCAGGTTCTTGGGATCCTGCTCGACCGGGATCTCGGCAAGGAAGGTGAAGCCGGTGTCGTCGGTCGAGGTGTAGACGATCATCGAATTGCCTGTTGGCTTGATGCCTTGCTTGTCCAAGAGCGTGTTCAGGGCCTTGAAGGCGTCGATCAGCGTGTCGAAGGCGGAGTCCCAATTGGCCGTGCCCTTGACCATCACGACCTTCTTGGCCTCGAGCATGGTATCGAGGCCAAAGGGATCGGCGGTCTGCACCGGGGCAGGAGTGGCGGCCGCGGCGGGCGGTGGAGCCGTCGGGCTGGGTGAGGCACTGGCCGCGGGTGAGGGCGCTGCTGAAGGAGCGGGGGAGGCGCTGGCCGCTGGCGAGGGTGTCGCCAAGGGGGCAGGTACGGGTGCCGGCGAGGCGCTTGCCGCCGGGGCGGGCGAGGCCGCCGGGGCCGGCGAGGGGCTGACCGACGCGGCAGGCGCCGGGTTCGGGGTTTGCGCCAGAACCTCGGGCAGGCCCAATGACAGGCCAAGCGACAAGACCGCTGCCGGGATCAGCGCGGCCAGAGCGAGACGACGAAACCCAATCATTTTATTCTCCCCAAGACCTTGGGCACCAAGACCTTGCCCACCAAGGCCTAAATCCGGCTTTAGCCCGGCCGCGCGTCCCGGTTCGCGCGAACCGCGCCGTTCTAACACGCGAGCGCTGAATTCGTCCCATGACAGATGCGTCATGGCAGACGTCTCGGCACCGGCGCAAATCTCTGGCCAAGCGGCCGAGGATCGCCATATAAGGCAGGCGAAATTCGGGAATTTTCATGAGCGCGCTGGCCAACCACGCATTTGCCAAGATGAACGGCATCGGCAACGAGATCGTCGTTGTCGACATGCGCGATTCCGCAGGCCGGGTGACGCCGGACGATGCTCGCGCGGTGGCGTCGGCGCAGGGCGGCGTGCCCTACGATCAGCTCATGGTCCTGCAGAAGCCGCGGCTCGACGGCACCGAGGCCTTCATCAGCATCTACAATAACGACGGCTCCGAGGCAGGCGCCTGCGGCAACGGCATGCGCTGCGTGGTCCGCCGCATCTTCGAGAAGACCGGGCAGGCTACCGCGACGTTCGAGACCACCGCGGGCCTGCTCAATGCATGGCAAGGTCCAGCGGCCGATCTCTACACGGTCGACATGGGCGCGCCAAAGTTCGGCTGGCAGGACATTCCGCTGGCGGAAGAGTTTCGCGATACCCGCTACATCGAATTGCAGATCGGGCCGATCGACAATCCGATCCTGCATTCGCCCTCCGTCGTGAGCATGGGCAATCCGCATGCGGTGTTCTGGGTCGAGGACGTCAACGCCTATGATCTCGGCCGCTTCGGTCCGCTCTTGGAAAATCATCCGATCTTCCCGGAGCGCGCCAACATCACTCTCGCCCATATCGTCGACCGCGAGCACATCACGATCCGCACCTGGGAGCGCGGCGCAGGCCTGACCAAGGCGTGCGGTTCGGCGGCCTGTGCCACGGCCGTCGCCGCCGCGCGGCTGAAGCGCGCCGAGCGCAAGGTCGAGATCACATTGCCCGGCGGCAAGCTCGGCATCGAATGGCGCGAGCGCGACGACCATGTGCTGATGACGGGCACCGCGACCTTGGAATACGAGGGCACCTTCGATCCGGCGCTGTTCGCGCCGGTCGCCTGATGGCCATCGACATCGTCACCTTCGGCTGCCGCCTCAACGCCTTCGAGGCCGAGGTGATCCGCAGCAAAGCGGAGGGCGCAGGCCTTTCCGATACCATCGTCATCAACAGCTGCGCCGTCACCAACGAGGCGGTGGCGCAGGCGCGCCAGTCGATCCGCAAATTGAAGCGAGAGCGGCCCGGTGCGCGCATCGTCGTCACCGGCTGCGCGGCGCAGACGCAAAGCCAGATGTTCGCCGACATGGCCGAGGTCGATCGCGTCGTCGGCAATGACGACAAGATGCGTTCGTCTGCATGGCAGGAGACGCGCAACGCTTTCGATCTTGGTGCCAGCGAGAAGATCGCCGTCAGCGACATCATGGCTATCAGGGAGATGGCGCCGCATCTCGTCGAAGGCTATGCCAGCGGTCTGCCGCGCGTGTTCGTGCAGGTGCAGAACGGCTGCGATCATCGCTGCACTTTCTGCATCATCCCGTTCGGCCGCGGCAATTCGCGCTCGGTGCCGATGGGCGCAGTGGTCGAGCAGGTGCGGGCGCTGGTCGAACGCGGCCATGCCGAGATCGTGCTGACCGGCGTCGATCTCACCAGCTATGGCACCGACCTGCCCGGCGCGCCGAAGCTCGGCATGTTGACCAAGCAGATCCTGCGGCATGTACCGGAGCTGAAGCGCCTGCGCATCTCGTCGATCGATTCGATTGAGGCCGATAGCGATCTGCTCGATGCCATCGCCGATGATGCGCGCCTGATGCCGCATCTGCACCTGTCGCTACAGTCCGGCGACGATATGATTCTGAAGCGCATGAAGCGGCGGCATTCGCGCCAGGACGCCATCGCGTTCTGCGACCAGGTCCGCCGGCTGCGCCCGGACGTCGCCTTCGGCGCCGACATCATCGCGGGCTTCCCGACCGAGACCGAGGAGATGTTTTCGCGCTCGCTCGATCTGGTCGAAGAATGTGGCCTGACCTTCCTGCACGTCTTCCCCTACTCCCCGCGTCCCGGCACACCGGCCGCGCGGATGCCGCAGGTTGCGGGGGCAGCGATCAAGGCGCGTGCGAAACGGCTGCGGGCCGCCGGCGAAGTGGCACTGCGGCGGCGGCTGCAAGCCGAAGTGGGCGCGACGCGCGATGTGCTGATCGAGAGCGACGGGCAGGGCCGCACGGAGCACTATCTGCCGGTGGCTATCGCGGGCAAGCGGGTGGGAAGTGTTGTGCGGCTGAGGATCGCCGGCAGTGACGGCGGGCGGCTGACCATATAGGTAGCTGCTTTCTTCCCTTCTCCCCTTGTTGTGGGAGAAGGTGGCGCGAAGCGCCGGATGAGGGGTTGTCTCCGCGCACTCGCATTGAGAGAGAGTTACGCGCGGAGAGATACCCCTCACCCGTCTCGCCGCTATCGCGGCGAGCCACCCTCTCCCACAAGGGAGAGGGGAAGAGCCTTACGATGCCCGCACCTGCCAGAACCGCAGCGTGCGCCGTGCGTTCTCTGTGGTCATTCTCGCAAAATGGCCCTGCGCCCTGGCGATGTCCGCGGGCTTCATCGCACCTGTCGCGAAGCGGCTTTCGAGCACGGCCACGGTCGTCTCCCAGCTGAGCTGCGCGGCCTTGCACGGCACCAGCAGACCGTCCTCGCGGAGACTCTGCATCAGCGGGCGAATCACCTCGACGGTCGAGCCGGACAACGCCGCTAGGGCCGCCACCGTCTCCTCATAGCGCCGCTGCCTGGCGAAGCCGAACAACGTCGCCTCATCGAGCTGGCCGGTCGCCTTGAGATTCGCAATCGCGCGCTTGGCGCCTTCGAAATCGCGAACGCCTGACATCTCGCGCGCGACGCCCACGGTGACGGCTGCGATCGCGCTCTGGATTTCTTCGAACAGATGCGGCGGGGCGCGCGACAATAGGCGGGTGCGCACGGCATCCGTCGCCGAGCGCAGCAATTGGCGCCGCAGCTCCGATGGCAGATCGACGCGGACGCCGACGCTGACCGCGAGCTCCGGATCGCTTTCCGCCTGGCCGACGATGATGGCAAATCCGCCTCCGGAGACGCGTGCGCCGGGATTGGCCGCGAGCCGCCGGCTGACGCTGGGATAGCGGCGCGCCAGCAGCGCATCGGTGACGATCTCCTTCAGCCACCAGCGGCCGGCGACCGCGAGCAGATGCGGCTCGCCCTTGGCTGATGCGATCTTCACCAGCTCGCCATCGTCGAGACGCGCGGATTCCTGCAGCACGGGACCGGCGATGCGGATCTCGTCATTGTTGGCGAGCCGGCGGATCACGGACGGCGGAGCCTGCGCGATCGGCGCGAGCTGCGCGCTGGTCTCGGCGAGCGCCACGCGTGCGCCCATATCGGCGATGGCGCGCAGCTCGATGGTGCCGATCAGGCGCTCGAGCACGTCGTCGAACAGCGCGATCTGCTCGTCGTCGAAATTGCCGGCGGAAGACAGGAACAGGTCGGTGACGCGCCGGGCCGTCTCCAGCCCCTTTTCCGGCGAGCCCATCCGAATCGCGGATTCGACCTCGTCGATGATCGATAGCCCGGCCTTGGTCATCACGCGCGGCTCGTCCTGAGCGGTTACGGAAGCTTTTTCTAAGCAACCGTTATCATTAGAGGCGAGCGCTGAAGGTTTGGTAAAGCATGGCCGGACCGGGCGAAGACGGCGTCTACTCTCCGTTCCACCCGCAAGCCCTGAGCTTTTCATGCATATGCGGCGGGGCCGGAGCGACCACGCGGATCGGTTCCTTGTTCCGGGAGATCGGCACCACGATCTCGCGGGAATGCAGGTGCAGCTTCGGCTCGCCGAAGCGCGGGCCGTTGCCGTAAATGTTATCGCCGAAGATCGGCCAGCCGCTCGCGGCCGAATGCACCCGCAATTGGTGGGTCCGCCCGGTCACCGGTTCCATGGCGAGCCAGGTGAAACCGTCGCCCCGGCCCATCACCTTCCAGTTGGTGATGGCCTTCTGGCCTTCGGGGTCGGGCTTCTGCCACCAGCCGCGTTCGGCATTGAGCCGGCCAAGCGGCATGTCGATCGTGCCTTCATCTTCGGCAGGGCCGCCCTCAACCACGGTCCAGTAGGTCTTGCCGATCTTGCCGTGCTTGAACAGCAGGCCGAGCGATGCGGTCGCCTTGCGATGCCGGCCGAGCACGAGGCACCCCGAGGTGTCCTTGTCCAGCCGGTGGGCCAGCACCGGCGGCCGCGGCAGGCCGAAGCGCAGCGCGTCGAAGGAGGCTTCCAGGTTCGGCCCGCCCTTGGGGCCGCGATGCACCGGCAGGCCGGCCGGCTTGTCGATCACCAGCATCAGCCCGTCGCGATGAAGCACGCGCGCCAGGATTTCGTCTGATGTCAATTCGGGAACATCGAGCAAGGATAACGACTTTCGGTCAAGACTTTCGTTTACAGGCCGGAACGGCTAACACGCCACCATGAACGATACCACCTCCGACACCCCCAAACTGAGCTGGTGGCGCCGCCTGTCCAACGGGCTGAAGCGCACGTCGTCCTCGCTCGGGACTGCGGTCGCCGACCTCGTCACCAAGCGCAAGCTCGATCGCGCCATGCTCGACGACATCGAGGATGTGCTGCTGCGCGCCGACCTCGGCACGCAAGTCGCGGTGCGGATTGCCGACGCCGTCGGCGCGGGACGTTACGACAAGGCGATCTCGGCGGACGAGGTCAAGGACGTCGTCGCGACCGAGGTCGAGAAGGTGCTCGCGCCGGTCGCAAAACCGCTCGAGATCGACACGGCCAAGAAGCCGTTCGTCATCCTCGTCGTCGGCGTCAACGGCTCCGGCAAGACCACCACGATCGGAAAGCTCTCGCAAAAATTTGCATCCGAAGGCCGCAAGGTGATGCTCGCCGCCGGCGACACGTTTCGCGCAGCGGCGATCGAGCAGCTGAAAGTCTGGGGCGAGCGGACGAAGACGCCTGTCATCGCCGGCGCGCAAGGCTCGGATTCGGCGAGCCTTGCCTTCAACGCGCTGACGGCGGCGAAGGAGCAGAACATCGACGTGCTCCTGATCGACACCGCCGGCCGCCTGCAGAACAAGGCCGAGCTGATGAACGAGCTCGAGAAGGTCGTGCGCGTGATCCGCAAGGTGGATGCGACCGCGCCGCATGCGGTGCTGCTTGTGCTCGATGCCACCGTCGGCCAGAACGCGCTGTCACAGGTCGAGGCCTTCCATCGCACTGCCGGCGTCACCGGTCTCGTGATGACTAAGCTCGACGGCACGGCGCGCGGCGGCATTCTGGTGGCGCTCGCGGAGAAGTTCAAGCTGCCGGTGCATTTCATCGGGGTCGGCGAAGGCGTCGACGATCTCGCGCCCTTCACCGCACGCGACTTCGCCCGCGCGATCGCCGGAATCGAAAGCTGACGAATGGACAAGACCCAGCCGCATCCGCTGTTCAAGCTTGCGACCGAGCTCGGTCCGCTGCTCGTGTTCTTCTTCGTTAATGCGAAGTTCAATCTGTTCGCCGCGACCGGCGCCTTCATGGTTGCGATCGTGGCGGCGATGGCCGCCTCCTACGTGGTGACGCGCCACATCCCGATCATGGCGATCGTGACGGGCGTGATCGTGCTGGTGTTCGGCACGCTGACGCTGGTGCTGCACGACGAGACCTTCATCAAGGTCAAGCCGACCATCATCTACGGCCTGTTCGCCGCGATCCTCGGCGGCGGCCTGCTGTTCGGCCGCTCCTTCATCGCCGTGATGTTCGACCAGATGTTCAACCTGACGCCGCAGGGCTGGCGCATCCTCACGCTGCGCTGGGCGCTGTTCTTCGCCGGCCTGGCGGTGCTGAACGAGATCATCTGGCGCACCCAGAGCACGGACTTCTGGGTGAACTTCAAGGTGTTTGGCGTGACCACGCTGACCATGATCTTCGCCATCGCCCAGATGCCGCTGACCAAGCGCTACGGGATCGCGCCAGCGTCGCTGGAAGCGAGCGAGGCGGAAGCGGGGGATGTCAGGAAGGGGTAGGTCTCGTGTCCCGGACGCGCGAAGCGCGAGCCGGGACCCAGGCTCTCTCCAGCAGCGCCATGGTGGTGACATGGGCCCCGGCTCTGCAGCGCATCGATGAAGGATCGCTGCGCAGCGTCCGGGGCACGAGACCGCTCTACGACCCCGCCTTCAACGCCTTCTCCAGCTGCGGCATCAACACCGTCCGCAGATTGTCCGGCGTGATCGGGCCGACCAGCTTGTAGACGATGGTGCCCTCGCGACTGACGACGAACGTCTCCGGCACGCCATAGACGCCCCATTCGATCGAGGCGCGGCCGTTGGCATCGACGCCGACGCGGCCGAACGGGTTGCCATAGCGGCCGAGGAAGCGGCGCGCGTTGTCGGCGGCGTCTTTGTAGTTGATGCCGACCAGCTGGAAGCGCTTGTCCTTGGCGAGCTCGGTCAAGAGCGGGGCCTCGTCATGGCACGGTACGCACCAGGACGCCCAGACGTTGACCAGGCTGACCTTGCCCTTGAAGGCGGCGGGATCGAGCCCCGGCACCTGCGTGCCGTTGTCCTGCAATCCCTCCAGCGGCGACAGCATCGTCTGCGGTGCGGGCTGGCCGATCAGCGCCGAAGGAATTCGCGAGGGATCGCCGCTGCCGAGCCTGAACCAGAACAGCAGCGCGAGACCGAGGAAGGCGATCAGCGGCAGCGCCATCAGGAAGGTGCGCCGCTGCGGCGGAGCGGAGCTCGACTGATCGCTCATTGCGGCTCCGTCGCGCTGCGGCCCGACCGGCGGGTGATGCCGCGCTGCTCCAGCTCGCGCAGGCGCTGCGTCTGGCTGCGATAATCGAGCATGACCCAGCCGATCAGGATCACGATCACGAGCGCGGCACCCGCGTAAGACGCCACAATGAAGGACGCGTAAGGACCGAGCGACATGATCACGCTGCCCCTTTTGACACGTTTTCTTGATGCGAGCCGGTGCCCAACTCGCTCGAGAACGCGACGCGGCTGGCCTGCATCATCTGCAGCGAGCGGACGCGGCGGCGCAGGATCTCGTTGCGCATCGCCGCCAAATGCAGCGTGACGAACAGCAGCGTGAAGGCGATCGCCATCACCAGCAGCGGAATCAGGAAGGATTTGTCGAGCGTCGAGCCGCCCATGCGCATCACCGACGCCGGCTGGTGCAGCGTGTTCCACCAGTCGACCGAGAACTTGATGATCGGCAGGTTGATTGCGCCGACCAGCGTCAGTACCGCCGCGGCGCGCGCCGCGCGCGAGGGATCGTCGACCGCGCGCCACAGTGCCATCAGGCCGAGATACATCAGGAACAGGATCAGCACCGAGGTCAGCCGCGCGTCCCATTCCCAATAGGTGCCCCACATCGGCCGGCCCCACAGCGAGCCCGTGAGCAGCGCGAGGAAGGTGAAGGCGGCGCCGATGGGTGCGGCCGCTTTCGCGGCGACGTCGGCGAGCGGATGCCGCCACACCAGCGTGCCCAGCGAGGCAATGCTCATCACGCCCCAGACGAACATCGACAGCCAGGCATTGGGCACGTGGATGAACATGATCTTGACGGTCGCGCCCTGCTGATAGTCGTCTGGCGCGTAGGCGGATTGATAAAGGCCGATGGCGAGCAGGATGACGGTCGCACCCGCCAGCCACGGCAACACCCGCGCTGTCAGCGCGAGGAACCGCGTGGGGTTGGCGAGGTCGATCAGCGACATAGTAACCTGATAATCACCGGGGGCTGCTCACGCAATCAGCATAAAAGTGGGCAGCGAAAGTTGATGGGGTCAAGGTCAGTCCAGTCCATGCCGCAGGCTCGCTGCTGCCGCGAACGGGCCGATCACGAGGCTGACCAGCGACAGCGCGCACAGGATCGAGAACGGTGCGCCGAAGGTCATCGGGCCGACGATCACCGCCTGTGAGGCCGCGACGCCGAAAATCAGCACAGGAATCGACAACGGCAGTACGAGAACGGCCATCAGCAATCCGCCACGGTGCAGCGTCACCGCCAGCGCCGCACCGATCATGCCGGTGAAGGTCAGGGCCGGGGTTCCCGCAAGCAGCGTCAGCGCCACCGCACCGGTCGCGACCATGTCGAGGTTGAGGAAGAGGCCGAGCACGGGGGTTGCGACAATCAGCGGCAGGCCGGCGGCCAGCCAATGCGCCAGCGCCTTGGCGGCGCAGGCGAGTTCCAATGGGGTACGGCTCATCGTGATCAGGTCCAGCGAGCCGTCCTCATGGTCGGCCATGAACAGCCGGTCCAGGGTCAGCAGGCTCGCCAGGAGCGCGCCGAGCCACAGGATCGCCGGTCCCAGCCGCGACAGCAGCGCCAGATCCGGCCCGACCGCGAACGGCATCAGCACCACCACGGTGAGGAAGAACAGCACCCCGATCAGCGCCCCGCCGCCAACCCGGAGCGCGATCCTGATGTCTCGGCTGATCAGGGCGGACAGGGCGGTCATGGGGTGCTCCCAACGTACCCCAGGCGCGGTGCGCTCCCTCCCCCGCCTGTGTTCGGACCGGGGACATAGTGGACGGGTGTTCGGAGACATCGTGGACACTTTCGGCAGCGAATCAAGGAGGCTGTCGGATGCCGTTCCGCGAGGTATCTCGGATGGACGCGAGATTGGAGTTTGTGATGTTGGCCTCGGAGGAAGGAGCCAATGTTCGGCAATTGTGTCGTCGGTTCGGCATCAGCCCGACGACCGGCTACAAGTGGCTGGAGCGATGGCAATCGGCCGGGATCAATGGGCTTCAGGAGCAGTCGCGTCGACCGCAGCGTTCGCCGGCGCGCAGTGTTGCGGCGATCGAGGATGCCGTGCTCTCGGTGCGAGCCGAGCATCCGGCTTGGGGTGGGCGCAAGATCGCCAGGCGACTGAAGGATCTGGGGCGGGACGCCGTTCCGGCGCCTTCGACGGTCACGGCGATCTTGAAGCGACATGGGATGGAACTGGGCAAGTTCGGCGGCGGTTCGCCCGCCTTCACCCGTTTCGAGCGGTCGCGGCCGAACGAGTTGTGGCAGATGGACTTCAAGGGCCACGTGGCCTTGCATGTCGGCCGGCTTCATCCGCTGACCGTGCTCGACGATCACTCGCGCTTTTCGGTGGCACTGGCGGCGTGCGCCGACGAGCAGACCGAGACGGTCAGGCAGCATCTCATCGCGGCTTTCCGCCGTTACGGCCTGCCCGAGAGACTGATCACCGACAACGGCTCGCCCTGGGGCGACGGTCCGGGCAGCCCATTCACCCCGCTCGGGGTTTGGCTGATCGAGCATGGCATCAAGATCAGCCATTCGCGGCCCTATCATCCGCAGACCATGGGCAAGGACGAACGCTTCCACCGTAGCCTCAAGGCCGAAGTGTTGTCGGCTCCTTCCTTCACCGATATTGCCGCCGCCCAGCGTGCTTTCGAGCGATGGCGCACGGTCTACAACACGCAACGGCCGCACGAAGCGCTCGAGCTCGCCGTGCCGGCCAGCCGCTATCAGCCGAGCCCGCGCGACTATGTCGAGACCGTCGCACCCTTCGAATACGCACCAGGCGACGCCGTGCGCCGCGTCCAACAGGGCGGGCACGTCAGCTTCCTCGGCCGCAACCTCAAAGTCCCCAAGGCCTTCCGCGGCAAAGCAGTCGCGTTCCGGCCAACCACACAAGACGGCGTCTTCGACGTCGTCTTCAGAACCCAGCTCATCGCAACCGTCGACATCCGGCCTCTCGACGGAACGACCGAAAGTGTCCACGATGTCTCCGAACACCCGTCCACTATGTCCCCGGACTGAACAGCCTGCGGGGGAGGGCTGGGGAGAGGGTGTCTCGACAACGAAGACTCCCCTAGAGGAGAGAACCCTCACCCGGCGCTGCGCGCCGGCCTCTCCCGCAAGCGGAAGAGGCGAGGGAGCCCGCGGCGACGGCTGCGTCCCGGGTCCGAGAGCAGCGCCTGGCCGTTCGAAAAGCTGAGGGTCCCGACGCATCACGCCATCCCCCCGATCCGCAGCTCCCGCGATTCGATCCCCAGCGGCGAATGGGTCGCCGCGATGATCATCCCGCCTCGCGCCAGATGCTCCCGCATCAGCCCGCCGAACATCTCCTGGCCGGCGACATCCAGCGCATTGGTCGGCTCGTCCAGCAGCCAGATTGGCCGTCGAACCGTCAGCAGCCGGGCCAGCGACAGCCGGCGGCGCTGGCCGGCGGACAGGAAAGCCGCGGGCAGATGGGTGGTGTGGTCGAGGCCGACAATGGCGAGGCTTTCAGCCACATCGCTGCGCTCGCCGCCCAGGAAATCAGCCCAGAATGACAGATTTTCAGCCACGCTCAGCGCCGGCTTCAGGGCGTCGCGATGGCCGAGATAGTGGCACTGCTCGGGCAGCGTCATGTCGGCGTCGCCCCCGTCCAGTACGATCGTGCCGCCGGCCGGAACGAGAAGGCCGGCGATCAGCCGCAGCAGCGAGGTCTTGCCTGAGCCGTTGCGGCCGACCACCGCCACAGCTTCGCCGGAGAGGGCCTCGAAATCGAGCCCAGCAAACACCTCGCGGCCGCCGCGCACGCAGGTGATCCCTCGCCCGGACAGCTGCATTTTGCCTGGTATCAACCCGTCCAAGGCCAGGCCTCAGGAAATCTTGGGGTAGCGCATGGGAATTTTTGGCTCGCGGATTGCTGCGGCACGATAGTGGCTGTGGCGGCGCGGTTAGAAAGCTTCTATAAGCCCGGAACTACTTGATGCAGCAACTCAACCTGCCCCAGCAAGCGGCCCAGCCTGATACGCTGACGGTGTTAAGATACCCTGCCGGGTATAACTAACAATTGGGATTTCCTACATGACCTCGCTCGACAGCTTCAAATGCAAAAAGACCCTCAAGGTCGGCGCCAAGACCTATGTCTATTACAGCCTGCCTACAGCCGAGAAGAATGGTCTGAAGGGAATTTCGAAACTTCCCTATTCGATGAAGGTCCTGCTCGAGAATTTGCTGCGCAACGAGGACGGCCGCTCGGTCAAGAAGGAAGACATCGTTGCGGTCTCGAAATGGCTGCGCAAGAAATCGCTGGAGCATGAGATCGCCTTCCGCCCGGCGCGCGTCCTGATGCAGGACTTCACCGGCGTGCCCGCGGTGGTCGACCTCGCCGCGATGCGCAACGCGATGCAGAAGCTCGGCGGCGACGCCGAGAAGATCAACCCGCTGGTGCCGGTCGATCTCGTCATCGATCACTCCGTGATCGTGAACTTCTTCGGTGACAACAAGGCCTTCGGCAAGAACGTCGTCGAGGAGTACAAGCAGAACCAGGAGCGCTACGAGTTCCTGAAGTGGGGCCAGAAGGCGTTCTCGAACTTCTCCGTGGTGCCGCCCGGCACCGGCATCTGCCACCAGGTCAACCTCGAATATCTAGCCCAGACGGTCTGGACCAAGAAGGAGAAGATGACGGTCGGCAAGAAGACCGGCACCTTCGAGGTCGCCTATCCCGATTCGCTGGTCGGCACCGACTCCCACACCACCATGGTCAATGGTCTCGCCGTGCTCGGCTGGGGCGTCGGCGGCATCGAGGCGGAAGCCTGCATGCTCGGCCAGCCGCTGTCGATGCTGCTGCCCAACGTCGTCGGCTTCAAGCTGAAGGGCGCGCTGAAGGAAGGCGTCACTGCGACCGACCTCGTGTTGACCGTGACGCAGATGCTGCGCAAGCTCGGCGTCGTCGGCAAGTTCGTCGAGTTCTTCGGCCCCGGCCTCGACCACCTTTCGGTCGCCGACAAGGCGACCATCGCCAACATGGCGCCCGAATACGGCGCGACCTGCGGCTTCTTCCCGGTCGACGCCGCCGCGCTTGACTACCTCAAGACCTCCGGTCGTGCCTCGGCCCGCGTCGCGCTGGTGCAGGCCTATGCCAAGGCGCAGGGCCTGTTCCGCACTGCCAAGTCGCCCGATCCGGTGTTCACGGAATTGCTGACACTGGACCTCGGCGACGTCGTGCCGTCGATGGCCGGTCCGAAGCGTCCCGAAGGCCGCATCGCGCTGCCCTCGGTGGCCGAAGGCTTCTCGCTCGCGCTCGCCAGTGAATACAAGAAGGCCGAGGAGCCGGCGAAGCGTTTCTCGGTCGAAGGCAAGGACTTCGATCTCGGCCATGGCGACGTCGTGATCGCGGCGATCACCTCCTGCACCAACACCTCGAATCCCAGCGTGTTGATTGGTGCGGGCCTACTCGCGCGTAACGCGGCGGCCAAGGGCCTGAAAGCGAAGCCGTGGGTGAAGACCTCGCTCGCCCCGGGCAGCCAGGTCGTGGCCGAGTATCTCGCTAATTCCGGTCTCCAGAAGGATCTCGATAAGGTCGGCTTCAACCTGGTCGGCTTCGGCTGCACCACCTGCATCGGCAATTCCGGTCCGCTGCCCGAGGAGATCTCGAAGTCGATCAACGACAACGGCATCGTCGCTGCTGCCGTGCTCTCCGGTAACCGCAACTTCGAAGGTCGCGTCTCGCCGGACGTGCAGGCGAACTATCTGGCCTCGCCGCCGCTGGTCGTTGCGCACGCGCTCGCCGGCAGCGTCACCAAGAACCTCGCCACCGAGCCGCTCGGCGAGGGCAAGGACGGCAAGCCGGTGTACCTGAAGGACATCTGGCCGACGGCCAAGGAGATCAACGCCTTCATGAAGAAGTTCGTGACCGCGTCGATCTTCAAGAAGAAGTATGCCGACGTGTTCAAGGGCGACACCAACTGGCGCAAGATCAAGACGGTCGAGAGCGAAACCTATCGCTGGAACATGTCTTCGACCTATGTGCAGAACCCGCCTTACTTCGAAGGCATGAAGAGGGAGCCGGAGCCGGTCACCGACATCGTCGAGGCGCGCGTCCTCGCCATGTTCGGCGACAAGATCACCACCGACCACATCTCGCCGGCCGGTTCGATCAAGCTCACCTCGCCCGCCGGCAAATATCTCAGCGAGCACCAGGTGCGCCCCGCCGATTTCAATCAGTACGGCACGCGTCGCGGCAACCATGAAGTCATGATGCGCGGCACTTTCGCCAACATCCGCATCAAGAACTTCATGCTCAAGGGCGCGGATGGAAACATCCCTGAGGGCGGTCTGACCAAGCACTGGCCCGACGGCGAGCAGATGTCGATCTACGACGCCGCGATGAAGTACCAGCAGGAGCAGGTGCCGCTGGTGGTGTTCGCCGGTGCCGAATACGGCAACGGCTCCTCGCGCGACTGGGCCGCCAAGGGCACGCGTCTGCTCGGCGTGCGCGCCGTGATCTGCCAGAGCTTCGAGCGCATCCACCGTTCCAACCTGGTCGGCATGGGCGTGCTGCCGCTGACCTTCGAGGAAGGCACCTCCTGGCAATCGCTTGGCCTGAAGGGCGACGAGAAGGTGACCATCCGCGGCCTCGTCGGCGACCTCAAGCCGCGCCAGAAGCTGACCGCGGAGATCGTCTCCGGCGACGGTTCGCTGCAGCGCGTTTCGCTGCTCTGCCGCATCGATACGCTGGACGAGCTCGACTACTACCGCAACGGCGGCATCCTGCACTACGTGCTGCGCAAGCTCGCGGCGTAAGCGCGAATTTGTGAACGATGGCTCACTGCGAAGTGAGTAGAAGCCCTAGCGAAGGCGGCCTATCAAAGGCCGCCTTCGCGCGTTTGCGGTACGCTTCAGATGGGCCCGCCCGGCGGAAAACCTCCCTTGGAGGGTTGCCTGGACGGACGAATGTACCGCGCCCCGTAAGACTACGGTGACCATCCGGCGATAAGATTTCTCTCTCACGAGCAATGGTGTGCAGCGTTCGACATGACGACAATGACGGCTTTTCATCCGGTTTCACGTTGGTCCAATGCCCTCTGGTCGGGAGCTCTCGGCATCTGTGCGATCATCGCCGTCATCCGTCCCGCCGAGGCTGATCCCCGCGCCGTTGTCGAATTGTTTACCTCGCAGGGCTGCTCGTCCTGCCCGCCCGCCGACCAGATCATCGGCGATCTCTCCAAAGATCCATCGGTCATCGCCCTGAGCATGCCGATCGACTATTGGGACTATCTCGGCTGGAAGGACACGCTGGCGGATTCGCGGTTCTCTGCACGGCAACGTGCCTATTCGCGCATGCGCGGCGACCGCGAAGTTTACACACCGCAAGTCGTCGTCAACGGCTCCACGCATGTGATCGGCAGCGACCGCGCCGGCATCGAGAGTGCGATCGGCAAGACCGACAAGGGCGCCGGTGTGATGAGCGTGCCGGTGACGATGTCGCTCTCGGGCAAGCAGATCAACGTCTCGGTGGCCGCAAGCAAGGAGCCCACGGTCTCGCACGGCGAAGTCTGGATCTGCTCGATCGCCAAGTCGGTGCCGATCGCGATCAGCCGCGGCGAGAATCGCGGACAGCAGGTCACCTATCACAATGTGGTGCGCAACCTGCTCAAGGTCGGCGATTGGACCGGGCGTCCGGAAAGCTGGACGGTGCCGATCGAGAACCTCACGCGCGACGGCGTCGACGGCGCGGTGGTGTACGTCCAGGACGGCAGCCGTGAGAAGCCGGGCCCGATGCTGGGCGCGGCGTACACGTCCCTGCACTGACACTGATTTTTAGCGCCGCACTCTGCTCTCAATCCTCATGGTGAGGAGCGCGCTTTTGCGCGCGTGGCGATGCTGCGCATCGCCGCGAGAACCATGCAAGACCCCGCTGATGCAGCTGGGGAGAGAAACTTCGCGCGGATGTTTGGAGGAAACGTCGCTCGGCGCCGGAAACATCCCGACACAAACCAAAAAGGACCAACTTGCGTTGGCCCTCCTTGCCGTGCGTACAGACCCGATCCTGTTCGACCCCGGGGGGCTGGGGGCTGAGGAATCCGGAACCGAAAGGACCGGGTCAACGCACGTGATTCTTTTCGCAATGCAGGGCGGCAGGCGCTTGGCGGAAAAGCGGCGAGACTAAGATTCTTGAGCACGATCCCGTGACGGTTTGCCGCGACAGAGTTCCACCATTGCGTGTGTCCCGATTCACAGCCGATTCGAGCGGTTGAACCCCTTGCGGTGCGGAACGGTTGGCGCGATCATGCAATTGTCATGAACGCGGTTCCGGGGACGGTTTTCGCGGATGCGGTTCATTGCAGTGCGATGAGGAGGCGCTTCCCATGAATCTGATGTCGGAGGATGCCGATCCGAGCGAGCAGCGCGCGGCGGCGCGCCCCGCCGCGAATGCGCAGCCGAACCGGGTGACGTTCAACCGGCTCGAGCTGCATCGTATTCTCAATCTCTATGGCCGCATGGTCGCCGACGGCGAGTGGCGCGATTACGCCATCGACTTCCTGAAGGACCGCGCCGTGTTCTCGGTCTATCGCCGCGCCTCGGAAGTGCCGATCTATCGCATCGAGAAGGATCCGCGGCTCGCGCGCAAGCAGGGCATGTACAGCGTGATCTCGGCGACCGGCCTGATCCTGCGCCGCGGCCATGAGCTCGAGCGCGTGCTGCTGGTGATCGATCGCAAGCTGGCGGTGGTGTAGCCGCGCGACTGGTGCCGTAGGCTGGGCAAAGGCGCATCGCGCCGTCCCAACGACCCCTTCCGTAATCGCTTCTGAGGGTGGGCACGCTTGCGCTTTGCCCACCCTACGAGAGCTTACTTCCCTGGCACCGTCGTTGCCCCCTCGCCGAGGTCGCGCTGCATCATCACCGTGTCCAGCCAGCGGCCGAATTTCAGCCCGACATTGGGATGCGTGCCGATCATCTTGAAGCCGGCCCTGGTGTGCACGCCGATTGATCCGGCATTGGCGGAATCGCCGATCACCGCGATCATCTGGCGGAAGCCGCGTGCCTCGCATTCGGCGATCAGCCGCTCCAGCAGCAGAGAGCCGACACCGCGGCGGTGGAAGGAGGGATCGAGATAGATCGAGTTCTCCACCGTAAAACGATAGGCCGGCCGCGGGCGGTAGGCGCCGGCATAGGCATAGCCGGCCACGCGCCCGTCCAGCATGGCGACGAAATAGGGATAGCCGCCGTCGATCAGCGCACGATAGCGGCGCGTCATCTCGGCAAGGTCGGGCGGCTCCAGCTCGAACGTCGCGGTGCCCTCGCGGACGGCCTGTTGGTAGATGGCGGTAATGGCGGGAAGGTCGGCCTCGGTCGTAGGCCTGATTTCAGGTGCGGACATGTCGGGAAGATTAGAACCTTCCCGCGGCCGCTGGAAGGGCCTCGGCGCATCCCCATACTCCGTCATTGCGAGGAGCCCTTGCGACGAAGATTCCATGGGGAGTGGATAGCGACCGGGTCTGAGGCCAGACTGAGGTTGCTGAAGCACTCAACCTGGAGACAACGATGTTGCTCGATCATCTTTCCGACGGACTGGCCGCTATCCGGACGCAGATTGGCGCAATTTTTGTGTCATTGGAACTGAGCCGTTCGACCTGGCTGGTTACATCGCTGTCGCCCGGCAAGGGCGAGAAGATGTCCAAACACAGCGTGAAGGCCGGCGCTATTGCGGAGCTTTTGAAGCTCTTTGCAGCGCTGAAGCGTAAGGCACAGGCGCGAACGGGCGAGAGTTATCCGATTATCACCATCCAGGAGGCGGGGCTGGATGGGTTCTGGCTTCACCGCACTCTGCAGTCGGAGGGCGTCGAGAGCTACGTGGTCGATCCGGCCTCGATCGCGACGCCGCGCCGGCGCCGGCGGGCCAAGACGGACCGGTTGGACGGCGAGACGCTGTTGCGGTCGCTTCTGGCCTACAAGCGCGGCGAGCCACGGGTCTGCGCGATGGTCGTTGCCCCCTCTCCGGAAGAAGAGGACCGCCGCAGGCTTTGCCGGGAGCGGCGGACCTTGATCGCGGAGCGGATCGTGCATGTGAACCGGATCAAGGGTGTTCTGTTTGCGCAAGGGATATTCGACTACGTGCCGCTGCGGCGCGATCGACGGACGCGGCTTGAGGCCTTGCGCACGGGGGACGGGCGGCTGCTGCCGGCGCATTTGAAGGCGCAGATCAGCCGCGAGCTCGACCGGCTCGAACTTCTGCTCGACCAGATCGCGGCGGTAGAGCGCGAGCAGGATGCATTGCTGGCTGCAAGCCGACCAGCAGGCGAGAAGGCTGCATCGAACCCGGTCGCGATGCTGCTCGACTTGAAGGGCCTGGGCCCGAACTTTGCTGCCATTCTCTGGTCGGAGGCCTTCCACGTCAGTTCACCAACCGCCGCCAGGTTGCGTCCTATGCCGGTCTTGCGGCCACGCCATGGCGCAGTGGCGGCATTGAGCGTGAGCAGGGCGTGTCGAAGGCCGGCAATCCGCGCCTGAGAACCACGATGATCCAGCTCGCCTGGCTGTGGATACGTCATCAGCCTCAATCGGCTCTGACCCAGTGGTTCAAGGCCAACAGCCAGCGCGGCCGCAAGCGCACAATCGTGGCACTGGCGCGCAAGCTGCTCGTGGCCCTGTGGAAATACGTGACCGCCGGCGTCGTGATCGAGGGAGCCGTGGTGAAGCCCGGCGCCTGACACCACGCCTCTCAGCCTCAAAACCAATCCGCCGAGGTTGATCAGCCTCGGCCGATCCGGGTGGACGAACCGATGGATTGCATGGCTTCAAACGCCGTAACGAAGAAGGGTCTCGTCCTCTCGAGCCTGCCCGCCGCAAGCGGAATGTTGGTGCAGTCGCCACCGCGCAACGACCGAATGTGAGTTTGATCTGGCATGCAAACCAGATTGCCAAAACCGGCTCGACCCTTGGATCGCCAACCATAGGAGTAGTTCACGCCGCACTTCCCGACCTAACAAGCCTGAAGGCGTGCTCGCTCAGGTCAAGACCAAGCCGCTTCGCGGCGGCCCTCACGGGCCGGTCTTGACCTGATCTGCGCGCGCCATCCGAAAAGTTCCGCGGTCGGGACGAAGAGCTGGCCTGCAATCGAACAAAGAGCTGATCATAAATCTTGACACATCAAATCCCCATGTGAGCAATCCAGAGTCTCACCGCGGAGACAGGCTGGATTGCTTCGCTGCGCTCGCAATGACGGCGTTTGTAGAGGTAGCCCGGCCCAAACAAAAACCCCGGCCTCTCGGCCGGGGTTCGTGTCGTTCGCTCGGGTCTATCGCTTAGTCGCGCTGGCCGAGGAGCTGCAGCAGCAGCGTGAACAGGTTGATGAAGTTCAAGTACAGCGACAGCGCGCCGGTGATGGCCGCACGCTCTGCGATGTCACCGCCGGCCGAGGCGTAGCCGTAGATGTAGTCGTTCTTCAGCCGCTGGGTATCCCAGGCGGTGAGGCCCGCGAACACCAGCACGCCGACCACCGACACGATGAACTGCAGCATCGAGCTGGCCAGGAACAGGTTCACCAGGCTCGCGATGATGATGCCGATCAGGCCCATGAACAGGAACGAGCCCATCCCGGTCAGGTCACGCTTGGTGGTGTAGCCGTACAGGCTCAGCGCACCGAAGGTCGCCGCGGTGATGAAGAACACCCGCACGATCGAGGTGTGCGTGAACACCAGGAAGATCGACGACAGCGAGATGCCCATCAACGCCGCGAACACCCAGAACAGGATCTGGGCGGTCGAGGGTGCCAGACGGTTGATGCCCGCCGAGATCACGAACACCATCGCGAGCGGCGCGAGCATGAACAGCCACTTCAGCGGGCTGACGAACATGGCGTAGCCGAACGGCGTCAGGAACAGCTTGCCGACGCGGACCGCTTCCGGGGTCGGAACGTCGGTCACGGCGGCCATGTAGACGCCGAGCGCGGCAAGGCCGGTGACGGCGAGGCCGATGCTCATGTAGTTGTAGATGCGCAGCATGTAGGCGCGCAGGCCGGCATCGACCGTCGCGGCGTCAACACGCCCGGCGGCCCTGCCGAAAGGAGAAGCGTAGTTACGGTCTAGGTCCGACATGGTCGAATTCCCGTTGGTTGGTCCGGTCCGGCATGAGGGTCGCCATGCCGCCGGTTCGTCAAATTCTATCTCGGATACCGGTGCCAGCCGACTAAATTTTGGCTAACAATCGGGGCTCCGAACCCATTCGATATGTGGGAAACTAACACATTCGCTGCAACCGTCCACGCGCGGCCGAATGTCGCCCTCAGCCACAATCCAGACGAGCGGCCGTGGTTAATCGTAGGATTCGTGCGATTTCGCTAAGGCGCCGCCACCCGCTACATTTTGTCACAAATTCCGCAACACCGTTGCTGGCTTTTTGTTCAACGCCAGGAGCGTGCCGGCGAGCCCGAGCCCGACGGTGACGACCAGGGCGGCCGCGACCACGCCGGCCGCGCTGCCGGCCTGCCAGACGAAGCTCAGCGTCATCAGCCGCGTCACGATCATCCAGGCCGCGATGCTGCCGGCGATCACGCCGAACACCGCGGTGGCGAGCCCGATCAGGAGGTATTCGAGGGCATAGGCGCCGAGCAGCCGCAGCCGCGTCGCGCCCAGGGTCTTCAGGATCACCGCATCATAGACCCGGTGACGGTGGCCGGCGGCGAGCGCGCCGCCCAGCACCAGGATCGCCGAGATCAGGGTCACGGCGCTGGCACCGCGGATCGCCAGCGCCAGATTGGTCACGACCGAGCCGACCGTCTCCATCACCTCGCGCACGCGCACGCTCGTCACCATCGGGTAGGCGTCGGCGACCTCCTTGATGATCTTGCCGTCGCCTGCCGCATTTCCGGCCGTCTCCGTCAGCGTCGCGATATGGGTGTGCGGCGCGCCCTTGAAGGCGTTGGGCGAGAAGACGAGGACGAAATTGATGCCCATCCCCTGCCAGTCGATGTTGCGCAGATTGCTGATCTTCGCCGGGATGTCGCGGCCGAGCACGTTGACCACCACCTCGTCCCCGAGCTTGAGGCCGAGCCCGTCGGCGATCTTCTTCTCCATCGAGACCAGCGGCGGGCCGGAATAGTCCGCGCTCCACCACTCGCCCTCGACCACCTTCGAACCCTTCGGCAGTTCGGCTGTATAGGTCAGGCCGCGGTCGCTCTGCAGCACCCATTCGGAATCCGTGGTCGGCTTGAGCTCCTCGGCGCGCACGCCGCGTGCGGCGACGATGCGGCCGCGCAGCATCGGCACATCCTCGACCTTCGCGCCTGGCGCGATCTGGCGCAGATAGCCGTCGAACTGCTCGGCCTGCGCGCTCGGAATGTCTATGAAGAAGAACGAGGGTGCGCGGTCGGGCAGCGCCGCGAGGAACTGCCGGCGCAGATTGCCGTCGATCTGGGTGATGGTGACGAGCACGGCGAGCCCGAGTCCGAGCGACAGCACCACGGACGGCGTCAGCGCGCCCGGCCGGTGGATGTTGGCGATCGCAAGCCGCAGCATCGGCAGCCGCGTCCGCGGCAGCCGCCGCGCGATCGTCATCAGCAGCGCGGCGATGCCGCGCAGCAGGGCGAACACGACGACGGAGGAGGCCACGAACACTGCGGCGATGCGCTTGTCGAACGAGAGACCGATCACGACCGCGATGAGCAGGGCGATCACGACACCCATGAACACGAGATAGCTCGCGCGCGGCCGGTGCCATTCGGAGCTGATGGTGTCGCGGAACAGCGCCGCCACCGGCACGTCATGCACGCGCCCGAGCGGCCACAGGCCGAAGGCGAGCGCTGTGAGCAGGCCGTAGACGAAGGACAGCGCGAGCTCGTCGGCATGCACCGCCGGCACCACCGGTAGCGGCAAGAGCTTGCCGAACAGCCCGACGATGGCGAAGGGCATAGCGGCGCCGAGCGCAAGACCGATCATCGATCCGATCGCGGCCAGCAGGATCACTTGCGCCAGATAGATGCCGAAGACGTCGCGTCCGGTCGCGCCGACGGCCTTGAGGGCCGCGATCACCTCGAGCCGGCGGTCGATATGGCTCTTCACGGCATTGGCAACGCCGACACCGCCGACCAGCAGCGCGGCGAGGCCGACCAGCGTCAGGAACTGGGTGAAGCGGTTGATGTTGCGCTCGAGCTGCGGCGAGGCATTGGAGCGGCTGCGGATCTCCCAGCCGGCCTGCGGCGCGGCGCTCCGCGCATCCGCGATGAAGGCCTCGGTCGCGCGCTCGCCGTTGGCGGTGTCAGGCAGCTTCACCCGGTAGACCCAGCGCACCAGGCTGCCGGGCTGGATCAGCCCGGTGGCGCGCAAGGCCTCCTCGCTGATCAGGAAGCGCGGGCCGAAGCCGATGCCGCCGGCGAGCTTGTCGGGCTCGGCTTCGACGGTCGAGCGGATCTGGAACGTTGCGGACCCGATCGTGACGCGGTCGCCGGTCTTGAGCGAAAGCCGCGCCAGCAGCGTCGGGTCGGCGGCGGCGCCGAACGCGCCGTCACGCATCGCGAGCAGATCGGCCATCGGCAGCGGCGGTGCCAGCGTCAGCTGGCCCAGCATCGGATAGGTGTCGTCGACGGCCTTCATCTCGACCAGCGCGAGCTTGCCATCGGACGCGCGCGCCATGCCGCGCAGGGTCGCGGCGGTCGAGACCGTGCCGCGCGAGCGCAGGAAGGCGACCTCCTCCGGCTTGGCCTCGCGCTGGAACAGCACGAAGGAGACGTCGCCGCCAAGCAGTGTGCGGCCTTCACGGGCGAGACCATCGCTCAGGCTTGCGGAGACCGAGCCGACGCCGGCAATCGCCATGACGCCGAGCGCGATGCAGGCGATGAAGACATAGAAGCCGCGCAACCCCCCGCGCAATTCGCGCAGGGCGTAACGCAACGACAGCGCGACGCCGCCCGGCTTCGCGAACGATTCGACTGCTGCGCTCATGCCGGCGCAGACTGCGTGTCGATGCGCCCGGAGCGCAGGCGGATGACGCGATCGCAGCGATGCGCCAGCGAGGAATCGTGCGTCACCAGCACCAGCGTCATGCCGCGCTCGGCATGCTTGGTGAAGAGCAGGTCGACGATCTGCTTGCCGGTTGTTTCATCGAGATTGCCGGTCGGCTCGTCGGCAACGAGGATGGCGGGATCGGGCGCCAGCGCGCGGGCCAGCGCAACGCGCTGCTGCTCGCCGCCGGAGAGCTGCGTCGGATAGTGATGCAGGCGATCGCCGAGCCCGACCGATTGCAGCTCCTGCGCCGCGCGCTTGGCGGCATCGGGATTGCCGGCGAGCTCGAGCGGCACGGCGACGTTCTCGAGCGCCGTCATGGTCGGGATCAGGTGGAAGGACTGGAAGACGATGCCGACCTGGCGGCCGCGAAAGCGGGCCAGCGCGTCCTCGTCGAGGGCATTGAAAGCCGTGCCATTGACCACCACCTCTCCACTATCAGGACGCTCCAGCCCCGCCATCACCATCAGCAGCGTGGATTTGCCCGAGCCTGACGGGCCGATCAGGCCGATCGTCTCGCCCGAGGCGACGCGCAGGCTGATGTCCTTGAGGATATGAACGCGTGCCGCGCCCGTGCCCAATGAGAGATTGACGTTGGAGATGGCGATGGTGTCCATCGCGGTCGTGGCGAGCGAAGAGGGTTCAATGCGCGTGTCCATGGTCCGGTCATATGGCAACTCCGCACGCGGGGTCGAGAGGCGTTACGGATTGTTCATGCACATAGCCGTGTTGATGCTCGCCTTGATGACGATTGCGCCCCCCGCTTGGGCGGGCGCAACAAAACCGGTCAAGCTTGTCGTTCTCGGCGATTCCTTGAGCGCCGGTCTTGGCCTTCCGGCCCAGGAGGCGTTCCCGCAAAAGCTTCAAAAAGCCTTGCAGACCAAGGGCATAGAGGTCGACATGACCAACGCCGGCGTGTCCGGCGACACCACCTCCGGCGGCCGCGATCGGCTCGACTGGTCGGTGCCCGATGGAACCGATGGCGTGATCGTCGAGCTCGGTGCCAACGACGCGCTGCGCGGCATCGATCCCGACCTGACGCGCGCCGCGCTGACCGAAATCGTTCAGCGCCTGAAGGCGCGCAAGATCGCGGTGATGCTGTGCGGCATGCTGGCGCCGCCGAATTACGGCGCCGACTATGCCGCGCGCTTCAATTCGATTTATCCGGATCTGGCGAAACAATTCGACGTACCGCTCTATCCGTTCTTCCTCGATGGCGTCGCGGCCGACGCCAAGCTCAACCAGGCCGACGGCATTCATCCGACGGCGGCCGGCGTTGACATCGTCGTCGGCAGGATCATGCCTACGGTGGAGGCATTCATTGGCACGATCGCTGAGCAGCGGCGTTGAAAAGCAGGCAGCGCCAACCCTAATTCCCAGGGATTTGCGGGGGTGAGGCGGGCCAAGCTTCGCAGAGTCACACAACTGCGATAGGAATCAGGGTACCGGTGATTCGTCGCCGGCTCTAATTTGGATATGGTCCTTAGCTCGAGGGCTGTACCCAAGCATCGGGAGTGCGAAACGATGCCGCGTTTGTTCACGGGTCTGGAAATTCCGGCCGAGATCGGCCAGTCGCTTTCCAACTTGAGGGGTGGCCTCCCGGGCGCCCGCTGGATCGATCCCGAAAATTATCACGTCACCTTGCGCTTCATCGGCGATATCGACGGCGCTTCCGCCAACGAGATCGCCTCGATGCTGTTTCGCGTCGACCGCAAGCCGTTCGAGGTCAAGGTGCAGGGCCTCACCAGCTTCGGCGGCCGCAAGCCGCGCGCGGTGGTCGCCACCATCGTGCCGAGCAAGCCGCTGATGGAATTGCAGGCCGAGCTCGAACGCATGATGCAGCGGATCGGCCTCGATCCGGAGGGACGCAAGTTCATCCCGCACGTGACGCTCGCCCGGCTGCACGACGCCTCCGACCGCGACGTCGCCGACTATCTCTCGCTGCGCGGCTACTTCCCGAGCAAGGCCTTCATGGCCGAGCGTTTTGTGCTGTTCTCTGCGCGCGCATCCACGGGCGGTGGCCCGTATGTGGTCGAGGACGCCTACGAGCTGTGTGAATAGCGCATCTCTCCTGCCCCGGCCGCAGAGCCGGGGCCCATCGCTGCACGATCGATGTACGAAATAGTGGGTCCCGGCTCTGCGCAGCAGCGTTGCACGCTGCAGCGCGTCCGGGACACGAAACCGCATAGCTCTGGCTTCAATTCACGGCTTGCAATTTGCCGCGGTCTCTGGCGGTAAAGGGCTATGCTCTCGACCCCCAGTTCCCCATTCAGCGAAGCGTACCAGGCCGAGATCGCGTCCGGCGCGATCGAGCCCGATGCTGCGCAGGCCGAGGTCGCCGAGGCCTATGCGGCGCTCGACCAGCGGCTCGCGACCTACAAGCCGCAGCGCAAGCAGGGCCTGCTCAGCCGCCTGTTCAGCAGTGGCGATAAGGATGATCCGCCGCGCGGGCTCTACATCCATGGCGAGGTCGGCCGCGGCAAGACCATGCTGATGGATCTGTTCTTTCAGTACTCCTCGGTCGAGCACAAGCGCCGCGCGCATTTCCACGAATTCATGGCGGATGTGCATGAGCGCATCTACGATTATCGCCAGAGCATCGCGCGCGGCGAGATCGCCGACGCCGACGTCATCGCGCTGACCGCAAATGCGATCTTCGAGGAGAGCTGGCTGCTCTGCTTCGACGAATTCCACGTGACCGACATCGCGGATGCGATGATCCTGGGGCGCCTGTTCGCGAAATTGTTCGAGCTCGGCACGGTCGTGGTCGCGACCTCCAACGTCGCGCCCGACGATCTCTACAAGGGTGGCCTCAACCGCTCGCTGTTCCTGCCCTTTATCAAGCAGATCACCGACCACATGGACGTCGCGCGGCTCGATGCGCGCACCGACTTCCGGTTGGAGAAACTGCAGGGCGTGCCGATGTGGCTGACACCGGCGGATGGCGATGCGGACGCCGCGCTCGACCGTGCCTGGAAGCGGATGTCAGGCGGCGCCCAATGCAGGCCACGCGACATTTCGATCAAGGGCCGCATCCTGCACGTGCCGTGCTCGGCCCACGGCGTGGCGCGGTTCTCCTTCGCCGATCTCTGCGAGAAGCCGATAGGTGCATCCGATTACCTCAGGCTGGCGCACGACTATCACACCATCCTGGTCGACCATATTCCAGTGATGGACTTCTCCCAGCGCAACGCGGCCAAGCGCTTCATCACGCTGATCGACACGCTCTATGACAACGCCGTGAAGCTGATGGCCTCGGCCGACGCCAATCCGATCTCGCTCTACCTCGCCACCGAGGGGAACGAGGCCAACGAGTTCAAGCGGACCGCCTCGCGCCTGATCGAAATGAGCTCGGAATCCTATCTGGCGCTGCCTCACGGCCGCAAGGATTCCACGGCCAGTGGCTCGACCAAGGGCCTGGTGGAGACTTAAGTCCTATTTCGCTAGCGCTGTCATTCCGGGGCGCGAAGCGAACCCGGAATCCCGAGATTGTCGCGCGAGATTCCGGGTTCGTGCTCCGCACGCCCCGGAATGACAGGGCTGCGTGCCCGAGGCGTCGGCAAGCCCGACAAATGGGCATTCACCGACTTGAACGGGGGAGGCGAAAGGGATAACCACCCGTCTCAGTTTTCCCCTCCTTACGTGTCTAAAGGACAGGTTCACATGGCGCGCGACAAGATTGCTTTGATTGGCTCCGGTCAGATCGGCGGAACGCTGGCTCACCTCATCGGCCTGAAAGAACTGGGCGACGTCGTGATGTTCGACATCGCCGAGGGCATGCCGCAGGGCAAGGCGCTCGACATCGCGCAGTCATCGCCGGTCGACGGCTTCGATGCGCACTACACCGGCGCGAACTCCTACGAGGCGCTCGACAACGCCAAGGTCTGCATCGTCACCGCCGGCGTGCCGCGCAAGCCCGGCATGAGCCGCGACGACCTCCTCTCCATCAACCTCAAGGTCATGGAGCAGGTCGGTGCCGGCATCAAGAAGTACGCTCCCGACGCGTTCGTCATCTGCATCACCAACCCGCTCGACGCGATGGTCTGGGCGCTCCAGAAGGCGTCGGGCCTGCCGCACAAGAAGGTCGTCGGCATGGCCGGCGTGCTGGATTCCGCGCGCTTCCGCTACTTCCTGGCCGACGAGTTCAACGTCTCCGTTGAAGACGTCACCGCCTTCGTGCTCGGCGGCCATGGCGACACCATGGTGCCGCTGGTGAAGTACTCCACCGTCGCCGGCATTCCGCTGCCCGACCTCGTCAAAATGGGTTGGACCTCGCAGGCGCGCCTCGACGAGATCGTCGACCGCACCCGCAACGGCGGTGCCGAGATCGTCAACCTGCTCAAGACCGGTTCGGCCTTCTATGCCCCGGCCGCGTCCGCCATCGCGATGGCCGAGAGCTATCTGAAGGACAAGAAGCGCGTGCTGCCCTGCGCCGCCTATCTCAACGGCGAATACAGCGTAAAGGACATGTATGTCGGCGTGCCCGTCGTGATCGGCTCCAAGGGCGTCGAGCGCGTCGTCGAGATCGAGCTCGGCGGCAAGGATCGCGAGGCCTTCGATAAGTCGGTCGGCGCCGTGCAGGGCCTGGTCGACGCCTGCAAGAAGATCGCCCCCGATCTTCTCGGCCGCTAAGGCGCAGACAATACCCCGCCGAAGATCGAAAACCGGTCTTCGGCGGTTTCACTTCCGGACCCCGGCTGCAACCCTTGTTGAAGGCTGGGCGGGGTTCCGGTTCGCAGTCCAGAGATCTCGAAGTCAAAGAATCCGGGTTGCAGTTCCTGTGGTATATGGTATGCCAGCCACAAGACTGAGGTGGGCCCATGGGGTCACCGCCCGCGGGTTCAGGGAGCGACCATATGAATATCCATGAATATCAGGCCAAAGCGCTGCTGAATGAGTTCGGCGTGCCGATCTCCAAGGGCGTGCCGGTCCTCAAGGCCGCCGACGCGGAAGCTGCGGCAAAGGCACTGCCCGGCCCGGTCTGGGTGGTGAAGAGCCAAATCCACGCCGGTGGCCGCGGCAAGGGCAAGTTCAAGGAAGCCAGCGCTGGCGACAAGGGCGGCGTCCGCATCGCCAAATCGGCGGCCGAGGTCGCCGAGTTCGCCAAGCAGATGCTGGGCGCAACCCTGGTGACCGTGCAGACCGGCCCGGCCGGCAAGCAGGTCAACCGCCTCTACATCGAAGACGGCTCCGACATCGACAAGGAATTCTACCTCTCGATCCTGGTCGACCGCGAGACCTCGCGCGTCTCCTTCGTCGTCTCGACCGAGGGCGGCGTCAACATCGAGGACGTCGCGCACAACACCCCCGAGAAGATCGTCACCTTCTCGGTCGATCCTGCGACCGGAATCATGGGCCATCACGGCCGCACCGTTGCGAAGGCGCTGAACCTGTCCGGCGATCTCGCCAAGCAGGCTGAGAAGCTCACCGCGCAGCTCTACGCGGCCTTCGTCGCCAAGGACATGTCGATGCTGGAGATCAACCCGCTGGTCGTGACCAAGCAGGGCCAGCTCCGCGTGCTCGACGCCAAGGTGTCGTTCGACGACAACGCGCTGTTCCGTCACCCCGAGGTGCTCGCGCTGCGCGACGAGACCGAGGAAGACGCCAAGGAAATCGAGGCGTCCAAGTACGACCTCAATTACGTCGCCCTCGACGGCAACATCGGCTGCATGGTCAACGGCGCCGGCCTCGCCATGGCGACGATGGACATCATCAAGCTCTACGGCATGGCGCCGGCCAACTTCCTCGACGTCGGCGGCAGCGCCAGCAAGGAGAAGGTCGCGGCCGCGTTCAAGATCATCACCGCCGATCCCAACGTGAAGGGCATCCTGGTCAACATCTTCGGCGGCATCATGAAGTGCGACGTGATCGCCGAGGGCGTCACGGCGGCCGTGCGCGAGGTTGGCCTCAGCGTGCCGCTGGTGGTCCGCCTCGAAGGCACCAATGTCGAGCTCGGCAAGAAAATCATCCGTGAATCCGGCCTGAACGTGGTGCCGGCCGACAATCTCGACGACGCCGCGCAGAAGATCGTGAAGGCCGTCAAGGGAGGCTAAGGCCATGGCCCAGGACCATCTCGCCGCATCATCTCCGCTCCCCGAGCATGCGCGTCTCGCCGCGTTCGCCGGCGAATGGAATGGCGAAGAGGTGGTCTTTCCGTCGCGCTGGACGGAGGGCGGACCGGCGACCTCTCACGTCGTCGCGCGCATGGACCTCAACGGATTCTATCTGATCCAGGACAGTGTCCAGATGCGCGACGGCAAGCAGGTCTTCGCCACCCACGGCATCTTCACCTACGATCGCGACGACCGGACCTACAAATTGTTCTGGTACGATTCGCTCGGCTACACGCCGCCCTCGCCCGCCTCAGGCGGGTGGGTCGGCAAGACCCTGACGTTGGTGCGCGGCTCGCTCCGCGGCAATGCGCGCCACGTCTACGAGATCATCGACGACAATTCATACTCGTTGAAGATCCAGTTCTCGCCGGACGCGGAAGGCTGGTCCGACGTCCTCACCGGCGTCTACCGCCGCATCCACTGACCCTCTCACTCGTTAGTTCGCGAAAGCAGACCTCATGTCCATCCTGATTGACAAGAACACCAAGGTCATCTGCCAGGGCTTCACCGGCAAGAACGGCACCTTCCACTCCGAGGCCGCGATCGCCTACGGCACCAAGATGGTCGGCGGCACCTCGCCGGGCAAAGGCGGCTCGACGCATCTGGGCCTGCCGGTGTTCGACACCGTGCGCGAGGCGCGTGAGAAGACCGGCGCCGACGCGTCGGTGATCTACGTGCCGCCGCCGGGTGCGGCGGACGCGATCTGCGAAGCCATCGACGCCGAGATCCCGCTGATCGTTTGCATCACCGAGGGCATTCCGGTCGTCGACATGGTCCGCGTGAAGCGTTCGCTGATCGGCTCCAAGTCGCGCCTGATCGGGCCGAACTGCCCGGGCGTCATGACTGCCGGCGAGTGCAAGATCGGCATCATGCCCGCCAACATCTTCAAGACCGGCTCGGTCGGCATCGTCTCCCGCTCCGGCACCCTGACCTATGAGGCGGTGTTCCAGACCTCCCAGGAAGGCCTCGGCCAGACCACCGCGGTCGGCATCGGCGGCGACCCGGTCAAGGGAACCGAATTCATCGACGTGCTGGAGATGCTGCTCGCCGACCCCAAGACCGAATCGATCATCATGATCGGCGAGATCGGCGGTTCCGCCGAGGAGGACGCCGCCCAGTTCCTCAAGGACGAGGCTAAGCGCGGTCGCAAGAAGCCGATGGTCGGCTTCATCGCTGGTGTCACGGCCCCTCCCGGCCGCCGCATGGGTCATGCCGGCGCGATCATTTCGGGCGGCAAGGGCGACGCCGGTTCCAAGACCGAAGCGATGAAATCGGCAGGGATTACAGTGTCTCCGTCGCCCGCCCGCCTCGGCCATACGCTTGCCGAAAAGTTGAAGGGTTAATTCACTTCTTCGTGCTTTTCCGGGCGAAGTTTCGCAGCAAATAGGGTAAAGGGTGCCTGTCGCGTCGAGCCCTGTCGGGGGAGCTCGGCGCCAGCGCCGTTTGTTATGCGCGAACCGAAATCGCCAGGAACTCAAGTATGTCTCGCCAGGACGCGAACGCAGCCTTTGCCTTGTCATCCTTTTTGCAGGGCACCAACGCCACCTACATCGACGAAATCTACGCCCGCTACGAGAAGGACCCGTCCTCGGTCGACGCCGAGTGGCGGGAGTTCTTCAAGAGCCTCAACGACCAGCCCACCGACATCGGCAAGAACGCGGAAGGCCCGTCCTGGGAGCGTGACAACTGGCCGCTGACCCCGCGGGACGATCTGACCTCCGCACTCGATGGCAACTGGGCCGAGGTCGAGAAGGCGGTCGGCGCCAAGATCGCCGCCAAGGCGCAGGCCAAGGGCGCGGACATCTCCTCCGCCGATGTCCTCCAGGCCACGCGCGACTCCGTTCGCGCCCTGATGCTGATCCGCTCCTACCGCATGCGCGGCCACTTCCACGCCAAGCTCGACCCGCTCGGCATCGAAGCTCAGCGCAATCGCGAAGAGCTCGACCCGCGCACCTACGGCTTCAGCGAAGCCGATTACGACCGAAAAATCTTCCTCGATCATGTGCTCGGTCTCGAATACGGCACGCTGCGCGAGATCACCGCGATCTGCGAGCGCACCTACTGCCAGACGCTCGGCGTCGAGTTCATGCATATCAGCAATGCCGCGCAGAAGGCCTGGATCCAGGAGCGCATCGAGGGACCCGATAAGGAGATCTCGTTCACGCGCGAAGGCCGCAGAGCCATCCTGATGAAGCTGGTCGAAGCCGAAGGCTTCGAGAAATTCTGCGACACCAAGTTCACCGGCACCAAGCGCTTCGGCCTCGACGGCGGTGAATCGCTGATCCCCGCGCTGGAGCAGATCATCAAGCGTGGCGGCAATCTCGGCGTGAAGGAGATCGTGCTCGGCATGCCGCATCGCGGCCGCCTCAACGTGCTGACGCAGGTGATGGGCAAGTCCCACCGCGCGCTGTTTCACGAATTCAAGGGCGGCTCCGCCAACCCGGAGGACGTCGAAGGCTCCGGCGACGTCAAGTATCACCTCGGCGCCTCCTCGGACCGCGAGTTCGACGGCAACCGCATCCACCTGTCGCTGACCGCCAACCCCTCGCATCTCGAGATCGTCGATCCCGTGGTGCTCGGCAAGGTCCGCGCCAAGCAGGACCAGCACGGCGATCCGCCGGATATGCGCATCTCCGTGATGCCGCTCCTGATGCACGGCGACGCTGCGTTCGCCGGCCAGGGCGTGGTCGCCGAGTGCTTCGGCCTGTCGGACCTGAAGGGCTACCGCACCGGCGGCTCCGTACACTTCATCGTCAACAACCAGATCGGCTTCACCACCTATCCGCGTTACTCGCGCTCCTCGCCCTATCCGTCCGATGTGGCGAAGATGATCGACGCGCCGATCTTCCACGTGAACGGCGACGATCCGGAAGCCGTGGTGTTCGCCGCCAAGGTCGCGATCGAGTTCCGGCAGAAGTTCCACAAGCCCGTCGTCATCGACATGTGGTGCTATCGGCGCTACGGCCACAACGAGGGCGATGAGCCGGCGTTCACCCAGCCGGTCATGTACAAGCGGATCGCGGCCCATCCCTCGACGCTGTCGCTCTATGCCAAGCGCCTGATCGCCGAGGGCGTGGTCACCGAGGGCGAGGTCGACAAGCTGAAGGCCGACTGGCGCGCGCGGCTCGATGCCGAGTTCGAGGCCGGCACCTCCTACAAGCCGAACAAGGCCGACTGGCTCGACGGCAAGTGGGCCGGCTTCAAGATCGCCGATCAGGAAGAGGATGCGCGGCGCGGCGTCACCGGCGTCGACATCGCCACGCTGAAGGACATCGGCCGCAAGATCACCAAGGTGCCGGACGGCTTCCGCGTTCACCGCACCATCCAGCGTTTCCTCGACAATCGCTCGAAGGCGATCGACACCGGTACCGGCATCGATTGGGCGACCGGCGAGGCGCTGGCGTTCTGCTCGCTGCTCAACGAAAACCACCACGTCCGCCTGTCCGGACAGGATTCGGAGCGCGGCACCTTCTCGCAGCGCCACTCGGTCCTGATCGACCAGGAAGACGAGAGCCGCTATACGCCGTTCAACCATCTCGGTCACGAGCAGGGCCACTACGAGGTCATCAACTCGCTGCTTTCCGAAGAGGCCGTGCTCGGCTTCGAATATGGCTACTCGCTCGCCGAGCCGAATACGCTGACGCTGTGGGAAGCCCAGTTCGGCGATTTCGCCAACGGAGCGCAGGTCGTGTTCGACCAGTTCATCTCCTCGGGCGAACGCAAATGGCTGCGCATGTCCGGCCTCGTCTGCCTCTTGCCGCACGGCTATGAGGGCCAGGGTCCGGAGCACTCCTCGGCGCGCCTCGAGCGTTACCTGCAGATGTGCGCGGAAGACAACATGCAGGTGGTCTACCCGACCACGCCGGCGAATTACTTCCACGTGCTGCGGCGACAGCTGCATCGCGAGATCCGCAAGCCGCTGATCATGATGACGCCGAAGTCGCTGCTGCGCCACAAGCGGGCGGTGTCGCGTCTCGAGGAGCTCGCGAAGGGCACGACCTTCCACCGCATCCTCTACGATGACGCCCAGATGCTGCCGAACGAGGCGATCAAGCTCGTTCCAGACGAGAAGATCCGCCGCATCGTGCTGTGCTCCGGCAAGGTCTATTACGACCTCTATGAGGAGCGCGAGAAGCGCGGCATCGACGACATCTATCTGATGCGGGTCGAGCAGCTCTATCCGGTGCCGCTGAAGGCGCTGGTGGCCGAGCTGTCGCGCTTCAAGAAGGCCGAAGTGGTGTGGTGCCAGGAAGAGCCCCGCAACATGGGTGCCTGGCACTTCATCGAGCCCTATCTGGAATGGGTGCTGAACCAGGTGAACGGCGCGAGCCGGCGTCCGCGTTATGTCGGTCGCGCCGCTTCCGCCGCGACCGCCACGGGTCTGATGTCCAAGCATCAGGCTCAGCTGAAGGCGTTCCTGGACGAAGCACTGAGCTGAACTTTTTGAACTGCGTCATGCCCCGCCTCGTGTGCAACCAGCGCACCGAAGCGGGGCATCCAGTAGCCGTGACGTGAATGCAAACGTCCGGCTTGCTGGATGGCCTGCTTTTCGCCGGCCGATGACATCTGAATTCATGACCGCTACTGGCGATCCCTTAAGGAAGAGACCATGACTGAAATTCGTGTGCCGACGCTCGGCGAATCCGTCACCGAGGCCACCATCGGCCGCTGGTTCAAGAAGGCCGGCGACCCCGTCGCTGTCGACGAGCCCTTGGTGGAGCTCGAGACCGACAAGGTCACCATCGAAGTCCCGGCGCCCTCCGCGGGCACGCTGAGCGAGATCATCGCCGCCGATGGCGCGACCGTTGCTGTGGGCGCGCTACTTGGTCAGATCACTGACGGTGCCGGCGCTGCCAAGCCCGCCGCCGCGCCGGCCAAGGCTGCGGCTCCTGCTGCTGCCGCTGCTCCCGCGCCGGCTCCCGCTGCCGCCAAGGCGCCCCCGGCCGATGCGCCGCTCGCCCCGTCCGTGCGCAAGCTCTCGGCCGAGACCGGCATCGACGCCTCCACCGTTCCGGGCTCGGGCAAGGACGGTCGCGTCACCAAGGGCGACATGCTCGCTGCGATCGAGCGTGCGGCGTCCGCGCCGACCCCGGTCAACCAGCCCGCCGCCGCCGTTCAGGTGCGTGCGCCGTCGCCGGCCGATGACGCCGCGCGCGAAGAGCGCGTCAAGATGACCCGGCTGCGCCAGACCATCGCGCGCCGCCTCAAGGACGTGCAGAACACCGCGGCCATGCTGACGACCTTCAACGAGGTCGACATGACCAACGTCATGGCGCTGCGCGCGCACTACAAGGACGCGTTCGAGAAGAAGCACGGCGCCAAGCTCGGCTTCATGGGCTTCTTCACCAAGGCCGTCGTGCAGGCGCTGAAGGACATCCCGGCGGTCAACGCCGAGATCGACGGCAGCGACCTGATCTACAAGAACTATTATCACATCGGCGTCGCCGTCGGCACCGACAAGGGCCTGGTCGTGCCCGTGGTGCGCGACTGCGACCACAAGTCGATCTCCGACATCGAGAAGAGCATCGCCGATTTCGGCCGCCGCGCCCGCGACGGCCAGCTCAAGATCGACGAGATGCAGGGCGGCACCTTCACCATCACCAATGGCGGCATCTACGGCTCGCTGATGTCGACCCCGATCCTGAACGCGCCGCAGTCCGGCATTCTCGGCATGCACAAGATCCAGGAGCGGCCGATGGTCGTCGGCGGCAAGATCGAGGTCCGCCCGATGATGTATCTGGCGCTGTCCTACGATCACCGCGTGATCGACGGCAAGGAAGCCGTGACGTTCCTGGTTCGCGTCAAGGAGAGCCTGGAAGATCCGGCGCGCCTGGTGCTCGATCTCTGATCCCCAATGCTTTGGGAAGCGCCGTCGCGACTGACGCGACGGCGCGTGTTGAACCATGGAGGCGCGCGTGACAGATAAGGTCGTTGTCATCACCGGCGGCAGCCGCGGCATTGGGCGGGCGACCGCGCTTGCGGCAGCCGCGCGCGGCTTTCGCGTCGTGGTCGGCTACGCCAGCAACAAGGCGGCCGCCGACGAGGTGGTCGCGCAGATCGAGGCCAGCAACGGCAAGGCCATCGCGGTGAAATGCGATGTTGCCGAGGAAAGCGACATCCTCAACCTGTTCAGGGAAGCCGACAAGTTCGGCACGTTAGGGGCCCTCGTCAACAATGGCGGCATCGTCGGCAAGAGCGGCGTGCGGGTCGATGAGATGTCGGCCGAGCGCATCCAGCGCGTCATGGCGGTCAACGTCACCGGCTCCATCCTCTGCGCGCGCGAGGCGGTGAAGCGGATGTCGACCAAGCATGGCGGCAAGGGCGGCGTCATCGTCAACCTGTCGTCGGTCGCCGCCAAGCTCGGCTCGCCCAACACCTATGTCGATTATGCCGCGTCCAAGGGCGCGATCGATTCCTTCACCATCGGCCTCGGCTATGAGGTTGCGAACGAGGGCATTCGCGTCGCGGGCATTCGCCCGGGCCTGATCGACACCGAAATCCACGCCGCCGGCGGCGAGCCCGATCGTGCCCATCGTCTGGCCCATCTTGTGCCGATGAAGCGCGTCGGCACCGCCGACGAAATCGCCAATGCCATCGTCTGGCTGCTGTCGGACGAGGCTTCCTACGTCACCTCAGCCATTCTCGATGTGTCCGGCGGACGCTGATGCGCCGCGCGGACGCTGACACATCCTCATCACGCTAAACCTACGGGACTTTCTCTCATGGCTACCTACGATCTCGTCGTCATCGGCACCGGACCGGGCGGTTATGTCTGCGCGGTGCGCGCGAGCCAGCTCGGCATGAAAGTGGCTGTGGTCGAAAAGAACGCAACGCTCGGCGGCACCTGCCTCAATGTCGGCTGCATGCCGTCCAAGGCGCTGCTGCACGCCTCCGAGATGTTCGAGGAAGCCGGCCATTCCTTCGCCAAGATGGGCGTGAGCGTTCCCGCGCCGAAGCTCGATTTGCCGGCGATGATGAACTTCAAGCAGCAGGGCATCGACGGCAACGTCAAGGGCGTCGAGTTCCTGATGAAGAAGAACAAGATCGACGTGCTCAAGGGCGCCGGCAAGATCTTGGGCATCGGCAAGGTCGAAGTCTCCGCCGACGGCAAATCGCAGGTGGTCGAGACCAAGAACATCGTGATCGCCACCGGCTCCGACATCGCGCGCCTGAAGGGCATCGAGATTGACGAGAAGCGCATCGTGTCCTCGACCGGCGCGCTGTCGCTGGAAAAGGTGCCAGGCAGATTGCTGGTCATTGGCGCCGGCGTGATCGGGCTCGAACTCGGCTCCGTGTGGCGCCGGCTCGGATCCGAGGTCATGGTGGTCGAATTCCTCGATCGCATTCTGCCCGGCATGGACGGCGAGATCGCCAAGCAATTCCAGCGGATCCTTGAAAAGCAGGGATTTGCATTCAAGCTGGGTTCGAAGGTCACCGGCGTCGAAGCGAACAGCAAGGCGCTGCTCGCGAAAATCGAACCGGCTGCCGGCGGTGCCGCCGAGACCATCGAGGCCGACGTCGTTCTGGTCTGCATCGGCCGCGCGCCCTACACGGACGGGCTCGGCCTGAAGGAAGCCGGCGTCGCGCTCGATGCGCGCGGCCGCGTCCAGATCGATCCGCATTTCGCCACCAGCCTGAAGGGCGTCTATGCCATCGGCGACGTCGTCGCCGGCCCGATGCTCGCGCACAAGGCCGAGGATGAAGGCGTTGCGGTTGCCGAGATCATCGCCGGGCAAGCCGGCCACGTGAATTACGATGTGATCCCCGGCGTCGTGTATACCACGCCGGAAGTGTCCTCCGTCGGCAAGACCGAGGAGGAATTGAAGCAGGCAGGCACAGCTTATACCGTCGGGAAGTTTCCCTTTACCGCCAACGGCCGCTCCAAGGTCAACCAGACCACCGAGGGCTTTGTGAAGGTACTCGCAGATGCGAAGACCGATCGCGTGCTCGGCGTGCACATTATCGGCCGCGAAGCCGGCGAAATGATCCATGAAGCCTGCGTTCTCATGGAGTTTGGTGGCAGCGCGGAAGATCTCGCGCGCACCTGCCACGCGCATCCGACCCGCTCGGAGGCGGTCAAGGAAGCCGCGCTTGCAGTCGGCAAGCGGGCCATCCATATGTAGCGACGCGCCCAGCACCGAAACGGGCGGGGAACACATGCTGCGCCGCCTCCTTCAACCGGTCTGGGTCCTGCTTGCGATCGTCTTCCTGATCGAAGCCTGGCTGTGGGACCATCTCGAACCGATCGTCGCAAAGGTCGTCGCAGCCATCCCGCTCGCGCGGTTCAAGCAATGGCTGACGGAGCGCGTCGATGCGCTGTCGCCGGCCATGACGCTGATCGTGTTCGCGGTCCCCATCATCCCGCTGTTTCCGCTCAAGCTGGTCGGCCTGTGGCTGCTGGCGCACGAATACTGGACCAGCGCAGTGTTCACGATCGTGTTCGCGAAGATGCTCGGCGTCGGCGTCACCGCCTTCGTGTTCGATGTGACGCGCGACAAGCTCCTGGAGATGCACTGGTTCGAGCGGATCTATGATCTGGTGCTGAAGGTGCGCGCCAGGGCCGCGGAGCTGGTCGACCCGATCAAGCGCCGCATCCGCCAGCTGATCGCCGGCGACGGCGAGGGCTGGTCCTCCCGCACGCTGCGCCTGATCCAGCGCTTCAGGAAGAGCGTGCACCAGGCGCGGTGAACGCGCTACATACTCGGTACCGTCGCCACACACTCGCTGTCATCGCCAGGCTTGACCGGGGCGATCCAGTACTCCGAGACGGTAGTGATGGAATCGAGGAGCCGCGGCGTACTGGATGCCGGTCAAGCCGGGGCATGACACTGTCCGTGTGGCGTCAAACCACGCGCCTCAGCTCCTCAATGCAAATGCAACAGATGCGGCCACCACAGGCCGAGCGCGGTCATGATGAGGCCGGCGAGCGTCAGCACGCCGCCGACATAGGCGAGCGCGAACATGCCGGTGATGATGGTCGCTGACGCCAGCACGATGCCGATCTGGAAGGCCGCCGACGCCAGCTCGAAATGGTGGTATTTCGCGGTGGCCTCGTCGCGATCGTGCTCCGCATGCTTGGCCTTCTCGGCGAGCTGCTCGGTGCCTTCGCCGGTCTCGGGCTCGGAGCGGTAGCGCTGCGCGGTCTTGGTCCAGTCGTCGACCTGCTTCTGTACCGACGCCTTCAGCGCGTCATCGCTCGTGCCGGCGAGCGTCAGCTTGCCCTGCTCGGCCGCGGTCTGCACGACGGTGCGGCGGATGCTCTTGGCCTGGAAGAACGCCCAGAGATTCGCGGCCTCGACGTTCTTGCTGATCGATTCGGTCTGGGCACCCTTGCCGAGCGTTTCCGAGATCGCAAGGAATAGCGCCAGCACGGCAATCAGGAGCGCAATCTTCTTGTTCGAGCCGGACGCGTGTTCGGCGTGCTCGGCATGCTCCATGCTTTCATGTGCGCTCATAAATCCCTCCTGCCTCGGTTCCGCAACGATTGACCGAACCGCGTGCGCTGCGCAAGAGGCACGCGAGCTATGACGAGAGTATGTCAGTCTGTCGGCGCTCGTGTCCCGGACGCGGCGCAGCGTGTAACGCTGCGACGCTGAGCCGGGACCCAGAAAGCTTCAGACGATTGCGCGGTGGCATGGGCCCCGGCTCAGCAGCGCACCGCTGAAGGAGCGCTGCGCCGCGCCGGGGCATGAGAGCCTGTAAGGCTTCAGCGCCGCGGATGCGCGCTGGCATAGACTTCCAGCAGCCGCTCGGAATCGATGCCGGTGTAGACCTGCGTGGTCGAGAGCGAGGAATGGCCCAGCAATTCCTGGATGGCGCGTAAGTCGCCGCCGCGCGAGAGCAGATGCGTGGCGAAGGAATGCCGGAGCGCGTGCGGCGTCGCGCTGTCGGGAAGTCCCAGCGCGCCGCGCAGCCGCTCCATCGCGAGCTGGATGATGCGCGGGCTCAAGGGACCACCGCGCGCGCCGACGAAGATGGGGCCGTCGGCGGGCAGCGGATACGGGCACATCGAAGCGTATTCCTGCACCAGCTCGAGCACGTTCTGCAGCACCGGCACCATGCGGGTCTTGTTGCCCTTGCCTGTCACGACCAGCACGTCTCCTTCGCCGGGCCGCGGCACCTCGCGGCGCTTCAGGCCGAGCGCTTCGGAGATGCGCAGGCCCGAGCCATACAGCAGGGCCATCACCGCGGCGTCGCGCGCCAAAATCCAGGTATCGCGTTCCTCGCCAGCGCGCTCGTCAGCGTCGGCAAGACGCTTTGCCGATGCCATCGGCAGCGGCTTCGGAAGACTTTTTGCGACTTTTGGCGCGCGGATCGCAGACAGCGCGCCGACCTTGCCCTTGCCCTCACGCTCCAAAAAACGTCCAAACGAACGCAGGCCCGCAAGCGCCCGCATCAGGCTGCGTCCGGCAATGTCGTCGGCGCGGCGCATCGCCATGAAGGCGCGCACGTCTGTGGCCTCCAGCGATGCAAACCGCTCGAGCGTCACCCGCTCACCCCAATGGCTGCACAGGAAATCCAGGCACTGCCGCAAGTCACGCCCGTAAGCCTCCAGCGTCTTCGGCGACAGTCGCCGCTCGGCGCCGAGATGCGACAGCCAGCGCGCCATCTCCTGCGCGATCGAGGGATCGGCGCTGGCGAGCTCGATGTGTGGGGCGGCCGCTTTGTTCATGCGCTCTGGACGTGGTGACTCCGCACAGTATATCGCATCACACTCGTTTATCGTTCGCTAAGGCCGCCGCGCGGCGCTAGCCTCAAGTCCCCGGGTTCCGATTCTCAGCTCATGGATCACACGTCGCGCAGCAACACCGCCCCCGCCAACGCGACCCGCATGGTCGACGTGCTGGTGCCGGTCGCGCTCGACCAGACCTATTCCTACAAGGTGCCGCGCGGCATGGAGCTGAAGGCGGGCGATCTCGTCGGCGTGCCGCTTGGCCCCCGCGAGGTGCTGGCCGTGGTCTGGGGCGAAAACGCCAATCCCGATCCGCGCCTGCACAATCGCCTCAAGGAGGTCAATGAGAAGCTCGACATTCCGCCTTTGAAACCCGAGCTGCGCCAGGTGGTCGACTGGGTCGCTAATTACACGCTGAGCCCGCGCGGCATGGTGCTGCGCATGTGCCTGCGCATGGGCGAGAATCTCGGTCCCGAGCGGGCGCGCGCCGGTGTGCGCTTGGTCGGCGATCCCCCGAAGCGGCTGACCCCGGCGCGGCAGCGGGTGATCGCGCTGCTATCGGACCGGCTGCTGCACGGCAAGTCCGAGGCGGCCAAGGAAGCCGGCGTCTCCTCAGGCGTGATCGACGGCCTCGTCGACGAAGGCACGCTCACGGTGGAGCCGATGCCGCCGCCTCCGCCGCCGCCGGCGCCCGATCCGGAATTCGGCCGGCCGGATTTCACGCCGCTGCAGCGCTCTGCGGTCGACACCATGCGCGCGCTCGCGGCCAACGGCACGTTCCACGTCGCGCTGCTCGATGGCGTCACCGGCTCGGGCAAGACCGAGGTCTATTTCGAAGCCGTGGCCGAGGTGATCCGTCGCGGCAAGCAAGCGTTGATCCTGATGCCGGAGATCGCGCTCACCGGCCAATTCCTCGACCGCTTCGCACAGCGTTTTGGCGTGCGGCCGATCGAGTGGCACTCCGAACTCACGCCGCGCACCCGCGCGCGCAATTGGGCCGCGATCTCCGCAGGCACCGCACCGGTCGTGGTCGGCGCGCGCTCGGCGCTGTTTCTCCCTTATGCCAATCTCGGCCTCATCGTCGTCGATGAGGAGCACGATCAGGCCTACAAGCAGGACGACGGCGTGCATTACCACGCCCGCGACATGGCGGTGGTGCGCGGGCATATCGCAAAGATCCCGGTCGTGCTGGCCTCCGCCACGCCATCGGTCGAATCCGAGGTCAATGCGCGCAAGAACCGCTATCAGCGCATTGCGCTGCCCTCGCGCTTCGGCGGCCAGCATATGCCGCATATCGAGGCGATCGATCTGCGCCGCGAGCCGCCCGCGCGCGGCCGCTTCATCTCGCCGCGGCTTGCCGGCGAGATCAGGACCGCGATCGAAAAGCGCGAGCAGGCGCTCTTGTTCCTCAACCGCCGCGGTTATGCGCCGCTGACGCTCTGCCGTGCCTGCGGCCATCGCTTCGCCTGCACGATCTGCGACGCCTGGCTGGTCGATCACCGCTTCCGCCAGCGTCTGGTCTGTCACCATTGCGGTTTCTCGATGCCGCGCCCGCATATCTGCCCGAACTGTTCGGCCGAGGAATCGCTGGTGGCCGTCGGTCCCGGCGTCGAGCGCCTGCAGGAGGAGGCGGCGGCGTTGTTCCCGCAAGCGCGCACCATGGTGCTGTCGAGCGATCTCATCACCTCGATCGAGACCATGCGCTCCGAGCTTGCCGAGATCGCGGAGGGACGCGTCGATATCATCATCGGCACGCAGCTCGTGGCAAAAGGTCACAACTTCCCGCGGCTCAATCTGGTCGGCGTGGTCGATGCCGATCTCGGCCTCAGCAACGGCGATCCGCGCGCGGCGGAGCGGACCTGGCAATTGCTCAATCAGGTGATCGGCCGCGCCGGGCGCGAGCAGGGCCGCGGCGTCGGCTATCTCCAGACCCACCAGCCCGATCATCCCGTTATGCGGGCGCTGATCGCCTGCGATCGCGAGGCCTTCTACGACAGCGAGATCGATCTGCGCGAGAAGACGCTCTATCCCCCGTTCGGCCGGCTCGCGAGCCTGATCATCTCGGCCGGCGACCGCCCCAGCGCGGACGGTTTCGGCCGCAAGCTCGTCGCGCTCGCGCCCCGCGACGAGCGCGTCGTGGTGCTGGGGCCCGCGGAAGCCCCGCTCGCCGTCATCAAGGGCCGCTACCGCTTCCGCATCCTGGTGAAATCGGCGCGCGGTTTCGATCTCTCGGATTACCTGCGCAACTGGCTCGCGGTTTGCCCGAAGCCGACGGGCAATCTGAAGCTCGAAGTCGACGTCGATCCGCAGAGCTTTTTGTAATCCTCGAGCTTCGTAGGGTGGGCAAAGCGCGCGTCTTCGTTCGAAGAACGAAGGCGCAGGCGTGCCCACCATGTGTCTCTCGATTGCGGCAACGGAATTGGTGGGCACGCTCCGCCGTCGCTCTGCGAGCGCCGGCGGATGCTTTGCCCACCCTACTATTGTGGAGAGAGCGCGCCTCCATCGCCGTCGCGTGCCCCGGACGCAGCGCGGCGCCCTTCAGCGCTGCGCTGCGCTGCAGAGCCGGGGCCCATGGCGCACAGGGCTCCGCGGCTTCTGGGTCCCGGCTCTACGCCGCAACATTCACGCATTGCAGCTTGTCCGGGACACGAGCGGCAATGATGGCCAACAAAAAAAGCCCGTGGTCCCCCAAGACCACGGGCTTGTTTCATGCGCGCATCAAACCGATGAAAACTGCGCGTGAGGCGCTTGGAGCGCGCCTTAGGAGACGACTTCCGCGGTGACGCGGCCGACGCCGGCGCCGGTGAGGCCGATGGCGCGGGCAGCGCCGGTGGAGAGGTCGAGGACACGGCCGCGAATGAACGGACCGCGGTCGTTGATGGTGACGATCACGCTCTGGCCGCGATGGGTGACGCGCAGCTTGGTGCCGAATGGCAGTGAGCGGTGCGCCGCGGTCAAGGCGTTCTGGTTGAAGCGCTGGCCCGAGGCGGTCCGGCTGCCGGACTCGTTGCCGTAATAGGAGGCCATGCCGGAGAAGCTGTGGCCGGTGCCGGAGGTCGGCGTCATCGACGCATTGGCATTGCGCCAATCGGAGGTCGCGTTGGTGTCAGCTTGGGCGTGGTGGCGGTGATGATGCCGGTGATGCCTGGATTTGGCGGAAGCCTCGGTGGCAGTTCCACCGACGAGGAGAGTTGCGGCAACGAAAGCGATCGCCGTGCGCGGCCGGGTCACAGAGCCCAGCGTCTTCAAAGACAGCATTTAGTGGTCCCTAAGCTAGTATTGCCACATATGTGGCTAGTGGAGCCCCCATCAGTTTGTGAGCGGGTTGGCGTTTCGATTCCTAATGAGGCGTGAATTAGGCAGTAAATCCGCTCTGTTTCGTCATGAAATATCTTGTTACCGGCGCAGGATATTCAGCCGACGTTCCGTAATCTTCGGCTTTAACGATTTATTAACCTACCGATTACTTGTAATTACTGTAAAGCGAAGTCATCGCCTCGATCATTTAGAATTAGGTAAGTATTCCGCGGGTGGAACTGGCGAGGTCGGATTCACGCCTCAGCGATCCGTGTTCATGGCCGCTATGCGCTGGCGGCAGGAACCAATGGAGGGGATCGCGACAGGGCTCGCGCCAAATTTCCGCGACGTGGGAGGACCATCGGCGCCAACTCGTCACCGTCGCTCTCGAGGCGTCGCCGGCTGCGACGAACTGGCGACCGAACCTCGTGCCTTTAATTTGGCGTCATGTTGCACCTGCGCGCCTGCTATGTTAGCAAAGCCGCGATTTTAACGAGCCCGGCACCTCCCGTGCTGGTCGAAAATCGAAGTCCCGCTTGAATTCCAAGGGCTTGGATCGCTAGGCGCCGCTTCGTGGCGACGGTTTTTCCCTTGCGAGTTTGACAGCAAAAAGAGCGCGTCTGTGGCTGCAGAAGATACGTCCGTTTCAGGTGTGTCCGGCCGTTATGCAACGGCCTTGTTTGAACTGGCCCGCGACCAGAAAGTGGTCGACGAGGTCAAAGCCGATCTCGACAAATTCGATGCCCTGCTGAACGAAAGCGCCGATCTCAAGCGCCTCGTCCGCAGCCCGGTGTTCGCGGCGGACGCTCAGTCCAAGGCCCTCTCGGCCGTGCTGGACAAGGCCGGCATCGCCGGCATCTCCGCCAATTTCCTGAAAGTGCTGACCGCCAATCGCCGTCTGTTCGCGGTGGCCGACGTCATTCGCGCCTATCGCGCTCTCGTCGCCAAGTTCAAGGGCGAGACGACGGCCGACGTCACCGTGGCGGAAGCGCTCTCGGACAAGAATCTCGATGCCCTCAAGGTTGCCCTGAAGTCGGTGACCGGCAAGGACGTCGCGCTGAACGTGAAAGTCGATCCCTCGATCATCGGTGGCCTCGTCGTCAAGCTGGGCAGCCGCATGGTGGATGGTTCGCTTCGCACCAAACTCAATTCGATCAAGCACGCGATGAAAGAGGCAGGCTGATGGACATCCGCGCCGCGGAAATTTCCGCGATCCTCAAGGACCAGATCAAGAATTTCGGCCAGGAAGCTGAAGTCTCCGAAGTCGGACAGGTGCTGTCCGTCGGCGACGGTATCGCCCGCGTCTATGGTCTGGACAACGTCCAGGCCGGTGAAATGGTCGAATTCGAGAACGGCACCCGCGGCATGGCGCTGAACCTCGAAACCGACAACGTCGGTGTCGTTATTTTCGGTGCCGACCGCGAGATCAAGGAAGGCCAGACCGTCAAGCGCACCCGCGCCATCGTCGACGCACCGGTCGGCAAGGGCCTGCTCGGCCGCGTCGTCGACGCGCTCGGCAACCCGATCGACGGTAAGGGTCCGATCCAGGCCGACAAGCGCATGCGCGTCGACGTCAAGGCGCCCGGCATCATTCCGCGCAAGTCGGTGAGCGAGCCGATGGCAACCGGCCTCAAGGCCATCGACGCCCTGATCCCGATCGGCCGCGGCCAGCGCGAGCTGATCATCGGCGACCGCCAGACCGGCAAGACCGCGATCGCGCTCGACACCATCCTGAACCAGAAGCCGCTCAACGCGCAGCCCGACGAGAACATCAAGCTGTACTGCGTCTACGTCGCGGTCGGCCAGAAGCGTTCGACCGTCGCTCAGTTCGTCAAGGTGCTGGAAGAGCAGGGCGCGCTCGAATATTCGATCGTCGTCGCCGCAACTGCGTCGGACCCGGCGCCGATGCAGTACATCGCGCCGTTCACCGGCTGCACCATGGGCGAGTATTTCCGCGACAACGGCATGCACGCGGTCATCATCTATGACGACCTCTCCAAGCAGGCCGTCGCCTACCGCCAGATGTCGCTGCTGCTGCGCCGCCCGCCGGGCCGCGAAGCCTATCCGGGCGACGTGTTCTATCTGCACTCCCGCCTGCTTGAGCGCGCGGCGAAGCTGAACAAGGACCAAGGCTCGGGCTCGCTGACGGCGCTGCCGGTCATCGAAACCCAGGCCAACGACGTGTCGGCCTACATCCCGACCAACGTCATCTCGATCACCGACGGCCAGATCTTCCTCGAAACCGACCTGTTCTTCCAGGGCATCCGTCCTGCCGTGAACGTCGGTCTGTCGGTGTCGCGCGTCGGCTCCTCGGCGCAGACCAAGGCCACCAAGAAGGTCGCCGGCAAGATCAAGGGCGAGCTCGCGCAGTACCGCGAAATGGCGGCGTTCGCGCAGTTCGGCTCCGACCTCGACGCCTCGACCCAGCGCCTGCTCAACCGCGGTTCGCGCCTCACCGAGCTCTTGAAGCAGCCGCAGTTCTCGCCGCTGAAGATGGAAGAGCAGGTCTGCGTGATCTGGGCTGGCACCAACGGCTATCTCGATCCGCTCCCGCTCAACAAGGTGCGCGCGTTCGAGGACGGCCTGCTCTCGCTCTTGCGCGGCAAGCACGCCGACATCCTCAACGCGATCCGCGACAGCCGCGACCTCTCCGACGACTCCGCTGCCAAGCTGAAGTCGGTGGTCGAAGGCTTCGCGAAGTCTTTCGCTTAAGCGGCGTCATGGCCGGGCAAAAGGGCGAAGCGCGTCTTCGCATTTGATGTCCCGGCCATCCACGCGTTTCGGCTTGCAAGGAAGAACGTGGATGCCCGGGACGAGCCCGGGCATGACGACTGGGATAGGCTAGCGGCTTGATCGTTAGGGTCGAACCGCCGGGGTGAACGAAGAATGGCGTCACTTAAAGACATGCGCGTGCGCATCGCCTCCACCAAGGCGACGCAAAAGATCACCAAGGCCATGCAGATGGTCGCGGCCTCGAAGCTGCGCCGCGCGCAGACCGCGGCGGAAGCCGCGCGTCCCTATGCCGACAAGATGAGCGCGGTGATCTCCAACATCGCCAGCGCCGCGGCGGGCTCCCCCGGCGCGCCGACGCTGCTGGCCGGTACCGGCCGCGATCAGGTTCACCTGCTGCTGGTCTGCACCGGCGAGCGCGGCCTGTCCGGCGCCTTCAACTCCTCGATCGTGCGTCTCGCCCGCGAGCACGCGCAGGCGCTGATCGCGCAGGGCAAGGAAGTGAAGTTCTTCTGTGTCGGCCGCAAGGGCTACGAGCAGCTCCGCCGCCAGTTCGACAAGCAGATCGTCGAGCACCTCGACCTGCGCAGCGTGCGCCAGCTCGGCTTCGTCAACGCCGAGGACATCGCCAAGAAGGTGCTGGCCCGTTTCGACGCTGGCGAGTTCGATGTCTGCACGTTGTTCTACTCGAAATTCAAGTCGGTGATCGCACAGGTCCCGACCGCTCAGCAGATCATTCCGCTGGTTGTCGAGGAAGGCGGTGCGAACGGCAGCGCGACCTCTTACGAATATGAGCCGGAGGAGGACGAGATACTCACGCGCCTGCTGCCGCGCAATCTCGCGGTGCAGATCTTCCGCGCCCTGCTCGAGAACAACGCTTCGTTCTACGGCGCGCAGATGTCGGCGATGGACAACGCCACCCGCAACGCCGGCGAAATGATCCGCAAGCAGACGCTGGTCTACAACCGGACCCGTCAGGCTCAGATCACCAAGGAACTCATCGAAATCATCTCCGGCGCAGAAGCAGTCTGACCGGACACGAAATTCGGATCGAAGGAGACAGTAAATGGCTACAGCAGCCACACAGATCGGTCGCGTTACCCAGGTCATGGGCGCCGTCGTCGACGTGCAGTTCGAAGGCCACCTGCCGGCCATTCTCAACTCGCTGGAGACCAAGAACGGCAACAATCGCCTGGTGCTGGAAGTCGCGCAGCATCTCGGCGAGTCGACCGTCCGCACGATCGCGATGGACGCTACCGAAGGTCTGGTCCGCGGCCAGGAAGTGACCGACACCGGTCAGCCGATCTCGGTTCCCGTGGGTGACGGCACGCTGGGCCGCATCATGAACGTCATCGGCGAGCCGATCGACGAGGCCGGCCCGATCAAGTCGGAAGGCACCCGCGCCATCCACCAGGAAGCGCCGACCTATACCGACCAGTCGACCGAAGCCGAAATTCTCGTCACCGGCATCAAGGTCGTCGATCTGCTCGCTCCGTATGCGAAGGGCGGCAAGATCGGCCTGTTCGGCGGCGCCGGCGTCGGCAAGACCGTGCTGATCCAGGAGCTGATCAACAACGTCGCCAAGGCGCACGGCGGTTACTCGGTGTTCGCCGGTGTCGGCGAGCGCACCCGCGAGGGCAACGACCTCTATCACGAGTTCATCGAGTCCAAGGTCAACGCCGATCCGAAGAACCCGGATCCGAGCGTGAAGTCGAAGTGCGCGCTGGTGTTCGGCCAGATGAACGAGCCGCCGGGTGCCCGCGCCCGGGTCGGCCTGACCGGCCTCACCGTCGCCGAGCACTTCCGCGACCAGGGCCAGGACGTGCTGTTCTTCGTCGACAATATCTTCCGCTTCACGCAAGCGGGTTCGGAAGTGTCGGCGCTGCTCGGCCGTATTCCTTCGGCCGTGGGTTATCAGCCGACGCTCGCCACTGACATGGGCGCGCTCCAGGAGCGCATCACCACCACGCAGAAGGGCTCGATCACCTCGGTGCAGGCCATCTACGTGCCCGCCGACGACTTGACCGACCCGGCGCCTGCGACCTCGTTCGCGCATCTTGACGCCACCACCGTGCTGTCGCGCGCGATCTCGGAAAAGGGCATCTACCCCGCGGTGGATCCGCTCGATTCGACCTCGCGCATGCTCTCTCCGCTGGTCGTCGGCGAGGAGCACTACGCCGTCGCCCGTCAGGTCCAGCAGGTGCTGCAGCGCTACAAGTCGCTCCAGGACATTATCGCCATTCTCGGCATGGATGAGCTTTCGGAAGAGGACAAGCTGACGGTGGCCCGCGCCCGCAAGATCGAGCGCTTCCTGTCGCAGCCGTTCCACGTCGCCGAAGTCTTCACGGGATCGCCGGGCAAGTTCGTCGACCTTGCCGACACCATCAAGGGCTTCAAGGGCCTGGTCGAAGGCAAGTACGACCACCTGCCGGAAGCCGCCTTCTACATGGTCGGCACCATCGAAGAGGCGGTCGAGAAGGGCAAGAAGCTCGCCGCTGAGGCGGCGTAAGCCGGCGAATCGCGAATAGGGAGTGGCGAATAGCTGCTCCCTGTTTCAGCCGCTCGCCATTCGCTACTCACCATTCGCAGGTTCTCAATGGCCACCTTCCACTTCGATCTCGTCTCTCCGGAAAAGCTCGCCTTCTCGGGTGAGGTCGACCAGGTCGACATCCCCGGCGTCGAGGGTGATTTCGGCGTGCTGGCGGGGCATGCGCCGGTCGTGGCTGCGATCCGGCCGGGCATTCTCACCGTGACCACGGCTGGCCGCCACGAAAAGATCATCGTGCTCGGCGGTCTCGCCGAAGTCTCCGACAGGGGCCTCACCGTGCTCGCCGACGTCGCGACCTCGCTGGCCGAGCTCGACCGCGCCCAGTTCGCCGAGACGATCGCGGAGATGGAAGAGAATCTGAAGGAGCACGAGGGCTCCGAGCTCGATCAGGCCATCGAGCGGCTCGATCACTTCAAGAGCATTCAGCATCAGCTCAACTCCACGGCTATGCATTAAGCCCCGGGGCACCGCTTCGGGGCTCGAATAAGACATTCCTGCAAAGGCATCCCTGAACAGGTTCGGCGCTCGTCACCACCGTGGCGGGCGCTGAAACTTTGTTGCACCGCGCCGCCGATGGCGGCATTCTGACCTCGCGGGTTTGTTCCGGGGGCCGGTGGCAGATGAAACGCAAGATCGCAGCGATTTTCGCAGCCGATATTGCCGGGTATTCGAGGCTGGTCGCGGAAGACGAAGAGGAGACGCTGCGGCGTCTCGCCTCCTATCGCGAGGTCGTCGACGATTTCATCGCCAAGGCCGGCGGGCGCATCTTCAACACGGCGGGCGATGCCGTGCTCGCGGAATTTCCGAGCGCGGTGGATGCGGTGCGCTGCGCGATCGATATCCAGGAAAGCTTGCGGACCCGCAACATGGCCTATCCGCCGAGCCGGCAGATGTCGTTCCGCATCGGCATCACCATCGGCGACGTGGTCGAGCGCGACGGCGATCTGTTGGGGGACGGCGTCAACATCGCGGCGCGGCTGGAAGGGCTCGCCGAGGTCGGCGGCATCTGCGTCTCCCGCGCGGTGCATGAGCAGGTTGCCAACAAGCTGTCGGTGCAGTTCGCCGATATCGGCGCGCAGGAGGTCAAGAACATCCCGACGCCGGTGCACGCCTACATGGTGGCGATGCGGCGCGAGGACGGCAGCTATGCCAAGCCGCAACTGAAGAAGGCGGCCTCCAAGGTGGCCGCCGCACCGGTGTGGATGTGGCCGCTGGTCGTCGCCGTGGTCTCGATCGTCGGAATCGTTGTCACGGGGTTCCTCTACAATACCAAGCTCAAGCAGACCGCGAGTGTGGTGGCAATGCCGGCCGCGGCACCGAGCGCAACGCCGACGGCAAGCGCAGTGGCGCCGAGCCCGTCACCGACCCAGTTGGCCAAAGCGCCGATGGCCCCGATGGCTCCGCCGAATGCCAGCGCCGCGATGGCGCCGATGCCGGCGTCGTCACCATCGGCCGCGCCGATGTCAGGCAAGTTCTCCGCCGACAGCGTGCCCTTCATCAACGAGCGCGTGCGCAACTTCCTCGCCGGCGATTATGCGACGTCCGGCGACTACAAGGCTTTCGCGCTCAATGTCGGCGGCTTTACCGGCTCGGCGTTGAATCAGCCGAACGAGGAAGCCGCGCGCAGCATGGCGCTCGAGCAGTGCCAAAAGCGCGCCGATGCGGCGCAATCGCCGCGGCGCTGCGAACTCTATGCAGTCGGCAATAACGTCGTCTACACGAACGGCAAGCCGCCGATGCCGCCGCAGCCTTGGGTGCGGCACGATGCCATGACCGAGCGGCCGTTCGCGTCGAAAGATTTTCCGATGGTGCGCGACGCCGGGAAAGTCCGGCTCGAGAACATGTTCGTGCCGGCGGCGAAATCCCGCTCGGTCGCACTCGGCCCGGGCGGGCAATATTTCATGGTGCTGGGCGCATCATCCGACGAGGACGCGGCGCGGCGCTCCCTGGAATCGTGTGGCGCGATTGCCGGCGTTGCCTGCCTGGTCGTCGCGATCGACGACAATTTCGTCGTGCCGATCCCGACCTTGTTCAGGATCACCGGCTTCTTCAATGCCGCCTCCAACGCCTCGATCATGGCAGACGCGCGCGGCGAAGTCGTACGCAAGCTCACCGATGCCATGGGCTGGAACGCCGTCGCCGTCGGCGCCGCCGGACGCCCGGGCCTCGGCCTCAAGGCCGCCGACGAGCAGACCGCCGTCACCTCCGCGCTCGCCGACTGCGCCAAGCACGACAGCGACTGCCACGTCATCGCCATCGGCCCGTTCACGGTGGGGCCGATCAATTAGGGCCAGAGATGGTGCCCTCCCCACACCAAATCTCCGGCGAAATTTCTCTCATGATTTCAACCGTGCATGGGGTTGTTTTCGCAATTTCAGTTTGCGAACCCCGCAAACGCCTGCGCCACCGCGCCGTAGACCTCACGGCGAAACGGCACCACGATGTCGGCGACGCGGTCGAGGCGCTCCCAGCGCCAAGCGTCGAACTCCGCGGGCTGACCGTTGCGCGGCGTCAGCGGGTCGATCTCGTCATCCTTGCCGGTGAAGCGCAGCGCGAACCACTTTTGCCGCTGGCCGCGAAATTTCGCGAGGCGATGCGTCTGCGGGCCGTCGTAAGGCGGGAATTCGTAGGTGAACCAATCGGTCTCGCCGAGATAGTCGGCGCTGACGACGTTGGTTTCCTCCCAGAGCTCGCGCATCGCGGCGTCGCGTAGATTCTCGCCCTCGTCGACGCCGCCTTGCGGCATCTGCCAGTCGAGGCCGGGCAGGATGATTTCGGGCCCGTCGCCCTTGAAGCGGTGGCCGATCAGGACGCGGCCGTCGGCATTGAAGAGGGCGATGCCGACATTGGGGCGGTAGGGTTTCCGTTCGGGCATGTGTTTTCGCTCTCCGTCGTCGTTCCGGGGCGATGCGTAGCATCGAACCCGGAAGCTCAAGATTCCGGGTTCACGCTTGGCGTGCCCCGGAATGACGGAGGAGGTCAATCCTCCGCCAGCGCGGAAAATTCCTGCACCACGCGTTCATAGACCGGGCGCTTGAAGGGAATGATCAGCCCGGTCAGATTTTGCATCGGCTCCCACCGCCAGCTCACGAACTCGGCCTTGTGGCCGCCACCGCCGGGCTTCTCGACGTTGATCTCGCTGTCCTTGCCGGTGAAGCGGACCGCATACCATTTCTGGCGCTGGCCGCGGTAGCGGCCCTTCCAGGCGCGCCCCGCAACCGTGCGTGGAATGTCGTAAGTGAGCCAGTCCGGGACTTCGCCGAGCCGCTCCACCGAGCGTACGCTGGTCTCCTCATAGAGCTCGCGCTTGGCCGCCTCCCAAGTGTCCTCGCCGGGGTCGACGCCGCCCTGCGGCATCTGCCAGACATGGTCGTCGTCGACATGCTCGATGCCGCCGGCGCGGCGGCCGATGAAAACCAGTCCCTTCGAATTGATCAGCATCACACCGACACAGGTCCGGTAGGGCAGATCCTCGTAACGCGCCATTCCGCCAGACCTCTTGCCTGCACTTGGTGGGCATGCCGGTTCCGCGGGGACCCGTGCCGTACCAATTCGTTGATTTAGCTGGATTTTGATTTCAGCATCGCGGTTGTCAATGGCACCAAAAGGATACCTCGGTCGCCCAATGTCCTGGTCCAGGCGCTGATGCGCTCGATCGAGACGGGCAGGGCGGACGCCGTGCCGATGGCGATGCCGCGCTCGCGCGCCGTCGATTCGAGCTTGTTCAGGGCGCGGTCGATCTCGGTCGGGGTCGGCACCACGTCGATCGCGATGTCGCCCTTGCCGAACGGTATTGCTTGGTTCGCCGCGGCCTGGGGCGCGATGCTGCGAGGCGAGGAGCCATCGTCGAAGAAGCCGAGGCCGCGCTTGGCCGCCTCGCGGATGATCGGCTGCATCGCCGGCTCCGTCGCGATGAAGCGGGCGCCCATGAAATTGGTGAGGCCGGCATAGCCCTGCATCCGGCTCAGATGCCAATACAGGCGGTCCATGTTCTGGTCGGGGCTGAGCGAGGTCAGCAGCGTCTGCGGCCCCGGATCGTTGTCGGGGAAGTCGTAGGGCTCCATCGGGATCTGCAGGAAGATCTCGTGACGCTGCGTGCGGGCCCGCTCGGCGAGCTTGCCGGGGTCGGCGCCGTAGGGCGTGAAGGCCAGCGTCACCGCCGCCGGCAGCTTCATGATCGCGTCAGTGGTCTTGGCGGCGCCGACGCCGAGGCCGCCGATCACGATCGCAACCACGGGCATCTTGGCGGCCTTGGCGCGGTCGGCATCCGCCGCATAGACGTTGAACGGCTTCAGGTCCCCGGCGACCACCGGGATCATGCCGTAGCGCGATTTCTCCAGCAGCTTTGGATCAATCCCGGCCATCACAGTCGGCGGGGCTGAAGCCGCCGCCCCACCTTTGTCGGCGGCATCGCCCGCGCCGATCACCACGTCGTGGCGGGCGCCGGTGGAGCCGTCGATCATGGTGATGGTCTTCTGCTCACCGGCGGCGGCCTGCTTCGGCGCTGCCTTGGTCTCCTGCTTGCTCTCTGAGTCGTGGCCGGAGGTCGCCGGTTTCTCCTTCGTGGCATTGGGCTCGCGGATCGCGATCCGCGTCATCGGCTCGCCGCCGAGCGGGTCGCTGTTGAAGATGACGAAGCCGGCAAAGGTGACGAGGAACAGGCCGAGCAGGACTGCGAGCAACTGCATCGCGGTGAACGGCAGCCGCAGCCGGCGTTTCCGGCGCGGCTTGTCCTGTCCGAGCGGGGCGCTCAGATCATCGGCCGTTTCAGTCATGCGCGATCCCGAATCACTCATCTCGACGATACCACGGCGGGGTCAAGCGGCGGCAGGCCGGGAGAGGCCGGGGACGACGGGAGTTCCCAGCAAAAAGGGCGGCTTCAAGAAGCCGCCCTTGTCGTGAGATCGCGCGTGGCGCCGATTTAGTTCGCCGCTTTGGGCTTATCGGTCGCGGCCTTGTTGTCGCCGCCCGGCGTCGGTGCGGCAGAGGCGCTGTTCCTGATGCCATGGAGCAGGTCGCCGGCAAGCTTGAGCGCCTTGTCGTCCTTGGCATCCGGCGGGACGTAAGACTGCGAGCCGGTCTTCTCGTCGCCATCGTTCTTCAGATGGCCGCGCAGTGAAGCCTCGCCCTTGGTGTCGGTGCGCGACTTCAGCTCGTCCGGCACGTCCTGCAGCACCTCGATATCGGGCACGATGCCCTTGGCCTGGATCGACTTGCCCGACGGCGTGTAGTAGCGCGCGGTGGTCAGCCGCAGCGCACCGTTGCCGCTTCCGAGCGGAATGATGGTCTGCACCGAGCCCTTGCCGAACGAGCGCGTGCCGACGATGGTCGCGCGCTTGTGGTCCTGTAGCGCGCCGGCGACGATTTCCGACGCCGAAGCCGAGCCGCCATTGACCAGCACGATGACCGGCTTGCCCTTGGTCAGGTCGCCCGCATGTGCGGTGCGGCGCTGGGTCTCCTCGGCATTGCGGCCGCGGGTCGAGACGATCTCGCCCTTCTCCAGGAACGAGTCGGAGACGGTGACCGCTTCCTCGAGCAGGCCGCCCGGATTGTTGCGGAGGTCGATGATGTAGCCCTTCAGCTTGTCGCCGATCTGATTCGAGAGGTTGCCGATCTCGCGCTTCAGGCCTTCGGTGGTCTGCTCGTTGAAGGTGGTGATGCGGATATAGGCGATGTCATCCTGCTCGACGCGTGCGCGCACCGAGCGGACACGGATGTTGTCGCGCACCAGGGTGACGTCGATTGGATTGTCCTGGCCCTTGCGGATGATCTTGAGCTTGATCTTGGTGTTGACCGGACCGCGCATCTTCTCGACCGCCTGGTTCAGGGTCAGGCCCTGCACCGCCTCGTCGTCGAGATTGGTGATGATGTCGTTGGCCATGATGCCGGCGCGCGAAGCGGGAGTGTCGTCGATCGGCGAGACCACCTTGATCAGGCCATCTTCCATCGTGACCTCGATGCCGAGGCCGCCGAACTCACCGCGGGTCTGCACCTGCATGTCGCGGAAGCTCTTGGCGTCCATGTAGCTGGAATGCGGATCGAGGCCGGTGAGCATGCCGCTGATGGCGGATTCGATCAGCTTGGTGTCATCGGGCTTCTCGACATAATCGGAGCGCACGCGCTCGAAGACGTCACCGAACAGATTGAGCTGGCGATAGGTGTCCGCGGTCGCGGCCCTTGCGCTGGAGCCCATGAACACCGCGCGCGGCTGGGTCACGAACAGCGTCAGCGCCGCGCCGGTGGCCGCGCTGAGGAGGATTACTGGAGTCTTGCGCATCATCCGCGAACCTTCTCGCCTTCATTTGCGGCCCACCATGGGCCTGGATCGATTGGAGTACCGTCTTTACGGAACTCGACATACAGCACAGGTTGACTCGCGTTCGTGGCGAGAATGGAGGCGACTTGAGATGTCGACCCCATGGTCGCGACCGGCTCCCCCGTGAGCACAAACTGTCCGATGTTGACCGAAATGCGCTCCATCCCGGCGATCAGGACATGATACCCGCCCCCGGCATTGAGGATCAAGAGTTGTCCATAGCTGCGGAACGGGCCGGCGTACACAACCCAGCCATCGCACGGCGTCGTGACCTGGGAGCCGGGCTTTGTCGCCAGCGAAATGCCCTTCTGGACCCCGCCGACGCCGTCGGAACCGCCAAAATCCCTGATCTTGTTACCGTTAACCGGAAGCGGCAGGAGGCCCTTGGCCGAGGCGAAGGCGATCGCCGGGGTGGTGCGGGACTTATCCTTGAAAGCGCCCGGACCGGACTTGCCGCTGGCGGCCGCCTTGGCTTCGGCCTGCTTTGCAGCCTCGGCCGCCTTCTCTGCCGCCTTGGCGGCGCTTTGCAGGTCCTGCTCCATCTTGGCGATCAGCCCCTGGAGATCACCGACCTGCTTTGACAGCGCGATGGCGCGCGAATTCTCGGCGTCTAGATCCTTCTCGCGCGCCGCCTGCTGGCGCTGCCGCTCGTCGACCAAAGCGGTGAGCCGGGTCTGGTCGTTGCGGACCTTGTCGCGGTCGGAGGCGAGCTGGTCGCGCTCGGTGGCGATGGTCTTGCGCAAGGCCACGAGCTCGCCGAGCTCGCCCGCGATCTTCTCGGCGCGGCCGCGCAATTCCGGCACAACGGCGCCGAGCAGCATCGCCGTGCGCAGTGACTGCAGCGCATCTTCGGGCCGCACCAGCAGCGCCGGCGGTGTGCGCCGGCCGGCGCGCTGCAAGGCCGCCAGCACCTCGACGATGTCGGCGCGGCGCGAATCGAGCGAAGCGCGCATCTGCTGCTCGCGGCCGTTCAACGCGCGTAGCCGCGCCTCGGCCTCGTCGATCTTGGTCTCCACGGTGCGCACATTGGCGGCGGTCTCGATCAGCTGCTGATTGAGCTGGGTGCGATCCTGGCCGAGTGCGGTGATCTCGGCCTTGAGCTTGGCCTGCGCTTCCTCCGCGCTCTTCTGCCTGGCGCGTGCGGCCTCCAGCTCCTGCTCGCGCTGCTTGATCGCATCGGGCGAGACCGCCGCAGTTTGTGGGGGCGTCGCCGTTTGAGCTTGCGCGAAGCTTGCGCCGGCAACGCCAGTGATCAGCAGCAGGTTGAGGAGCGGCGCTCGCATCGTGTCGGCAAAGGTGCTCGTTATGGCGCGCATCACGCGCGGTGATAGGGGTGGCCGGCCAGGATGGTGGCGGCCCGATACAGCTGTTCCAGAAGCATGACGCGGACCATTTGGTGCGGCCAGGTCGCAGAGCCGAACGCGATCGCGAGCTTGGCCTTACGGCGCAATTCGGGCGAAAGTCCGTCCGCCCCTCCGATCACGAAGATAGTATGTCCGACACCTTCGTCACGCCAGCGCCCGAGATGCCGTGCGAATACGGTGGAGTCGAGATTCTGGCCGCGCTCGTCCAGCGCCACCAGGATCGATTTGTCCGGGATATGCGCCGAGATCGCCGCGGCTTCCTCGGCCATCCGCGTCGCGGTGTCGCGCGCGCGGCTCTCGGGAATCTCGTGGATGCTGAGCTCGCGGAATCCAAGCTTGCGGCCGGCCTCGTCGAACCGCTCGAAATAACGGTCGGCAAGCTCCCGTTCGGGGCCCTGCTTCAGTCGGCCCACCGCAATGACAGCAACACGCATGATGGCTTCAGCGCCGTGTTTTCAAGACCACGCGCGTCCCGCGCGCGCACGACGCTTGCATGCGCGTCAGCCGATTCGAAATCGGCTCAATGAGCCTAGATCGCCTTCGCCGCCCCTGGGCCCTGCGTGTACAATCTCTCGAGATTGTAGAACTCACGGACCTCGGGTCTGAACACGTGCACGATCACGTCGCCGGAATCGATCAGCACCCAGTCGCAATTGGGCAAGCCCTCGACATGGATGTTCTTGATGCCGTTTTCCTTGAGGCTCTTGGTGACGTTTTCCGCGATCGCGCCGACGTGCCGGTTCACCCGGCCGGTGGTGACGATCATGTAGTCGGAATACGCCGATTTGCCGCGAAGGTCGATGGTGACCGTCTCTTCCGCCTTCATGTCCTCGAGGCGGGAGAGGATCAGGCTCAGCGTCTTGTCGGCGTCGGGTTGCGCCTTCAAGGCCGCAGCTTTGGTCGATGTTTTACGCGTAGGCTTAGCAACCTTGGGTAAAACAGACTTGGACAATACAGATGTGGCCAGGGACCATTCCTTTCACTGTATCGCGAACGCCGAATCCGACGCTCACTCGTTACACTACATCATGTGGGGTTAAGGGTTTCAATATGCCAGAGAGCCCCCAGCCCGCACACTTTTCGTCTCACTTCGTACCTTTCCAGCTCCCGTCCGGGTTCCGTAACCCCGTCGAGGAGAGATTCAGCTTCAATCCGGTCAGGAATACCCAGGCCGGCGCCGGCCGATCTGCAAGCAGGGCTGCTTTATGCTCAGGCAGACGGTAGCGCGATAGCGCCTGGGCGGCGGGCGAGCTAAGGGCGCGAAAGCTCTGCGGCGGCCGATCGATCACTGCCATCGGCACCTGGGCGGCGATGCGCCGCCAGTCCTGCCAACGGTGGAATTGAGCGAGATTGTCGGCGCCCATGATCCAGACAAAGCGCAAGCCAGGGAAGCGGCGGCGCAAGGTGTTGATCGTGTCGATAGTATAGCGGGTGCGAATGACGGATTCGAGACAGCTCACCTCGATGCGCGGATCGTTGGCGACATCGCGCGCCGCCTGCATGCGCGCCCCGAGCTCGTGCAGCGTGCCGTTCTCCTTGAGCGGATTGCCCGGTGTGACCAGCCACCAGATTCGATCGAGCTGCAATCGCTTGAGCGCGAACTGGCTGATCGCGCGATGCGCCTGATGCGGCGGGTTGAACGAGCCGCCGAGCAGGCCAACGCGCATGCCCTCTGTGTGGGGAGGGACCGCTTGCGCCACAAAACGCGGCACGACGAAATTGTTGCTCAATGCCCGCCCTGCAACGTTGCTTACGGCCGCGTCTGCCCTGTGCCGTGAACGCGATATTTGAAGCTCGTCAACTGCTCGGCGCCGACCGGGCCGCGGGCATGGAAGCGACCGGTGGCGATGCCGATCTCGGCGCCGAAACCGAACTCGCCGCCATCGGCGAACTGCGTTGAGGCGTTGTGCAGCACGATCGCGGAATCGACCTCGCTGAGGAATTTCTTCGCCGCCCGCTCGTCGGCGCTCACGATGGCATCGGTGTGATGCGAGCCGTGGCTCTGGATATGCGCGATCGCGCCGTCGACGCCGTCCACCACCTTCGCCGCGATGATCGCGTCGAGATATTCGGTGTCCCAATCCTCGTCGTTTGCAGGCTTGACGCGCGCATCGGCCTTCTGCACGGCATCGTCGCCGCGCACTTCGCAGCCGGCATCGAGCAGCATCTCGACCAGCGGCTTCAGGCTCGATGCAACAGCCGCGCGATCGACCAGCAGCGTCTCGGCTGCGCCGCAGACGCCGGTGCGGCGCATCTTGGCGTTGAGCACGATCGACTTCGCCATGGCGAGGTCGGCGCCGCCGTCGACATAGACGTGGTTGACGCCTTCGAGATGCGCGAACACAGGCACGCGCGCTTCCTGCTCGACGCGCGCGACGAGGCTCTTGCCGCCGCGCGGCACGATCACGTCGATCGCGCCGTTCAGTCCTGAGAGCATCATGCCGACCGCGGCGCGGTCGCGCGTCGGCACCAGCGTGATCGCAGCTTCAGGCAGGCCGGCGTCGCGCAGGCCCTGCACCAGGCAATCATGGATCGCGCGGCAGGAGCGGAAACTGTCCGAGCCGCCGCGCAGGATCACGGCATTGCCCGATTTCAGGCACAGCACGCCGGCATCCGCGGCAACGTTCGGCCGGCTCTCGAAAATCACGCCGACGACGCCGAGCGGCACCCGCACGCGCTCGATGGTCATGCCGTTCGGCCGCTGCCAGCTCTCGATGACGACGCCGATGGGATCGGCAATGCCGCGCACGATGCCGATACCCTCGGCCATCCCTTCGACCCGCGCCGGCGTCAGCGTCAGGCGGTCGATGAAGGCGGACGTCGCATTGACGGAGGCGCGGGCCTCCGCGACGTCCTCGGCATTGGCAGCGAGGATCGCCGCGGCGTTCGCGCGGATCGCCCGCTCCATGGCTACCAGCGCCCGGTTCTTCTGCTCCGGCGGCGCCAGCGCCAGCACGCGCGCGGCAGCGCGGGCTTTGGTGGCGAGATCGGACATCAGCGCCTGGAGATCGGCATTGCCGTCAACGGCTTTGAGGGGGGCGGCCATGGGGGTTCAACCTTCTGCTAAGGCGGTGTCCTAGCATGGAAATCCCGCTTTTGCGAAGGGCGGGGAGGGTATGGCAGGTCTCCGTGATGGGTTGGCACTGGCCCACCCGGACGTCATGGCCGCGCCTGTCCCGGCCATCCACGACCTTTCGCGCGGTACCAAGAACGTGGATGCCCGGGTCAAGCCCGGGCATGACGGCGGAGTCTACCCGCCCACCACCAGATCGTCGCGGTGGATCATCTCCGCGCGGCCGCTGATACCGAGGATGGCCATCACGTCCGGCGAGGAGCGGCCCTTGATGCGCTCGGCGTCATCAGCGTCATAGGCGATCAGGCCGCGGCCGACCTCGCTGCTGTCGGGGCCGCGCACGATCACGGCATCGCCGCGGGCGAACTGACCCTCGACCTTGATGACGCCGGCCGGCAGCAGGCTGGCGCCCGCACGCAGCGCGGTCACGGCACCCGCATCGATGGTCAGCGTGCCCTTCGGCTCCAATGTTCCCGCGATCCAGCGTTTTCGCGAGGTGATGGGATTGGCGGGTGTGAGGAACCAGGTGCAGCGGCCGCCATCGGCGATCGCCTGCAGCGGATGCTCGATCTTGCCGGAGGCGATCAGCATGTGGGTGCCGCCTGTCGTCGCGATCTTGGCCGCCTCGACCTTGGTGCGCATGCCGCCGCGCGACAACTCGGACTCGGCATCCCCCGCCACAGCCTCGATCTCCGAGGAGATGCTGTCGACGACGGAAATGAGTTTTGCGTTGGGATTGTTCTTCGGCGGAGCGTCGTAGAGCCCGTCGATGTCGGACAGCAGCACGAGCAGGTCTGCACTCGCCATGGTGGCGACGCGCGCGGCGAGGCGGTCGTTGTCGCCGTAGCGGATCTCGGTGGTCGCGACCGTGTCGTTCTCGTTGATCACGGGGATGGCGCGCCACTCCAAGAGCTTGCCGATGGTGGAGCGGGCGTTGAGATAGCGGCGGCGCTCCTCGGTGTCCTGGAGCGTCACCAGGATCTGGCCGGCGTCGATTCCGTGCGCCCCCAGCACCTCCGACCAGATCCGCGCCAGCGCGATCTGGCCGACGGCGGCGGCGGCCTGGCTCTCTTCCAGCTTCAACGGTCCGCGCGGCAGCTTGAGCCGGCTGCGGCCAAGCGCGATCGAGCCGGAGGACACCACGAGGACGTCGCGCCCTTCCTTGTGCAGCTTGGCGATATCGTCGGCGAGCGCGGCGAGCCAGGAGGCGCGCACCTCGCCCCTGTCGGAATCGACCAGCAGCGCGGAGCCGACCTTGACCACGATGCGGCGGAATTGACTGAGTTCGGGGCTGGCCATAGTGCGCTTGGAGGATCTGCTCTGCGTTGGAAACGGCGGAGCGGAGTGAGCGGCGCCGGTGAGGCCTGCTTTTGCAGCAGGACGATGGCCGGCGCAAGGCGGGCGAGATGGTAAACGGCCGATGGCGGCCTTGTCTTGGACGCCGTTCCGGCTCTAATGCCGGCAACCAAAAACAAGGCTGGAGAGGAAACGTATGGACCGCCGCACATTCATCGCCGGATGCCTCGGCCTGCCGCTACTGGCCCAAACGGGTGGGGCGCAAGCGCAGGCCGGACTGAGCAAGATCATCTTCCCGTTCGCAGCGGGAGCCGGCGGCGACACGCTGTGCCGGCTGATCGCGCAGGAGATAGCGCCGGTGCTGCAACGGACCATGGTGGTCGAGAACCGCACCGGCGGCGATGGCCTCATCGGCATCAAGGCGGTGAAGGGCGCAAGCCCCGACGGCAGCATGGTGCTGGTGACGACGGGGCCGACCATGTACCTGCTGCCGATGGTGGAGACGACACCGAGCTTCGATACGGCCAAGGATTTCATGCCGGTATCGCTGCTGGCGCGGTTCGAATTTGCGCTGGTGATCAACCCGGCGGTCGACGCCACCGATTTCAAGAGCTTTGTAACATGGCTCAAGGCGCATCCGGACAAGACCTCGTTCGGAGTGCCGAGCAACGGCACCATTCCGCATTTCATGGGCTCCAAGCTCGAAAAGGACCTCGGGATCCCCCTGACCCGCGTGCCCTATCGCGGCAGCGCGCCGATCCTCAACGATCTCGTCGGCGGCCACATCTCGTTCGGCATCACGACGTTGGCCGACGCGCTGCCGCAACATCGCGCCAAGGGCGTGAAGATCATCGCGGTCGCGAGCGCGGCACGCTCGCCGTTCGCGCCCGACGTCCCGACTCTGAAGGAGAGCGGCATCGATCTCGTCGCCGATGCCTGGTACGGCATGTGGCTTCCGGCCGGCAGTCCGCCGGATTTTGCGAGCAAGCTCGGCGCGGCGGCAAGCGCGGCACTCGCCAAGCCCGAGGTGAAGGAGAAGCTCACCGCGATCGGGCTGATCCCGGTCGGCAGCACTGCGGATGGGCTGTCGAAAGAGCTCGCCGCCAACACGGCGTTCTGGCAGCCGATCGTGAAGGCGACGGGATACAAGATCGAGAATTAAATCTCCCGCGGCGCCACACACTCAATCGTCATGGCCGGGCTTGACCCGGCCATCCACGTGCATCCGCGGTTGCCGCAAGTCGTGGATGCCCGGGTCAAGCTCGGGCATGACGAATGGAGAGAGCCTCGCTCCACTCACTTACATCTTCGCCCGCTGCGCGATCCCATCCTTGATCGCGGCAAGCTCAGCCTCATCCCAGATGCCGATCAAAACGCCGTTCTTCACCTGCAGTTGGTTGTCGGCATAGGCCGCGATCTTCTCGCGGGGTGTCGTGATGTGATCGTTGGGATGCAGCGCCCAGTCGAACAGCTCGGCCTGGAGCCGCGCGATGATTCCCGCACACTCCGGATCGTCACCGCGATCGACATATTCCAGCGGATCGGTTTCCAGATCGTACAGCATCGGGCGGAAGCCCGAGGCGTGGATGTATTTCCAGCGACCGTCGAACACCATGAACAGGCGGCAGCGCTCGATCGGCTGGTTCAGCTTCAGCCGCACGTCCTGCATGGCGTAGTCGTATTCGGAGAACGCCACCTTGCGCCAATCCGGCGGCCTCTCGCCGCGCAGCAGCGGCAGCAGTGAACGCCCTTCGAGGATGTGACCGGGCGCCTTGCCACCGAAATAATCGACGAAGGTCGGTGCGAGATCGATGCCTTCGACCAGCGCGTCATTGCGTGTGCCGCGCGTGGCGTCGGCTTCCCTGGAAGGATCGATAATGATCAGCGGGATCTTGGCCGATTGCTCGTGGAACAGGTCCTTCTCGCCCATCCAGTGATCGCCGAGATAATCGCCGTGATCGGAGGTGAACACGATCAGCGTCGTCTCCAGCAGGCCGCGTTCCTCCAGGAATTTCATCAGCACGCCCATCTGGTCGTCGATCTGGGTGATCAGGCCCATATAGGTCGGGATCACCTTCTCACGCGCCTCGTCGCGCGCCATGTTGCGGGAGTAGCGCATGTCCATATAGGCGCCGAACACCGGATGCGGATTTTGCCGCTCGCGCTCGGAGCGGATCACCGGAATCATATCATCGGTCGAATACATGCTCGCATAGGGCTCTGGCGCGATATAGGGCCAGTGCGGCTTGATGTAGGACAGATGCAGACACCATGGCCGGCCGTCGGTCTCGGCCTCGCTGATGAAGTCCATCGCCCGCCGCGTCATGTAGGGCGTTTCGGAATGCTCGTCCGGCACGCGCGCGGCCTTGTCGGCGTGCACCAGCAGCCAGCCGTTCTGCAGCGAGCCGTCTTCCGCCGCACCTGAGTTGGCCCAATGCTCCCAGGGATTGGTGGCCTCAAAACCTTGCTGGCGCAGATAGTCATCGTATTTCGGGCGCGGCCGACCGGTCGGATGCAGGCCGTCGTCACGCTCGTAAGGTTCAAAGCCACACTCGGCCACATGCACGCCGATGATCGATTCCGGCGGGATGCCGAGCGCCTTCATGCCTTCGAGATCGGGCGCCATGTGGGTCTTGCCGACCAGCACGTTGCGCACGCCGATCTTCTTGAGGTGATCGCCGAGCGTGGGCTCGCCGACGCGCAGTGGCCAGCCGTTCCAGTGCGAGCCGTGCGAGCGCATGTAGCGCCCGGTGTAGAACGACATCCGCGACGGCCCGCAGATCGGCGATTGCACATAGGCCTTGGTGAAGAGCACGCCGCGCCTCGCCATGGCGTCGATGTTGGGTGTTTTCAGCGTGGGATGGCCGGTGCAGCCGAGATAGTCATAGCGAAGCTGGTCGCACATGATCCAGAGAACGTTCTTCGCGCGCGCCATGCGTCCATCTCCGCCCTTTTTAGTTTGCTGAATGCTGCTCTATCGCTGGCGCGAAGACAACCTCTCCCATAGGGAGAGGTCGGCGCGTAGCGCCGGGTGAGGGGTTACAGTGGCTCGTGGGGCCTGATGCCCTCACCCGATTTGCTGCGCAACTCGACCTCTCCCCGTTGGGGAGAGGTGTTGAGGGAGTGTCGCCCTATTGCGCCGACCACGGCTCCGCTTCGGCCGCGCTCTTCGCCTTGGCGGAGACGGGGCTCTCGCCGATCACTTCCGCAAGCGCCCGCAGTGCTTCCTTGACGCCCTGACCGGTGACGCCGGAGAGCAGCAGCGGCGTTTTCTTGGCGGCGCGCTTGAGGCGGTCCTTCTGCTTCTTGAGCTCGTCCGGTTCGACCGCGTCGATCTTGTTCAGCGCGACGATTTCGACCTTGTCGGTGAGCTGCCCGCCATAGGCATCGAGCTCCTTGCGCACCGTCTTGTAGGCCTTGCCGGCATGTTCGCAGGTTGCGTCGACGAGATGCAGCAGCACGCGGCAGCGTTCGACATGGCCGAGGAAGCGGTCGCCGAGGCCCGCGCCTTCATGCGCGCCCTCGATCAAACCGGGAATATCCGCCAGCACGAATTCGCGGCCGTCGGCATTCACGACGCCGAGCTGCGGATGCAGCGTGGTGAAGGGATAGTCGGCGATCTTCGGCTTCGCCGCGCTGACCTTGGAGAGGAAGGTCGACTTGCCGGCATTGGGCAGGCCGACCAGGCCGGCATCGGCGATGAGCTTCAGCCGCAGCCAGATCCAGCGCTCCTCGCCCACCTGGCCGGGATTGGCGTTGCGCGGCGCGCGGTTGGTCGAGGATTTGAAATGCGCGTTGCCGAAGCCACCATTACCGCCCTCGGCCAGCACGAATTTCTCGCCGACCTTGGTGAAGTCGTGGATCAGCGTCTCGCGGTCCTCGTCGAAAATCTGTGTGCCCACGGGGACCTTCAGCACGATGTTCTTGCCATTGGCGCCGTGACGGTCGGAGCCCATGCCGTTCTCGCCCTTCTGGGCCTTGAAGTGCTGCTGGTAGCGGTAGTCGATCAGCGTGTTGAGCCCGTCGGCGACCTCGATGATGACATTGCCGCCGCGGCCGCCATTGCCCCCGGAGGGACCGCCGAATTCGATGAACTTCTCGCGGCGGAACGCCACGCAGCCGTTCCCGCCGTCACCGGAGCGGATATAGACCTTTGCTTCGTCGAGGAATTTCATGGGCCATAGGTAGGCCAGCCGGTCCCGTGCGGCAACCCGGATTGATCCGCAAATCGGCCGAAATTCCGCGAATTTCGGCCCTTGCTTAACCAGCCGGTCGCCGTCTGATCAGGAATTTCTGCGTGCCCTCCAGCACCAGCTCCTTGCGCTGGTTGAACACGGTGCTGCGCAGCGTCACAACGCCGGTCGTGCGTCCCGGCACCAGCTCCGTGACCTCGAGTGCCGGATAGATGGTGTCGTCGGCGAACACCGGCTTGAGAAACCGGCTCGATTGCTCGAGAAAGCCGACCAGGGACTCCTCGACCATGAACGGAAACAGGCCCGCGCCGGGCGCGGTATGGATCAAGGTCTGGAAGCCGTGCGCGAGCAGATGCGGCATGCCGCGGCTGCGGCAATATTCCACGTCGTAGTGCACCGGATGGGTGTCGCCGCTCGCGGTCTGGAATGCGGCGAACACCGCCGAGGTCTGGGTTCGGCTCGGCAGTACGAAACGTTCGCCGACGACGAAATCCTCAAACCAGCGTTGCGTGGGGATCATGCGATGCTGAGAGGGTCGAAATCGGTCATGTCAGGGCTCTTTGTCGATGTGGCCTGTATCGCTACCGCGATGCGAAGAGTGCGACAATCCGTTCAATTCGGCGTGGCGGGCTTGTCCCGGCGGCTCACGTCATTAAAACGACTGCAAGCGACTCTGGTCGCCATTATTCCGCGCTCTCTCCGCTCGTCATTGCGAGCGAAGCGAAGCAATCCAGTCTGTCTCCGCGGAAGCAGACTGGATTGCTTCGTCGCAAGAGCTCCTCGCAATGACGGCTTCCAGAACGACAGCAATGCCCCTGTTCAAGACTCTCTCCGCCTATGACGACCGCTCGGCGCGGCTGGCCGGCATCGCATTGATGGTGCTGTCGATCTTCATGTTCTCGTTCGGCGATGCCATGGGCAAGTTCCTGGTGGGGACCTATTCGGTGGGACAGCTGCTGTTCCTGCGCGCCTGCGCGGCACTGCTCTTGCTGTCGCCGCTGGTCTGGAAGCAGCGTCACCAGTTCCTGCATCTGGAGCGGCCGGGCCTGCAGCTGTTTCGTGTCGTGCTGTCGACGCTGGAGGTGGCTGCCTTCTTCCTCGCAACGGTCTATCTGCCGCTCGCCGACGTCATCACCTATTATCTCGCCGGTCCGATCTTCGTCACTGCGATGTCGGCGATCTTTCTGGGCGAGAAGGTCGGCTGGCGGCGCTGGACCGCGATCCTGATCGGCTTCTGCGGCGTCTTGATCGCGCTGCGCCCCTCGGCGCAGACTGTCAGCCTGCCGGCGCTGATCGCGCTCGGCGGGAGCTTGTCCTTCGCAACGCTGATGCTGATCACGCGCAGCCTGCGCAAGACGCCCGACATCGTGATGGCGTCGTCGCAATTCGTCGGTACGTTCTCGCTGGGTGCTGTGCTGTCGGCGTTCCATTGGGTGCCGCCGACCCCTGGCAGTCTTGTGATCTTCGCGCTCGCCGGATGCGTCTCGGTCACCGCGCTGTTCTGCGTCAACCGCTCGCTGAAGCTCGCGCCGGCCAGTGTCGTGGTGCCCTATCAATATTCGATGATCGTCTGGGCCGTGATCTTCGGCTTCGTCGTGTTCGGCGACGTCCCATCCATCGCAACACTCGTCGGCGCCGCCATCATCATCGGCGCCGGGTTCTACATTTATTTGCGCGAGCGGGATTTGGGGCGCGAGAGTGCCGAGATCAATCCGCCGGCTTAGGTTCACCCTCCCCTCTGTTCGGACCGGGGACATAGTGGACGGGTGTTCGGAGACATCGTGGACACTTTCGGCAGCGAATCAAGGAGGCTGTCGGATGCCGTTCCGCGAGGTATCTCGGATGGACGCGAGATTGGAGTTTGTGATGTTGGCCTCGGAGGAAGGAGCCAATGTTCGGCAATTGTGTCGTCGGTTCGGCATCAGCCCGACGACCGGCTACAAGTGGCTGGAGCGATGGCAATCGGCCGGGATCAATGGGCTTCAGGAGCAGTCGCGTCGACCGCAGCGTTCGCCGGCGCGCAGTGTTGCGGCGATCGAGGATGCCGTGCTCTCGGTGCGAGCCGAGCATCCGGCTTGGGGTGGGCGCAAGATCGCCAGGCGACTGAAGGATCTGGGGCGGGACGCCGTTCCGGCGCCTTCGACGGTCACGGCGATCTTGAAGCGACATGGGATGGAACTGGGCAAGTTCGGCGGCGGTTCGCCCGCCTTCACCCGTTTCGAGCGGTCGCGGCCGAACGAGTTGTGGCAGATGGACTTCAAGGGCCACGTGGCCTTGCATGTCGGCCGGCTTCATCCGCTGACCGTGCTCGACGATCACTCGCGCTTTTCGGTGGCACTGGCGGCGTGCGCCGACGAGCAGACCGAGACGGTCAGGCAGCATCTCATCGCGGCTTTCCGCCGTTACGGCCTGCCCGAGAGACTGATCACCGACAACGGCTCGCCCTGGGGCGACGGTCCGGGCAGCCCATTCACCCCGCTCGGGGTTTGGCTGATCGAGCATGGCATCAAGATCAGCCATTCGCGGCCCTATCATCCGCAGACCATGGGCAAGGACGAACGCTTCCACCGTAGCCTCAAGGCCGAAGTGTTGTCGGCTCCTTCCTTCACCGATATTGCCGCCGCCCAGCGTGCTTTCGAGCGATGGCGCACGGTCTACAACACGCAACGGCCGCACGAAGCGCTCGAGCTCGCCGTGCCGGCCAGCCGCTATCAGCCGAGCCCGCGCGACTATGTCGAGACCGTCGCACCCTTCGAATACGCACCAGGCGACGCCGTGCGCCGCGTCCAACAGGGCGGGCACGTCAGCTTCCTCGGCCGCAACCTCAAAGTCCCCAAGGCCTTCCGCGGCAAAGCAGTCGCGTTCCGGCCAACCACACAAGACGGCGTCTTCGACGTCGTCTTCAGAACCCAGCTCATCGCAACCGTCGACATCCGGCCTCTCGACGGAACGACCGAAAGTGTCCACGATGTCTCCGAACACCCGTCCACTATGTCCCCGGTCTGAACACCCTCCAGGGGAGGGTAAGTCACCGCATCCGCCTCGCACTGCTCCAGCTCTTCAGCGAGGCCCACACGCCGCGGGACAGGCGGAAGCAATCGACGGGCGTCGAGGAGCCCAGCGCCAGGAAGCGGTGCAGCTGGACGCCGCTCCACTGGAAGCCGCACTTCTCCAGCACCTTGCGCGAGGCCGGATTGGTGACGCGGGCGCCGGCATAGAGATGCTCGTCTTCGAACTCCTCGAAGAAGAAGTCGATCGCGCCGCGCGCGGCCTCGGTGGCAAAGCCCTGGCCCCAATGCTCGACGCCGAGCCAGTAGCCGAGCTCGGCATCGCCGGGCTTTGAGCAGTCGATCCCGACCATGCCGACCGGGCCGCTGTCGTGCTCGATTAGGAACACGGTCTCGCTGCCGAGCTCGGCGGTGGCGCGGATGAATTCGGCGGCGTCGTCCTGCGAATAGGGATGCGGCAGGCGGCGCGTGTTCTCGGCGACACGGCGGTCGTTGGCGAGCCGGGCGATGGTCCTGACGTCGGCGAGGGTCGGCCGCCGCAAGGTCAGCCGCTCGGTGGCGACGACGCTGGGTCTCGCCTCGGCCAAGGTCACGCTCGAGAAATCCTGCAACATGTCCGGCTCCGTGAAAGTCACTAAGTCAAAGTGAGCAACGAAAAGGGGAGGCCGGTTTCCCGCCTCCCCTTGGAGCCTTCGATCTCTGTGATCTCTAGGACTCCGCCGGTTCAGTCGGGACCGGCGGACTCCAATTTGATCCACCGTCTATTCAGCAGCCTCTGCGATCGGGAGCACCGATACGAAGGTGCGGCCGTTGGCTTTGGCCTGGAACGCAACGCGGCCCTCGATCTTGGCGAACAAAGTGTGGTCCGTACCCATGCCGACATTAAGGCCGGGGTGCCAGGTGGTGCCGCGCTGACGCGCAATGATGTTGCCGGGAGTGACGATCTCCCCGCCGAACGCCTTGATACCGAGGCGCTTGCCCTTGGAATCGCGCCCGTTGCGCGATGAACCGCCTGCTTTTTTGTGAGCCATGGCTCGTCTCCGAAATCCTGCGTATTTCTAGATCAATTCCTTGACGGAATCATTTCAAAATTTCTCACGCATCAATTCGTGAATTGGCGTGATCAATTCCATTTTATTCGGCGGCTTCCGTTGCCGGCTCCTTGGCCACCTTCTCCTTCTTCGGACGCGGGCCCTTGGTGGGCTTGGCGCCGTCGGTCAGGATCTCGCTGACGCGCAGCACGGTGATCTCGTCGCGGTAGCCGCGCTTGCGGCGCGAGTTCTTGCGGCGGCGCTTCTTGAACGCGATGACCTTCGGGCCGCGCTTGTGGTCGAGCACCTCGACCGCGACGGACGCACCCGCGACCGTCGGAACGCCCAGCACCGGCGTGTCGCCGCCGACCACCAGAACTTTATTCAACTGCACGATCGAGCCGACTTCGCCTTCGATCTTGCCTACTTCCAAGACATCATCCGGCACGACGCGGTATTGCTTGCCGCCGGTTTTGATGACTGCGAACATCGTTTTTTTCCTTCGTGTTCAATCCCGGCCTCGCGACGGGTATCGTCCGGGCCGGCTTTTTGTCAGTCGCTACGGGTTTGTGCGAGTCTGCGCGGGCGGGAGTTATCCCTTTGAAAACCCAGGCAAAAACAAGCGGCGCGAGAAACGCCCCGCGCCGGCTGTGGGACTTATAGCCGCCGGCAGCGGAGAGTCAAGGAAAACCGCCAAAAAGGTCCCGGATTTGAAGGATTTGGGCCATTTCCGACTCTCGGACGAATCTCCGGCCCGCTCTGCAACCAACGGGTTCCCTCCCCGTTGTGTCCTCGCAAATTGGACACGCGGGCAAGGGCTATCATGGCTGCAGACGAGCTGGTCAAGAGAACGGGTATCGCGCAGCACGGGGCGAGCCGTCTGCCGTCGGTGGATGTCGACAGCTTCAACATCGAGATCAAGGACGACGAGGGCTTTCTTGGTGATCGCGCCAGCAAGGGTGCGTTTCGCGAGATCCTCGAAGAATGGCGCAAGCCGCTGCGCAAGAGCGGCGAGGATCCGTTCGGTGACGAGCCGTCCGACAAGATCAGCAAGAAGACCCTCGATGCCGTTCTGGTCGGCGACGACACCGAGGCCACAGCCGTCGTGCACAGCGCGATCGAGGACTTCGCGCAGGAGCTTGCTTACGTCACGCGGCGATTCCTCAAGACCAAGGCCTGGGCCAAGACCGAGTGCATCGTTGTCGGCGGCGGCTTTCGCGCCAGCCGGCTCGGCGAAATTGCCATTGCCCGGGCCGAGATCATCCTGAAATCGGAAGGCTTCAAGGTCGATCTGGTGCCGATCCGCTTCGATCCGGACGATGCCGGCCTGATCGGAGCCCTGCACCTCGCGCCGTCCTGGATTTTCGAGGCCTATGACAGCATTCTCGCCGTCGACATCGGCGGAACCAACATCCGCTGCGGCATCGTCGAGACACGTTGCAAGAAGGCGCCCGACCTGTCCAAGGCCGAGGTCTTCAAATCCGATCTGTGGCGCCACGCCGATGACGAGCCGAGCCGCGAGACTGCGGTGAAGCGACTGGTCAAGATGCTCGAAGGCCTGATCGAGGATGCGGAGGCTGAAGGCTTCAAGCTCGCGCCCTTCATCGGCATCGCCTGTCCCGGCGTGATCAACGCGGATGGCTCGATCGAGAAGGGCGCACAGAACCTGCCGGGCAATTGGGAGAGCAGCAAGTTCAACCTGCCGGCGAGCCTCATCGAAGCCATCCCGCAGATCGGGGAGCACGACACTGCGATCCTGATGCACAATGACGGCGTGGTTCAGGGGCTGTCGGAAGTGCCGTTCATGCAGCATGTCGAGCGCTGGGGCGTGCTCACCATCGGCACCGGGCTCGGCAATGCGCGCTTCACTAACCGCCGCAAGGAGAACGGCAACGGAAAAGTCCGTGATTCCACGGAGAACGGGAAGAAAAAGGGTAAGGCGGACTAGCTAGCGTTTTCGAGCGAAGTGGAGACCGGTTCGCGTCAAGAAAACGCGTCAGACGAGGATCTGAAGCCCGTCCGGGCTCCAGAGTAACCTTGACTGGTTAGGTTAAGGACTGGATTGCGTTGCGGCCCGCCAGCCACACGCTAGGGTCGAATCGTCGCTTCCACTTGGCCGGCGAAGCCGCCCTTCACGGCCAGTATTTCAATGAGCGGCACGGGACCGCCAGTGTTTACCGCGTCTGGCGGTCCCACCCCGTTTTTCCCTGATGCTTGCTTCGCCTCTCCCGCTTGCGGGAGAGGCCGACGCGCCCCGGGCGATGCGAAGCATCGTCCCGCGCGCGGCGGGTGAAGGCTCTCGCCGCGCAGGGACGTCCTCGGCCATCGGACAACCCCATTGCGGAAACACCCTCTCCCGCAAGCGAGAGAGGGAGCGCACCTCCATCGATGCACGAGTTCGCGCCTCGTCGCGCCTCAACTCCACCCGACGCGCTGAAAGAACGCCGCGATCTCCGCTGCCGCGCGATCCGGATCTTCCCGATGCGGGAAGTGGCCGACGCCGGGAAACATCGCAAGATCGAGCGTGCTGAACGTCTCGCCCAGCCGATCCGTCCACGCATAGGGAAACAGCGGATCGTGCTCGGCCCAGCGCACGCAGGTCGGCACAATGATCGGCGGAAGCGGTGGCGCCTCGCCTTTCATCATCGCGACCCGCCCGGCATGGGAGGCGCGATAATGCGCAAAGCCGCCGGCGAGATTGCCGTCTTTCAAAAAATTATCGACGAAAGCGTCGAGGACGTCCTCGAAGGCGCCTTTCCGGTGCGCCCAGCCTTTCAGGAAATGGCCGATATAGAGCCGGCAGCTCTCGCGGCTCGCACCGATCAGCGCAGGCGCCATCTCCATCTGGTGGAAGGACTGGTACCAGATGTGGTTGAGCCGGTCGGGGGCCGCCATCCGTGCTCCGATGCCGGGATAGACGAAATCGAAGAAGAACAGCCCAGCGAGCCGCTCTGGCGCCCGCCGGGCCAGCGGCTGCATCACGGCCCCCCCGACGTCATGGCCGACCACGCCGAATCGGTCGATGCCGAGCCCGTCCATCAGCGCCAGCATGTCCGCCGCGTGGCCCTTCGGCCCGTAAGGGCCATCGGGCTTGTCGCTGTCGCCGAAGCCGCGAAGGTCCGGCGCGATCAGCATGAAGCGGTCCGAAAGAAGCGCCATGACCGGCTCCCAGGTCAGCCAGAATTCCGGCCAGCCATGCAGCAACAGCAGCGGTTTGCCCTTTCCAGCGCGGACCAGGTGGAAATCGGCGACATTGGCCGAGATCGTCAGATGCTCCATGGCGGTTCCTTCGGGCTTGGCGGGAAGCGTTTTCGAGCGAGATGGACGCCGCTTCGCGCCAAGAAAACGCGTCAAGACAAGAATCCAGGCTCCGTTCCGATTCATGGGAGCAGAGCTTCAGGAAGGGGGCTGAAAGAGGCAGCGGATTTTCCCCTTTGGCGCCTTGTCTGGCCCGCCATCCTCGCCTATTAACGCCCCCAACCACAGGGGCCGCAGCTCCTATATGGCGCCTTCAGGAGAGGTGGCAGAGTGGTTGAATGCACCGCACTCGAAATGCGGCATAGGTGCAAGCCTATCGGGGGTTCGAATCCCTCCCTCTCCGCCAGCTAACCGAAGACCTCGGGAATCTCCGCAAAAGCAGGTTATTTTCGCAGATCCGATAATAGCCTGTGTAGCACCCTTGTGGAGCACCCAGGGTACACGCATTTCGCGTCCTCCACCCAGTCGAATCCTTGCCGATTTTTCCTGCGTCCAATTTCCTTGACCAGTTTTCCGGTTCGGAGGCCCGCCTCCAGTGCGCCGCGGATTGCGCTACCAACGGTCTCCCTCGGCCTCGCCTTGCGTTGGATTGGCACAGAGCAACTAGAAATATTCGAATCCTTTCGCGCCAAAAATAAATCCGCGACGGGCGTTGGAGGGGCTACAGAACCAAAGCTGAGTCGATCGTGCCCTGACAGCCTCGTGCTCAATTGAGTTTTGGAACCTCACCTGAGCCCATCTCAGCGAACCGCATTTGGCGCGTCGTGGAAGCGCTCGAATCCTTGAAAATAGTGGCTGCGTGGAAAAAGGCGCGCGAACCGGAGAACGTGCGGAATCTTATCGACTTTAGTCCCCTTTAGAATCGCAACTTATGCGCTAAGGATTGCGTTCATCGCGCAACCTGACGCGCGGCGACGTAGTCGCCGCTGGAGCGATCATTATTGCCATGGTCACGACACCCGACCGTTCTCCTGAAATCCTCGGCAACCGATACGCCTTAGGCAATTCCAGCCGCTCCGGCGCACAGGCAATCGTAACGCAGGCGTTCGATACGCAGGGAACTAGGCCCGTCGCGATCAAACGGATGCGATTTGGGCCCGCCGACGAAAGGGCGCGCGAGGGCTTCCAGCGCGAGGTCCAGATGCTGCGGGGTCTTCGTCATCCCAACATCGTGGAGATGATCGACGTCGACCGGGACGGCGACGGGAACTGGTATATCGTTCTCGAGTGGCTGCAGGACAATCTGGAGACCGTCATCCAACGGAACGGGCCCTGCTCCTGGGACGATTTTTGGCGGCGCTTCGGCGGACAGATCCTGGACGCCGTCGTTTACGGGCAGAAAAAGCAGATCGCCCACCGCGACATCAAGCCGAAGAACATCCTGGTGTCGTCGGAGGGTGTGCCGAAGCTCGCCGATTACGGGATAGCGAAGCTTCTGGACAACGCCGGCAGTTGGGCGCCGGTGAAAGGGCTCACCTTCAGGTTCGACTACACCAAAGGTTACACGCCGGCGGAGCCGGACGCCGTCGGGAGCATCTTGAGTCGCGATTGCTACGCCTTCGCAGCGGTCGCGCTTTCGTGCTTGACGGGCCGGATCTTCGACAGCGAGGAAGACCCACGGGTCGCCCTGCAGGAGGCCGTCCTGCCCAGCAACATCCGCGTCATTCTCGAGCGATGCCTGGACAAGGACGCTTCGAAGCGGCCTGCGCTGGCGTCGGCACTTCTCAGCGAGATCGAAAGGGCGGAGGAGGAGACCAGACGCGCATCGGCCGCCGTATCGGTCTGTCATCTGTCCCTGTCGAGCGCCGTTCTGACGAGGATTTGCTCGCGCATGGAGCTTCAGGACCGGAAGGACGCCGAGCGTTTCGTGCGGGACGAACTCGATGAGGTCGCGGGGCTCATGCCAGCCGACGTGCCAGCCGGTGTCGAGAAGGCCGATGTTGATCTGGTCGGCGCGACGTGGCGATTCAGATGCCGTTTCAGCGGGCGCCACAACGAGGTGCTCGAGCTGGTGCACGTTCTCGAAGTCGACGCCTCCCTCGCCACGAGCCTCAGGGATCGCTGCCTGACCCGGCCGATGTCGTTCACCTTCGACCGGCCGCGCGATCCGGAAACGGCTGGGCAGCAGCTCGGGCTGCTGCTCGCCGAGGCGGCCGAGCTTCAACGGCAGTTGGCCGAGGAACGCAAGGCCAGGTCCGGCCAGCGGATCTTCCGCGTTTGGCGCGGCTACTTGCGCGATCGAGCCGACCTCGAGGCGAAGCGTACGAGTGCCATCAAATATGTCGATCGGAGCGTCGTGGAGGATCGAGTAGCGCTGACCACCGAACTCGCGCAAAGCGAAGACCTCGTCGGACAGGAACGTGTGATCGTGCTTCCGGTCGGCGGACGGGTGACTGGCATCGTCGCCGGCGTCGCGTTCAACAGGATCATGCTGAACGTGACGTTCGGCGATGCGAGCCGGCTGCCGAGGCGCGGAGAGCTCGCGATCAACACGCTCGCCGCCCAACGGGCCCTTGACCGTCAGACCGCGGCTCTCGATACCGTGCTCTACGACCGGGCCGAGTGCGAACAGCTCAAGGGTATCATCATAGATCCGCATACAGCGGAGCCGGTGGTGGAGGTGCACGACGTCGTTCCGACAAGCGCGGATTTCGACGAGGAGAAGAAAGAGATTCTCGCCAAGGCCTTGGGCGTGCAGGACATCCTCGCGATCGAGGGGCCTCCGGGCACGGGCAAGACCAAGCTGATCGCGGAAATCGTCGTCCAGTGGCTGAAGCGCCATCCCCGGCATAGAATCCTGCTGTCTTCGCAGACTCACATTGCTCTGGACAACGTCCTTGAGCGGATCACCGAGATGGAGCTCCCGCTCGAGATGATCCGCATCGGCCGGAGCGACGAAGCGCGCATCTCCGATCTCGGCCACAAGCTCCTGCTCGAGCGGCGGGTCGAAGCCTGGATCAAGGACGTGCGCAAGGCGGCCGAGGCGGACATGCAGAGGTGGGCGTCGGAGAAGAATGTCGATCGCGAAGCGGTGGCGGTCGGCATGAAGGTCGAGCGTCTCCTGCAGGTGCTCGCGATCCAAAAGGGCCTTCGCGACAGCATCGCCAGGCAGGAAGCCGACCGGGTCAGCGTCGAGAAGACAGGAATCGATTCCGCGGGTGGCCCCGCCGATCAGGACGAGGTCGAGGAGGAGACGACGCAGATCGACAGCGAGATCGGCGTCAGCAAGCAGGCGCTCAAGCGGGCGATAGCCGAGGAAAAAGACCTACGCGCCGAATTGCAGAAGATGGGCGAATACGCCGCGGGCCTCGCGCAATCGAAAGACCTGGACGAACTCGGAGAATGGGCCGCCCATTTCCTAGCTGACACGCCCATGATCACGGCTTGCCGGGATCGCCTGAAGCTGCTCGAGGACTGGCTGTTGCGGGTCGGCCGATCCCCGGATTTCAACGCCGCGATGCTGTCGTCGGCCCAGATCATCGCGGGGACGTGCGTCGGCATCGCCGGCGTTCGGGGCATGGAGGAGGTCGCCTACGATCTTTGCATCGTCGATGAGGCGTCCAAGGCGACCGCGACCGAAATTCTGATCCCATTGTCTCGCAGCAAGCGGTCCATCATCGTCGGAGATCCGGAGCAGCTTCCTCCATTTTTTGAGCAGTTGGGTGACGACCTCTTAGACGAGTTCGAGGCCGATGAGGTCAAGGCGACCCTCCTCGATAGGTTGCTGGACGAGCAGGCGGGCCTTCCCGCGGGATGCCGCGCGGGGCTGAAGAGCCAGTACAGGATGATCGAGCCGATAGGCGATCTAGTCAGCACCTGTTTCTACAAAGGCAAGCTGAAGAGCCCGGTAAAGTCGCATGGGCTGAAGTTGTCCATGGCCTTCCCCAAGCCGGTGACCTGGTATTCGACCCAGGATCTGCCCACACGGTTCGAGGAGCCCGAAGGATTGACCTTCAAGAACCCCACCGAGGTTGCGCAGATCCGCAAGATACTGCTGCGCCTCGAGTTCGTCGCCAAGGCTCAGAAGGAGCGCATTTCGGTCGCGGTATTGTCCGGGTACACGGCACAGGTGAAGCTTCTCGGCGAAATGATCCAGCGCGGGATTGCCGAATGGCCGTCGCTCGACGTGGCCTGCTCCAGCGTCGATGCGTTCCAGGGGCGGCAAGCCGATGTCTGCATCTACTCGGTCGTCCGGTCGAACGATGAGAAGGACCTCGGTTTCCTGCGCGAACGTCCTCGGCTGAACGTCGCCTTGTCCAGGGGCAAGAGCGGTCTGGTTATCGTGGGAGACAACTTCTTCTGCCGAAACGTCGGCGGTAAGAATCCGTTCAGGTCGGTGATCGACTATATCGACAACAACGAGAGCACCTGCACGGCGGAGGATCTTCAGTGACGCCCGAGCTTGCAGCGAGGAAATACCAGTTCCGCGAGGGCTTCCATCTCGTCGACTACGGCGAGGTCGGATTGCCGATCTTCCGCCTGACGCTCGAGGCCATCACGATGGCGCCTCGGTTCATGCCGACCATCCAAGAATTCGCTATGCGCTGCCTGGCGCTCGGGGAAACGCACGAGGCGGACGTCGCCAACATGCTCGGACTGAAGCTCGATGTCGTCATCGGAGCCATGAACGTGCTCATTTCGGACGGCTACGTCACGAGGGAGGCGGACAGCGACGGTCCCGACACATTTCATCTCACCGAGGCCGGCGAATTGCGCCTTTCGTCCGACCGTTTGGAGGTTCCCCAGGAGGAGATGATCGTCGTCGACTATGACGGTATCCGCCGAATTCCCCTACGTTTGACGGGTGAGAGCGTCGTGCGCCCGGCCCTGCTCCAGGGGACCGGGGCCGTTCAAATCCGGCCCTATCCGGCGGAAGCGCCCGGGGTCGACGAATTGGCCATCCCGGACATCTCGAAGGTCATTCGCCGACAGCGGAGCGAGGACTTCCGTCGCACCGTGCTTTCTCTGAAGCGCGTGGTCAGGCGCAACAACCTTTTTCGGGAGGGGGTCGCGCTCGTCTACGCCGCCGACAAGTCGGACGAGGTCCAGGTGGCGTTCGTGATAGACGATAAGCTTTCCGACGCGTATGAACTCGCCTTCGCGCAGCACGGCGGCCCCAAAAAGATGGGTTTTGTGCGGGCGATCGCGGATACCGATCTGAGCAAAAAGCTCGAAAAGATGGTCGGGCGTCCCATGTACAGGAGCATGCCCGATCGCGAGGCAATGATGGCGGCGCGTAAACTGGAGCTCGATAGTCTGGTGGAGGTGGACTCGGTCAGAAGAGCCGCGGCCGGCTTGCCTCCGCGCGGCCTGAACCCCGTGGCCGCAGCCCTGGTGGCGGCGGAAGAACGGCTGGAGATCGCAAGGCAGGGGATGGATACGTTCGAGGTCCGTCCACTCGCATGCTACGAACAGACCGAACTTCTCGATGCGGCCTTGAAGGCGGCCCGCAGATCGTTGATCGTCACGAGCGCCGGACTGCAGCCGTCCATCCTCAACGCGGCCAGACTGCGCGAAATCGATCTGTTGATAGGAGGGGGTGTCCAGATCGAGATCGAGTCCTATCTCACTCCCCAGACCGAACCGCGCACCGGTGGTCGATACGATCCCCTATCGGAATTCGCCCGTCGCGCCGCCAAAGGCGGGTTGACAATCCGGAAGGGCCGGACGCAAGACTTCTTCTTCCTGGTCCAGGACGACGAGCTGGCGGTCATCTCGACGCGCCCGTTCCTGGGCGAAGTCTCGCGCCGGACGGGTTTCATGCGCGTCCAAGGACTCGTGACTCGCAAGCCGGCGTTCGTCGAAGAAATCAGGAGCATCGTGCTCGGCAGCAGCAACCCGGTCGGACGACATGGCAACTAACCGACCGGTGTGGACCGCCACTCACGTCGGCCGCGTAAGAAGCGCGAACGAAGATCTCTATCTCGTCGGCGACCGGATCGGTCGCGAACCGATCGAAAGCTGGTCCGGAACGCTCGCGGGCGATCACGGCTGGGCCGTGATCGCCGACGGCATGGGCGGACACGAAGGCGGCAAGATCGCCAGTCGAACAGTCGTCGAAACGATCGCGGGATCGATCGATCGCGCGCGCGACGAAGCGGATGTCACGTCCATAATCGCCGATGCCAACCGAAGGCTGTTCGAGAGGATGTATTCCGGCGAGGGCAGACCCGGTATGGGTACGACCATCGTAGGAGTCATCTACTTCGAGAACTCGGCGCTCGTCTTCAACGTGGGAGACAGTCGCGCGTACGAACTCCGCCGGGGCCAGATGCTTCAGTTGAGCCGCGACGATACGCTGAATGTGGATCGGGTTCGAAGAGGCGGGCGCAGCCACGCGCTCACCCAATCGCTCGGCGGCACGACGACACCGCAGGCTTTGCGTCCCCACATCCGGCGTTTTAAGCTCGAGGACCACGTCGGCGTACTGCTCTGCTCCGATGGTCTCAGCGACATGGTTGATCAAGATGAGATTGCGGGAATTCTCCTGCGACAACCTGACAGTCCCGCAGAACGGCTTGTGGCTGCTGCCCTTGATGCCGGCGGAAAGGACAACGTGACAGTAATCGTCGTCGGCGCCCGAAAGTAACCCAGTTTCGCGCCGAGACCGCATCGGCAGAGCGCTCTGATCGACGAATCGCGTCGGGCGCGTTCTTCTGGCGCAGCGGGCGAAGAGTTGCATTCGAGGCTGTCGCAGCTAAGATGTTAAAGACCGGGGGGTAGGGTGCGCGTCGTTCATGTGCAGTGCGGCCCGTTTGCCAATGCAAGCGAACTGAGGGCCTTTAAAGCAGTCGATCAAGCGTTCCGTCGCGTCGAAGGGACGGGGACCGCCTATGTCTTAACCAACCTTACCTTTCCCAATCCCCACGGCCAGGCCGACGAGATCGACATGGTGGCGATCGGTCCGGGTGGCGCAGTGGTGATCGAGGTCAAACATTGGGATGGGTCGGCGCTGCGGCGAGGCGATCTCGCTGATCCAGCCGCCCAGCTTATACTTGCTAAGGCCAAACGCGTAGCGGGCAAGCTGCGCGCGCTCGATGCCCGGCTCGGGTACGTGCCGGCTGCGTTTCTGCTCACCCGCGAGGCAGGACCGCTCAAGCGCAATGGGCAGCAGGCCCGCCACTCTCTAGGAGTACTGGCCTATAGCCTCAAAGACGTGATGGAGCTCATCGCAACGCCGGCTTCGGCGGATGGGATCAATGCCGACAAGCTCGCCACGGGTCTTGCCCCGCGCCACAATCTAGCTGACGCGGCACGCCTCAAACGGCTTGGCCGCTTCGACGAGCTCACATTGTTGACACCAGAAGACGACCGGTTTCAGCGGATCTTCACCGCGCGCGATCCCTGGACTGGTGATCGCGTGCTATTGCATTGCTATGATCTGTCGGCGGCTCCGGCGGGCGAGGCAGCAGAGCTCACCGAGCGGCGTGCCCGCCGCGAGTTCGACGTTATTCGTCGCTTTCAGAAATCGCTGTTTCTCCCAAGCCTCGTCGATTCCTGGCAGCCGCTGCCCAATTATGCTGGTGAGATGTATTTCTTTAGCGTGAGCGACAGCGCAGCAGCAACGGTCGCAGCGCTCAAGGATCAAGCGCAGTGGACGTTCGCTGACCGTCGCGATTTTGCAATCCGCGCGCTCCTAGCTCTCGCTGAATTTGCCGAAGGATACGACGGCCCGCTGCTCCACCGCGCGCTCGATGGCGCAAGTGTGCGGGTGCGAGCCGACAATTCGCCGTTGTTTGCCGGATGGCGCTGGGCGCGACTCACGCCGGCGCAGACTGTCAGCGGCCATGAGACGTCCGATGAGCTTGGCGGCTTTGCCGCACCGGAGATCCAGTCGAACGGTCTCGCGGCAGCGACCCCGGCATCAGACCTCTATAGCCTTTGCGCGATCCTGACCGAGCTTTTTCCGAGCGATAGTGCACGCGATATCCGAGAGATCCTTGCGCTCGGCCTCGACGCGACACCGCACAATCGGCCAAGCCCACGCGATCTCGCCGAGCTGTTGCAGGACAAGGCTCCGAAGGCTTCTGTCTCAGCGATCGCCGAGCCAGAGCCAGTGTCGCCCGCGCGCTGGGACGAAGGCTATCGCTTCACTTGGAAAGACGCCAAATATCGCGTTGTGTCAGTTCTCGGCCAAGGCGGCGCCGGCCGTACGTTCAAGCTTGAGCAATTGAGCGGTGACGATGACGAACCAATCGGCACCTTTGTCGGGAAGGCGGTATTCAACCCCGAGCTCGGCCCAGCCTCGCTGGCTGCTTATCAACGCCTTCGCCCGCTTTCGCTCCGCGAGGGTCTGTCCAACGTTCTGGAATGTGCCAGCTCTTGGCAAGCCAACGACCTCATGACTCTGCTTCGCTGGGCGCAAGGCGCACCGCTGAATGCCTGGCTGGGCGACCTTGAGTTCATTGCTGAAGTGGCCGGCGAGGACACGACTGAGCAGCTCGTGTTGGGCTGGTTTGAGAACTTGTGCGCCGCACTCGATGCGCTTCACGCTCAAGGCTGGGTGCATGGCGATGTCAGCCCGTCGAATATCCTGGTGGATGAGACCAAGGTCGTGCTCATCGACTATGATCTGGCTGGGCCGATCGGGCATCAACCGCGCGGCTCCGGGACGCTGCTCTATGCGTCGCCTGAGCGCCGGGACGGCGCGCCGGTCTATGCGCGCGACGATATCTACAGCCTCGCTGCGAGCCTATTTCACGCGATCACCAATCGCCCACCCGCATGGGCCAGCACAGGCTCCGGCTTAGCCTGGACAACCGAGGAGCGCGGGGCTTTTCCGAGGCTGATTCCGATCCTTGATCAGGCGACCGCGAGTTCGCCGGAAGGGAGGTTTAGCGATGCAGCGGCGGCGCTGCGTCGCTTGCGCGACGCGCTGCCGTCCAATCGGCCGATCGAACCCGCGATCCTCAAGGTGCTCGCCGAGCCCGAACCGCTGCGGCCTAATTTCGTGCCGCGCGTCAAGGATATCCTCAGTGCCTATCCAGGTTCACGCTTTGGCAACACTGAAACTCGCGGGTTGGATACCGATTTCGCATTCGACACCTACGTCCCCACAGCGCTCGACATCGCGCTCCCCCGGGCCATCGCCTCGGGCGAAATCTCGCTTGTGATCCTGTGCGGCAATGCCGGCGACGGCAAGACCGCGTTTCTGCAGCAACTCGTGCGCACGCTGGGCGGTGACCCGCCGCCTTCCAGTGAACGCGTGTGGAAGGGCCGGCTTGCTGGCCGTGCTGCCACCATCAACCTCGATGGCGCGGCGAGCTGGAAGGGACAGTCCGCCGATGCGCTGCTCGATGAACTCTTCGCCCCCTTCCTTCATGGTCCTGCAAATGACAACCGCGTTCATCTCGTCGCGGTCAACGACGGACGGCTGATGGAGTGGATCGACCATGCCGAGGCCGATCATGACGAGACGGCATTAACGCGCGATCTTGCCTCGGCGCTTGCCCACAAGGGCGGTGCGCTGCCGCGCCATATCCGGCTGATTGAGCTCAATAATCGCTCGCTCGTCGGTGGTCTCGACCTTGAGCGCGGTACGATTTCGACCGACTTTGTCGACCAACTGGTCGGACGTCTGATCGGCGGCGCCGAGGCTCCTAAGATCTGGGCACCATGCCGCAACTGCGCCGCGCAAGCGCGCTGTACCATGAAGCGCTCGGCGGACATGATGGGGGCCAGCGACGATCGAGATGTTCGCGCGCGGGGCAATCGCCTCAGGTCGCGACTAGTCGACGCTCTCCAGACTGTGCACCAGCGGAACGAGATCCATATCACCGCACGCGAGCTCAAGGCTGCAATCAGCTACATCTTGTTCGGGCTCTATGCGTGCGAGGACTTGCACGACAATCCCGAGCTTGAACCCCATGATCCCGCCGATCATGCGTTCAACCCACAGTCCCCCAATCGACAAGGTGAGTTGTTGCGGGAACTCGCCCGACTCGATCCGGCCCTTGAGGCCCATGCACGCATAGATCGTTATCTGGTTGGGCGTGGCACGCCCGATCCAGCGCATGGTGCGCAGCGCTTTCGGGACATGGTCGGGCGGCCGCTGCCGCTGCGCGATGCGCGCCGACGCGCCTATTTCGCCTGGTCGACCGATCAAGTGCGGGCGGTCGGTGGCGACGATCATGCGTTGACCTTGCGAGAAGGACGTCGGGCGTCTGAATTTCGTCACTTTCCGTTGTTTTCGAGCGACGAACAGGAGGCGATCAAGCGCCGCTTGTGCGAGGGGTTGTCGCGGCTCGAAGCCTTACCCGAGTCGGCCTATCGCCAGGATGATCGGGTGCCGATCCGCGTCGTCCCGCGCACGCCGACCGAAACGGCCTTTTGGATCGAGAAGTCGCTGGCCCGCTTCTCGCTCGAGCCCGAGCGATTCCAAGTGACCGAGGGCTCGGAGACGCTACACCGCTTCCTCACTTTGCGGTTTCAATCCGCACACGGCGGGGTGGAGGAGCTCGTTGTTCCGCTCGAGCTTTATGCTCTACTTATGGATCTCGCCGACGGCGTACAGATCCTGGACGCCTTCTCCGACGACGTTTTCGCCAATCTCGGGGTCTTTACCAGCCGGCTTGCGCAGGAAGACGAGCGCGCGCTCAACGCCTGGAATCCGGCGGATGGCGAGCGAATCCATCGCTTGTCCGTTGCAACCCGCGACGACCGCCAGTTGATCTTGCTTACCCAGGAGTCGGCCTGATGCCGAACGAAACCCGCCAAGTGGTCGAGTCGGTGCTCGGCAATCACATGACCGCCCAGATCTGGACCAGTACCTATCCCCCGGTTTTTCCCTTTACACCGCAGGATTTTTCGGTCGGGGCGATCCTGCCGATGGTGCTCTACCTGTTTCGCTGGGGGCATCGCCGCGGCAAGGGACGTTTTGCCGAAACCTATGGCGCGGGCGGCACGCCGACAATCAAATCCACGGTCTCGCGTCTCGTTGCCGATCCGACGATTGATGGATTCGACAGCGACATCGGGCGCGCGATCCTCGGCGATTTTTTGCTTACCTCGATCCTTGAGAACAAGCGCCGCGTCGAATCGCACGACGAACAAATCCAGCGCTGTTTTGCCAATCATTATTTCGCGTCCTGGATCGACCTTCCGCTTACCGCTGCAAACTTGCGCGGCGTACCCGAGATGGTGACCGCGTTGATCAGCAACCAGCGTGAGGGCGATATGGTCGAACCCTTTGCCGAGCGCGGGCGCTACAGGGTAGGCGCACGTGTCCAGGACAATGAGCTCCTCGCCGCGCTCGCGCCGGGAACGCAGACGATCGGCGCACTCAAGAGCGATCTTAGGTCGGACACGCTCGACGAGGCCGTCCCCTTGCCGCTCGATCAGTTGCTCACGGTTCGGCTTGCTCAGGGCTGCGGCGAGGCGCCGAGCAAGGCAGTCGGGCGACAGAATCCCGGGCCGATCCCCAATCAGCGACCGATTGCGGTCCGCGCGGCCGACACATTCCGAAATGATCTGCTTGTGTTTCTCGATTGCTATGCGCGCGGCGATGCCACCCCGCGTGCGGCACTCTTGTCTATGCTCGAATCCGCAATGGCGGTCGGGCTAACCGTGATCTTCGCCGCGACGGTGGACATCATGAACCGCTGGGGAGCGGACGGTGAAATACCGGAAGTGGACACGGCGACCAGTTTCCCGTTATTCATGGATTGTTCGAGCGGGTCCGATCCGGCGCTGCGGGCAAGCTCAGAGGAGAGCGGTTTTCTGATTCGTCAGGCCGTCAACCGGCTGCCCGCTATCCTCATGCATGCACGCCTACTCGACTATTACGTCCGCAACGAGTCCGACATAGATCGACGCACGCTTCCGCCGACCTCGCCCAACGCCACACAATGGCTGAACCTTCTAGGGAGCTTTCTCAACGGCGTCCATGAGGAGGCGCGTGACGCGCGGCGCTACTTCAGCAAGACCGCGCGCAAGCTGCGCGAAGCAGCGGACAAAGCCGAGGATCTCGAGCTGCGTACGCTGCTTGGCGAGGAAGGCGGCGAGGACGATCCCGGGCGCTCGCTCGCCGAGGCCCTGAGTGCGGCGTTCACTGGGTCCGCCAATGGCGGCAAGGAGCGGCTCAACAATTTCCTATCCTCAGCGCTGATGATCGACGAGGTGAACGGGCTCGCTAAGCGGCGCAAGGTGGCCTTGTATCAAAGCCGAAGGAAAGGACAGCATCGTCGCGGCGACGCTTTGTCCTTTGTTCTCACCAACCCCGTGATCGAATATTTGGTCCACCGCCACGTACGCCTCAACGGTAAAGGGCGTAAAGCGCAGTCGTTATCGTACCCTGCTTTTTTGCGCATCCTCAGGGAGAACTATGGTTTTTATATCGATCGCGCGCCGCCGAATCTCGCGGTGCCGAGCGACCTTCTGCAACGCAATCGTCGCATGCTTGAACGACGACTGCGCGATTTGGGCTTGTTAACTGGGGTCAATGATGCCGAACGCATGAAGAAGCTCAAAGCACGCTATCGCGCGCACCAGGATCGCGACGGAGCGATGGAGGATGCAGCGTGATGGGACCCGAACACGCCAAATTGTTCGCGCAGGCGATCACCAATATCTTGAGCGCTCCAGTCCCGGGTTCAATTGCATTCCTACGTTGCTTGACGTCTGACCAGGTCGATGTGCTGGCTGATAGCGACGCGTTTCATATCCCGGGCTGGACCATCAACGCAGTGATCGATATCACTGGCACACGCCGTATTACCGCCGATCAGGCGGTCGAACAACGCGAGGACAAGGGTGATGCCGCGCTCTTAATCATCGATCCGTTACGCGCGGGCGCGGGTCTCGATGGCATCTACAGCGCCGGGCGCGAGATCGGTGAAGCCGAGCTCTTCAATGAGGCGCTCACTCTCGCGCGCAGGCCCTTCTGGGGGCATATGAGTGTGCTCGATGAGGCGATCCGGCGTGCCGAACGGCTTGGTCGACGACGCCGAGTGACGCCTTGGGCCAAGTTCGATTTCTATGTCAGCGCGTCGCAGAACGCCGGCCGGGCCGTGGCGCGCCTGGGGCTGTGGCCAATCGCATGCGAGGGTGATCCCTCGAGCAGCGAGCTCGACTTGTCAGCCGAACTCGCCGATCGCTTGCTCTATGTGAGCGACACGCGCGTGGTCTCCGAGCGCGTGCGGGCGCTCGTCCTTGATGAAGCTGATACCCACGGCCCCGAACTCGAAAGGGCGCTGCGCTTAGTGGCGGGCTTGAGTCCCGAAGAATCCGCCCGCCGCATCGAGGACCAGCCGAATCTCTGGCTTGGCGCTATCAAGCCGGGATTTGCCAGCGAGGCGCTGCGCCTGATCCAGCTCACGTCCTGGCGCGATACGAAAGGCAAATTGCTCAAATGGTCGGGGCTCATCAACGCAGAAGGCGAAGAGACTACGCCGCGGCTCATTCTCGATCGCAATGCGCGACCAAGGACCGCGCGCAGTGTGTGGTACGTTGGACTACGAACCCAGATGGACTAGCGGCTGGCAGTGTCGATTATCGTATCTCAGTAATTGCCGGCGAGGACGTATTGACCGAGCGTGTTGTCAGCCATCGCGACCATCGCTATCAGCAGGTCGTGATCGGCGTTGATGATTTCGACGAACTCGAAGGCAACGAGAAGTTCGACGCGATCGTCCAAGTGACCGCAATTGGCCGAGATGACATCGCTGTCGTGCAAAGCGAGCCATTCACGCTCGAATTTGGTGAAGCAATTAAATCGCTCAGCAGCGCGTCCGGCCAGGAGGTACGCACGCTCATTGAAGGTGCGATCGGCGTTGGCGATCGCGAACAGTTTGACCTACTGGTAGCTGGGCCAGAGGCGGCGACGCGTCCGGTCGAGGACCGGAAGGGCTATATAAACTGGAAGGGTGAAGCCGCGAGCCGCGGGGCGCGCGTCTATCGCCCCTGGTTGCTGCGCGTGGTGGAAAGAGATTGGGAGGCTCGAGGCGGACCGATCGGCCATTGGATCCAGGTCGTCCGCGCTGATGGCTCGCCGATCGGTCCCTTGCAATTCGTCGAACTCGAACCGGACGATATTAGCCCGACCACAGAGCGCGCCCGAGATGCCTGCCGCAAGCTTGCTGGCGAACTAGGGCCCGCCGGGTTGCTCGGCCGAGTGCTCACCAGCGGCTGGAGCGCGGCGGACAGTTATGTCAACGCGTGGGAGAAGGCGTTGGATGGCGGCGCCCCCGCGCTTGCGCGGCACGGCACCATTGAAGTTCGTAGCCAATCGGGACAGCTCATTGGCCTCTTGGTTACGCCGCTCCATCCGGTGCGGTTCGCGTGGCATGCTCATTATGACCAAGCGATCGCGCATGCACGATACGAGCAGGGTCTGTCGCCGAGTCACGTCCAGAAGTCGGTCTCGCCAGTTGACTCCGCCTTCTTTCCCTTCGCGCTGCCTGGAACAGCGGGTACACGCGGATTTGTCTTTGCCGACGTGCTGGGGTTCCACACGGTCGCGATGACGCTCGATGGTGAGCTCGAACCCAAAGCCGCGACCGCGCTTTTGGCCGCGTGCATGAGTGACAACGTTGCATCGGCGCCATCTATCGGTGAAGCCAGCGCCGGCGCGATCGCTCGCGAGCTTGGCCATTATCTCGACTGCTATGGCGGCGCAAGCGGCGAGCGCCCCGATCTTCTCACCATCCAGGCCTGGCGTGCTGGCGATGGGCTGACCGTAGCCCGAGCGCTTGGCCAAACGCTCGCGGCGCGCGGCGTCGATGAAGACGATGAAGCCGCTTCCTCGCTGTGCTTCACGCTCGATCTCTTCCATGCAGCCAACTCGACCAGCGCGGGTCAGTTTCTGGCAAGTGTTGGGCGTCGACGGCGTGCCGGCGGGCACGTTCTCGATGCGCGCGATCGGTGGCTTGCCGACACGGCTGCCCGGCCAGGTGAGGTCCTGGTTCCTCGCTTGAGATGGGCCAAGCAGGAAGAACCGGCCATCGACAACGACGCCGCTTGGAATGCCGTGCGCGCCGCGCACGTCAGCCTGGCCTTCGATTTGTTTCGCACTGAGCTCGACATTATTCCGGCAGCAACATTGTCAGACTCGCGCCCGTTGCACGCATGGGGGCTCATTCGTACCCTCGAACGACACGCGTTGGACGGCGAGGAGCTGGCCTGGGTCACCTATGCAGCGCCCGAACTGACCGGCGAGCCGAGCCCCGACAATCGCACCGCAAGCGATCGGCTGCGCCGCATTGACCGTGCGACAGCACGTGCAACCGCCCGAGCGCTTGGCGGAGCCGCCACCGATTGGCCGGTGCTGAAGACAAAGCTGCCTGCTGAGGATCGCATTCGCCTCGATCGGCTGCATGACCGCAGTGACTGGGTGATCACGCTCGACCGCAATGCCGCACTTGATTACTTCGATGCGCCGCGCGAGAGCCCTGACACTTATGAACGGTTCGTGATCGACACGGTGCCCGAGCGCACCGACCTCGCCGCGATCCAGCTCGTCACCTCGACCACCAATCTCGATTCGGTTCGTGATCTCGTCGACGAAGCGCTTGGCGGTATGGGTTTGAGCAGCAGCGAGCGAAACAGCCGATTCCTGGTCAACCAACTCAAAGCACTGAGCGGCCGCTTGGCGATTCGGCTTTCCGATGGCGGCACGCGGACCGGCGAGCTGATAGCCCTTGCTCTTATGCATGCGCATTGCGTCGCGGCGGGTGGCCGAGGGAGCACCTGGCTCAACGTCGAGCAGGGCATGCTCATTCCGGTTGACGAGATCGCCGATCACGCACCCATCGTGCTAATGGCCGAGGCCGATGGCGACAGCGCCCGACGCGCTGACTTCATCCATGTGAGCGCGCCGACGCGAGGTCCGCTTGAGTTCCGGTTCGTCGAAGTCAAACATCGCCAACATCTCAGAACCGCCCGCCAGCCCGACATGCTGGAGCATATGGTCGCGCAGATGAGCGAACTTAGGCAACGCTGGATGGATTGGTTCTTTAGCGAGACACTAGCGCCGCTCGACCGCGTCGTCCGCCGCGCGCAGCTCACCAAGCTGCTACGCTTCTATGTCGATCGTGCCAGACGCCATCGGCTATCAGATCGCGCCTATGCACGGTTGACCAACGAGATCGACCAGCTAGTCCTTAAGGACGTCTATCAGCCCGGATCGGTCAGCGATTCCGACGTGGGCTATATATTCTGCCCGGAACATCGCACCGGTCAAGCGGAGCGGATTGTTTCAGAAGGCAGCGACACTGGGTTGTGGCTGTTTGGACCAACGCTCCTGCCTGATGAAGACGGTGTGGGGGCCGGACGCCCGATGTTGCCGCTCACGCTCGGCGAGCCTGCCGCAGCCGCCGATTTAGCTGGGCTTGCCCGCGACGACGATTCCGCGCCGTCAGATGGGCGTCATGACACGCCCGACCGCGGCGAGCCGCCGCCGCGCGAGAAGGCGGCCACCCGACCCACGCCGCAATCGCCATTTTCGCAAGCGCCTGGATCTGCTGAGATCGCCTCAAACCGAGTTACATCCGACGACGCGCCAGCGCCGCCACAATCACACTCTGGGCAAGTGAGCGATCAGGACGTGCCAGGCGAACTCAGCGGGGGGGCGACCGACGAAGCGACCCCGAAAATTGTGCCCCCTACGCTGCCAGAGATGCCAGCAAGTGCATTACACATAACTCGGACCGACCCAGTCGAGATTGGGCTCGGCGAGACGCTCACGGGTGTGCCGGTCTGCTGGCCCGTCTCGATCCGCACCAATCCGCATGTGATGATGGTCGGCCTGCCCGGCATGGGGAAGACCACCTCCCTTATTAACATCGCCAAGCAGCTTACCGCGGCCGGCATCGCACCGGTGATCTTTTCCTATCACGACGATATCGACGACAAGCTCGCTGCAGCGATTGGACCGATGCGGACGATCGACTTCGATGGTCTGGGATTCAATCCGCTGCGCGTCGATGCGCCGGGGCCCATGGCGTATATCGATGTTGCCGGGACCCTGCGCGATATCTTCGCCTCGATCTTTCCCGACCTTGGTGAGATCCAACTCGAGGAACTGCGTGGCGCGATCAAGCAAAGCTATGACGATTTGGGCTGGAATGATCGGACCCGCGAGCGGCCACAGCCGCCGCGGTTCCGATCGTTTCTCGACATCCTGAAATCTCGCCCCAAGCCGAATCAGAACCTGCTCGCGCGGCTCCAGGAACTCGCGGACTATGGCTTTTTCGACGGTGACCAGAAGGACGCCGGGATCCTCGGCGCCCCGCAACCGACTTTGATACGCGTGCACCTGAGCACCAACGATATCGTCCAGCGCGCCTTTGCAGCCTTCGTGCTCTATAGCATCTACAAGGACATGTTCCGCCGCGGCGTCCAGAACCGCCTCACCAATGCGATCATCTTCGACGAGGCGCATCGCGCCGCCAAGCTCAAGTTAATCCCGCGCTTTGCCAAGGAATGTCGCAAATATGGGCTGGCGCTGGCGCTTGCCTCGCAAGGGGTGCGAGACTTCGATGGTGCGCTGTTTGAAGCAGTGGCAAGCTATCTGGTCTTACGTGTCACCGAGGCCGATGCCAGAGCTCTGGCGCGCAACACCGGTCCTACGGCGGATCAGCAGCGCACCACTGATCGTCTCAAGTCACTCGAACCTTATCACGCGATGTTATTTAGCGCGGCAACCGCAAAACCGCTGACCCTCCGTCTTTCCACGGGCTGAGTAACGCCTGACTCGGACGTCGCCGTGAGTAATGTCGGCCGTCCCGTTGGAGTGGGTCTACTGAAGCTGCTTCTGCCGTTCCCGGAGATTGGTGACCCAGGTGGACAGGTCCCGGATATGCTTAAGCAAATCTGCCGGTGGTGGTGAAGCGGCATTGCGCCCACGCGACGGATCGTGAGCGTCCGTAATGTCGCAACAGGTCTTAAAGCCTGCTGCCCAGGCCGTTGCATCGGCTTCGGTGAGCGCCGTTACCTTCTTCAGGTCGCGGGCGTTGATGTAGTCGCGGTGACGGTTGACCACATTGCAAAATGCGACGTCTTCTAAGGCTCGCTCCCAAGTACTGCGAAGCCGATTGTAGAAGGTGACGACCGCAGCGTTGTATGCCTCATCGTCATGCGCCTCGTAATACCTCGCAGCGGCCCGCGCTTCTTTTTCAAGGTTGTCGAGCCGTTCTTTGACCTTCTGGCCTGCCCAAGGCAGACCATTGTTGACGATACCGGCGCCGAGGCCGCTCTGCGTCAGGGATATCTCCTTGAGCGCTACGCCGCTCTTGTGTGCCAGCGTCTGCAAGTCGTTCAGAAACACCAGATCATGCGTAAATACTACGATTTGGCGTACGCCAGCCTCCTCGACCAAGCGCTCTGCAACCTTTTGGCGCCAACGGTGATCCAGCGAGGAGACAGGATCGTCGAACACCAAGCATGAGGCATGGGCGGCGGTCGCCAGCTCGGTCAGGAACACAGCGAGCGCAACACACGTTTGCTCGCCTTCGCTGAGGACGGAATGCACTTTCGCCGTCTCGTTTGCGAAAAGGCGAATTTGATACTGTGGCGACCCATATTTGCCACCGGAGCGCACGATATCGACGCGTACCCGGCTTGCCGCGAGTTTCTGAATCTCTTCCTGGAAGCGATCCCGCACTCGCGGCGTGATGACATAATCGGCAATGTTGTTGCCGAGGGTGGTAATAGCCCTGGTGCCCGTTTCAGTTAGGCATTTCGCGATCCGGTCTAGCTGTGCGAGCCGGGTTACCTCGGCCCTGGCCTTCGGCAGCAGGACGTCCAACGCCTTGCGATCTCGCAGGGCATCGCGCTCATCTTCTAAGCGCTTGCGGCCGGCCAGATCGGCCGCCGCAGCCAACTCCTCTGCGTAGCGAGCTGTATCCTCTGCAAGCTGTCGCGTCAGGGGGACTGGATCGGCCGGCAGATTCGGCATCTGCACCGTCCCCGGCTGATTCAATGACGACAAACAGATGAAGCGGCGCAAGCGGGCCGCCGCAAGACTACGTAAGACGGCCGCAGCAACTGATGGAGCACGGATCGCAAGCTGGCGTCGTAGTGGAAAAGCGGCGATGCGAACAGGCTTCGATGCTAAAGCGAGACGCGCTTTCTCGAAGTTGCGCTCTGCTTCTTGGGCGAGCTTCTCTGTATCTGCCTTCACGAAGCGCTCGAAGCTGCTCATGCGCGTTGCGGCCTCCTCGGGCAGTGTCTGGTGACAGAGCACGCATATTGCGTCGCCCGCTGCAGGGGGAAACGGGCCCTCAGGATACGCGACCTGCTCCGAATACCGCCGTGCCGCTTCCCAAAGGGTGCGCCACGCTGCTCCACCAACACCTTTGATTGGCGCGCTCCCGAAGGCCGCTTCCGCAGCAAACGTTGCGGCGCCGCGCTTCTGGCGTGCGTCCTCAGCCAGGGCAAGAAGGTTCGAGAGCACCTCGTCTGTCGCGCCCGCAAGGGCGTTCGCTAGATCATCGGCAAAGCGATGTAGGGATAAGGCCAGAGCGCGCTCCTCGCCGGCAGCTTTCAGCGGATCGCGCGCCAAATCCTCATTCAGGCGAACGAGCCGGCCTTCCTCTGCCTCGGAGATGGGCGCCAATGCCTCAAGGGCCGCTAAATCCGTTGCCGGCGTCAAACTGGATAGAATGTTCCCGACTGGCGAAGTGGTGCTGAAGATCGGCTTGATGAACACGGCATCCCGGGCGGCTTCCAGCTTACCCTGCTCGGCCGCCAACGCCTCCTTGACCGCTTGGCAGACGCCTGCCAGCTCATCGGGAATGTCGAGCCCGAAAGGGCGGAAAGCCACTTCGTTTTCGCTTCGTACATGTACCGCGCCGCTGTCGCGGTCAAAGACCCAAACGGCCGACAGAATCGGGTGCGGCTTGCCATCGTTAACCCAAGGGATCGCAGGTGCGGCCACGTTCCCGGCAGCATAGGCGATTGTCGCGCTCGCAGTCTGAGTGGCAGATGGATCGAAGGCGTTGGGCAGCAGATCGCCAACGAAGCGGGCTCGACAGGCGCGCTTTAGGATACGCGCATAGCCTGATTTGCCGACGCCGTTGTCGCCATAAATCACAGTGATACCGGTGGGCTCAAATGACAATGTTTGGCCGCTGGCAAGCCGATTGACCCCTGCCACATCGGCAATGGAGGTCAGGGAGATTGCAGCTTCCGCCGCAGCGACAGCCGGCACATGTTCGGCGGCTAGAGGCGTCGCGCTTAGCTCGATGTCTCTCGCGCCTCGGCCCTTGAGGCATAGTTGTACCAACTCAGCCAGATCCTCCGGCAGCAGCTTGCCGTTGGCAACGATCCGGCGCAGCGCATCCCGCTGCCAGAGAGGACGATCCAACGACCATTCGAGGATCATGTCTAAGACGGATTTAGGCTGCGCTGCCGTCATGGATTGCCCCCTCAGCGGAGCCAATCCTGAGTTCCCCATTCTGGCACCGATTCTGCTGACATAACGCAAGATCGGCTCAGTTACATGCAGAGATTGAGTAGCAGAAAGTCTATATTGCAGCTGCAGGCCGGATGTTGCGCTTCGCTGCTGCCATGCTTAGACTCCAGCGCACGGCATGCAGCGTAAGCTGACGACACGGCCGCCTCTCGTGGTTGATTGACCTCACGGATGTGGCGAAAGTGTTGGCCGCTCTCTCGGCTACCGCCGCACCAAGCACCCAAACGCCACATTGGAAAATCTGTTGCCGACCAGATCAATTCGGCTGACGGTAGATATCAGCTCCAAGACCTCGTCCTTGCGCCGACGGCAACCGCCGGCTCCCTGTTTGAGGATCCGTCTTCGATGAGTTCTTCGGCGGCCATTAATGCGCTGAGGCGCGTTAGCGCCTGCGCCACGATGCGGCCCTGGGCCTCAATATTCCGGATTATCTGCACCGGCGTGCGGTCATCCAACTTGGCGACCGCGTTCGGGTTGACCGCTTTGAGATCGAACACCTGCGCGTCGATGCCGGCGGCTTCCGCTTCCAAGTCGCGAGCAGCCTTGTCCTGTTCACGGATGCGCGCCTCGACAGCAGTAATCTCGGATTCTGGCTCTCCATTCCTTTTCAGCCGTTTAAGCTTTTCTTTCAGGTCCACCACCTCGGTGCGGATCGCGGTGGACTGCTCCAACAAGGGTTGCATCTTCGCCCGCGCCTCGGCACGGCGAGCGGCGAAGTCCATCGTCCACGAATAGCGGCTGTCGCCCTGCGGGCTGCCACGATGGGGCAGCAGCGTCGCGTAGCTCGGGAAGTGATTACCAGCGTTGGTCTCATCGGCTGACCACTCCGCTGAAAGCGTAGCGGGTAGTTGCGCGTCGGGCAGCACGTTGCCGGCCTTGCCGAAACCGAAGTGCGCGAGTGTGAGCGGCGTCTTCTTGCCCACCTTCACGTGTGACAGGTCGTAGTACCAAATGCGCTCTGTCTTCTTGCCCTTGGTGAAGAACAGCAGGTTGGTCTTGACGCCGGCACCGGCAGTGGAAAACACCCCGCCCGGCAGGCTCACGATGGCCCACAGGTCGCATTCGTCCAGCAGCTTGCGCTTCGTCTCGACAAAGGCGCTCTCGTTCGTGCGAAACAACAGGCCCTCATCCAGCACGATGGCACAGGTGCCACCTTCTGCCAGCTCGGCGAGGATGTCCTGCAAGAACAGCACCTGCGTGGAGCTGGTCTCGAAGGCGAAGTTCTTCTGCGCGTCCTTGCCCTCCTTGCCGCCGAAGGGCGGGTTGGCCAGGATCACGTCGAACTGCTTGGGCGCCTGTTCGAACAGCGCGCCATACGTGGCGCGGCGCGTCAGCGAGTTGCCGTGCCACAGGTTGGGTTGGTCGATGCCGTGCAGCACCAGGTTGGCAAGCGCGATGGGGTACACCAGGTTCTCCTTCTCGCGGCCGAAGAAGGTTTCGTGTTTGAGGGTATCCAAATCCGTGCTGGTGGCGCTCTCGCCCAGCTTCCGCGCAATGTGCTCGTAGGCCACAGCCAGGAAGCCTCCCGTACCGCAGCAGGGGTCGTACACGGTTTGGCCGAGTTTGGGAGGTACCGTGTGCACCATCGCCCGGATCACTTCGCGCGGCGTGAAGAACTGGCCGCCGTCGGAGTTCTTCTCGCCCATCTTGAGCAGCAGGTCCTCGTAGACCTGAGACAGCGTAAAGAAATGGGTGTCGTCGATATGATCGATGCTGATCTCGTGGACCCGGTCTAAGATGTCGCGGAGGTTCGTCTCGGAATCCACCCGAACCTTCTCTACAGCCGTCATGATGCGACCGATGACACGCTGCTTCGGCGCCGCCGCCGGGTTGGGCAGCCCGGTGCGCATGTCGATGTCCAAGCTGTGCAGATGCGGAAGCAACGCCTTGTTGATGAACTCGAACAGCTTGCCGTCGCCCGCTGCGAACAACTCCTGCCGCTTCCAACCGAATGGCTTGCCTTCGGGCGTCTTGGGGTGCTCGGGCTTGTCGGACCAGGGCGCCGCCCAGTCCTGCCATCGATAGGGCGCGCGCAAGGCGGGTGTGAAGCTCGCGCCCACCACCTCCGCCTTCTCCTGATCTCGCGCCTCCTGCGCGTCGAGGATGCGCAGGAACAGAATCCACGTCAGCTCCGGCACGTACTGCAGGGCGCTGGCGCAGTTTGAGCGCCGCATGATGTCGCAAATGCTTTTGACGAAAGCTGAAAGCGACTGCGTGGAGGCGATAGCCTTGGGTGCTTTGTTGGTTTTCTCGGGTCGGGCCATATTTTCAGATCTCGAAAGCTTGGGCGAGGATGCGCTGCGGTAAAGCTGAAACCGTGGCCTCTTGCTGGATTAGCGTGGAACGGATCGTGTCCGCTTCAACGAGTTGTTTCTTCAGCGCCTTCACGATGAGCCGTTGTTCATTCGGCTCCGGCGCACACACATGGAAGCTCTCAAGCGTAGGCATGTAGATCGTTTTATGCGTGGCGCCGGTCGCTAGTTCGCGCAATTCAGCGCGCGAACGGATCAGTGCATGCATCAGAAACTCCGGGTCCAGGGCATTGCCGCATACCCAGTTTGCGAAATCCTGACTCGTTGCCATAGGGCGGCCCATAATGGCGACGAAACCTACCGAGGCTGTGCGCGAGTAGCACACAGTGCCTCGCGGCAAGACACGCGCCGCCGAATTGGCGATGCCTGCCTCGTTGGTACGCAGTTGCGTACCCTCGACCCATTGCCCGTCGAGAGCGCGGATCTCGGTTAGCGATATCCACGAGACGTCGCCACCCCACCAGTCGGGCCGCAAGCGGCTTGGCGTATGACCGCTTTCTAGCCGAGCGACATCAGAGAGCTTGTGCCAGTGCCATTGGGAGGGCGATTCGCCGAGATTTGGCGGCACTGCGACCGGCACGGCCTTGCGGAAAGCTTCGCGGTAGATAGAGGCGCGCAGCGCCTCAGCCTCCCGATTTTGCTCCTTAGCCGCTTGCCACGCCGTTCCCACCTGCTCCAGTTGGATTTTCAGGCGGGCGGCAATGCGGCATTGCTCATCAAGCGGCGGGAGATCAATTGGAATCGACGTGATGACCCCTTGCGAGATGTTTCGCATAGAGTCACTTGTTCCCGTCGCGAAGTGCTCGATATGCTTGCGCGCCTTCGGCGCACGCAGGGCGAACAGCAGGTATTCCTTGTTGGCAAGGTTCTCGTTGATTACAAGACGCAAGGTCTTGTCGGACAAAAGACGGAGCGGGTAGTCCCGGTCTACCAACACTACGGCACCAACGAATTCCTTTGTGTTGGCACGGGAGATCAGCAGGTCACCCGCTCGGACCCTATGGCTATCATCGGGCTGGTAAGCCCCCCTAAGTGCCTTGGCCTCATCGTGGCGGAACTCCGCCCAAGTCACAGCACTGACCTTGAGCACACCCAACTCATCAGGCCGCGCGGGGGTTTCGGCGGTCTGAAAGCTCTTGCCAGCTTGGATGTCTAAGAGGATTTCGCCGAGGGTGCTTTGGCCCGTCATACCCCAAACAACCTCCCCTTGGCCTCGCGCATGACTTGCACGGGCGCACCCAAAGGACGGAGTGCATCCAGACCGCCGGCGACTCTGATGGCCGGCACCTCCCACAGCGCCGGGGTTTCCAGCGCGTCGGTGCCTCCTTGGGCGAACTGATGGCCCAAACCCTTGAGCACGATGGCAGCGTTTTCCGGCATGGCGGCGAACCAGGGCTGGTTGTGGGTGAGGAACAGATCGCCGCGCTCAGGTCGTCTCAAGGCGCGGGCGTGGTACCCGTGGTGGCTGAAGTAGTCGTAGAGATCGAAGTCGTTCATCCGGTCTTCATCGCGAATCAGGTCGGGGTCAAGCCGCTCTCCCAGCAAGTGCTCGATGAACTGGCGGCGCTTATGCGGCTCGATCCACAGCGCGCGGAACTCCTCCAACGTGTGCGCCTCGTTCAGCACGCGGCCGAGCACCTCGCGGCGGTACTCCTCCACTGGCACAGGTGTATCCCTGCCGTCGCGGCTGACGACGATGAAACGGCCTTGCGCCGTGATGACGACGGGCTTGCCGCCGACCTCGCCTACGGCTGGGCCATCGCCCCCCTCGCCGCCACCGCCTCCCTCGTCGCCTTCATCGTCTTTGCGTCCACCTCCGCCCGAGCGCGGCGGCTTGGTAATGAATTCGGTGCCAAAGAGGCTTGTGACGTCGGTGTAGTCGTAAAGCCAGAACTTGTACTTACCTGATTCCTCGTGGATGCGGGTGCCGCGTCCGACCATCTGGTAGAACTTGATGGGCGATTGCAGGTAACGGAAGAACACCACGGCATTGAGCCGCTCGATGTCTACGCCGGCCTCAAGCAAATCCACTGTGCAGGCAATGAAGGCGCGCTCGCTGGAGCCACGCATTGGTTCGATGAGGTCAGCCCCATTGTTGGCTCCGCCCATGCACTTGAAGGCGTAGAGGTCCTTCGGTGTGCGGCCCTGATCCCTGCACCAACGCACATACAGGTTGTTCATATGCTGGGCCACGCGGTCGGCATGGATCTCGCGGTTACAGAAAATGATGACCTTCTGTTCCGGACCGCCGTTCTCGCGGAGAAGGTTGAACAGGTCTTCGCACATCTTGGGCGTGCGCAGCTCGATAAAGATTTCGTCGTCGAAGTCCTTGCCGGTGTACTGATCCTTGGTGAGGTCCTCGGCGGTCAGCAACCGATCAGTCCTGAGGTCGCGCACGCCTACCTGGAGCAGTTCTTCCTTGGTGAAAACGGCGCTGTCGATGCTGGCCTTGCGCTTGACGATCTCGCAGGCCGCCAGATAGCCGTCTTCCTGCGCCTGGATCAGCGTGTATTCGTAAACCGGCTCACCAAAATACTCACGGTTGTTGGCCGTGATTTCGTGGTCCTCGGCCGTGGCCTTCTCGGACTCCTCAAGTTTGCGCGGCGTGGCAGTGAGGCCGATGTGGATGGCATTCGGGTTGCGACGCAGCACCTCAGACCATTTGCCCCAGGCGGATCGGTGGCACTCGTCGATAACGATGACGGAGAACGCATCTTCACCGTAGTGCTCGGTGAGGAAGCTGGCGTCGCCCGTGTCGTCGATACCCAGCGTCTGGTAGGTGGCGATGTGGATGCGCGCATTGGCGGCTGCATTGCCGCCACGTTCGGTTTTGACGATGCGCGCGTTGTCGCCGAACGCCGCCTTGAGCTTCGTGTAGGCCTGCTCACGCAGTTCGTCGCGGTCACAGAGGAACAGCGCCGGTTTAGGCAACTGGCCGGCCTGGGCGAGGCGCCACAGCAAGTTGGCGGCGATAATGGTTTTGCCCGCGCCGGTGGCGAGCGTGAGCAGGACACGTGGTGATGCGCCAGCTTTGCGGTCAAGGATGATCTTTTCGAACGCGGCGCGGATCGCAGCATCCTGGTAGTAGCGGGTTTGCGACCAGGCCGGGCTATCTGCCTGGAAGAGCATTGTCGCCTCAGGCTGCGTCAGGTCGATGCCGCTCGCATTGGCATAACGGGCGGTAAGGTCCACGTGTGACGGGAAATCCCTGAATGCGAATGGCCCCTCGATCAGTTCGGTGAACCGGTCGTACTCGCCGTACTTGTGACCATTGGTGGAAAAAACGTACTTGACGTCGAAACGCAACGTCTCGGCGTAGCCCCGTGCCTGCTGCATGCCCCTGAGCGGATCGTCGGCTTCCTTCTTCGCCTCAAGCACAGCAACTGGCATTGCCCTGGGCATATCACTCACCTGGACGCACAAGAGATAGTCCGTGCGGCCCGGACCTCTGCGGCGACGGCCCCTGGGGCCTGTGGGCTCCACCGGCGGCGGGGTGAGCACTGTCTCCAGGGTGATACGGTCGCGGCTGATGTAGCCCTTGTCGCGCAACACTGGATCAATGAGGTGGTAGCGCGTGTCTGCCTCATTCAGGCTCACATTCGCCCCCCCCCAGGTCCTTGCCCTTCATCTGCGCCCCCTGCGCGCACCCATTCATCTACCTCAGATAGCCTGAATTTGCAGGAACGCGCAACACGATGGGCTGGCAGGGTTGGCGCGTACCGAGGCTGAGGGTAGGGCGGCTGGGCCGCCCGCGTGCGATGCCCAAGAGGCAGAAGCGCGCCAGGAGCTTGCCGGCGGCGAGGCTGTGGCTGCGGTAACGCGGGCGCTGAAGACCTCGCGAGCCACCGTCATGTGCTCAGGTATGATCGAGGGGCCTGACGGCTTGCAGCCCCCGCACCAATTCCTATCGACCACCTGACCGAACCAAAGGTCGCCGTGTGATCGGCTGGTCAAGCAAGAACGGGACAAGCCAGCATCGTAGCGCCGCGCTTCGAATCAGTGAGACGCCGTCATTCAATCGATGGATTTTGTGCAAAATTACGCCGCGCGTGCGGCTGCCTTCAATGGTAGGGGACGGCTGAAGCGGCTCTACTTGCTGCGGACCCATTCGGTGGAAGCGCGGATCGGGGTGTGCTCCGCTGATAGTGAATTCACCGACGGGCGTTCCTGCTCGACAAATAGAGCAGACAGAGCAATCACGACCCAATCGACCACCACACGCTAAGAAGTCCCTCGATACTAAGAGCTGCGAGCATGGATAGTGAATTTACCCGAAAGGAGCTATACGATCTTGTGTGGTCTCAGCCGATGAGAACCGTGGCAGCCAGCCTCGGCATCTCCGACGTTGCCCTCGCCAAGCACTGTAAGAAGGCTGACATTCCCGTCCCGGAGCGAGGATATTGGGCGAGGAAACAAGCTGGAAAACAGCCCATACAAATCGCGTTGCCGCCTCGCTTTCCTGGTGCCTCTGATCGCATTGGTGAATCGGCGGGCAGCAACTATGGGGGCCCGGATTGGGCGGAAAAATTCAAGGAAGTAGCCATTCCGCCTATCCCCACCTTCGATGAAGACATGCCTTCCGTCGAACAGCGCGCTAGAAAGTTGGTGGGTCAGCTCCGCTGCAGACGATCATTCGAGCCCGCACATCCGCTCGTCGCGAAACTCCTTGCGCATGACGATGAGCGCCGGAAGGATTTCGCGAAATGGCATTCCGACTACTACGCGCCAAAATACGACACCGGAATCGAGCGGAGACGTCTACTGGTCATCAACGCGCTCTTTCTGGCTGCCGCTCGCATCGGCTGCCGCCCGTCAATGAGCACCTCAAAGTACGGACAGGCTGCCGCTAGTGAAAGGGATATAACTATCACGATCGGCCGATCCCATGTGCACTTTACCATTGAACCGATCAAATCGAGAAAAGAAGGCCAGAAGGAGCGTTTGCGTCTTGCTTTCGGCGCGGCGCGTGATCGAGCAAACGCGAACAAATTTTGGGAAGATGGCGGCGAAAGCTCGCTTGAAGACCAACTAGCGGAAGTCTTGGTCGAAATGCTGGTCAGCGCGGAAGCCTCTTACCGCAATGGCCTCGTTCGACATAGAGAATGGATCATCAGCCGAAAAGCCGATGCCGAAGCTGAACTCAAGCGGCGACAAGACGAGGCCGAGCGGAAAGCACGCGAGCTTAAGGAGAGGCTGGAGAGGGAACGGATTCGACGGTTGCTGTCCCAGGCCAAGGCGCTGGACTGGGCCAATCAAATACGAACTTACGTGGAATCGGCCCGACTGCGGATTGCCGAGATAGCAATGACAGAGGCCGAATTCGAGAACTGGGCGAGTTGGGCGTTACAGGAAGCGGATCGCATAGATCCGTTGAAGAATGGTGTGATTTCTCAAGCCCTTGAGGAGCATTGTGGCCAGACTCGTTCTGCTACGCCAAAAATCTGAGGCCTCGTACTCGCTCAAATCGTGGTCTGCTCGAGCCTGAAGGCGCCGCTCACTGGATCGGCATCAACGACGCGCATGACAAGACGTTCCTGAAAATAACATTCGGCGATGCGGCGTGTCTGACCATCCTGCTTGGGAGTGGCGACGATCACTCTGACGATGCCATTACAGTTGTCGCGCGCCCATAATAGATCTTCCATGAACTAGCGGAAGCCTGGTCCGTTCTCCGCGCCAACTTCATTCGGTCCTCCAAGTTAGCCTGATGCCTTCCGTTTGGCGTCCGCAGACCTTTCTAATAGAGGCATATCAAGGCTAGCGATCTCGGGCATCGCCTTGCCCGCAATCGCCTGCAAGTCTCCGACCATGCCGACGGTGGACTCGATCACGGCGACGATCTGCGTCTCGCGCTTTGCCCACTGCCGGCCCATGAACTTGCGTTCTCGGTCGAGATCCTCGCGCATATCGTTGAATTTCTCGACGACAGCTTCCACCCGCTGGCGGAATTTCGTGCCAGTCAGATAATGATAAACTTGCTCCATCTTGGTCTGTTGTCCTTGCTGGACCAGGCGCGAGCTGTTGACCTCTATCAGAGTTTGACGAAGCGCGACAGCAACTGGCACTGCACAACGTGGATGGGTCACCCACACGCCGTCGACCAAGTCAAAGTGTTCGACATGCTTCGGGAGTGCGTGAGAGATGATAAGTGCAACATCTGCGCCGCAGCGGCGTTGATCGTCGCGCAGCTTTGGTAGCCAGCCATCGCTCCAAGCTTTGGTGCGCTTGGATTCCCAGAGAATTATGCCAACAGGCTGACCGATAGAGCCATTAACCTGTTGGACGACATCGGCGCCCAACTCGCCCTTACCGACGGGCTCAACGAGATCTGTAGGAAAACGCGCGCGAAGAAGCTCCTCGAGCTCCAGCTCGAGGACCTCGCCTTGGGACTGCTGGGACCCTTGCTCGGCCTTGCGTTTGAGCTCCTCGATTGTGCGCGCCATCGATTCGATGGTCTGATCTTTTTCGAGCACTCGGAGGCGCGCAGCGTCGTCCGCTTCCTGCTTTGCTCTTGCCCGAATTTCGTCGACAGAGGCCTGTACACGCTTTTCGATTGTCAGGTCGAGCTCGCGTTTTTCTTCATCAAGGGCGCGTTGCCTGCGTATCAGCTCGGCTTGCGCCTGCTGTGCCTCCGCTAGCTTGATATTGTTGGCTTCCAACGACCGGCGGAGTTCTGCAGCTTCCGACGTCTTAGCCAGCAACTCGACCGCGGCGGCTTCGCGCGCCTTCTTCGCCTCCACGGCCGCTATCTGGTTTCGTTCGGCGGCGAGCCGCTCTGCAACCTGATCTTCAATCTGCTCGCGCGCCTTGGCGAGCTGCTCGCGTTCCTGACGCACCGTTTCCAATTTCTGGAAGACCTCAGCGTCCTTTCTGGCAAGCTGTTCGTGAAAGCGCCGGCGCGTTTCCTCGATGAGCGGGGCGGCGAGCGACTCCGTCAGCCGGATCTCGTGGTTGCAGTTCGGACAGCAAAGAGTAGGATCGCTCGAACTTCCTACCGCAGTTGCTCTAACATTCATAAGCCCTCGCTCCTTTGCCGCTCTATGCTGCTTCGAATCTTGATCGGACCAACTTGATTGCGTCTGGAATAATGCGGCTTTAGCTGGATTTCCGCATGTGTTTCGACTGCACTGATCATCTGTATGAGCTTTTCCACCGAAAGCAGCTTGAGCGGTTGCAGCGGCCGCCTCAAGGGCTCAAGTCGCTCAATGAGCTCGTAATCTTCTAAGTGCCTAGACGCATTTGGCGACTGCCTCGGCGTGGGCAAACAAATTGAGGCGCAAGAGATCCTCGAGCCTCGGCCAGGAGCCTTCCAACAGCTCGTGGCTAAGCACCACGATCGAAAGGCACTGCGCACGGCTGACGGCGACGTTGAATCGATTGCGATTGAAAAGGAATTCCGTGCCTCTGGGCGCGTCTTCGCCTCGCGAGGTCGTCATCGAGACGATGCTAACCGCTGCTTGCTGGCCTTGAAACTTGTCGACTGTGCCGATTTTGGCACCGGCGGGCAGGCGCCGCTTGAGCAAATTGACCTGCATGTTGTAAGGCGCGACGACAAGGATGTCAGCCAGGGACAGCGGAGTTATTAACGCCGGATCCTTTTGCACCTGATGTGTCAGTAAATCTTGAATCAGCTCGGCGATTGCGTCAGCCTCCTGCAGTGATGATTGTGTGCACCCTTCGTGGGTTACGCCGAAAAAGGTGATGCCGGCGGGCTGGAGTGCACGATGTGCTCCGGGTGAAAGGATAAGCTGGCGGGCTTTGGCCTCAGCATGCGCCGTCAGACGACCGTCGTAGATGGCATCCGATATGAACGTGCAGAGCGAGGGATGAAGCCGCCGGCTTTCGTTCAAAAGGATGCCGCGGTCAGGCGGAACAGTCGCCTTGTCTTGCAAAAGATATCCGAGGGAGGACAGCCCGCTTTCGCCAGGGTGCACTCCCTGCACCGGTTGAGCGAGTTGCATCTGGTCGCCCACAAGCACGATATTTCGAGCTGCTGACCCCATGGCCACGAGATTGCCGAGTGAAACCTGGCCTGCCTCATCGACGATCAAGTAGTCAAATTGTTGTCTTTGATCCTTGCGGCAGAAATGGAAGGCGGTGCCGCCGACCAGCTGAAATGCGCGACCAATGTGCTTGGAATCGAATACCGTTCGGACATTTGCGCTGTTGAAATGACTATCCGGCTCGTCCTGGCGCCCCTTCTTGGCACCTGGAAACGCCAGTCTTACCGCGACCGCCCGCTTTTCGATCTCCTCAAGCACGTTGTTGATAGCCTTGTGCGAATTCGATGCCACGCCAACGCGAAAGCCCTTGCTCAGCAGGCGCACCGCGATCTCGGCAGCGGTGTAGGTTTTTCCGGTGCCGGGAGGTCCTTGAATGAAGAGATAACTGTTGTCGAGGTCCAGAACCGCTCGCGTAGCCGCGGCACAAGCTGACTCAGCGATATCCTGAAGCGGCGCGCCCGCCGCGCGGCCTTTGAGCCTTGGCGCACGTCGTTCGAGCAAATGCATGACGGCCGTATCGCTTTCGAGTGCGCCGGCCGCAAAGCGCTCTGCGAACGCCATGACCGCCTCGGGCAGATCGCGCTGATTAAGTGGCGTCGACAAAAGGCTGAAGCGCTCTGGAAAGCCTCCGGTCTTCGTGCCGCGCCGAAGAACTATCAATCCGTCTTCCGGCATCAGGTCGACGATGGTCCCGGCAGGGGCCAAGGTTGCGGCAATCTTTGGGGTGCCTCCGGTACGCAGCTTCGTGTCTTGCGGCGGGAAACGAAAAGTGGCTTCAATGGATCTCTTGTCCCGCACGAGCACAGATGACGGATCTGGTACGAGGTCGCCGAGGCTTTCCGGGTCTTCGACGAGTTCGTCCTCGGACCAAGTTTGACGTTCGAAGACAGACCACCAGCCGGGCTTTTGTGCTCGCTGGTGAAACCAGAGCAGTTCGGCCACGAGCTCCCGCAGGTCAGGATTTCCTGAAGTGCTCGCGCGCACCCGCCGCGCGAGATCCTGCTTCGCTGCTTCGCGCGCTTTCCGCGCGGCACTCTGTTCAGGTTTATCGTCGGCTTCGTCAATGACCCGGTAATCAACGCCTGGGGGGCGCATGCCTTCTAGCCAATCGCGGAGCTGCGCGGTGGAGACGCAGTCTTCCTTGTTGTAATACGCAATCGATTCGAGAATTGCAGCTTCGCCCGTCAGGCGCCACCGCTCGTACTCCACGATGCTATCTGCTGCGGTGGTCACCTCGCCGGCGCGCTTACCGCGGTAAATCTGCTCAAGGTCTTTCAGCGAATAGCCTTCGGTTGATGCGCGGATCGCTTGACGGACCACCCGGTAGAGGTCGACGAAGCGGCGCTCGTACAGCATCGAGTCCAACTCGGCCTCCATCGTGGCGTATCGCATCGCCAGGCGCTTGAGCGCGGTCAGTTCGTACGCAGCGTAATGGTAGATGTGGGCGTCGGGATACTTGGTGAGATGCCTGACGAAGCGTCGCATGAGCGCCTCGAAAGCTGCTTTCTCTTCAGCATGGTTGTGAGCCCACGAGATATGAAATGTATCCGGCGTGCTATCGTCAAGCGGTCCGACTACACCGAAAAGATACTCAAGCCCCCCTTCATACAGCGCATCGCCTTCGAGATCGAAGAAGAGGTCCCCGGCATCGGGCGGGGGCAACAGATAGAAACCGCGGCCAGGAACGGTCGGCAGGATTTCAAGATGCGGCTGGCCATCGGCACGCGCGCGCAACTGAAGGGAAGCCTGGGCCGCAAGCTTTGTGACCGTCTCGGCGCCCATGCCCGCTACCTTCACATCCGGTCGCACGGCGGCAAGCTCCGCAAGTGTCTTGATCCCAGTTTCTTCGAGCTTGAGGACCTGCGCGCCGCTGACGCCCGCGACGAAGAAGGGGCTATCGGCTCCGCGCCATTCCGCCTCGCAGCTGGGTTTGAAGTCGCATTGGGCACAGGCGGCGCATGGTATGGCACGCGTGGCGCGGGTCTCGGCGGCACAGAATGACTCGAAGCGACGCATGAGGCGCCGCAGGATGTGCCGCGTGTGCGCGAGATCGAACGATGTCGGACCACCGCCGGCGACGTGGAGGGTGCCTCGGGCAACGGGCATAGCGTGTGTCGCGGCCAGTAGTTCGGCGTAGATGCCGAGCTGAAGGACGTGTTCGACTTTGGCTTTGTGGGCGAGCTTGGCGTCTTCCGGCTCGTAGACAACCGCCCCGCCAGTCACAGGCTTCCGCACCAGAAAATCTGGAAACCCGATCCAGTCGCCGTGGATCAGCGCGCCCTGATAGATGAGCGGCGCTTTAGCCGCGATGGCGGCACGCGTTGCCGCGTCGCGCTCGCTCGCCGGTGCCGACCCCGAAATATGGACGGCTTTCCCATATTGCGTTTCAAGGTGGGCGAGAACCTTGGCTTCGTGCTCGAAGCCCTTGGTGCGGATCAGGTCTATGGTAGCGTCGGGCGCCGGTGCTTTGGCGCCAGCAAGCCATAGCGCCGCCTGGTGCGGGCAGCCGAGATAATCGTTCAGGCGCGAGGGTGACAGCGGTGTTTTCATGGAGGCGAATCAACCAGCGGCCTACGACAAAAGCGGTCGTAGCCAAGAAAATTATTCGATGGGGCCCGGGACGGTAGACGAAAGCCGCGGCGGCTCCTCGTGCCGGGAGAGGGCCACACGCAATTCCGTGGTCATGAGCTGGCGTAAGGAGATCGGAGAAATGATTTCGATCTGGTTGCCCCAACAAAAGAGATGCCAGGTGAGCTCAAGCATTCCGCTCGCTCGAAATCGCACAAGCGCGCCGCCGTCGGAAAGGAACTCAACCTTCTGGTTAGGATGAAATTGCCAATTCTTGAATTCGTCCATGCCATGGGGAAGGACGTGAAGCACCACATCTTCCTGTTCGCCTTGGAAGAAGCCGAATGACCCGGTGGCAAACTGAACGAGGTTGAAGCCGGCGGGTCGGGACGCGGTCTTCTCGATCACCGTGATGCACTCGATCTTGTCGAGCCGCCAATGCTTGGGCTTGGTGGCGCCGAGATCGGCGGCAATCAGGTAATTGCAGCGCCCGAATAGGATGCCGAACGGCACGACCTCGCGCGCGGCGCCAGGCCTTGAGCCGCCGTGATAGACAAATTGCAGAACTTTCATCTGCAAGAGGGCATCGCGAATCGCGAGAAGCACGTCGGGATCTTCAACAGCCCGAGGTCCCGCCGGCACGGCGATCATCTCGGCCCGCAGCAACACCTCCAGATCTGGGGCCAGCTTGTTGAGTGCTGGCCGCTTTATCGCTGAGCGTATTTTCTTCTCGAGACTCTGTAGAGCATCGGCGCTGGCGTGCGCATCGCGACGGCGCAGGCCCTCGATCGCCTTGTTCAGCTCCAGCAATTCTTCCTTCGTGGGCGCGTTGATGAAGCCATCGAGCCCGCCGGGAATGCGGAAGCGCTTTGTGGCGCCATCCTGGTGTTCTTCGAGCTGCGGAAAGACAGAGGCGAGCGCATCACGCATGCGCTCGATCGTGCGCCGGTTTTCACCGAGTTCCTGGGCCATTTCGTCCAGCGTCAGCCCTTCGGCGCTGGAGGCCAGCGTCCGCGCAAGATTCAGTAGGGCTGCCGCCTTCTCGTGCCGCATGGAATCCTACGACCGATTTTGACGTAGGACGGTAGCAAAGTTCCTTTCGACGGTCACCCAAAGCTTTGGCCCGGCGACTCGGTTTGATGGAGAAAGATATGGAAAATCAGAATGTTAATGCAGGATCTGAGGCAAGGGATGGCGCTCGCCCGGAACAGACTTGGAAGCTCAACGTCCAAGGTGTTGTCATCGAATCGCGCTTCCCTCAGATTGTGGTGCGGGATGCGCTCAAATTGGCGGGCTTCGATCCCGATGCCGGTTGGATCATTGTCCTGAAGATCGCCGGCGAACCGCGCAAGGAGGTTGAGCTCAACGCGACCATCGACCTCACGCATCCCGGCGTCGAGAAGCTGCGGCTGACCCCGCGGCATATCAACAATGGCGAAGCCGCCGGGCCTTGCCGGCGTGATTTCGCCTTGCTGCCCCAGGACGAGGTCCATCTGGACCGCTTGGGTCTGCGCTGGGAAACCATCGCCGATGGCGCACGCCGCTGGCTGTTGCTCCACTCTTATCCGCTGCCGCAGGGCTACACCGTTGGGGCCACGGACATCGCGATTGAGGTGCCGGTGAGCTATCCGGGCGCTCAGCTCGACATGTTCTATTGTCACCCGCATCTGGCGCTGGCGAATGGCCAGCCTATCCCTCAGGTGCAATGCATCGAATCCGTGACCGGCATCGGCTTTCAGCGCTGGTCGCGGCACCGCCCATGGGACAGCGCGCGCGATAATGTCGGCACCCACCTTGCGCTCGTGGACGAGTCGCTCCGTCGGGAGGTGGAGCGGTGATCACGCGCCAAGAGACGTTGGTGCTCCCACAGCCGATCTTCCAACCTCTGCATCGTCACCTCTTTCCAGGAGACGGGCTGGAAGCCGCAGCCCTGCTGCTCTGCACACGCGCGACCGGACGACGTCGCAAACTTCTGGCCTGCGACCTTGTCTTGGTGCCCTACCAAGCATGTGCGCAGCGCACGGAGAACCTTTTGAGCTGGCCGGGCAGTTATGTGGAGCTGGCAATTGAGCGCGCTGAGGCTGCTGGGTTGAGCATCATCGCGGTGCACTCGCATCCCGGTGGCCTGTTCGCCTTCTCCGATCTTGATGATGCGAGCGACAGGCTGCTGCTGCCCGCTCTCTTTCATGGAACGGGCGAGGTGGCTGGCTCGGCGATTATGCTCCCGGACGGTGCGATGCTTGGACGCCTATGTGGGCCTGATGAGTTTGCAAAACCAATCGACCTTGTCAGCGTATTCCGTGACGATCTGAGCTTCTGGTGGAACCAAGACGGCCGTCTGGGAACGTCATCCAAGAGGCCGGCTGCCTTTACGAGTGGGATGACGGAGTGGCTGGGCCGCCTCAGCGCTTGCGTGATCGGCGTCTCCGGTACCGGGTCGGTCGTCGCTGAGCAGCTTGCTCGCCTTGGCTTCGGCGAGATCATCGTCGTCGATTTTGACAGGGTTGAGCCTCGTAACCTCAATCGCATTCTCAATGCAACGACTGATGATGCGAGGAACGGCCGGCTCAAGGTCGAGATGTTTGCCTCCGCCGTGCGACACTATCGCGAAGGATGCGATGTCCAGCGTGTGTCGAGCTCCATCGCTACCCGTGACGCGGTTCTGGCGGCAAGCGAGGCTGACATTCTGTTCTCGTGTGTTGATAGCGCCGAGGGACGACACATCGCGGACCGGCTCGCCGCCTACTTTGCCACGCCGCTCTTCGATCTCGGCGTCTCGATTCCGACGCGAAGAGGGTTGGGTGACGAACGCGAGATCGCCGAAGTATGCGGCCGCATTGATTATGTGTTTCCGGGTGGTTCAACGCTCCTCGACCGCGGAGTCTATGATGCTGCCCTCCTGGAGGCCGAGTACCTCGCCTGCACGGCGCCGGAAGCGTTCCGGCAAAAGCTCGATGATGGATACCTTCGTGGCATTGAGGAACAGGCCCCCGCTGTCATTACCCTCAACATGCGCGCCGCCTCCGACGCAGTCATGGAATTCATCGCGCGGGCATTTCCCTTCCGGCATGCCCCAAACAGCAGCCGTGCGCGGACACTGTTCATGCTGGCCGACGGCGATGCCGATGTATTCGCGGAGCGCGATTTCTCGGCTTCCGGCAGCTATCCGATTGCCGCGGGTCCGCAAGAACCACTTCTTGGTTTGCCATCCCTCGGCAAGCAACGGAGGGCCGCATGAGACCGAAGATCGTGTGGTGGCGGCGTCTCTTGGACACCATAGGGCCGCGGCGGAGGTTGCGCATCGTCGAGGGAGATTCCCTTCCGGCCAAGCTCCCACTTCGCGATCTGGTGCTGGCGCAGGAGGGTAGCGAGAACTGGTGCGTGGGCCTGCGCTGTCCGTGTGGGTGTGGCGAACGGCTCGAGATGATGCTCCTGGACGAAGTAAAACCTCGTTGGGACGTCGTCGTCGATGCAGAGGGCCGAGTCAGCCTTCATCCGTCCGTGTGGAGACGAACGGGATGCCGCTCTCATTTTTGGATCCGCAAAGGAAAAGTGGTCTGGTGCGACTGACGGCGGAAGAGTTCTAATGCGAGGTGGTTGAGCAGTTCGGTCTGGAACTTTGGTAGAAAATACATACAATATACTCCGAAGTTTGGCCGAGGCGATTCTCCAATGCCCAGAGAAAAGATTGAACATCGAAACAAGCGCGCTCTTTCCGGAAGCAAGGAAATAAAGACCGTTGTGTTCGAGGCCAAGCCCGGCCATCGCTTTCGGTTCCCGTCCACGAAGGCTGTAAAAGCCGTTGGTGCCGATTTGGGCAGGACCAGTACAGGCAGTGCACAGGTGAGACGGGTTAAGAATGCTTATAAGTCTGCCGGGCATGAAATCATGGGGGCTACCGGCGACGGCGTCGTGATCGTTCGGCCCTCAGGCAAGCCGGACAGCTTCAGACTGCAGTCATTGAAAGAGGCTGTTGGTAAGGTCGTGACCAGAAAAGCTTGACATGGCGGCGGCTTCCCCGTTGGGGGTTTTTATCAACTGTCCATTTGATCGCCGATACCGCAAGTTCTTCGATGCTATAGTATTTACCGTCATTCGCTGCGGATTCTCGGCCAGGTGCGCCTTCGAAATCGATGACGCAAGCGGCACTCGCATCGAGAAAATCATGTCGCTGATCGAAGAGTGCCCCTACGGGATTCACGATCTCTGCAGGACCGAGCTCGATCCTAAGAACCGCCTTCCACGGTTCAACATGCCCTTTGAGCTTGGAATATTTTTGGGCGCGAAGCGATACGGCAGCGCTTCCCAACAGCGGAAGCGATGTCTGGTACTGGACCGGGAGAAGTACCGCTATCAGAAGTTCATTTCCGATATCGCAGGCCAGGATATCCATACGCACGATCTGAAGGTCCACTCGCTTATAAGGCAAGTCAGGGATTTTCTGCGGACCGTCGGTCCTCACGTTCCCGGGGGAGTCACGACAGCAAAGGACTTCGACACCTTCCAGAAGGATAAAAAGAAAATCTGTAATCGCTTGGAGCTTGATGAGAAGGACCTGACGTTTCACGATCTTACGTTTGTAATTGCTCAATGGATCGTCTTAGAAGAAGAGCGGCGCCGCGCTGGCTGACATACAATTGGCTCTCGTATGGAGCTTCCAATGGTCTGCTGAACGTTTCGCATCTCCTTCCTGCGGCAACCGAGCCCACCTAATAAACGGCCCCGACGTCCGTCATCCGCGCAGCTTGGCGCAACCTCACAAACCTGGACTTGATCCCAAGTATTCGAATCCTTCGGTCGGCGGCGCCGGAAGGATTGGTCACACCGTGTAAACGCGCGTTTCTCGCGTGCGTTACGGCTGCCGTTTAGGTCAAGCCATAAGTATGATATTGATTGTCCGAAGTTGTTCGATCGGCAATCGAATCCTTATGACAAAAGCGACCTTGAACATCGTGAAGGATAGCTTCGGACAGCAGGTAAGAGAGCTTCGGCGTTCCCTGAAGCTGTCCCAGGCGCAGTTGGCTGCGAGAGTAGCAAGCCATCAGGAGTTCATCAGCGATGTGGAGCGAGGCGAGGCCAATTTGACCCTGGACAGCATCGTCAGGATCGCGACGGCCTTGGGCGTTGAGACCATCGACTTGTTTGGCGCAACACAACGAAAGACGTCGTCGCGCAAACGGTCAATCAAGAAGAAGAACTGATTTTCATCCCCGATCAGGGGCTTACGATCTTCCGCCATCGCTTTGACACATTTATAGGCTACATCCTATAAATAAGAACCTAGAATGAATTTGGAGACGTTCCGTTGATGCCGATCCGGATCACCGTCTCCCACTGAAACAGCTCTCACAGCGAACGTCGTATTGCTCTGGTGACCGCAACTCGCCTTGCGGAAGCGCGCCGGGGTGCTCGCCCGACCCGGACGGCATCGCTGCGGCTGAGCCCGGGGGTAGACAGCCGGGGAGATGGCGCGTTGCCAAACGAGAGTCTTTGCGGACGTCCGGTCGCGTACAATCAAACCGGGAGTCGAACCATGCGCCCAAGTCAATTCCACCATCGAACAGCGGGGCCCGCGCTCTTTGTAAGCCCAAAGTGCAGAGCGGCAATCCGGATCTTCAATCCGCTGCTCCGCTACGCCTTGCAACAGGCGAGCCTCGAGCCAGACGTACTGGCGATCCGAAAGTCGTCGGATCTGTTGGGTCCGCAGATTCCCCTGAAAGGGGTCGTGATCGAAAGGGTGGATGCGATGTTCTTCCTTACGGTTTGCGAAAACCGACCGAGCCGTAGCAACACTGAGCTCAGTCAGCTTATTCGTGCTTTGGCGGCCAATGGGCTGCGGCTGCTTGAGCGCGACGCCTCAGACATCAAGGCAGAGCCATTGTTTTCCAATGCGCGCGAAGTGTGGTCGCATCAGCGCTACTCCGTGACGATCAGGGATAGGCTCAAGATCGCGGCCGTTCTTCATGAGGAGGGTCCGCAAACGATCATCGAACTCGAGGAACGCGTTCGTCCCGCGTGCGACCTACTTAACGGGATTTGCGCGCTTGCGTGTGAGGATCGTGTGGTGCTGAACATCGAGGATGTGCCTCTAGGTCCGAATACGATCGTAGTCGGGCGACAAACCGCAACGTATCTCCGTCCCGCGGGCTAGTGAGGTATTGCCCAATTGTAGGTAGCCGGTTGCATGAGCGACTGGCTCTCGTCAGGAGCTCGTTGAGAGACATCGAGATATGTTTCTGGGCGATGGCGCTGTGCTCGCTTGAAGATGCGTCGACCCTGACAATGTGTTGAGGCGAGAGGCTGTAGCGCCATCCTCAAGCTTGTCCCGATTGGCGGAGAGAGACCATTTGTCTGGCTGGATGATTTTGCAAGCGCTATGGAGGGCGCCTGGTGTTGCAAGTTCCTTGATTCAGAGCATGCCTTGGAGTGAGCAATGAGCATAGAAGTAGCGACGCCACGCGATCTTCTTGCGCGGGCATATCTTGATATGCTGGCCGCCGAGGCTGGCACGAACAGCAGCCCGCTCCTGCGCAGTGGTGACCCCGATGATCCGATCGAGCGCCTTATCGATGATCTGTGGACCGCACCCGAATCTGCTGAGCGAACATCCATCCGAGCCGATCTGGCAGCCGCCGCTATTCTCGTCGCACGTGCCATCGAACGCAGCGACGGACTTACGCGTGACTTGCGCCGAGAGTGTCCCGTTATCTCGCTCGCTACGCACGGCGCCGAGGTGGTCTCCCCGGTCCGGCGGGTCCTGACTACCTGCGCGTTCGGCAATGATGCAAAGGTGCTTGATGATCGGGCGTTCGACGGTGCTCACTATACCCGTCCAGTATTGCTGCTGGCTCGAGACGGCACATCGAACGAACACCGGCCCGAAAAAGGAAATGCGATAATTTCCGAGGCGTTACACGCCCGCGCCCCAATCTTTGGGTTGGCACCTGATCCGCGCCGCCATTTGCCGCGCGATCTTCTTCGCGCCGCAGAACACCATCTCTCACTGGGCCAACTTGACGCGTCGGCGATTGCGCTCGTGATCGAAGCGGTGACAGGGAGATCTCCAAGTACGGTCCCCGATGAACAACTGGCACGCGCCGTTGACATTTCAGACTTGACGCTCTCGGTTCGAGCGGATCGCAATGCCGACGATTGCATCAAGCTCCTCGAGAAGATCGTTTCGACGAAGTCGTTCTTCGATCACCGTGGTCCACGCCTTGAAGAGCTCGCAGGGTATGGTGCGGCTCGCGAATGGGGTCTAAACCTTGTCGCGGATTTGCGGGAATATCGGGCGGGACGACTCGACTGGGAGTGCCTCGAAAAGGGGCTTTTGTTAGCCGGACCGCCCGGCGTAGGCAAGACGCAATTCGCAAGAGCGCTAGCGAAGTCTGCTGACGTGCCTTTGGTAGCAAGTTCTGTCGCCGACTGGAATGCTGCAACCTATTTGTCTGGCACGCTGGCAGCCATCAAAGAGTGCTTTTCGCGTGCACGCCAGCTGGCTCCTTGCATTTTGTTCATCGATGAGCTTGACGGGATTTCGGATCGCGCAACTCTAACGACCGAGTACAAGGAATATTGGACTCAGATCGTCAACCTGCTTCTTGAGTTGTTAGCAGGCATCGAGGAGCGGCCGGGCGTTATCGTGATCGGGGCGACCAATCATCCCGATCACATCGATGCTGCGGTCAAACGCGCAGGACGTCTCGATCGCACGATCGAGATCGAACTGCCCAATTCTGAGAACCTCGCCGCGATCTTCCGCTTTCATCTGGGGCAGGATGTCCTGCCCGCCGTTAATTTGATGCCTGCCGCTCTTGCGGCTGCCGGCCGGACCGGCGCAGATGTCGAGGCGTGGGTCCGGCGAGCAAAGTCGCGCGCCCGGCGCGCGATCCGCGAAATTGCGCTCGATGACGTCCTTCACGAGATCCGGTCTGGACGCGAAGGAATGCCGGAAATCCTGAGGCGCGCGTGTTCGGTACACGAAGGCGGGCACCTCGTTGTCGGCATCGCTCTGGCCGTGTTCGAACCGCAGGCGCTGACGATTCTGGACCACGGCGCTACGACGCGAGTCGAGCTCTCGCGGGCCAACTCACAAACTAGGGCCGGAATCGAAAACTATATGGTGGCGCTTCTCAGCGGCCGTGCGGCCGAAGAGATGATCTTGGGCACGTCGCAAGCGACCGCCGGATCAGGTGTCGGGGATAATAGCGACTTTTCGCGGGCCACTCAGGCCGCAATCGACATGGAGCTGCGATTCGGCTTCGGAGTGATCGGAGTCGCGCATTTCTCGGAGCGGACCACCGAGATGCTTCTCCACGACCCTTCGATCGTGGCTTTGATCACGAAACGCCTCGATCGTTGCTTAACGCGCGCGCGCGAACTTGTGTCTGCTAACCGTGCCGCAGTCGAAGCCGTGGCAAAGCGACTGGAAGAGGTCGGTTATTTGGATCGGATCGCAATCGGTGATCTCTTGAAAGCGCATCCGGTGCGAACGGTCGAGTCGCCTGACAGAAGCGGTGGAGCTACAGGATTTGAGTAACGTCCGAGAGTCTGGCGCCTATGCAAAAAGTTCGACCGTACCATCGGCCTGATGAAGACCGCTAGCGTTTCCCGATCCTGCACGCCGGAGCGACGCAGGAAGAGCGCGGCTGGCCAGTCAGAACTCGAGTACCCGCGCGCTGCTGCCGCCGCAGTGTGCGCAGTCAAGGATTCGATTACCAACTATTTGATGGTGGGAATTGTAGTAACTTCTGGTTGAGGTTTGGACGCGATGTTGCCGGCAGGGTTCACTACAGGGGGCGCACATCCGGCAAAGATCGGCGCGCTGTATTGCGAGCCTTCCGGCGACAACGCGTTCCAAGCGGTGACCCGGCGGGATCGCAGGCGCATCGGAGAGGCTCCCGCCATAGGCGGGCGCTCAGCCGGCCGTCGAAGCATGGCCAACGTTTTCTTTCCCGATGCTGAGCGGCTCGCCGCGCGTGGCTACGAATCTGTCGCGCACGTCCCCGTGATCTTCGACTCCAATGGCAGGTACTGCCGCGAGCACAACCGCTATCTGCGCGAGCGCGCACGGCTGGAGTGGCATCCTGGCGGTGGTGCTGACATCCCGCGCGGCCGCACGCTCGGCAATATCGCCGAGCGACTCCTGAACTTCGTCCTGTGGTGTGAGGCGCGCGGCATCAAGTGGCGGGCGGTTACCTACGATGACGTGCTTCGCTATCAGAAGGAGCAGATCGGCGGCGAATGGTCCCGTACCGGCATAGAGCTCAGTCCATCCACCGCGAACCAACGCGCCGACGAAGCGACTAACTTCTTGCGATGGTCAGTAGACCGACGCCTCCGCGGACCATTCGAGGTGAAAATGTTCCGTCGGCCAGGGCGTAAGCGCCTGGGGTGCGGACCACGCATGGTGCGGGTCGGCCGAGCAAAGGAGGATGTGATCTCGTTGGAGAAGGCCGGCTTTGTCCTTCCAAAGCCCGAACAGATTCGCGAATGGCTGGAGGCGGTCGGGCGCCAGCGTGGACGCGCTAAAAGGCTCGCGTGCAAGTTCATCATGGACACCGGCGCCAGGCGAATGGAGGTCGAGGCGCTCACAGTCGAGCAATGGCCAAAGGTCAGCGATATCTCGTACGCGCGTAGCCACGGCCTCGCCTCCGTACCGATGAGGCTCGTCACGACCAAGGGCGGGCGGCCCCGCACGATCGGCGTGCCCCTCAAATACGCGCATGAAGTCAGAATCTGGATCGATGAAAAGCGAAAAACCCACGCCTTCAGGTATTTCAAGCTTCATAGGAAAGAGACGAACTGCTTGTTTCTCAGCGATCATCCCGCTGCGCACGGCAGACCCATTTCCGCGCAAACAATCTACCGCTGCTTCTCGGAGGTGCGGCCCCGTCCGCCGCGCTGGTCGCCCCACAAGGGTCGGCACACGTTCGCATGCTTTTGGATTCTGCATGCCCTGTCGATTGAAGCCAATCGCGGTGGTGGGCTCGCTGCGATGCCGGCAGACTGGGTCATGAATCGCGGCGAATTTTGGCTGAAGACGCTGCAGCGCCAGTTTGGCCACATCTCGTCGGAAACCACTGAGGAGTATTTGCGGTGGCTCGTGCACGCTTGCGGCATCGCCGAGGTGGCGTCCGGTTGGCATGAATTCCTGGAGAGCGGCTCGGATGAGTGAAATCGACAGCATCGAGCGAGAGACCTTCGAGGTGAAGGTCATCCCTTCCGGTGAGCGCGCATACACTCTTGATTTGTCCGAGTTCGCCTTGGGCGGCAGGAGGACGCAACGTGGCGCTTCCTATTCTGGGCGGCCGCATTTCGCGAGGGAGATCGCTGTTTTCTTCAAGACGGTAAATCCGCCCAAGGGAAACGCCAAAGAGATCCGGGTCGCGCTGCGGCAGCTTTTCAGGTATCTCGATTGGCGCAGCCGTAGGCGGCGCGATGAGGTGGTGGCGAGCTGTGCCGACATCAAAGACGCGCATGGGATTGAGTTGCGCCAGTGGCTGGCGGGCCGCGGATCGACCTTTAGACGGATCAAGTCAACTTTGAACGGGATGAGGTCGCTCAATGGACTTCGTCCGCTCTTCTGGCCCAGCCGTCGCCGGGACCGTGCGGCCTATGCATCTACCCTACATGAGGAAGCATCCAGACGGCTATTCCACGTATTGAGGAGCGATGCGCGCGCTATCATAGCCATGTTCGACGACGGTGCCCTTCGCGCTTCACTCGGTGAAGATCCCCGCGGGCGCGCCCACGGCTGGCGGTGTCCCAATAACCGCGCTTGGATGGTGAGACACCTGGTGCAACTCGGCGTGTTCGACCATGAGGGGCTCGCTGCTAATGGTGCGGCCGGACTGGTGAACGAGCCCGGTCCCGGCTATCTCGCTCCAGGGATGAACGAGCGAGACGTTCGCGGTCTCGTAGCCACACTGCGTCTGTTTGTGCCGTCCCGCTGTGACACGGGCGTCTTCCTCTGGCTATTTCTGCTGAAGACTGGCTGGAATCTTTCCACGGCGTGCGGCATTGATGTGCTTGATCCTGACGGGTGGTGCCAGCCGCATCCGCAAAACGAACTGTTCGCAGTGATCCACGCCTTCAAGCGCCGGGCCGATCGTCATCAGTTCGCGATCTCGATGATGCGCCCAGAGTTGCATCCCTATCGCATTCTTCAATTCATGATCGAGCGTACCAAGCCGCTGCGAGATCGGGTGATAGCTGATCTGATTGAGACGCGCCGCCGGGCGGCAGACGACCCGAACCTGAAGCTCGGTATGGAAATTGAAAGGTTGGAACGGCTGTCGCGCACGCCTTGGCTGTTCGTGAGCCGCGGATCCTCGGGGCCGGTATCGGGGTTCATGGCCAATGGTAGGAACCGCAGGCTGCTCGATGTCGCCAGGCTCGCCGCGGAAAGAAGCGGACTCGTTGACAGGTACTCCGAGCTTTTCTCGATCGTGACGAAGGACGCTCGCCACGCGTGGATTGGGCACGCGTACGTGCATTCCCGTTACCATCTTCTGATTGCCAAGTTCGCGGGTAGCCACAAATCATTGAGATCGACCCGCCACTACATCCAGTCCCAGCGGTACCGGGCTCACAGCGAGGCGGAGATCCGCAAGCTGCAGAACGCGGTCTTTTCCGAGGTCGAGTGCGGCCGGGTGGTGGACCCGACCCGGCTAGGGCTTCTCGTCGACCGCGGCAACATCACGTCCGAACAAGAGCGGCGCCTGTTGGATTACCGGCAGCGAACGCGCGTCGGCAAGGGGTGTCTCGACCCGCGCTCTCCTCCGAAAGAGATCGATCCCGATCATCCAGAAGGTGCGATATGCCGGGTCCAGCGCTGCACGGGTTGCCAACACGGAGTGGTGTTTCCTGAGAGCATGCCGCCGCTTGCCCGCCGATTCGCTGAACTTCTGCAGCTCAAGCGCACCATGCCGCTCGCGAGCTGGATCGGCTCATCCCTCGCGGACGAGTACGAATCGATCGAGCAGACGCTTGCTCATTTTGATGCCGGCCGCGTCTCGACCGAAGTGGCCGCGTGGACCGGAAAGCTAAATTCGGGAGAGATCATCGTTCATGGCACCTATCCAAGCTACTAAGGCGGTCAAGGCAGCTCCGTCTTTGCCCAATATCGAGGTTTGGCGCGACGGACAGATCGGTCTCGCCGAGAACTATGCTGATCTTGGCGAGGTGCCTTGGGAGAAGCTGCGTGCCACTGAGATCTTCCCCGGCTGCCGCCTGGATGCGGAGGTGCTCGTGGTACCGGAGGGCTGGATGCCGGCTGGTACCTCGCGTCACTTCAGCAGGCGTAGTGTGGTGCCAGCGCGGGCCGGCACTCCTGCCGATTCCACACTCGCCGCCAAGCGAGACGAGTGCGTCCGGCGCGCGCTCTACGCGCTCTGGCTGCCGCACAACGCGAACTCCGTTATCGTCGAGAGCAAGCCCAACACTTGGCGGTTGCGAGCCTATGCCTTTCTAAGACTGGCTGAGTGGCAATTTGAGAATCGTCCCTCGACGGACGGCTCCGTCTTCGGCAACCTCACGCTTTCCGACGTCTTGACCGGTTTCTATCCTGTCGCGCGTGGCGTCGAGGGCGAATGCAAAATGGCACTCCGGATTCTAGCCGATGCCGGCGAACGTGGGGTCATCTTCGACTACCCGGCGTTCTTTCGACGCAGACTGGACGCGAACGATCATGCGCCGCTCGAGCCCATTCGAGGGGGAGCCGAAGCGCTCAGGCCAGCAGATCCCACGCCGGGACCCTCCGTGGAGCCGTTCTCGGACGAGTTCGTGACGGAGTTTCTTCGCCGGGCTCTATGGATTCAGAACAATCTAGCGGACGCACTCCTCGACCATCTGGAGCGCGACCTAGAGATCAGGAAAAAATACAAATACTGGTCTAGTAGCAGCAGGCCGCGCCAGGAGGCGATCGCCGTGTGGCGCGACCGAACAAGCGCTCCTTTGCGTCGGTTGCAATACCCGTGGCGTCTCGGCAAAGCCGCAGAACTGTCCGACGCTTTCCCTCCGCCCGACGTTCCATCGTTCTACATCGCCCTCGGCATCCTCCAGGGCTGCAATCTCGGCGTGGTCAACGCATGCATGGGTGCCCGCTCAAGTGAAATATTGGCCGCCGACGACGTGCCGTTCGGGCCCGCAGCAGGACGGTACGAGTCCAGAACGTTCAAGTTGATCGACGAGATCGGCGGCCAGACTCGCGATTGGCCGCTGCATCCTGCGGCGGAGCGCGCTGTCGATCTCCAGCGCCGTCTATCGAAGCTGCTGCGACCCGAAGGACAGAACCACCTGTGGGTGGCGATGCGAGGTAAAAAGGCAGGTCGCCTCAACTCCGCGACATCTGTCTTTAGGAGCACCGTAGAGTACCTCGGCCTGTCCCACCTGCTCGGCTCAGGCACGGCACACATGCATCGGTGGCGGCATACAGTAGCGCGCCTCGTGGCCCTGAGCGTCGTCGGAGCCCCCAAGGTCCTGTTCGACCTGTTTGGGCACAAGGACGTCGAGATGACGCTCCATTACATGATGTCAGATCCCAGCATCGCCGAAGAAGCGATTCTCGTCGCGAAGGAGATGACCTACGCGCTGGCCAAGGAGGCGGTTGCCGAGATCGTCGGGGAAGAAGCATCGGGGCCCGCCGCGGCATCCCTGCAGAAGCAGCTGCCCAAGGCCATGCGCATGGGCGAGGACGTCTTCGACACAAAGACCCTGCGCGAGACCGCCGAGGTGCTGACACATTATGGCAAGTACTGGTCGCTCGTTCGCGAGGGGGTGATCTGCACAAAGGGCTTGGCTCAGTACGGGCCTTGCACTAAGGGCCGCGGTGCCCCCGACCCGGGCGGCTGCCGCACGTCTTGTGACTATCGCTTCGAACTCTCCGCGGCCAAGCAGCAGTGCGCCGAAGTGCTCGCTGCTCTGATCCGAGAACGGCATGGCGCCAGTACCGACGGCCTGGAGATGCTCGTTGACAATCTCGACGGACAGATCGTTGCCGAGCTGAAGCGCTGGGACGAGGTCCGTGAAAAAATCCTGGCTGAGCATTCTGACATCAAGCGCGTATGGGAGGAGCGCCGAAAATGAAACGACCGGTCCTGAGTAGGGCGGAAAACCGACAGCGGATCGCCGCCGAGGGCAGCAACGCTGCTCGCCGCAAGTTCAGGGCGAGCCGCGAGGCGATTGAGAATGCGATGGAGCGAATCGAAAGGGCTGTCGAGGCAAATGGAGGCGGGTACCCCGGCGGCAGGGTAAGCATAGCTCAAGTATTGCGGCAGGCCGGCAAAAGCGAGGCGTATCTGCGCAAAACTGACCAGCCCAGTGTGATCTAGCTCAGACAACGGGTGCAAGACTTCGTCGATCGGGCTAACAAACTTATCGAGCAAGGCGCCCGCTCAATCCGCGAAAGCGAGACCAACAGGGTGCGGGACGCGCAGGCGGAGCTCAAGCGCGTACAGCAAGCGTATGCCGAAGCCGAGCTGGAATATGCCGACACGCGTAAGCACCTGGAAATTGCGGAGAAGACCATCGAGGAACTGCGCTCGGAGATAACCGTGCTTCGGACGAAGCTGTCTGCCGAGAAGGTTATAAAGCTGAATCCAATCCGCAGCTGAGCCGCGAAGCCGCTCTTTTAGCCGGGCCGAAGTCGCATCTCACCCCCCGAGGACTCCTGCCGAGCTTTCGCAGCCGGAACTCAGTCTCACTAGGAACCTCCTTACGATAGTCGCGGCCGTTTCTCGGGCGCGTGAGCCTGCCGGCTGAGAGGTGTGCGCGAATATCGTTATCCGTTCGCTAAGGCCAGACAACGAGAAGCTCGAGCCGGCCTCAATGAGGCTGTGAAACCGTTCGGAATTGTCTGCCCGCAATTGGTCGAAACTCTGTTCGGAATTAGAGAGGCCCTGAAAGAAGAACGTTGGCAACTCCGAACGATCTCTTACGCGGGGAAGAGATCGGGGTGCTCCTGACAGTTCGGAGTTATGTCAACTCCGGCGCTGATTGAGAGTGCATCGGAGCGTTAAACCGTTCCAAGCTGGTTTGTAAGAGGTTTCAAAAATCAAAGACCCCGCCGCTAGCGGCGGGGTCTTTGATTTTTGAAACAAAGTCGGCGGCCTGACGCGGGCCCTTAGGAAAGCTCTCTAACGCATAACCCTGACTCTATCGTCTCGGGCGTCGTTTCTAGGTTGTATCAACGCCTTGGAAGGCGGCGCACCGGAAGTCCGGCGCTCGGCAAACGCGGGAGCGTTAACGTGGATGGCCCATCGACGGTGTCATTGGTCGAGAGTTAACGGTCTGTCGAGAGTATGAAAGCCTGCAGGCGCGGACGCCATCAGAAAAGACCGATGATCAAACGTCGTGACGTCGCTTGCTCGATCTGAGCGATTACGTCGGGTGAGGGTGAGTACCACGCCTGGCCTCGACCTTGTTGCGGCGACCACGTCGGGGTCTCCGTCTCCTTTGACACCCTGATGGAAGAGATTGCTGCCCGCGCCCCCATGCTTCGGGCGCCGCTTTCATCGACGGCGCCGCGATCGCGAGATCGTAGAAGCCCAGCGAAGTCTGAAATGTCTTGAGCTTCCTCGCCATGGTTGTCGGCAGCCCGCGGCTTGTCCTAACGCCGGCGCGCGACCCAGGTCCCGAGTAGGAACGCGATAAAGAGCGAGGACAATGGGTGCTGATTCCGCTCGATGTCGCCCACCATTCCGGAATGATCTCGCCCACCGTTCCGATTTGATCTCGCCCGCCATTCCGAGATGATCTCGCCCACCATTCCGGGATGATGTCGCCCGGGGTGACGAGGCCTCTTCTGGCTCCGATACGGTCCGCCTTTCGGCTTTGCGAAGGGGGACCTGGATGCCGACGGAGAGGTTTGCGATGCGCCATGTGCGCGATGTGATCAGATTGAAGTCGGCCGGGATGCCGACCCGCGAGATTGCGCGGCGGGTGGGGACAGCCCCTTCGACGGTGCGGTTGACGATCCACCGGTTCGAGGCGGCGGGGCTGACCTGGCCATTGCCCGACGCCATCACCGACGCTGTGCTGGAAGCCCGGCTGTTCGCCAGCGCGGGAGCCGGTCCCGGCACCCGGCGGGGCCATCGCCGGCAGGCCGAGCCGGACTGGGCGGCGGTGCACCGCGAGCTCCGGCGCAAGCACGTGACGCTGTCGATCCTGTGGGAGGAGTACATCGCGGGCGAGCCCGGCGGGTATCGCTATTCGCGTTTCTGCGAGCTCTACCGCGCCTGGGAAGGCCGGCTGTCGGTGACGATGCGCCAGTCGCATGCGGCCGGCGACAAGCTGTTCGTTGACTATGCCGGCGACGGCGTCCCGGTGGTGATCGACCGGCGCACCGGCGAGCGGCGCAGTGCGCAGATTTTCGTCGCGGTGCTCGGCGCATCGAGCTTCACCTACGCGCAGGCGACCTGGACGCAGGGGCTCGCCGATTGGATCAGCGGCCACGTCGGCGCCTTCGAGGCGATCGGCGGCGTACCGGCGCTGCTGGTGCCGGACAACACCAAAGTCGCTGTGATCAAAGCCTGTCTCTACGATCCCAGGATCAATCGCAGCTATGCCGACATGGCGGCGCATTACGGCACCGCCATTCTGCCGGCCAGGCCGCGACGGCCGCGGGACAAGGCCAAGGTCGAGCAGGCGGTCCTGATGGTCGAACGCTGGCTGCTCGGGCGGCTGCGCCACCGCACCTTCCACAGCCTCGCCGACGTCAACGCGGCGATCGCCGAGTTGATGATCCGGCTCAACGAGGAGCGACCGATTAGGCGGCTCGGTGTCACCCGCCGCAAGCTGCTGGAGGAGATCGACCGGCCAGCGCTGAAGGCCCTGCCGGAGAACCCTTACGAGTTCGCCGAGTGGCGGATCTGCCGGGTCAGCATCGATTATCACGTCGAGGTCGAGGCGCATTATTACAGCGTTCCGCATCGCTTCGTCCGCGCCGAGGTGGAGGTGCGCTTCACGGCTCGCACCGTCGAGATCTTCCACAAGGGTGAGCGGATCGCCGCGCATCAGCGCATGAGCGGCAACCACAAGCACACGACCGTGCCGGAGCATATGGCCTCCAGTCATCGGCGCTACGCTGGCTGGACCATCGAGCGCATCCGTAAGGACGCCGCCTCGATCGGGCCGGCCACCGCGGCGCTGTGCGACCTGATCCTCGACGAGCGGGCGCATCCGGAACAGGGCTTCCGCGCCTGTCTCGGCATCATCCGGCTCGCCCGATCCTACGGGCACGAGCGGCTCGATGCCGCCGCCATGCGGGCGATCGATATTGGCGCGCGCACGTACGGCTCGGTCAAATCGATCCTTGCCAACAATCTCGATCGGCGTCCTTCACCCAAGCGCTCCGCGGACGACGCGCCGATCCTTCATCCCAACATCCGCGGGCCGCGCTACTACAATTAGGAGATCACATCTTGCTCACGCATCCGACCCTCGATCAACTCTACGCGCTCGGCCTGCATGGCATGGCCAAGGCCTTCGCCGACATCGAAGCCGGCGGCGAGGCCGCAAGCCTCGGCCACGCCGAATGGCTTGCGCTGCTGCTCGAACGCGAAGCGTCATTACGACGCGACAAGCGGCTGTCGAAGCGGCTGCAATACGCCAAGCTGCGCCAGGAGGCCTGCGTCGAAGACATCGACTACCGCACTCCACGCGGCCTCGACCGCAGCCTGCTGACGAAGCTGGTCGAAGGCCGCTGGATCGATGACCACGCTAACCTGCTGATCTGCGGGCCCTCCGGCGTCGGTAAGAGCTGGCTCGCCTCAGCGCTCGGCAACAAGGCCTGCCGTGACAATCGCTCCGTGCTCTACCAGCGCGTCCCGCGGCTGTTCACCGATCTCGCTTTGGCGCGCGGCGACGGCCGCCACTCCCGCCTGCTGCGCGCGCTTGGCCGCGTCGATCTCCTCATCTTCGACGACTGGGGCCTCGAGCCGCTCGACGCCGCCGCCCGCCACGACCTCCTGGAGATCCTCGAGGACCGCTACGGCCGCCGCTCCACCATCGTCACCAGCCAGCTCCCGGTCGATCAATGGCACGCGCTGATCGGCGATCCCACCTACGCCGACGCCGTCCTCGACCGCCTGGTCCATAACGCCCACCGGATCGATCTCAACGGCGAAAGCATGCGGCGAACCCGCAAACCCGACCGAAAGGCTTGAGCCTGTGGCGCTGTGGACATGCCGCTACGCTTGGACAACGCAAGAGCGTCGCCCACATGCCCACAGCAGGAGCAACAGAAAAACCAACCCGTCGAGCCGCGATTCAAGATTGACCACGCGGCTTCGCCGATGCCAGAAACCAGACAGCCAGAACGCCTCGCGCCCCGGGCGACATCAAATCGGAATGGTGGGCGAGATCATCTCGGAATCCTGGGCGAGATCAAATCGGTACACCCGGGCGAGATCATCGGAATCAGCAACAATGGGGCCTGCACTGTCACCTTGCGCAGCCGCTCGGCCCAGCGTAGCGCCGCCTCGTTCGAAGGCTGGCGCAGCGACCTTCGGGTCCCGGTCGACTTCGTCTGGTCGTTCGGCTGCGGTGTGCCGATCGCGCCCGAATCGTCGATCAGGCCAGAGGCCTCGGTCATCGCGGAAGCTTCTCTCATATCCATGCGGTCCTCCTACTCCGACCTCAGGCTGACTTCCGCTGCGGCTTGGCTGCTGGCTTTTTCGCCGCCGTCTCCTTGGGCTTCTTGCCCTCGATCGGCATCAGCATCTCCTTCTGTCCACTCGATGCCTTGCGCGGCTTCTTGGCTGGCTTTGCGGCCTCCGAAGGAGCTGCCTCCCGGCCAACGCTCCGCCGCAGCGCCTCCATCAGGTCGACCACGTTGGTCGCCGCGGGCCGCTCCTTCGGAGTGATCGGCTTGCCGGCGCGCTTCCTGTTGATGAGGTCGATCAGCGCGGTCTTGTAGTGGTCCTCGAACTTTTCGGGCTCGAACCGCCCTGCCTTTTGGTTCACGATGTGTCTGGCGAGATCGAGCATGTCCTTCGTCACCTTGATGTCCTGGATCTCGTCGAAATATTCCTGCTCACTGCGCACTTCATAGGGATAGCGCAGCAGCGTGCCGACGAGTCCTTTGTGCAGCGGCTCAAGCGCGATAATGTGCTCGCGGTTGGTCAGCACCACCCGGCCGATCGCGACCTTGTCCATTTCACGGATGGTCTCGCGAATCACGGCGAAGGCGTCATGACCGACCTTGCCGTCGGGGCGAATGTAGTAGGGGCGGATCAGGTAGCGCGGATCGATGTCAGACTTGTCGACAAATTCGTCGATCTCAATCGTGCGCGTGGACTCCAGCGCGAGCTCCTCGAGTTCCTCCTTGCTGACCTCAATGTACTGGCCCTTGTCCAACTCGTATCCTTTGACGATGTTCTCGTTGGGCACCTCGTCGCCCGTGTCAGCATCGACCTTCAGGTACTTGATGCGATGGCCGGTCTGCCGGTTGAGCTGGTTGAAGCTGATCTTCTCTGACTCGGAGGTGGCAGGATAGAGCGCCACGGGGCACGTCACGAGCGACAGACGCAGGAAGCCTTTCCAGTTGGCACGGGGGGCCATGTACGCAGAACTCCGGTTCGAGACGGCCTGGATTCAAGACGAACGGCAGACCATGGTTCCGACAAACGGCTGCCTCGCCGTTGGGCCCAATTTTTCGGTCCGGGACTCGACTCCTTTGTTCTTGTTATGTTCTAATTAGGGCATGACCAATCGACCCGCGAGCTGGCGCATGCCGACCCCCAAGCAAATGGAAAAAATGAGCGCCGGCGTCCGCAGGAGCGTCCCCCCGAAGCCCGGGTTGGCTCCAGACGATGATCTGCCGCAGGAATACTGGGAGGCGCTTCTCGCTGACCCGCGCGCCGATGCCAAGCCGGCAAGCCCCTCCGCAGGGACGCTGCGGCTGAGCCAAATTCCTCAACCTATTCTGAGGGTGGGCTGCCGCCGCTGTGCCAGGGTCGTCGAGATCCAGAAGGCAGATGCCGCTCGGCTCTATGGTCCGGACGCGCTCTGGAAGGATGTCGGGCAGCGGCTGTTGGACAATACCTGCACCCAGCGCACCGGGCGCCATGAGGAAGACGGCTGTTGGCCTCAGTTCGAGTAGTCGCCGGCGCGGCCGGAATGGAATGCTGGCATGGCACCGAAGCGTCACCCGACGCCCCTCTCCGGAGGAGACCGCAAGGCGCTCACCAAGGAGCTCGGCCGGGCACGCGCGATGACGACGATCCTCGCAGGACAGGCCGCCGAAGCCCGGGCCAAAGGCGAAGCTCTCATCCGTCAGGCCGACAAGCTGCTCTGCGAATCTTGGAACGAGCGCATGTGGGCAGATGGCGGGCCCATTGATCCATCACCGATGGTCGACCAGGCCGTCAACGGGGGCTTCGCCTCGCTCGAGATCGAATGCTCGCGGTGCAAGACCCGACGGAACGTCGACTTGGCGGCGCTGCGTCATCCGCCGACCACATTTGTCCACGACTTGGCCAGCCGGCTCCGCTGCAGCAAATGTGCTAAGGCCGGGCGTCGGCCCTCCGCCACGCTGCTGCAACTGATGTCGCGGCCCCGCCCGGTCGCTCCGGAGACTTGATCGTGTGCAATCTCTACTCGATGACAAAAAACGTCGACGCGATCCGTCGCCTGTTCTGCGCGCTGAACAGCGATGTCGGCAACCGGCCATCAATGCCAGGGATTTTTCCCGACTACCCCGCGCCGATCGTGCGCAACGGTGCCGAGGGGCGCGAGATCGTCATGGCACGCTGGGGCATGCCGAGCTCGCAGCGGGCCCTGATGGATGCGACGAAGAAGCGCGCGGAAAAGCTGCAGGCCAAGGGCAAGACGGTCGACTTCAAGGAATTGCTCCGGATCGAGCCGGACGGCGGCACGACGAACATCAGGAATGTCAGCAGCGCCCACTGGAAGCGATGGCTCGGACCAGAGCATCGCTGCCTGGTGCCATTCACGTCATTTTCCGAGTACGACTCGATCGACGGCAAGAAAGTGCCGGTCCGGTTCGCGCTGGACGAGACCCGTCCTCGGACATCAGGTTGAGCAAAACGGCCGCTGATCCCGTTCAGACTGGTCAGGGTGGTCTGCCGCCGAAGAACCCGAGATAGATCAGCACCAAGCTGACTGTCAGCACTGGGATGTGGGTAGCGACTATCGCCCAATACCGTCGCGAATTTTCATCCCAACGTATGACGGAGCCGCCTCGCAAACTGACTTGGCCTCTACCGAGAATAAGGACCAGCTGAATAGAGAGCGGCAGAAAAGGGATAAGTCCGATCACCACTAGGGGCGACATATTCGTTTCTCCGCCTCGGTCGGCGAGAGAGTTCATATCACTATCCTCGACTCAAGGGCAGCTTCTGTGAAGGGTTTCGGATGCCGGCCGCATGAGGGACGGCGCCGCGTATTCGGCGGTCGGCGTCCGAAAGCCTCCAAGGAGGAAACCGCGCTTGAGGGAACGTAAGGCGTTGCGGCGGGCGCTATGGGGATTTGAGCGCCGCGGGCGAGCTGGCTGATTTGGATGGAGCCGTTGCAACGAGTTGTGCGACGGTGAAGCGGCTGACGAATGCGCGACGAATGGCATCGAACTCGACAGGTCGCCCGAGGATTTGCGTCGGCAGGCGGATGTCTGAGCGCGCTCCGCCGTGGCCGGTCGAGAGGCGGCGAGCGCGATGAGCTGATTTGCAGGATTGAGACGCGGTCATGAGGTGTCGATCCTGGTGCGGTTCGTTGGAGCTGTCGCCCGATGCCGCGGCGTTGCACCGCGCGCGAACACCTCGATGATGATCATGCGGCCGCCGCAGCATGGACAAGTCGGCTTGCTTTGATCGACGGCGGCAGGCTTGCCTTCAGGTCTTGCAACGGCGAGCAGCTGCCGCGCGCGGGCGATGTTGTCGGCGCAGGAGGTTTTGGCGAACAGGCCGTAGTGGCGGATGCGATGCAAGCCGCGTGGCAGCACGTGGATGAGGAAGCGGCGGATGAACTCGAAGGTCCCGAGCGTCATCTGCTTGTAGCGATCGCGGCCCTCGATGCGGTAGTCCTTCCACCTGAAGGTGACGCCACGCTGGTCGCAGGCAATCAGGCGGCTGTTGGCGATGGCAACACGGTGGGTGTAGCGCGACAGATAGGCCAGCACGGCCTCGGGCCCGCCGAACGGACGCTTGGCGTAGACGACCCACTCGGCTTTGCGCAGCGGCGCCAGGAAGGCTGCGAAGGATTGCACCTCGGCGAGATGAGCGTCATCGCCAAAGAAGGTCAGGCGGCCCGCTTGATGGGCGGCGACGAGCTTCTCCAGGAACAGCCGCCGGAACAGGCGGGAGAGCACGCGCACGGGGAGGAAGAAGCCCGGCCGGCAGGACACCCAGTGCTGGCCGTCGGGCGAGATGCCACCGCCCGGCACGATCATGTGCACGTGGGGATGATGGGTCAGCGCCGAGCCCCAGGTGTGCAGCACCGAGGTGATGCCGATCCTGGCGCCCAGATGCTTGGGGTCGGCGGCGATCGTCAGCATGGTCTCGGCCGAGACCTTGAACAGCAGGTCGTAGAGGACGGCCTTGTTCTGGTAGGCGATGTCGGCGATCGCTCCTGGGAGCGTGAACACCACATGATAGTACGGCACGGGCAACAGCTCGGCCTCGCGGTCGGCAAGCCAGTCCTTCGCGGCGGCGCCCTGGCACTTCGGGCAGTGCCGGTTGCGGCAGGAGTTGTAGGCGATGGTCGTATAGGCGCAGTCCTCACAGCGCGCGACATGGCCGCCGAGGGCTGCCGTGCGGCAGCGCTCGATCGCCGACATCACCTTGAGCTGGTGGAGGCTGACATGGCCGGCATGGGCCTTGCGCCATGCCGGGCCATGGTCGTGGAAGATATCCGCAACCTCCAAAGCCGGGCGCGACACCGCTTTGGCGTCAGCCGGGCGGCCGGATCTCCTTGAGCTTGAGCGCGATGTGCTCCAGCGGGCTCATGACCTCGCTGATCGTCTTGGTAGCGACGCGGGTATACAGCGCCGTGGTGTCGAGCTTGGCATGACCGAGCAGCACCTGGATCACGCGGACATCGATGTTCTGCTCCAAGAGGTGGGTGGCGAAGCTATGCCGCAAGGTGTGCAGCGAGACGCGCTTGTTAATCTCCGCCATTTGCGCAGCGGCATGACAGGCGCGGTTGAGCTGGCGCGTGGTCATCGGCTGGGCCGGATCGCGGCCCGGGAACAGCCAGCCCTGGGGGCGCGCCGCCTTCCACCAGGTCCGCAGCAGGTCGAGCAGGTATGGGGAGAGCATGACGTTACGATCCTTGCCGCCCTTGCCCTGTTCGATGCGGATGATCATGCGCTGGCTGTCGATGTCGGAGACCTTGAGCGAGACCACCTCGGTGGCGCGCAGGCCGGCGCCGTAGGCCACGCTCAAGGCCGCCTTGTACTTCAGCCCCGGCGCAGCATCGAGCAGTCGCGCCACCTCCTCGACGCTGAGCACCACCGGCAGCTTGCGCGGCTCGTGAATGACATGGGTATGCTCGACGATCTCGTGGCGCTTGAGTGTGACCCGAAAGAAGAACCGCAGCGTCGAGACGGTCTGGTTGATGGTCGGCACGCCAACGCCGCTTGCCGTCAGATGTAGCTGATAGCGGCGCACGTCCTCGAAGGTCGCCGTATCCGGTGATCGCCCGAGAAACGCGGCGAAGTTCTTGATTCTTTGCACGTAGTCATGTTGGGTCTTCGGCGCGAGCTTGCGGATTGTCATGTCTTCGATCATGCGCCGGCGCAACGGGCTCATTGCCTCGTCGGTCATGGGGATGCTCCTGTCTTGGGTGAAGGTTGCGAACCCCTCATCTCAAGACAGGACGCCCCGTCGCGCTATCGTCTTGGCTGTGTCGCCAGCCCCGGGGCCCTACCGCGCGAGCGGTTTAGTCCTTTGGCCCATCGCGGCATACTGCGCTGCCGCACGAACTCGGTCGCTATCGGGGAAAAGCGGACATTGCGTTTGCCGCATCACGCCGCCGAGTTTATGGGTACACGAGCTAACTCTGTGCGATGAGAGAGGGGGCTCGCCGGGGCTCAGGGAAGGCGTTCGCGTGCTATGCAAAGTCCGCCGAGGCCGTCACTGTGTCTTTGTTGTCTACATCGCGCATCACGATCTTCAGCGCGACGTCGGATACCTTTCCCGCTTCGACCCGCCTTGATCCTCTCACGGTCCTGGATGGGTTTGCTGAAGTGATGCCCGCGATCGGCGGCAACCGCCACCACCCTTCCCTCTAGCGAGAGGCAGTGCGCCGAGGGCATCAGGCGGCGCGAGCAAGCGAGCGCCGCTTCTGGCGGAGGTAGCGCGTGATCTCGGGAAGCGTCATCGCGTTCAGGACCCGGTCGGCACGGACACCGCTCTTGCGGGCCATCTCGACGCCCCAGTGCATGTGGTCGAGCTCGGGAATGGAATGCGCGTCCGGATTGATGCTCAGCATGCAGCCGAACTCAAGCGCCGCTTGGTGCCAGCGCCAGTCCAGATCGAGCCGCCATGGATGGGCGTTGATCTCGACGGCGACTTCATGCTTCGCGCAGGCCCGCAGCACCTTCTCGACGTCGATGTCGTAGCCGGGCCGCCGCTGAAGCTGCCGCCCGGTCATGTGGCCGATGATTGTCGTGTGAGGATCGGAAATGGCCCGCAGCAGGCGCTGCGTCTGCGCCTTGCGGTCCAGTTTGAACCGGCCGTGGATGCTGGCCACCACGAAGTCGAAGCGCGCAAGCACGCCGTCTGGATAGTCGAGCGAGCCGTCCGCCAGAATGTCGGACTCGATGCCTTTCAGGATCCGGAAATCCTTGCCGAAGCGCTTGTTTAGCCGATCGGCCTCCAGGTGCTGCTGCGCGATCTCCTCCACCGACAGACCTCCGGCATAGTGCGCAGACTTGGAATGGTCGGCGACCCCGAAATATTGGAAGCCGTGCTGGCGTGTCGCCTTCGCCATCGTCTCTAGGGTCTCGGTGCCATCGGAAGCATCCGTGTGGCAGTGCAGGATTCCGCGGAGGTCTTGGTCCGTGACGAGCTTCGGCAGCTTGCCCTTCAGTGCCAGCTCGACTTCTCCGCGCCCCTCCCGGAGCTCGGGATCGATGAAAGGCAAACCAAGCGCGCGATAGATCTCGGCCTCGTCGCCGGCGATGAGGGTCCGCCCCTTGTGCAAGCCATCTGCTTCCAACCGCATCTCTTTCTCGGCGGCCAGCGTTCGGAGCTGCTCGATATGAGCGGCGGAGCCGGTCGCGAACAGAAGCGTGACGCCGAAGTGTTTGCGATCGGACAGCCGAATCTGCAGTCCGTCGGCGGGTGACGGCTTTGGAACCTTCGCGGACTCCGGAGCCTCCGCAACGATCGCGAGGTCGCCGACGAGTTCGCAGCCTCGACGGAAATCGCCGGCAATCGTCACGCGCTTGAGTTCGGGTCGGGCCTTCCGGATGGATTCCTTCGCGTGCGCGAGCAGGGCGGCGGCACGATGCAGGTGGAGGCGGCCTTCTCCGCTCTTGGCGATCGCCAGGTTCTGCAGGATCTTGGTCTGCAGCGCGGCGCCGAGTCCTTTCGCCTTCTTGATGCGGTCGTCCTTGGCGGCGGCCTCCAACTCGGCGAGCGAGGTGACGCCGAGATCGTGGTAGAGCCGGAGCACCTTCTCCGGCCGCAAGCCGGGCACAGCGAGCATCTCGAGTACGCCCTCGGGAATCTCCTTCCGCAACTTTTCGAGGCTCGGATGGCTGCCCGTCTTGTGGAGCTTGGTGATAATGTCGGCGATCGCATCACCGACGCCGGGGATCTCCGTCAGCCGGTCTTCGGCGATGAGCACGTTCAGAGGGACGGCAAGTGCAGCCAGGCTGTCGGCGGCCCTCGAATAGGCCTTCGCCCGATATGGATTGCCGCCTCGCAAGGCTGTGCGCTGCGCGTACTCTCGCAGGAGACTTGCCACACCGCGAGCGTCGAGTGAAGGCATTCAGTCAGCCTCCCGGTCCGCGCTTTGCGGGACCGCCGGAGCAAGGCGACCGCCGGAGCGGTCGCTTGGCCGGCGTTCGAGAGAGCTCTCGAGCTTCTGGGCTGCTCGGAAGTCCTCGAGGTGCTGCGCATTGGGGCCGTAGGCAGCCTCGTTCTTGAGGAGATTGTAGATCCGGCCGGCCACCAGCTGCAGATGCTTCATCCTGCCGCGCGGCATCGCTCTCGCTTTGCAGAGCGCGCGAACGGCGTAGGCGCGGAAGTAGTCGAATGCGTCTGACATGATGTCGGTAAACGCCGGCTCGCGTCGGGAGTTCGATCGAGCTCGGCAAAACGGACCGCCCTTCGGTGCCCGTTGCAGCCTTCGATCTCGATATGCCGTGGGATGGCCTGTTGCGCGACGGATGGGCTCCCATCCTCCACGCCCAGTCTTGTGGCCGCTGAGCCGCAGACTATAGCTCACGCGGAACCCGCGATTCCTTGCGGCGTTGCATCGCCATCAGTAGGAGCCGATGGCCGCAGCGAAGGAGACCGCGCGTGGACGCAAGCAGGACCGCGCCCGGGTCGCGAAAGGACAGGACTACGAAGTCCGCTACGAAGCGAAGAAGACCGGCCGCTCGGCATCGGCCGTGAAGAAGGCCGTCAAGAAGGTCGGCAACAGCCGCAAGCGGGTCGAGAAGCGTCTCGGCCGCTAGGCCGCTCAGATCCGCTCGGAGAACCGTGTGAATGCGGTCAGCCTCTGCACGGTTGGCTCGACGTCCTGCATGTAGATCTGGGTCCGCAGGAACGCAATCTCGTCGTCGAGCGCGGTCTCGTCGACGTCTCTGAACCAGGACTTGGGCCTGCCGTCGCTGCCGTCATTCCAACGATAGCCCCGCCGCTTCAGCGAATCCTTGAGCTCGAATGCCGTCTGCTCCGCCCAGACCCGCAGCGTCGGCTTGCGCGCGGTCTCGAGCAGGAGCGCGAGCGCCGGCGCTCCGGTCGTCGGCAGTACGAAGTCCAGGACCTCCAGCAGCGCGTGGCAGTCATCGACGGCGCGGTGCGCTTGGTGGAAGAAGCCGGCGCCGTTCAGCAGATAGCCGAGCTGCGCGCCTGCAAAGCCGTGCGCGCGCCAATCAATCTCGGTGGCGCTGCAGCCCCAGGCCTTGTGCTCGAACACGGGCCAGTAGCGTTCGGCAAACTTCCTGTCGAAAGCGCTGTTATGCGCGATCGTAATGACTGAGCCATCGACGAAGGCCGTGACGGCAGCATCGTCCATCCGGTGACCCGCCACCATCTCGTCGGTGATTCCGGTGAGCGCCGTCACCTCCGGGGAAATCGGCGCACTCGGCTCGTTGAAGGCGGAGAACGTGTCTCTGACGCCGACGATCCGGCCGTCCGCCGCGTAGTCGAACTTGACCATCCCAAGCTCAATGATCTCGTCCTTGGTGTGGTCGAGGCCGGTCGTCTCGGTGTCGAGCAGAATTCCGGTCCTGACCTCCTGCCCTGCGGCCGGGACGTAGGTCGGTCGGGCGATAAGGCGCCGCAGGATCCGGTAGTCGGGCGATCGGGCCAGCGCCTCCGCCATTGCCGCCAGGTCAGTCGTGTCCTGAAACATCTTTGCTCGAGAGGATTGCGGTGGGATCCGGTCAGGTCGGGGCACCGCACAATAGCGGAGGCGCTCACCACGAGGTACCGGAAAAACGAGCGATTCACGGCGATTGACGGCGTTTTCGGCTCATGTCGGTTCGATTGGGCCTTGTACCTTCGTCGCAGCGGGCACCGGCGGAATCCAGCCCACCGGGTACCGTGTAAAACGTTCGCGCATTCGACTCGGGCGCTTCGCGCGGATTCTCGTCACCAAAGTTGCCGCAGCGGCTGCGAGTGAGACCCACGTGAAACCTTCGGCTGCTACACAGCTCAGATCGAACACCAGCGGAGCTTTCTCATGACATCCACTCGACGCACCGAATTCGCGCGACCTTCTCGACTTCATGGAGGAGAAGATCCGCGAAGCGATCGAGAACGAGTCCTCGCGGCACGCCGCGATCGCGGAAGCCGCCGGCGCTGTCGCGCCGCTGCGCGATCGCCTGCGTGAGAACGAGGAAGTCCAGGCGAGTTTCACACTGCTGCTTGATGCCCAGATGTACGATGCGCATGCTGCGCAATGGTGGGTGGATTTCGCCCGCATCGATCGCCCGGAGTTCGAAAAGGTCGCTGCGGTTCTGGTCGGGCCGCAGGGAGCGTTGGAGGCGCTGCGGAAGGTCGTCTCCGCGGCCAACGCGCCGTCGTAGCCTCGCGAACCGCCCTATAGGAACGCGGGTGGCCGGCCTCGGTTGAACGGCATGACCGGAAGAGTTCTCTACGAAAGCGCCAACGGCGATGTCTGGCGGCTCGTCCGCCATCCGCACTCCGGACGCCCGGCGGTTGAGCATCAGCCGAACGCCAGCTCAGGCGGACGGGCGTCCATCACCGAGGTCGGACAATTCCTGCGGGTGGGCGGCAACGGACCCGAACACCAGGCCCTGCTCGCGTTGATCGGGACGCTGATCGACGACTGACGCCTGCCCGGTGGGCCCGCCATGTTCTTTTTCTTTTCCAACCGACTGGGCTGTATCGGCTCGCTGCTGATCTCAGCCCTCGTCACCGTGGTGCTGCTTTTCATGTTGGGAGTGCTGCCTTAGCTTTTCCGGTCGAACCGGCTTCATCGGTCAGCTCCATCCTCCACCTCCGCTCGCCGACTTCTTCCGGCACGCATTGCGGCGCATCATCCGATCCGGCCGCTCTATCCTGATGATCAACATTTCGCCGCGGATTGTGCCCGGAACGGAGGCATCGTGGCCCCGTTGATTTCCGGAGACAACATCCAGGAGGTCAAGATGGCCATGGAAGATCGCGAGACGTTCAGCCTGATCGGCAGCGACAAGGTGGAGGGCACGAACGTGTACGGGGCCGACGGGGAAAAGGTCGGCTACATCGAGCGCGTCATGATCGACAAGATCAGCGGCAAGGTGTCGTACGCGGTGCTCAGCTTCGGCGGTCTGCTCGGCATCGGCGACGATCACTATCCGCTGCCCTGGCAGGCACTGAAGTACGACACCGATCTCGGTGGATACGTCACGGGCATCACCCAGGACCAGCTTCGCGGCGCTCCAAAATACGCCGACGAGAGTGCATGGAATTGGAGCGACCCGGCGAGGGCGCGCTCCGTGAACGCCTACTACGGGGTGCCGGTGGCTTGAGACGCCACGGCACTCACCGGACAACTCACCCGCCGTCGCGCGGGAAGACCGGCCGGGGCGCCGAGGAGACTTGAAAAGTGAGTGATGCCGTTCGTGTTCTGGTCGTGGAGGATGAGGCTCTGATCTGCAGCTTCATCGAAGACGCCTTGTCGGACGGCGGTTTCGAGGCCTGCTCGGTCTCTTCGGGGGAGGCGGCCCTTTCCACCTTTTGCGATGGCAGTGAGGGATGTCGGGCGCTGCTGACGGACGTCAATCTCGGGGACGGCATCAGCGGATGGGAGCTGGCGCGGCGGATCAGGGAAATCACGCCTGGCTTTCCGGTGGTCTACATGACGAGCGCCAGTGCCCCGGATTGGAAATCGCAGGGCGTCGACGGCAGCGTCCTGATCGAGAAGCCCTTTGCGCCGGCGCAATTGGCGGCCGCCGTGTCGCAGCTACTCGCTGCGGGAGTCTAGCCGGGCTGAACCGTTTGCGAGCTTCCGATCGTTCGGCCGAGCCCGCAACGGTGGCTATGTCTTGGCCGTGGATGCGGCCGCGGCGCGAGCCGCTGCGATCGCCATCCAGTCCCGCAACAGTCCCTTGTCCTCTTTGGAAAACGACGCCCGCCGCTTGAGGTCCTCGAACGTGTCATCGGGATGGCATCGCTCGAAATCCTCCTTGATCAGCGACTCGAGGTAGGTTCGATCCTCGGTGCTGCCTGACTCCAAATGCTGGCGCGAATCGGTCCTCATGGTTGTCCCCTCCGCGCACGCAGTCGAAGGCGGCCCGGATGCGGCACAACGGCAAGATCGATCGTTAGTTCACGAACAGATTGGTCCGGATCGACCGGAGGGCTGCTCGGCGATCGTTGCGACGGCGGCCGCCATGAGGGCGGTCGGCCGCTGATTCCGGTGCGGTCACTTCGGCTCCCGTATCCGCCCCTTGCCGCCGCACTTCGTGCAACGGCCCGGAAAGATCTTGCGACCGGGGTTCGGTCTCGCGCGCTGGCTGGTGCCCAGCGCCATTGCAGGCGTCGCACTTGACCTCGGCGAAGGCGCCTTTCGTCATGCCTCGCCCGGGCCGGCGAAGAGTGTCGCCGGCGGCGTGGGGCGTGGCGGCGGCAGCGGCCTGGCGCTTCCGGCAGGTTTGCTCTTGGCGTCGTATCTCTTGGCCAGGTCGAGCAGCCGTCTTCGTGTGAACGGGTCCGCCTTCTCCGCAAGATCGCGCGCCTGCTGCGCGAAGCCGCTGTAGAACTCTTCCATGACGCCACCCCACAACATCACCGAAGCTGGATTTGATTGGGTGGCGCGGTTCGCGTCAAGAGCTCGCTTGTGTCCGCGCCGCGATCGGGAATAGGCAAAAGGGGGGGAGTCAGATGTCGCTGCTGCACCATATCCGGAAGCCGTGCCCTCACTGCGGGCGGCCGATGAAGCTTGTGCCTGACGAGGCGGTCAGAGGCGGGGAGCGCTACGTCTGCCCCGATTGCGACGACGATCCGCTGCACGATCCCGCCGCCCGGAAGTGGGTGGAGGGCCCGCTGCGGCCCTCGGCAAAATAATAGTCCGGAAGAAATCGGCCCGGCCAGCGTCCGCACCTCGCAGGGCCAGGACTGGCAAGCTCGTCGTGGGCGCACCACCTCGTTTGTAGATGGCAAACACGGGGAGGCGCGATGTCCACGGTCGCAAAGCTGCTCGCGCGGAAGCAGGCGCTCCTGGAGCGACTGCAGAGCGATCCTGGGCCGAACGAGCGGGAGGAAATCCAGACGCTGCTCGCCCAGATCGAGACCGCGCTGAATCTGCTCGAGCCGAGAGATGCGGTCGGTCCAAGCGACGAGTGAAGGCGCCGCCCGTCAGAGCGCGCTCAGATCGTCCGGCACCTCGCCGAACTTCCGGATCAGCTTGGCGTCGCCGAATTCGCCGCTAGACGGGTCGCCCGTCCGCGAGAAGGCGACCGCACCGGCGCAACCGGGTTTTCGCGACAGCGCCTCGGCGCGCATGACGGCGGCGTTGGCGCTCAGGCATTCCACCGCCTCGCCGGGCGCGACGCCGTCGTCCGCCATCACGAACGGCAGTGCCACGTAGTAGGTGACGTCCATCGCAGTCACTCCTTGCGTTCGGACCCCGATAAGAACCGACGTTGCAGACCCGGCTTCATCTAGTTGCCTGTCGCTTGCATGTTGCTGTAGCCGGCGAAGGTCATCTCGTTGAGGATTGCGGCCAGGACGGCCTGGGGGGACGCTTCTGCAATGCCGTCGCCGAGGACGACGCGCATCGAGAGCCATTGGCGCCAGTCCACGAACTCTATCGCGAGCAGATTTTCCTGGCCTTCGATCACGCCAGAAACGTCGATATAGCTGGGGCGCGGTTCGCGGCCGCACCAGGTCCACGCGGCAGGCGTATTCGGTCGGAAGCGGCTTCAGCCGGATGATCTCGTTCCAGGCCTCGATGTGCCCGTCCCGGTTGGCGATCTGCCGGGGGCTCTGCCGCTCGAGTTCTTCGATGACCGTAGCGCGCTCGAGGGACGCAAAACGGTCTCCAACTGTCATGTCGTCATCTCCTCGCGATCAGTCGCTTTCGTTGCGGTCGCGCCGACCGGCTTGCCTCCCGCGTGAATATCCTTTTGAGACCGCCGCTCGCAGCTCGTTGGCTTCGGCCTCGAGAAAGTCGATGGCTACCAACAACGCCTTGACCGCCTCCTGGGGGTCTCCGCCGCAGGCTGCGATGGCTTGGTCGGCGGCGAGCTCGAGGTCGCCCTCGGCGGGCACGGCAGGTTCGGACGCGGCGGACATGCCTCCATGTTCTCTATTCGTTCTGCTTGAGTCAATGGGCATCCGTTGGATTCCGCGGGCGCCCAGGGGCCGTGCGGATGAATCTTCGCTCGGAGAGGCTACCTGTCGGAACTGGCGTCTACCGTTCGTCTTGAATCCAAGCCCCAACGGAGTTCTGCGTAACATGGCCCCGCGCGCCAACTGGAAAGGCTTCCTTCGTCTGTCCCTGGTGACGTGCCCCGTGGCGCTCTACCCGGCCACCTCGGAGAGCGAAAAGATCAGCTTCAACCAGCTCAACCGACAGACCGGACACCGCATCAAGTACCTGAAGGTCGATGCGGACACCGGCGACGAGGTCCCGAACGAGGACATCGTGAAGGGTTACGAACTCGACAAGGGCCAGTACATCGAGGTCTCGAAAGAAGAGCTCGAGGAGATCGCGCTGGAGTCGACGCGCACCATCGAGATCGACGAGTTTGTCGACAAGGCGGATATCGACCCGAGGTATCTCATCAGGCCCTACTACCTGCGTCCGGATGGCAAGGTCGGGCACGACGCCTTCGCGGTGATCCGTGAGACCATCCGCGAGATGAACAAGGTAGCGATCGGAAGGGTGGTGCTGACCAACCGCGAGCACATCATTGGGCTCGAGCCGTTGGACAAGGGGCTCGTCGGCACCCTGCTGCGCTACCCCTACGAAGTCCGGAGCGAGCAGGAGTATTTCGAGGACATCCAGCAGGTGAAGCTAACCAAGGACATGCTCGACCTCGCCAAGCACATCGTGAACCAGAAGGCGGGACGGTTCGATCCCGAGAAGTTCGAGGATCACTATGAGAGCGCGCTGGTGGAGCTCATCAACGAGAAGCGCGCCGGCAAACCGATCACGCCGAAGGAGCGGCCCGCGGCGAGAAACGTCGTCGACCTGATGGAGGCGCTGCGGCGGAGCGTCGGCGGCGCTGCGGCTGAGGCTCCGAAGAAGGCGACGAAGAAGCCGCGCAAGGCGGCGGCCGGACAGAAGGAAATGCTGATGCCGATCGCCGGCAAGAAGCCGGCCAAGGAGTCTGCGGCGAAGAAGCCGGCGGCCAGGCCGCAGCGGAAGTCCGCCTGACACAAGATTAGGAGAGCCGCATGGATATGAAAGAAGCCGCGGCGATGACGGAAGCCTCCGGGCTGATCGACGAACAGGGCGGCATCGAGCAAAGTCCCGATGCGCGCCGCCGACCGCTCCAATCGCCTTCGCAGGATGCAGCGATCCGGTGGGCCGATCGGCTGCGCGAGGTGACCGTAAAGGCCCCGTTGCAGTCGCTCTTCGTCGCGTTCCTGTTGGGAATCTGGGTCGCGCGTCGGCGCTAGGAGACCTGAGAGACTGAGGAGCGTCCGCGGCGCTTCGGCTGATGCCTCGGCTCCGAAGAGCGGCCGCAGCGGAGTCCGCGTAGCCATCGCGACGTTCCTTCCGGCGTTCCTACGCCTAATGTCCATCGGGAAAGTCTGGAAACTTTCGCGGTGAAGGTGAGTTGCTACCAGACAATGTCTTGTCGGAGCTTGAGCATGGCCGAGGAAGTGCCGCTGCGAAAGGCGGTAGACACGGCATGGTCCGTCTACAGGGCGACCCACCGCGACGTCGATGCGGCGGACGGCCGTCGCTGCCTCCTCGAGCGCCACCTGCACAGGAAATGGGACTCGCGCGAAAGCGATGCCGAAGAGCTCACATGCCTCGGACTCGCCTACCTCGAACGACTCCCTGAAGACGAATGTTGAGGCGGGTGGAAGGACTGTTGGCGGGTAGCTGCCGATAGCACCAATCCCGATTTGACGCTGCTCGCCATTTCATACCTCTTTTCGGCGGTGATCGTGCTGGCGTTGCGATCGGTCTTCGGGGCGTAGCGGACGGCCCCCATGCGCATCGCCCAACTTGCTCCTTTGGCCGAGAGCGTTCCCCCAAAATTCTACGGCGGCACAGAGCGGGTGGTCGCTTGGCTGGTGGATGAGCTGGTCGAACTGGGTCTTGGTTGTGTGCAAACGCACAGGTCGGGCGCGGCCGTTGCCGCCAATCATTGCAGTCGGCCGATGTCGTCGGCTCGGATCGTCAATGACCGGGCCAAAGGGAGTACCGCGTCGGGGTATTGCGGCTTTGGACGCGCTTTCCGGCCTTCAGGCGGCGCGGATGGCTGCAATCAGGCTTGGTTTGCCGACGATGTTCATCACCCGTGTGAGGTTATAGGCGAGAACATGCAGCGCCATCTCAGCGGCGACATTCCGTAGGCGCTTCATCAGGAAGTGGGTCGCACCCATACGGGCCTTGATCGTGCCGAAGGGATGCTCGACTGTCTCACGTCGCGTCCGCATGGCGCCGGGATTGGAATCGAGCCGTCTCTGGACCTCCTCGACAACATGCTCATGCTGCCAGCGCGTGATCCGGCGCTCCTTGGACGGCGTACATTGGCTCTTGATCGCACAGCCTTGGCATGCCGCCGTCGACCAGTAACGGCGCAGCGCCATTCCATGCTCAATGTTGGTGAAGTGATACGGCAGCAGCTGGCCGGATGGGCAGCGGTAGACATCCTCATCAGGCAGGTAGGCGAAGTCCTGTTTGCCGAACCGGCCCTCCGCCTTGGCGTTCGACGTCATGGGCTTGGGCAAGGTGACGGCAACGCCAGCCTCTTCGCAGGCCAATATCTCCTCTCCGTCGAAGTAACCACGGTCGGCGACCGCCTCGAGTTTGTCCACTTCGAGCACTTCTTTGGCTTGCTTCGACATCCGAGCAAGCTGCCCACGGTCGTTGCCGACGTTTATGACCTCGTGCGTAACAATCAGATGATGTTCAGTGTCGACCGCGACCTGGACATTGTAGCCGACGACACCCGATCCGCGTCCGCTGGTGGCCATCGAACGAGCATCCGGATCGGTGAGCGATATCTGTTGATCCGGCGTGTTGCGCATCTGCGCATCAAGCACTTCCAGCCGGCTCATCTCCTGTTTCAACCGAGCAATCTTTTCCTTGATCCTCGTCGTCTTGATGCTGATCGCTTCCGATGGCTCCTGCCGATCGGCGCTATCGAGTTGACGCAGATATCGACCGACGCTTTCCTCGATTTGCGCCATCCGCCTCGCCATCTTGGCATGCGTAAAGTTGCGGTCGCGGTTGTTCACCGCCTTGAACTTGCTGCCGTCGATTGCGATGCTTGGGGTCTGCAACAGGCCCATTTGCCGGCATAGCGCAACGAACTTCGCGCAAACCTTCCGGATCGCCGCGCCATTGTCCTTCCGGAAATCGGCGATCGTCTTGTGATCGGGAGCCAGGCGGCCGATCAGCCACATCACCTCGACATTGCGGCACGCCTCACGTTCCAGGCGGCGACTGGATTGCACCCGATTGAGATAGCCGTAGATGTAAAGCTTCAGAAGGACTGCCGGATGATAGGAGGGCCGGCCCGTCTCCTTGGCGATCACACGCTCAAATCCCAGTCCATGTAGGTCGAGCGCCTCGACGAACACATCGATCACATGGACTGCATTGTCCTCGCTTACCCAGTCCTCCAGACATTCCGGCAAGAGCGTTAGCTGAGACCTATCCGCGCCCTCAACAAAACGTCCCATCCGTATCCCCCATCAGGAAACGGAGGAATCGTAGCCGACTCGCGACTTTTCACACAGCCAGGGTCATGACGTGACGCTCTTTGCGACCGGGGATTCCCGGACGCGCGGCAAGCTTCATCCGGTGTGGCCTCGCGCGCTGCGCCTCGGACGAAAGGGTGTCGACCCGAATGCCGCGTGTACCCTCCTGCTGGAAGCGATTGCGAGACGTGCAGCCGACTTCGACGTGATTCATTGCCACGTTGACTGGCTGCCCCTTCCGCTGCTCAGCCGACTGGGAGTCCCGTTCCTCACGACGGTGCACGGGCGGCTCGACCTGGCAGGACTGCCCAGCGTGGTTCGCCAATTTCCAGACGCCGGCTTCGTCTCGATTTCCGACCACCAGCGCCGGCCCCTTCCGGAGGCGAATTGGTGCGCCACGATCCAGCACGGGCTGCCCGTCGACCTGTTTCGGCCGTCGTACGGACCAGGATCGTACCTGGCGTTTCTAGGGCGCCTCGCGGCGGAGAAGGGACCGGAAGACGCCATCCGCATCGCCCGCGCCGCCGGAAAGCCGCTGCGCATCGCCGCGAAGATCCCGCGTGCCGAAACCGCCTACTTCAAGAAGCGCCTGGAGCCTCATATCGACGGCGAGAAGGTGCAGCTCGTCGGCGAGGTCGACGAAGCGAGGAAACAGCCGTTCCTCGCGGAGGCCGCGGCCCTGCTGTTTCCAATCGATTGGCCGGAGCCCTTTGGCCTGGTGATGATCGAGGCGATGGCGTGCGGGACGCCCGTGATCGCTTATCGCTCGGGCTCCGTGCCGGAAGTGGTCGACGACGGCGTGACCGGATTCATCGTGGACAGCGAGGAGGAGGCCGTCAGCGCGGTGAGCGAAGTGGCTCGACTCGATCGAAGGCTTGTGCGCGCGCGGTTCGAGGAGCGCTTCTCCGCGCACCGTATGGGGCGGGAATACCAAGGTCTGTACCGGAAGCTGATCGCCGCCGCCGGGGGCGTCGAGCGCGAGCAGGATCTGCAACCGTCGTCGCCATGAAGGGAAGCGGGGACAGATTGGAACCAACCGGTTCGTCGGGCGTCGAATCCATGCCCCCGGACCCCCAAAAGCCCCGCCGGGGGAAAACCTAACCCCTAGGTTGGCGGTCCGAATGCGCAACATAGCGCAAGGACCGTTTGCGCCCGAAGGAGGGAGCAATGAGCAATCGCACATCGGACCGGAGGACGCCGACCGCTGCCGAACGGGAAGCGCGAAAGGTGTTTCGCGACACGAGCGCGAAGGCGCCGGTCTCCGAGCATGAACGCGACCAACAGGCATTCCATGCAAACCGGGAGCGCCTGAAGGCGGAGCGGATCGCGCGAGAGGCTGCAGCGGAACAGAAGCCGAAGACCTGATTGGCTTAAAGGTCGGACGGTTAGCGCCAGCGGGCTCCCCGTTAGATGGAGGAGGATTGCGACCTCCGCCTCCCTTCACCGGGATGAAAAGCGGATGCCACCTCAATTCCGCCCCTGCGGGAGCGAGTGCTCGAGGAAGAAGCGCAGCATTTCTCTCGTTGCATCCGGCCCGTCCGGATCGGTGTAGGAGCCGGCGGGGCTGCCCCCCGACCATGCGTGTCCGGCTCCGTGGATTTCCCAGTGTTCGAGGATTCCGCGCCCGCCGGCGTCGGTGTGGACCGTGCGAGTGTAGGCATGTCCTCCAGGTACCCGCCCGCGATGCACCTTGGCCTTCGTGCGGGATCCGCCGATCGACTGTCGGACGATCCGATCGCCGTTTTTGGAATGCACGGTGGTGTCGCGATCGCCGTGAAAGACGATTGTCGGCACGGGCGGGCCGTCGCTCGGCGCTGCCTCAAGTCCGCCACCTTGCTTCATGGCCATCAGCGCGGAGGGAAGGTCGCTGGCTGCTCCGCAGGCCAGTCCGGAATGAACGCCGATCGCCGCGTACAGATCGCCGTACGTCGATCCCATGACGGCCGCGGCCGCGGCCCCGGCGGACAGTCCGGCGACGTAGACGCGTTCCGGATCGACCGAATGGTCGTGCATGATCTGGCGGGTGATGCCGGCGATGAGCGAGGGCTCGCCTCCGCCGCGCTGTTGGTCGGCCGGACGAAACCAATTCCAGCATTTCGCCTGGTTCGCTTCGGCCCGCTGCGCGGGATAGGCCACGAAGCAGGTCTGTTGTTCGGCGATGAAGTTCATCCGCGTGCCGGCGGCGAAATCCTCCGGCGACTGCGTGCAGCCGTGGAGCATGATCACCAGCGGAATGGCCTGGCCATGATAGCCGCTCGGGATGAAGAGCCGGTAGGCGCGGCTTCCCGCGGCGTTTGCGTAGACGCCTTCGACGAACCTGGCGCCGTCCGGCACGATGTCCGCCATGGGAGGCGGCGCACGCCTCAGGGCTCCTCCCAGTCCGAGCCCGTGGAGTTTTTTGGCGATATCCACTGCCGGCTGGGCCGCCCGACGCGGACGCCTCGTCTCGGCGGCGTTCGCCTTGGCGTCGATGGTTGGCGGCTCTCGTCCTGCAGCAAGGGCGGCGTGGTCGACCGTCGGTGCGGTAGCGCCGCGCTCTTTCCCGCCCCGAAGCATGCGCTGAAGTAGCGCGGTGGCCTCGACGAGTTGGCCCGAGCGTGTGAGGCGTGTGGCTTCGCGAATGATATCCTGGTTCAACATGACCTTACCTCGTCCTGTCGGCGAGAGCGGACTTGACCGCCGGACTGGCATGCAGGGCCCCCAGCACAGAGACCGATGCAATCGTCGCGCGGGCCAGCTCGGGCGTGACGTCCTGCGCGATGGTGGCGAGACCCAGAACATTGATGTGCAGCATCTCGCCCGCCCGCCGCGCCGCCTCGAGATCCTCGCGGCTGTAGTTTCGCAAGCCCAGGTCCAAGCTCTTTCGCGCCGTGGATTGCTTGACCACGTCGGCATGGCGTTCGAGCTGGTTGCGGATCGCGGTCCGGATGAAATCCGTGCGGTTCGAGTAGAAGCCTTCCTGCACCATCAAATCGACCTGACCGAGATCGACAAAACCAAGATTGATCGTGATTTTTTCCGAGTCGGAGGGCTTTGGTCGGATTTCGTGAACGCTGCTTGGCATCCCATTACCATCCTAATGGCATCTAACTGGATGGTGGGCAGCCTCGGGCGTCAAGGGAGTGCCCACACGCGATCGCGGCAGGGGGCGGGATGATCCAGAGCGTTTTGGCGTAAGCGTCTGCCGGCGGCCGACTCCGTGAGGACGGCCGGACGGGCGAAGCCGTCTAGTCGGACTCCGTCGGGCACTCAGGGCAGGTGTCGCCGATCGATTCCAGGACATCGCGGGCCTCGGCTACGGCCTCGGCATGGGGGATGCCCGGCGGCGCATCCCGACGTGCGATGTCGAGGGCGCGCTCGCGCGCGTGCGGGTCGGCGCGGTCCTGCATCCAGCCGTGCTCCTCGCATTCGCGGATGGCACCCGCCTCCTGCAGCACGGCTATGGCCCGGCCGCGCAACGTGCGGACCGCCGGCCGTCGTTCCTTCGTCATCAGCATCGAGATCGCTCCTGCCGGACGAATCCTTCCGCCCAGTTGTCCGTTCCGGGCGGTTAGCACGGGTCAGGGATTCGCAATCGGCAGAGCTGGGTGTTGTCCCCGTGTTCCCGCCGCGCTGTGCACAACACCAGGGGCGCAGCGCTCGCCCCAGGGAGCCGGCTCCCCGCGCAGTTCGAACGGCATTGCTATTCAGAACGCGTGGGGTGTATTTGCTGGCGCGGTACCTCTAAGTCGCAGGAGAGGTGCATGGGCAACTGGCTCGTTGTTCCCAAAGGGACAAGCTTGCGAGGCGGAGCCGAGCGCGCCGGGCGGCACAATACGTTCGAATGTCGAGGGAGCTTCACGATCGTTTGGAATCAACTCGGTCCAAATTTGGCGCGACAGCAGCTCTTGATTGCGTTGGTGGGCCCGGCAGGACTCGAACCTGCAACCAGACCGTTATGAGCGGTTCGGTAGCGCTCTCTGAAAAACCAATTGTGTTTGCTTTTTCACCCAAAAATGCAAATCGCTCCCGTTTGTTTGCTTTCGAGCATTTTCATTCCAATTTGCTTCGGACCATGCCGATGCTCTTGGAGGCGTTCGCTCGTTCTCATGACTTCCTGTACTCATAAATTTGTCGCGTCCGTAACCGCTCGGGTGAGAAGATGAGACAGTCGACAATTGCGACGGAAGTCAGGTAAGGGCGTTGGGGTGTCGCAATGTCGGGCGAATCGCTGCGGTGTCGATCACAAGAAACAACCACTACGTCCCGCAATGGTATCAAGAGGGGTTCTTTGAGCCTGGGTGCTCGTCGCTTGCCTACGTCGACACGACACCTGATCGGAAGGTCCTAGCGGACGGCCGCGTGATTATTCAAAGGGGCGCGTGGGACAGTACGCCGACCTCATTGGCATTTCGCCAGAAGGACTTATATTCAACCTTCTTCGGAACGTCCGTCAATGACGAAATTGAGCGCCGATTATTCGGCGATGTCGACGCCAGGGGCTCGCAAGCAGTTCGCGCCTTCATAGGCACGGACATTGGCGAATGGCACGACCATTTCCAAGACTTCTTCGAGTTTCTCGATATCCAGAAAATCCGTACACCGAAGGGCTTAGACTGGCTCAAGGCCCAATATCCCAATCTCACGCAGAACGAACTGATGTTCGAGATGCAGGGCATCCGCATGCTGCACTGTGCGATCTGGGTCGGAGGCGTGCGCGAGATTGTCTCTGCCGAAGACTCCGACGTGAAGTTCATTACTAGCGACCATCCCGTAACGATCTACAATCACGCGGTCCCTCCCACGGATAGCGCGTGCGCGTACCCACTTGATCCCGGAATAGCGCTGCGGGGTTCGCAGACGCTTTACCCGATGGATCGCGACCACTGTTTGATCCTCACGAATCTGGAGTACGCGAAGGACCCGAGCACTGACCCGCTCCAGAAGAGGACCTTTGCGCGCAACTACCGGCAGTCCATAACCAAGATCGACTCGTTGATCCGCGAGCGGAGGCTTACCGCGCAGGAAGTTGCGGAAATCAATTTCATCGTCAAAATGCGCGCGCGCCGCTATATCGGCGGCGGGCGCAAGGAATGGCTATATCCGGAAAGAACCGTGACGCGCTCGTGGAGCGAGCTCCGGAAGACGCTGATGCCGTCGGAGCTCGGCCTGCACCACTTCGGCGGCGAGATATTCGTCAAGTACGAGAGCGGCGAAGTCCACTACCAGGACGAGTTCGGCAGGACCGAGAAGCAGCGGGAATTCTTGATGAAGAGGCCGCCGGACAACCCGCTGCGGCCGGGCGACTACTGCGGATGCGGGCGCGGGAGATCGTTCAAAGAGTGCTGCCAGTCCAAACCGGAGGCGCTGCGCCCGGCCTGGAACGAGAAGAGCATCCGCGAGCGCAACCTGATGCTCCAGAACGCGATCGTGAACGTGCTAGAGCTCCAGTCCGGGAAGGACTGGGTGCAGATTCGCCGCGAGCTAACTGACGAGAAGATCAGCAGGATTTACAGTCTCTATGAAGGGCTGTGGCCGCTCGAGACCGATCTGCTTGCGTTGCTGCCCAAGCCTGACGGCGAGCCTCGCGCCGTCTACACTGGATCCATCCACCCGTCATCAATCGCGGACTTCGCCTTGGCGGCTCCTCTGTACTTCGGCGAGCTGATCTTGGCGCACCCGTTCGTCCACCCCGGAATAATAAGAAAGGAGATGAGCCCGACCGCCAACCCAAAGTCGTATCGGCAGGAGTTCCTGAAGACGATTTTGTTTTTCTTGAACGTCATGCCGCTCGTCGATCTCGGCTTAATCAACCTCATACCGGATCCTTGCGACTTCGACTTCAATCTTCGCCAGCAGATGATGAGCATGGCACGGGCTCGAGCTCCGCGGTTCGACCCGAAAGAGGACCCCCGCCTGCTAAAGACGACAGAAGAGGACAACCGGCGCGGCATTATGCTGATGCCGCCTGACGCTATGCGCAGGCAGCTTCGTAAGCTCAAGCCGGATCTCAGGGAGGATGAGGTCGAGGCGGTCATGCGAGCAAGCGTGCGGATGCGCGAGGATGATCCCCTGTCCGTCCTCCAGGAAGGCTCATTGGAAGGCGGAAAAGACGGCGGGCAGATGAGTATGTTCAAGCTCGCGCCGAACTTCGAGATGACGATGTATTTGGCCCAGGCGACTGGAGCCTGCATCGTCACGGATAGTCCGTTCCGCTGGAGAGAAGTCCAGGGCGCGATCCGGCGGCGTTATAAGGCCGCGACGCCCGGTCTTGCACCGCTCGTGACCGGTATCGAGCGCTCGAAATTCGCTTTCCCGCAGAGCGCGACAGACGTTGTGGCCGCTGCCTTGAGCAAGACCGGCGCGGGCTACCCGGATTTGCTTCGAGACCTGTTTAAATACCTTTCCAATCTTGAAGAGCGCGGGGCGAAACCCAATCGCGAGGCGCAGTTGGTCAGCCGGTTCGCCAAAACGCATGCTGCGGCGCAGCTCGGATTCAAAAAGGCGGGCGTGCCCGTGAGGGAGGGGCGCATCTCGTGCGTCTTCCCCCCGGGCGGCATGCAGGACAACACCGTCAATCGCCTTCTTCTGATGTCGAGCTCGGAGAGGCATATATCGAACGTTCCGATGGCCTTCTTCATCGAACCTGCTGATGCACCCCTGCGATAGTATAGTGCCCGACTAGGACTTGGGGACAGCAGCTTCGGCGTCTGCCTTCTGCTTCAAAATCTGCGCGGTCACAGTAGCGAGCCACTGTGCCATTCCCTCCAGCTCCTGCACCAGCCCAGGCAAAACAGGACCATCGAGCACGGCAATGAGCATGACGTCTTCCACTGACTGCTCGCCCGTTTGCTTTTTATAGTCGGCTTCACTTTCGCGATGAAAAGAAACGCGTCATCGTCGGGAAATCGCATCATCCCAAAATGAGCGACCAAATTCCGCAGCGACCGAAGTTCGGCCATCCTTTTCAATGCGAACATGTTAGCCTCAGGCCAGGGCAGCACGGTCTGCGCGAGTTGTTCTACCCTGCCCAAAGGCAGATCCTTGATCCGCCCTTTGGTAAGCAAATCTGCATCAGCCCAAGATTCGACTAACCGCCGCAGGTTGATTTCGATGAAGCTGTAAAGATTGATCAGTCTCCCGACGACGGCGTGATCCTCGACTGTGAGTTTTGGCCATTTGCTAAAAACTTCCGTCGGGTGCGTATTATAAAACACGTCGCGCAGATACACGCCACGTTCCGTTTCACTGTTTGGCGGTAGAGCCACGATCCTCTCCGTCTTGGTTGACCCATGCTAGCCCCGTCGCCAACACTCTCGAGTTGTTGACGGCCCCCCTTGTCTTACAGGTTGTGGCTGGGGCAAGATACGCCCGGGTATAGGGGAAATCATGGACGGCTACCAGTTTATCGCAGCGATTTTCCAGTCGTTGGTCTCGTTGGCGTGGCCAGCTGCTTTTGTTATAGCGGTGGCACTCTTTCGCGACCGGCTTTCCCAGCTCCTCCCCTTATTGCGGCTGAAGCATAAAGATACGGAGGTCTCTTTCCGTCTCGAACAAGCGGAGCAAGAAGTGAAGGCGCTTCCGGCTCCGCCCGCTGCACCGGCGTTGAACCCAACCCCAGAAGAGCTGAGCCGCTTTGAAACCGTAGCCGAGCATTCGCCCCGCGCCGCGATCCTTGAGAAGCGAGCCGACCTCGAACAAGCTGTACGCACGATTGCGGAGCAACGTGTGATGGAGACGGCTGCAAAGCCGTCTCGGCTAACCTTTCTCTCTTCGGTCCGTCTATTGCGAAACAGCGGCTTCTTGGACGAAAAGACTTCCGCACTTTTGGACGATCTGCGCGTGGTTGGAAATCGCGCCGCTCACGGTACCGGGGAGATCACCAAAGAAGAAGCGCTCCGCTTTGGGAAGCTGGCGGACAGCATCATCAAGTATCTGGAGGTATTAAGTTAGGTCCTCATCTGAGCCCCCGTCCTTGATCGGAGGCTCCCTGCTTCCGCTATCTTTGCCCGAGCCGCACCCGCATGTAGAATCTGTTCACACAGAGCGGGGCGCGAGCCGCCAGAGCTAACTCAATCCAATATCGCTCTCGACTTGCCTTACGATCTTGCTCGGAGTCGTATTGAGCGCGTGGGCCAATCGAAAGAGCATCACGAGGGTTGGGGACTTAAGTCCGCGCTCGATCTGGCTCACATATGTCCGGTGAATTTTTGCGCGCTCAGCCAGCTCCTCTTGGGAGAGCTCGGCAGCCTGTCTCAAGTTAGCAATGATTTTTCCGAAGGGCGCATTCGGTTTCTTCACGCCCTCATAGTCTTGCCTCGAAGACTAAAGAGCTACAGACTATAGTATTCAAGTCAATTCCCGCGAGTGAGAACCTGCAATGGATGACAAGACGGCGAGGATCTCTCGCGACGCCCCTTTGAGATTGGACGTCGCTCTGAAGTTGGCCTTTCCCGCCGGGAAATTAACGGTGAAGGGACTGCGAAAGGAAATTGAGAAAGGGCGCTTAGAGGTCGAACTGATTGCCAACAAGCACTTCACGACCCTTGCTGCGATCGAGCGGATGCGCGAGCTGTGCAAGTTCCTCCGAAGAACTCTCGGACCGGTGAGGTTTGTTCTCGACGTGATGTCTTACCGGACCGCGAAGGTCACGAGGGGGAGTCCGACTTGGAACGACTCATAAGGAGAAGGCGAGAAAAGAGCGCCGCAATACGGCGAGAGAAAAGAGAGCAAAAGAGAAAAAATACTACCTAAACGAGCTGTGCATTTCATGAACAAAAGCTGTGCCCCAAACTGTGCCCCAAATTCTCAAGGAAATAAAACCTCCTGTAAGCCATTGATTTTGTTGGTGGGCCCGGAGGGACTCGAACCCCCAACCAGACCGTTATGAGCGTCCGGCTCTAACCATTGAGCTACAGGCCCGCGCCCGGTGGGGAGTTCGTGTAGAGTAGCGATCACCGAGACGCAATCTAGGAAGACGCGTTGCATCGACCGCTCTGCAACGTACATGCAACACGCGGCTCCTAACTCGTTGATTTATCGACCTCCAATACGGTTTCCTAAACCGTAGGTCGGAAGTTCGAGTCTTCCCGGGATCGCCAGTCATTCCCACGCAAGAAACCCAATAAATATAAATATCGGCATTTCCTCGACGTACGCGGTCCGTTCTAAAGCCTATTTGGCCGTCTCAGGGCCGGCTCCGTATGCTCCGTGCAGTACGTGGAATTACAAGGGGTTATCTGGGACGACGTCTGCTCCATGCAACACGGATGATGCAACACGAAGCTGTTGGCATGTTCGTCCTTCGTCCTGTCACTGCTGCGCGGCAAAGAGCCGGATTTCTCGCGCCAGCAGCAAGGGAGCTCGAGGTGGTCCGCACCTTGAGGGCGAGCTGCAGCTTTCATGTCGCACTGCTTGATGGTGTCACCGGCTCCGGCAAGACCGACGTCATCGCGCGGTTTCCCGATGTCTCTACAGTTGCCATGAACCATTTTTGACGCGATTCGCAGGCTATGCGGATCGCGCAACAGCCATGCGAAGCTCGCCAAACCGCTGCCCGGTGTCTTCCGGACTTATCTGAAGCCGGCCGTTGCCGAGCTGATCCGGCATTGCCACCACGATCTTCGGAGCGAGGCTTCGACGAGGGTTCGATTCCCTTCGCCCGCTCCAATCGATTTTTGAGAATTAACAGCAACTTGCGCGTAGCGAGGGCCTCGCGTCCGGCTTTCAGCACCCTTCACTCTACAACACTTCTACAACATCCCCATTGGTTTCGATTCAGTCGGGGGTCCTATAGCGGCGGGCTTGGTGGGCGCCGCCCGATTTGCAAACGAAGTGTTCGTCCACTGTCGTGCGGACGATGTAGTCGAGCGGATTACCCGGCACACTTCGGTAAACGTCTTGAGCGATGGAGCGACATCCGCCGGATCATCTGCGGCGAAACTGTGCGCTTGCCGGCATTCGACGAAGGCCCGAAGTGGGGGACACACGATCGGTGTAGAACAGGCGTCGGCCGCAAGCTCATCCGCAGAACTTTCCCTGTCGGGCTAGGAACGGGTCTCGTCGTCGACGTCGATAGTTTCGCTTCTCTGGTCGAGAGAAGGCATGAGCGAACGGCTGCTATGACCGTCGAAATTGCGACGATTGCGGCAATTGGACCGTACGACGTGAATTTGCCGAGCCACCGTTGCGAGCCGTGCAGCTTCGTCTCCGGAAGAGAAAGCCCCTCCGGTTTGCCTTACCCTTCACAATTTCAAACAGCCACGACCGATCCTTCCACGACGGACCGCCGGGCAGCGGCCGCCCGCCGCGCCGGCCCCGAATTTACACAGATGTGATCCGAGCGGGGGCGAGCCCGCCGCAACTCAGTCCCGCTCCCGGCTTTGTCCGCCGAACTCTATCCGGCAACCGCAATTTCGGGTAGAGTGCCGTCATTGCTTTTGGCGGGTGGGGGCCAGGGTGGCGGAGAAAATTTCAGATCCGGCTTATGTCGTTTGCCGATTTATTCAGCACTACGGGGAGGTCTGGGACCGGTACTTCCCGAACTCCGTTAGGAAAGCGCATTGGCAAATCTGCTCCATCGTGCGGCTGCATGAGGATGGTCTGCTGTTTTCGCGCATGCGCGGACGCCTCGACGCGGTCTACGGGCTCGACGAAGAGACGAGCATTCTCAGGATCAACGAGCTGGTGCAGGACGGCTTGATCGAAACCGACGAGCCCAGCATCCGTTCTTCGACCTGCCTATCGCCCACCAAGAAGCTGTCCGAGCTGTTCGATGCGCACGTCGTCGATACGGTGGCGCTGCTGTACGCCGCAGCTCGGGAGATCGAGCCAACCTTTCCCTCTCAGCTGCCGGCGGCGCCCGCTGCGAGCGCCAACCGCATCTTCTTTGAGTTTTTCGAGGGCTTCCTTGATGCCTGGGATCGGCATCGTCTTGAGTTCCTGCGTGAGCAGATCGCAAACTCGCCGGCACGGCGGCACAAGGCGCTACTGGCACTCAAGACCTATGCTTACTGGCATATCTTCATGACGTCGTGGCTGCACCAGCACCCCCAGAGCAAGCCAAAGAAAGTTTACCTCCTGGTCGACGATTTCCATCCGGCGATCTATCAGCACGTCGGCGTGAGCGTGAAGGCGACGACGGGCTATATTCAGGACATGATCGATTGGGGATTCCTGCGCCGTCTCAGCAAGGAAGACGGCGTTCCGCGCGGCAAGTTTGCCGTGCGGATGGACGGGAAGGTTTTTGAGGGCTTCCGCAACGCTTTTTCCTCCACGTCCGAGTTGGTCGTCGAGGCCGGGCGCAATCTCCTGAAGACCTACAGCGCGGCGCTTGAGACCACCGCGCCGGACGCGGATAATGTATTGAAATTCAGAGTCTCCCGTTAGAACGTTTCCGGAACTTCGGCGGAGGTGGCGCCACGAATCCTGCCGATCTCGGACCCGCTCGGCGCGGCGCCTTTCCGGTGCGAAGCTCCCACGCAGGGGCGTCCACACTCAACGGCGCCCGAGAGGCGACGGCATTCGCAACAACTTGGTAAACGAATCCTTCCGCCGGACGGCGCCGCATACTCTCCATTGCGGGAGGTCGGGCCATCGGTAGCCTGCGCGCCAAGTTCGGACAGAACGTTCGAGCAAACAAGCGGAGGCTTTCGTGATCAATCTCATCAAGCGACTCGGTGTTGCCTGGAGCTTCGCGGCTACGCTCGTCATCATTGCCTGCATGGCGATGACCAGCTCGCCGGCGGAGGCCGGTATCTTCGTCTGCAACGACGCCGGCACGCAGATCAGCGTCGCAATCGGTTGGAAGGAAGGCGAGGCCTGGAGCTCGCGCGGATGGTACAACATCCGCCCGCGCGATTGCGCCTACGCGGTGTCCGGCGCGCTGCAGAACTCGAATTTCTACTACTACGCCCACAGCAGCGACAACTCCATGAAGTGGAGTGACGGCGCCGACAGCGCGCACTTTTGCACCTCGAAGGACAAGTTCTACTATTCCTACACGACCGATCCGCCCTGCGAAGGCTACAACTTCCGCAAGGCGAACACCGGGGGGCAGGACCAGTACACCCTTCGCCTCGGCGAAGGCGTGAAGGATCCGGCCGCAGCGGCGCGCGATTGCATGAACACCATGAGCAATGGCCGCGACGCCTTCGTCAAATGCTGGACCCGCAACGTCGCGACCAACACCCAGCGTAAGATCCTCGATTGTTGGGACAAGACCGGCACATACTCGAGCTTCGCCGTCTGCTCCAGTCAGGGTTACCTGAACCAGGACACCGCTGCCGCGGTCGATTGCGTGGCCAAGAACGCCAACGACCCCTGGAGCGCGAAGACCGCCATGTGCCTGGCCAACGGCCGACTCTCCGAACAGGATGTGCGGATCCTCAACTGCGCCGTGTCGGCCCAGGGTTCGCTCGTCTCGATGGGATCGTGCGCGGTCACCAGCCAGCTCACCCCCGAGCAGCGGCGGCTGGTCGACTGTGTGGCCACCAACCGCGGCAGCTACACCAGCATGGCCTTCTGTGCCGCGGGATCTTACGCCACCCCAGAGCAGCGCCGCATCGCCGACTGCGTGGTGCGCAACCGCACCAGCTATGTCGGAATGGGTGTTTGCGCCGCCGGCAACTCGCTCACCCCCGAGCAGCAGGCATTCGTGCAATGTGCGATGACCTCGGGCGGCCAACCCTACGTCTTCGCCGGCTGTGTGGGAACCCAGCTGACTCTGAACGAACTGGAGAAGTGCTTCACGCAGGGCATCGGTGGGAGCGGCTGCTTCGGAAACAACAACGAGGCCGTCAAGTTCGTGCGCAACGCGTGGAAGGACGTGACCCAGGGCCCCGGTCCGAGCAACGACCTGGTCGGTAGCGACGGCGCCCTGGTCCGTACCGCGCGGAACGTCATCGCAGGGCCTGTGGGCGACGTCGCCCGCGGCGAGATCGGCGGTAGCGACCAATCCGTCTGGCGCAAGGACCTGCACCTTCCCCGCATCCGGCTGTGGTAATCCCTGCGCGGATGCGATGAAGGGCCGGGAGCGATCCCGGCCCTTTGCCGTTCCCGTCGGCTGTCCCCACGGGCTTGCACCTAGACGCGAACCCCTATCGCCCGAAGGATACGCCGTACCTCAAGATTCAGGATCAACCAATCCTCGGGAGTCATCAAACGCATGTGCGCGGTCACCAGTCGAACCGGCCGCAAACGGTTGAAGCCCTCGCGGATAGCTTCCTCCCGCCTGAAAGCGGACTTGAAGCAGTCGCGCCAGTTGGCCTTACCGAGTATGATATCCACGTAATCGGTGAAGTCGGCATAGTGGATAAGCGGCGCCTTCGATCTGCTCTACCTGAACGGCCGCGACCTCCGGAAGGTGCCGCTTTTCCAACGCAAGACCGAACTCAAGAAGATCGTGGACGGCACCGAGATCCAGTTCAGAGAAAGCTTCGAGATCGAAGGCCGCGAGATGTTCGAGCACGCTTGCAAGATTGGGCTGGAGGGCGTGGTCTCCAAGGTACGCGACAGCGCGTACGCCAGTGGCCGCGGCAACAACTGGGTCAAGAAGACCTGCGCGCAGCGGGAGACCCTGGCGATCGCCGGTTTCGCTCTCGACGAAGGCAAGTGGGATGGCATTATCTCGGTCGGCGCAATGGGGACGACCTGGTCTACGCCGGCAAGGTCGACCACGGCTTCGACAAGGTCTCCGCAGCGGACCTGCAAAGGCGACTGAAGCCGCTAATCCGGAAGACGCAGCCGTACGCGAAGCGGATCGCCCACAAGGGCATCTGGGTGGAGCCGAAGCTGCTCGCCGAGGTCGAATATCGGGCCAAGTCGGCGGAAGGAAAGGTGAGGCACCCGTATTTCAGGGGCTGCGCGAGGACCTTTGAGAGAGCGCGGCCGAACTATCGGCAGGAACAGGCGTTTACCAACCATGTCAGACGCGTTCGACTATTTCCGCGCATACGCCGTCCGAGCTCTTTGTAAAGCGCGGTCGATGCCGAAGGGCCGGATGAAGCACCTGCAGCTTGTGGCCGGCCGGATCTATAACCTCCTCAAGAAGGAGGCGGCGTACGGCCCGAACACGCACCACCTGGACGACTTCCGCGCGGCGCAGAAGCTGGAAAGATCTCTGGATGGTCGCCCGAACGATCCGGCCGCTCGAACTCGCTTTGCCGCAACGAATCCTCATCGCGCAGAGCAGGAGGTTCGTTGAGTGGCCTCCCTCGACGCTCGCGCCGTAGCAGGCCTCCTGCGGGAATATGCGCAGCGCACGGCCTTGCGAGGCGGCAATCCCTACAGGGCAAAAGCCTATGCTCGGGCCGCCGATAGCCTGGCGGCCCTTGCCGTCCCTCTGGATGTGCTCATCGCCGAAGACCGGCTTACGGAGATCCCGGGGGTCGGCAACGCCATAGCCGACGTCATCACCGAGCTTCACAAGACGGGCAGTCATCCCAGCCTCGAAAAGCTGCGGAAGGAGATTCCCGCGGGCGTTCTCGAGATGCTCGCTGTACCCGGCCTTCGTCCGGAGAAGGTGCTGCGCCTGTACAAGGATCTCGGCATCGGCTCGCTCGCGGAGTTGGAGGCCGCCGCCAAGGATGACCGCATCAAGAAGGCGAAAGGACTCGTCGCCGCGCTGCAGACCAAGATCTTGCAGAACCTCGCGATCGCAAAAAGCGGAGAAGGCCGCCTTCACCTTCATCGGGCCGCCGCTCTGCTCGCGCACGCGCAGGACTCGATCCGCAAGGCTCGCCCCGAACTCAAGCGCGTGACGATCGCCGGCGATTTCCGTCGAGGCTGCGAGCTCGTCGGCGATCTCGCCATCGTCGCGGAAGCTCCGGAGGCCGCCAAGGCACCGAATCCGTCACCGGCCGACGGACTGCAGATTCGGCTGTCAGATCGCAAACACTTTGGCGCCACGCTTCTGTTCGCCACCGGCTCCGCCGCACATATCGAGCAGCTCCAAGCCTTTGCTGCCGAGAAGGGCATGCGGTTGAAGGCCGACGGCCTGCAGAAGGGCCGCACGCTGGTCGCCGGCGAGGAGGCCGAGATCTACCGCGCCCTCGGTCTGCCCTTCATCGGGGAGGGGCGCGGCGAGATCGAGCTGGCTCTGAAAGGCAAGTTACCGAAGCTCGTCACCGACCAGGATCTGCGCGGCATCCTTCACTGCCACACCGATGCCTCCGATGGCACGGAGACCCTGGAGACCATGGCCAAGGCCACGCGCCAGCGAGGCTTCGAGTATTTCGGGGTCGCCGACCATTCGAAGTCCGCCCACTATGCCGGCGGTCTATCCGTGGAGGAGATCGCGCAGCAGCACCGGGAAGCCGACCGGCTGAACAAGCGCTTCAGCAAGGCTTTCCGGATCCTCAAAGGCATCGAGTCGGACATTCTGGCCGACGGCTCGCTGGACTATGCGGATGACGTGCTGGAGCGCTTCGATTTCGTGGTGGCCAGCATCCACGGCCGGTTCAAACTGGACCGGAAGGCGCAGACGCAGCGCCTGCTGCGGGCCATTTCCAATCCTCACACGACCATCATCGGCCACATGACCGGGCGACAGCTTCAGCGGCGGCCGGGCTACGAAATCGACGTCGAGAAGGTGCTGCGGGCCTGCGCCAAGCATGACGTCGTGGTCGAGATCAACGCCCACCCGTGGCGACTCGACCTCGATTGGCGTTGGCACCAGGCTGCGCTCGAGTTCGGCTGCATAATGAGCATCAATCCGGACGCGCATTCGATCCCCGAGCTCGACCACATGCACTGGGGCGTCGTGATGGCGCGCAAGGGCGGCGTCCCTGCCGACCGGATCCTAAACGCGATGACATTGCCGGAAATCACGCGCTACTTGCGCCAGAAGCGGCGCTCGCTCGCCCGCGCTGCCTGATGTCGCAGGCGCACGGCCTCTCGCTCGAGGGAAGGGTGGTTGCGGTCGCCGCCGATCGCGAGCACCACTTCAGCAAGCCGTCACGGAATCAGGTCCTGCTGGTGGAGGGCCACGGGATGGAAGGCGATGCCCATGCCGGCGCGTTCGTCAGGCACCGCTATCTCGCCCGTCGCCGACCCGGCTTCCCAACCTGCGGCAGGTCCACCTGATCCCATCCGAGCTCTTCGCAACCCTCGCGGAGGCTGGTTTCGAGGTCGGAGCCGGAGAGTTCGGCGAGAACAGCACCACCATCGGCTTGGACCTCGAACGGATGCCGCTCGGGACGCTGATCAAGCTCGGGCCCACGGCCATCATAGAGTTGACCGGCCTCCGGACGCCCTGTGTCCTGATCGACCGTTTCCGAGCCGGCCTGAAAAGGCAGGTGCTCTCGTCGGCGGAAACGGGCCCTCCGTTCAAGTCCGGGGTGTTGGGCGTAAGTGCGGGTGTCCAGCCCGGACACATAGGTAACAGGTCGTACCTAAGACATGGGTGACAACCTCGTGCCGAACGGGTTGTCGAGGGGTTGCAGGGTCACTCACTCCAAGCATTCATGGCACAGCCGCATTGTTGCTCGGCACGCGCGTTCGCCGTCAACCCCGCGCGCCAAAGGCGCGCCCCTGCGGGCTGCGGGGGTTGACCGCTCAGCGCGGCCGAGCCAAGGGCTGCCGTGCCAAGAATGAGCAAGACTGCCTCTCGGTCAAAGCGAGGATGTCGTACCGGAGACATCGGTGACGGGCTTTGGGCCGAATGGGTTGTCGAGGGGCTGCAAGGTCTTTTGCTCCAGGTCGAAGTAGCCCAGATCGTAGTGCATGAAGCTGACGAGCCAAATGCCGTCGTCGACCTCCTTGATGCCGAGCTTTTGGCCGGCCAGCACGACGGAGATATTGATTTTCTTGCGGTGCAGGCAAAGGCGCCCACAGGATGTGATGACGACGTCTCGATCGTGGAAGGGATAGGTCAGTTCGGGCAGGCCATCGTAGCGGCGTGCTGAAGCTGTGTAGAGGTCTGCGGGACGCTTCATATCGAGAGCTTCGTGAGGGCGTTCCTCATTGAACTCGTGCCGGAAGCTATCAAAGCGATCCTGCTGCTGGAGGCTGTTGAACCCCGGCGGTCTGGTGGCTTCCCTTTTGAGCGTGAGATGCATGCGCTCATGACGGCCGTTCTGCTGCGGATGGCCTGGCTTAATGCGCTCGATCGCAATGCCGAGCCGGAGCCACCACACTGACAGCTTCGAGAGATTGAACAAAGCATTGGGACTGGCAAAGGGGACGCCATTGTCGGAGCGGATGGCAAACGGCAGGCCGCGCTCGCGGAACAGCTGCTCAAAGGCTGTGAGGGCAGCGTCTTCGCGCGTTGAGTCCAGCGCTTCGCAGAGCAGCAGAAAGCGCGAGGCATGGTCGGTAACGGTCAGTGGATAGCAGTATCGGCCATTGCCGAGCTTGAACTCGCCCTTGAAGTCGGCGCACCACAGATCATTGGGGAGCGTGCCCTGCGACAGCGGCGTGCCGTGCGCATGGTGGCGCGGCCCGCTGCTGCGCTTGACCAGACCGTGGCGGTCGAGCACCGCATGAATGGTGCTTTTGGCGGGAACCCTGATGTCGCCATCGAGCCGGCGTACCAGCAGTTCGCGGATCTTGCGGGCGCCCCAGTGCGGCTTCTCGGCCTTGAGCTGGACAATCAGGGTCTCGACCTGTTGCGGGAGCTGATTGGCGTAGCGTATGGGCCGCCTGGAGCGGTCGCTCAACGCGCCAAGCCCTTGCTCCTTGTAGCGGTCGAAAATCTTATAGCCGGTCTTGCGGGAGATGCCGAACTCGCGACAGACCTCGGTCATGGCTTCCCCATCCAGAAGCCGGGCGACAAAGCGCAGGCGCTCTTCCATTACCGAACTCACTTTCCACGGCATCCACACCTCCCGCAGAACAAAAGCGGAAAGTGTAACCCATGTGTCCGGTACGTTCTGTCACCTATGTCTCGGGCCGCTCAGGGCCGGCGGGACGCTGGTCGCTGGCGATGCCGCGCGCGTCCGGCTCTCGTCCTCCTCATTCCGTGCCTTGCCGGCTCTGTAGAAAAACCCGTGAGGAGTGGCGTCCCACTCTCCGGCTGCAGGCTGGACTTTAACAGCGTCAATTTGCTCATTGATCTGCGCGCGTGCGACCTGGTTGCGGGCGAGCCGGAACTTACGATGCATCCTACTCGTTCCCACCCCTCTGTTGTTTCCTCCGGCCATGACGCGAAAATCAACTCTGCCCAATCGCCTGCAGCCCATGCTGGCCACGCTGACCGATTCACCGTTCGACGATCCCAATTGGGTTTTCGAGGACAAATTCGATGGTTTTCGTATGGTCGCGGAAATCCGGGGTGGCCGGGTCGCGCTCTACAGCCGCAACGGGAAAATCATCAGCCACTCCTATGTCGAGGTCGCGAAAGCACTTGAGGGCGTGAAGGCGGACGCCGTGATCGATGGCGAACTGGTCGCGATCGGAAAGGACGGCGTATCCCATTTCCAGTTGCTTCAGAACGCTCTGCGCCACGAGGCTAAGCTTTTGTACTGCGCGTTCGACCTAATGTTCGCAGACGGCGAGGACCTGCGTGCGCTGCCGCTCCTCGAGCGCAAGAAGCGGCTCAAGGCCATCCTGCCGCGCGACAAGCTGATCGCATTCAGCAAGCACCGTAAAGGCAGCGGCACAAAGTTCTTTGCAGAAGCCGAGCAGAGACACCTCGAAGGCATCATGGCCAAACGCGCCGACAGCGCGTACGCGTCCGGACGTCGGACCGCTGACTGGCTGAAGGTGAAGACCGCGCAGCGGCAGGAGGTAGTGATCGCCGGCTTCACGGCGCCGAGGCGGACCCGGCCCTTCTTTGGCGCTCTCGTCCTAGCGGTACCCGAAGATGACGCCTGGCGGTACATCGGCCACGTCGGCACCGGCTTCAGCCACCAAATTCTCGAAGAGCTTCATGGGAAGCTGATGAGGCTCAAGACCGCGAAGTCGCCCTTTCCTGCCCAGGTGAAGGACGAGCGGGTCACGACCTGGGTGCGTCCCGCATTGGTCGCGGAAGTTAAGTTCGCGGAGTGGACGAGCAAGGGCGAGCCGCGCCAGCCGGTCTATCTGGGCCTGCGGTCCGACAAAAACCCGAAGGACGTCGTTCGCGAAAAGAGCTGGTCGCGAAAATAATGCCGCCGAAACGAAGGTGCGCCCTGTTCAGCCGGCGTCGCGCTCTGATGCCGAAGGCCACGGCGGCAGCGGCGGCAATCCGAGAGTCTTGCGTACAGGTCCGAACGACCTCCGGTGGGCTGCGCATGCGCCAAGCCTGGCGAGCGCCTCATAATGAGCCGGCACCGGGTAACCCTTGTGATCCGCGAATCCGTAGCCGGGGTGACGCACGTCGAGCGTCCGCATGACACTGTCGCGCTCGACTTTCGCGAGAATGGAGGCGGCGGCGATGCTGGCGGACTTCGCGTCGCCTTTGATGATGGCCTGCTGAGGGATGTCGATTTCCTTCAACCGCTTCGCATCGATCAGCAAGTGCTGCGGCGTCAACCCCAGCCCCCGGACCGCACGCTGCATAGCCTGGATACCCGCCCAATAGATGTTGATCGCATCGATCTCCTCGACCTCGACGAACGCCACACACCAACTCTCTGCCTTTTCCTTGATCTCCTTCGCGAGTTCTTCGCGAGCCGCGGCGTCGAGTTTTTTCGAGTCGTCGATCCCGACTATCCGCGTGCCGGGTTTCAGGATCACGGCGCCAGCGGAGACCGGCCCGGCGAGAGGGCTCATTCCGGCCTCGTCCACGCCTGCCACGGCATGATGGCCGCTTTCCCAGAGAGAGGTCTCGAAGCGGAGCATCCTGCGGAGGCGCTGCCCTTCCGACCTATTTTCAAAGCGACGTTTATCGATTGAAGCCAGGATTGCACGCGCTCCCGCGCGGGTGTCGGCCCGCAGGATCTGCTCGATGGTGGCCTCGAGTGGTCTTTTCTCGACGACATAGCGCTGACGCAATACATCGAGGGAATACTGGGACATGGCCGCCTTCGTGAAGACTGACTGTGGGGCGCGTGTCGGTTAACTTTGTGGCGATTGTCTGAAATTAAACCATGGGTCCCGTCATCGAACGCGCAGGGCCTTGTCGAGAGGAACCAAGCCAGCTGCCACCGAACTAGACGTCGTGTCTGTCTACCCGGATCGGAACTAACCGGTGGCTTCATCCCTTTAGAAGAGTCAAGCCTCGATCCCAGGGTGCTTCCAAGGGACAGGCCCATGCTCCGACAGACCGGCGAAGAAGAACAGGTTCTCGACCGCGGCGCCGAAGTCGCGGCCACCATCGCGGAAGAAGGCCTTCGCTACGTCAGCGACTCGGGCCCCGGCTACACGCGCAAGCGGACCGGGACCACCTTCAGCTACTACGACAAGGATTGCAAGCGCATCACCGACGCCGCCGTCATCCGGCGCATCAAGTCAATCGGCATCCCGCCGGCGTACGAGTCCGTCTGGATCTGCCCCTCTGCCAACGGCCACATTCAGGCGACCGGGCTCGATGCGCGGGGCCGCAAGCAGTATCGCTACCATCCGAAGTGGAGGGAGCTCCGCGACCAGAACAAGTACGAGCATATCATCCAATTCGCTGCCGCCTTGCCCGCGCTGCGGGAGCGGGTCGCCGCCGACATGAAGCGGGACGGGCTGCCCCGTGAGAAGGTGCTGGCCACGATCGTCAGTCTTCTGGAGAAGACATTGTTCCGGGTCGGCAACGCCGAGTATGCCGAGAAAAATAAGTCCTATGGGCTCACCACCATGCGCCGCAAGCACGTCGCAGTCGGGCGCGGCGTCCTTCGGTTCGACTTCACGGGCAAGTCAGGCAAGCAATGGAAGCTTCGCGTCGAGGACAAGCGGATAGCCGCCATCGTGAAGCGCTGCGCGGAGATCCCCGGACAAGAGCTCTTCAAGTACCTGGACGACGACGAACAGCCGCGCACGGTCGATTCCGGCGATGTCAACGCCTACATCAAGGACATCACGGGCGAGGACTTCAGCGCGAAGGATTTCCGCACTTGGGCAGGGACGGTTCTGGCGGCGTTGGCCCTGGCCGAATTCAAGAAGTACGACAACCAGGCCGAGGCGAAGCGCAACGTCGTCGCCGCGATCGAGAGCGTTTCGAAGCAGCTCGGCAACACACCGGCCATCTGCCGCAAGTGCTACGTGCACCCGGAAGTCCTGAACGCTTACATGTCCGGTGACCTCGTGAAGATGATCGAAGCCAAGATCGCGCAGAAGTTCAAGCGCCAGTACGCCAAGCTCACCTCCGACGAAATCACGGTGCTGGCATTTCTCCGTAAGCGTCTCGATACTTTGAAGGCCCCCGCCTAGCCTTCCAGAGGCCTGAGTTATCCTCGATGCTTCGCCAGGACGCGTGGCAAGACACTCGCCGCGATCCAGAATCGCAACGATAGCTCAATTGGGAGAGCCCTCGTCCCGCCCAAGCTCATACGAGCGGACCTGAATAATCGTCTTGCCCTGGCGTCGCTGGGCCGAGTTAAAAGTGGCAACCGCGTCGTGGAGGGAGGAGACCTGTCCGACGTTTGTCCGCAGTCTTCCGTCCCGCACCCTCTGGATGATCTCATTCAGCTGACCGCGATCGGCCTCCACGACGAAGTCGATGGCCAAACCGTCGAGCGGCCGAGCCTGCGCCGGGCCGACGACACTCACCAGCGTGCCTCCGGCTCTCACAAGGGCTGCAGACTGCTTCTGGATGTCGCCGCCGATGACGTCGAATGCGAGATCGACGTGGCCGACGTCTTTAAGGACGTCGTTCTCGAGGTCGACGAATTCATTCGCGCCGAAGTCGAGCGCTTTCTGCCGGTCGGCTGCACGTCCTGTTCCGATGGTATAGGCGCCAGCCTCTCGGGCGAGTTGAACGACTATAGAACCGACCGCGCCCGCCGCACCATGCGCAAGCACGCTCTGGCCAGCCTGAAGACGGCCGTGCTGGAAAAGCCCTTGCCACGCGGTCAAACCCGAGATCGGCAGGCTCGCGCCCACCTTGAAATCGACGTCACCCGGCAATGGCGCGAGATTGCGCGCCTCGATGGCAATATATTCAGCGAGCGAACCATCGCGGTACCAATCGGCAAGGCCGAATACGCGCTGTCCCACCGACAATCCCGTCGTGCCGTAGCCAAGAGCCGTGACGATGCCGGAAAATTCGTGCCCAGGGATCGACGGAGTTCTGTCCTGTTCGCGCCGATCGGTCCACGTCGACGGCCACTCCAATTCCGTCGGAACGAATCCCGATGCATGAACCTCCACGATAACGTCGTTGATCGCTGGTTGAGGGTCGGGCCGGTCCACCAGCTTCATCCCGGCAAAGCCGGCAGCTTGGTCCGTCACAATAATCGCTTTCATCTTCGTCTCCTTTATCTGTGGTGTTTTTCAGATTCCGAACTTCCCGCTCTGCGAACCGAGAGGACCGTGCTCAGATCGAGCCGGCCGGTGCCACCGCGGGGAAGTCCTTGTCGGGATGGAACACGTTGTTGAAGAAGTTCGTCAGCGAGTACATGGCCACAAGCGCGACGATCTCCATGATGTTTGCATCCGTGTAACCCGCATCGCGGACGGCTTGCAGATCGGCGTCCGTGACGTGGCCACGGCTCTCGATGGTCTTGCGTGCAAACTGAACGGCGGCATCCCGCTTTGGATCCCTGGCATGCCCCTTTCGGGCGAGAACAATGTCCTCGGCCGCCAGCTTGGCCATATGCTCCGCCGTGAAGCTGTGCACCGTCAGGCAGTAGTCGCAGCCGTTCACTTCGGAGACCGCAAGGCCGATGCTGTCGCGCGTTTTGACATCGAGCGCCTTGCTCAACGAGCCGAGCAGAGCGGCCCATGCGTTGAACGCGATCGGGCTTTGCGCGAAGGTCGCCATCATGTTTGGAGTGAACCCGATGTTCTTGGTGAATGTATCGAGGGTCGCTTTCGAATCAGCCGGGACGTGTTCCGGCTTCAGAGCGGCAGCTCTGGCCATGACATTTCTCCTTGGATGATTTCAGGGTTGGTTAGACGAAGTGCAGGACGTCAGCCACGGGCAGGCGCGGCTTCTGCGGCCAGTTGCCGGGCCGCTCCGGCCCGACGGTCAGCAGCATGACAGGGATCTCGTGCTCGGCCAGGCCGAACTCTCGGTGCACCGCCTCTGCATCGAACCCGATCATCGGTGTCGACCCGAGGCCCAGCGAGCGGGCTGCATAGATGATGGCTGCGCTGCCGAAGGTCGCGGAGCGTACGGCCTCGTCGCGCTGACGCTGCGGATGGTTGTCGTACAGACCTCGCGCAGGCCCCTCCCATTCCGGCACCATATGTGCGGGCATGATCCCGGCTTCCACGACCGGCGCCAGGCGCGCAGGAACGGTGCCGGCATCGGCCAACTGGCCGACGATGATGAAGGTCACGGCTGCTTCGCTGATTGCAGGCTGATTCCAGGCGATCGGAAGCAGCCGCGCCTTTGCTTCGGGTGAGCGCACCGCGACGAAGCGCCAGTTCTGCAAATGGAACGATGTCGGCGCTGAAGTGCCGATCCGCACCAGGTCGCGGATCTGATCATCGCTCAGGGTAGCGGTCGAGTCGTAGTACTTCGCAGCACTGCGGCTCAGAATGGTTTCGATCACGGCGTTTGTCGGCAGCGGCCGCGCAAGCGAACGGGAGGTTTCCGGGTCGGCAGCGGCAGTGCTTGTCGCGGTGTGGTTCATCGGGTTGCTCCGTTATCAAGTGATGACGGAGCCCAATTTACCGCTGGATGTGATCGTTTCGAGCCTCTATTGGCTCAATTTGGTGCCCAAAAGGATCATTCTGACGGCGATCCAGACTCATCGCCGTTATGCGCCAGTCGGCGCCATTCCCCTGGCGTCATCCCCATCCTCTCCGCAAAGACACGCCGGAATGCCGAGACGGATTGATACCCGACCGTCTCCGCCACGGCTTCCGTGCTGATCCTCGGCTTCTTAAGCTCGTTGGCGGCCATGCTCATGCGAAGATCGGTCAACAGGTCGAGGGCGGAGCGACCCAGCTTGTCCTGAAACTGGCGCATGAATGTAGCGCGTGACATGCCGCACAAATCGGCCAGTTCGGGAAGTTTCCAAGGTCGCGTCGGATCAGCGAACATCGCCGCAATGGCCGGTGCCAACCTCGGATGGCCAGCAAGGGCCAATAGGCCCTCAGTGGATTTTCCGGCTTCGCTTGCGGCGCGGAGAACCAGAGTGAATAACACCGAAGAAAGCGCGTTGAGAATGGCGCGTCCTCCCGCTCTGTCGCCTGAGGACTCCATTCGCATCAGGCTGACCAGTCCGGAAAGTTGACTCGATGCCGACGCGATGTCCTCGTCTCCGTGGTTTTTCAGAGCGCGCACGACCAGATTTGCTGGCAGGTAGTTGCGGACCAATCGATCGTGGGGTGGCACGACGAAAAATCGTCCGCACAGCAGATCGAGTTGCTCACCCGGTCCATCGTTCTCGCTCAACATCCATCCTGCGGAGCCCCTGCTTTGGTGCGTCCTGATCGGCGTTTCGCCGCTGCCGTCGTGCAGCGTATGCGCCGAACCGTGAGGGAGCAGCACGATATCCCCGCTCCCAAGCTCCTGCACCGTTCTCGAATCCGGGTCCTCGAAAATGGCACGGCCCATGACTATGACATGGTAGGGGATCTCGTTCGCCGCCGCCCTGGGCCAGATAATCCGCCATGGTGCGCCGTAGGCGCAGCGGACCTCGAGTTGGCCGGTAACGGTTATGATTTGCAGGAGATGACTCAACCAGTCGACTTGAGACATAAGACCTCGAGACGTGAAATCGCCGACGCAGCATATGCCTTCGCGAAGCTGAGTCACCAGGCCGACGGCGACGAGACCCTTGATGTGATGGGACAGGGTCGAAGCCGGGATCTTCAGCCGCTCCTGCGGCGCCCGACCGGCTAGAATATTCGAAATAATGCCATCGCCTTCGGCTAGCCCATCGGGCAGGCTCCCGGGTTCCGGATTGACGCCGGCCTGATAATTCCGTAAGTCTGGATATATGGAAACGGAAGAAGCTGTCCTGGCGCTCGCCGCCCTGTCCCAACCGACCCGAGCCGCAAAGCGTGACCACGATTGGACCCGTGAAGCTTCTTTGCTCTGATCAGCGTCTCGATAGTCCTGCGCCACCATGCTCTGAAGAGATGTTTGTCGACCGGGTCGACGTGAAAGCCGTCTGGCGAGAAGATTACGAACGAGCTTGGCCGGTTGGCCTCCGATCTGTGTGTTGCGACTGATCTCACCAGGGCTATTTCCGTGCTATGTCACTCGAACGGGTCTAAATGGTGAGGCATCAGACGCCCTCCAGGCCCCATCCTCCGGCAGCGTCCTTTGCCGCAAATTTCTTCAAGCCTGACTTCGTGGGATATTTTTCGAGCCGCTCCAACACCTGCCGGGCGTCCTCCTCGGTCCAGTCCGATCCATTGGCACGGGTGCGGTCCTTCAAGGCTGAAGCCAAGTCCGCAGCGCTGGGCCTCAGCGGCCGGGCGCTGTTCAATTTCCAGACGACGGCTATTTCGTCACTTGCAAGAACGGCGCCTGATCTAATTGCGTTCCGAATGATTGAAAACACGGCGACCGCGATGCCAACCACGGCTGCAGCCGCTTTGGTGTGATCGAGGAAGAAACTCGCCCCCGCGGCGGCTGTCGCTGCCCTAACCAACTCTTCAAATGCTTTTAGGTCATCGTCCCGAATGATCCATCTTTCAACGATGATAGAGAACGCGCCGTCAGGCGCCTCGGGAGGCGGCTGTTTAAAGCGCGCAGCAAGGTCGTGTGCGAATGCAGAGGCAATGTCTTTGGGGATCAAGTCCTGCGGCATTCTACTGAGAAGATGGTCTGCACAAGAGCTTTCACTGGGAAATTCCAGCTTGCGGACGGACATGGCTTATTGCTCCCTTCAATATTCTGGCCACAGCGCGGTCACAAGGCCGACAATACGTGCTGCGTAGGCGTAAAAATGTTCATCGAGTTGGTCTGGCATTATCCGGGTGCCTTTGCCTCGCGTGGCGATTTCATGCTCGATGCGCATCGCATAGCCGGAAGCTATCGGATTTAGGATGCGGCACATTCGTGTTTCTCGGCCGCCACCCCGGCAATGGACCAGATGCAAGACCAGATGAAACGGCTGCTGGGCTCCCGGAGCGGTCCCTACTCCGAGGCCGCCGGTTGCATTGAAAGACAGCGGGACCGCGATGAACGCCACGTGATCCCACGTTCTTTCGACAAGCCGAACAAGTTCGACATAACTGCCGGCAAGGTAAAACAACAGGTGGTCCCAACCATCGGGGCCTCCAGACGAGGGATCGCCAGCGTCACCGATGAGCTTGGCGAAATGCTCCAAATGCTCAGCCATATCCTTTGGTGTCTCAATCCCCACCAGGATTGTCGAAATAGCCCTGACGTCTTGACCGCCCCGTATTCTGTCTCGTCGTTCTCGGAGCAAGAACTCCAGATCGCTGGTTGGAAAAGTCGCGCCGCCGAGCGTTCCCTGCGATTCGCCGTCGTAGGATTCCAGTGCTGCAATCCATTGCCTATCGTCGAACGCCCCGGAAAACGTTGCTGACGAGATCAGCAGGTATTCCGGGCCGCTCTCGATCAATCGCTCGAACTCAGTATTGGACGCATTCCCGGTTTCGACCGGACGCACCATCTGGCGGTTGCCAAGGCGCGTCTCCGTGATGCGGATCACCTCAAGATCGGGATCTGGTTCGGGCGTTTCCAAACCTTCCAAATCGTTGAGCATCTTCACGACGTTCAACTCGGCTTGATGCCAGTCCCCGAAAGTGAGCGTGGTGTCGATGCCGAAATCCTGGCTAACGGCCCAGTTGCGGATGACTTGCGATAACTGGCGATCAAGTTCGACGCTCGCGGGGAGGGGCAGTGACCGCCATGCGTCCTCCGATTGGATCGAGACGGACGTTGCCTTTTCGAGAACTGCAAGAAGATCAGACAATAACGAGTGCGTCAGACGCTCCAAGATGCGGCCCAAGCGCCAATTGGGTTGCTCTTGAGCGTCCAGATCAGGTTGAGCCTCAAGGCCTGAGGCTGCGAGCCGCGCGGGAAAGGGAGTCGTGAAGCACAGTTCGGCAACAAACCATCCGATGAGATATTGCAGGTATGAGGAGTGAAACACAGGATCGATCCGATCCGCCAAACTCCGATACCAAACTTGATAGCTTGGCACGAGCGCGTCGATTGCACTCTGCTGAGAAGTGACGTCTTCCTGCTTGATCGTGCAATATGTGGCAACCGTCTCATGAGCCAGACCGGCGTTCGACTCGATTTCCTTGCACCACCTTTGAGCCCAATCGCGGATGTCATTGTTAACGTCTGGATTGGCAGAAAGGTGTTTGAGGTGAAGATGAGTGGCGCCGTCCGGAGTCCTCGTGAGGATCCTCTCGTGCAAGGTCTCATGGGTTGCGACCGTCGGGCTCTGTGACGTCGTAAGCGCATCCAGTTGCATGAATAGGATACTGTGAAAGCCTGCAACGATCGCCTCTATTTCGACGGCGAACCCGTTGCCGGTCTTCTTTTTCTTCTTTGGCACGTAAGAACCCCGAAGTATCAAGCTGCTTTCGCGTATCTCTAATGCGGGTCGATCAGAAAATTTTTTTTGACGGACGTCGTGGCCGCAAATCCTATACACTTCGGCAGCGGAGCCGAGAAGGTCAGATCACGTTTAGACTAGTCTGGTTTTGCGATCCTGACTAGTCACCTTCAGGTTGTGACGTCGCTTTGTCGATGCTTGCGCACTGCGAGCCGCCGAAGACTGGGGCAGGCCGCGATGCGCTCGCTTCCGATCAGATTTGCCACCCAACCGAATTGGTGCTCTCGTACCTGCATGCGCTTCAGTCAGTGCACCGAACACCGCCCCAGCCAGCTTGTCGTCGCCAAGGGCTGCACCCACATCGGGGTGCGCGAGGATGTCGACGGTGGTTGCCAGCCGCAGAGAGGAAAAGCGTGCCGCGGCGATGCGTGTCGCCTTCTTTTCGTCAATAGCGGCCGAGCAGGAATGTCCATACGCAAATGCAAGAGTAGCGCTCTCGCCATCTCTCAAAGATTGGGCAGCACTTCCGGACACCAGATCGAAGAAAGTCTCCAGCGTCTTGCCCTCGAGTTGGGCAATACGAACAAGCCCGTCGCCAACCAATCGAGACAGTTGTTGGCGCTCCGAGCGTCCCGTGGTCGCATCGAGTTCGATCTCGCGTTTGACGTTCTCGGTGACGACAATCGCGAGGGGCAGAGCTCGAAGTATCGAAGTCGTCATACTCTTCTGCCGCTTTATGGTGCCTTCCTCCCGCCTGAGGAGCATTTAAAGTGCGCCGACTGCTTTATGAGCAGCGATTTACGTAATGGTCCGACCGCTCTCGGATTGAGTAACGTGGCCCGCGAGGCGGCATCCTGATCACAACAAACAAGACGTTAATCAATAGCCATAGCCCAAGAATTAAGAGGATAGTCCGCACGCGAACCTCCCGAAAATTCAGTGAAATATAGGCTCCAAGGCGTCCGACATCTATCAGAAGGCATGCAACAAAATCGTGGCGTCGAGCCTTTCAACATCAACAGGCTGATTATATCCGTCCGTCTTCGGTGCAGAACGTGGCACGGCTCCGGTATCAAGGTGATCACATAAGGCACGAAAGCGGCTCGCGGCCTGCTCGGCCTTGCGCCACTCGGTCGGCCGCTGGCGCTCGGCCGCCAACTGTAGACCGGCGACCGTCGTTGCGATCACGTCGTCGATCTTTGCGCCCGTCAAGGTTCGGCGGAATTTTCAACACGATGCTTAACGCCATGATGATCGGCCGTGGGGCCGCAAGAGGTCGTGGGCCTGCTGCTTGCAGAATGCCAGGAAACGCTCGACCGTCTCCGCCGACTTGCAGACCAATGACGGGAGCGCGACTACTTGCTCAACGTCGCTGACAGACGGCGCAGGATCGCCCGGCAGAAGCATGCGCTCTGCGACAGACGCCGCAGTCGATTCGATGCAACGGTCGAGCACATGCAAATACATATCCGCTGCTTGGTGGCCAATGGCTTAGGTCGCCCGATGCATCCGAAACGCTCTTGCCGGCAAATCCGAGAATGCGATTCTTCAATGCACGCAACGCGTGCATTGCCGTGCTGGCGGCGACGTCAATTCTGACAAGTGGCGATCGCGCCCGCCGCATAAGGCAATATCTCTCCGCCCGGTCGTGGCCTCACGACCTCTGAAAATCATCACGGCAGTCGAATACACAATAGCATAGCCCGACTCGAAAGAATGTGAAGCGCTTCACGCCCAAAAATTGGAGATTGTGATTTCATTGTACTGCGATCTAACGTCGCGTTCGGTCATTGCGCGCGCGAGGACGCCGCCGGCAAGCACGGTACCGTGCGAGGGCGCGTGGCGAGCCGATCCGGCATCTGCACTCGATACCTGCAGCTCTCCGATAGCGATGCAGCTGGATTTGTATCCTTCGTGTCCCGCTAACTTAGTGATCGCAACAGGACTACCGACCCATGGCACGCCTATTCATCAGTCATTCAAGCCGCAACAACGACAAGGCTATCGAGGTCCGTGACTGGCTCGCCAAGAACGGTTGGGACGATGTCTTCCTTGATCTCGATCCGCAGCGCGGCATTGTTGCCGGCCAGCGCTGGAAGGACGCACTGCAGAGGGCCGCACAACGCTGCGAAATGGTGCTGGCGCTGATCTCGGCAGAATGGCTGGCGTCGCCCTGGTGCAAGGCTGAGATCGATGCCGCACGGTTGATGGGCAAGAAAGTTATCGTCGCGTTGATTGGGATTGATAAGGCCCAGGTGCCACCTGATCTCAATGACGAGCAGTGGATCGACCTGACCGGCGACCCCAACGCCTACACGCGGCTACGGGAAGGTCTGAGGCGTGGCGGCCTCGATCCCTCGAGCTTTCCTTTCGAGGTAGGACGCCGGCCCTATCCCGGATTCGCCTTCCTTGAGGAGAGGGACGCGGCTATCTTCTTCGGGCGCGACGCGCAGATTGTCCGCGGGCTTGACAAGATCCGCAGTCTCGTCCGCGCCGGCGTCGACCGCATGCTGGTCATCCTGGGTGCGTCGGGTTCCGGCAAATCGTCCTTCTTCCGTGCGGGACTTTGGCCTCGCCTCAAACGCGACGATCGGACCTGGTTGCCGCTACCGACCATCCGGCCCGAGCGGGCGGTGATTTCCGGTAAGTTTGGTCTCGTACGGGCACTGCAGCAGGTGATGAGCGATACGCAATTTGCCGACGGGATTCGCAAACGCGGCCTGCCGCGCAGCCGTGCCGAGATCCAAGACTCCATCGACAAGACCGAGGACGGGCTCGTCAAGATTTTCGCCGCGCTACGCGAGATCGCACAAGTGCCCGGGCTCTCCGGCGAAACGACGCCACCGCCAACCATCGTTCTGGCCGTGGACCAGGGCGAGGAACTGTTCAATGAAGACGGACAGGACGAGGCCAGGCGTTTCATCGAGATCCTCACTGACGCGCTGAAAGCCGATCCGCATGCGCTCGCAATCCTGGTCATGCGTTCGGATTCGTTCCCGCAATTGCAGACCGAAGCGCGGCTCGCCGACCTGCCGAAGGATACCTTCACGCTCGACATGATGTTGCAGGGGTCCTACCGCGCCGTCATCGAAGATCCAGCGCGCCTCGTCCAACCGACTCCGCTCAAAATCGATCCGCAGCTGACCGATGCCCTGCTTCAGGACGTGTCCGGCCAGGACGCGCTGCCGCTTCTCGCTTTCACCTTGGCGCATCTCTACGAGAACTACGCGGCCGGCAACGAACTCAATCTCGTGGATTACGAGAAGCTCGGCCGCCTCAAGGGCGTGATCGCAACCACGGTCCGCGAGGCCTTTGAGGAGGGTGTCGCCAAGGGTGAGTTGCCCAAGGATGCGAAGGCTCAGTTCGCGCTGGCGCGCATGGCCTTCATTCCGCACCTCGCCAGGGTGAACCCGGTCGGCCAGTTCGCCCGACGCATTGCGACACGCGCGGAGATCCTGGCGGAAGCAAGACCTCTCATCGACCGCTTCGCCGAGCGCCGTCTGCTCATCAGGGATCGCCGCAAAATCGCTGGACAGGATGTCGAAATCATCGAGGTCGCCCATGAGGCGCTGCTGCGCGAGTGGCACGAACTGCACGACGCATTGCTGGAGGAGCGGGAATTTCTGGTCGCCAAGAGCCAGCTCGAGCAGGATGTCACCGAGTGGCGGGCGACGCCGGAGAGCCACAAATCGGGCGCGCTGCTTTCTGGCAACAAGCTCCTTCGTGCGGGTGAATGGCTCGTCAAGCGTCCACAAGACCTCTCCGCAGAGGAGCGGCAATTCATCAACGCGAGCGTCGACAAGGATGCCGAACGACGTCGGCGGAACCGGCTCGCCGTTGCACTGGCATTCCTGGTTACCCTGGGGTTTGCAGGCTACGCGTTTCATGAGGCCCGTAAAGCCGAGCAGAACGTAAAAATAGCTGAATCGGAAAGAGCGCGAGCTGACGACGAGCTCAAGAAGGCCCAAAAGACGGAATCACTGTTCCTGGCGGCTCTCGCGAATCAGCTGCGAAGCGGGGGCGACGCGGGTACAGCGGTCCTCTTCGCACTTGAAGCGCTGCCCGATCCCACCGCCAGACCTGTTCGACCCTACGTTCCTGAAGCCGAGTGGCGGCTCGATGAGGCTTGGCACGATCAGCGTGAGCGGCTGGTTCTCAAAGGCCACGATGATGCGGTGCGGAGTGCGGCGTTCAGCCCCGACGGCAGGCGCATTGTCACCGGGTCTTTCGACAAGACGGCGCGGTTGTGGGATGCCGAAACCGGCAAGCCCCTCGGCGAGCCGCTCACAGGCCACGAGGGTGTGGTGTGGAGCGCAACGTTCAGCTCCGATGGCAGGCGTATCGTCACCGTGTCTGAGGACAAGACAGCGCGGTTGTGGGACGGAGAAACCGGCAAGCCGATCGGCGAGCCACTCACAGGCCACAGGCATGCGGTGCGGAGCGCGGCGTTTAGCCCCGACGGCAAACGCATCGTCACTGCGTCGTACGACACAACCGCGCGGTTGTGGGACGGAGAAACGGGCAAGCCTCTCGGTGAGCCGCTCAGACATGGGGATCCGGTGTGGAGCGCGGCGTTCAGCCCCGACGGCAGACGCATCGTCACCGCGTCTATCGGGAGGGCGCGGCTGTGGGACGGCGAAACCGGCAAGCCGATCGGTGAGCCGCTCGACGGCCACAATGGTCCGGTGTGGAGCGTGGCGTTCAGCCCGGACGGCAAGCGCGTCGTCACTGCGTCTTTTGACAAGACGGCGCGGTTGTGGGACGGCGAAACTGGCAGGCCGGTAGGAGAGCCGCTCGGCCATGAGGATCCCGTGTGGGGCGCAGCGTTCAGCCCCGACGGCAAGTGCATCGTCACGGTAGCTGACGACAAAGCGGTGCGGTTGTGGGACGGCGAAACGGGAAGGCCCCTCGGCGAGCTGATCAAAGGCCACCAGGGAGATGTGGTAAGCGCAACGTTCAGCCCCGACGGCAGGCGCATCGTCACCGCGTCTCACGACAAGACGGCGCGGTTGTGGGACGTCGAAGCCGGCATGACGCTCACAGGCCACCAGGCTAAGGTGTTGAGCACGGCATTCAGCCGCGACGGCAAGCGCGTCCTCACCGCCTCTGGGGACAAGACGGCGCGGCTGTGGGACGGCGAAACCGGCAAGCCGATCGGAGAGCCGTTGGAAGGACACGAGGATGCGGTGCTGAGCGCGGCGTTCAGCCCCGACGGCAGGCGCATCGTCACCGGGTCTGGGGACAAGACTGCGCGGCTGTGGGACGGCGAAACCGGCAAGCCGATCGGAGAGCCGTTGGAAGGACACGAGGATATGGTGCTGAGCGCGGCGTTCAGCCCCGACGGCAGGCGCATCGTCACCGGATCTGGGGACAGGACGGCGCGGTTGTGGGACAGCGAAACTGGCAAGCCGATCGGCAAGCCGCTCAGCCATGGGGATCCGGTGTGGAGCGCGGCGTTCAGCCCCAACGGCAAGCGCATCGCCACCGCGTCTCCTGAGAGGGTGCGGCTGTGGGACGGCGAAACCGGCGAGCCCATCGGTGGGCCGCTCAAAGGCCACGAGCATGAGCTGACGGACGCTGTGTTCAGCCCCGACAGCAGGCGCATTGTCACGGCGTCTCGGGACAAAACGGCCCAGTTGTGGGACAGCGAAACCGGCAAGCCCCTCGGCGAGCCGCTTAAAGGCCACGGGGATTCGGTAGGAAGCGCGGCGTTCAGCCCCGACGGCAAGCGGGTCGTTACCGCGTCTTACGACAAGACGGCGCGGCTATGGGATGGCGAAACCGGCAAGCCGATCGGCGAGCCGCTCGTAGGCCACGAGGGAGGGGTACGGAGTGCGGCGTTCAGCCCCGACGGCAGGCGCATCGTCACCGCGTCTTACGACAAGACGGTGCGGTTGTGGGACGCCGAAACCGGCAAGCCGCTCAAGGGTCACCAATGTGACGCGCTGAGCGCTGCGTTCAGCCCCGATGGCGGGCACATTGCCGCCCTGTGTGGGGACAAGACAGCACGGTTGTGGAAGATTTTTGCAAACACGCAAGAGCTGGTGTCGCATGCAAAGACAGGCATCCCCCGCTGCCTGACCACCGCGCAGCGCAACGCGTATTTCCTGCCCCCCGAGCCGCCGCCGTGGTGCATCGAAATGCAGAAGTGGCCTTACAATACCCTTGCCTGGAAACAATGGCTTGCCGATACCCGCGCCGGCAGGAAGTTACCCGCTATGCGGCAGTAACAACATCGGCGAGACCTTACTGCGACGCAGTGTTTGTTGTTGCCATTGTTGGACCGAGTAACCGAACCGACTCGGCGGTGCTTGGGTTCTTACGGTAACGAACCTAGGCAATTTCGAGGTTCCCGCCCAGACTACCAATCTAATGCGGGGTGCATTCCGAAATCCGATAGCGCGGAATCATCTCGACTGCTCTCTTCAGTGTCTTTGGCCATTTGGCGCCGTACTTCGCAGACACCGAGCCACTGCCATGCCCCTGGATGAAATCCGCCACCTGCGCATGCATCCCGACGTGGCGTGACTGGGACTTCCAGCGGTGCCGCCAGCCATGGTTGGGCCACACGTTGTGATCGACCGGCATGTTCCTCACCCATTCCGCCAGCCGTTCGCCGACCTTCTGGTAGTGAGGATGCGCACCCTTGCCGCCACGTGATCGCCCCGGATCGTAGAACAACGGCTTTCGAAGTTTCTTGCGCTCTGCCACGTAGGCAAGGAAGCCCTGCTCGATCAGATGGGAGTGGACGGGCACAAGGCGCTTCTTGCGGCCCTTGGTGCGATCCTTGGGCAGGTTGAAGCAGAGGATGCTTTGGACTGTTACGATGTCTGACGGCAGGAGGGACGTGATCTCGTTCACCCGCGCGCCCGTATAGGCGCAGATCCAGGGGATCCACCGTCGCGCCGCGGCCATTTCAGTGGAAAGCAGATGCGAGCCCTTCTGCAGGGTCGCGGTCAGGATGGTGTGCGCGTCCTTGTCGCTAAATCCCTTCGCGTCATCGTCCTTTTCGGTCTCGACATTTCGAACCACGACGCCGGACACGGGATTGATCGTCAGCTTGTCCTCGTCGACGAGATACTGGCAGACCGCTTTCAGGGCGGCGAGATGGACGTCCTTGACAGTCCGCGGCGTGCGCTTTTTGACCTCTCGTCCGATCCTGACGTCTTGTTGCAGCAGATCATTCTTCCAGTCGATGACCTGCTTTTTTGTCACCTTGGCGAGATTCGAATCCTTGGCCCAGTCCGTGAACTCCTTGATGACCGGCCGCCACCGCTCCAGGGTCGATGCAGCCAGACCCGCGGCTTCGGCGTACTTGTCGAACCAGGTCAGGGCGTCGAGTTTTTCGGGCTCGGGCGGCGGGTAGTTCGCAACGTGGGGTGAGGGTGAAAAGTCACCGTTTGCGGCGCGGACCAGGTCGGCGGTCGCATGGCCCCGAGCCTTGAAGAAGGCGCGCACGAAAAGGGCTTGCTGTTGGGATCGAGCCGCAATCTTTTCCGCTTGAGGAATTCCAAAATGTCGTCCCAATAGGCGAACAGCTGCCAATTGGGGTGCCAGATGAGCGGCTTGGATTTCTTCTTGTGGACTTGCGCCGCCTCGTAGGCCGCGGAAGTAGGGTCGTTGCCGTGCTTCTCGACGTATTCGCGGTAGTACTCTCCGGCAAGCCCAACCGCTTGCCTGGGGCTGAGCGCCGTCATCGGCAGGTCCTGGGTCACGGGGTCGGGCAGGCCCGCACGCAGCGCCTCAAGCCGCTTCTCCCATTCGGATTCGAGCACCAAGGAGAGGCTGGCGCAGCGAACGGTCGCGATCCGCTCGTCCTCGGTCTCCAGCGAGCGCCAGACCTCGCCGCGGCCGACGATGTCGCGGTAGCGCTGCGGCACGCGCTTGCGCAGCCAATAGGATTTGCTTTTCTTGTCACGCAGGACCGGCGCAGGCATACGAACGACCATGGCTGTGTAGCATCCCTGTGTAGCACCCGGATGCTGCGTAAGCCCTTATCAGACCGGAACAATTTGAACGGACTGACAAAATCCCGCCGCTGGGTTAGGAATCCCTCCCTCTCCGCCACAATAAAACGGCTTCGAGAAAGCCCCACAAAATAAGGTCTTACTGCACGAAATAAGGTCCAGAGGTCTCTGGTGTGGCCCTAGGGTGTCGACCAGCACGATCCTGAAGCGGTTGCCATGGAGTACGACCTTCCGCTTGTTGCCCGTTCCTGCCGATGAGGGTCCTCAAGCTCGTGTCAGCTTTGTGGGGTACACCCGAAGCGCCGATCCGCTGGCAGCCAAGCCTCATTTTGATCCGACCCGGACATCGGCGAGTAGACCACAATTCGGAGGGACTCCTTCTCGAGTACTCTGAAGAAGACCGAGGCGCACGGCAGCGAAGCTCTGGATAATTTACCCTGAGAGCAATAAGCTGCAGCTTGAAATCCCCGGAACTGTTGGTCGGATAAGGCGTCAGAGCAATTCGCAGGGGAGGGACGAATGAGCATCGTGCTGCGACCCGGCGCGCCGTCGGATTCCACCGTTTGCGGAAAAATCTGCTTCGAGGCGTTCAGGGCAATTGATGACGAGCACAACTTCCCGTGGGATTTTCCGTCGGTGGAGGTGGCCACGCAGGTCCTGGTGATGCTGCTGTCCAACCCGGGGTTCTACTCGCTTGTCGCCGAAAAGGACGGAAAGGTTGTCGGCAGCAACTTTCTCGATGAACGCGGACCGATTGCCGGACTCGGGCCGATCACAGTTGATCCGACCTCACAGAACGCGACGATTGGGAGCCGATTGATGCAGGCTGCGCTCGACCGCGCGAGCGATCGGCGTGCGGCCGGGGTGAGGCTGCTGCAATCCGCATTTCACAATCGTTCTTTGTGTTTGTACGCCAAACTCGGCTTTGACACCCGCGAGACGATCTCGAAAATGAACGGGGCTCCGCTGGGCGTCAGCTTGCCGGGGTACGACGTGCGTCCGGCCGGCGCTAACGATCTCGTGGCCTGCAACTTGTTATGCCACCGGGTTCACGGTCATGATCGTGGCGGCGAACTCGATGACGCGATTAAGGCGGGAACGGCGCGGGTCGTCGTGCATCTCGGCCACATCACCGCCTATGCGACGGATGTCGCGTTCTTCGCCCATGCCGTCGCCGAGAGCAACGAAGGTCTGAAGGCCCTGATCGGATCTGCTCCGGGCTTTCCCGGCGGCGGCTTTTTGGTGCCGACCCGAAATAGCGAACTATTCCGCTGGTGTCTGCAAAATGGCCTCCGACTCGTGCACCAGATGACCCTAATGACGACCGGCCTCTACAACGAGCCTAAGGGCTTTTATCTGCCCTCGGTGCTCTATTGAGCAAGGAGCCTCGGCCCCGGCATCAGGCCGAGCTTCGGTCCACGGCCGTAGCCGAAAAGCACGTTAGCGGCGAGATAGTCAGCTCCTGAACGTGGACCGGAAATTGATCATTAGCGGGACATTCGGCACCACCTGGACAGGTTGTCTTCGGAGATCATCTCTTCGGGAGGTCACCACCGTGGACGTCGGAGGTTGGCTGCGGAATCTCAGTCTCGAACAATATGAGGGCGGCATTCCGCGAGAATATCTCGACGGCGGGGCGGCCGCGCTCATCCACCTTCGCCGTATAGCCATGCTTTTCTAGGATGTTGAACTGGGCGCTCAAGAGACGGTGCGCCGACGCTCAGAACGAGGTTGCCGATTTCAAGAAATGGGACTTCGACATTATCCCTCACCGAGAGCGGATAAGAAAGGGATTTGAGGTAGTCGAACAAAAGCTCGCCGAGATGTTGACACGCAATTCGATGCGGATGGACTATCAATTGAAGTACGAGGCTATCGTCGCGGCCTACAACAACGAGAAGGACCGCGCGACGATCGAGGAGACCTTCAGGCGACTGGTCGAACTTGTGAACAGCCTCGACGAAGAACAGGCGCGCGCGGCGCGGGAGGGTCTCTCTGACGACGAGCTAGCCATGTTCGACCTGTTGAAGAGGGACGATCTTAACAAGGCGAGTCGCGAGCGCGTCAAACAGGCGAGCAGGGAGTTGCTTTCATCGATAAAGACCCGCTTGGCCGAACTCGATCGGTTTTGGGAAAGGAGCAGACGAAGGGTGAAGTCGAGGCGCTCATTCTGGACGAGATTTTTGTCAAGCTGCCGTCGCCGCCCTTCACGCCCGAAGAAAAGAAGCTGGTCGCGGATAGCGTCTATGCGCATATCTGACGGCAAGCCATGAGCGGCGGGTTCGCGACGGCTAGTTGAGTGCACACGGAGACGCGACAATCAGGCTTTGCGCAACGTGGGTACGTGGTCCTGTTCAGGGCAAGTCGCTCCATAGCGCGCACTAATGGGCTTGGCAGCGTCGGTACCGATCAGTCAGTTGCAATGATGACATCATGCTCCTGTTTTGCCCGACGAGTCAAACGACACGCCCTCATCGAACCCGCTACCAAGGACGATCAACCCACCACCATCTGGTGCGCACCACTCTTCAAATCTCATCAGACTTTCACCCCCACGTAAGTCATTGATCATGCAGCTGCCGTCTACTGTGCATGGGGTTGTTTTCGCGTTTTTGTTGTCCCATGACAGAAAGCCAAGGGTTTCATGATCGCGGCACCCCCGCTCTCCCGGCGAAATCCAGCCGCTATCTACCAAGCGAGACCAACATGCACTCTTCCGCCAGCGGCTGGGGCAACGGCCTTCTCGGCGTCATCATCTTCAGCGGCTCGTTGCCGGCGACGCGCGTGGCCGTCGGTGGCTTCTCGGCGCTGTTCCTGACGTCGGCGCGCGCCGTCATCGCGGCGCTGATCGGTGCGGCGGTGCTCGCCGTGCTCTGGCAGACACGACCGCAACGGCAGGATCTCGCCTCGCTCACCATCGTCGCCATCGGCGTCGTGGTCGGCTTTCCTCTGCTGACCGCGCTCGCGCTCCAGCACATCACTTCGGCGCATTCGATCGTCTTCATCGGCTTGTTGCCGCTGTCGACCGCGATCTTCGGCGTGCTGCGCGGCGGTGAGCGGCCGCGGCCGCTGTTCTGGCTGTTCGCTGGTCTCGGCAGCGCGACGGTGGCCGGCTTTGCCCTCGCCGGCGACGGCGTGGCCTCGCTCACCGGCGATCTCCTGATGGTGGCCGCGATCGTGCTGTGCGGCCTCGGCTATGCGGAAGGCGCCGCACTGTCGCGCCGCCTCGGCGGCTGGCAGGTGATCCCTGGGCGCTGCTGCTCTCGCTGCCGTTGATGCTGGCGCTCGCAATTCTGACGTGGCCGCCCGCCTGGAGCGGCGTCGGTGTGCCGGCCTGGATCGGGCTCGCCTACGTCTCCGTCTTCAGCATGTTCGTCGGCTTCATCTTCTGGTACCGCGGGCTTGCCGTCGGCGGCATCGCCCGCGTCGGCCAGTTGCAGCAGCTGCAGCCGTTCTTCGGTCTCGCGCTTGCGGGTCTGCTGCTGCACGAGCCGGTCGCCTGGAGCATGATCGCCGCGACCGCGCTCGTCGTCGTCTGCGTCTTCTTCGCACGGCGGTTTGCCTGAAGCCTGTCGCCTCACGCCTGCCCCATCACCGTTCGCGTCAGCGCGCTTCTTGCGAACTTCTTCAGCGGCATCGGCTTGCCGAACAGAAAGCCCTGCACGAGATCGAAGCCGAGCTCGTTCGCCGCGACGAGATCGGCGCGACTCTCGACTCCTTGCGCGACCGCGCGCGCGCCAAAGCCCTGCGCCAGCTCGACGATGTGACGGCACACCGTGCGCTTGAGCCGGTCATTGCCGCTGCCGGTGACGAACTGCCGGTCGGCCTTCAGCTTGACGAAGGGAATCTTGTCGAGGCCCATCAGCGCCGGCCAGTCGGCGCCGAGATTGTCGATCGACAGGGCGATGTTGTGCAGTCCGACCTCGCGCGCGACCTCGGTCAAGAGATCGAGCTCGCGGATCGCCTCCTCGCTCTCGATCTCGACCGTCAGTCCGCCGAAGGCCGGATGCGTCGGCACGCGGCGGCAGAGATCGCGCACGGCCTGCGGCTCCCTGAGATAGGAGGCGGGAAGATTGATCGACAGATCGACCGGGCTTTGTTGCTGCAGCAGATAGTGCCAGTCCTGCACCGCGCGATCGATCACGAACTCCGAGAGCTCGCGAAAATGCGGATCGTGTGGCTCCGGGATGAAATAGGCCGGCGGCACCACGCCCCAGGTCGGATGCCGCATCCGCACCAACGCCTCGGCGCCGCTGCGCACCAGCGTGCGCGCGTCGATCTTGGGCTGGTACCAGAGCTCGAGCCAGCCGGCGTGCAAGGCTTCGCCGACATGCACGGCCGGGCTCGGCGCCGGCTCCTCCGGCAGCAGCATCGCAACACGCTCACGCAGCGTCTCCGCGGCAAACGGCGTCGTCAGCGGCGGCAGCATCGCAAGGCCATATTCCTCACCGACCTGCCGCACGGCTTTGACGATGATCGACTCGCGGGCGCCGACGGCGAGAACCCTGCCGGCAAATGCCTCGCGCACCAATATCTCGAGGAATCGTCCCGGCTCGATGCCATCGGCGGCGACACCGAGCAGGATCAGGTCCGGCAATTCGGTGGCGAGCACGGTCCGCAGCTCGTCGGCGCTGGCACATTCGCAGGTGACGAAGCCGAGATCCTCGAGCACCTCGCTGAGAAAGGCGCGCAAGTGACGCTTGCTGTCGGCCACGCAGGCGCGCGGCGTCACCTTTCGCCGTCCGAAGGTCACAGGCCTTCGTCCGACGAGTTCAGTCATCCCATCGTTCATTACACCACTCCCGTTCCGTGACGGTTTCTTAAACGCCGAGCGTGGGTTCAAATATGGAGAGCTTCACATCGTTGTTGAATAATTTGAGTAACGTTAAGCCCTGCAATTCGAGCTAATTTTTCGACAGAATCTTCGAAAAGAGTTCGCATACCCGAGCACCACACAGGCAACGACAAGTCAGTGCAGGCGAAATCTTCCTCGCGCGTCCGACTGTCGTTGCTTGCCGATGAACTGAGACGAGCGACGCGGTTGCATCGCCATCCGGTTCAACGATGACGCTTCCGCAGGATTAATTGCCGGCGGCTTTTTCGTGTTGCGCCGTGCCGATCGCCTTGTAGTCATAGGTCGGATAGAATTCGGTGCGGTAAGAGCCCCACGCGGTGTCCTCGATGACGCGATTGACCTCGCGCAGCCGTCCGGCCGGCAAACGCAGCGTGATCACCTGTCCGATGCCCATCATCACGTACCAGCTGACGACCTCGACGCCGGGCGGCGGAAACGCCTTGTAGAAGCCCTGCTTGTCGAGCTGCGCATTCAGCTCGTTCAACGGGCGGGACTGGTCGTGCTTGAAGAAGACGGTGAGCAGCACCGCGTTGTCGGCGGTCGGCGCCGCATTGCCTTGCTGCGGCACCGTCTGCGCCATCGTTGTGGATGTCAGCGCCAGCGCGACCGTCACCAGGGCAGACATCGTCAATATCCGTCGGTTCGACCTCATCGCGGATTTCCTTCCCAATGCTCAAGCGATGCATCGGAGCATAGGAGTGGTGGCATGGCCGAAGAACTCATTTTCGCGCGATGCGCGCATGTTTCGATTTCGCTCGTGACGGTTCTGCGACAACGCGCCCGGATGAGACGGCGCGCGTGTGAAGCACATCACATGTGCATTGCTGCAGGTGCGCTATTGGTCCGCGTAGCCGGTGGAGGGCTGTCGAGGACTACAGCTATGTCGATGCGGCGAATGATTTCTTGGTGGTTCAGATTCGTGCTGTCAGGGCGATTTATGGATCGCTTCCTTTGCCTGCCGCGTTAGCCGCGCGCAACGTGTCGCTTCGCGACCGAACCCCGATCTAGTTTTGCCCGATCAATTTGCGGAACGCGGCCGCGCCGTCCTGCATCGCGTCGCGGCCCTTCCAGGCCAGATAGGTCAGCTTGCTGCCGAGCGTGTCGTGGCTGCGCAGCCGCCGCGATCCGAGGATGTGGCCGACATTGGCGGGGAAGCGGCTCACCTCGGCGGACACCAGGGCTGCGATCGCGTCCATCAATTGCTGGAGGCGGACACCCCAGTCGCAATGTTCGATGCCGTCGATGCGGACCTTGAGCGCATACTCGATTTCGTAGATTTCGGTGAGCAGGTCGCGGGCGATCAGCACCCGGTTGTGCCGAAGGGCGATACGCAGCGCGAGGCGCCTGTCGTCGAGCCGGTCGAGGACCATGGGAACAACGCAGGCATAGGGCGTGGCGGCAACATCTGCGGCGGCCTTGCTCGCAGCGGCCTTGGTGGCGAGCCGCACCAATTGCCAGGACGTCTTCAGCCGCCGCGCCACCAGCGCCAGCGCAAAGGGCAGCGCCTGGGGATGCGCCCTCTTGAAGGCGTCGAGCTGCGTGGTGATCTGGGCGACGTGGCCGTCGTCGAACTTCGCGATCTTTTCAGGCAGCTTCTCGTTGAACTTCGGTAGCGCATCGCCGGCGCGCAACACCTGCAGCATCTTCAAGACGTCGTCGAAGGCGGTGCGCGAGGCCGTATATTGCGCGAGCTTGGCGCGCGCCGATTCGGCGCTCTCGGACGAGGTGAGGGAACTCTCGAGGACTTTGACGACCTTGGTCTGGAAGGTCGAGGCGATCTTCTGCACTTCCTTCGGGTTGTTGGCCGCGACCTGGTCGTTGATCGCCTTGATGTAGTCGCGCGCCATGGTCGGCAGCAGGTCGCGGCAGATCCATTCCCAGATCGGGGTGAGGGTGTTGCGCGAGATCCGCCCCGCGTTGGCATGCTCGGGCGCGCCGTCGATCAGCAGCAGCTCCAGCGGCGCGAAGAAATAACGCGAAGGGTTGGTGGCGCGCGCGTGGGTTGATCCGTCCTTGCGGAACTCGGCGCGCAGGCGGGACTGGATGTCGGCCGAACCCGGCATGTCGATGCCGCACAGCTCGAGCCGTTCGAGCTCGCTGAGCAGACAGCTGCGCGACAGCGGCGTCAGCCTCTGCAGGAATTCCGACAGCCGATCGATCTCGTTCATGGCACGCAATCTTTCGCAGCGTGTCCCGCGGGCTTGCGGGCCCAATGCGTGGAGGCATTTGCGCGCTCTCAACCTCCCCAGAGAAGCAAGTCGCCGTTAATTAATCCGTAAAACCCGGGGGGCGGACGTCAGAGGAAGCCGGCGGCCAAGGAGTTGCGCCTGTCCGCCCAAGATTTCGGGGGGAAACTCAACCCTTGCATGGTCGGGCGCGACGCCGCGCAAGCACAAATTGTGCCGAAGCCGTCATTTTTGCGCAAAACGGCCTAAATCACCGTAGTCTTACGGAGCAAAAAGTTAACCACAGACCGGCCCCGGTTCCGCTAAATGAGTGACATGGGGTCACAGAATGATACGGCCACCGATTCGCGGCCGTCGGAATGGCACGAAGGCAGCGCTGCTTCAGCTGAAGAGCCCGATTTCGTCCGCCTGAGCGCCGTCCGTGCCAAGGCAGCTGACGAAATGGCCGCTGCCATCGCCCGCGAGCTCAACGGCCCTCTGACTGCGCTCCTGCTCTACATGGGCGAGATCAAGCATCACAGCGACCAGCTCGCGCCCGGCACGGGCGATCGCGCCTATTTGCAGCGGGTGGTGGAGAACGCGCTGGCCCAGACCGAGCGTGTTTGCGGTCTGGTCAAGCAGCTTGCCGGTCCTCACAAGGGCGGCGTGCCAATGCCGTCGAGCACCGAGGAGGCAGAATCGAAGGCCGCCCGCGTGCTGCAGCCGCAGCGCGTGCCAGGCGCCGAACTCCTCGGCCCGTCCGGCCAGAAGCGGCTGACCAAGCGCGAGCGCGAGGTGCTGAGGCTGATCAGCGAAGGCTACTCGAACAAGCAGGGTGCGCTTCGCATGCAGATCAGTCCGCGCACCTTCGAGAGCCACCGCGCCGAGGCGATGCGCAAGCTCGGTGCGCGCAACACCGCGGACCTCGTCCGTGCGGCACTGCTGCATTCGATCGACTAGATCAAGCCGGCTTGATGCGCGGCCGGCAGGCGGTGCGGGCGAGGCCCGCGACATCTCTCGAGAAGTCTGGAAACCCGTCGCGCTCAGAAATAGTCTTCGATGAACGGACGTGTGCGCGAGGCGGGACGCGGTGGCTTGATCTCTTCCTTCGGCGCGTTCGGAATGATCGTGATGGTCCAGCGGGGTGGCATGCTCGATTCCTGCTCCAGCACCGAACGCACGAAGCCGGTCACGGTCGACTCGCCAGCCTTCACCGTCGCCATCCGGCCGTTGAACTGTGCGATGCGGAAGCGACGAACCTCCTTCTGGTCTGCGGTCTCGTAGGTGAACATGGAAAACCCTCCTGGTTTTCCGGGACTATCGCTACCTATGATTAGCCATCTCTAAAAATCCCAAACCGTAGAAGTACGGCGGGTTTCGCGCGGTCTGTGCCGGAGCGCGCAAGGTCGCGCTTTAGACCTGCGGCTCCTGCGCGCGCGCGGCGGCATAGGCGGCATCCATCATGTCCAGGAGAACGGGGAATTCGGCCTCGCCGAGGCCCTCCGCGGTTTTCTCCAGCCGCAACGCCAGCGCTGCGAGCCTGACATAGCCGAACGTTCCGGCCGCGCTCTTCAGCGAATGCGCTTCGCGCGAGATCCTGGCGTGGTGCTGTGCAGGCGAGAGCGTGCGGAACAGTTGCAGGCGCACGCAGGTATCGCTCCAGAACACATCGCGCACTTCAGAGGCGCCGTCCTCGCCGATCTCGTGCACCAGCGCTTCGTACGCGCGCGGCTCGCGCGCAGCTTCGGCATCGAGCGCCTTCTGCGCCGGCGCGACGGTTACGTCCAACATGGGCCTGCCTTGATCAATCACGTTTCGTTGGCGCGCGGCACGTGCCGGCGCGAGGCATGCCCCGGGTCTACGGCATTCGAATTTCAGTTCCGGTAGCAGGATGGCCGGTGTTTGCACGCGGGCATTAGCCGGCGGTTTACCAAGACCGCGGCGATCAGCCGGTGCCGAGCAGGCGGTCGTACTGAGCCTTCACGGTGGCGTAGCACTCGCACGCCGTCTCGCGCAGGCCGTCCAGATTGGTGATCTGGATGTGTCCGCGGCTGTAGTGGATGAAATTGGCCTGCTGCAACGAGTTGGCGACCAGCGACACGCTGTTGCGCCGCGCCCCGATCATCTGTGCCAGGGTCTCCTGGGTCAGCAGCAGCCGGGAGTCGCCCGACAGATCATGAGTGTGCAACAGGCACCGCGACAGCCGCGACTCCACCGGATGGGCGGCGTTGCAGCCCGCGGTCTGCTGCACCTGGGCATAGACTGCCAGCCCGTGGCGCGCGAGCAACGTGCGCAGGGTGCTGCTCTGGTCGGCGGCGATCCGCAGCCGGTCCAGATCCACCACCGAGGCGACGCCGGGAACCAGCACAATGGCGGTGTTCAACGCACACGCATCGCCCATGATCGAAAGCGTCCCGAGCAGGCTATCGCGGCCGATCATGGCGACTTGGACATGCTCGCCCTTGGCCAGCTCCACCACCAGCGAGATGACGCCGCGGTGGGGAAAATAGGCGCGCTTGAGCGTCTCGCCGGTCTCGACCAGCACGGCATCATGGGGCAGATCGACCGTTCGCAGGTGCGGACGGATCAATTCGTAATCGTCTGCCGACAGTGCAGACAGGAAGCCGTTGGGTGGACGCACCATCGTTTCCAAAGCTGCCTCCCCCGTTCCCTACCCCCCTCGAGTCGCGGCGCGAAATCACGTCCTGCGCGGGTAAGTTCCATCATGTTCACGCCGCGATATATTAGCAATTGGGACAAGTTGTCCGTCCGTTGCGATTGGTGCGCGACGTTTGCGCGCATGGGAGAAGTAGGTGTATCCAACGCAGCGCCGCCCCCGCCCAGGACAGATTTCCTGACCATTTCGACCGTCGCGAGATGCGGACGCAGCAAATCGAAATCCGCAGCGTCGAGCAGTTGCAGCAGCTGATTGGGCGGGTGGCCGCTCGCGGTCATGCAGGTCAATCCAGCGGGTTCGATAGACGATCGGCGCGTCTGCCCGTCATTCAGTTGCACGGTGAATAAATACTATCCCGAAGGTTGTGACGCCGTCCATATACCCGTTGGAGGGCAGACAGGGTGTCTCATTCGCGACGGAATTAAGAAATGCGCGCTGATTCGCTTCCGAGCGGGCGCGTGTCCTGCAAGGGCATGTAGGAAAAAGCGGTGGGGGGCCTTCATGAGCCGGAAGCATTGCATCCGTGCTGCCGTCGGACGCCGGTTGACCCGCGCCGCCTCGTTCGTTGGACGATTGCTCATAGCTACCCAGCATTGCACTGAACCTTGGTGTCCGATGACCGCGGCTCCTATTTCCGTCGCCTCCGTCTTCATCGCTCCGCCAATGACGTTTGCGACCACCCTCTCTTGATTGAAAACATAGGCGAACGGCGTGCCCCACGGTTCATTTATTGAATCGCCGAAACGGGAAGCTCATACGGGGACCGAAAGTCTGCGCCATATTCTCGTCGTCGACGATGACCCGATGGTGTGTATGGCCATCGAGATCTATCTTCAGCGCAACAATTTTCGGGTGACGATCGCCGAGGGAGGTGAAGCCGGACTGCGCGCTCTCGAGCACGAACAGTTTGATCTGATGATCATCGATATCTTCATGCCGCACATGCGCGGGTTCGAATCGATCCGGCTCTTCCACGACCGGGCACCCGCTGTTCCGCTGATCGCGATGTCCGGCTATGCGTTCGCAAATCTGAATTCACCCGCACCTGATTTCCTGCGGATGGCGCTGGAGCTCGGCGCCGCACGCTGTCTGCGCAAGCCGTTCACGCCGCATGCGCTGCTCGTCGCCATCAACGATTGCCTGGCAGAGCATCGCTCCGACGGCGACATTGCCTCGGCCGCGCGGCTCCGTTAGCGCGACACGAGCCACATTGGCTGCAGGGTAATCGTTCGTTTACCTCAAGCGCGGACCGCGCAGGTCGCGGCAACACCGCAAAACCGCGGATCACGAGAGCGCCGCCGCTTATGGGCGGCTCGGTCCAACGCCCTGCACGCCGTCTCTATCGTTCTTCACGAGCAGGAGTTTTCTGCGAGCCTCGCCTCGCTGTTATCGGCTCGTTTACCCTCGCATGTCCCCTCGCACGCCGGCGCGGAGCTGGTCTTGCCGAAAAGCGCTGCAGGATGCGGTCGAACCGCAAACTTCTCTTCAATATCCGTAGTAGCACGGAGGATGAAATTAACGGGACCGTGAAAGGGGATGTCTAACGATCCAGGATAGGGCCTCCGTCCGTGCAAGAGATGGCGTCGAGTTTAGGCCCGGTCAGTAAGGCGTAGCTCATGGATGATCTGTTGCGGGAGTTTTTGACGGAGACCAGCGAGAGCCTGGACACCGTTGACAATCAGCTGGTGAAGTTCGAGCAGGAGCCGAACAACGCCAAGATCCTGGATAACATCTTCCGCCTGGTCCACACCATCAAGGGCACCTGCGGCTTCCTCGGCCTGCCGCGATTGGAAGCGCTGGCGCATGCCGGCGAGACCTTGATGGGCAAATTCCGTGACGGCATGCCGGTGACCGGGCAGGCGGTGACGGTGATCCTGTCCTCGATCGACCGCATCAAGGAGATTCTGGCGGGCCTCGAGGCGACCGAAGCCGAGCCGGAGGGCAACGACCGCGACCTCATCGACAAGCTGGAAGCGATGGTCGAGCAGGGCATGGCGGCGATGGCAGCGTCGGCTTCGCCGATCGCGTCCGGCTCGGCGCAGCCGCTGCCGAGCGGCTCCGCTCCGGTTGCCGACGCGCCGCCGCTGGCGCCGGAAGCCCCAGCCGCACCGGCCAAGGCGATGACCACGGGCTCGCTGGTCGCGCAGACCCTGGAGCGCCCGTTGCGTCCGGGCGAAGTCTCGCTCGACGAGCTCGAGCGCGCCTTCCGCGAGACCGCGAGCGAAGCGCCGGTCCCGGCGCCCGTTGCCAAGGCTGACGTCAAGGCCGCGCCCGCAGCGGCGGCTGACGCCCCTGTCGCGAAGGAAGCCGCAAAACCCGCCAAGCCCGCGCCGAAGAAGTCGATGGCCGACGAGACCGCGAGCGAGGGCGACCGCGTCGCCAACCAGTCGATCCGCGTCAACGTGGATACGCTGGAGCATCTGATGACCATGGTCTCCGAGCTGGTCTTGACCCGCAACCAGCTGCTGGAGATCTCGCGGCGCAACGAGGACACCGAGTTCAAGGTGCCCTTGCAGCGCCTCTCCAACGTCACCGCCGAGCTGCAGGAGGGCGTCATGAAGACGCGCATGCAGCCGATCGGCAATGCCTGGCAGAAGCTGCCGCGCATCGTCCGCGACCTCTCGAGCGAACTCGGCAAGCAGATCGAACTGGAGATGCACGGCGCCGACACCGAGCTCGACCGCCAGGTGCTCGATCTGATCAAGGACCCGCTCACCCACATGGTGCGCAACTCCGCCGATCATGGCCTCGAGACCCCGCCGAGCGCCTGGCGAGCGGCAAGGGCGAGCAGGGCACCATCCGCCTCTCCGCCTATCACGAGGGCGGCCACATCATCATCTGCATCGCCGACAACGGAAGAGGCCTCAACACCGAGAAGATCAAGGCCAAGGCGCTCTCGTCCGGTCTCGTCACCGAGGCTGAGCTGGAGAAGATGAGCGAAGCGCAAGTCCACAAGTTCATCTTCGCGCCGGGCTTCTCCACCGCGGCCGCGATCACCTCGGTGTCCGGCCGCGGCGTCGGCATGGACGTGGTGCGCACCAACATCGACCAGATCGGCGGCACCATCGACATCAAGAGCGTGGCCGGCGAGGGAAGCTCGGTCACCATCAAGATCCCGCTGACGCTCGCCATCGTCTCGGCGCTGATCGTCGAGGCCGGCGGCGATCGCTTTGCCATTCCCCAGCTCTCGGTGGTCGAGCTGGTCCGCGCCCGTGCCAACAGCGAGCACCGCATCGAGCGCATCAAGGACACGGCAGTGCTGCGCCTGCGCAACAAGCTGCTGCCGCTGATCCACCTGAAGAAGCTCCTCAAGATCGACGACGGCGCCGCAAGCGATCCCGAGAACGGCTTCATCGTGGTGACGCAGGTCGGCAGCCAGACCTTCGGCATCGTCGTCGATGGCGTGTTCCACACCGAGGAGATCGTGGTCAAGCCGATGTCGACCAAGCTGCGTCACATCGACATGTTCTCCGGCAACACCATCTTGGGCGATGGCGCGGTGATCATGATCATCGATCCCAACGGCATTGCCAAGGCGCTCGGCGCCGCCGGCTCCTCGGCCCATGACATGGCCGATGACGCCGCCGGCCATCACATCGGCTCGGGCGAGCAGACCACCTCGCTGCTCGTGTTCCGCGCCGGCTCGTCGCAGCCCAAGGCGGTCCCGCTCGGGCTGGTCACCCGCCTGGAGGAGCTGCCGGCCGACAAGATCGAGTTCTCGAACGGCCGCTACATGGTGCAGTACCGCGAGCAGCTGATGCCGCTGGTCGCCATGGACGGCGTCAGCATTGCCAGCCAAGGCGCCCAGCCGATCCTGGTGTTCGCCGACGACGGCCGCTCCATGGGCCTCGTCGTCGACGAGATCATCGACATCGTCGAGGAACGCCTCAACATCGAGGTCGGCGGCTCCGGGTCGGGCATTCTCGGCTCGGCGGTGATCAAGGGCCAGGCCACCGAGGTGATCGACGTCGGCCACTTCCTGCCGATGGCGTTTGCCGACTGGTTCACCCGCAAGGAGATGAAGCCGTCGCTGCACTCGCAGTCGGTGCTCCTGGTCGACGATAGCGCCTTCTTCCGCAACATGCTGGCGCCGGTGCTGAAAGCGGCCGGCTACCGCGTCCGCACCGCGGGAGGCGCGCAGGAGGGCCTCGCCGCGCTGCGCGCGCAAAGCTTTGACGTGATCCTGACCGACATCGAGATGCCCGACATGAACGGGTTCGAGTTCGCGGAAGTGATCCGCGCCGACAACAACCTGGCCGCAACCCCAATCATCGGCCTCTCGGCGCTGGTGTCGCCGGCGGCGATCGAGCGCGGCCGGCAGGCCGGTTTCCACGATTATGTCGCCAAGTTCGACCGTCCCGGTCTGATCGCGGCGCTGAAGGAGCAGACCGCGGGCGCCGCCGGCGCCTCCGAGCTGAGCCGGGCGGCGGCGTAACCAACGGGATCAGGAGACACGCTTATGAGCAGCAAGACCCAATCCAGCGAAGGCGCCATGGTCGAATACGTCACCGCGATGATCGGCGGCCAGCTGTTCGGCCTGCCGATCTCCCGCGTCCAGGACGTGTTCATGCCCGAGCGCGTCACCCGCGTGCCCTTGTCCTCGCGCGAGATCGCGGGCGTATTGAACCTGCGCGGCCGCATCGTCACCGTGGTCGACATGCGCGCCCGTCTCGGCCTGCCGAGACCTGAGGACGGCAAGACGGCGATGGCGGTCGGCGTCGACCTGCGCGGCGAATCCTATGGCCTCCTGATCGACCAGATCGGCGAGGTGCTGCGCCTGCCCGAGGATGGCAAGGAGGAGAACCCCGTCAACCTCGACCCGCGCATGGCCAAGCTCGCCGGCGGTGTCCACCGCCTCGACGGCCAGCTCATGGTCGTCCTCGACGTCGATCGCGTCCTCGAGCTCGAAACCAAAGTGCAGATGGCCGCGTGAGCAAACGAAAACATCGAAGCCGGAGAACCAAGATGAAGACATGTTTGGTGGTCGATGATTCCAGCGTCGTGCGCAAGATCGCGCGCCGCATCCTGGAAGGCCTGGAGTTCGAGGTGACCGAGGCCGAAGACGGCTCGAAGGCGCTCGAGATCTGTCAGCGCAAGCTGCCCGATGCGGTGCTACTCGACTGGAACATGCCGGTCATGGACGGTTTCGAGTTCATGGGTCACATGCGCCGGCTGCCCGGTGGGGATCAGCCCAAGGTCGTGTTCTGCACCACCGAAAACAACGTGGCTCATATCGCTCAGGCGCTCTCTGGCGGCGCCAACGAGTACATCATGAAGCCCTTCGACAAAGACATCATCGCCGACAAGTTCGCTGAAGTCGGTTTGATTCCGGTCGGACAAACCATGGTCTGAGTGTGTCTGGCCCAAAGTGTTGGGCCGGAGTGTTCCAGTACAGCTTCGAAGAGGCCATCCGTGACCCCGACCGAGTATGAGTATCTGCGTAAGTTCCTGAAGGATAATTCCGGTCTCGATCTGTCCGCAGACAAGCAATACCTGATCGAAAGCCGCCTGTTGCCGCTCGCCCGCAAGGCCGGGCTCTCCGGCATCGCCGAACTGGTGCAGAAGCTGCAAGCCGGCTCGCGCGCGCTGATCACCGACGTGGTCGAAGCCATGACCACCAACGAGACTTTCTTCTTCCGTGACAAGGTCCCGTTCGATCATTTCCGCGACCACATCATGCCGGAGATCATCAAGGCGCGCGCCGGCAAGCGCAGCGTGCGCATCTGGTGTGCCGCCGGCTCGACCGGGCAGGAGCCCTATTCGCTGGCGATGTGCCTGAAGGAGATGGGCGCGGCCCTCACCGGCTGGCGCGTCGAGATCATCGCGACCGACCTGTCGCAGGAGGTGCTCGAGAAGGCCAAGGCCGGCGTCTACAGCCAATTCGAGGTGCAGCGCGGCCTGCCGATCCAGATGCTGGTGAAGCATTTCAAGCAGATCGGCGAGACCTGGCAGATCAATCCCGAATTGCGGGCGATGGTCCAGCACCGGCAGCTTAACCTGCTGCACGATTTCGCCCAGCTCGGCACTTTTGACGTCATCTTCTGCCGCAACGTGCTGATCTATTTCGACCAGGACACCAAGATCAACATCTTCAACCGTCTGGCACGCCAGATCGAGCCGGACGGTTTCCTGGTGCTGGGCGCCGCCGAAACCGTGGTCGGACTGACCGATACGTTCAGGCCGCTTCCGGAGCGGCGCGGCCTCTACAAGCCGAACGACCCGCGTGCGGCAGCGGCCAAGCCGGTTCTCGCCGCAGCGGCGCCGCGCATGGCGGCGATGGCGGGACGATAAGCATGGCCGAGGATGGCAAGGGCGCGGAGCGCGTGACGTTCAGCCGAGGTTATGATGTCTGCATCATGGCTATCGACGGCACCTGGCGGCGCGACTGCAAGCTCAACGCGATCTCCGACACCGACGCCATTCTCACGGTGGAGGGCTCGATCCAGGGGCTGAACCTGAAAGAGTTCTTCCTGCTGCTGTCGTCGACGGGCCTCGCCTACCGTCGCTGCGAGCTGGTCCGCGTCAACGGCGCCGAAATGGACATCCAGTTCCTGCGCGGCAAGAACAGGAAGAAGCGCGGTACGGCCGGCGGCCATGACGCCGCGGCGTGATCTGGCCGCAGTCGTCGCCACTCTTTCCGATATGTTGCTTCAAAATTGCTGAAAACATCCGGATCAATTGGCCGCAGCAGCTTTACGTGGCTTAAGCGCGAGCCGTGTATCCATTGATGGTCCCACTCTCAGGATACGGCAATGCCCAGAAGTTCTCTTTCCCCCATCCCGTCCAACCTGCCCGACGTCGCCGAGCGGCGTGCGCTTCAGCTCCTGGTGGTCGACGATGACGCCACGCAGCGCCGCCTGATCACGGTCGCCGCCAAGCAGGCCGGCCACGAAGTCACCGTGGCGCCATCCGTGGCGGACGCGATCGAGAAGCTCCGCGCCGCGCGCTTTGACTGCGTGACGCTCGATCTCGTGCTGGAGGATGGCGACGGCATCGATGTGCTGCGCGAGATGGCGAGTGCGAAATTTGCCGGTTCCGTGATCGTCATCAGCGGCATGGACGGCAAGCGCCGCAGTGCCGCCCGCAGCTTCGCCCGTTCCGTCGGGATCGAGCTTCAAAGTCTGCCGAAGCCGCTGGATCTCGCGGCTCTGCGCATCAGCCTCGCCAATCTCGGCAAGACCGCGATGGGGCTGCCGGCGATCCACACCTGGGGTGGTGTCGCCAACGACGCGATCGTGGAACGGCACCGCGCCTAAAGCGCGGAGCTGCCATGCGATCGGACGCGATCGCGCGCCGCGCTCCCGGATTCCGCTAGGCATTGCAGGGCGTGGCCGAGGCCTGCCCGGCAGGCGTTGAGGACCGCGCTCGCGGTGGCGTAACGGGGCGTGATGTCGTCGAGTAAGAAAACGCTCGCGGAACCTTCGGGATCGCTGCCGTGTTCTTGGTCCATGGCTGCGGCGATCCGGCGCATGCTGGTCTCGATCTGTGCGATCAGCAAGCGAAGGTCTGCCGCAATCAACTCACGGCTCTCGACTTCGGGCGTTGCGACAAGAGGCGGCGTGTCGACCGAATTTTGCATGGATATTCTCCGTCACCTGCAATTAGGCGCCACGCCGCTACTTGTGCGTTAAGTCCATGTCCCGTACAAATACGGGTGGGCCGAATCCGCGCCGAGCGCCATAACGGTTGGCGCGGACGCGAGTCCTTCATGCCAATTGGATGTGGCACATGGCCGAACAAAGCTCTCGCGGTGAAATCTTCGTGGTCGACGACGACCCTGCCGTTCGCGACACCCTGTCGATGGTGTTGAAGGCGGCGGGCTATGAGGTGATCTGTTTTGCGGACGGCGCAGCGCTGCTCTCCGTCGCGCGAAACCGCACACCGGCTGCGATCCTGCTCGATGTGCATATTCCCGGAAAGTCTGGTCTCGACATCCTGAAGGAGTTGCAGGGCGAGGACTATCCGGCGCCGATCTTCATGATCTCCGGTCAAGGCGACATCGCGATGGCGGTGGGCGCGATCAAGAGCGGCGCGCTCGACTTCATCGAGAAGCCGTTCCGCGGCAGCGAGATCGTCGGCCGGCTCGACGAGGCGATCGGCGCCTATGCACGCAGGCAGGCGGAGAACGCGTCGCCGAAATTCGGCTCGCTGCATTTCCCCGGACGCGAGCCGTTGACGCGCAGGGAGCGCGAGGTGCTGGAGCAGTTCGCCTCCGGCGCCTCCAACAAGGAAGCCGGCCGCACGCTCGGCATCAGCCCGCGCACCATCGAGGACCACCGCGCCAACATCATGAAGAAGCTCGGCGCGCGCAACGCCGCCGACCTGATCCGCATCGTGATGACCGCGGCCCAGCGCGCGTCGTAGCTCGCGAGGTCTTTTTCTCTCGTGCCCCGGACGCAGCGCGTCACGTAGTGATGCGCTGCAGAGCCGGGGCCCATACCTCCAATTGCAAGCCAAGCAGTTTTGGGTCCCGGCTCTGCGTCGCAGCGCTTGCGCGCTGCACCTTGTCCGGGACACGCGATGGCGCCCTATGCTTGCAGCGCCTTGCGGATGATCCGCGCCAGATCCGATTTGCGATAGGGCTTTGCGAGCAGCAGAACCCCCGAATCCAGCCGGCCGTGGTGGATGATCGCGTTCTCGGTATAGCCTGACGTGTAGACCACCTTGAGATCGGGGCGTGTCTTCTGAAGCTCGTCGGCGAGCTGCCGTCCGTTCATCTTGCCGGGCATGATCACATCGGTGAACAGCAGGTCGAACGGCTTTCCGGCGGCGACCATCGCGAGCGCCTCGGCGGCGTTTGCGGCCTGCAAGGTGACGTAACCCAGCGAATGCAGTTGGGCCAGCACGTAGTCCCGCACCAGCCGGTCGTCCTCGACGACGAGGATCGTCTCGTGTCCGCTCTCGATCGTCGCCGGCGTCACGCCCTCGCCGACCGCTGTCGGCGTCTTGCCGGGCGGCAGATACATCTTGATCGTGGTGCCGTGGCCCTCCTCGCTGTAGATCTTGATGTGACCTGCGGACTGCTTGATGAAGCCGTAGACCATCGAAAGCCCGAGCCCGGTGCCTTTGCCCGGTCCCTTCGAGGTGAAGAAGGGGTCGAACACCCTGGTCAACATGTTCGCAGGGATCCCGGTGCCGGTGTCGCTCACGGCGATCAGCATATAGCTCCCCGGCGGCACATCGTTCGCGCTGGCATACACCTCGTCGAGATAGGCGACGCCGGTCTCCAGGATCAGCTTGCCGCCGCGGGGCATGGCGTCCCGAGCATTGAGCGCGAGGTTCAGGATCGCGGTGGTGAGCTGGTTGGGATCGACGATCGCGACGCAATTCTCGTCCTCGAACACCGATTCGATCTGGATCTGCTCGCCCAGCGTCGGCCGCAACAGTTTCGCGGTGTCGACGATCAGCGAATTGATGTCGATCTCGCGCGGCTGGAGCGGCTGCTTGCGCGCGAAGGCGAGGAGGTGCTGGGTCAGATCGGCGCCGCGCGCGGCGGCCTCGTCGATCATCTTCGTGATGGCCGCGAGCTGCGGCTCTTTCGCGACCGCCTCCGCGAGAATCTCGATCGTCCCGGTGATGACGGTGAGAATGTTGTTGAAGTCGTGCGCCACGCCGCCGGTCAGCTGGCCGACGGCCTCCATCTTCTCGGCATGGCGGATACGCTCCTCGGCGGCGATCTTGTCGGTGAGGTCGCGGTAGAAGACGTTGAATAGCAGGCCCTCGCGGCGCTTCAGGGCGGTAACGCTCAGCTCGGCCATGAATTCCTTGCCGTCCCGGCGGCGGCACATCAGCTCGCGGCGGCGGTTCAGCATCCTGCCGTCCAAGTTCTCCAGGAATTGCTTCAGCCCCGCCCTGACCCTCTCGCGTTCGCTCTCGGCGACGATGAGATCGATGGTGCTCTTGCCGAGCACTTCGTCGCGGCGCCAGCCGAACAGCTGTTCGGCCCGCGAGTTCCAGTTCAGGATGTTGCTTGTCTCGTCGGTCTGGACGAAAGCGTCGAGCGAGGTCTCGACGATGTTGCGGGCAAGCCGCTCGCTCTCGCGCAGCGATTCCTGCGCGAGTCGCGCGTCGGTCATGTCGCGCCCGGCAAAGAAGAAGCGATGCGCCGGCTCGGACCAGTTGCCGAGCCAGGACAGCCAGACCTCGTGGCCTCGCTTGTGGAAGCAGCGGGTGTCGGCGAGCTTGATGTGCTCGCCGCGACGGATCGCGCGCATCTCGGCGCGGCACTGTTCCAGATGATCGGGATGAAGGAAGTCGGCGCCGCTGCGGCCGATCATCTCGTCCGGCCGATAGCCGAGAATGGTCTCGCTGCTCGGGCTGATCTGCGCGATATGGCCCCGCGCATCCATGATCATGATCAGATCCTGCGACGTCTCGAAGATCTGGCGCCGTTCTTCGAGCTGCTGCTGCAGCGCCCGCTCGGCGCGCCGCGCCTCGGTCAGGCTGCGCGCGCTCCCGGAGGCGCCGATGATCTCGCCCGACGGTCCCTTGATCGGAGACAGGCCGAGCGAAATCTCGACCGGCGTTCCGTCCTTGCGCAGGCGCACCGTCTCGAAGCGTTCAATCGGCTCGCCCCGCGCGATCCGCCGCAAATAGTCCTTGCCATGCTCGCGGCGGTCGGGCGGCACAATGATCGACGTGGGCTTGCCGATCGCCTCATCCGCCGAATAGCCATAGAGACGCTCGGCGGCCGGATTCCAGCCCGTGATGATGGCATCGAGCGTCTGCATCACGATCGCATCGTCGGACGATTCCACCGCGGCACTGAACAAGCTCTCGCGCGCCGCGTGATGGCTTCGCGCCGCCTCGGTGCGGCGATGCTCCTCGATCTCTCGTTCGAGCGCGGCTGTTTTCGCCCGGGTTTCCTCGACCATCTGGGCAAAGGCCCGCGCCAGCACGCCGGTCTCGCCGCTGGCATCGACGGGTATGTCCGCCGGCCGTCCGCTGCCGATGGCCTCCACCGCCTTGGTCAGACGCCCGATCGGGCGGGTCAATGAGCGCGCCAGCAGCACTGCGAGCGCGGCCGCGGCGAGAACGGCAAGCACGCCGACGAGCAGGGACGTTTTTTGAATGGCGGCCGGCACGCGGCCGAAGACGGACGGGGGAACGGTCACGATGATGGCGACCCATTCCTTGTTCGCAAGCAGTGCCGGCGCGATGGCCGCGCCGCTCGGTCGGCCCGATTCATCGGTTGTGAGCCGCGTGGCTACATCGGACGTGCCAGCCAGGGCCGAGAAGAATGGAAAGTCATTGCGCCAATCGGTAGGATGGCCGCGCAATGAGCCGAATTCCCGCGTGCGGTCGGGATGGACGAGATAGTCGCCGCGCGAATTCACGACGTACAGCTCCCCTCCCGAACTCCGGGCCGAGCGGATGCGTTCGAGCGCCGGGCGCATGTCGATATTGGCGATGACGATCCCGAACGGCTTGTTGTCCGGCGCGAACAGGGGCGTCGCGACGCGAAGAGTCGGAACGTGCGGCTCCGTGGTCCCGCCCTGCCGCGTGGCGAGATCGATGGGCGAAACATAGATCTCGCCCGGCGCCAGCCGTATCGTTTCCTGGAAATAGGTTCGCTCGCCCTTGGCCTCGAGTTCGCCGTCGGGGACGATGCGGGCCGTTCCATTTGGGCCGGAGCGGTCAACGCGGACCAGCTCGCGTTGGTTATCGTCGAGACCGATGATGCGAAACTGCCCGTAGCTGGGTTTGGCATCGATCTCGGCCACTAGCCGCGCCGCGATGCGCTCGCGCCAGGTTTTCTCGGAGACGCCGTCGGAAGCGTCGATTCCTCCACCGAGGTGAGCGCGGATCAGGCCATTGATTGCCGCGGCGGAGCGATAGCCGGTCAAATCGCCGCGAGCGCCGGCGACGTAGGATTCGAGATTGGCTGCCAGCAGGCGCGACTGGGCTTCGACCCGCTCGAGCACCCGCGGAATGACGGCCTGTGTGGTGTTGCGATAGCCGAGCCATCCGACTGCGGCCACGGTGACCGCCACCAGCAGGATCATCGCGATGGCCAGCCGCGTTGCCAGCGTCGTCGCAAGTCTCATGGGGATGTTCGCAGGAATGGCCGTATCACCGCGCCGTTTCTGCCTTGAAGCAGAGGAGGTGTTCTTGTCATCGGCGGCCGGAGCAGACATTGGACCCCTTCGGCTCGCCCGCCAGGCAACCATCGACCATGGCAAGCAGTGCGCCGGGTCGGAGCGGCTTTTGCAGGCTTGCCACCGCGCCGAGCTTGGTCGCCATCTTCAGGAAGTCCGGCTCCGCATAGGCATCCGGCGTGGCCGAACGACCGGAGATGACGACGATCGGAATGGCCGGGGCCAGCGCCCGGATGTGACGCATCGTCTCCAGTCCATCCATGCCGGGCATGAAGATGTCGAGAAACAGCAGGTCGAACTGGAGGGCCTCGAACAACGCCAGTCCCTTGCGGCCATCGCCGGCGACTGTCACGTGATGACCAGCCCGTTCCAGCAGCAGCCGGATGGTGATCTGTACGGCCGGATCGTCATCCACGATCAGGATGTTGGCCACGTCTGAACTCCTCCGAGGTCGGATGGGAATGCCCCAGCGACCGCAAATCAAGCCATCAAATACGAAATTGTTGCGCGGATTCCGCTCGGCCTGCAAGCACTTCGCGCCCCCTGCGATCCCGGCCGGGCGGTGCCCTCAGCCCGATGTTGCCATTATGCACGCTCCCGTGCACATGGTCGTTGGACCTTGCAGCAGCTTCCGGCGTCCGAGGTCAAGGCGCTGGCCCAGCAGACCCGCAATGCGACGCAGGACATCGCCCAGCACGTTGCCGCGATCCACGTCTCGGGAGCGGCCGAACGCCTCGCCGCCGAGGTCAAGGCTTCTGCGTCAGGCTGCGCAATGGTCCGATGGACCGCCGCAACAGCCGCGACGCGGCCTGGTTCAATCGGTCAGATACTCCGGGTGGAGACTCCGGATCTTGTCGAGCTCGCTCAACGTGCCCGACAGATGCTTGCGCAGATGCTGTTGCGCGGCATCGGCATCTGCCGCCTCGATCGCACGCGTGATCAGCTTGTGGTGGCGCACGATGTTCTGGGCCTTGCCGGGTGAGGGCAGATGCAGCCGGCGCAGCCGGTCGATATGCCCGCTGCGGCTGCGCACCAGCGCCCAAAGCTCCTCCTTGCCGGCGGCCGCGTAAAGCTGGGCGTGGAAGTCGTTGTCGGCGGTCATGAAGGCCTCGAACTCGCCGGCTTTGGCGAATTGCTGCTGGAGTGCGATGGCCTGGTCGAGGCGGATGATCAGGGCGTCGTCATGCGTCTCCGCGAGCAGCCGGACGATCTCCAGCTCCAGCGCCTGGCGCAGGAAATGCGCCTGCTGGGCGCGGCCAATGTCGATCCGGCTGACCACGGTCGCGTGCTGCGGAAACACGTCGACCAGGCCCTCCTCCTCGAGCCGCATCAGGGCGTCGCGCACCGGCGTCGAGCTGACGCCGAACTGGGCGGCGAGCTCGGCGCGCGACAGCGGCGCGCCCGGCGGCAGCTCCAGGGCGACGATCGCGTTGCGTAGCCGCTCGAACACCTGCGGCGCGGCCTGACGGGCGCGATCCAGCCGGGCGGGCCGTGACGTCGCGCGCGGCGCGGTATGGGCTGCTTCCATGTCGGGTCCCGCGGGCTTGCCTTTGATGCACTAATATATTAGTGCATCAGCAGGGTCAACGCTGCGCGACGCCGCACCCGGAGGAAACACACAACAATGATCAAGCATCTTTCTAAGCGGCTTGCGGCCGCCGCCGTGACCACCGCCGCACTCCTCGCGCCCGCGGCGCATGCACAGCAGAAATCCGAGATCGCGCTGTCGCGCCAGCCCGGCATTTTCTACATGCCGAGCCACATCATGGAGAAGCTGAAGCTGATCGAGAAGCACGCAGCCAGCCTCGGCGTGGCGGGCGTCACCACCAAATGGATCACCTTCTCCGGCGGCGGCGCGCAGACCGACGCGCTGCTCGCGGGCGGCGTCGACATCCTCAACACCGGCACCGGCAATCTATTGCTGCTGTGGGACCGTACCCGCGGCGGCGTGAAGGGCATCGTCGCGACCTCGGCGCAGCCGATGACGCTGATCAGCCGCGACGCCAACATCAGGTCGATTAGGGATTTCGGCCCGGGCGACAAGATCGCGGTGCCGACCGTGAAGGTCTCGACCCAGGCGATCGTGCTGCAGATCGCGGCTGCCGAGGCGTTCGGTGCCGATCAATGGTCGAAGCTCGATGCCAACACCGTGCAGCTCGGTCATCCCGACGCCTATGCGGCGCTGGCCAACTCCAAGCACGAGGTGCACAACCACTTCTCGATCCCGCCCTTCACCTTCCTCGAGCTGAAGAATGTGCCGGGCGCGCATGTGGTGCTGTCGTCGCCTGACGTGATGGGCGGCCCGCTCAGTCAGGCCCAGTTCTTCACCACGACGAAGTTCGCCGACGCCAATCCGAAGATCATCCAGGCGGTGCGTGACGCCACCAAGGAGGCGCAGGACCTGATCCGCAGCGACACCAAACAGGCGATCGAGATCTACAAGGAGATCACCGGCGACAAGACCTCGGTGGAAGAGCTGCTCGATCTCCTCAAGGAGCCCGGCATGATGGAATGGAATCTCGAGCCGCAGGGCACGATGAAGTTCGCCGCCCATCTCTACAAGACCGGCACGCTGAAGAATCAGCCCAAGGCCTGGACGGACTATTATCTTCCCGTCGCGCATGACCTGAAAGGCAACTGATGGCGCTGCTCGACGTCAGCGGCGTGACGCTGCGCTACAAGACCTCCAGTGCCGTCGTCACCGCCACGGAAAGGGTGAGTTTTACGGTCGATAGGTCCGACCGATTCGTGCTGCTCGGTCCGTCCGGCTGTGGCAAATCCACTTTGCTCAAGGCTGTCGGCGGCTACATGACGCCGAGCGAGGGCCGCATGGCGATCGGCGACCGTGAGATCCACGGCCCCGGCGCCGACCGCATGATGATCTTCCAGGAGTTCGACCAGCTCCTGCCCTGGAAGAGCGTACTCGCCAATGTGATGTTTCCTCTGCTCACCGCGCGAAAGCTGTCGCGCAAGGACGCCGAGGCGAAGGCGCGGGCCTATATCGAGAAGGTCGGCCTGACGCGCGTGGTCGATGCCTATCCGCATACGCTGTCCGGCGGCATGAAGCAGCGCGTCGCGATCGCGCGCGGCATGGCGATGGAGCCGGACATTTTGTTGATGGACGAGCCGTTCGCGGCGCTGGACGCGCTGACGCGGCGAACTTGCCAGGACGAATTGCTCCAGCTCTGGAGCGAGACCAAATTCACCGTGCTGTTCGTGACCCATTCGATCGCGGAGGCGATCCGCATCGGCAACCGCATCCTGCTGCTGTCGCCACATCCCGGCCGGGTCAAGGCCGAGGTGGTCGATGTCGACAAGGTCTCCAATGAAGACGGCAGCGCCGGCCGGCTGGAGAAGGAGATCCACGATCTCCTCTTTGCCGGCGAAGCCGTGGCGCACTAGGGGAGCTCTCATGGCCGAAGCGAGAATATTGCTGCGCGAGGCGCCGGCTGCCAGCGCCGGCGGCGCAGGCGAGGTCGAGCGCAAGCTGAGCGTGCTTGAGCTGCTGTGGAACGACGGCTTCGTTCGGAAGACTGTCATCATCCTGTTCCTCGCGGCAGTCTGGGAGGCCTACGGCATCACCCTCGACAACCCTCTGCTGTTTCCGACACTGCACGACACATTCGTCACGCTCTTCGATCGCGTGAAAGACGGCACCATTCCGATGCGGGCCTGGACCTCACTCAAAGTGCTGTTCATGGGCTATTCGGCCGGCATCATGCTGGCCGCGATCTTCACGGTGCTCGCAATCTCCACCCGCATCGGCACCGACTTCCTGGAGACGGTCACGGCGATGTTCAACCCGCTGCCCGCGATCGCGCTGCTGCCGCTCGCGCTGATCTGGTTTGGGCTCGGCAATGGCAGCCTCGTCTTCGTGCTGATCCATTCGGTGCTGTGGCCGGTTGCGCTCAACACCCATTCCGGTTTCAAGAGCGTGTCCAACACGCTGCGCATGGTCGGCCGCAATTACGGCCTGCGCGGGCTGCCTTACGTGGCGAAGATCCTCATTCCTGCCGCCTTCGGCTCGATCCTCACCGGGCTGAAGATCGGCTGGGCCTTTGCCTGGCGCACGCTGATCGCGGCCGAGCTGGTGTTCGGTGTGTCCTCGGGTCAGGGCGGGCTTGGCTGGTTCATCTTCGAGAACCGCAATCTCCTCGACATACCTGCGGTCTTCGCAGGCCTCTTGACGGTGATCATCATCGGGCTCTTTGTCGAGAACCTGATCTTCCGCGCCATCGAGCGGAACACCGTCCAGAAATGGGGTACGCAATCATGACCAAGAAGAAAACACCCGATCAGCTCCGCAGCGCGCGCTGGTTCGCGCCCGACGATCTCCGCTCGTTCGGCCACCGCTCCCGCACCATGCAGATGGGCTACGCGCCGGAGGAGTGGAAGGACCGGCCGATCATCGCGATCCTCAACACCTGGTCGGACGCGCAGCCCTGCCACATGCACTTCAAGTCGCGCGTCGACGACGTCAAGCGCGGTATCCTGATGGCCGGCGGCCTGCCGCTGGAGCTGCCGGCGCTCTCGCTGTCGGAATCGCTGCTCAAGCCGACCACAATGCTCTATCGCAATCTGCTGGCGATGGACGCGGAGGAACTCTTGCGCAGCCATCCCGTCGACGGCGTGGTGCTGATGGGCGGCTGTGACAAGACCACGCCGGCACTGCTGCTCGGCGCGACCTCGATGAACATCCCGGCGATCTATCTGCCGGCCGGCCCGATGCTGCGCGGCAATTGGAAGGGCAAGACGCTCGGCTCCGGCTCCGACGGCTGGAAATACTGGGACGAGCGCCGCGCCGGAAAGATCTCGGAGAAGGACTGGCTCGATATCGAGGCCGGCATCGCCCGGAGCTACGGCACCTGCATGACCATGGGCACGGCCTCGACCATGACCGCGATCGCGGAAGCGATCGGCATGACGCTGCCCGGCGCGTCCTCGATTCCGGCCGCCGACGCCAACCACATCCGCATGGCCAGTGAATGCGGCCGCCGCATCGTCGAGATGGTCTGGGAGGATCTGACGCCGAAGGTGATCCAGACACGCAAGGCGTTCGAGAATGCGATTGCAGTAGCGATGGCGATGGGATGCTCCACCAATGCGATCATCCATCTGATCGCGCAGGCTCGCCGCGCCGGCCAGGACATCGGCCTCGGCGATTTCGAGATCGCGAGCCGCAAGGTCCCCGTGATCGCCAACGTGCGGCCGAGCGGCGATACATATCTGATGGAAGATTTCTTCTATGCCGGCGGCCTGCCGGCGCTGATGAGCCAGATTAAGCCGCATCTGCATCTCGATTGCGTCACGGTGACGGGCAAGACTCTTGGTGAGAACATCGACGGCGCTGAGGTATACAATGCCGACGTGATCCGCTCAGTCGACAATCCCATCTACCGGGAAGGCGCGCTCGCGGTGCTCAAGGGCAATCTCGCGCCCGACGGCTGCGTCATCAAGCCGAGCGCCTGCGCGCCGCGCTTCCTCAAGCATACGGGACCTGCGCTGGTGTTCGACGACTATCCCTCGATGAAGAAGGCGGTCGACGATCCCAATCTCGACGTCACCGAAGATCACATCCTGATCCTGCGCAATGCGGGGCCGCAGGGTGGCCCGGGCATGCCCGAATGGGGCATGCTGCCGATCCCGACCAAGCTGGTGAAGCAGGGCGTGCGCGACATGGTGCGCATCTCGGATGCGCGCATGAGCGGCACCAGCTACGGCGCTTGCATCCTGCACGTCTCGCCCGAATCCTATATCGGCGGCCCGCTGGCGCTGGTGCAGAACGGCGATCGCATCACGCTCGATGTCGCTGCTCGCACCATCAACCTCGACGTATCCGAGGCCGAGCTAGCAAAACGCCGCGCCGCCTGGAAACAGCCCGAGCGCCGCTTCGAGCGCGGCTATGGCTGGATGTTCACCAAACACATCAGGCAGGCCAATGACGGCTGCGACTTCGACTTCCTCGAGACCGATTTCGGCGCGCCGATCGGCGAGCCGTCGATTTATTGATGCGTCGTTCCGGGGCGCGAAGCGAACCAGGAACCTAGGGATTCCGGGTTCGATGCTTCGCATCGCCCCGGAATGACAACAAGAGAGAGCCCGCCCATGCCAAAACTTTCCGAAGCCACCCGCAACAAGCTCAAATCCGTCTCCACCGCCACGGTCGCCACCGCTTTGTTCAAGCGCGGCCTGCGCATCCAGATGATCCAGGATGTGCATCCCGTCGGCCCCAACCAGCCGACCATGGTCGGCGAGGCCTTCACGCTACGCTACATGCCGGCGCGCGAGGACCTCAACACCATCGACGTCTTCAGGGATCGTTCCCATCCGCAGCGCAAGGCGGTCGAGGATTGCCCGCCGGGTGCCGTGCTGGTGATGGACAGCCGCAAGGACGCGCGCGCGGCCTCTGCCGGTGCGATCCTGGTCACACGGCTGATGAAGCGCGGCGTTGCCGGTGTCGTCACCGACGGCGGCTTTCGTGACTCCGCCGAGATCGCCAAGCTCGGCATTCCTGCCTACCACCACCGACCCAGCGCGCCGACCAATCTGACGCTGCATCAGGCGATCGAGATCAACGTGCCGATCGGCTGCGGCGATGCGCCGGTGTTCCCCGGCGACGTGATCCTCGGCGATGCCGACGGCGTCATCGTGATCCCCGCGCATCTTGCCGACGAGATCGCCAGCGAGACCTTCGAGATGACCGCGTTCGAGGACTTCGTCACCGAGGAAGTCGGCAAGGGCCGCGGCATCTTCGGCCTCTATCCCGCCACCGATCCGCAGACGCTCACCGACTTCGCGGAATGGCGGAAGAAGAACGGCCGCTAGAGCCGAAGCTGAATCGCACCAAGAAGCAGGCCGGCCACATCAAGCGCCGGCCTTTTATCAAGCAGGGAGGACTTTATGAACTTCACACGACGTAATCTCGTGGCCGGTGCCGGCGCAGCGGCAACTTCCGCGCTTCTCGCCCGCGCCGCCGGCGCCCAGTCGTTCGCCTTCACGCCGAACCAGCGCTATCCCGACCCCGCCGTCCAGATTCTCGATCCGAGCTTCGCAAAATACCGGCTGTATTCCTCGACGGTCGAGCAGGTCGCGACCGGCATGCGCTGGGCCGAAGGTCCCGCCTATTTTCCGGAAGGCGGCTATCTCCTGTTCTCCGACATTCCCAACAACCGGATCATGAAGTTCGACGAGAAGACCGGCCAGACCAGCGTGTTCCGCGCCAGTGCCAATTACGCCAACGGCAATGCGCGCGACCGCCAGGGCCGTCTCGTCACCTGCGAGCATTCCGTCACCCGCCGCATCACCCGCACCGAGAAGGACGGCAAGATCACCGTGCTCGCCGACAAGTTCGAGGGCAAGCGGCTGAACGCGCCCAACGACATCGTCGTGAAATCCGACGATAGCATCTGGTTCACCGATCCCTTGTTCGGCATCAACGGCGAGTGGGAGGGTAAGAAGGAGAAGGCCGAGCAGGCCACCACCAACGTCTACCGCATCGCCAAGGACGGCAAGCTCACCGCCGTCCTCACCGACCTCGTCAATCCCAACGGCCTCGCCTTCTCGCCGGACGAGAAGAAGCTCTACATTGTCGAGTGGAAGGGCACGCCGAACCGCAGCATCTGGAGCTACAATGTCGGCGAGGACGGCAGCCTGAGCGGCAAGACCAAGCTGATCGACGCCGCCGACCAGGGCTCGCTCGACGGCTTTCGCGTCGACCGCGACGGCAATCTCTGGTGCGGCTGGGGCTCGAACGGCGCGCTGCAGGGCGAACCGACCGATGTCGGCGGCCGCAGGGTGTTTCAGCTCAAGGGCAAGCCGGAGGATCTCGACGGCGTGATGGTGTTCAACTCCGAAGGCAAGCCGCTCGCCTTCATCAAGCTGCCCGAGCGCTGCGCCAATCTCTGCTTTGGCGGCCCCAAGAACAACCGTCTCTACATGGCAAGCAGCCATTCGGTCTACGCGCTGTATGTCGAGGCGCACGGGGCCGTGTGAGGCGCTCTTCGCCTCTCCCCGCGTGTGGGGAGAGGCCGACGCGCAAAGCGCGGCGGGTGAGGGGGAGTCTCCGCGAATCCAACTGCTAGCAAATCCTGCTGAAGCAGCCCCTCACCCCGATGCTCTCCCCGCAAGAATGGGGAGAGGGAGAAGATCACGCCTCCGCCATCCCCGCCGCCCACAGCGCGAACGCGTACACGATCGCGACTTCTTCGAGCCGGTCGAAGCGCCCCGAGGCGCCGCCGTGGCCGGCGCCCATGTTGGTGCGGAGCAGGACCGGGCCGCCGCCGCTCATGGTGGCGCGCAGGCGCGCGATCCATTTGGCGGGCTCCCAATAGGTGACGCGCGGATCGGTCAGGCCGCCCATTGCCAGGATCGCCGGATAGGTCTTCGCCGCGACGTTGTCATAGGGCGAGTAGGACAGGATGGTGCGAAAATCCGTCTCGCTTTCGATCGGGTTGCCCCATTCCGGCCATTCCGGCGGCGTCAGCGGCAGCGTATCGTCGAGCATGGTGTTGAGCACGTCGACGAACGGGACCTCGGCGACGATGCCGGCGAACAACTCGCCGGCGCGGTTGGCGACCGCGCCCATCAGCATGCCGCCGGCCGAGCCGCCATGGCCGACGATGCGTTTCGCGCTGGTGTATTTCGCCTCGATCAGAGCTCGGGCGCTCGCGGCAAAATCGTCGAAGCTGTTCGTCTTCTTCTCGCGCTTGCCGTCGAGATACCAGCCCCAGCCCTTGTCGGCGCCGCCGCGGATATGGGCGATGGCATAGACGAAGCCGCGGTCGACCAGCGACAGGCGGTTGGCGCTGAAGGAGGCCGGCATCGCCATGCCATAGGAGCCGTAGCCGTAGAGCAGGAGCGGCGCCGAGCCGTCGAGCTCGAGCCCGCGGCGATGGAGGATCGAGACCGGCACCTCGGCGCCGTCATGCGCCTTCGCCATGATGCGCGTGGTGACGTAGTCGGCAACATCATGGCCGGACGGAATCTCCTGCCGCTTGCGCAGCACGCGCGTGCGCTTGACCATGTCGTAGTCGTAGACTTCCGATGGCGTCGTCATCGACGAATAGGCAAAGCGCAAATTCGTCGTCTCGAATTCGTAGGAGCCCATCGTGTCGAGCGAATAGGCCGCCTCGTCGAAAGCGATGGCGTGCTCTTCCTTCGTCGCGAGATCGCGGATCACGATCGCCGGCAGCGCATGCGCGCGCTCGAGCCGCACCAGATGGCCGGCATAGAGATCGAGGTCGATGATGTAGATGCCGGGACGATACGGGATCAGATCGCGCCAGTTCGCCCGCTCGGGCTGGCTAAGCGGCGCCGTGACGATCTTGAAGTCGATGGCATCATCGGCATTGGTGAGAATGAAGAGCTCGTCGCCGCGGTCGGCGAGCGAATATTGCACTCCTTCCTCGCGTGCCGCGACGAGGCGCGGCGGCGCTTCGGGCTTGGCGAGATCGATCAGCCGCTGCTCGCTTGTCTCGTGATCGCCGCCGGCGATGACGCAGAAGCGGCCGCTGGTGCTCTCGTGCAGATGGGTGAACCAGCCGGCATCTTGCTCCTCATAGACCAGCGTATCGTCGGCCTGCTTGGTGCCGAGCCTGTGCCGCCACACCTGCATCGGCCGGTGATTGTCATCGAGCTTCACATAGAAGAAGCTTTTGCAGTCCGCGGCCCAGACTACGCCGCCGTCGGTCTCTTCGACGAGATCTTCGAGATCTTTCCCCGTCGCCCAGTCGCGCACGCGAATCGAGAAATATTCCGAGCCCTTGGTGTCCGCGCTCCAGGCCTGCAGCTTGTGATCGTACGAGTGCCGGCTGCCGCCGAACTTGAAATATTTGTGGTGCTTGGCCAGCGCATCGCCATCGAGCACGATGTCGCCCTCGCCGCCGTCGCGCGGCATGCGGCCGAACAGCTCATGCTGCCCGCCCTGGCGAAACCGGCGGAAATAGGCAAAGGGCCCGTCCGGCGACGGCACGCTGGAATCGTCCTCCTTGATCCGCCCCCGCATCTCGCCCACCAGCGTCTTCTGCAAGCCAGCGGTATGGCCGAGCAGGCTCTCGGTATAGCCGTTCTCTTCATCCAGATATTTGCGGATATCAGTGTCGAGCACCTTGGGGTCGCGCAGCACCTCCTGCCATTTCTCGTCCTTCAGCCAGGCATAGTCATCGATCACGGTGATGCCGTGCCGCGTGAAGGAATGCGGCCGGCGCGGGGCGACGGGCGGGTTTTTGCTGGCGGTGTTGGGCAAGTCGATCCTCGGAGCTGGGATGTGTCTTGCCTCTATATCAGATCGAATGTGGGGAATTTAAAGAAGGCTGCTGCCTCGCGCTCCGCCCCGACCCGAGGGCCCGCCATCGGCGGGCGCCTCGAAGCATGCGGTGTGGGCGAGCTATCCGCCACTCTTGATAGATGCGATCGCGCTGTCGCAAGCGGGCAGGGATGAAGAAGCTACGCCGCCACCTCTTCGCCGAGATACGACACTGCCGCCTCCAACCCACCCTTGCCGTGCGGGATCTTCAGCGCGTTCAGTCCGATCTCGATCACACCGAGCGTGCCGAGCAGCATCGGCGCGTTGACGTGGCCCATATGGGCGATGCGGAAGGCCTGCCCCGAAAGATCGCCGATGCCGGTGCCGAGCACGACGCCGCATTTGTCCTTGCAATAGCGTTGCAGCACGGCCGGGTCGTGGCCGTTGCTCATGGTGACCGTGGTCACGGTGTTGGAGCGCTCGCTGGCCTCGGCGACGTTGAAGCCGAGCACCTGGCCTTCCGACCAGACGGCGACCGCGCGCCGCGCGGCTTCGCCGAGCAGGCTGTGGCGGCGGAAGGCGTTTTCAAGCCCTTCCTCGTGCAGCAGGTCGATCGCCTGGCGCAGCGCGAACAACAGATGCACCGGCGCGGTGCCGGCATATTTGCGATAATTCTCGGTGCCCTCGCGCTCGCTCCAGCTCCAATAGGGCGTCGACATGTTCGCCTTCTTGTGCACCTCGAGCGCGCGCGCATTGGCCGCGACGAAGCCGAGGCCGGGCGGCGTCATCAGGCCCTTCTGCGAACCGGACATCGCGACGTCGATGCCCCATTTGTCCATCTCGAACGGCATGCAGCCGAGCGAGGCGACGGTGTCGACCATGTAGAGCGCGGGATGGCCGCTGGCCTTGATCGCCTTGCCGATCGCCTCGATATCGTTCTGCACGCCGCTGGCCGTGTCGACCTGGACGACGACGACGGCCTTGATCTTGTGCTCCTTGTCGCGGCGCAGGCGTTCCTCGACCTCGTGCGGCCGCACCGCGCGGCGCCAGTCGCCCTTGAGCACCTCGACTTCGGCACCCATCAGCGCTGCCGCATTGCCCCAGCCGATCGCAAAGCGCCCGCTCTCCAGCACCAGCACCTTGTCGCCGCGCGACAGCACGTTGCTCAGCGCCGCTTCCCAGGCGCCGTGACCGTTGGCGATGTAGATGTAGGATTTGCCCTTGGTCGCAAACAGTTTCGAGATGTCGCTGAGCAGGCTCTCGGTCAGGTCCAGCATCTGCTTGGAATAGATGTCGATCGCCGGACGGTGCATCGCCCGCAGCACCTCGTCGGGCATCGTAGTGGGCCCGGGGATGGCCAGAAACTCCCGGCCCGCGCGAACGGTCATTGCTGTCAGTCCTTGTTGCTTGAGAACAGGATGGTGGGTCGCTGAATCATACTTTTACGCGGCGCGGCGCCGCAAGAAAAGCACGCAAAATGCAGGGCTGGGTTATCGCTTCGTCTCACGGCAACCGGCCGCTTCGGCTTCTTCGACCGAGCAGAACCAGCGGGTGCCCTTGCTGATCTTCATCTTGATCTGGGTGTACCAGCGGCTGGTCGGCTGGTGATAGATGCATTCGCCGGCGCTGTTCACATTGCCCTTGATGGTGCAGTCCGGCGAGGGCGCTACCGGCCCCGAGGCCGAGGCGAGCAGCACCGCATGCGCTCCCTCCGGCGGCTTGGTCGCGCCCAGGATGGCGGTCTTCTTGTTGCGCTCGCGCCAGTCCCACGGCGCGATGAAGGCGCCCTGCCACATGCCGGCCTTGGCCTCACGCGCGGCAGCCTCGTCGGGCTCGTAGTCCTTGGAGATGCGGGTGTAGGCCAGCGCCCAGCCGTTGCGCACCAGCCATTTCTGGATGTCCTCACCGCCGACCTCGCAGCGCGCCACGGTGCGGCCCCGCCGGTCCACCGACCTCGTGTGGCAGACCCAGGTCTTGCCGTCTGTGTATTTGGCGAGCTCGTCGCGGGCCGCGACGCCGCAGGTCCAGCGCTCGGTCTTGGTGTTGAGGCAGAGCTGGTCGACCGCGGGCGAATCGATCCCACCGAGCCGGATGCGCGTGTTGCCGATGACGATGGCATCGCCGGCACGGACCTTTGCCGTGCCGGTGATGTCGGCAGCGTGCACGAGCGAGGGGGCGAGGAAAGCAAGCGCAATCAGGAATCTTCGCAACATGCCGGTCCAGGTGCTCAGGGAAAATCTCGATAAGCCGCGCAATTGTGGTCGGCTTTTGGCCGCTCGGCCAGCGTATGGCGAACGGATGGGCTTTCAACTTCCTGTCATCTTGCGACGGTCTTGTAGGGTGGGCAAAGCGCAGCGTGCCCACCACTCGCAGCGCGGTGAGGGATGGTGGGCACGGCGCGCAAAGAGCGCGCCTTTGCCCACCCTACGAGACCACCTCACCCCCGTGCCATCGCCCTTTTCGCTACCGCCAGTCCCATCAGCACGAAGGCCGAGGTCACCTCCGGTCCACCAACGAGAATCCGCGTCGGCGTCTTCATCTTGTTCCATTCATAGGCGCGGAACGGGCCGCGGCGGCCGCCTTCACCTAAGCTCGCGATGATAACGTTCAAGGCCGGTGCAAAGGCACGCGGGTCGGCGCCGAGATGGCCGAGCGCGATCAGCGCCAGCGCGGCGTCGAACACGTTCATCTCCGCGGCCATCAGCTCGCCCTTGACGTAGGACAGCACGCGGTGGCGGATGAAGTCGAAATCGCCATCGGGATCGATCGCCGCCTGCGCCGCCAGCGGCAGTGCCAGGAAAGCCGCGTAACAGCGGCCGAAATAGGCGCTGTAGAGCTCCGGCAAATAATAGATATGCGAGCGCGGATTGGCGAAGGCGCCGCTGGCCGCCAGGCGCTTCTGGAAGCCGATGATCCGGTGCACGGTCGCGAGCCGCGCCGGCGTCTCCAGAATCTTCCAGCGTGCCAGGTTGCGAAAGCTGACCTCGAGAATGTCGAGATTGAGCGTCGGATCGAGATCGTTGCCGTAAGGGCGCTCGCCCGCGAGATTGTCGATCCAGGTCGCAACCCCACCCTCATAGTCGATATTGTCGTTGAGCGGCACGGTCACGCGCGGCGTGTTGATGCCGGCGCGCACCTGATAGCCCGAGTAGAAATCCAGGAGCGGTTGGTCGATGATGGGATCGGTGCAGCCGGCCTGCGTCGCCGCAGAGATCGAGCAGGCCGTGGTGTCGCAATCCGGCACATAGATTCCGAATCCGAGATCCTGCTTGATTTGCGCGAAGTAGCGGGAGAACCGTGGATGCGGCGCCGGCGCCAGTGCGGTGATGACGTTGAAGCGCGCGCCGTCGATGCCCTCGACCTCCTCGCGGCTGATGTTGACGCAGAAATCGACCATGTCCGCGATGGCGCGCTCTGCCGCGGTCTTGTCTGCCGGCGAGGCGAGGCCGGTCTCAACATAGCTGAGCAGCGCCTCGATGAAGAACGCGTCGTAATAGGCCGAACGGTGGCGGATCTGCACCGGCTCCCACATCGGCTCGGCAATACCTTTCCAGGGCGGATTGACCACGGCGCGCGCGGGCGAGCGCGCGATGAAGACGCGGGCGAGGTTGAACAGCAGCGAGGAATTCTTATAGCCACGCGCGTTCAGCCCCGTGAGCGCTATGATCAGCTCACGTCCGCGGAAATCGGGATCGCCGATCAGGTTGAAGGCGGCGTAGGTCGGCAGGAAACCGTTGCGGCGGTACGAGCCGAGCAGATGCTGCGCGCAGTCGCGGATCGCGCCGTCGATCTGCGCACTCTGCGGCAGGGCGGCGGTGAACGGCACCGGCGGCGGCTTGGGATGGTCGAGCGCGATGCTGTCGACGAGATCGGCGATCGGCCGCCCCACCGCCGCCCAGTCGGGCTCGACCTCGTCGCGGGCATGGGTGAGTGCCTCGCGCAGCCGGGTCAGCCTGGCCTCGTCGCGCAGCTCGGGCAGACCGGCGCGGCGGAGCAGTATCCGCAGCGCGGGATTGCCGAGTGCGGTCTTGTAGAATTTGGCCAGATGCGGATCGCCGCCGGCCGTGTCGGACAATACGGGATCGCAGACGTCGTAGAGCGAGGGGCCGTCCTTCCGCGCCGTCAGCGCCCGGCAGGCGGCGCCGGCAAAATAATGAAAGCTCATGAAATACCTGGTCGCGGGGGGCCCGGGCCGGGGCCGGCGAGCGCGGAGCCGTCCGCACACCACCCCCTGCAAGTCGTTGAAAAGGCTACCCGGATTCGCGGGAAATACAAATGTGATAGGCGTCACAGAAAGAGCCGGCACGAGGGCTGCATAAGGAGCGTCCGGAAGGCTACGGGGGAGCCAAAAATGCAGAAACCTGGTCTGGAGGATTAACCAATACATTCAGCCACTTAGCTCAAATTTTGAGCAATCTATTGCCCCAGGGCCTATATGCGGTTAAGGCTTTGTTTGGTGCGGCGCCGCAAATTGCGCGCAATTCGGGGGCACTTCCCCGGCCAATCCCTCAAACCTAAAGCCGCTATCGCGCTACTCAAACAGTGTGCGCGCGCTTGGCTGGTCTTTGGCACAGGAAACGAACCGAGATGAATGTAAAGCAGCTCGACCTTTCCCGACGTACGATCGCCCTCGCCGCAGCCCTCGTCGGCACGGTGTCGCTCGCGATTGGCGCCCATGCTGCTCTCAACATGCGTGCGATCGATGCCGCCAAGGCTGTGACCACCGAACAGATCACCGGTTCGATCGGCCAGAGCTCGCGCCTCGCGCTCGTCATCGGCAATGGACATTATCCCGACGCCAACGCGCCGCTGACGCAGTCGATCAACGACGCCCGTGCGCTGTCCTCGTCGCTGCGCAAGAACGGCTTTGACGTCGACATGGTGGAAGACGCGACCAAGGACGACATGGTCCGCGCCGTCAACCGCCTTAAGTCCCGGATCACGCACGACAGCGTCGTCATGCTGTTCTTCGGCGGCTACGGCGTGCAGGCGGGACGCGAGAGCTACATGCTGCCGGTCGACGCCGTGATCTGGAAGGAAAGCGACGTCCGCCGCCATGGCGTCTCCATCGACGGCGTGCTCGAGATGATGAAGGAGCAGGGCGCCAAGGCCAAGCTCGTCGTGGTCGACGCCTCCCGCCGTAACCCCTACGAGCGCCGCTTCCGCTCCTACAGCCACGGCCTCGCGCCGATCAGCGCGTCCGACAATGCGCTGATCCTCACCTCCGCCTCGCCCGGCAAGGTCGTCGATGACGGCAAGGGCGAGCACAGCGTGCTGGTCAGCGAGTTCCTCAACAACCTCAGCAAACCGGGCAGCGCCGAGAGCGTCTTCAACAAGACGCGCCTCGCCATCTCCCGCGCCTCAGAAGGCGACCAGGTCCCGACCGTGTCGTCATCGTTGCTCGAAGACGTCCGTTTCGGCGAAGCCGGCGGCTAGTTTTTCTTAGGTCTTGCGAAGTCTCGTGCCCCGGACGCGGCGCATCATGCAATGATGCGACGCTGAGCCGGGGCCCATTCTTTTGAGCTATCGCTCGGTAACAGATGGGGTCCCGGCTCTGCGCAGCAGCGTTACACGCTGCAGCGCGTCCGGGACACGTGCCAGTCTCCCAATCCCTACTTCATCGCTTCCGCGCTCGCCATCACCGGACGCACCGGATCGCCTTCGCGCAGCAATGCGCCGGCGCGGGCGACGACGACATCGCCTTCGTTCAGGCCGTCGCGGACCTCGATATTGCCGCCCGACATCAAGCCGATCTCGACACGCTTGGTCTCGACGCGGTTGCGGCGGATCACCTGCACCACGGTGCCGGCGGATGAATACTGCACGGCGGTGAGCGGCACCGCGACGTTGCAGCTTTGCCCGGTCTTGATCAGCGCCCGTCCGCTCGCGTTCAGGAGCAGCCGCTTCTGCGAGGAGATGCCGATATAAACCATCCCCTGCTGAATGTTCGGCTCGACGGTCGGGCCGATGCGGCGCACCTTGCCGCTGATGTCGCCGGCGCCTGCGATCCGCACGGTGGCCTGCTGATTGACGGCGAGCTTGCGCACATCGGTGGTGGCCACGAGGCCGACGAGATCGTATTCGCTGCGCGCCACGATCGTGAACAGCGCCTCGCCCTTGGCCGAGGCGAAGTTGCCGATCTGCGCAGTCGAGGTCGCGATCACGCCCGCCACGGGCGCGGTGACCTGAAGCGTGCCGCCTTCGGGCAGCGCGAGCCGCGCCAGCACCTGGCCGGCGGTGGTGGTATCGCCCGCATCCGCCAGCACGTCCGTGACCTTCAGACCGGGACGTTCGGGCCGCACCGAGGTTTCCTCCCGCGCGATGATCGTGCCGGTGGCCTCGACGATGTCGGAGAAGCAGGATTTCGCGACTTTCAGCACCGTGACCGCGGGTCCCTTGGGCGCGTCGTCATCGGCCGCGCCAGCCGGATAGGAGCTGAGGACGAGCACGCCGGCGACGGCTGCGGGACACAGGTTTCGAACAACGGCACGGGGCAAATGACGCATCGGAAATTCCACAGGGGCTAAGCCTCCAATCGATAGCAGATGGCCGCCGCCCGCACTACGGCCGCGTGGGTCCCAAGAGAGGATGCCGCGCGGCCGCTGGCAGTCGCGGCAAGTCCTTGATTAGTCGCGGGATTGGCGAACAGGTTCGCTCCGAAGACGTCACGCCGCAGGCCGCCGGTCGGCGTTACCGTCAGCCGCGTCGATCGCCCAGCAGCTTGCCCTTGGCCCGATCGATCAGATGCAGCCGCGTGCAGGCCGGACAGGATACGGACACGTGGGTGCGATCGCCCGGCTCATCAGTCAGCCGATGCTGCACGTTCAGGCCGGTCTGAGGGCATTTGAAAACCAATCTGTCGGTCCAGACGCGGTGATATGGCGCAAAGGCGGACCCTGCGAAATTACGGTTGTTTACGTAGGTCCGCCGCTGCGGCCCCTCACGGCAGGCTCAGGAATTCCACCCAGTTCGGCTTCTTGCCGGTGGGGTAGGATTTCAGCCTGGTCAGCGCGCCGCTGCTCTGGTCGATCGCATAGACCGTCATGCCGTCCGAGAGCTCGCCGACCGCGGCGAGATAGCGCCCGCTTGGATCGATCTGGAAGCCACGCGGCTGCTTCTCGGTCGGCACGCTGCCGATCGTGGTCAGCTTGCCGCTTGATCCATCGACCTTGTAGGCGGTGAGCGTGCTGGTGGTGCGCTCAGAGGCGTAGAGGAAGCGGCCGTCCGGCGTGATGTGGATGTCGGCAGCCCAGGCTTTTCCGGAAAACCCTTCCGGCAGCGCGGTGGTGCGCTGGATCTCGTCCCACGCGCCGCTCCTGGCTTCATAGGTGAATGCCGCGACGTCGCCGTTCAGCTCGTGGAGGAGATAGACGAACTTGCCGCCCGGATGAAACACGAAGTGCCGCGGCCCCGATTTTTCCGGTACCTTGTGGGCCGGCGGATCGCTCGGCGTGAGCGTACCGGCCGCGGCATCGAACGCGAAGCTCAGGATCTGGTCGGAGCCGAGATTGGTCGCGAACACGAAGCGGTTATCGGGCGAGGGCAGGAAGGCGTGGGCGTTCAGCCCGGTCGGGATCACCTGCTTGGGCTCGGCGACGACGCCGTTGGCAAGAAGCGGATTCAGCGCGACCTTGTTGCCGCCATAGGAGGCGCTGAACAGGAACTTGCCGCTGCGGTCGACGGCGATATTGGCCATGCTGTCCGCGAGCGGTCCGTTGCCGAGATGGCTGAGCTGGCCCGTCTTCGGGTCGATCGCAAAGCTCACTGCGAGGTATGGCTGCGAGCGGATGCCGGCGATCATCACGCGGTGATCGGGTGTGATCGCGAGCGGCGTCGAGGAGCCGGGCTTTTCGACGCCTTTGAAGGCGGCCGTCTGCACGGGCGTCATCTCGCCGCTCTCGCTCATCTTGAACACGCTGATGTCGTTGCTGTCGGCGTTGCCGACATAGGCGAAGGTTTCGGCCATGCCGGCACGGACTCCAGAAATGAGAATGAGAGAAGCGAACAGGGTGGTGGCGATCGCAGCGCGCGGCGCGCGCGATGCGATGCGTCGGATCGGTCTCAACATGGGCTCCTCCTGAAGGCCGGCTCGCGGCATTGTCGTTTTGCCGCGAGGATAGCGGGAGGCGCGCCGCCGCACCAAATTCCAATTGGGATCGATCGATACCGAAATCGTATCGGTCGCAGGATGGCGAGTTAACGCACTGCTGCCGTGCGGGAGGGCAGATGCGGGGTGGACGGGCGGTCGGGCGGCCCGAGCATGGTCCATACGGTGACCGCAACCAGGGTGGACGTCATGATGGTCCAGACGATCAGTCGTTTTCGCATCAGGCCAATCCGTCGGTAAGAATCGCGATGCACCAGGGCACGCCAGTCATCGTGCACTGCAAAGATGGGCGGTTCTATGAGCGCGTTCACAGTGCGAGAGCGGCCGATGCTATTGTGAACCAATGCCGTGCGAACGCATTGAACCGCATGCCCCGCGAAAACGATCTCGAAGGAAAGCCCGACATGGGCGGCAAGCACGGCGGTCAAGCCGGCCAGCCCAAGCTTGCGCCACGTCCGCACGAGAGCGAGCACGACGAGGACGTCGTGGCAAAGCGCCACACCGGCCAAACCGATCGGGCGCCGCCACCGACCAAACACAAATAGCGCTCTGCCCGTCCGCGCGTCGCCGGGCCGGGCCTCGCGCGCGGAGACGCCGGCATCGCGGTGCGGTTAGCCCGGTGCGGCGTGAAAGAGATTGAAAGAGAAAAGGGAGGCTGGCTCGTGTTTTGGATCTATTGGGACACCGCCTGGTCGCTGATCATCAGCGGCATCATGGTCGCCACCATCGTCAGCCACCCCGACGCCGAATTAGCCGAAGTGCGTGCGGCCCGACGATCGATGTGAGCTTCCCGATCCCGCGGTGCTCGTCCCGGTTCACGTCATGCTGCCGGGCATGAAGCAGCGGATCATGGGACGTCCGTTGACGTAATAAGGCCAGACCATGGTGCGTCCGGCGCGGTTGGGCTCGGTGATGACAGTGTCGTCTGGCACATCGACCCAATTCCCGAGAAGCCGCACCCGGTAATGTCCGTCCCGCGTCTCCCAGTCGACATCGGCCAGCGCAGTGCCGTCGGCGTCGGCACAACAGGGACCGCCGCCCTTGCTGTGCAGGCTTTCGAACCAGCCCTTGAGGGGAGAATTTGCGTAGCGACCGTCGTCGCGGGCCTCTGCGGAGAGCCCGATGACGGCTGCAACCGCCGCGAGAGGGATCGCTCTGAAAGACAAGATCGCCATATCACCTCGCTCGATATCGCACACGCGCGCCACAGCGCGGGCGAAAAGCCGCCTGCAGTGCGCGTGATGCAATGTTGACAGGTGTCCTCGGCCGGAGTTCCCGGCCGTCTCAGCGAGGCGATAACCACGAACTCGGAGGTTTGATCCTATTTTCGTGGAAGCGCGAAGCGGCACTCACCGCTTGATCTCCCAGTTCAGCGCTTTCGCATTGCTCTTGGCGAACATCTTGGGCACGTCGAACTTGCCGGTCTTGAGGTCATAGCGGCATTTCCAGTCCGCCAATCCCTTTACGGCGACGTTCTTCGGATGCTTGTCCATTTCGCCCGACAGCGAGATCAGGAGGTAGCGGTTGTTGGGCCAGTCGACGCCGAGCCAGCGATAAGCATCTTCGGTGCCCTTCATCAGATTGGCCGAGATGTGGTAGTCGAGCTTCATGTTCTTTGTGTCGGGCCTGCTATGAAAATAGGCCCAGGCGAGATTGCTGAGCGATTTCTTCGTCGCGTTGACGAAGGCGCCGTTCTCGAAATGGTAGAGAAACAGATCCTGCTCGCCCGAGCCGGTCTTCTGCATCCGCACCAGCCATTGCGAGTCATTGGTGAAACGGAAGCCGGCCGGATAGCCCTGCTCGGGCTTCAGCTCGGTCATCTTTTTGCCGTGTCGCGCCCAGACCTGCCATTTGACAGCGAAGAAATCTTCACTGTCTTTCATGTAGTGTTCGAGCTTGGTGGCGCTGTCAGGCGAGGTAAAGGCGAGATCGGCATTGTCGGTGAGGATGTAACCAGGCGGCGGGCCGGAGGCGGCGAGTGCGGGGGAAGCGGCCAGTATCAGGGCAAGCGCCAGCCATAGCGCGGTGCGGAAAAATGTGGTCACACCAAATTCCCCAAAATATAGCCGCGGCGCAGCCTCGCTCGTTTGACGCCGACGGAAAGGCGCCGGTTCATCCCGGACGCGCCGGGATGGAGGCATAATCCCATCGACCGTCTTGCTGCCGCAGCCAAATCGGCGCACTTTGCCGGCCTCGGCTGATTTGCCACTCAAGGTCCCTTTCAGATGATCACCGCATCCAAGGCCTTCATTGCCTTTTGTCTGCTCGCGATGGTCGGCACTGCGCTGGTGATCGGCCCGACCGAGCTGCGCCGCCTGCTGCCGGACGGGACGAAGACCATCGTCGCCGCCGCCGCCAAGCCCGACGCCAAGCCCGACGCCAAGGTCGAACCCAAAGTGGAGGCCAAGGTCGAGCCCAAAGCGGAAGAGCCCAAGCCAGAGCTGCAGCCGGAACAGCCAAAGCTTGCCGCCAGCGCGCCGCCTGCACCGGCCCCCGAACCAAAGGCGGGCGCGCTGGGCGAGACCCAGAAGCAGGTGGCCGCGCTCGGCGATCTCGCGCTGGTCAAGCCGGCGCCGGCGGATGCCGGCCCCCGGTTCGACGTCGCCCGCATCGACGATCACGGTGAGGCGGCAGTGATTGCGGGCCGCGCCACGCCGGGTGCAAGGGTCGAGCTGCTGCGCGACGGCAAGCCGCTCGATACCGTGGTCGCCGACGCCTCCGGCCAGTTCGTGATGACCCCGCCGCAGCTTCCTGCCGGTTCCTATGAACTGACGCTCCGGGCCAAGGCGCCGGACGGCACGGTGACCGAGTCCGGCCGGACCATGCCGGTGACCATCGCCGAGGCAGCGCCGCCGCCCGCGCTAGTCGCGAAGCAGGATGCGCGGCAGGAGACGAAGCAGGCCGAGAAGCCCGATGACAAACCGGATGTCGTGGCCGCGCTGCCATCGGCGTCGCCGCGCTTGGCTTCAGTGCCTGACAGGCAAGCGGCCCGGCCGAGGTTGATTGGCGCGCCGAAACCCAGGGCCCTGGCGCACGCGCCGGCGACGGCGGTCGCATCGGCCTCGCCGGCGGACGTGCTCACCACCGCACCGGCGGAAGCAGGCGGCAGCCGGGTCATCGCCCGGGGCGACAGCCTGTGGGCGCTGAGCCGGCTCGCTTACGGCGACGGCGCCCGCTACGGGGTGATCTTCAACGCCAACCGCGACAAGATCCACAATCCGAACCTGATCTATCCCGGCCAGACCTTCGTCCTGCCGCAAAAGGCGCAGTGACCCCGCACCGGCATGGCGGCGAGCGTTGCGTCGCTTTGCCCTGCATCGCCGCGGAACAATCGGTTCCCTCGCGCGTCATTGTGATGCGACGCAGTGCGCGCTTGGTGCGGGAGGGAGGGTCGTGGCCAGCTCGACAGTCAGGTCAGCGATCATGTCGGGACGCATGGGTTTGGCGCTGGCCGGCGCAGCTCTCGTGATTGCGGCAGTGTTGCTGCCTAACAGGGCCGAGGCGCAGTTCGGTTTGCGTGGCGGTCCGCTCGGGGTTGCGCGTTTCGCCGTCGGCCACATGCTCGGCCTGCAGCGCCTGCGCCATTCCCGCATGGCCGTGCGCAGTGGCCGCTACCGCTCCGCTGCACTGAGGTCGCAAGACCCGCGCGGCGCCGAGCGCGGCCAGCTATCCAACCCTTACGTCCTGCGTGCGGCCCTCACAGCGCAAGCTGCGCTGGCGGGCTGGCAAGGCGGTCGCCGCCCGCAGGGCTGGTGGCGCCATCCCGACGGCAGCTACGGCTGGGTCGGCCCGGTGTTCTGGCCGTTCGCGCATGACGATCTCACCACCGCAATCATCTTCGGCGATGCGACCAGCCTCTCGCTCTACGGCTACGGCGACATCTATGCCGCACTCTTCACGCCCTATGCCGCGCCCGAGCTTGCCGCCTACACCGTGCCGCAAGGCCGGCGCGCACGAAAAATCCCGTCCGCGGAAACCCTCTGCGAGGCCAGCGACACCGGCGGCCTGCCGGTCAACCGCATCGCGAGCGCCGTTCAGCCGAACGAGCTGCAGCGCACTGCGCTCGAGGAGCTCGCATCCGCCTGGAATGCGGCGCGCGACACCATCCGCACCGCCTGCGCGGCACAGGCGCCTGCAACGGCCGCCGAGCGCCTCGGCCTGATGCGCGAGCGTCTCGAGGCCATGATCAAGGCGACGGATGCAATCGAAGCGCCGCTTTCGAAATTCGTCGGTCTGCTCAATGACGACCAGAAAGCCAGGCTCAACGCCCTCGCCAACGAGCGTCGCGCCGCGCTGGCGTCCCACCGGCCCAAGGACGGGAGCAAGGACGCGGCCAAGGACGCCCAGGCGGCTAAGGCCTGCCAGCCCGACTACGATCCCCGCTATGACGAAAACGCGCAGCGCCAATACGAGCAGCTCGTCCAGCAGCAATGGCCCGCCGCCGACATCGCCTCCGCGCTCCATCTCGACGAGATAGCCCGCGCCCGCTTCGAAGTGCTCCAGGACACCACGCTCCGCACCATGCAGACGCTCAGCGCCTGCCCGACAGAGCCCGCCGCGACCCCGCAGGCCCGCCTCGCCGCCGTGAAGACGCGGCTGCAGACGATGCTGGAAGCGGTGGGCGGCGTCGGTGATGCGCTCGACGATTTCGAGGCGGATCTGACCGACGAGCAGAAGGCCGGGTTCGAGGCGATCGGGCCGAAGCGGGGGGCGTGATTACCCGCACGCCCAGTCGAACTTCATCTCATTGAAGTCGAGCTGCGCGTTGCCGCCGCCAAAGTTGTAGCCGCCGAAATATTCCTCGAACTCGATGTAGAACGGGCTCATCTCCGGTACGGCCTGGCAGGGCCGCATGGTGCCGCCGAGATGGTTGTGGGCGTGATCCTTGGCCCAGTCGTGCAGGCGGAAATCGTCGCTGCGCGGCACGCCGCCGACATAATAGTAGTAAGGTTGATAGCCGGTCGGCGGATTTTCCCGAACGTGCTCGTCCTGCGGGCCTTTGCCGGCGTTGGGATCATTCGCGCGCGGCGACAGCGCGATCGCGCGAGTCTCGATGAGATCGGCGCGCGGCGGGGCAGCAAACATCTTCTTTGGGTAGGGCGGCGCCGCCTCGAAAAAGGCGCTGGCACCGCCGACGTCGAGCCAGCGTGGCCGCTCCGCCGTTGCCAGCGCAAGCGGCGCCGGCGGTGTCGCGAATGCGCCGTCATATTCGGCCTGAGTCAGCAGCAGTGCGGCATATTCGTAGTCGAGAATGTCGGTCATGCGCGACAGACGCGGATGCGATGGCCGCGCGAGCACGGCCTCGCGAATCTCGGGATCGTCGGGCGCGCCGCCATCATTGTGATCGGGCGCGGTGGCAAAGAACGACACGGCAACGATGTTTTCGCCGTGCACGCGATAATCCTCCGGCAAGAGAAGCGTAAAGCCGTGCATCAGCGGATAGCCGCTGACCGGATCGAGTGGCCATTGCTCGCTCGTGATGCCCGGCGGTACCCCATAGACCCAGCCGTGATCGCGCGCGCGGTCCGCGGGACGGTCCAGCATCTGCAGATCATAAGCACGCGAAGGCAAGGCAAAAGTCACAGCTCGTCTCCATCCGAGTTCAGCCTCGCCGTTGAGGCGAAGGTTGGTCGCTGGGAGGAGGGATGTGGTTCGTGGGAGGCGTGTGGGGATCATGCCATTCTGCCGGTGTTTTGCCCGACGAGTCAAACCACGTCGGCATCCGCGCGAGGCCTGCGTAAGTCATTGATCCCAAAGCCCCTGCCTACTGTGCATGGGGTTGTTTTCGCACTTTTTGCTTTGGCTACATCCTTCGCCGCACCGCCGCGGCATCCACCACGTTCTCCACCTCCTCGCGCCAGCTCAGGATCTCCATCGCCAGCACCGGGTGATTAAAACCCTTGAGCTGGAGATCGTCGAGCGCGCGCGCTTCGACCCAGGGCTCGACCATGCCGTAGACGCGGCGGCTCACCACGATCTGGTTGGGCTTGGCTTCGCCGCAGAGGCGGGAGGCGAGGTTGGTGACGCTACCGATCGCGGCATATTCCAGCCGCTGCTCGAAGCCGACCTGGCCGAGCGTGGCGTAGCCGAGCGCAATGCCGATGCCGAACCCGAGGCTGTGGCCGCGGTTGCGCCAGCGCTCCGTCAGCGGGCCGATGGTGTCGCGCATCTCCACCGCCATCTTCACCGCGCGCTTGGTGTGGTCCTCGAATTGGATCGGCGCGTTGAACAGCACCATCACGCCGTCGCCGGCATATTTGTCGAGCGTGCCCTCATATTTGAAGATCAGCTGGCCGAGCGCTGCGTGATATTCGCGTAGCACGTTCATTGCTTCTTCCGGCTCGGTCGCTTCCGTGAACGCGGTGAAGCCGCGCAAATCGCAGAACACCACCGTGACCTCGCGGCGCTGGCTGGTGAGCAGCCCCTCGGGGCTGTCGGAGGAGGCGATCAGCTGCGCCACCTGCGGCGCCAGGAAACGCTCGAGCTTGCGGATGCGTTCGATCTCGCCGAGCTGGGTCTTGACGCGCGCCTCCAGCGACTTGTTCCAGTCCTTGAGCTGCTCGGTCTGGACGCGCAGCTTGTCGGCCTGCGCGCGCACGGTCTCGTTCGCGGTCTCCAGCGCGTGGCTCTTGTGGTCGACCTCGGTGAACAGGTGCGCATTGCGCATCGCCAGCACGGCCTGGTTGGCGAAGGTGCGCATCAGGCCGATGATGCTGCCGGCGAACTCGCCGCCGGCGCGGCGCAGCAGCACCAGCGAGCCTAGCGTGCCCTGCTGGTCGATCAGCGGCACCACCAGCACCGAGTTGAAGCCGGCAGCGAGCGCGACCTCGCGCAGCGGCTGCTCGGCGGCCTCGCCGAGCTCGGCAAGCGCGATCGGCTCGCCGCTCGCCGCGGCATCGCTCAGGATGTTCTCGCCTTGCGCGATGGTCACATGCGCGCCCTCGGCGGATTTGTCGATGCCGTTGGCCTCGACCAGGTTGAAGCGGCGCGCTTCGGCGTCGAAGCCATAGATCAGCACCGCGTCGGCGCGGGTGATCTCGATCGCGCGAGCGGCGATGGTCGCAAGCACCGCGTTCAGATCGAGCGAGGAGGCCACCGCACGGCCGACCTCCTCCAGCACCTTGAGCTCGTGGATCGATTGCGCCAGATCGCGGGTGCGTTCCTCGACCTTGGTCTCCAGGTTCGAATAGGTCTCCTGGATCTGATCGGCCATGCGGTTGAACTGCCCGGCGAGGTCTTCCAGCTCGTCGGAGGTGTGCACGTCGATGCGGTGGCTGAAATCGCCCTCGCCGAGCTTGTGCGCGCCGTCGCGCAGCGCCGTGATCGGGATGATCATGCGGCGGGCGAGCAGCGTGCCGGCGAGGATCGCGACCAGCAGGCCCATGCCGATCAGCAGCGCGATGCGCACCAGCTGGTCGCGGATCGGCATCAGGGCCTGCGTGGTCGGCTGCTCGAACAGCACGCTCCAGCCGAGCTTCGGCACGATGCTCGCGGCGCTCATCACCGCATGGCCGTTGAAGTCGGTGCCCGACGTGTCGGGCTCGTGGCCGGGCGCAATCGCGGCCGCAACCTGCGGCAGCTTGGAAAGGTCCTTGCCGATTTCGGGCCCTTTCGACGACGTCGCCAGCACCCGGCCGCGGGGATCGACGACATAAGCGAAGGCCGCCTTGCCGACCTGGGCGTCGGAGAGAAAGTCGGAGAGGAAGCTGAGATCGATCTCGGCCACGGTGACGCCGGCATTGAAGCCGGAATGCGCCACCGAGATCGACATCAACGGTGTCCGGTCGGCGAACCAGGCCGGCGCATAGCTGACGCCGCGGGTGACGGCGTCGGTGAAGCGCACGTCCCGGGAGAGGTCGGCATTGCCGCCGGTCGTGGTCGATTGCCTGGAAACGCGCAGCACCTCGCGGCCGTCGCCGTTGAGCTGGAACAGCTGATTGACGACCGAGACCTGGTGCAGCAGCTGGGCGTAGTCGGCGCGGCGCTTCTCCAGCGTGTCCTGGCTCGCGCGCGTCACCCAGCTGATCTGACGATCGAGCTCGGAAATCGACTGCTCGATCCGCCGGGCGGCTCCTTGCGCCTTGTCCTCCAGCCCGTCGGTCAGCTGTGTCCTCGTGGCGCGGTAGGAGATCCAGGTCTCCATCGCGCCGTTGACGGCGAGGACGAACACGACGAGGCCGACGAGGGAGACGACGTATTTGGCGAACAGGCCCTCGCGCAGAGATCGTGTCTTGTCGTTCGCTCCTGCCATCCCGATCCTCTCGCGCCGCCACTGACGCTGCGCGCTGCGGGCCGTACAGCCCCTTCCGGGCCGTTCTACCACAATTTAGGCCAAGGGGCCGTCGCGCGGCCGGCGGACCGGCCGGTGTGGTTACTCCCTGTGGACTCCCGGGCAGGAAGCAGAGTGGTGAATTGTCGCAGCCTCATCCCTTCGCCGCAGGTGAGCAAGCCGGTCCCGCGCGTCAGTTCTGCCAATCACCGATTGAAGAGCTGCCGCAGCACGTCGTTCATTGGCTGACTGTCCTGCTGCGCGGGCGGCGGGTCCTCCGGAGCTGGGGCAGGCGAGGCCTGCGGCGCCGGTGTGGAGGGCGTTACCGGCAGGCTGCGACTGCGGCCGGTGCCAGTGCCGGTTGCTGTGCCATTGGAAAGTCCCTGCTGAATCAGATTGCCGATCGCCTCCCCCAAGGGGCCGCCGAGCAGATCGTTTTGCCCCGGCTGCTGGGTTTGCGGATTTGCATTGCCGCCGCCCGGCGCGGTGGTGCCGCCGAGCCCGAGGCTGCCCAGGATGTTGCCGAGCCCGGCGCCATCGGGGCCGAACAGGCCCTTGCCCATCTCGCGCAGCTTGGCATAGGCGGCGTCCGGATTGTCCAGCACGCCGGCGATGTCAGGGTAGATCCGCGGCTGCGACCAACTGCCCTGGATCATCACGGGGATGCCGAAGCCGACCGGCTCGGAGGTGCGGCCCTGGCCTTCGGTCGTCATGACGAGCTTCGGCTCGACGCGAAAGCCCATCATCTTGGTGTCGAGGGCAATGGTGCCCGCGCCGGTGACGCGCACCAGCGGCCCGATCAGATTGAGATCGGTCGTCACCGCCTGGCCCTTGTCGATGCGGAAGGAGGCCGAGAGCTGCGACAGATCCGTGCTCTGCTCCTGGCTGGGGTCCTGGTTTCCTTGCCAGCCGGACAGCGTGCTCGTCGTCAGCGAGCGGATCATCTGCGCGACATTGATGCCGCGGATGGCGCCGTCCTGGAAATTGACGAAGGCCGTGCCTTGCATGTTCGCCATCAGCGCGCGCTGGCTGTTGCCGGCGCTGCGCAAAGCGAGCTTGGCCTGCAGCTTGCCGTCGATGCGGTCGAATTCGGCGAGGCCCTGCAGCAGCGGCAGTGCACGCACGCCGACGAGGTCGGAATGCATGGCAAAGCTCGGCGCGCCGGTGGTCGCATCCAGGATTACCTCGCCCGAGACTTGGCCGCCATAGGCGCCGAGATTGGCGGTGCCGGCCTTCAGCACGCCGCCGGCGAGCTTGGCATCGAGCGCCAGCGGCGCGATGCGCGCATCGCCGATCACGGCTTCGTTCGCGGAGATCCGCACCTGCGCATCGACATAGTTGAGCCCGGAGACGTCGATCGGCGCATTGCTCCAGGGTTGCCCGGACACGCCGTCCGGCGATTTCGCTAGCGGCATCGCGAGCCGCTGGAAGTCGAGATCGACCTTGACCAGCGGCTTGCTCGCGATGTCGACCGAGGCCCAGCCGTTGAATGCGCCGTCGCCGAGCCTGCCATTCACGCCGTTGATCATCACGACGTCGCCATTGAGCCGCATCTCGGCGTGACCGGTGAGCTGGGACTTCAGCACGTCAGGCATGTCGATGGCGAAATCCACCGGAACCGTCGGCCGTTCGACCGGCGATGTCGGCGAGGTTGCCTTGATGTCGAACTTGGTTGGATGCTGGCCGACGCGCGCGGTGCCGGTGATGGTGACCTTGCGGTCCCGGTCAACGATCGCATCGGCGTTGATGGCGCTGATGCGGCCCTCGACACGATCGCGCAAGCGGGAGAACGCGACTTCGCCGTCGGTGACCTTGATGCGGTCGATCGTGGCACCATTGGTATCCAGCGTGAGCGGCTTTGCCGGGGCGCCGGCATTCGGCAGTCGCTCACGCAGCAGCGGCTGATAGAGCACGGGATGGGAGACGACGAGCTCGCTGATCTCAGGGCGGCCCGACCACACGCTGGCGAGCGACATATCGGCCTGCACGCTGTCGACCGTCAGGCGCGTGATGCCGCTGCGGTCCTTGGGGTCGGCAAGTGTGAGGTCGTTCAAGGTAACGTTCAGCGTCGGCCACAGGCTGATCTTGGTGGTGCCGTCGATCGACAGGCGATAGCCGGTCGCACTCTCGACCCGCGCGGCGATGGTCGAGGTCAGGAAGCCCGAGGGGATCCCGACCACCAGCAGCAGTGCGATCACGATGATGACGGCGGCCAAAGCCCCGCCGGCGAATTTCAATGCTCTCATCTCGACTTTCCAGCGACGGACAATCGGCGTCGAATCCGGCAGATGACCCGTCCTTTGCGCCTTGAGTTTATCCCCGGACGGGAAGCGGCTCCAAGCGCGTAAAAATAATCAGGGGGTGCTGCAAAGTTATGTGACTTATGACACACTTCTCCGGCGCGGTTTTACGCGATCCTGAAGTTGATGGTTTCAAGCGATTTGCTGAGAACAATGACCAGGACGTTCACAAGGACATTGAGATGAGCAAGCAGGCCGAATTTGCGGTCATCCTGAAGATGAACCCGATGTTCGCTGATCTCGGCGCAGACGAGCTCCAGCGGTTGTCCAATCTCTGTCACACCCAGCATTTGGGGAGTGGCGAGGTGCTGTTCCAGAAGGGCGATCCCGGAGATGCGCTGTTCGGTGTGCGCCGCGGCCAGGTCCGCATCGAGACCGGCGCTTCCGACGGCAGCCGGCTGACGCTGAATTTCATGGGGCCGGGCGACCTGTTCGGCGAGGTCGCGGTGATGGACGGCCAGAATCGTACGGCAGACGCCACCGCGGGCGAGGCCAGCGAATTGTTCGTGCTGCGGCGCGAAGATTTCCTCGGCTTCCTCGAGCGCGAGCCAAAGGTCGCGATCAAGATCATCGCCCTGCTGTGCCAGCGCATCCGCTGGCAGAGCGAGCGCATGGAGGAATCCATGCTGCAGCCGCTGCCGGTGCGGCTGGCGCGGCGGCTCTGCGCGCTCGCTGCCGATTTCGGCTCCGAGGTCCACATTTCGCAGGAGCAGCTCGGCGTCTTCGTCGGTGCCGCCCGCGAAAGCGTCAACCGCCAGCTCCAGGCCTGGCGCAAGGAAGCCATACTCGATCTCCAGCGCGGCCGGATCTTACTGCGGAACATGACCAAGCTGACGGCGATCGCGCGGAACGAGTGAAGTCGCTAGCGGCGCACGTCAATCGCCTTGGGGCGATGTAGTTCGTCAGAAGAGCCCCAACTGGAGACCCACGCTTTGACGGCCTCGAGCGATACGGCTTGACCCGTGCGCTTGAACATTTCGTAACGAAAATGGTCTTCCGCGATGTCGGGTTCATGGGCGTCGCTTGCAGGCACGTCCTGCGCTTCTACTACTCCGCAGCACGGTGCGCGACGTTCTTCGCTGCCGGTGCAGCTTCGTGATGCTTGCTGCTCTCCGCATCCTCGCTGTGCACGATCAGTCGTTTGGCGAAGCGCCAGATCAGGGCGCCGAAATCGTCCATCACCATGAACATCGCGGGCACGAACACCAGCGACAGGATGGTCGAGAAGATCAGGCCGCCGATCACCGCGAGCGCCATCGGCGAGCGGAACTCGCCCCCGGCACCGACTGCGAGCGCGCTCGGCATCATGCCCGCGGCCATCGCGATCGTGGTCATCACGATCGGGCGGGCGCGCTTCATGCCGGCGTCGATCATGGCTTCCTCGCGCGGCTTGCCCGCATGGATGGATTCGATGGCGAATTCCACCAGCATGATCGCGTTCTTGGTGACGATGCCCATCAGCATCAGGATGCCGATCCACACCGGCGTGGTGAGCTGCTTGCCGGTGACGAGCAGGGCCGCGATGGCACCACCGATCGAGAGCGGCAGCGAGAACAGGATGGTGATCGGCTGCAGGAAGGTGCCGAACAGCAGCACCAGCACGGCGTAGACCATCATCAGTCCGGCCGTGATGGCAGTCGCGAAGCCGTCCGACAATTCGTTCAGGCTCTCGGCGTCGCCGGAGGGCGAGACCTTCACGCCCTTCGGCAGGGTCTTCATGACCGGCAGGTCATAGATCTTCTTGGTGGCATCGCCGAGCGCGGCCGAGCCGACGAGGTCGGCCGCAACGGTCGCCTGCCGTTCACGATCGTAGCGGTTGATGCTGGTCGGACCCTGGTCGAGCTTGACGTCGGCGATGACCGAGAGCGGCACGCCGCCCTTCTCGCCGTGCTCGCCGAGCGGCACGCGCAACTGCTCCAGCGTCTTCAGATTGCCGCGGGCGGCATCCTCGAGCTGCACGCGGATCGGCACCAGGCGATCGCCGACGTCGAATTTGGCGAGCGCAGGCCCGACGTCGCCGATGGTGGCGACACGGATGGTCTGCGACAGGCTTTCGGTGGAGACGCCGAGCCGTGCGGCGAGATCGGCGCGCGGTTCGATGCGCAGCTCGGGGCGCTCCAGCGAGGTCTCGGAGATGACGTTGGAGATGGTGGGAATACGTTTCATCTGCGTCGCAAGCTCGCTCGCGACGTTGTTGACGATGTTGGGGTCGACACCGGTCACCACCAGCGAGATCGCGCGCAGGCCGTTCTCGTCGAGGAACCAGAAGCGGATGTCCGGAACGTTCTCCAGCTCCTGGCTGATCGAGAATTCAAGTTCGCGCTGGGTGATGTCGCGGCTGTCCTTGGGCGTGTAGTTGATGATCAGGGCGGCGCGCCGGACTTCCTGGGTTCCCGGCGGGACGCGCCCGCCGTCGACGAAGATGCTCTTCACCTCGGGCCGCTTGCGCAGGCGCGCGACGATGTCCTCGGTCACCTTTTCGGTGTAGGCGAGCTGGGTGCCCGGCGGCAGCTCGAGCGCAAGCAGCGAGCGGGCGCTGTCCTGGGCCGGCAGGAAGCCCTGCGGCAGCAGCGTGATGCTCCAGATCGAGGCGGCGAAAATCCCGAGGCCGATCAGCACCGTGATGAAATAGTGCTTCACCGACCAGGCCACGATCCCATGATAGGACCGCAAGATGCGGCCGGGCGGCGGCTCCGCATGCGAACTGTGCTTGAGGAAGTAGGCGGCCAGCACCGGCGTGACGAAGCGCGCGGCAAGCAGCGAGAAGAACACCTGCACCGAGACGGTGATGCCGAACTGCTTGAAGAACTGTCCGGCAATGCCCGACATGAAGCTCGCCGGTGCGAAGATCGCGATAATGGTCAGCGAAATCGCGATCACCGCGAGGCCGATCTCGTCGGCGGCCTCCAGCGCGGCACGGTAGGGCGATTTGCCCATGTTCATGTGCCGGACGATGTTCTCGATCTCGACGATGGCATCGTCGACGAGAATACCGGTCGATAGCGTAATGGCGAGGAAGCTGACGAGGTTGAGCGAGAAGCCGAGCAGGTCCATCGCCCAGAACGCCGGGAAGATCGATAGCGGCAACGAGATCGCGGCGATGATGGTCGCGCGCAGGTCGCGCAGGAACAGCAGCACGATGATGACGGCGAGGATGGCGCCTTCGAACAATGTCGAGATCGCCGCGTGGTAATTGCCTTTGGTATATTCGACCGAAGTGTCGATCAGTTTCAGGTCGACGTCGGGATAGGCGGTTTTCAGCGCGTCGATGCGCTTCTGCACGGCCTCGGCCACCTTCACGTCGCTGGCGCCTTTGGAACGCTTGATGCCGAGCGCGACCACCGGCTCGCCATTGAAACGTGCGAAGGTGCGGCGGTCGGCGATGGTGTCGGTGACGGTGCCGAGATCATCGAGCCGGACCTCGCCGCCGCCGAACAGCGGGATCATGGTGCCGGCGAGATCGCCCAGCGTCTTGGCGCCGGCGAGCGTACGGATCGCCTGGTCGTTCTTGCCGATCTCGGCGCGGCCGCCGGCGACGTCGACATTGGTGCCGCGCAGGCTCTGGCTGACATTGACCGCAGTGAGCCCCATCGCCTGTAGGCGGTCGGGATCGAGCGAGACCAGGATCTCGCGCTCGACACCGCCGATGCGCTCGACCTGCGCGACGCCGCGCACGCCCTGGAGCGCACGCTTGACCACGTCATCGACGAAATAGGAGAGCTGCTCCGGCGTCTTGCCGGGCGAGATTGCGGCATAGGTCACGATCGGCAGGCCGATGACGTCGACGCGCTGGATCAGCGGCTCGGTGACGTTCTGCGGCAGGTTGGAGCGCACGCGCGTCACCGCGTCCTTGACGTCGTTGAGCGCGCGGTCGGTGTTGGTCTCGAGCGCGAACTGGATCGTGGTGACCGAGAGGCCGTCGGTGATCGAGGAGGTGATATGCCTGACGCCCTCGACGCCGGAGACCGCGTCTTCAACCGTCTTGGTGACCTGGGATTCGAGTTCGGCTGGCGCTGCGCCGAACTGCGAGACCGCGACCGAGATCACGGGGATGTCGGCCGAGGGCAGCCGTGTGATCGCGAGCTTGGTGAAGGAGGTCCAGCCGAGAACCAGCAGGATGATCGAAAAGACGACAGACGGCAGCGGATGACGTATAGACCATGCCGAGATATTGAGAGCCATCAGCGTACCCGCGTGCGATCGAGTTCATCGGCGAACATGGTCTTGATCTGGTCGCCATCATGGAGCGAAGAGCCGGCGTCGGCCACGACGATTTCGCCGACCTCGAGCCCTTCCAGGATTTCCGTCGCGCTGTCGGACGACAGTCCGACCCGCACCTTGCGTGTCTCGACAATGTTGCCTTTGACGACCTGCACCGTCAGATGATCGATCGCGGTCTTGGGCACGGCAACGCCGCAGCTTCGCTTGGCATCGATCGAGGCGCGGGCGAACACGCCGACCTTCAGCGAGGGATTGTTGGTGACGCTGATGCGGACGCGCCCGAGCTGGGTGGCGCGGTCGATTTCGGGTGCAACCAGCCGGACCCGTCCGATCAAATCGGGCGCATCGTCGCGGCTGATGCGCACGGTCGCGCCGGAGCTGAGCTTGGACATGTGCACCGCCGGAACCTGGGCGTCGAGCTCGATCTCATTGTTGACGGCAATCCGGAACATCGGTCCTGCCTGCGGCGAGGCCGGCGCGCCGACGACGGTGCGGACCTCGGTGATGAGGCCCGGCGCGGGCGCTTTCAGTGAGAGCGGGCCTTGTGGGCCGGGTCGCTGCGGCTGACCCGGAATCTGCGGCGGCGCAGTCAGCCGCGCCAGCTCCTGGTTGTCGGCGACGACGGTGCCTTCGGTGACCAGGAGGTCGGTGACCCTGGCCCCCTCCTGGTCGGCAAGGACGACCGCCTCGCGGCGCGGCACGAAGAAGCCGGTCACCCGCACCAGGTCGGAGAAGCAGGCATTGGTCGACTTCGTCACGATGACGAGCGCCGTGCTTGGCGTCTCCTTCACCTCGGCGCGCTTCCGGTGCTCGAACAGATAATAGCCGACGCCGAGCGCGACGACGAACACGACGGTTCCGGCCGGCTTGAGATATTCAGTCAAATTCATCGCGGAATCATCCTGACCTTGCTCACGGCCATCCGCGCGAGGCCCAAACAGAGCGTTTCCCGGAAATAAAGCGGCGTCCCGCAAGGCTGCGGGACGCGCTTCAACAGCGAGACCTTACACCACATCACGACTTGTCACTGCAAAGGATTACGTCGTGCTCACTTCGATGCGGTGGTCTTGTTTTCCATGTTGACGACCTGCACGCGGCGATTGACCTCCGCCAGCGGCTGGCTCGGATTCTTGAGCTTGCTCTTGCCATAGCCGACGGTGACGAGATCGGTCGCGGAGATGTTGTACTTCTCGACGAGGTAGCGCTTGATCGAATCCGCGCGACGCTCCGAGAGGTCCTGGTTGTAAGCTTCGCCGCCGGCGGCGTCGGTGTGGCCGGCGACCACGAAGGTCGAGCCCTTCAGGTCGGGACTGGTCAAGGCACGGCCGAGCGCCTGCACGGACGGCATCGACTTGGCGCTGATATTGGCGGAGTTGTAGTCGAACGTGATTTCGAGATCGATGTTCGGCTTGTCCTTGGCGACGGAAGCGATTTCCTCGCGCTCGGTCGACGACAGCGAGCGCGTCGAGCGGCCGCGCACGGACTGAAGCAGCTTGGTCTCCGCTGCGCTCGGCGCGGGTTCGGTCTGCGGGCCAATCGAGAGGCCGCGGGTCAGGGGCTTCTTCGGCGCCGGCGCGAGTGCGCGGACGATCTCGTCCTCGGTGACATTCTTGCTGTTGCCGTCATCGCCCGCATATGCAGCTGAGGTCGGCAATGACAGGGCGGCGCCGACGGTGATGATGGATAGAATCGCGGTAAGCCCTTTTGCAGCCGATCTCATAGCCAGTCCCTCCTGCGCAGCCAGCTCGCGTGCTTCCAAATTCCGGCAACAAGCCCCCGAAGAGGCCTGTTGCGGCATCCGCCCATTAGTGTTCCCTGGGCTGTTCAAGGTTCGAGGCTTGGACGGCCTCAACGCAAAAAAATATCAACGCACTCCGTAGCTTGCGAATTCCTGAACGATGTTCGGATCCATCGCCTTGGCATTGGCAATGTCGAGCGCCCCTTCCTGGGCCGAGCCGTTGCGTTGCTTGGCAAGGCCGCGTCCATAGAGCGAGGAGGTCAGGCGCGGATTGATCTTCAGGGCCGCGTCGAAATCGGCGATGGCATTCTTCACCGCGCCCGATTTGAGGTTGACCAGGCCGCGGCTGTCGAGCGCATCGACGAAGTTCGGCCGCAGCCGCAGCGCCTCGTTGCAATCCTTCAGCGCGCCCTGGAGGTCGCCGACCACGGTGCGGGTCCAGCAGCGGTTGTTCAGCGCCTCGACGTCCTTCGAATTGATCCGGAGGGTGTCGTCAAAATCCTTGATGGCGAGGTTGTAGGCGCCCTTGCTGGCATAGACCTGGCCGCGCCGGTACAGCGCATTCACGTCATCCGGATTGGCGGCAATCTTGGCGGTCAGGCTCTTGATCGTGGGATCGTCAGCCAGGACGGCGGCACTGGGCCCGCTGTCCGTGCTCGGTGCGGGAGCGGGATCGATCGGTTTCACCGGCGGTGGCGGCGGGGGCAGGGCGGCCTCGATCTGCGGCTTCGGCGGTGGGGCCGGCGCAGGCGCGGGGGCAGCTGGAGCAGCAGGCGCGGGTGCCGCAGCAGCATCGGCCGGCTTCGGCGGCGGAGGCGGTGTCGGCGGCGCGGGTGGAGTGGGTGGCGGGTTGTTGGCGACAACGGCCGGCGCAGCGGGAGGTGCGGGCGGTGGCGTTGCGGGACGCGATCCCCCGGCTCCCGGAATGAACGAGAAATCTTCGGCCAATGACGAGGAAATCCACGGCACCTGCTCGCCGCGCGAGGCGCGGGTGACGCCCATCTTGGTGCGGTTCAGCGTTTCCTCGGCCATCAGGTCGGGGACGCGGATTTCCTTCAACAGCTCCTGGACGAACAGGCTGTGGTCGGCGCCAGCGTCCGAGACCACCGAGGCCAGCGCCGCTGAATACATCACCAGCGTACCGTTCGGCGCGATAACGGGCGTCAAGCCGGCCGAGAAGCTGCGGAACCGGCGCTCGAACGGGTTGCGCCTGGAGGCGTCGATCAGGGCGATCTTGACGCCGGCGCCGCGGGTGTTGAGCTCGCCGAGGACGGTCTCGAGGCTGAAACCATCGCGGCGCACGTCGGATTCCGTCCAGATCTGCGCGTCGACCGGCAGCATATAGCTCTGGCGCGCAGACTGAATGCCGAAACCACTGAAGAACACCAGCGCCACCGATCCCGGCTTGATCTTGGCGTAGAGCTTGTCGAAGGCCCGGCGCATGCCGTCGCCGGTCAGGTTCTCGCCGATCTCGACCGAGAAGCCGTCCCGCTTGAGCTCATCGGCGACGTCGCGCGCATCGTTGATCGGTTCCCTCAACGGAGCATCTGCGTCCGGATATTTGGCGTTGCCGATGACCAGCGCAAAGCGGTCGCCGGCCGCAAGCGATGGAGCAGTCGGGACAAGCGAGATGAGCAAGGAGAGAAGAAAAAAGAAGCGAATTTTCATAATCAGCGCGGTCCAGCCAAAAAGGCGCCGTTTCAGCTTGCGCCGCGGCGACCTTAACTTACGCTTCCTGCATTATCAAACCGGGGGCGGGGGGCGTCAACCGCTTGGAGATTCGACCTTATCCCAATGATTGTCCGTAACGGATGGGCCTGCCGCGAGGGGAATGGACGGGTTGTCATGACACATCTCGGCGCGACCTGGTTCGATCCTATCGGCAGCATGTTAGGGTCACCATGCCGATGAAAATGTGATTGGTCTCACATTGCAGCCCTGCCCCCGCCGCAACGACCCACGTTTGACCTTTCCCGCGGGCGATGGCTTGGTGTGCTCGATCGTCCCACAAGATCCAACTCAGAAAAGAAGACCATGGGAAACGTCTACGAAATCTACGCCCTGCGCTACGCGACGATGTCGCCGCGCACCCCCCACATGAACTTCCTCGTGCCTGACCCGCATGACAGCGCGGCGCAGGATCTCGACTATTTCGTCTGGCTGATCCGAGGGCACGGTCGCGACATCCTGGTCGACACCGGCTTCAATGCCGAGGAGGCGAGCGCGCGGGCGCGCAAGCTGACGCTCAATCCGGTCGATGCGCTGGAGCGCTTCGGCGTCGCGGCGTCGAGCATTCGCGATGTCATCGTGACGCATTTGCATTACGACCATGCCGGCAATCTCGACCGCTTCCCGAATGCGCGCTTCCATCTCCAGGAGCGCGAGATGGCTTACGCGACGGGGCGCTGCATGTGCAACGGACTGTTGCGACATCCGTTCTCGGTCGAGCACGTCACGCTGATGGTGCGCCATGTCTATGGCGAGCGTGTCACGTTCTATTCCGGCGACGGCGAGGTCGCACCCGGCGTCACCGTGCACCGCGTCGGCGGCCATTCCGACGGCTTGCAGGTGGTGAAGGTCGAGACTGCGCGCGGCTCGGTGGTGCTGGCGTCCGACGCCGCGCACTACTACGCCAATCTCCAGCGCAAGAGTCCATTCCCGATCGTCTACAATGTCGGCGACATGGCGGTAGGCTGGGAGACGATCGAACGCCTCGCCGGCCACCCTGATAGATTTATCCCCGGGCACGATCCGATCGTGACGGAGATCTATCCGCGCGCCAGCGACAAGGCTGACGCCTGGGCGCTACATTTGCCGCCGTCGCGGTCGTTTGCGAAGTGACGGTGAAGGCCTGCCGCGTGTTCCTAAATCCTCGATGTCGGCTTTTGAGGGCGAGCGGATACGCGGCCCATCCGCGGGCGTCGCCTTGTGACCCGAGGCCGCGGTCTGCCGAACGACACGGCATGTTCAAATGGACGAAGGCAGGAAATCTTATTTTGAAGGTCCAAGCCCTTCTATCTCAGTAGGCCACGGAACGTTTCGCTTCCATTTTTCCGCTAGTCGCAGGCTCTCTTGCAACTGGTCTGGCGACAGGAGCGCCCTCAATCTTGGCAGGTTGTCGATGGCGAGTTGCTTGCCCATATCGGCAGCGTGGCTAACCAGCACATAGGCGAGTAGCCGAGAGAACCATTGGCGTAGAAGGTTGCCAGATTGACCTGAGCAATACCATCGCCTTGCTTTGGCAGCCTCACCGGCGCTCGTTCTGGAAGATAGATCTAAGCCACTCAACTGAAGGCCGCACCAGCAGCCATCCTCGCAACCCAAGGGCCTTCTTGCAGGCGAGAAACCACCAGCGCCGCGTTCGTTGAACGCTCGGATCGATACTCACCGCAAGCTTAGAAAGGCGTGCTGAGCTTTCCATCGCTCCTTCATTGAAGGCAGCGCTTGCGCAGCCGATCGCTTCAAGAGCCAACATGTGGATCAACCAGGCACGAAGATCATCAGCGTTCGTGAACCTGGCGGCGCAACTATTCAGGAAGTGTTCTATCGCCGCCTTGCGTTGGAGCAGGTCTTGCTCCCGCGAAAGCTCGCTTGACATATTGGCCGAGTGCGATCGATACACGGCTTGATCAGCAGCTATGACCCCCACGTCGCCATGTGCGGCGAGCCGTAACCACATTTCCATATCAGAGGCGTAGGGCAAGTCAGCCAAATACCCGCCCACTCTTTTCTGCAGGCTCGTGCGAACCACCACGGTCGGTGACAGCACAATGTTTCTTGCGCCGCTAAGCGCAATGAAATCAAGTCCGGACAAAACGCGGGTTCTGGATCCCACTCCTGTTCTATGGCGCGAACGCTCCCCCCGTTGATCCAGGACAACCGCGCCTCCGAAGGTGAAAGCGACAGAACGATGATCGTCCATCAGATCGGCCGATCTGTTGAGGGCACCGGGCAGCAGGTAATCGTCCGCGGACAACAGAAGCATGTAGTCGGCTTTCACCCAGGCGATGCCTTCGTTGGCGGTAGCGATGAGACCTTGATTCGAGGTGTGCCTGCGGTAATTGGCGCGGAGATCGGAGCCAACCAACTCTTGCGCAACTTCCGCAGTATTGTCGGGCGACGCATCATCGATAATGAGCACGCGCAATTCGGGACCGGATTGCGTCAATACGCTCTCGACGCACTCTCGCAGGAAGTGCCCGTACCGGAAGCAGGGAACAACGACGTCTACGGAACTCACATTTTTTATCGGATTCCACCGACTCACAAAAAGCGTCGAAATCTGTTCAACAAAATACGATTCAATGGGTTCCTGCCGGGTTGCCATGACCGGTAGTTCATCTGCTCCTTTCAACGCTGCCGATCAAATCCCGCTTCTTTCAGGGTACCCCTCGAGTCCGCAATGGGCCGATTCCGTTGAAAAAGGCCGCAGTAATTCATTGTATTGGCGCGCGCACCAGTTTTGCCAGCTTCTATGATGGCCTTAGAGTTGGCATCGGGATCAGCTTGGCCATCTTACGAAGGTTCTGGGCGGTGGCTGCGAGGGTGAACTCGTCGCGCGCGCCGTTTGGGCCTCGTAACCGTAAACGGTCGAGCTTGAGAATGCGCTTGAGATGCGCAAACAGCATCTCGATCTTTTTGCGGAGCCGACGCGAAGTACGGCCCTCCCAGGACCTTGCGATCTGGCGCGCCATGTCGCGAGCGCCTTCGTAGATTGAGCGCGGTACCCTCCGTGAAGGCTGCTTGGGGCAACACCGGGACTTCAATGCGCATCGATCACAATCGCGCTTGCTGGCGAGGTAAAGCATCGTGGCGCCATCGTTCACCAGCGCTCCGGTCGTGGTAAGAACCTTGCCGCTGGGACACCGGTAGACGTCACCTGCACGGTCATAGGTGAAGTCCTCGCGCGAGAAGATCCCATCTGTGCGGGCCGACTTGTCGAACACCGTAACGTGTGGCTCGATCCCGTGCTCGTAGACCAACCAGCCGAGCATCTCGGCCGAACCATAAGCGCTGTCGCCGAGAAGGCGGCTCGGATAAAGATCGAACCGTTCGAGCGAGCGCTCAATCATGCGCTTGGCGGCCAACACTTCCGCCTGACGGATCGCCGTGGTCGCCTCGACATCGACGATGATCGCGTTCTCGACATCGACCAGGTAGTTCGTCGAATACGCAAAGTAGGCTTGTCCGCCGTGCGCTCCCGTCCAACGCGCGGCAGGGTCGGAGGGCGACACGAACTTCGGGGTAACCTCAGTCGCCGCTCCGAAGGCGGCATCATCAAGGACAGCCAGATACTCATCGATCGCTCGGCCCGCGGCCTCGGGTGGAAGCCCCTTGTCGCCTTCGATCCCCTTCTGCCGATTGGCGTCGGCCTTGATCAAACTCGCATCGACTGCGAAGCCTTCACCGCCGACCAGCCGCTCCTCGATGCAGCGACGCAAGACACTCTCGAAGACGCGACGGAAGAGATCGCTCTGCCGGAAGCGGCCATGCCTGTTCTTGGAAAATGTCGAGTGATCCGGCACCGCCCCGTCCAGACCGAGCCGACAGAACCACCTGTAGGCCAAATTGAGGTGAACCTCATCGCACAGGCGTCGCTCCGATCGGATGCCGAAGCAGTAACCGATCAGGAGCATCCGGATCGTCAGCTCGGGATCGATCGAAGGCCGACCGATGCTACTGTAGAAAGGCGCCAAGTCCTGCCTGACCTGTTCAAGGTCGACAAACCTGTCGATCGACCGGAGCAAGTGGTCGGCGGGGATATGCCTTTCCAGCGAGAACTCATAGAACAACGCAGCCTGGTCGACTTGCCGATGCCCCATCATGATCTTCAGTCCTGCCAACTAGACAGACTGAATCACTGATATCTCTGCGTCGCAACAGCCGCCTTTTTCAACAAAATCGGCCAAAACCCGCAATGCTCTGATCAAGCCTAAGTCTTCTGCTCACCCCCAAGAAGCCGACATCGGGACCTTGCGAGTCCACGCCCTAATACGCCTGCTTCGCGTCGGCCTCTTCGCTGGTCTGGATCAGATCGAGACTCTGCTCGATCTTGCCGAGCAGGGTCGACAATTGCTTGCGCTCCTGCGCGGAGAGGCAGGCGAGGATCTCGTCCTCACGCCGCAGCAATTGCGGGAACAGCTCTTCGTAAAGCGTACGGCCCTTCTTGGTCAGTTGCAGGCGGAATTCGCGGCGGTCGGCCTCGTTCTCGACCCGCTCGATCAGTCCTTCATTCAGCAGCGTGGTGACCGCGCGGCTGATGGTGGATTTGTGCGTGCGGGTGCATTGCGCGATGTACTGCGCGCTGCAGGCATCGTTGCGGAAGCCAAGCGTGGCGATCACGCGCCAGGCCGGAATGTCGAGGCCATGTCGTTCCTGATATTCGACCGCGAGCGCGGAACTCACCTCGGCCGCGAGCCGGTTGAGGCGGAATGGCACGAATTTGAACAGATCGAGCCGCGGCTTCGGTTGCGGTGAAGCCTCGTCGGGATCCCGTGTCTTCACCGCAATGTCGCTGGATGTCCTCGCCAAGGAGAGCGCTCCGAATTCCTGTTGACGGCCGGCCGGCTCCGGTCCAAAATAGTTGCACGTGAGACTATCTAGCAGATCAGTCCTCTCCTGACCAGAGCCGAGGTTAGTGTATGGCGCAGGCCAAATCCCAGTTCGGCTATCGCCGCCATCCCGATCAGGACCGCCCGGGGCCACGCCCCGCGGTGCATCCGATCGTGGTCGTCGGTGCCGGCCCGGTCGGCCTATCGCTGGCGATCGATCTCGCCCAGCGCGGCCAGCGCGTCGTGCTGCTGGACGATGCCGACCGCATCGGCGAAGGCTCGCGCGCGATCTGCTTCTCGAAGCGCTCGCTGGAATATTGGGATCGGCTCGGCGTCGGCGAGCGCATGGTCGACAAGGGCGTGGTGTGGAGCGTCGGCCGGATCTTTCATGGCGAGCAGCAGCTCTACCAGTTCAACCTGCTGCCGGAGGACGGCCACAAGCGGCCGGCCTTCATCAATCTTCAGCAATATTACGCCGAAGCCTATCTGGTCGATCGCATCAACGAACTGCCCGAGATCGACCTGCGCTGGCGCAACAAGGTGACGGCGCTAGAGCAACGCAACGACTCCGCCCTGCTGACGATCGAAACGCCGGAGGGCGCCTATCGCCTCAATGCGCAATATGTCATCGCCTGCGACGGTGCGCGGTCTTCGCTGCGGCAGATGGTCGGCGCGGAATTCGCGGGCCAGGTGTTCGAGGATCAGTTCCTGATCGCCGACGTGAAGATGACGGCGGAATTTCCCACCGAGCGCTGGTTCTGGTTCGATCCGCCGTTCCATGCTGGGCGTTCGGCGCTCTTGCACCGGCAGCCCGACGATGTCTGGCGCATCGATCTCCAGCTCAACCGTCACGCTGATCCTGTCGTCGAGAAGAAGCCGGAAAACGTCCGACCGCGCATTGCGCGCATGCTCGGTCACGACAAGTTCGAGTTCGAGTGGATCTCGCTGTACAAATTCCAATGCCGGCGGATGGATCGGTTCATCCATGGCCGCGTGATTTTTGCCGGCGATGCCGCGCATCAGGTCTCGCCCTTCGGTGCGCGCGGCGCCAATTCCGGACTTGAGGACGCGGAGAATCTGTCCTGGAAGCTCGATCGCGTGCTGCGGGGCAAATCGCCCGCGAACCTGCTGGAGAGCTACCACTTCGAACGCAGCATGGCGGCGGACGAGAACATCCGCGAATCCACCCGCTCGACCGACTTCATGGCGCCGAACTCGCATCAGGAGGCGCGGCTGCGCAAGGCGGTGCTGTCGCTGGCCAAGGAGACCGAGTTCGGCAAGCGCATGGTCAATGGCGGCCGGCTGTCGGTGCCGTGCAGCTATGACTCGCCGCTGTCCTCGCTCGATGCGGATGCGTGGCGCGGTGGACCCTCGCCCGGCTGTTCGATGCTCGACGCGCCCGTCGCAACACGCGCCGGCGAGCAGATCTATCTGACGGATGCCTTCCGCAAGGGTGGAACGGACTTCACCTTGCTGTCGTTCAGCAATGGCGCGCCGATCGATGCGCCCGATGGCATCAAGGGCATCCGCATTGGTGGCGAGGGTGGACTTGCCGATCCCTCGGGCCTGGTCGCAAGGCGCTACGGTGCCGAGCCGGGTGCCGCCTATCTGCTGAGGCCCGACGGGTATGTCGCGGCGCGCTTCCGCCATCCGACGCGTTCGGCGATCGCGGCGGCGCTGGCGCGGGCCGAAGGCTTGTATTGAGGTTTCGCATGCCGCTTTCAACCAGCTCGAACTTCGCACGCCCGGACGATGCCTTCCGCGCCATCGTCGAGTCGCATCGCGGCCTCACGGAAGAGCAGAGCGCGGATTTCGACGCGGCGCTGGTCCTGATCCTCGCCAATCATATCGGCGATATCGACGTGCTGCGCGAGGCGATCGGCCTCGCCAAGCGCCGCATGATCGATGGCCAGCAGCAGCAACAGCAACAACAATAGCCCTGTGACCCAAAGGACGAATTGATGGCGAAGAACTTCGCATCCACCGGCGATCTCTCCGAGAAGACAATCACCTTCTCCGAGATCGGCGCCGATCTCTATGCCTTCACCGCCGAGGGCGATCCGAACACGGCCGTGATCGTCGGCGACGACGGCTGCCTCGTGTTTGACGCGCAGGCGACGCCGGCGATGGCGAACAAGGTGATCGAGCGCGTGCGCGCAGTGACCGACAAGCCGATCAAATATGTTGTGCTGTCGCACTATCACGCCGTGCGCGTGCTCGGAGCCTCCGCCTACAAGGCGCAAGGCATCGTCGCCTCGCAGGAGACCTATCGGCTGATCGAGGAGCGCGGCAAGCAGGACTGGGATTCCGAATACGGCCGCTTTCCGCGCCTGTTCCAGGACGCGCAGAGCATCCCCGGCCTGACCTGGCCGACGCTGACCTTCGAAGGCGAGATGTCGATCTATCTGGGAAAACGCGAGGTGCGCTTGATGCAGTTGGGCGCCGGCCACACCTCCGGCGACATCGTCGCCTGGGTGCCGGACGCGGAGGTGATGTTCTCCGGCGATCTCATCGAATATCACTCGGCCTGCTATTGCGGCGATGCGCATTTGCGCGAATGGCCGATGACGTTGAACGAAATCCGCAACTTCAATCCGAAGGCGATCGCGCCGGGTCGCGGCGATGCGCTGAAGGGCACGGCCACAGTGCGCGAGGCCATCGCGATGACGCGCGACTTCGTCACCTCGCTCTATGGCGCGGCCGAAATCTCGGTCGCCAAGGGCCGCACGCTGAAGGAATCGATGGCGGCGACCCGCGAGGTGATGGATCCCAAATTTTCGAGTTTTGCCATCTACGAGCACTGCCTGCCGTTCAACGTGTCGCGCGCTTACGACGAAGCGTCGGGGATCGACGATCCCGTGATCTGGACCGACAAGCGCGACCAGGAAATGTGGGCTGCCCTGCAAGGAGGAGGATAGTCATGAACATCAATACCTCGCCTGATCAGACCATCCGCAGCTCGGCCCAGGTGACGCCGGGCTACATGTCCGGCTTCGGCAACAGTTTTGAGACCGAGGCGCTGCCGGGCGCGCTGCCGATCGGGCGCAACTCGCCGCAGCGCTGCGCCTATGGCCTCTATGCCGAGCAGCTCTCCGGCTCGCCCTTCACCGCGCCGCGCGGCACCAATGAGCGCTCCTGGCTCTACCGCATCCGTCCTTCGGTGAAGCATTCCGGCCGCTTCGAGAAGGTTGATGCCGGGCTGTGGCGCTCGGCGCCGTGCCACGAATACGATCTCCCGATCGCGCAGCTGCGCTGGGATCCGACGCCGCTGCCGAAGGAAGAGGTCACCTTCGTCCAGGGCGTGCAGACCATGACGACGGCGGGCGACGTCAACACGCAGGCCGGCATGGCCGCGCATGTCTACCTCATCACCAAATCGATGGTGGATCAGCATTTCTACAATGCCGACGGCGAATTGCTGTTCGTGCTTCAGCAGGGCAATCTTCGCCTCGTCACCGAGTTCGGCCGCATCGATGCCGAGCCCGGCGAGATCGTGGTGATCCCGCGCGGGGTCAAGTTCCGCGTCGAGATCCCGAATGGCCCGGCGCGAGGCTATCTCTGCGAGAACTATGGCGGTGCCTTCACGCTGCCGGAGCGCGGCCCGATCGGAGCCAACTGCCTCGCCAATGCGCGCGACTTCCTGACGCCGGTCGCGAACTATGAGGACAAGGACACACCGACCGAGCTCTACGTGAAATGGGGCGGCTCGCTGTTCAAGACCACATTGCCGCATTCGCCGATCGACGTCGTCGCCTGGCACGGCAATTACGCGCCGTACAAATACGATCTGCGCACCTTCTCTCCGGTCGGCGCGATCAGCTTCGACCATCCCGACCCCTCGATCTTCACGGTGCTGACCTCGCCCTCGGAGACCGCGGGCACGGCGAATATCGACTTCGTCATCTTCCCCGAGCGCTGGATGGTTGCGGAAAACACCTTCCGTCCGCCCTGGTACCACATGAACATCATGAGCGAGTTCATGGGCTTGATCTACGGCGTCTACGATGCCAAGCCGCAAGGCTTCGTCCCCGGCGGCATCTCCTTGCACAACTGCATGCTGCCGCACGGCCCGGACCGCGACGCCTTCGAGCATGCCAGCAACGGCGAGCTGAAGCCGGTGAAGCTCACGGGCACCATGGCCTTCATGTTCGAGACCCGCTACCCGCAGCGCGTTACCGCACACGCGGCGAAGTCGTCGACGCTGCAGGACGACTACGCCGATTGCTGGAAGGGCCTGGAGAAGCGGTTCGATCCGAACCGGCCGTAGCTTTCTTCCCCTCTCCCCTTGTGGGAGAGGGTGGCTCGCGGCGAAGCCGCGAGACGGGTGAGGGGTTTCTCTCCGCGAGTGAACCTCTCACATTCGGACCCGCGGATAGAACCCCTCATCCGGCGCTTCGCGCCACCTTCTCCCACAAGGGGAGAAGGAAAAAAGGACCGAGCGAAAAGTGACAACCCATCCCAACGACCCCAGCCTCCGCTCTTTCATCGAGGTCGATCCTTCCTCGGACTTCCCGATCCAGAACCTGCCTTATGGCGTGTTCTCGACCGCGGCCAATCCCACGCCGCGGGTTGGCGTTGCGATCGGCAACTACGTGCTCGATCTCTGGGAGCTTGAGCAGGATTCCCGGCTCGACGTCGGCCCGCTCGGCGTCTTCTCCGGCGCCTCGCTTAATCCCTTCATGGCGCTGGGGCCGAAGGTGTGGACCAAGACGCGGGCGCGGATCAGTGAGCTTTTGCGCGCTGATCATCCCGATCTGCGCGACAACGAGGAGCTGCGCAGCCGCGCGCTCGTGCCGATGCGCGATGCGAAGCTCCATATGCCCTTCGCGGTCTCCGGCTACACCGACTTCTATTCCTCGAAAGAGCATGCCACCAATGTCGGCGTGATGTTCCGCGGCAAGGACAACGCGCTGCAGCCGAACTGGCTGCATATGCCGATTGCGTATAACGGCCGCGCCTCCACCGTCGTGGTCTCCGGCACCAAGGTGAAGCGGCCGCGCGGGCAGCTGAAGCCGCCGAATGTGGAGCTGCCGAGCTTTGCGCCGTGCAAGCGGCTCGATTTCGAGCTGGAGATGGGCGTCGTCATCGGCCAACCCTCGCCGATGGGCGGCATGCTGAGCGAAGCACAGGCCGAGGAGATGATCTTCGGCTTCGTGCTGCTCAATGATTGGAGCGCGCGCGACATTCAGCAATGGGAATATGTGCCGCTCGGGCCATTCCTCGCAAAAGCCTTCGCGACCTCGATCAGCCCCTGGGTGGTGACGCGCGAGGCGCTGGAGCCGTTCCGCCTGAAGGGGCCGGAGCAGCAGCCGGTGCCGCTGGATTATCTGAAGCAAAGCAAGCCGCAGAACTACGATGTCGAGCTCGACGTCTCCTTGCGCGCTGTGGCGGCCAATGCGCCCGTCAGCATCAGCCGCACCAATTTCAAGTACATGTACTGGTCCTCGGTGCAGCAGCTGATGCACCATGCCTCCAGCGGCTGCGCCATGAATGTCGGCGATCTCTTAGGCAGCGGCACCATCTCCGGTCCGGAGAAGAACCAGCGCGGCAGCCTGCTCGAGATCAGCTGGAACGGCACCGAGCCGGTCGAGCTGCCCGGCGGCGTCAAGCGCTCGTTCCTGGAGGACGGCGACAGCCTCGTGATGCGCGGCTGGTGCCAGGGCAACGGCTATCGCGTCGGGTTCGGCGAGGTCGAGGGGACGATTGTGGCGGCGGAGTGATTGCCGCGCGCGCCTCGTAGGGTGGGCAAAGCGAAACGTGCCCACCATCGCTCGGCGTTCGAAAGATGGTGGGCACGGTGCAAGAGCGCCTTTGCCCACCCTACGAGATCTACCGCTTCTCTGGTGGCACATCCCGCACTCGCGCGCAATGCGCTGCGACATCCTCCACGCTGTACTTCAGATGCACCCGCCTGTCCGACGGCACGTGCTTGGCCACGCACACGCCGGGGCGCCATTCCTGCGCCGGCCTGATCGGGCGCGGGACAAATCCGCCGCCGCAGTTCGGGCAGACGTTGGACAGTTTCGTTTCGACGCAGTCCGCACAGAACGTGCATTCATAGGAGCAGATCCGCGCATCCGTTGCGTTCGGCGGCAGGTCGCGGTCGCAATATTCGCAGTTCGGTCGCAGCTGGAGGGCCATGTTGAATCTCCGGACATGGAGCCGGATCATCGCAGATCGCGCGCGCCGCGCGAATGCCATAGTTCCCTCGATTTCAGCCGGGCTTGATCTCCTTGAGCGGGAGTCGCGAGCTCTCCTTCAGCCGGTCGAGTACGATCGAGGAGCGCACATGAGCCACGCTCTGGTGCGGCATCAAGACGTCGTTGACGAGGTTGGACAGGCCCTTGAGGTCGCGCAGCACGGCTTTGAGCATGTAATCGGCATCGCCTGTCAGCGAATACGCCTCCTGGATCTCGTCGATCCGGTTCACCAGCGCGCGGAAGCGTTTGGAGTTGTCCGGCGAGTGGGTCGCGAGCCCCACCTGGATGAAGGCGATCACGCCGAAGCCGAGCGCCTCGCTGGAAAGATCGGCGTGATAGCCTGCGATCACCTTCTCCTCCTCCAGCCGCATCCGCCGCCGCGAGCATTGCGAGGCGGACAGGCCCGCGAGCTCGGCAAGCTCCTGGTTGGTGAGGCGGCCATCGTCCTGGAGCGCACCCAGGATCCTGAGGTCGAAGGCGTCCACGGAGATCATGCGTCAATCGCCCAGTTCATGCACAAGTCGTGCATAGACTAGCGGAATCGCGTCCCGTTTGCACGCCCCTTGCGCGCTTCATGAAGGATAATTCCTCCCAGCAGCAATTTGGGAGAACAGCAATGGGTCCGTTTCCGCACGATGCACCGCCGGCCACGATCAGCGCCGACAATCCGATGGGCACCGACGGCTTCGAGTTCGTCGAATATGCGCATCCCCACCCGGAAGAGCTGCACGCGTTATTCAAGCTGATGGGCTATGCGCCCGTCGCGCGCCACAAGACCAAGACAATCACGGTCTATCGCCAGGGCGACATCAACTATCTCGTCAACGAGGAGCCCGGCACTCACGGCTATGAGTTCGTCGCCGCGCACGGCCCGTGCGCGCCATCGATGGCCTTCCGCGTCGTCGATGCCAAGGCGGCCTACGACCGGGCGATTGCGCTCGGTGCCGAGCCGGCCGATGTATCATCCGCACAGAAGACGCTCGACGTGCCCGCGATCAAGGGCATCGGCGGCAGCCTGCTGTATCTGGTCGATCGCTACGGTGACAAGGGCTTGGCCTATGATGCCGAGTTCGAATGGCTGGGCGTGCGCGACCCGCGGCCGGTCGGCGCCGGACTGTTCTATCTCGACCATCTCACCCACAACGTTCATCGCGGCCGCATGGATGTCTGGGCCGGCTTCTACGAGAAGCTGTTCAACTTCCGCCAGATCCGCTTCTTCGATATCGAGGGCCGCGCCTCCGGCCTGTTCTCGCGGGCGCTGACCAGCCCGGACGGCAAGATCCGGATTCCGATCAACGAGGACGCCGGCGATTCCGGCCAGATTGAGGAATATCTGAAGACCTATCGCGGCGAGGGCATCCAGCACATCGCCTGCGGCTGCCGCGATATCTACCGCACCATCGAGAGCCTGCGCGAGGCCGGCCTGCCCTTCATGCCGTCCCCGCCCGACACCTATTTCGAGCGGATCGATACGCGGCTGCCCAAGCATGGCGAAGACGTTGCTCGGCTCCGGAAGAACGGCATCCTGATCGACGGCGAAGGTGTGGTCGAGGGCGGCCAGACCAAGGTGCTGCTGCAGATCTTCTCGGCCAACGCGATCGGCCCGATCTTCTTCGAGTTCATTCAGCGCAAGGGCGACGATGGTTTTGGCGAGGGCAATTTCAAGGCCCTGTTCGAATCGATCGAGGAGGACCAGATCCGGCGCGGCGTGCTGAAGGTGGAGAACGCGGCTTAACCGCGGCGTTCAGGCACGCTGTCTCATCAAAGCAGCTGTCGTAGTCGTAGGGTGGGCAAAGCGAAGCGTGCCCACCATGCTCATTTGCAAGCGCGGAAAGATGGTGGGCACGGCGCTTTGCGCCTTTGCCCACCCGACAGATTTGTGGTGGGGCTACTTTGCCGCCGCCCACGCCTTCGTCACCGCGGCGATCTCCGCCGCTTCCGGCTCGCGCACGGCCGATGGCGTCCGTGAGAACCGCGGCGCGGGTGCCGGCTGCTTCACGCCGTGGCGCTCGATGAAGACGTTGCGGGCGACCATGTGCGGATGCTCGGTCGCCTCCGACATGGTCAGCACCGGCGCGAAGCAAATGTCGGTGCCTTCCATGATCCTGCACCAGTCCTCGCGCGTCTTGCTCTTGAACACGGCCTTCAGCTTCTCCTTCAGCGCGGGCCAGGCCTTGCGGTCCATCTGCGCGTCGAAATCCGCATCCGTCAGGCCGGCGTGCTCGCGCAGCAGTGCGTAGAATTGCGGTTCGATCGAGCCGATCGAAATGAAGTGCCCGCAAGCGCATTCGTAGACGCCGTAGAAATGCGCGCCGCCGTCGAGGAAGTTTTGGTTGCGCCCCTCGGTCCAGCGGCCGATCGTGGTCATGTCGAAGAAGAACGACATCAGCGAAGCCGCGCCGTCGCACATCGCCGCGTCGACCACCTGACCCTTGCCGGATTTTTGCGCTTCCAGGAGCGCTGCGAGCACGCCGACGACGAGATAGAGCGCGCCGCCGCCGAAATCGCCGACCAAATTGAGCGGCGGCACCGGCGCTTCCTTCGTGCCGATCGCAGCGAGCGCGCCGGTGATGGAGATGTAGTTGATGTCGTGGCCGGCGGCGTTGGCGAGCGGGCCTTCCTGCCCCCAACCGGTCATGCGGCCATAGACCAGCTTCGGGTTGCGCGCGAGCACGACATCGGGCCCGAGCCCGAGCCGCTCCATGACGCCGGGACGGAATCCTTCGATCAGCGCATCGGCGCTGGCCAGGAGGTCGAGCACCTCTGCGATCGCGACCTTGTCCTTGAGGTCGAGCTCGATCACCTTGCGGCCGCGGCCCGCCACCGATTTCATGCTCTTCTTGGCGCCGACGCGATCGAGCGTGACGACATCGGCGCCCATGTCGGCCAGCATCATGCAGGCAAACGGACCGGGCCCGATGCCGGCGAATTCGACGATGCGGAAGCCCGCGAGCGGGCCGGAGGTGCGGACGGTCGAGTTTTGGGCGGGTTTATCGAGCACGTTGTTGTTTCCTCGGGTCGCGGGCAAGTGCCGGTGATCCGGCAGGCGCCTCGGACGTTGCTCTTGGGGGCGAGTTAATTGGCTGATTAACTTTTCCCGCCTTCCCGCCAGCGAGGCAAGCGGTTTTCATGCCGCATGGTCAAAATAAAACGGCGCGCACCGAAGTGCGCGCCGCGGAAAATTTGTGTCGAGGCGCTGGAGCGGGATCGTCAGCCCGCAGCAGCCACCGCGCGCTGCGCCATCACCTTGACGAGGTTGGCGCGATACTCCGCCGTGCCATGGATGTCAGCGAGCAATCCGCTCGCCGGAATGCTGACGCTGTCGATCGCTGCCGGCGACCAGTTCGCCTTCAGCGCGGCTTCGATCGCAGGCACCCGCATCACGCCGCTCTGCGATGCGCCGGTGGCGGCGACGCGGATCTCGCCCGACTTGGTCTGCGCCACGAACACGCCGGTCAGCGCAAAGCGCGAGGCCGGGTGCCGCATCTTTTCGTAACCTGCCTTCGCCGGCACGGGGAATGACACGGCGGTGATGATCTCGCCGTCTTCGAGCGCCGTGGTGAACAGGCCCTTGAAGAAATCATCCGCCGAGATCGACCGCTTGTTGGTGTTCACGGTGGCGCCGAGCGCGAGCAGAGCAGCCGGGAAATCTGCAGCAGGATCGTTGTTGGCGATCGAGCCGCCGATCGTGCCGCGATAGCGCACCGCGGGATCGCCGAGCACCGAGGTGAGATAGGAGATAGCAGGAATCGCCTTCTTCACATCGGCATTCTGCATGATGTCGTAATACGTCGTGGCGGCCTTGATGGTCAGCGTGTCTCCCGACAGCTCGACGCCCTGCAGCTCCTTGATCCTGCCGAGATCGATCACGTCGGAGGGACCTGCAAGGCGCTGCTTCATCACAGGCAGCAGCGTCTGCCCGCCGGCGAGGAACTTCGCCTCGCTGCTCTTGGCGAACAGGCTGGCAGCCTCGTCGACCGAGGAGGGGCGATGATAGGTGGTCTGGTACATCTTGGTTGCTCCTCTTCAAGCCGCGTGGATCGCGCGCCACACCCGGTCAGGGGTTGCGGGCATTTCCAGGTTGTTATTGCCGATCGCATCCGTGATCGCGTTGATCACGGCCGCGGACGCCCCGATCGCGCCGGCCTCACCGCAACCTTTGATGCCCAGGGGATTGCCTGGGCACAGCGTGGTGGTGTGGGAGAGATTGAACGACGGCAGGTCGTCGGCGCGCGGCATGGCATAGTCCATGAACGAGGCCGTGACCGGCTGGCCGTTGGCATCGTAGATCGCGTGCTCGAGCAGTGCCTGACCAATGCCTTGCGCGAGCCCGCCATGGACCTGGCCCTCGACGATCATCGGGTTGATCAGCCGGCCGAAATCGTCGGCCGCGACGAAGTTGATGAACGAGGTCTTGCCGGTGCCGGGATCGACCTCGAGCTCGCAAATATAGGCGCCGGCCGGGAAGGTGAAGTTGGTGGGGTCATAGAAGGCGCTTTCCTTCAGGCCCGGCTCCATCCCCTCAGGCAGGTTGTGCGCGGTGTAGGCCGCGAGCGCCACCATCGGGAACGCGATCGCCTTGTCGGTGCCGGTCACCTTGAACTCGCCATTCTCGATGACGATGTCGGCCTCCGACGCTTCGAGCGCATGTGCCGCGATCTTCTTGGCCTTGGATTCCATCTTCTCCATGGCCTTCAGGATCGCGGTGAGGCCTACGGCCGCCGAGCGCGACCCGTAGGTGCCCATGCCGAACTGCACCTTGTCGGTGTCGCCATGGACGATCGAGACCTGGCTGATGGGAACGCCAAGACGGTCTGCCACGAGCTGGCAGAAGGTGGTCTCGTGACCCTGGCCATGGCTGTGCGATCCCGTGAGGATCTCGATGGTGCCGACCGGATTGACGCGCACTTCGGCCGATTCCCACAGGCCGACGCCGGCGCCCAAGCTGCCGACCGCTTTGGACGGTGCGATGCCGCAGGCTTCGATGTAGCAGGACACGCCGATGCCGCGCAGCTTGCCTTGTGATTTTGCTTGCGCCTTGCGGGCAGGGAAGCCGGCATAGTCGATCGCCTTCATCGCGGCATCGAGCGAGGCGTTAAAGTCGCCGGTGTCGTAGGCCATGATAACAGGCGTCTGGTGCGGGAACTGGGTGATGAAGTTGGTCCGGCGCAATTGGGCCGGATCGACATTCAACTGCCGCGCCGCCGTTTCCATCAGCCGCTCGATCAGATAGCTCGCTTCGGGGCGACCGGCGCCGCGATAGGCGTCGACCGGCGTGGTGTTGGTGTAGACGCCGATGACCTCGGCGTGGATCGCCGGGATGTTGTACTGGCCCGACAGCAGCGTCGCATAGAGATAGGTCGGCACCGAGGACGAGAACAGCGACATGTAGGCGCCGAAATTGGCGTAGGTCTTCACCTTCAGGCCAATGATCTTGTTGTTGGCGTCGAACGCCATCTCGGCATGGGTGACATGGTCGCGGCCATGTGCGTCGGTGAGGAAGGCCTCGGTGCGGTCACCGGTCCATTTCACGGGACGGCCGACTTTCTTCGAGGCCCACAACGCCACCATTTCTTCGGGGTAGATGAAGATCTTCGAACCGAAGCCGCCGCCGACATCGGGCGCGATCACGCGCAGCTTGTGCTCGGGCGCGATGTTGTAGAACGCCGACAGCACGAGGCGGGCGACGTGCGGGTTCTGTGACGTCGTATAGAGCGTGAAGTGCTCTTCCGCCGCGTCGTAATCGGCGATCGCCGCCCGCGGCTCCATCGCGTTCGGGGCGAGGCGGTTGTTGGTGACGTCGAGCTTCACCACATTGGCGGCCTTCGAGAAGGCGGCATTCACCGCGCCCTCGTCGCCGATCACCCAGTCATAGACCTGGTTGCCGGGGGCCTCGGGATGAAGCTGCGGCGCGCCGGCCTTGATCGCGGCCTGCATGTCGGCGACCGCGGGAAGCTCCTCGTAATCGACGACGACGGCTTCCGCCGCGTCACGCGCGAGATTCTTGCTCTCGGCGATCACGACGGCGACGGCCTGGCCGACGAAGCGCACCGTCTCGGGCGCCATGGCCGGCCATGCGCCCATCTTCATCGGGCTGCCGTCCTTCGAGGTGATGGCCCAGCCGCAGATCAGGTTGCCGACCTTGTCGTCGACGAGCTGCTTGCCGGTGAGCACCGCGACCACGCCCGGTATCTTCAGCGCGGCGGAAGAGTCGATCCCCTTCACCTTGGCGTGCGCGTGCGGGCTGCGGATGAAATAGGCATGGGTCATGCCCGTCAGCTTGATGTCGTCGACGTAGCGGCCCTTGCCGGTAATGAAACGCTTGTCTTCCTTGCGCACGACGCGCGCGCCGATGCCTTCAACACCCATGTCTGGTCCTCCCGACCGGAAATTCGTTGACCCGCGCTTTCCCTCGAAAGCGGCAGTGGTTTTCTTGTCGCGGCGGCCGCTTTACTCGGCCGCCTGCGCAACCTTCATGCGTCCGGCCGCATCAAGCACGGCTTTGACGATGTTGTGATAGCCGGTGCAGCGGCAGATATTGCCCTCGAGCTCCTGGCGGACGGTGGCCTCGTCGAGCTGGCCACCATGGCGATGCACGATGTCGATCGCGGACATGATCATGCCCGGCGTGCAATAGCCGCATTGAAGGCCGTGATTGTCACGGAAGGCGGCCTGCATCGGGTGCAGCTCGTCGCCATTGGCGATGCCCTCGATGGTGGTGATGCTGGCGCCATCGGCCTGCCCTGCCAGCATGGTGCAGGATTTCACCGCACGGCCGTCCATGTGCACCACGCAGGCGCCGCACTGGCTTGTGTCGCAGCCGACATGAGTTCCCGTAAGATTGAGGTGATCGCGCAGGAGCTGGACCAGCAGCGTGCGGTCCTCGACGTCGACAGCAACGGCCTTGCCGTTGACCGTCAGTTTGACTGTAGACACTTGGAGTCCTCCCAGAGTGATTTTGATTATTTCTAATTAGAGACAGCGACCCGGAACTTTGCAACTAGGATTTTGGTCGCCTTCGTCATGGAAAAGTCATTGATCTCACCGGGGTGCGATGATTTGCGCGATGGGTGGAGGGCCGCGAAATGAACGACCGGGCGTAACTGGGATGCCAGCTTCTATCTCCGGATCGGCCTTTGGCCGACGAAGCCTGAGACTGTATCGGCTGCCAAATTTACCGCCCCTTATCGATTCTGCCTTAGTTTTGCGCATCCAGATTGGAGGCGGACGCCTCCCGATCGCGGCTGAATACAAATGGGGGGGCTGGGAATGTCCGGGCGTATCGCGTCGCCGTCTAAGCGCACACTATTTCCGACCCTCAGGTTCCGCGCAAAAATCATTCTCGGCTTCGCCGCCGTGCTGGTGATCTCCGCCGGCAGCATGGCCTTCTCCTATTTCGGCTTCGAGCGGGTCGCCTCCGGGGTCGGATCGTACCGCAGCAGCGTGTCCGAGGCCGATCTTGCCCGCAATATCGACCGTGAGCTGCTCGCCTATCGTTCGGCCGTCAAATATTTCGTCGTCACCGGCAAGGAAGACGACGCCAAGGCGGCGCTGGATGCTGAAGGCAGCCTGAAGAACGCCATCGATCAGGCCGTCAAGGGCGCCAAGAAGCCGGCGCGGCAGGAGAGTCTCAACAAGCTCACCAAAGAATTCTCCAACTTCTCCGCGACTTTCGCAAAGGTGCTCCAGGCCAAGCGCGACAGTGCGCTGCTGGTGCAGAACCAGCTCAGCCGCAACGCCAACCTCCTGAAGTACAAACTGGACGACATCGGCAACAACGCGTCCGACGCCGAAGCACAGGCGATCGAGTTCGGCACCAAGCAGGTCAATGCCCAGTTCCAGACCGCGAGTGCGGCCGCGACCAATTTCGTGCTGACGTCCGACCAGGCAATCGCCACCAGCGCGCTGGCACGGCTGAAATTTGTCGAGAACTCGCTCGGCGCGGTCTATTCCATGGACGACAAGATCGTTGCCGGCCTGAAGGATGCCAAGGCGCTGCTCGGGGCCTATCGCGAAGCGCTGGAAAAGCTGATCGCCAATGCCAAGCTGGTCGATGATCTCGTCACCGAGATGAACGGTTCGGCCGGTGCGATCCTGAAAGGCGCGACCGCCATGAAGGCGGACCTCGTCGCCGAACAGCAGCGGCTGGATTCGGAGTCGGAGGCGACCATCGGAAAGACCGAGCAGCTGGTGCTAATGCTGGCCGTCGGCGGCACGCTGCTTGGCGCGGTCCTCGCCTTCCTGCTCGGTACCGGCATTTCGCGTCCGATGATCGCGATGTGCAAGGCGATGCGCGAGCTGGCTTCCGGCAATTTCGAAGTCGTGCTGCCGGGTTTGGGCCGCAAGGACGAGATCGGCGAGATGGCCGGCGCGGTCGAGGAGTTCAAGGTTCAGGCGGTTGCCAAGGCCGAGCGCGATGCCGCCGCCAGCGAAGTCCAGAGCCGGGAGCAGGCCGCCAGCCGTCGCGCCGAACTGATCCGCTTTGCCGACGATTTCGAGAGCGCGGTCGGCGCCATCGTCTCCAACGTCTCGGCCTCGGCCGTGCAGCTGGAATCGGCTGCGTCCACGCTGACCCGCACCGCCGAGACCACGCAGAGCCTGTCGAGCCAGGTCGCCGGCGTCTCCGAGCAGGCCTCCTCCAACATGCAGTCGGTCGCGACCGCGACCGAAGAGCTCTCGGCCTCGGTCGAGGAGATCGGCCGCCAGGTCCGCGATTCCAGCCGCATCGCCGAGGCTGCCGTGATGCAGGCCAGGGAGACCGACGGCCGCATCGGCAAGCTGTCGCATGCCGCCCAGCAGATCGGCGAGGTGGTCAAGCTGATCACCGCGATCGCCGAGCAGACCAACCTGCTCGCGCTCAACGCCACCATCGAGGCCGCCCGCGCCGGTGAAGCCGGCCGTGGCTTCGCGGTCGTGGCGAGCGAGGTGAAATCACTGGCGAGCCAGACCGCGAAGGCGACCGACGAGATCTCCTCGCACATCACGGGCATGCAGGGCGCCACCGCCGAATCGGTCGCCGCGATCAAGGAGATCGGCGCGACCATCGGCCAGATCTCGTCAATCTCGACCTCGATCGCGAGCGCGGTCGAGCAGCAGGGCGCCGCCACCCAGGAGATCGCCCGCAGCGTCCAGACCGTCGCACAGGGTACCCAGACCGCAGCCACCGATATCGGCGAGGTCAACCGCGGCGCCGCCGAGACCGGCTCGGCCTCGGAAGAGGTGCTGAACTCGGCCAAGACCCTGTCGAGCGAAAGCACCCGCCTGCGCGCCGAGCTCGACCGCTTCATGGCCAATATCCGGGCGGCGTAAGGCACCGCTGTCGGCGCCAGACAGCAGCCTTCGTCCCGGACCGGCGCTACACTGTCCGGAACGACAGCGAGACCAGAAACGCCGCGTCACCTCACGGTCAGTCGCGGCGCCACAAATTTACCACAGCTTATCCTTTGCCCCGTAACGTGCCGGAGAGTCAGGAAGCGGGCTGCTTCCGGGCTGCGCCTGGTTTTCCGCGAATGGAATGGGGTGGGGGAATGTCGGTGACGTCGAAGTCGAGCAAATCGAAGCTGCCAACGCTGCGTTTTCGCGCAAAAATCATCCTCGGCTTCGTGGCGGTGCTCGCCATCCTCGCCGTCAGCATGGCGTTCGCCTATTTCGGCTTCGAGCGGATCGCAGGCGCCGTGGCATCCTACCGCACCAGCGTATCGGAAGCCGATCTGGCGCGGACGGTCGATCGCGAGCTGATCGCCTATCAGGGGCTGGCACGGGCCTATACCCTGACCGGCGCGGCCGATGACGAGACCGCGGCCAAGGCCGCTGAAGGAAATCTAAAGAACGCGATCGCCAAGTCGATGGCCGCGACGACCGGCGCGGCGCGCCGTGAGCAGGTTGGCAAGCTCGAGGCCGAGTTCCAGAGTTTCACGAAAGTCTTCGGCGAAATCATCACGCTGACGCGCGAGAACAACAAGATCGCGGCCGACGAGCTCAACAGTGTCGGCAACAAGATTCGCTTCAAATTCGATGATCTCGCCGACACCGCAGCACTGGCGGGCCTTGCCTCGGTTCAGACCACAGCCAAGGACGTCACCTCGCAATATCTGGCGGTCTCCACCTCGGTCAGCGCCTTCGTGGCCAAGCCGGAGCCGAAGACCGCCGACGGCGTCATCGCCCGCATCAAGTTCCTCGAGACGCTGTTGGTCTCTATCTACGCGAACGACCAGAAGATCACGGATCGCGTCAAGGAGATCGGCGATCTCTTGAAGCAGTACCGCACCTCGTTTGCAAAGCTGACCGAGAACGTGAAGGTCATCGTCAAGCTGAACGGCGAAATGACCAAGACGGCGGCGACCATCCTCAAGCTCTCGGCCGAGCTGCGTTCGGATCTGACCGCCGACCAGCAACGCATCGAGGCGAGCGCCAATGCGACGATTGGAGAGACCGAGCAGCTGATGCTGATGCTGGCGCTCGGCGGGCTGGCCGTGGGCACGGTGCTGGCCTTGTGGCTCGGCAACGGCATTTCGCGTCCGATGATCGCGATGTGCAAGGCGATGCGCGAGCTGGCTTCCGGCAATTTCGAAGTCGTGCTGCCGGGTTTGGGCCGCAAGGACGAGATCGGCGAGATGGCCGGCGCGGTCGAGGAGTTCAAGGTTCAGGCGGTTGCCAAGGCCGAGCGCGATGCCGCCGCCAGCGAAGTCCAGAGCCGGGAGCAGGCCGCCAGCCGTCGCGCCGAACTGATCCGCTTTGCCGACGATTTCGAGAGCGCGGTCGGCGCCATCGTCTCCAACGTCTCGGCCTCGGCCGTGCAGCTGGAATCGGCTGCGTCCACGCTGACCCGCACCGCCGAGACCACGCAGAGCCTGTCGAGCCAGGTCGCCGGCGTCTCCGAGCAGGCCTCCTCCAACATGCAGTCGGTCGCGACCGCGACCGAAGAGCTCTCGGCCTCGGTCGAGGAGATCGGCCGCCAGGTCCGCGATTCCAGCCGCATCGCCGAGGCTGCCGTGATGCAGGCCAGGGAGACCGACGGCCGCATCGGCAAGCTGTCGCATGCCGCCCAGCAGATCGGCGAGGTGGTCAAGCTGATCACCGCGATCGCCGAGCAGACCAACCTGCTCGCGCTCAACGCCACCATCGAGGCCGCCCGCGCCGGTGAAGCCGGCCGTGGCTTCGCGGTCGTGGCGAGCGAGGTGAAATCACTGGCGAGCCAGACCGCGAAGGCGACCGACGAGATCTCCTCGCACATCACGGGCATGCAGGGCGCCACCGCCGAATCGGTCGCCGCGATCAAGGAGATCGGCGCGACCATCGGCCAGATCTCGTCGATCTCGACCTCGATCGCGAGCGCGGTCGAGCAGCAGGGCGCCGCCACCCAGGAGATCGCCCGCAGCGTCCAGACCGTCGCACAGGGTACCAGACCGCAGCCACCGATATCGGCGAGGTCAACCGCGGCGCCGCCGAGACCGGCTCGGCCTCGGAAGAGGTGCTGAACTCGGCCAAGACCCTGTCGAGCGAAAGCACCCGCCTGCGCGCCGAGCTCGACCGCTTCATGGCCAATATCCGGGCGGCGTAAGGGTCGCACGCCTCTGCAGTCAGTGCTGTCGCCTCACTCCCTTCCGAATGCCCGCTTCAGCTCTCCCTTAGCCCGTTCCAGCCGCGTCCGCTGCGTTTTCGGCAGCGTCTTACCGGCGCGGTTGATGTAGAACGTCAGCATCGACAGCGCGGAGCGATAGGCGCCGGCCTTGCGGCGCGCGCTGTGCTCGGCCGAGCGCTTCAGCGAGGCCGCGATCTTCTTGGGGTCCTTGAGCTTGAACACGCCGCGCTTGAGATCGAGCGCGTCGCTCTCCTGCGACACCCGTTGCGACCAGCGCTTCGGTGCAGCACGGCGACTTGACCTCTTGCGCGTCGTGCTCGCCTTGCGACGCGCGGTGTTGCGCGCGCCGGTCTTTCGTGCGCCTGTCTTTCGTGAATGTGTCGTCTTTCTGACCTGAGCCATGCGTCAACTCCTTGGAGCTCAATCGGAAACGGGTGTTCTTGGAGACTGTTCCCGAGGGAACCGGGCCTCATCGCAAACGTTGTCGCAGGTGGCAGGCAGAATGCCGCACCCCCATGATCGGACCGACCCCGTCCACGTCCTGTGAAGCGGGGCCGCTTCCATTGATCAGACGCAACGACCCGATGGAATTGCAGCAAAACCCAGCGCTGAACTATGCACCCGTAGTCCCGGCGGCGACCGCCACCGAGCGTATCGTCGAGACCAGCATTCCCTCGCGGCTCGACGCGTTGCCGTGGAGCCGCTTTCATACCCGCGTCGTGCTGGCGCTCGGCATCACCTGGATTCTCGACGGGCTCGAGGTGACTCTGGCGGGTGCGCTCTCCGGCGCGCTGAAGCAGAGCCCGTCGCTGCATTTCTCCAATCTCGATCTCGGCATCGCCAACTCCGCCTATCTCGCCGGCGCCGTGCTCGGTGCACTCGGCTTCGGCTGGCTCACCGATCGCATCGGCCGCAAGAAGCTGTTCTTCATCACGCTTGCGCTCTATCTCTCGGCAACGGCCGCGACCGCGGCGTCGTGGGATGTCGCCAGCTACGCGCTATTCCGCTTTCTCACCGGCGCCGGCATCGGCGGCGAGTACACCGCGATCAATTCGACCATTCAGGAGCTGGTGCCGGCGCGCTATCGCGGCTGGACCGATCTCGTCATCAACGGCAGCTTCTGGATCGGTGCTGCGATGGGCGCCGTGGCGGCCATCGTGCTGCTCGATCCCGCCGTAACCGGCCCCGATCTCGGCTGGCGCCTCGCTTATCTCATCGGCGCCTCCATCGGTCTCATCGTGCTGTTGATGCGGATGTGGATCCCGGAAAGTCCGCGCTGGCTGATGATCCACGGGCGTCCAGACCAGGCCCACGCGATCGTCAACGACATCGAGCGTTCGGTGATCGGAGGCGACCAGAATGTGAGCGACGAGCGCTTCACAACGGTCCGGCTGAAGATGCGCGATCACACGCCGATCCGCGAGGTCGTGCATACGCTGTTTTCCGCCTATCGCCAGCGCGCCCTGGTCGGCCTCGTGCTGATGAGTGCGCAGGCGTTCTTCTACAACGCCATCTTCTTCACCTTCGCGCTGGTGTTGACCGATTTCTACGGTATCAGCGCCGATCATGTCGGCTGGTACCTGCTGCCCTTCGCCGCCGGCAATTTCCTCGGGCCCCTGCTGCTCGGCCGCCTGTTCGACACGCTCGGACGACGCGTCATGATCATGTTCACCTACGGTGTCTCCGGGCTGCTGCTGGCGCTCTCGGGTTATCTGTTCACGATCGGCGTGCTCAGTGCGCAGGGGCAGACCATCGCCTGGATGGTGATCTTCTTCTTTGCTTCGCCTGCCGCGAGCGCGGCCTATCTCACCGTCAGCGAGACGTTTCCCCTTGAGGTTCGCGCGCTGGCGATCGCGGTGTTCTATGCGGTCGGCACCGGTATCGGCGGCGTGATCGGGCCGGCGCTGTTCGGTGCGCTGATCGACACGGGATCACGCAACAGCGTGTTCGCCGGCTATCTGCTAGGGGCAGTCCTGATGATCGCGGCTGCGATCGTGGCGTGGCGCTATGCCGTCTCCGCGGAGCGCAAATCGCTCGAACACGTCGCGCGCCCGCTCGCCTTTATGGAGTAGACTGATGAAATCGGAACTTGCGGAATTGGCGTTGGAGCAGAAGCCCACCATGCGGGATGACGATACGCCAGAAACCGTGCCGGTGCCGCATGCACTGGTGCCGCATCTCGATGAAATCGCCATCCTGCTCGACATCGACGGCACGCTGCTCGACCTGATGCCGACGCCGCGCGAGGTGTGGGTGCCGCCGGGCCTATCGGAAACGCTGAAGCATCTGACCGAGCGCACCTCCGGGGCGCTGGCGCTGGTCAGCGGCCGCTCGCTCAACGACATCGACCTGATCTTCGCGCCCGATGTGTTCAGCGCCGTCGCCGGCCACGGCGCGGAGATGCGGCTGTCGGTGGACAGTGAAGCGGATGATGTGCACGCGCCGCCGCTCGACAAGGAGCTGAAGCGGCGCCTGGCCGCCATCGCCAAGCTCAGCCCTGGCATCCTGCTCGAGGACAAGGGCTATTCGCTCGCGCTGCACTACCGCCTTGCGCCGCATGCGGAGAAGGCGATCTACGAATCCGTTTCGCTGATCCGCGCCGATCTGCCCAATGCGCCGATCGAGGTGCTGCCGGGCAAGTTCGTCTGCGAGATCAAGCATTCCGGCTTCACCAAGGCGAGCGGCGTTCGCGAATTGATGAAGCACGAGCCGTTCAGTGGACGGCGCCCGTTGTTCATCGGCGACGACGTCACCGATGAAACGGTGTTTGCGATCATGCCCGACATGGACGGGCTCGCCTTCTCGGTCGGCCGCCGCGCCATGGGCGTGAACGGCCACTTCGATGCGCCAAGCGATGTGCGTGCGTTCCTTGCGCGCCTGCTTGATCCGAGGTGAAACGAAGGCAGCGCCACCTCGCAGGCACAAATGCCCCCACCCCAGCGCCTTTGCGCGCCGCGATGCATGCTGCGGAACAGAAACGGAAAAGCTGTCTTGGCAACGCAATTTGCGGGTTCCGCAAGCGAAGCCAGTTCCAACGCACACGCCCGATTTTGGTTTCAATTGGTTGAAACGATGATCGGGAACCATATTGATGAACGGCAGTTAAACGCGGTGGAATGAACAGGAGGGGACGACCTGTGAACTTGATCGTCGTTTCAAATCGCGTCGCCCGCGGCACACCAAACGAGCCCATGACGGGCGGCCTTGCGGCGGCATTGCTTCCCGTGGTGGAACATTCTGGTGCGATCTGGGTCGGTTCCTCCGGCCGGGTGCGTGATGGCCATCAGAAGGAACCCTTTGCCGAGATCGAGGCGCTCGGGACGGGCGCGATTGCGACGCTGGATCTGCCGGCGGCGCATTATGGCGGTTATTACGAAGGCTTCGCCAATTCTGCACTATGGCCGGCACTGCATTCGCGCAGCGATCTGATCCGCGTCTCGCGAGAGGACTATGTCAGCTATCGCGAGGTCAATGCCTTCATGGCGCGGGCCCTGCTGCGCTTCCGAAAAGCCAAGACCGCGTTTTGGGTGCAGGACTATCATTTCCTCGCGCTTGGCGCCGAGCTGCGCGAGCTCGGCGTTGATGATCCGATCGGCTTCTTCCTGCACACGCCATGGCCCGTCGCCGCGGTGATCCAGGGCGTGCCCAACCATCGTGAGCTGATCACGGCGATGCTGGCCTACGATCTGCTCGGCTTCCAGACCGAGGAGGATCGCCAGAACTTCCTCGGTTATGTCGGTGGCGAACTCGGGCTCGCCATCGAGGACGGCATTGCGATCTCGCAGCATGGGCGCACGCGCTGCGAAGTGTTTCCGATCGGCATCGATGCGGAGAAGTTCGCTGCCTACGCCGCGAAATCGGCCTCGCATCCTGACGTGTCGCGCCTGCGCCGCAGCCTCAACGGCGAGCGGCTCGCGATCGGCGTCGACCGGCTCGACTATTCGAAGGGTCTCGTCAATCGCATCAGCGCGTTCGACCGGCTCTGGACCGAGCACCCGCAGTTTGCGCGCAGCGTCTCGCTGCTCCAGATCGCCAACCCCTCGCGCGGCGGCATCGAGGCGTATGGCAATCTCCAGAACGAGGTCGCGCGCCTCGTCTCCGACGTCAACGGCCGCCACGGCGAGGTCGACTGGACGCCGATCCGCTATTTGAACAAAGGCTTCAGCCAGGCCGTGCTCGCGGGACTCTACCGCGCCGCGCAGATCGGCGTGGTGACGCCGCTGCATGACGGCATGAACCTCGTCGCCAAGGAATATGTCGCCGCGCAAAACCCGGCCGATCCCGGCGTGCTGGTGCTGTCGAAATTCGCCGGCGCGGCCAACGAGCTCGACGCCGCACTGCTGGTCAATCCGCACGACATCGACGGTATGGCCCGCGCAGTCGCGATCGCCGCCGCCATGCCGCTCACCGAGCGGAAGATGCGCTGGGACGCAATGATGAAGAAGCTGCGCGGCCACACCATCCAGCAATGGTCCGCCGATTTCGTTGCCGGGCTCGAGAAGTGTCGCACCGAAAAAGCCGCCGTCGCCCCACTCGCAGCCCAGCCGCCGCAGGCGCTGCGCTGGCTGAGGTCGGCGATATCAGGGGTGCGGTTGATTTAGTTCTTCTCCCTCCCCTAGTTCTTACGGGGAGAGGGTCGTTCGCGGAGAGTCCCCCTCACCCGGATTGTATCTTCGATGCAATCCGGCCTCTCCCCGCAAGCGGGGCGAGGTGGACCCGCGGCTTCAATAACAATACGACACGCCATCCAGGATCGCGCATTGCCGCTTGTTCGGCGCGTTGGGATCGTCCAGCGGCACCACGCCTTTGCCCTGGCCGACGAACACGCCGGGCCCGACATGCACCGAGCTCTTGTTGCCGATGATCACGCTCTGATGCGGCGTCGAGCTCGAGCGCGTGCCGTCCGGCCAGATGATGGCATTCCCCGACAGCACCCCGCGCCGCCCGTCGTCGCAGCTGACATCGACGCCTTGCCGGGTGCAGACCTGCGCCAGGGCCGGGGCGGCGAGTGCGGAGCCGAGGGCCGAAATCAGGCCAAGGGCGGCGATGGTCTTGCAGATGGTCATGGCGTCCCCGTTGATGTTTGGCGGCTTCCGCTGAATCGTCGCGCCAAACCCGCCCGTGGTTCAGCCGACAGGTGGGTCAAGGCACGTATCGGACCAGATATTGTCTTGTAAATACAATAAGTTGCGGAAAAATCGCCTTATATCCCCGCGATCACTTGCAAAATCGTCGGCGCCCCTTCAAGAGAGGGCGCTCCGGAGAGATGGCCGAGTGGCTTAAGGCGCACGCTTGGAAAGCGTGTGTGCGGGAAACCGTACCGTGGGTTCGAATCCCACTCTCTCCGCCATCCGGCAAAATGTCCAGCCCGGACACATAGGTAACAGGTCGTACCTAAGACATGGGTGACAACCTCGTGCCGAACGGGTTGTCGAGGGGTTGCAGGGTCACTCACTCCAAGCATTCATGGCACAGCCGCATTGTTGCTCGGCACGCGCGTTCGCCGTCAACCCCGCGCGCCAAAGGCGCGCCCCTGCGGGCTGCGGGGGTTGACCGCTCAGCGCGGCCGAGCCAAGGGCTGCCGTGCCAAGAATGAGCAAGACTGCCTCTCGGTCAAAGCGAGGATGTCGTACCGGAGACATCGGTGACGGGCTTTGGGCCGAATGGGTTGTCGAGGGGCTGCAAGGTCTTTTGCTCCAGGTCGAAGTAGCCCAGATCGTAGTGCATGAAGCTGACGAGCCAAATGCCGTCGTCGACCTCCTTGATGCCGAGCTTTTGGCCGGCCAGCACGACGGAGATATTGATTTTCTTGCGGTGCAGGCAAAGGCGCCCACAGGATGTGATGACGACGTCTCGATCGTGGAAGGGATAGGTCAGTTCGGGCAGGCCATCGTAGCGGCGTGCTGAAGCTGTGTAGAGGTCTGCGGGACGCTTCATATCGAGAGCTTCGTGAGGGCGTTCCTCATTGAACTCGTGCCGGAAGCTATCAAAGCGATCCTGCTGCTGGAGGCTGTTGAACCCCGGCGGTCTGGTGGCTTCCCTTTTGAGCGTGAGATGCATGCGCTCATGACGGCCGTTCTGCTGCGGATGGCCTGGCTTAATGCGCTCGATCGCAATGCCGAGCCGGAGCCACCACACTGACAGCTTCGAGAGATTGAACAAAGCATTGGGACTGGCAAAGGGGACGCCATTGTCGGAGCGGATGGCAAACGGCAGGCCGCGCTCGCGGAACAGCTGCTCAAAGGCTGTGAGGGCAGCGTCTTCGCGCGTTGAGTCCAGCGCTTCGCAGAGCAGCAGAAAGCGCGAGGCATGGTCGGTAACGGTCAGTGGATAGCAGTATCGGCCATTGCCGAGCTTGAACTCACCCTTGAAGTCGGCGCACCACAGATCATTGGGGAGCGTGCCCTGCGACAGCGGCGTGCCGTGCGCATGGTGGCGCGGCCCGCTGCTGCGCTTGACCAGACCGTGGCGGTCGAGCACCGCATGAATGGTGCTTTTGGCGGGAACCCTGATGTCGCCATCGAGCCGGCGTACCAGCAGTTCGCGGATCTTGCGGGCGCCCCAGTGCGGCTTCTCGGCCTTGAGCTGGACAATCAGGGTCTCGACCTGTTGCGGGAGCTGATTGGCGTAGCGTATGGGCCGCCTGGAGCGGTCGCTCAACGCGCCAAGCCCTTGCTCCTTGTAGCGGTCGAAAATCTTATAGCCGGTCTTGCGGGAGATGCCGAACTCGCGACAGACCTCGGTCATGGCTTCCCCATCCAGAAGCCGGGCGACAAAGCGCAGGCGCTCTTCCATTACCGAACTCACTTTCCACGGCATCCACACCTCCCGCAGAACAAAAGCGGAAAGTGTAACCCATGTGTCCGGTACGTTCTGTCACCTATGTCTCGGGCCGCTCAAAAACGATCTCGTACTTGGAGCTGCAGAAAGGCCAGAAACTCGGCTGTTTTCTTGCATTCCCGCGCACGGAGAACTCCCAGCGGTCCTCCGACAAGGGCCCGAATGCATCCGGAGAACCGAATTTTCTCCGAATCTTTGAACCCGCAAAATCGGTCTAGTACGGCATTTCTGGGTAAATCAAAGGCTTGGCTGCGCGGCGGTTTGAATCCCTCTCGCTCAACCAACATAAACAACCGGAATCCGCAGTTCTATACGTTCCGCCGCAGGCACCCAGTCTAGTTTGCGATAGTTTACAACCTCCGCCTCGCAAGCCCTGAATTCGGAAGGGCGCGTGCAACTTGTCTCCAAGCTCCCGCACTCCTAATCTCTCGGGGGAAATGGCGGCAAGTCTTTAGCCAACTCCGACAAAATTCACTATTGGCAGAGACCAGTCCGATCACTGCAGCGGCCCGGATGACGCACTAGCGAGATCCCCACCACCCTCATCGTCGCCCTCGCGCTTTTCTGTCCCTTTCGGACCTGTGGAAGGTATTGCTACCCGTGGCTTACGGTCACGATTCGAGGTATGGCTCCGGAAAGAGAGCTTCTCTCATTTTCTAAGGTCTCCGGAATTTGACTCTCAGCTTTTTTGCCGCTGAACCCACGAGGCTCTCCGAGCCTCAGAAAACAATAACTCTCGTTTGCATGCGGAAATCTCTGAATTGATGATTGGTGACACCCCTGAGCAACGGCACCCCATCGCTCACAACTCGACAGGCTCTCAACTCTGAAGGCGTTGGTTCAAATCCAACCACCGCCACCAATTCCCTTGTCGCGACCGAAATGTCGCCTAAATTGAGCCCAGCGCCGCGCCGCATCGCTCGCGCGCCCAAAAAACCTTCTCGAAAATCGACCTCGGGCGGAACGCCTTGACCGACAAACTCGAACAGAAACCAGCTGCTACCGAGTTGGCCGGCGGCGCGGGCTTCACGTATGAAGACACCGTCGTCGCCTATTATCTCACGCATCTCCTGCGGCATGAGCGCGCCGCTGGCCAATCCGGCATTGTTACCAGCGTTGCCGTCCAACAGCGCGGCCAAGGTAATCCAATGGATGACCTTGTCGTTACGTTCGACGATGCCAGCAAGGCCCGGACCCTCGGGCTTCAAATCAAACGCTCCCTCACGATTAGCGGTGCCCCATCCAATAAGGATTTCCGCGCCATCATCGAGGCCGCGACCAAGACGCAAACCCTGTCGTCGTTCACCAAAGGCACTGATCTTTGCGGCTTCATTGTCGAGTTCGTTACGCCGGATGCCATGCGAACTCTCAAGCGCGTCATTGATTGGGCCAAGGACAGCCCGACCGGCTCCGAATTCGCCGCCCGGTTCACGGCGTCAGGCTCTGCAGCGGTTGCCGAAACGGCATTGCGGAATGACCTTCGGCCAGTACTAGGCGCAACGAACGACGATGAGGAATTAGCGTTCTATCAGAACTTCACTGCGATGCAGCTCGGCGGCTTGGAAGAAGGCGGCGCATTGCGCATCGAAATCGTCAATCGCCTGGAGGAACTCGTCGTGGAGAACAAAGACGGCGTCGACCTCTTGCTTTTTGACCGCTTGTGCCGCATCGCGCGCGACGGCGCTGCGACGGGAAAACGGTGGAACCGCGCTGTGTGCTCGAACAGCTCCGCAGCGTGGTTAAACTCAAGGTCGTGCCCTTCTTCGCGGACGACGTGAAGCGCCTTCACGGCTATTCGCTGGACTCGCTGAAAGTTGTCCAGGACGATGTGGATGGCTTTCATGTGGAGCGCGAGAGCCCGCAAATCGACATCGCCGAAAAACTGGAAAAGCATCGCGTCGTCTCTATCGGTGGCCTACCGGGCTGCGGCAAGTCCGCCGCCCTGAAGCGTTTCGCGCAAAATGCCGCGAGCGTGGGTCCAGTGCTCTTTGTTAAGAACGATCGGATTGATGCTAGCAACTGGCACGCGTTCGCAACCGGACTTGGAGTGTCGAACACGGACGCCGTCTCGCTGTTGCAGGAGATCGGATCGACCGGAACGCCGGTCCTCTTCATCGACGGTATCGATCGTGTCCGACCAGATCACCAAGGCGTCATCACCGATCTCGTCAACAAGATCTCAAGCGAGCCAAGTCTTAGCCAGTGGAAGGTGTTGGTAAGCTCGCGCGACCAAGGCCTGGAAGCGTTTCGCGCGTGGTTCCCGACGGCGCTGTACGCAAAGACCGGCATCGGGGATGTAATGGTAGGGCCGTTCACGGACGAGGAAGCTAAACAGCTCGCAGAATCTAAGCCACAGCTCAAAGACCTCTTGTTCGGCAACGATAATGTGCAAAGCGTCGCGCGGCGTCCGTTTTTCGCGGCCGTGTTGGCCCATTCCATTCCAGAAGGAACAGTGCCGCAGACCGAGGTTGATCTCATTGATGCATGGTGGAAACGCGCGGGCCATGACGCCTTGGCGGACACTATCCCTCAACGGCAGCGCGCCCTAATCGATATTGCAGAGCATGGCGTTGGAAGACTCGGGAAGAGCATTCGGGCAAGAGACCTCAAGGACGCCACGCACGCGCACATTGCGGCCCTGAAGGGCGATCACATTGTCCGCGACGAGCGCGGCGGTTCTTTGCTCGCTTTCGCGCATGATATCTTCTTCGAATGGGCGTTCCTTCGTTTACTGATCGATATGGGCGACGATTGGTTGAGGGCGATTGAAGACGCGGGCGAGCCACCTTTGCTCGGGCGCGTCGTCAGCTTGATGGCCCAAAAAGCGCTGACCGAAAAAGGCATGTGGACGCAAGGCTACCGTTTGCTGGAGAAAAAGAACCTGCGGCGTCAGTGGCGGCGCGAATGGCTCACGGCAATACCGTTCACTCCGGCGTTCGACGGCGCGAAGGAAGAGTTTTTGGAGCTTTTGAAAGCCGACGATTACGCGTTGCTCGAAAAAGTTCTGGTCTGGTTTCAGGCGCAGCACACCATTCCGAGCCCGATCTTTCTCGGTCAGATTCGCTCCCCGGTCGAGGGCGTCGACAATATCGCTGTCGCTGACATACTGGGCTGGCCTTCAGATTTTAAAGCATGGGGCCGCTTGATTGATTGGATCGTCGCGGAGGCGGCGGCCTTTCCGGTCCGGCTGATTCCGAAAATCATCGAAGTCTTCGGCGTCTGGCAAAACGTTTTTTCCAGCATCAGGAACGCGCGCTCGAAGGCCATTCTCACATTGGCGAATGACTGGCTCACCCGGTTGGAACAAGGAAGGCTGCGCGACTCAGAAGACAGCGGTAGCGTTAACAGAGCCAGCCGCAACGAAGGTTCACAAGTTGGTACGGCCCTGCGTTCAATCCTGTTGCGCTCCGCCGCAAGCTATCCTGAGTTTGCGAAAGGGATCTTCAACCGCGCCATCGCCGACAAGGACCGTCGCCGCGATGACTTCGACGATTTGATCGCGTTCTCGCCGATTATGTCGCAGGTCGATCCCGATCTGCTGGCTGATCTCGCTGAAGCCCAGCTCATGGAGGAATTGCCGCTCGACGAATACAGGCGAAAGCGGCAAGAGCGCGAAAATTATTACAAACGCCTTGCTGAAGTTCGTGCCGTGCCGGAAGCGGAACGCACGCAAAGCCAGCAGCGCATGCTAGACCATATCCACTTCCCCATGGGGGAAGACCGCTATGATGTAGACGACATCGGTATCGAACGTCACAACAACTTCTTTCACCCGCCATCCGCGCTCCACGAACCATTCAAAAGCCTCTTTGAACACAAGCCCGACGTGGCGCTGCGGCTTATCCGCAATCTTTCCAATCACGCAACCGAAGGCTGGAAACAGGTTCGCGAAATCCGGCGGCGCGAGTTGGGGACGCCGCTTCCTGTCACCATCACGTTCCCTTGGGGCGAACAGGAATTTTGGGGCGATTGGCGCTTGTACAGCTGGGGCCAAGGCCAGCTAGCGCCCATGGCATTGGAATGCGCGTTTCTCGCGCTGACCTATTGGGCATTCAAGCAGGCCGAAGGCGGCAGGCCAGTCAGCGACGTCATTAAGGACATTGTTGAGGGCAATAAGTGTCTCGGTGTTCTCGGAATCGCTCTCAATCTCGCGCTTGAATCATGGGAAACTACGGAAACGACCATGGCGTTGGCAACTTGTCAGCGCATTTGGGCCTACGACCGCGCGCGACACGCGCAGGAATCGTCGAAGAATATCGATATACTCGGCTATGGTTTTCTGTCGCGCTTGCACGGCGAAAAGGCTGCGGCGAAAACCTACTTGGACGCCCGCGAATACCGCAACCGCAACATCATCGAATTCGCGATGTTCTTTGCGTTGAACAAGGATGCGACTCTCCGCGATAAATTCAAGGATGCACTCGCCGAATTCCCCAACGAACTCCCGTACGAGAACGAAGAGGATAAGGCTGATCAAAGCTGCACGGATCACCTGAAGGAGGAGGCCGAAGGCTGGGCAGGCCTCGGTGACCGCGCCAACTACAAACAGAGCGCCTACGACGAGGATCGCGTTGCGATCATGTACGAACGTCCAAAACCGCTCACGCCCGTGCAGGAAAAGAGACTCGAGAGAAGTACGAAAGCGCTCCAAGGGTTGAGAATTGTCGGCTGGGCCAACGAATCTATCTCAAAGAGCACGCTCCAAGAGGGGATAACCCTTGACGCCGCTGTTGCTCACGTCAAGAGCATCGATACAAATTCTTCTTTCGATGGCAAGGACGACATGGCATCGTCGCTCCCATCGGTTGCGTCGAGTGTTGCCGCATGCGTCATCCGGTTCAGTGCCGCCGATAGCTCGGAGCGAGGTTGGGCATGGGAAATTCTGGCCCGAACCGAAGCCATGACCGACAACCCTGAAACTTACGGCGGTTCGATTGTTCCTTGGCATCCCAAGCGGCGGCTTGTGATCGCCCTGTTTCACGACCGGCGCAGCGACGCGCCCCGTGCGGATAGCGTCGAGCGGCTCGCAAAGCTCACACTTCACCCGCTGAACGTCGTCAGCGAGCTCGCATTCGAAGCGCTGTTTAACGACGAGGACGAGCTTGTTCGCTGGATAGCCTTTCAGCTCGCCATGCGCCTGTGTGTCGTTCACAGCGGTGAGTTCAAAAATGAGGGCTGGGATCATTCCGCAAACGAAAAAGAGCGCGCTGACGCCCTTGCAAGCGCGCTGGCCGCACTCAAGGAAAAAGCGCCGGGTCCGATGCCAAAACTCCCGCCCGCTTGGGCCAAGGGAGGAACGCATCGGGGCCGGGGCATGCCAGAAGATTATTGGCACATGCCCGATCCGTACTTTGACTCGCAGACAGCGGCAAAGTTGTTCGCAAAAATGCCTCTGGAAAGCTGGTTAGTTTCTGAGTCCTATCGCCCTCACATGGAGGCGATGCTTTTTGATCTCGTTGCGTGGACCAAGGAAAGCCTTGTCCCCTCATGGCGCGCCAAATCGAAGAAAGATCGGAACGATGACCGGCGTTCCGACTTGCACGAATGGAGCGCCGAATTCGGTGATGTGTTGGCGAGGACTGCGCCCCTCGTCACACTGGACGCCGCTCGCAATTCCCTTATCGGGCCATTCTTGATCGAAGAAGAAGAGGCGCTTTCGGTCTTGGCCAGCTTTGCAGACAAAACAGTACGCCGGCATGTCTTTGACGCCGCCGTTATCCCAGCTAATACGATTACGTTACTGGATGATTGTGTGACGCGGCTGATCAACGACCGGGTCTTCCAGCCGAACGGCTGGCGCGCGGGAGAGGTTCACGGCTATTCCATGCCGGAATTGATCAAGGCTCTCCTCTTTGTAAATGTCGAAGATGACTGCCCTGGTGCCGCGCGTTTTGCGAACGGCAACTGGTCGGAAATTGCGACCGTTATGCCCATTATCAATCGGGTGGTTCGCAGTACCGGCTGGTCGCAGTTCGTCATGGGCCGGTATATCGAGCTCCATAAGCGAGCCGGAAAAGCATTCCCTATTTCAGCTTTTGGCAGCCAGCTGAACGCCGCGCTCGGGGACATCGACTACTCGGAGGAGGGATGGTCCGGGACCGTTTTGGCGGCAAAACTGGCCGCCATCGTTCAACGTCAAGCCGATTGGAACTTCCCTTTGGGGGTTGATGATGCTCAATCGCTCCTCAAAATTCTCGACGCTCTCATTGATCTGGGGGATCGTCGCAGCGCGGCCTTGGAGCAAACGGAAGCTTTCAAGGGGGTTCAATTGTCTGGCCCCAAAGGCGCATAATCGTACATGACTTTATCAAATCGCTTATTTCAGTGCCGAATTCCAAAAGGAAGCGGCTCATAGCCTTAAGGTCATCGACTTGGCAAAAGTGCCATAACATCAGAGGTGCGAAGCCCTGGTGGACGTTCGAAAATTCCATAACTTTCGATCAGCGAATCCGCGCCCGTAGTCGCATCCTTCTAACAGGGTCTCTACCTGTCCTCTCAGGAACAGGTAGGCCTAATGCTTTGGCTGGCGGAACATGGCTTCTTGCTCGTCCCATTCGGCGGGGATCGATTTCAAAAGCTGCGTCAGCTCGAGCGCAGTGGGCTGCAGGCCGTTCAGGATGGCCTCGGTTATTGTCGGCGAAAGCAGAGTCAGCCGGAGCACGCGGCAAAGATAGGACTCGTTGATCTTCTCCGCCTTGGCAAGCTCTCGCACTGAACTGAACAGGTTCGACTCGAGCATGGAGCGCCAACGATGGGCCCTCACCACGGCCTTGACCAATGTGTTGTCGACCTGAGGCTTCGGCGGTACCCAGGTTTCTGCATTTGCGGGCGTAACGACGCGCTTGCGCCCACCCGATCGTCGGAATGAAATCGGGATGCTCACCACTATTGTCCGGCCATCGCGGCTGAGCTTTGGTCTGCCGATAGGGCCGAGGGTGAGGGTGGTCGGACGGTTCATTCGGCGGCCTGCTGGAAGGGCTGTGGTTGTAATTCCGTGGACAGCGAGGTCAGGCCCTGGACCTTCAAGGTGATGTCCACCCGTTCGGCGATGTCGATGCGTTCGACCAGCAACTGAACAATGCGGGCCTGTTCGGCCGGGAATAACTCACCCCAGAGTTCGTCAAAGCCGACCAGCGCGCTTCGCACTTCGCTTTCACTGACCTCAGCGGCCTGCTTTCGCAGCGAGCGCCAGGTCTGGACGATAACTTCAGGGGTTTGCAGTAGCCGACGAACTTGGTCGATGATGATGCGCTCGAGCTCCGCCGCGGGCACCAGCTTGACCGGGCAATCTGATCTACCCTGTTTCATGGCGGTCTGGCTGATGTAGTAGCGATAAAGGCGGCCTGATTTTCGCGTGTGGGTCGGCGACATCGCCGCGCCATCCGGGCCGAACAGCAGGCCTTTCAACAAAGCTGGCGTTTGCGCCCGACTGTTGTTGGCGCGCTTGCGGGGACTTTCCTTCAAAATGCTGTGCGCTTGATCCCAGAGCTTCTGATCGATGATTGCCTCGTGTTCGCCCGGGTAGCAGGTGCCTTTGTGAACGGCCTCGCCGAGATAAACACGGTTACGGAGGATTCTATACAGCAGGGTCTTGTCTAGCAGGTGACCGTACCTTGTGCGCTGGTTGGCAGCGATAAGTTCGCGCGCCAGAAGGGTTGCAGACTTAAGCTGCACGAAGCGCCGGAAAATGGCCCTAACCCGCTCGGCATCGCCCTGGTGAACCAGCAATTTGCGGTCCCTGACTTCGTAGCCAAGGGGAGTCCAGCCACCCATCCATTTGCCGCGCTTGCGAGAGGCTGCCACCTTATCGCGGATCCGCTCACCAATCAGCTCGCGCTCGAACTGAGCGAATGTCACCAAGATGTTGAGCGCCATGCGGCCCATGGCATCCTTGGTGTTGAAAGATTGGGTAACTGAGACAAACGTCACCCCATGGCGTTCAAACAGTTCGACAAGGTTGAGGAAGTCGAGCATCGACCGCGAAAGGCGGTCTATCTTGTAGACGATGATGACGTCGATCTTGCGAGCCTGAACTGCGGCGATGAGGCGTTGCAGGGCGGGGCGGTCAAGGGTGCCGCCCGAGAAGCCGCCATCGTCGTAGCGATCGGAAACAGCCGTCCACCCCTCCGCTCGCTGGCTGACGATGTAGGCCTCACAGGACTCTCGCTGGGCATCCAGCGAGTTGAAGTCCATGTCGAGGCCTTCCTCGCTCGACTTCCGGGTATAGACAGCGCAGCGAACCTTACGAGTTGCAAAGCGGGCCGAGCCCGCTTGTTCAAAGGCGCTGGCGAAGGGACTAGCTGGGCGCTTTTGCGGTCGGCGGGGGGTCATTGTCCAGCCGAATTCTTGAGGCCGAAAAAGACCCAGCCGTTCCACCGGGTGCCGGTGATCTGGCGGGCAACTGAGGACAGAGACTTATAGGGGCGGCCGAGATATTCGAAATCGTCATGGCGAACGGTGACGCAGTGCTCCACGCCTTCCCATTCGCGGATTAGCTTCGTCCCGGCGACGGGGCGCAGAAGAGGTCTTGCCTTGCGGTCCGCGGGCTTCTGGTCCGCATATTGTTTGTCCATGGCCTTGAGGCGTTCAGTCGTTTCCCGGCTCAGGCCGCCATAGGCCAATTCCTGAATGCGGTAGGCCAGCCGGCTCTCCAGGAAACGGCGGTTATAGGCGGGGGGCTCTGTATCGAAAAGCTCGCGCCAGCGGGCCTTCAAGACGGGGGCAGAGGCGCCTTTCAGGGCCGCCAACTGCGACAAAATGGACTCTTTCACGGGGCAACTTCCTCGGGCTTTCGGGCCACATCACCCCCAGACGAACCGGTACAGTCGAGCAGAGAATTTGAGGGACCAGCAAAATTCGGACTGGACTTCCGGTCGAGAACACGCAGAAGGCCGGCTGCCAAAATGGCTGCCACTTCTGCCAAATCGTCCCGATTGCGATGATCTGCCTCTGACTGCATGTCCGGCAAAGTGCATTCGACCGTGAGCGCGTGCTAGGCCGTTTTTGAGTTTCCGCAGTTGGTGGGCCTCAAACGTGTCTCATCGCATTCAGTCGCCGTGGATGATTGGCGAATTTGCTGTATTGGCGACGACTACATGCTCTTAATTGCGACTTATCACGCGAATCACGGAGAGGACGGACATGCCAACGGGAAAGGAGAATGAAATTCCCCTCGACGAGGTGAAAGAGCTTTCCCATTTGGAAGAAGACGGTGAGGTGATCGTCAGCTACAGGAGCAGAGGTTTCCTGAGAGATATCGATGTTCGGGACACCAAGCCCACGTTGCATAAGCGAATATTCCGGCCCAACGGTAAGGAAGCGTTAGCGGCTCTTGCTGATCGGCTACGCGCTCACTTGGATGCAAAGGAATTGCCTACGGATAAAACGGATGTCATTCCGATCGAGCGCGACTGGGGATATGATCCTGACGAGCACGGGACAGTGGCCGACGAAGACCTCTGGTTCGGCATCGCACAAGACTCGACCAAGCCTTTGACGGTAGATCGCCTCGCGGCCGAGCTTTTGCACGCGATCACCCGGCTGCACGCGAAATTCAACGATGACGAGCTGAGCGATATATTCCGGGCGATGTACGTCTACCACCTCCACTCCGCGGCGGGAGAACTGAACGAGCTGGCGATTGACGGCGAGAAATCAAGGAATAACAGGGCGAAGGGTTGGAAGGCCAGGAAAGAAACGGGCTCCGCCCAGCGGAAGCTGATCCTGGCGATTGCGCTCGAGTTCTGGGAACGGTTTCCAAACTTAGAGCGACAGGTGCTGAACACGGCAAGAAAAATTGAGGTCGCCGTCAATCAGGCTAGGACGAATCAGTTTCCCAAGTGCAAGCCGCTCGCTGCGAAGACTATTTCCGACCGGCTTCGTGAAGCGCTGATAGAGGCTGGCAACGTGCGTTGACGATACTGGATTCGCCAATCCGGACGCCCCCGCGTACCGAACTGGCCAATTTGGACGTGAAGTGGATTGGCTCCGGTACTCCTGCCCGATTACTCCTCGCGCTGAGACGACGTATTCGATCGCGCTCTGGAGGTTCTGATGACTGCAGCTGAAGCCGGCGACATCGCCCTGATGAATGAGAAGCAGGCCGCGCGCTTGCTCTCGATCTCCTTTCGAACTTTGCAGGCCTGGCGGCGGATCGGCACTGGTCCTTCGTTCATTAAGCTGGGACGCGCCGTTCGGTATCGGCGCCAAGATCTTGTGGAATGGACTGAGGGGCACCGTCGGGCAGGGTAGGCGATCCATACACCGCAGACCATGATAACCGATCCTGAAGATGCCGACCGCTTCACAGCCGGAAGCTCCGCTCCGGCATTGACGCCGATTGCACAAGAGCTCGAGGCGTACTTCGAGCGCGGGGGCTCGATCGAGGGTGCAGTACAATTCGTTGCTGCACTCGAGCGGGCCAGCAGGCGAGTGCAGCCTAGTCGAAAACAAAAGCAAGCTCGCGGTTGCCGCCTGCCTCCGAACTGGTTTCCGGCTTCAGATGACTTTCGATTCGCCATAGAGCGCGGTCTCACCAACGAACGCACGCTCATGGAAGCCGAGAAGTTCACAAACTATTGGACCGCCAAGTCCGGTGCCGGCGCAATGAAGCGCGATTGGTCGGCAACCTGGCGGAATTGGATTCTGAACGCATTGGAAAGACAGCATGGATTCAATTGTCATTCCGGAGCAGCTAGTGCTGCCAGACGTACGGGAACTACCTCGGATGCCGTCCTTGCCGGGATGGGTCGCCTTGCGGCTCGGCTTAGTCAAAATGGTCGAGCAGCGATCGGAAAAGGACGGGAAGTTCCATCAGAACCTTCCAACCTTGCCCCGCAGCTCGCTCTTGAGCCGCCTGGAAAGGGAAGCGATTGAGAATTACGTGGTCGACCTCCAGCAGCTTTGTGACCATACCGCGAAGAAGAATGACCGATTTCGCTCAGACCTGCTCGCAATCATCGCAAGGATGATGCTTGGACGACCGTCTTCACCCCAAAATGAGCTTGGAGTTGAGGCGAGCGGAGAGGATTATTTCGATACCTTAGAAGACGTGCCGATTTGGTCCCTGTCCTCATCATATCGCAGGTGGCTCAGGGGTGAAGTTGGACTCGGACCGGATGGGCGGGCGTATGTCACCCAATGGCGCCCAGACCCGACGATATGGCGTCGGATCGCCCTCGAGGAAGTGCACAAAGTTCAGAGCCGGGTCGTTCAGCTACGTACGCTGCTGAGGGCTGAGCCTCTAGCGGAATTCGATGAGGCGCATCGTGCGCGGATGAGAGAAAGGTTCGCGGATCTTTTGGCAACGCTCAAGAGCGCCAAGATTCAGTGAATCTCGTGTGAGTTCGTTGGTGCTGGTCGGTTAACGGCGGCGGCGTCGACGATGATACCTACCGTGGGATGCAGCCAAGGTATACCCGGCCTCGAGCGTGAGGGTGGCTGCCGGCGCGATGAGCGGCGCCGTAAGTAGACGCGACCTGCACGTCTGCCATCGGCAGTGCAGGGTCCGAGAGCGACGGGCCTGGCTCCGCCGAGCATTGATCGCTGAGGACGTGGGAAGCATCTCGATGCGAATGCACCGGGATAGCTCGCCTATGTCCTCCGCAACAAACCTTCACCACCGAACATTCGACAAGCTTATTGTTCGCTCGTCCCGCTGTTCGGATTTGTTACCGCAGCGCAGGGTCGGCAATTGAACGCGGAGCATCATCTCCGCCTCTTGCGCACTCCACACAAGTGGCGGGTCCTTCCGGCGTTTGGGACGACCGCGGGTAATTCGCACCGCGCCGCCGAGCTAGCCGAAGGTACGGAAAAGTTAGGTTGACAAGGTTGACGTGGTTGACATTCAGGTTGACAGGGGAGGGGTAGTCAAAAGCCTAGAAGGGGGATCTCAGGACCGGTCTCCCTGGTTCGCACGCAAAAAGTTCGGAAATAAAAACAAAAAGCCCACTTGGATGAGCTCGACTTCCGGGAGGGACGGCGAGGCCAATTGGCGGGGTGGGGGGTGGTCGATTCCTCAAGACCGTTCGAAGCGCCTGATCTCCTAAGCCTTGTAGCCACTCAGTAACGACCAGCGTGCTCGAGGAACGACGTTCTAGGCGCCTAGGATAGCGACGCAGAATCGTTGAGGCAGGCGTCTTTTAGGGAGGCGAGGGTGGATTTTAGATGGGCGGCGAGGCACGCCGGCTAAGGTTTGACCCTAGTAGCCAGCTAGGGCTAAATCTGAGTCAACGGGATTACAATGGGTTATTCGAGAGCATATCAGCGTGACAGACGCGGTCGGAGCGGATTGGCGCATCTTGAGAGAGGGCGTCCTACGACGCGACCAGTTCAAGTGTGTCGAATGCAAAACGAAGTGCAGTCGAGCCGAGGCTGACGTCCATCATCTTCTTCCACGGTCGGCAGGAGGAAGGGATGATCCATCTAATTTGATCACGCTGTGCGACGGTTGTCATGCGGCTTATCACCCAAAGCTCGCCGCCGGACTTGCTCGCCGCACCATTGAACGTTGGGCAGTCCGCCTTGCCCGATGGCTTGACTTCGAAGGTAAGGTGTCTGAGCAAAGTCAGAACTTCGGCCCGGCGCTCAGGCTGTTTGGTTTGGATCGTTTTCGGGATGGGCAGTTGCCTGTCGTGCAAGCCGCTTTGTCGGGTCGATCGCTCTTGGTGGTCAGTCCGACGGGCTTTGGCAAAACGTTATGCTTCCAAATGCCCGCCGTGCTCCAGCGAGGAGTTAGTGTCGTCGTCTCCCCACTCAAGGCGTTGATGGGTGAGCAGGTCTCGTCGCTACTGAGGCGGAAAATCCCATCTAGCTTCATCAACGGTGACCTCGACCGAGACGAAAACGTCTTCGTTATCAGTTGCTATCGAGCCACTATCTCAAATTGCTCTACTTGGCCCCGGAGCGGTTCTTTGTTCGGAATCCCAACGAGCAACGGCTTCTTAGGTCGATACGCCCAGCTTTCCTAGTCGTCGATGAAGCTCATTGTGTTGACCAGTGGGGTCGAGATTTTAGGCCTGAATATGGGCGCCTCAGGGAGGTCCGCGAGGCCTTAGGTTCGCCTCCTGTTTTGGCTTTCACCGCGACCGCTGGTCGAGAAATGCAAGAGCGAATCCTGGCCTCCCTCGGAATCCCCAACGCACAAGTGTTCGTGCGTGGCGTCGATCGGCCCAATATCGCGCTTTGTCGGTGGAGCGTGCCAGTCGACGAACGTTCGTGAGCGTCACGATAGTATCACCGGTGCCCGGGCTTGACTTGCGCGGAATGCTTTGGATAGCGCGGTCGGGATGATTGACGCCGCCGGCGCGCGGTGATGGGGTGACCCTGGTTCGGAGCGGGTAACGAGATCAGAATGACCAGCGAGTCGCAGCTGCGCGAGAAGCTTCGGAAGATCGAGGCCTTGTTCGCAGGTGCCGGAACTGCTGGTGAGCGCCTTGCGGCGGAAGCCGCGCTGCAGCGGGTGCGAGCTAGGGTCGAGGAACTCGCTCGCCACGATCCAGCGATCGAACAGCAATTCTCACTTCCCGACCAATGGTCTCGGCATCTTTTTCTGGCGCTTTGCCGCCGATATGGGCTGCGGCCGTTTCGTTATCACCGGCAGCGACGCAACACGGTGATGGTCCGTGCATCACGAGGCTTCGTCGATCGAGTCCTGCTGCCGGAGTTCACCGAGCTGGATGGTGCGCTGCAAGTGTATCTGCACGAGGTGACGCTGCGCGTGATCCGCGAAGAGATCTACGACGACGCCAGCGATGCGCAGGAAGTTCCTGACGCCTTGCCGTCGAACTGATCAAGCGGCGAGCTTTGCCTCCGAACCGTCGCGTTCGGCCTTCCAATTCCACGGCAGCAGCGTGTTCAGCTGATTGATCTTGGTGCGTCCAGAGACGATGCGCTCGAGAACATCGGTCAGATAGTGCCGCGGGTCGATGTCTTGCAGCTTTGCCGAGTTGATGAGCGAGGCGAGAATGGCCCATGTCTCGCCGCCGCCTTCATTGCCGGCGAACAAGTAGTTCTTCTTTCCCAGGCCTATCGGCTTGATGCTGCGCTCGACCGTATTGCTGTCTATTTCGATGCGTCCGTCATCGATGAAGCGCGTCAGGCCGTCCCAATGGTTGAGGGTGTAGCGGATGGCTTTGCCCAGACCGGACTTCTTCGAGACTTCCAGCAGTCGCGCTTCGAGCCAGGGTTTGAAGTCCTCGATCAGCGGCTTGGTGTCGGTTTGCCGCACCGCAGCCCGATGCGCCGCTGGCAGACCGCGGATGCGATCCTCAATGGCGTAGAACATCGCGATCCGTTGCAGCGCTTCCGCGGCAATCGGCGACTTCGTCGCGACGTGAACGTCCCAGAACTTCCGCCGCGCATGCGCAAAGCAGAACGCGAGCTGCACCAGATGGCCGCCGTTCTTGATCAGGCCCTTGTAGGCGGCATAGCCGTCGACCTGCAGGATGCCGTGGTAGTCCCCGAACAGCTGCTTGGCGCGGATCGCCTTGCGATCCTCGGCAAACATGTAGACCACCGCCGGCGGCGCCGGGCCACCCCACGGACGGTCATCGGTGGCGATCGCCCAGAACTGGCAGACTTTAGTCCGGCCACGGCCGGGATCGAGAACCGGCAGCGGCGTCTCGTCGGCAAACAGCCGCGGGTAGGACATCACTGTGTCGCGCAACAACGTGTGAAGCGGCTTCAGCCACCAGGCGGCGCGGCCCATCCACGAGGCCAGCGTTTGCCGGTCGAGCGTGATGCCTTGGGCGGCAAACATCTGTTCCTGGCGATACAGCGGCAGCTGGTACCCGTATTTCATCACCGCGATGTGGGCCAGCAACGCTTCCGTCACCATCCCACCGTCGATCGCCTGGGCCGGCGCGGGTGCCTGCAGGACACCCTGGCGGCATCCCCGGCAGCCGTACCGCGGGCGCACAATGCGCTTGACCCGGTACTGCATCGGAATGACGTCGAAGGCTTCCTTGACGGTCTCCCCGATCTTGTGCAGCTGCTCGCCGCAGCAGGGGCAGATCTGGCTCTCCATATCGATCACGACATCGATGCGCGGCAAATGCTCCGGAAGCTTCCCACGGTTGCGTCGCGCCGGTCGCTTTCCACGGTCCTCCGCTCCGTCGGGCAGCCTGCCTCCGGTCACGTCGTCGTTGGCGGCGGCACGAACCGCCTGTGCCGTGATGGTGAAGAGAGACAGCTGTCCGAGATCCAGTGTCTCGGAGCGGGGACCGAAGATCGTGCGCTTGTACTGGGACAGGATCATCAGGAGCTTGTCGTTCTCCTGGATCGCAGCGTCGCGTTGGGCGATTGCCGCATCACGCTCGGCCGAAAGCGAGCTGCATTCCGCCGACAACGCCGCAAGCCGTGACGATAGCACTATCACGGTTTGACGGAGCAATGCTGGATCGAAAGGCAAATCACTCATGCAGAGTGTTTCTACAACAACTCCGCATGAGTGACGAACGACTTCTAATAAGGATCAACCAGCTCGTGCTGGCTGATCCACAACTCGCATCGGCAGACGCTTCCAGTCCGAGCCATCGAGCAGCACCGAGAGCTGAGCATGAGATAGCGGCATGACGCCTCCTTGATCGGCGGCCAGGTGAACTGTCCCTCGATTCTTTTGTAGTAAAGGACAAGGCCGCTCCCATCCCAGGTCAGGATCTTCACGCGATCTCGGCGCTTGGAGCGGAAGACATAAAGTCCGCCGTCGAACGGATCGGCTCCAAAGGCCTCGCTCACCAGCATCGCCAACGAGTCCATGCCGCGGCGGAAATCGACCGGCTGCGTCGCAATCCAGATCGACAACCCAGATCGAAGCCCGATCATCGACCAATCGCCCCGACTGCCGCCAGCACCTCGCACAGTGCCCGCCGGTCGATTGTCCCCCTGACACGGATCCGAACCGCGCCGACCTCGATCTCGATCGCCGCCTGCTCCCCACTCGGCAATTTGCTCCCGCAGCCGATGATCGCGGCCGGCACAAAGCCAGGTAGCATGCCTCTGTCCCCGCGCCCCGCGACTTGCGCCTGCGTTGCCTGGCGACGCCAGAGAAACAACAGGCTTGGACTGATATCGTGCCGCCGCGCCACCGCGGACACGCTCGCCCCCGGCGCAAAACTCTCCGCAACAATCGCCGCCTTCGCGTCGGTCGACCAGCGCCGACGCCGGCCCGTCCCCGTGATGATCTCGATGCGCTGCAGCGTGTCGGCGCCGTCTTCAAGGATAGACGTATGCCTATCCTTATCGCTATCCTTACGACTATCCTTGGACATTGTGACCTCGCGACAAACCATTCCGCGAGATATTCTTAGCCGACCAGATCAGCCCTCAGTGCGTGGTCCCTGGATGACGCTCACGAACGTTCTGAAGCTATCGCGCAGCTGTGTCGCGCCCGAGTGCCAAGCGGTGGCAAAATGATGATATTCGTTCCAACACGTAAAATTGGGGAGGCGCTCCAAAAATATCTGCGAGAACAGAGACTTGAAACGGCTTTCTATCATTCACAGCTGGGCGACGCCTGGAAGCGGGAGCAGCTCTTGAAGAGGTTTTCGGGCGAGAGCCGACCAGAGCTCAACCGGATCATCTGCACGAGCGCGTTCGGAATGGGCCTTGATATCAAGAATGTTCGTCTAGTGGTGCACTGGCAGCACCCATCTTCGATAGAGGACTATTTGCAAGAGTTCGGGCGCGCTGGTCGCGACGGCAAAGCCTCGGCCGCAGTGCTTCTGCATGATCGCGCTGATGCGCGACGCGATATTGGTCTATTGCGTTTTATGGCCGATCGGGCGGTAGGAAACGCGCAATTGTCCCCGGCTGATGCGTTGATCGCCTCGAACCATAAGGCCGCTCAGATTGATCAAATGGCACGCTTGGTCACGAAGAATGGATGTTTCCGCGAGGCTCTCGTAGGATACTTCACCGACTCGTCGCGAACCACGCGCAGAAGTCTCTCAACATGGCTGTTAGAATTTGTATTTGCCGAACGTGGAGTGCGGATGCAAACGGCAGACTGCTGTGATTTTTGCCAACAGCGCCTCATCAGCAAGCAGGGACAGCTCGCCTTTATCGGCAAAGTGTTGGCCAATTAAGCACTGCCTATCTCGGGGGGCATTGGGTAGGCCGCAGGCCCACTTATTCCAGAGTATGCGGTTTCGGTTCCGTAGCTGGGTGAGTGAGTAGATCCGACCCCTTTTTTGAGGATCTGAGCCCATCACCCGCCAACGATGGGCGTTGCAGCATCCAAAACCTGCCTTTGTTGCGGCGTTCAGAAGCCAGGAACGCAACACGCGAGCGCAGATAAGTTCAATCGAGACAGCTCTCGGACCCCACCTGTTGCTCGTCCAGCAGACCCTCCAGTCGAAGTCCTGTTGCGCGGTGGACAGCCTTCGGTGCTGTCCGGATGGCCTCGCCGATTACATCCGGCTCTCCTACGAGGACGACCGTCTCGATCGCTCTGGTCACGGCTGTATAGATCATCGTCCGATCCAGCAGCCTCGACCGAGTGATCGGCAGGATTACGCGTCGGAACGCTGAGCCCTGCGCCTTGTGGACGCTAATCGCCCAGCCATGGGTGAGTTTCTCAAGGTCGACCGCCCCAATCGTATCCTCGGTGCCGTCATCGAAGCTGACCCAAGCACCATCCCGGTCTGGACGCCGTATGAAGCCGATCGCTCCGTTCATGAAGCCGGCGAAGGTCGGTTCATTGGTGAGCGGGTCGAGTTTCGGGCTGCCAGAAGCATCCCGAAGAGGGGACTTGCGGTAGTCGTTCTTGAGCCAAATGACCTTTGATCCGACCCTTAGTCCCCAATCCGAGATCGGCATTTGCCGCGCCATGTATTCCGCCTCGATGCGCTGGTTGAGCACCTTGGCTCCCGCCGGGCCGTTCTTCGTCTGAGCTAGGATCTGCACGTCGAGTTCGTGCAGGCGCTCGGCTCGGCCTGGCGCAGGAGCAGGACCGCACATCGACCGGAAGACGCCGATGGTCTTCGTAGCGATGTCGTCGGGTCCGGCCTGGACGATGAACACGCCCGGCGCCAACGGTGCGCTCGGGTTGAACGTGCGGAACGCGGGGACCGAGCCTGCGCGGATCATGGCCGCGACGCCCGGGATGCCGGTCTGGTCCGCCTGACGGTGGATGACGTCGAGTGCGACCTGCGGGATAGCTTCGGCCGCGACCATCGACTGGAACAACAGACCCGGACCGATCGGCGGCAGCTGTGCTGGATCGCCAATGAAGACGAGGTCGACCTCGGATGGGATCTGCGAGAGGATGCGATAGACCGAGGGCGTGTCCAGCATCGAGGCTTCGTCGAAGATCATCAGTCCTCGCCGAAGACGTCGGCCTCCCTCGAGCTGATGGAGGAAGCGGGCGATCGTGGTTGCCTCCTTGCCAGTGGCCTCCGCAATACGGCGCACGGCGCGTCCCGCCAAAGCCACCTGGGGGTATTCGTACCCGTCCTGATCCGCCGTGGGGAGAGCGCCACGGCGCGCTTCTGAGGCGCGGAGAATGGCCCTGACGACCGTAGTCTTGCCCGTACCAGCACTGCCTGTGATGACGCCGAGTCCACTCGACGTCGCCATAAAGACGGCTTCGCGCTGCAATGCCGTCAACTGGTATCCGGTATCAGCTTCGACCTGTTCGATCGCTTGGACGACCGATGTAGCGTCGACAATTTCCCGACTCCGACGAAGTCGTTCGCCGAAGAGGCGTGTGACCTCGCTTTCCATGAACTGACAGGCTCGGGATTGCACCAGGCCGTCGTGGAGCGAGACCACCCGACCGTTCCCGAGCGCAATTTCGAGAGCGGTGCCGGCCTTGCTCCGCAAGGGCGCGGTGAGGCGCTCCACCATCAGGTTCACCACAGCCGCTGGCGCGGCCATGTGACCCTGGCGGAAGCGGATGGCGAGAGCTTCCTCGACCGCCGCACACAGGCGCCGCGGATCGTCAAGCGCCAACCCAAGGCGCAGTGCGCGAGCATCTACTTCCGGCCACGGCTCAAGCAGCGACAGCGCGTAGGGATCGGCCTTGATACGTTCGATGGCCTGCAGGCCCCAAAGGCTTGCTGCCGTGCCAGCGACCCGAGGGGACACGCCGTATCGATCGAGCCATCGGAAGACCTCGATCTCAACGGCAAGAAGGCCAAAACCGTCCGTGATGGACACAGCCTTATCGGCGCCCACGACAGCTGCAAGCCGACCGAGGTCGCGGGACTGTATGATCCCGTAGATCTCCTCGCCCAGGGCAGCCCAGAGCTTTTCCGCGGTCGCCCAGCCAACTCCGATAAAGCGCTTGTCGGTGGCGAGGTATCGGACCAGCGCCCGGCCTCGCGGCATGAGCGGCAGCGCGAGGTGAACGTGAAGCTGCTCTTCGTAGGCGGGGTGGACGCGCACGATGCCGGTGAGCCGCCACCATTCCCCGACCGAGGGATCCCGTGGGACGACCCGCCCCGGGACGACGGCTCTCCGCAGCGCTCCTGTCGGATCTCGACCAATCAGGATCATGTCGCCATAACCGCTCCGGTGCATGGAGGTCACGCTCATCTCGAACGATGGCGGGCATTTTTGCTCGGGTAGCTCACCAAGGACCAGGCCCTCCGTCTGGTCCCCAGAGCCACTCCGTCGCTTCTCAGCCCCTGCCATAGCGCTCGTCTCTCCGTTCACTGCGGCCACCCACGCCGTACCGGCGCGGGTCCCTGCGCCTCGTTCACTGCGAGCCGCTCGCTATGGCTTTTCGGGGCTGCGACGGAGCGGCTCCGAGGACCAGACTACCAGACATCTTCAGGGGAGCTTTCCTGTCAGGGTCATTAGGGTGTTCAGACGACGCCATCGTTCGTTTTCCCGCTGAAGAGACGCGTTTTCGGCCATCAGGCGCAGGTTCTGCGCCTCGAGCTCAGCGCGATCGCCGTCCACTTTGGCTTTCATCTCGCGCACCACCTCGGCTTGCTCCAAACGGGTGAGGTGCGCCTTCCGGTCGGCGGCGTCTGCTTCCTCCAAAAGGAGCGAGCACCGCGGATTGGTCTGGAAGACTTTGCCATCGAAGCCACACGCTTTGGCGATCGCGCTGCGATTCAGCTCGACACCATAGCGAGGCAGGGGCTTACCCTTGTGCTGATCAAGGTATTCGATAAGCGCGTCGACGTTTTCCTGGGCGACTTCGACGCCGCTTTTTCCGGTGCCCCGTGCCATCAGGACAGCCTCGGACTCGGATGGGGCACGACCTCGGCCTTGGGTAGGGCACCCATTCCATCCAGCGCGTCGATCGCGGCCTGATATTTTTCGAAGAACTTTTTCCAGGTGCTGAAGCCGCCCATCTCGGCCGTCGAGAGGATCATCGCCCGGTGCGAGGCGATCAGGAGCTCCTTTTCGCCGCGCAGGCGCTCGATCTCGGCGTTTTTCAGAGTGAGCTGCCGTTCGAGTTCGCTCCTGGACAGCTTGGTCGACCGCTCGACGGCTGCACGGATTGCCTCCTGCCGCTGCGCGTAATTGGCAACCAGCGCCTTGCGGTCCTCGGCGCGCGTGATGTCGGTCGCATGCTTGAGCACGCCACCCATCCGGCGGATCACAGCCCGCGCGGTGATCGTCTCGTCGTCCACGAGCATCGCCTCGAGGGCTTCTTCAAGGAAGGCAAGTTTCCGGGTCATGTTTCATCCTGCAACAGGGTCACGGTGTCGAGAACTGTCGTGCCACGCCGTCTGTCGGCCGGTTCGTACAGATCCGGCCCATCGGGGAACGGCTTTTCACCCGGCCGGGCTTCGATGGCCGCAAAGATGTTGGTCAGGCGGGTTCGCGCATGCACCAGCTGATTGCGCCAGCCAATCGAGCGTTGCTGCTCGGGAAGGCTCTCTAGGGTCCTGATCACCGACGCCATGCGATCGCGCAGGCTTTCTAGCCTTTCCCGCTCCTCCGCCACGTCGGATCGGGCCAGATGCTTGCAGCCATTGAAGCATTCGAGGTGCTTGGGGCAGGGGTCGACGGCGAAGCTGTTCACGCAGAACCCGTACGGCGTGACGTGCATGCCGTCTGCCTCGGCGTTCAGATATTCGAAGGCAACCTGGTCTCCCTGCTCGCGCTGGATGCGGCGGAACTCGTCGATAATCGGGCCGCTGACCTTGTTGCCAAGGATCAAATGGTAGACCTGCCGTGCGTTGCCACTCAGAGCTTCACTAGCGGCCTCCGGGACATCAATGTTCGTGAGGTCCTCGAGCAGGCTCCGATGGTCATACTCGTAGCTCTGGGCGACGCTGCGCCGATTGAAGCGCTTGGTGATGATGGTATCGGCAACGCCAAGCCGGAACAGCTCCGTGTTCTGAAGGTGACGCAGGGCGTGCGGGATGAGGCTGAGCTCTCGATCTTTTCCGGTGCTGTACCTTAGGAAGATCGATTCCGGCCGGGTGTTGCTCAATGTCCCATGGAGGTCACGTGCAGAGATCCGGCCGGCTGCGAAGTAGCGCGTTACATCCAATAAGCCTTCGTTCCGGCTCTCGATGAGGTTTCTCACCGGCATCAGGAACATCATTTCGTGCGGATAAATTCGCGTCCCGTCGGCGAGAGTTGCCGGCGTCAATTCTGGCCGCCGGGTAGGGCTAACTTTGCGCAGATAGTCCTCGACCTCGCCAACGCGCAGGTATGCACTTCGCCAGTCGATGCGATCGACAATCTCCTCGCCTGCGCCATTCCGGACAGCGATCAAGCCGGCTTTTCGTGGCGCCAACCAGAAGACCGATGTTTGGTGGAGCTCGGCGCCGCTAGAGAGTTGGAGAGCGCGGATATCGTCGAACACGTTCGGGTCCAAGGTGTCCCGGTATCGCGCCTCTAATTCCTCCGGCACCTTAGCCTTCGAGAACACCAAGTTGCCGCTGATCCGCGTGAACATCTCATGGGCCGGCACCAGCGCCTCACGCTGATATTCCGGGATCAAACGCCCAGTTTCGGCCTGGAGACGCAGCCGCTCCCGCATGGGCTTGGTCAACCTGTCGACCGTCGCGAGCGTCTCCAGAACCAGCTCTTCGAACATCGGTGGGACGTGCTGCGCGGTTTCGTACAGACACACACCGTCGGCGGTCTCGTCCTCAACCTGCTTTTCCGCAAAATACCGCAACATCAGCGATCTTGACGTGCCGCCCTTGTTGCCCGCGGATTGGCCGTCGGCGTCGACGTATTCACGCCACCTGATGCAGTCGGACGGGAGCATCGCAATCTCGCCGACACGGAGTCCGGTTATCACGCCGATCTTGAGGATCGCGAAGCGGATGGCATCAGAGAAGGTTCGGGGCTTCTCGGTGAAGATGATTCGGACCATCTCCCAGAACGCCTGTTCTTCGGGAAGTTTTGCGGCGGACTTGCGTTCCGACAAGGTCCGCCGAAGTCGGTCGGTGCGGTAAGCGTGGCCCGTGCGCTTGCGCTCACGCCGCGCGCGCTCGTGGCCTTGACGCGATTGCTCTGCGCCAAACGGCACGCAGAACCGCGCCAGAGCAGGGACGTCAGCCAGATGGTGATTGTCCAGCACCATCCGGATCGTCATTTCAAAATTGAGCGCGTTCTTGCCGGATTCACCGAGGAGGAGGGCAGCGTTATAGGCTTGGCGCACTTGATCAGGCGTGACGGCCCAAGGCGGGGTTTCGCCGGCAGCTGATGCCAAGTGCCTGATCCAGCGTGCGTGCACCATCGTGCTGTTGGGCTTATTCTTCAACACCAGGAGCTGATGGACGATCACGGCAAGGTAGAAGTCTCGCCAATCCGAACTCATCGGCGCCGCCTTGAGCTCGGGTTGGCCCATTTGCTGCCGGACCTCATTGAGGCGCTTGAAGGCGCCCTCGATGACGCCGAGGTTCGTTACGTGGATCGATGGTGGCGTGGCCATTCCGACCAGCGCGGCCAGGTCCCAGCGGCTTTCTTTGGCAATTTTGCCTGCTTCGTCGCACGGCAGATCCCAAACCAGACCACGCCCGGCAGCGAGCACCTTGGCCGAAGCGACAAAGGCGGAGAACGAGGCATTCATGGCTCGATATCTTCCACCTTGAGGCTCTCGACCACCCGGCGGACACCATCGAGGGTGCCCCGGAGTTGGACGAAGGCCGGCGACTGCTCGTTGTTGCGTGAAGCCGCGGCGAACTCCACGACGACGGGGCGCAGATCATGGAGCACCTGCTCGTGGACGGCCGTATCCCGCAACGGCATGAAGCGGCGACACGTATAGCAAGACAGCACCGGGTTCTTGTTGCAGGCGCTTTGCCCAGCCTCACAGGCGCCGATCCCGGCGATGGGAATGCCGTGAGGGACGCCTCCAATCTGTTGGTCGGCCGGAAGCCGCAGAAGCATTTCCTTGTCGACCGTCCGGGTGCGGGCGATCCGCGCCACATTGGCATAGATCGGCGAGATCGCCAGGGCCTGGTTCACGCGCTGAGCCTGCGTCGGCGAGGTGTCGAAGTAGACGTTCGCGGTCCGCCAATCGGAGTGCACGAGGAACTCGGACAGCGCTACGTGGGCAACGCCGGCATCTGCCAGGCGCTGCGCGGCCGTGTGGCGCAGATCAGTCGGCGTCCATGGCTCCCCCGTGAGTGCCTCATTAAGGCCCGTCAGGATGTCGCTAATCTGATAGGGCGGCAGCCTGAACAGTAGCCGGTCGGGGGCTTCCGGATTGAACGGGAGGATGCCGAGTTCGCGCCGCCGGCGCAGTTCAATGAAGAGTGGTGCCCATTCGCGCTTGATCCGACGGGTTACCCGCACACGCTTCTTCTTGTCGCGCTGTTTGGCCGCGATGACGGCCACGTGCACGGCACCGGTAGAGAAGACCCGAACGTCAGCGAGCTCGATCCGGGCGATCTGGCCGGGCCGGAACGCATACTGATAGGCTATGATCAGCACGCAGGCATCGCGGAGCTCTCGATGTTCGACGGCCTCCCTGGAGCTTGTCAGCCGTCCCACGAGTTCGTCCAGGTGATCGACGATCGCCGCCTGGTGGTCCAGCGGCAGGAAGCATTCTCCCGTTCGGACAACGCGGAACGAGTCGGTTTTAGGGCCCTTCAATGCGCGCACGAGCGGTGCACTGGCGGGATTCCAGTGGCCGATCGAGAGGTTGCAAAGCGAGTGAAGCATTGCCCGAAGCGCGCTGGCCTGTGATCCGGTCGACTTCGCTTTGGCAAAAACATTCCAATGCGACCGAGCATCGAAGATCGGCGCCAAAATCAGCGTCTTGAGGGATTCCAGGCCACAGTCTCGGATGTACGAGACGAGGCGACCTGTAAAATTAAAAGCGGTCTCCGGATCGTGGCGCGAGAGCCAATCCACAATAACGTGCTTAATCACCGTCGTGACCGAACCGAAGCTGCCCAAGCTGATGTTCAAGCGCTTGCCGTCGAGCTCGACCTGAAGGGCCGTTGATGTCGCAAAATCTCTGATCGTGCGGACCGCGTCGGCAAAATCATCGTGGTAGCGAACGATGGGCGGAAGCGAAGGCAGCAAGCGGATGATCTCCGCAAGCGCGGGCTCGTAGTCAGGTTTGGCCAGCGCTCGACCAGTCATTCATCGCCCCCATCAACAGATCGGCGCAACGCATTGACAAATCGGTCAAACTTCTCGTCCCAGACCTGCGCGAGTGAGGTCTCGAAGTAGGCACGCGCATAAAGCCGCGGCATGTCGGACTTCGGCGACCAGCCGAAGAACAGGCGAAGCCGTTCCATAGCTCGCGTGACGTCATCGCCGGCGTCCTGATAGCGCCGCATACGGACCACCGCGCAGGTGTGCCGAAGATCGTGGCACGAGACACCCGACAAGCCCTGTTTTTCGAGGGATCGGCGAGCCGGGTCGGACAGAGCGGCCGTCGCCGTTTCAAAGACCTCGTTCATGGCTCTCAAGGAGATCGGCAGCCGCTTCTGGGACATGAGCAAGAATGGATGGTGCGTGCGGCCGCGATAGTTTTGGACGTACGCGTCGGACAGGAATGCGATCTCCTGGGGCACCGGCAACTGGCGCCTTGCAAGGACTGTCTTCAGACCAGGCTGCTCGTACCTGGGATCCTCGTCGGGCACACCCTCGACGTCGATCCAAATGACCGTGTTTCCGGTCGCCGGATCGGTATCGTCCTTGATCGCATTTGCAGCCAAGATCGCCGCCTCGCCGCGGCGAAGGCCAAGGCGCAGCAGCAGCATGAAGATCAGCAGATTGCGCCACCGCAGCGCCTCGGACTTGAACGGGTTGCGATCCGAATGAGGGTCGAAGATCGCGTACAGGTCCTCGATGACGGCCGGTGGAAGGGCTCGGATCGGAGGCGGGGCCGTGGTGGGGGCAGGGCTCAACTGGCTGTACAGCCGCTCCAGCCGCAACAATCGTGTCTCAAGGTCGCCTGCCCGAGACCCGGCCGCTGGACCCCCGTGCCGCAGGACGTCCGTTACGAAGGTCAGCGCCGAGTACCAAGTCGACGACCGGTCGGCGCCGCCCATGGCTGCTTCGTTGCGGAGCTGGGCCAAGAAGCCAACCAAGACGTTCTCGATCGCATCGAAGTCCAGGTCGGCCAGCAGCCGGTCCAGGCAGTCCGAGCCCAACTGGCGCTCAGTTGCGTCGTACAGCCGGGCTACGGCAGCCAGATGACCTCGCTTTGTCGAGTCCTCGAGCGAGCCCTTGAGTACGTCCATCCAAATCGAGGACCAGAACCGAGGCACGTTTGCTTTGTCGAGGCAAAGCCGGCCGGTGAGCGCCGGCGGTATCAGAGCTGATCGAAGACTCGTGGTTGGCAACTGCGGAGATCCGAACGTGGCATGGAACTGCCGAAATCATCCGCGGGCGATTCGCCAATCGCAACGGCTTAAACCGCCTTTCAACAGGAACGTTTTGGCCCGGAAATCGGGCGATTTTGATGAAAAACGCAACACTTTCAAAACCGCTGTCGCCTTCCATAACATCTCATATCCGAATGAGGTCAGGTCCTGGCGAGAAAGCGGACGCCCGGCCGCTGCAAGCTTGCCGTCGCTTCTGTGAAGGGTTTCGGATGCCGGCCGCATGAGGGACGGCGCGGCGTGTTCGGCGGCCGGCGTCCGAAAGCCTCCAAGGGAGGAAACCGCGGGTAAGGGATGTAAGGTCGGGCCGCAGGCGCTATGGGGTTTTGAGCGCCGCGGGCGAACTCGTTGATTGGGATCGAGTCGGCCCAACGAGTTGCACGACGGTGAAGTCGCTGACGAATGCGCGGCGGATGGCCTTGAACTCCAGAAGTTGTCCGACGATTTGCGACGGCTGGTGGATATCTGGGCGCGCTCTGCCGTGGCTGGTCGAGGGCCAGCGAGCGCGGCGAGCGGATTTGCGGGATTGCGGCACGGTCATGAGGTGTCGATCCTGATGTGGTTCGTTGGAGCTGTCGGCCGATGCCGTGGCATTGCACCGCGCTCGAAGACTTCGATTATGATCATGCGACCGCCGCAGCATGGACAACTCGGTTTGCCGGGATCGGCGGCGGCAGTGGGCTGGCCTTCAGGTCTTGCGACGGCGAGCAGTTCACGCGCGTGGGCGACGTTGTCAGCGCAAGCACTCTTGGCGAAGAGGCCGTAGTGGCGGATGCGGTGCAAGCCCTTCGGCAGCACGTGGATGAGAAAGCGGCGGATGAACTCGGCGATGGCGAGCGTCATCTGCTTGTATCGGTCGCGGCCCTCGATGCGGTAGTCCTTCCATTTGAAGGTGACGAGCTGTTCGTCAAAGGCGATCAAGCGGCTGTTGGCGATGGCAACGCGATGAGTATAGCGTGACAGATAGGCCAGCACCGCCTCGGGGCCACCGAATGGACGCTTGGCGTAGACGACCCACTCGGCTTTACGCAGCGGCGCGAGATGGGCTGCGAAGGACTGTGCGTCAGCCAGATGCGCGTAATCGCCGAAGAAACTCAGGCGACGGGCTCGGTGGGTCGCGATGAGCTTCTCCAGGAACAGCCGTCGGAACAGGTGGGAGAGCACGCGCACCGGAAGGAAGAAGCCCGGTCGGCATGATACCCAGCGCTGGCCATCTGGTGAGATGCCGCCACCCGGCACGATCATGTGCACGTGCGGGTGATGGGTCAGTGCCGAGCCCCAGGTGTGCAGCACGGAGGTGATGCCGATCCTGGCACCGAGATGCTTCGGGTCGGCGGCAATCGTCAGCATGGTCTCGGCCGAGACCTTGAACAGCAGGTCGTAGACGACGGCCTTGTTCTGGTAGGCGATGTCGGCGATGGCCGCCGGCAGTGTGAACACGATGTGATAGTACGGCACCGGCAACAGCTCGGCTTCGCGTTCGGCGAGCCATTGCTTCGCGGCGGCGCCTTGGCACTTCGGGCAGTGGCGGTTGCGACAAGAGTTGTAAGCGATGGTCGTATAGGCGCAATCCGCGCAGCGCGCGACATGGCCGCCGAGTTCCGCCGTGCGGCAGTGCTCGATCGCCGACATCACCTTCAACTGCTGGAGGCTCACATGGCCGGCGTTGGCCTGACGCCACGCCGGACCATGGCCGCGGAAGATGTCCGCGACCTCCAATCTTGGACGCGCCACGTGCCTTCCGCTTAGGCCGGTGGCGTGTCCCTGGACTCATTCTTCTTGGACGTCAGCGGCGTGAGGCGATCCAGCGGGCTCATGACCTCGCGGATGGTGTTGGTGGCGACGCGGGTGTAGAGCGCCGTCGTCTCGAGTTTAGCGTGGCCCAGCAGGACCTGAATCACTCTGATATCGATGTTCTGCTCGAGCAGGTGGGTCGCGAAGCTGTGGCGCAAGGTGTGCGGCGTCACCCGCTTGGCAATCTCGGCCATGTCCGCCGCAGCATGGCAGGCACGCGTGAGCTGGCGTGTCGTCATCGGGCTGGCCGGCTTCAGTCCCGGAAACAGCCAGCCTTGCGGGCGGCCGATGCGATACCAGTCGCGCAAGAGCGCGAGCAGCACCGGAGACAGCATGGCGTGGCGATCCTTGCGGCCTTTGCCCTGCTCGACGCGCAACATCATGCGTTCGGAATCGATGTCGGACACCTTCAACGCAACGACCTCAGAGACGCGCAGTCCCGCACCGTAAGCGACGCTGAGCGCAGCTTTGTATTTGATGCTTGGCGCTGCCTCCAGAAAGCGCGTAACCTCTTCCGGGCTTAACACAACCGGAACCTTGCGCGGCTCGTGCATGAACGACAGGTGCTTGGCAAGCTCGGGCCGATCGAGCGTCACATTGAAGAAGAAGCGCAGCGCCGAGACCGTGGCGTTGATCTTTGGCGCGTGGGCGCCGATCGACGCCAGATGAAGCCGAAAGCGGCGCACGTCCTCCGGCTGGGCCTGGTCGGGCGAGCGGCCGAGGAACGCCGCGAAATCCTTGACCCTTTGCACGTAGTCATGTTGGGTCTTCGGAGCGAACTTGCGGATCGCCATGTCTTCGATCATGCGCTGGCGCAACGGGCTGATGGCCTGCTTGGTCATTGGGGATGCTCCTGTCTTGAGTGAGGTTGTCGAACCCCTCGATCTCAAGACAGGACGCCCCGTTGCGCTATCCTGTTGGCTGCCCCGCCTGCCGTAGCGCCCTACCGCGCGAGCGGTTTAGTCCTTTGACCCATTGCCGACCTCACCGGGCTTTCACGGCCGTCACAGATCTTCGACGCGAGCAATCGAAAATTTTCCTATTATCGGAGAATACTTTCGCCGCGTGCTGGTGCTCCGAGGCGCCGCACCACTCCTTCCGTCTATATGAGATTCCTATAACTTCGCGGTTGCGCTCACCTCGAAAGCTTATGCCTCTGGTGGCAATTCAGCAGAGTGTCAAAAGTCCCGACTAGTGCTGTGGATATGCGTTTCGCTTCTCTCCACGAGCTTCGCCGGGCCCGAGAAAGTGCTGCTCCTGAAATAGGGACGCAACGAGGAGTATCTCCATGACCGACATTCTAATGCTGGCGCTGGGCTTCGCCTTCTTCGCCCTTGCGATCGGCTACACCTATGCCTGCGAACGGCTGTGAGGGAGCGGATCATGATCTTCGATTATGCGCTCGCTGGCGCCGTCTCGTTCGGCCTCCTGATCTACCTCACCTACGCGCTGCTGCGGCCCGAGCGGTTCTGACCCGTGCTGCTGCTTCTCGAATTGCTACTGGCGTACGCTGCGCGGTTTGCGCTGCTCCTGCTGCTTCTGCGCAGGGCACAAGTTCCGAAGGGTTGAAACCATGACTGTGATCGGTTGGCTGCAGATCATTCTCTATTGCGCGATCGTCGTCGCGCTGACCAAGCCGCTCGGCTGGTATATGACACGTGTCTTCAACGGCGAGCGAACATTTCTCTCGCCGGTGTTGCGCCCGATCGAGACCGGCATCTACTGGTTCTCCGGCGTCGACGAGAAGCGCGAGCAACATTGGGTGACCTACACGGTCGCCATGCTTCTGTTTCACCTCGGTGGCTTCCTCATCATCTACGGCGTGATGCGTCTGCAGGCCGTGCTGCCCTTCAATCCGGCGGGCCAGGGTGCGGTCGCGGAGGACCTCTCCTTCAACACCGCGATCTCCTTCATCACCAACACCAACTGGCAGAACTACGGTGGCGAGAGCACGATTTCCTACCTCGTGCAGATGCTCGGCCTGACGCACCAGAACTTCCTGTCCGCGGCAACCGGCATCGCGCTCGCGCTCGCCCTGATCCGCGGCTTCTCGCGCGCCTCGGCCCGCACGGTCGGAAATTTCTGGGTCGACGTCACCCGCACGACGCTCTACGTGCTGCTACCGATCTGCGTCGTCTACACGCTGTTCCTCGTCTCGCAGGGCATTCCGCAGACGCTGGGCGATTATGTCGAGGCGACGACGCTCGAAGGCGCCAAGCAGACCATCGCGGTCGGCCCGGTCGCCTCGCAGGTCGCGATCAAGATGCTCGGCACCAATGGCGGGGGCTTCTTCAACGCCAACGCCGCGCATCCGTTCGAGAATCCGACCGCGCTGTCGAACTTCGTGCAGATGCTGTCGATCTTCGCGCTTGGCGCGGCACTCACCAATGTGTTCGGCCGCATGGTCGGCGATCAGCGCCAGGGTTGGGCGATCCTCGGCGTGATGGGCGTGCTGTTCCTGGCCGGCGTCGCCGTGACCTATTGGGCGGAGGCGAACGGCACCTCCACCATGCATGCGCTCGGCCTCACGGGCGGCAACATGGAGGGCAAGGAGGTCCGCTTCGGCATTGTCGCGTCGTCGCTGTTCGCCGTGATTACGACGGCCGCGTCCTGCGGTGCCGTCAACGCCATGCATGACAGCTTCACCGCTCTCGGCGGCATGATCCCGCTGATCAACATGCAACTCGGCGAGATCATCATCGGCGGCGTCGGTGCCGGTCTCTACGGCATGCTCCTGTTCGTCGTGCTCGCGATCTTCGTGGCGGGCCTGATGGTCGGCCGCACGCCGGAATATGTCGGCAAGAAGATCGAGGCGCGCGAGGTCAAGATGGCGATGCTCGCGATCCTGGTGCTGCCGCTGATGTATCTCGGCTGGACCGCGGTCGGCGTGGTCTATCCGGCGGCGGTCGCCTCGATGGCGAATGCCGGACCGCACGGCTTCACCGAAGTGCTCTACGCCTTCACCTCGGCGACCGGCAACAACGGCTCGGCGTTCGCGGGCCTGACCGGCAACACCTTGTTCTACAACCTCACGCTTGCCAGCGCGATGTTCGTCGGCCGGTTTTTCATGATCGCTCCGGCGATGGCGATTGCGGGCTCGTTCGCCGCCAAGAAATCCGTCCCGCCGTCCGCGGGCACACTGCCGACCACCGGCGGGCTGTTCGTCGGTCTCGTCGTCGGCCTGATCCTGATCATCGGCGGCCTGACCTTCTTCCCGGCACTCGCACTCGGCCCGATCGTCGAGCATCTCGCGATGAACGCGGGTCAAGTGTTCTAAGCGCCAATCTTCTGATGGATTTGGAGTGACCTCCATGGATACGATGAAATTGCAAAAACGCGCATCAGTCTCGGCGATGCTCGATCCCAAGATCGTCTTGCCCGCGATCCACGCGTCCTTCGCCAAGCTCGACCCGCGGCTGATGATCAAGAATCCCGTGATGTTCGTGGTCGAGATCGTGGCCGCGCTCACCACCGTGATCTTTCTGCGCGATTTCCTCACCGGAGGTGCCGGCCTGGGCTTCACCTTCCAGATCATCCTCTGGCTCTGGTTCACGGTGCTGTTCGCCAACTTCGCCGAAGCGGTCGCCGAAGGCCGCGGCAAGGCGCAGGCCGACTCGCTGCGCAAGACCCGCACCGACAGCCAGGCCAAGCTGCTGACGGGCGCCGGCCAGGCCTTCGAACTGGTGCCGGGCACCAGCCTGAAGGTCGGCGACATCGTGCTGGTCGAGGCCGGCGACACCATCCCCTCCGACGGCGAGGTGATCGAGGGCGTGGCTTCCGTCAACGAAGCCGCCATCACCGGTGAATCCGCGCCCGTGATCCGCGAATCCGGTGGCGACCGTTCGGCGGTGACCGGCGGCACGCAGGTGCTGTCCGACTGGATCCGCGTCCGCATTACGGCAGCCCAGGGCTCGACCTTCATCGAGCGCATGATCAGGCTGGTCGAGGGTGCCGAGCGCGCCAAGACGCCGAACGAGATCGCGCTCAACATCCTGCTGGCCGGTCTCACCATCATCTTCGTGTTCGCTACCGTCACCATTCCGAGCTATGCGGCCTATGCCGGCGGCTCGATCTCGGTGGTCGTGCTGGTCGCGCTGTTCGTGACGCTCATTCCGACCACGATCGGCGCGCTGTTGTCGGCGATCGGCATCGCCGGCATGGATCGCCTGGTGCGCTTCAACGTGCTGGCGATGTCGGGCCGCGCGGTCGAGGCCGCCGGTGACGTCGACACGCTGCTGCTCGACAAGACCGGCACGATCACGCTCGGCAACCGGCAGGCGACAGCATTCTGCCCCGTGCGCGGCGTGACCGAGCAGGAGCTGGCTGACGCAGCCCAACTCGCCTCGCTCGCCGACGAGACCCCGGAAGGCCGCTCGATCGTCATTCTGGCGAAGGAAAAATACGGCATCCGCGGCCGCGACATGACTGAACTAGGCGCGACCTTCATCCCGTTCACGGCGCAGACCCGCATGAGCGGCGTCGACGCCGGCGGCTCGTCGGTGCGCAAGGGCGCGGTCGACGCGATGCTCAATTATGTTGGCGGCGGCGCGCCGCTGACGGTAGCTTCCGGCAACACGGCTCGGGCCATCCAGCCCGCCGGTCTCTCGGACATTGGCCGCGAGGTCCAGACGATCGCTGACGAGATATCGAAGGCGGGCGGCACCCCGTTGGCCGTCGCGAGAGACGGCAAGCTGCTCGGCGTCATCCAGCTCAAGGACATCGTCAAGGGCGGTATCCGCGAACGTTTTGCCGAGCTGCGCCGTATGGGTATCCGCACCGTCATGATTACCGGTGATAATCCGATGACGGCTGCCGCGATCGCGGCGGAAGCCGGCGTCGACGACTTCCTGGCGCAGGCGACGCCCGAGGACAAGCTCAAGCTGATCCGCGACGAGCAGGCCAAGGGCAAGCTGGTGGCCATGTGCGGCGACGGCACCAACGACGCGCCGGCACTCGCGCAGGCCGACGTCGGTGTCGCCATGAACACCGGCACCCAGGCCGCCCGCGAGGCCGGCAACATGGTCGACCTCGATTCCAACCCGACCAAGCTGATCGAGGTGGTCGAGATCGGCAAGCAGCTGCTGATGACCCGCGGTGCGCTGACGACCTTCTCGATCGCCAACGATGTCGCCAAGTATTTTGCCATCATCCCGGCGATGTTCCTGGCGTTCTACCCCCAGCTCAACGTGCTCAACGTCATGAACCTGTCGAGCCCGCAGAGCGCCATCCTGTCGGCGATCATCTTCAACGCACTTGTTATCATCGGCCTGATCCCGCTGGCGCTGAAGGGCGTTGCCTACCGCGCGGTCGGTGCCGGTGCTCTGCTGCGGCGTAACCTGCTCGTCTACGGCCTCGGCGGCATCGTTATTCCCTTCGTCGGCATCAAGGCGATCGATCTCGTCGTTGTCGCCTTGCACCTGGCTTGATCGTCGTCGCGGGGCGCGCAGCGCGCCTCGCGCAATGACGAAGACATTGGAGACCTATCATGCTCAGAGAAATCCGCCCCGCCATCATCCTGTTGTTGATACTCACCGCCATCACGGGCCTGGCCTATCCGCTCGCGATGACTGCGATTGCCGGCGCAATCTTCCCCGCCCAGGCGCAAGGCAGCCTGATCGAGAAGGACGGCAAGGTGGTCGGCTCCGCTCTGATCGGGCAGGAGTTCAGGGACGACAAATATTTCCACGGTCGCCTCTCGGCGACGCTGGCGCCGGACCCGAATGATTCGACCAAGACGGTCGCCGCGCCCTACAACGCCGTCAATTCGGGCGGCTCCAACCTCGGCCCGACCAGCAAGGCGCTGGCCGACCGGCTGAAGGAAGACGTGGACAAGTTCAAGGGTGAGAACCCGAAAGCCGCCGTGCCGGTCGACCTGGTCACGACGTCGGCCAGCGGCCTCGACCCCGACATCTCGCTGGAAGCCGCGCAATTCCAGGTACCGCGCGTCGCCAAGGCGCGGAATATCCCGGAAGAGGCGGTGAAACGGCTCGTGGCTTCCGCCACGCAAGACCGTCTGCTCGGCCTGCTTGGCGAACCCCGCGTTAATGTATTGGCGCTGAACCTCGCGCTCGACCGCACGGCCGCGAAGTAGCGGTAGGCTCGTGGCTTTGGGATGATTATATTGGTGAGATGGTCCGAGAGAGCCGCGATTCCGAAAAACGTCCGTCTCCCGAAGCGCTGCTGGAGGCCGCGCACCGGGAGGAAAGCGCGACCGGCAAGCTGAAGATCTTCGTCGGCGCTGCCCCCGGCGTCGGCAAGACCTATGAGATGCTGCAAAGCGCTCATGCCAAGCGCAAGGCCGGCGTCGATGTCGTGGTCGGATTCATCGAGACCCACGGCCGCGCCGAGACCGAGGCGCTGGTGCGCGGGCTGGAGGCGATCCCACGCAAGCGGCTCGATTACCGCGGCCAGATCGTCGAGGAATTGGACCTCGATGCCGTGATCGCACGGCGGCCGAAAATCGCTCTGGTCGACGAGCTCGCCCACACCAATGCGGCCGGCAGCCGCCATCCCAAGCGTTATCTCGACGTCGAGGAACTGCTGTCCCACGGCATCGACGTCTATACCGCCGTCAACATTCAGCACATCGAGAGCCTGAACGACGTCGTAGCCCAGATCACCCATGTGCGGGTGCGCGAGACGGTTCCGGACTGGATCTTCGACCGCGCTGATGCGATCGAGCTGATCGATCTCACGCCCGACGATCTGATCCAGCGGCTGAAAGAGGGCAAGGTCTACGTGCCCAAGCAGGCGGAGCGGGCGCTGGAGCACTATTTCTCGCCGGGCAATCTGACCGCGTTGCGCGAGCTCGCGTTGCGGCGCACGGCGGAGCGGGTCGACGAGCAGTTGCTCACGCACATGCAGGCGAACGCGATCGCCGGTCCTTGGGCCGCCGGCGAGCGCATCCTCGTCTGCGTCAGCGAGGATCCACGTGCGGCTGGGCTCGTGCGCTACACCAAGCGGCTGGCCGACCGGCTGCATGCGCCGTTCACCGCGTTGTCGATCGAGACGCGGCGATCCCTGCAACTGTCGGATCGGGAACGCGATCGCCTTGCCGATACGCTGCGGCTCGCAGAGGCGCTCGGCGCCGAGGCGCTGACCATTCCGGCCGTCGGCCGGCGCATCGCCGACGACGTCCTCAATTTCGCGCAAGGCAACAACGTCACCCAGATCGTGATCGGCAAGTCGACGCGCTCGCGCTGGTTCGAGATGACACGCGGGTCGGTCGTGCACGATCTGGTGCGCCGCGCTGGCAATATCAGCGTGCATGTCATCCCCGGCGACGAGGTCGTCGAGCAGCCGGCGCCGAAGACGGCGGTGCAGACCGTCGCGCGGTCGGACCCGTTCGATGTCCGGCCCTATCTCAAGGCACTCGGGATCACCGCGCTCGGCCTTGCTGCCGCCGTGGCCATCAAGCCGTATTTCGGCATTGAGAACGTCGACCTGATGTTCCTGACCGCCGTGGTGACAGTCGCCGTGCGTTACGGTTTGTGGCCGTCGCTGCTTGCGAGCGTCGCGGCATCCCTGGCCTACAATTTCTTCTTCCTGCCGCCGGTCTATACCTTCACCATCACTGATCCGACCAATATCGCGGCGTTCGTCTTCTTCATGCTGATTGCGTTCGTGGTGTCGAATGTCGCGGGGCGGGTCCGGACCCAGGCTGATACTGCGATCGGCCGAATCCGGACGACCGAGCAACTCTATGCTTTCAGCCGCAAGCTCGCCGGCACTGGAACGCTAGACGACGTGCTGTGGGCGAGCGCATATCAGACTGCGCTGATGCTGAAAGTTCGTGTGGTGTTGCTGCTGCCGGAAGAGGGCCTGCTCACGGTGAAATCAGGCTATCCGCCAGAGGACGATCTCGATCAGGCCGATCTTGCCGCCGCCAACTGGGCCTGGAGCAACGATCGTCCGGCGGGGCGCGGCTCGGACACGCTGCCGGGTGCCAAACGGTTGTTCCTGCCGATGCGCACCGGGCGCGGTCCGATTGGCGTCATCGGTATTGACAATGATCGCACCGGTCCGCTGCTGGACCCGGACCAGCGCCGGCTGCTCGATGCACTGCTTAACCAGGGCGCGCTCGCGATCGAGCGCGTGCTGCTGGTCGAGGACATGGATCGGGTCAAGCGCACCGTCGAATCCGAGCGGTTGCGCTCGGCGCTGCTGACCTCGATTTCGCACGATCTCAAAACGCCGCTCGCCTCCGTGCTCGGCGCCGCCTCGGCCATGCGCGATCTTGCCGGAGCGCTCTCCGAGACCGAAAAGCGCGACCTGCTTGCGACCGTGATTGATGAATCCGAGCGGCTCAACCGCTTCATCGCCAATCTGCTCGACATGACCAAGCTCGAATCCGGCGCCATCGTGCCAAACACCGCGCTGCACGATCTTAGCGAGATCGTGGGCAGCGCGCTGCGGCGCGCGAGCAAGATATTGACGGCGCACAAGGTGGAGCTGGTGCTGGCTGCCGATCTGCCGATGCTTCAGCTCGATGCCGTGCTGTTCGAGCAGGTGCTGTTCAATCTGCTCGACAACGCCGCAAAATATTCGCCGCCCGACACGACGATCTCGATCCGCAGCCAGCGTGAGCGGGATCAGGTTGTGCTTCAGATTGCCGACGAGGGCGGCGGCATTCCGCCCGGTGAGCTCGAGAGCGTGTTCGACAAGTTCTATCGCGCGCAGAAGGGCGACCATGTCCGTCCCGGCACCGGGCTCGGCCTTGCCATCTCCCGCGGCTTCGTCGAGGCGATGCGGGGCACGATCTCGGCCGCCAACCGCAGCGACCGCAGCGGCGCGGTTCTCACCATCCGTCTGCCTGTTCCGGCGCAGACCCGGCAATTGGATACCGCAGCATGAGCGCCGCGCCGATCAAGGTTCTGGTCATCGACGATGAGCCGCCGATCCGCAAGCTGCTGCGGATGGGGCTGACGACACAGGGCTACGAGGTTCTGGAGGCATCGAATGGCAAGACCGCGCTGGAGAAGCTTGGCGAGAGGCCCGCGCTGATCATTCTCGATCTGGGCCTGCCTGACATCCAGGGCCACGAGCTGCTGCGCACCATTCGCGCCCGCAATGAAAGCGTGCCGATTGTGGTGCTGTCGAGCCGCGGGGACGAGCTCGGCAAGGTGCAGGCGCTCGATCTCGGCGCAGACGATTACCTGACCAAACCGTTCGGCATGGATGAGCTTCTGGCCCGCTTGCGCGCCGCGCTGCGCCACCAGCTTCAGATCCAGGGCGAACGCCCCGTGTTTCGCACCGGAAATCTTTCCGTCGATCTCGTCCGCCGGATCGTCAAGGTGGAGGATCGCGACGTTAAGCTGTCGCCAAAGGAGTATGATCTGTTGCGGGTGCTGGTGCAGCACGCGGGCAAGGTGCTGACCCATCGCTTCCTGCTTAGGGAGCTCTGGGACGAGCTGACCGACGCGCAATATTTGCGCGTCTATGTCCGCCAACTCCGGCAGAAGATCGAGGCTGATCCGGAACGGCCACAAATTGTGCTCACCGAAACTGGCATTGGATACCGGCTGCGGGCGGCCGAATGATGCGTCAGCACGCTCTGTTTTCGCCACCACAATCGGCAACTTTATTTCCGTTTATGGCATTACTGGCGTCCGCTCTGAATTTTCGCTACGCCCGCTAAACGGATCAAGACGGACATCGGCCTTTGGCCGACTTTTTTTATAACCAGTGATACGCGAAGCTGTGCCTGTAAGCGCAATATAGAGATGACACCCCTCCGCAAAGTTGAGATGGCACTCCGCGGTTGGAATGCAGTTGCGGGGGACGGCAATCGTGGTGGTGTCAATGAGCGACAAGGAGTTTTCGCGGCTCAATATTTTGATGGAGGTACAAGCCGGGCGATTGCAGGTGTCAGAAGCCGCCACGGTGCTTCAGTTGCAACGGCGACAGGTGTTCCGACTGCTCCGTTCGCTACGCGAGCATGGAGCGGCAAGCTTGGCCTCCAAGCGTCGTGGGAAGCCCAGCAACAACCGGCTGCCGGCGCCGGTGCGCGAGCTGACGATGTCGCTGGTGAAGGCGCGTTATGCGGATTTCGGTCCGACATTGGCCGTGGAGAAGCTGCGGGAGGTCCATGACTGCCGGGGTACGCCTCCGACGAGGACCGTCTTGCGTGACGGGTGGTAATTCGCGAAGCGTGTGACCTTAAGTCTAGCTTTAAGGTGATCAGGCGATGCGGGTCGAGGTTTTGGGCGGGCTCGAGCGGCGGCGGCGTTGGTCGCAGGACGACAAGGCACGGATTGTCGAGGAGACGCTGGCACCGGGCGCGAAGGTAACTGAGGTTGCGCGGCGCAACGGAGTAGCGGCCAGCCTGGTGTTTACCTGGCGTCGCCAAGCACGGACATCGGAACAAGTTGCACCATCTTTTACGCCGGTGCAGATCGCCGCCGTAGCAGCCTCGGCTGAAGAAACTCCGAAGCTTTTGCCTACGGTTGATGGCCGAGTTCGTTCGGCGGCAGCTGCGCGTACTGGATTGATAGAGATCGATCTCGGCAACCGACGGTGCATCCGGGTGGATGCGCACGTCGATCCGGAGGCGTTGGCGCGGGTCCTCGATGTGCTTGGACGCCGATGATTTCTGTACCAGGGAATGTGCGAGTGTGGCTGGCTACAGGCTACACGGATATGCGCAGAGGCTTTCCATCGCTGGCCCTCCAAGTGCAGGAGGTGCTGCACAAAGAACCGCTTAGTCGCCGCAGCGATCTTGTGAAGGTGATCTGGCACGATGGTCAGGGAGCCTGCTTGTTCACAAAAAAACTCGAGAGAGGAAAGTTTATCTGGCCATCGGTTGCCGGTGAAGCGGTAACGATCTCGCTGGCGCAGTTGAGCTACCTGCTGTCCGGGATCGATTGGCGCAATCCGCAAGAAACCCAGCGCCCGACGCGGGTCGGATAATCGTTTTGGGTTTGAATCTGATGCTCGATCTGATTCAATGGCTTCATGACATCGAAGCCGGACGATCTTCCGTCGGATCTCGCAAGCGCCTACCTTGCGCTGCTGGCCGAGCGCGAGGCGTTGCAGGCTGAACGCGATGTGGCAGTCGCGGATGCCGCCAACGCGCGGGCGGAGCTGTCGGACAGCGAGGTGCTGATCGCTCATCTTGAGCTACGGATCGAGAAGCTCAAACGCGAACTGCACGGGCAGCGCTCCGAGCGCACGGCGCGGCTACTCGAGCAGTTGGAATTGGAGCTCGAAGAACTCGCCACCACGGCGACCGAGAATGAGCTGGCTGCGCAGGCTGCCGCGGCAAAAACCCAGAGCGTGAGCGCCTTCACGCGCAAGCGGCCGGTGCGCAAACCGTGGCCGGACGACATCGAACGTGAGCGCGTCGTCATCAAGGCTCCAACGACCTGCGCCTGCTGCGGCGGATCGCGGCTGGCGAAGGTCGGCGAGGATGTGACCAAGACGCTGGAGGAGATTCCGCGTCGCTTTAAGGTCATCGAGACGGTACGCGAGAAGTTCACCTGCCGCGATTGCGAGAAGATCAGCCAGCCGCCGGCACCGTTCCATGCGACGCCCCGCGGCTTCATCGGCCCACAATTGCTGGCGACGATTTTGTTCGACAAATTCGGCATGCATATCCCGCTCAACCGCCAGAGCGTGCGCTTCAAGGCCGAGAGGATCGATCTGCCGCTGTCGACGCTGGCCGACCAGGTCGGCCACGGAACCTTCGCCGTCATGCCGCTGTTCCAGCTGATCGAGCGTCATGTGCTCGCGGCCGAGCGCCTTCATGGCGACGACACCACCATCCGCGTCCTGGCGAAGGGCAAATGCACGACCGGCCGGATCTGGACGTATGTGCGGGATGACCGGCCGTTCGCCGGGCCTGCGCCGCCGGCGGCGGTCTATTATGCCTCGGGCAATCGACGGGGCGAAAATCCTCAGAGGCATCTGGCCGCCTTCGTCGGCATTCTGCAGGCGGATTGCTATGGCGGCTTCGAGCCGTTGTTCGACCCAAAAGGAAAGCAATGCCGATCACGCCGGCATTTTGCCTGGCCCATGCGCGGCGGGGATTCTTCGAGCTGGCTGACATCGAGAAAGCCGCCCGGGAAGGCAAGGGCAAACCGGTCTCTCCGATCGCGCTGGAGGCGGTCAGGCGTCTGGATGCGTTGTTCGAGATCGAGCGCGCCATCAACGGCCGTAGCGCCGACGAGCGGCGTGCCGTGCGCCAGGAGCGGAGCAAGCCGCTGCTCGACGACATGCACGACTGGCTGCTCCGCGAGCGAGAAAGCCTCTCGCGCTCCGCCGAGGTCCTGAAGCCCATGAACTACATGCTTAAGCGCTGGGACGACTTCGTCCGCTTCCTCGACGATGGCAGGATCTGCTTGACCAACAATTGCGCTGAGCGTGCATTGAGAGGCATTGCCTTGGGAAGGCGCAACTGGACCTTCGCTGGCAGCCAGCGTGGCGCCGATCGTGCAGCTATCATGCTGACGATGATCACGACCTGTCGCCTCAACGACGTCGATCCCAAGGCTTGGCTCGCCGACGTCCTCGCCCGGATCGCTGATCTTCCCACCTCGCGTCTGCGCGAACTGCTGCCCTGGGAATGGAAGCTCCTGCACCAAGCCGGCAAGTCCGCCAATCAGCAAGCCGCCTGACCCTTCACGCAACGCCATCGTAGAACTCGCCGTGCTCGCGCGCATGCGTCAATCAGGCGGCCTTCGTCGTATGCGTACCTGCCGGGTGTCGCGCGAGACGCTGCGTCAGTGGATGATCGAAGAAGACCTTTGGATTGATCGCAAGCGCCGCCTGCCCTCCGTACATCAGCCACGACATCGGCGCGAGCGGACTGGCGAACTGATTCAGATTGATGGCTCGCGACATTACTGGTTTGAGAACCGTGGCCCGGAATGTTCGCTGATTGCCTACATTGATGACGCGACCAGTCGGATCATGCACGCTGCGTTCGTGCCGTCGGAATCAACGCTGGACTATCTGCGCGAGACCCGGACGTATGTGGAGCGCCATGGCCGTCCGATCTCCTTTTATTCGGACAAGCATGCCATCTTCCGCGTTAACAACCGCGAGGCCGAAGGTGGTGACGGCATGACGCAGTTCGGCCGCGCGCTGCACGAGCTCAACATCGACATCATCTGCGCTAACAGCCCCCAGGCCAAGGGCCGCGTTGAGCGATCGTTTGGGACGCTGCAAGACCGACTGGTCAAAGAACTGCGCTTGGCGGGAATCGCGACGATTGAGGTCGGTAACGAGTTTCTACCGGGGTTTCTGGCGAGCTACAATGCCCGCTTCGGCAAGGTTGCGAAGTCGGACCAGGACGCGCATCGCCCAGCCGCAGATCTGATGCCGCTGAGCGACGTGTTTGCCTGGAAGGAGGAACGCACGGTAACCGGCAATTTGACAGTGCAGTACGACAAGATCCTATTCATGCTGGAAGAGAACGAGATCACGCGGCCGCTCGCCCGTCAGCGCGTTACCATTGTCGATTACCCGGACGGCCGGCTTGCGATGCGGCATCGGGGGCGCGACCTGCCGTACCGCACGTTCGACAAGTTGCGGAAGGTCGATCAGGCGGCAATCGTTGAGAACAAGCGGCTGGGTGAAGTGCTGGCGTATATCGCCGAACAGCAGCAACTCCGCGATGAAGGTCGCAGTCAGAAAGCGCCCCGGCGCCGTGGCCAGGCTGCTCGGCACATGGTTAAGGCAACATAGTTCCTGCCCCGGCCCCAACCCGCAAATGCCACCGTGCTCGGAGCCGTCAATGACGGCCCTTTGGGCCGCCGCCTCCGGCGGTCTTCGATCATTGACCGCTCCTGCGCGCGGCGGCGCGCTGGGAGGCCTCGGGACGAAGGGCGTCCCGACCAATCGACCGCCTCCGGCGGATCGAACAAAGGGCTGCTGAGGGCCCCCTCGTCGCTATTCAAGCCCGCCCTATACCCCTCGCTTGAGCGGCGGCGGTGTCATTTCTACTTTGCGGCATGGGTGCCATTTCTACCTTGCCCCAACATGTGCCGGGAATGCACGAGGCAGGGGATCATCTCGTCACCTTCGCGCTGATCGAAAAAGTACCTACGAATGCAATTGCTCCCGGATAAGGCGGGAGCGCTGTAGCGTCTCTATGTCACCGGAAATGCCCAGATCGGATCGGTGATGATGCCAAGCTACCCGACTTCATTCCTCAATCTTGGACGATGGGTCAGTTCGGATTGTGGTGAGATTCGGGCTGGTATGTTGACCGGCACGGCGCATACTCGACGAATGAAAAACCGCATCGGCTGGACGACTTGCCCCTCCATTGGAGGGAAATACGCAGTGGCCGAACTCCTCGAGGGTGGTGTCGTCGGCAATGGACTCATCACCTTCGCCACCAAGGCGCAGGCCCAGGAATTCATTGATTCTGGCCAGGCCGATCAGCTGGGGGCGCGTGGTTCCGTCCCAAAAAGCCGCGAATGACCACGCGCGAGACCCTGCGCGACAAATGGACTGTAGATCTTGAGTGTCCACGTTGTGGGAGGCTGGACGTGGCGCGGCTCTCACAGGCGGATGGCTACGCCTATGTGAGGGGGAACACCGCTACACGCGCCGATCATGTGCCGGTCGGGTTTGCTTGCATTGATCCGCAGACCAGTAGCTTTAATGCTCGAAATGTCAGGTGCCAATACCGTGACGTTGCTCCCGCGAACGAGCGACAAGCGGGCCATGACTATTCTTCGCGAATTGCACACTGCGGAGGAGCGTTTCGTCGGGATGGCCGTCGCGCTGACCGGCGGTGACGGGCATGCCACATCCTGCTTCGCAAAGCGGGGCCAAACGTCGAGGACCTTATCCGATAAGCGCCGCAATTCCTCTCCGGCAGTTCGTCCCAGGATTTTGCGACGTTCGACTAACGCGTGCGCCGTTTCAAGTCACACCGTCAACAGAGGCGCAGCGTAAAGGATCACCCCAAGGAAACCATGGTGCGCCGTTCGTACGCAGAGCGCTACCGGTAGCGTTCATGACACGAGTAACAATCTGCGTGCGCAGCCCACCGCAGAACAGAACGCCCTTTACACCATCGAGCTAGCCATATAGCGTCCGTGTACAGGTCAGCAAAATGCTCACCTCGAAGCTGCCAATGAAGTAGCGACTTCCGAAGTCGCCGCCAGTCGTCGTAGCAGCAGCTCACGTGCCATCGGAAGGCGCAATCATAACATTGTGTTTATCACAGCGCGTCAGCGTCGCAGGTGCGTCTCTGCGCGCGCTCAAGAAAGGCGACCTTCATGAAACTTCCTGCAATTTTGCAAGGCGAGGCACGGACCCGCTTCCTTCAAGGAATCGCGTTCGGCGCGGTGGCGACCATGGCGATTGGATTTATGTGGGGCGGTTGGGTCACGGGGGAGAACGCCAGGATCATGCGCACCACGGCGGAGACCAGCGGCCGGATGTCCGTTCTGGTACCGCTTTGCGTCGCTCAGTTCACAGCCGCAGACGGCGCCCTCGCCAAATTCCGGGCGGCAAGCGCTTACTCCAGAGAGAACGTCGTCAGCGAATTCGTGAAGAATGTGGCATCCACGAGCATGGATTACTCATTCGCCAAGGCTTGTGCCACCGGGATCGAAACGGAGCTCGCAAACGCAGCGACAAAGAGTTGACAAGCGTACCAGCAAGCCGGGCGGCCTATCCTCCAAAATTGGAAAGCCTACGATCGTTAAAAGCGACGCGCGTCGGCCTCCATGCCAAGACCCGTTTGCAGCAGAAGAAGCTCGGACAGCTGCCAAGCTGAAGACTACCTGCCCGCGGTTGCTGAAATATCTCGGAACGACGCTACTCGTTCTCCGTATCACGGAGCGTGCGACGGCTGGATCACGATGACGCGGCTCTTGTGGCGAGCTGCGAGCCCGGCACTGCCTGGGAGATGTTGGACTGTCGTCTGGTTTCCGTCGGGGCCGAAGCACTGGCACCATCAAATGGGCCGACTTCAGCGGCCGTTGCATCACGCTCGTCAACGGGAACGATTCGGTGGGCGTTCCTCCAACTCCCGAAGCCGTTCGATTTGCTCTCTGAGACTCTCCGGTTGTTCCGGCTCAAGCTTCAACGACGCGCGCAGCTGCTGCCCAATCACTCTAAGAATAGCTCTGCTGTTCTTGGGGTCTATGTCAATGCGGTCGGGCATGGCGAAGTCTCCTTCGGCAAAGCGCTTGCCCCTCCCGCTGGCTTTCTGCCTGCGAGCATGGCTGCTCGTTCAATGGAACTGGAGACCGGAACTTTAGGCTATCTGCGCGAGCGCTTGTATTTGAGAACAGGGGGGCCAGTTGTACGACCTTTGGCTATCCGCGACATGCGCCGTGTAGTTTGACGGCGAGCGACGGTCTCACGAATCCAAGTCGTGCCTAGGCATTCCGTTCCTGATCTCTTTACCCTTTCGGCTGAGATAGTTCCGGCTTCCATGCGACGCCGGGCCACCGCGTCGACGCCAGAGATTACGTCACGAGACCAGGCTTCCTGTTTGTCATCGCTTCGAACGTAGGTCAGCAGAGCCCTATCGTCTGTGCATGACGCGAGCCAAGTCGTCTTCTGAGAATGGCTTTCCGATCATGGAAAACCACCCGCCTTTGCTCACGGCCAAAGAGTTGCAGAACTCCCAAATTGGGCGGACCCCTCCATGTCCAGCATCCGGCGAGCATTGCGCTCCCCCGGTCACTGGGACTGCAATCCAATGACCCTGGACGAGCAGCTCGCGCAGCCGCGCCGTCACTCGGAGAGCGTGTCTCGGTCGCGGCAGAGGTCGTTGACCTTCGCCCGCATGCGCGCCATCCGGAGCTCAGCCGAGGTCATCGAGACGCCGACCCGCTGCAGCATCCAGGCTCTTGGGCGCGGGTCTATCCGCTCGACCCTTGAAAGACGGCTGGGAGCATCTAGATAGCATCCCGTCGCCATCCAGCAGGATGGTAGAAATGGATGCTAGCTATGGCCGATAATGTGCGCGAGCTGCGACCCAAGCCCCCCGACACCGAGAAAATCACGATCAACCTTGGCTATGTCGACCTGGGTCATGTCGATCTCATGGTGCAGGAAGGGTTCTATTCGAACCGGACCGATTTCATTCGGACAGCAATCCGGAACCAGCTCGAGCGCCACGCGGAGGTCGTCAGACAATCCACGGTCCGGAAGAACCTGGACCTCGGGCTGCGCAACTACGCGCGCAAGGATCTCGAAGCGGCGCGCCGCGCCGGCGAGATGCTGCAGATCAATGTTTTGGGCTTAGCCACCATCGCCCAAGACGTCACTCCCGAGTTGGCGCGCGCCACAATCGCCTCGGTCTCGGTGCTGGGGGCCCTTCACGCTAGTCCCGCGGTCAAGGCCGCTCTCGCCGACAGAATGAGGTGAACGATGCTGAATCAAGACATAGTCCGCGAAGCAACCCGCCTTACGCGTGCCGGCCAACTGGTCGAGGCCACCGCGCTCCTGCAGCGCATGCTCCAGGGCGGTTACGCTCCAAGACCGGAGCCTCGTAGCGCCGCTCAGGCTCGGCTTCCGCTCGATCCGCTTACTATCGACGCCACGGCCGACGTCGTCGAGGAGCGGGAAGCTCCGCAGATCTCGCCGGCCCGCTCTGCTCAGAGACGCAGACGCTCCGTACCGCTCGACGGCATGCGGGATTTTCCCGGGCTCGGCCTGCGAAGTCCGATCACGCGCGCTCCTCTGTCCCCATCGGACATCGTGCCCGAGGGCACACAATTTATCGCCGGTACCTTCAGTAACGCCGCAGGAAGCCGGACCTACAAGCTGTTCATCCCAAGCCGCTTTCAGGGACAACGGCTTCCCCTGATAGTCATGCTTCATGGCTGCACCCAGTCGCCGGACGATTTCGCGGCCGGCACCCGGATGAACTTCCTGGCGGAAGAGCAGAATTGCTATGTGGTCTATCCCGAGCAGCCGAGCGGAGCCAACCAGTCGAAGTGCTGGAACTGGTTTCGCACCGGCGACCAGCGTCGCGGCGGGGGCGAGCCGTCGATGATTGCCGGTATTACCCGCCAGATCATGCGCGAGCATGCGATCGATCCGAAGCGCGTATACGTCGCGGGTCTGTCGGCCGGCGGGGCCGCCGCCGCGATCATGGGCGCAACGTATAACGACCTGTACGCGGCCGTCGGTATTCATTCAGGCCTCGCGTGCGGGGCCGCGAGCGATCTTCCCTCCGCGTTCGTCGCCATGCGGCAGGGAGGCGGCTCCAAGGCAAATGCGGATGGCAAAACTTCTGTGCCGACCATCGTTTTCCATGGCAATCGCGACACTACGGTGCATCCAAAGAATGGCGATCAGATTATCGAGCAGTCCGCCAGGGCGACGAGGCTGAGGACGAAGGTACTTCGCGGACGCGTCCCCCACGGCCATGCCTATACTCGCACCGTCCTGATCGACGGGGCCGGTCGGGCGATCTCGGAACACTGGAACATCGATGGCGCCGGACACGCGTGGTCAGGCGGCAGCCCCGCCGGGTCTTACACTGATCCGCAAGGGCCGGATGCGACAAGGGAAATGCTGCGCTTCTTCCTCGAGCATTCGCTCGGTGGGTAATCTGGCTTCACAGGGCGCTCAGTTGTCCTCGAGCACGTCGCCGAGCTTCCGGATCAGCTCGCCGGCCTCTATCCGCCAGTCTCACGATCAAGGCACGAATGCTAGCGTAGTCGCCGCAACTTAAAGCGGTCTTTGGAGAGCACAACGAGCGGAGAGCTGATTGTTCTCAGACCGACACGCGTTGAGTATAGGTCTGGAAGATCGCCAGCTATACGCTTGTTGGTTGCAGTTGCTACCTGAAATCATCGTCGACATCGCAGAGCGTGCGATTGATCTCAGTTCGTGCGGGACTCCAACAATGCGCGGGTTGGAACGCCACCTCACAAAGCCTGTTGTCCGTTCAGAAATGACCGCCGTGGTCGCACCCCATTTTCTTGGAGCGTCAGATGAGCAAACGTAAACCGGCACCAGCGTCAAAGCGCGCCGGCAATCCGAAAATGGCCGCGCGGACCCAACGGAACAAACAAGCGGTTGTTAGAAGCCCGAACGAGAATTTTCTTCGGTCGGTTGCGGCAGTTTCGATTGAACCGCCTCTTAAGCTTGATGATGATCCTAAACACGAGGTTCCTACCATTGAGCCTCGGGTGGATACCTTGCCAGATGACCTCAGTCAGAGAATGATTGATAGCGATCCAATGAAAGGCTTTGCTTTAGCCGCGGCAAACATGCAGGCGTACCAAGCAAAGCTTCTTGAGATAGCCCAGGCCAACGTGCAATTTGCTTTTGATCTCGGCCTGAGACTTGCGACGATCAGGTCGCCAACTGAATTTTTCGGCGTCCTTACGGAGTTTACAAGCAGACAGGTCGATATGTTCGGGCAGCATTCGAAAGAATTGGCGGCATATCCATTCTGGCGCATCAAGCCGCCCCGAGAGCTGACGGCTCTGCCGGGACAATAACTGCAAGCCGTAGCCGCTGTGCAAACGATGGACGCAAACGCGGATCATGCGCGCACCCACCGATCACGGTTGCTTGCTTTCCGCTGGCGGGTGCGGCCCACCCCGCGGGGGAGGGATCAGTATCGGTCATCGGCCCTTACAGAGCGCTGGATTCCACGATGGGAGCATGAGCATCTGCTCGAGGCCGTGCAGCAAACTCAGAAGCCATGCGCCAGCGTCGAGAGACAGTCGAGCATCCGTTCGGCACGATGAAGGCCCGCATGGGGGCGACGCACTTCCTGACCAAAACGCTTCCAAAAGTAGCCGCCGAGATGGCTCTCTCGGTTTTGGCCTATAATCTGACACGGGTCATGAACATCGTCGGGATCAAGCCGCTGATCGCCGCGATCGCGGCCTGAGACTCTGCGGGCTCCTGGCTGCCAGGACCCCCTAAGGCCGTTTTTACACGGCCAAGGCCCTAAGCGGGCTCGGGGCCTGTCTGCCTCTCCGCTCACGACCAGATATCCTAAAAACGGCGGAACGTCGCTCCCTAGCGAATGTTGGCTTGCCGGAGACAGAATCTTCGCGAGCAGCGAACAGTCGTCGTCGCAGCAGGAGCGGTGTAACGCCCGCCCGGTCGCGCGATCTAGTCCATCCCATCATCGCGAAAGAAACATATGAACAGACAAAAGCCGACCTATTTCCGCAATTCGTTAGATTTAAGAGATAAGTGCAGGTCAGGATCCTGCGCAGGCGGCTCAAGCTATCGGATGAGCAGTTTACCAGTGTCGTTCGCAAGTCTGGCAGTTCAATCTCGGCGATCACCAAGGAAGCCTCTAGTTTGAAGTAACGGCCCGCCGTTGCCAACACGATCATACCCGCAGCCAATTCGAGTTAATGCAGTCGAGACAGGTCCTAAGCATGAAAATACGGGTTGGCTTCGAAATGATTTATGACTTCCAGCAAGTCACGCCATTGATTGCCGTGGTCGGCACGCACTTCACCCGGGCATCCGACATCATTGTGCCGGACTACCTCATCACCGAGCCTCCCGTGCCGATCACGCCCTACCGCGACGGCTTCGGAAACTGGTGCAGTCGGTTCGTTGCGCCCGCCGGCCGCATGCGCCTTTCCGCCAACGGTACATTGCGCGATAGCGGTTTGCCTGATGTGATCGCGCCTTCCGCCACCCAATACGCGGTCGAGGACCTTCCACCTGATAACATCGTTTATCTGCTTGGCAGCCGCTACTGCGAAACCGATCGCCTTTCCGACATCGCATGGAAGCTGTTCGAGAAAGTGGCGCCGGGTTGGCCACGGGTCCAGGCGATCTGCGATTTCGTGCACAATCACATCGCGTTCGGCTACTAGCACGCGCGGGCCACCATGACGGCTTGGGAAGCATTCAACGAGGGCAAGGGCGTCTGCCGCGACTATGCGCATCTTGCCGTTGCATTCTGCCGTTGCATGAACATTCCAGCGCGCTATTGCACCGGCTATCTCGGCGACATCGGTGTCCCGCCGCCCCACGCCCCCGGGGACTTTGCAGGCTGGTTCGAAGCCTATCTTGGCGGCCGCTGGTACACATTCGATGCACGCAACAATACTACGCGAATCGGCCGCGTCCTGATCGCGCAAGGCCGCGATGCGGCGGATGTTCCGATCGCCCAAACTTTCGGACCCAACACGCTCGTCAGCTTCAAGGTGTGGACTGATGAACTTGTGTAAAGCGCTCGCCTTGGGCGCTTGGGTACCAGGCGGCTGAGATTGATCTCGCTAATTGCTTAGAAGACTGCTACACAGTTCGCATCACCGCGCGCTACGTGGCTGTTATCGGTGACTGAGAGCTATGCGCCGCCTCAACCCAAGAGAAGGCGGTCAGATGTCAAATTCCGACAAATTCGACATTCGTGAGTGGCTCGTACCACCTTTGTTGGTACCGGTCTTCCTCCTACTGCTGATTGCGGTGACGGTCCTTTTATAGCGGCAAGTCCGTTCAATCACCATGCGTCAGAACTGCAAACCGGGGCGTTGAGCCAGTTCAAGCCAAACGGGAGCCCAAAAATGGCAAACACGGCAATCATCAGGGATGCCTACGGGGTTCCGGTGCTGATTCCGCTCGATGTCGCCCACCATTCCGGAATGATCTCGCCCACCGTTCCGATTTGATCTCGCCCGCCATTCCGAGATGATCTCGCCCACCATTCCGGGATGATGTCGCCCGGGGTGACGAGGCCTCTTCTGGCTCCGATACGGTCCGCCTTTCGGCTTTGCGAAGGGGGACCTGGATGCCGACGGAGAGGTTTGCGATGCGCCATGTGCGCGATGTGATCAGATTGAAGTCGGCCGGGATGCCGACCCGCGAGATTGCGCGGCGGGTGGGGACAGCCCCTTCGACGGTGCGGTTGACGATCCACCGGTTCGAGGCGGCGGGGCTGACCTGGCCATTGCCCGACGCCATCACCGACGCTGTGCTGGAAGCCCGGCTGTTCGCCAGCGCGGGAGCCGGTCCCGGCACCCGGCGGGGCCATCGCCGGCAGGCCGAGCCGGACTGGGCGGCGGTGCACCGCGAGCTCCGGCGCAAGCACGTGACGCTGTCGATCCTGTGGGAGGAGTACATCGCGGGCGAGCCCGGCGGGTATCGCTATTCGCGTTTCTGCGAGCTCTACCGCGCCTGGGAAGGCCGGCTGTCGGTGACGATGCGCCAGTCGCATGCGGCCGGCGACAAGCTGTTCGTTGACTATGCCGGCGACGGCGTCCCGGTGGTGATCGACCGGCGCACCGGCGAGCGGCGCAGTGCGCAGATTTTCGTCGCGGTGCTCGGCGCATCGAGCTTCACCTACGCGCAGGCGACCTGGACGCAGGGGCTCGCCGATTGGATCAGCGGCCACGTCGGCGCCTTCGAGGCGATCGGCGGCGTACCGGCGCTGCTGGTGCCGGACAACACCAAAGTCGCTGTGATCAAAGCCTGTCTCTACGATCCCAGGATCAATCGCAGCTATGCCGACATGGCGGCGCATTACGGCACCGCCATTCTGCCGGCCAGGCCGCGACGGCCGCGGGACAAGGCCAAGGTCGAGCAGGCGGTCCTGATGGTCGAACGCTGGCTGCTCGGGCGGCTGCGCCACCGCACCTTCCACAGCCTCGCCGACGTCAACGCGGCGATCGCCGAGTTGATGATCCGGCTCAACGAGGAGCGACCGATTAGGCGGCTCGGTGTCACCCGCCGCAAGCTGCTGGAGGAGATCGACCGGCCAGCGCTGAAGGCCCTGCCGGAGAACCCTTACGAGTTCGCCGAGTGGCGGATCTGCCGGGTCAGCATCGATTATCACGTCGAGGTCGAGGCGCATTATTACAGCGTTCCGCATCGCTTCGTCCGCGCCGAGGTGGAGGTGCGCTTCACGGCTCGCACCGTCGAGATCTTCCACAAGGGTGAGCGGATCGCCGCGCATCAGCGCATGAGCGGCAACCACAAGCACACGACCGTGCCGGAGCATATGGCCTCCAGTCATCGGCGCTACGCTGGCTGGACCATCGAGCGCATCCGTAAGGACGCCGCCTCGATCGGGCCGGCCACCGCGGCGCTGTGCGACCTGATCCTCGACGAGCGGGCGCATCCGGAACAGGGCTTCCGCGCCTGTCTCGGCATCATCCGGCTCGCCCGATCCTACGGGCACGAGCGGCTCGATGCCGCCGCCATGCGGGCGATCGATATTGGCGCGCGCACGTACGGCTCGGTCAAATCGATCCTTGCCAACAATCTCGATCGGCGTCCTTCACCCAAGCGCTCCGCGGACGACGCGCCGATCCTTCATCCCAACATCCGCGGGCCGCGCTACTACAATTAGGAGATCACATCTTGCTCACGCATCCGACCCTCGATCAACTCTACGCGCTCGGCCTGCATGGCATGGCCAAGGCCTTCGCCGACATCGAAGCCGGCGGCGAGGCCGCAAGCCTCGGCCACGCCGAATGGCTTGCGCTGCTGCTCGAACGCGAAGCGTCATTACGACGCGACAAGCGGCTGTCGAAGCGGCTGCAATACGCCAAGCTGCGCCAGGAGGCCTGCGTCGAAGACATCGACTACCGCACTCCACGCGGCCTCGACCGCAGCCTGCTGACGAAGCTGGTCGAAGGCCGCTGGATCGATGACCACGCTAACCTGCTGATCTGCGGGCCCTCCGGCGTCGGTAAGAGCTGGCTCGCCTCAGCGCTCGGCAACAAGGCCTGCCGTGACAATCGCTCCGTGCTCTACCAGCGCGTCCCGCGGCTGTTCACCGATCTCGCTTTGGCGCGCGGCGACGGCCGCCACTCCCGCCTGCTGCGCGCGCTTGGCCGCGTCGATCTCCTCATCTTCGACGACTGGGGCCTCGAGCCGCTCGACGCCGCCGCCCGCCACGACCTCCTGGAGATCCTCGAGGACCGCTACGGCCGCCGCTCCACCATCGTCACCAGCCAGCTCCCGGTCGATCAATGGCACGCGCTGATCGGCGATCCCACCTACGCCGACGCCGTCCTCGACCGCCTGGTCCATAACGCCCACCGGATCGATCTCAACGGCGAAAGCATGCGGCGAACCCGCAAACCCGACCGAAAGGCTTGAGCCTGTGGCGCTGTGGACATGCCGCTACGCTTGGACAACGCAAGAGCGTCGCCCACATGCCCACAGCAGGAGCAACAGAAAAACCAACCCGTCGAGCCGCGATTCAAGATTGACCACGCGGCTTCGCCGATGCCAGAAACCAGACAGCCAGAACGCCTCGCGCCCCGGGCGACATCAAATCGGAATGGTGGGCGAGATCATCTCGGAATCCTGGGCGAGATCAAATCGGTACACCCGGGCGAGATCATCGGAATCAGCAGTTCCGGCAATCTTCGTTGGTTCGAAGACTGGCCGGGACGATGCGCCCTTTGTTTTCGTGAGGGTCGGAGGTGAGGAGCGCCGGATGCGTTGGTCCGAATGGGATGCTCTTCCGGCCTGGACCGGCGAGAGCCCCACCTGGGCGAGTAAAATAGCTACGGAGTGTTCAGCATGAGGATGGTTCGAACAGGCACATGGACCGCGGCGCTTTTGCTGGCATCGGTACTGGGCATATACACGCCAGCAACTTTTGCCGCGGAGCCGAACTGCCGTGCGATCGAAAGCACCAGCGCGCGCCTCTCCTGTTACGATGCGGCATTTCCCCCAAAAGCCAGGAAGCCCACGGAAGCCGGCATCGACTCATCGTCAGGCTACAAGGATCCATTTCTTGCGGAAGAACCCGAACCGCCCCGAAGCTCAAGAATATTTGCCGCGGTTGCTGAGTTTCGCTTCCGAACATACGCGCCAATTAAGAGACCCTGTAAGATGACGAACGATGCTAAAGATCGCCGAGTGGGCCGCCAACGAAAGCGCGCTCTTCATCTGGCGGGCACGGTTTTGGATGGGAGGGCAGACCACTCTGCGAGCTCTAAGGACCAATCGACCAGAAAGCAGCGCCTGCTTGACGGGCCTGCGGAATTCAAAGCGGTCCGCGTCGATCGGTCGAAGAAGACTTCAAACGATGCTGAGTGATCGAGGTTTGTCACCGCGTATGGTCGCTTCGGCCCAGAGTCATGATGACGCATGGAACATCAGGGTATTAAATACACGGTGGTCCAAATGATCAACCCGCGCGGCTGGAAATGGTCGTTTGAGCGAGACGGTCGGTCACCCCGAACCGGAATGCCTTCAATCGAGCGGAGGCTGTCAGCGCAGTTGAACGAGCGATCAGCCGATCGCTCAGAGATCAGCAACGCCAATAGAAGCGCTCGTTTGCAGCTCCTGCTTCAATTTGAATTTGGTCTCTGTCCTCGGCACGTTGCCTTCGACGCCGGCGTCAGCTTCCAGCAATTCGCAATAGTTCCTGCCAGGAACCGAACAAAGCGCTCGCTATTCGGCAGATAAGGGCGCACTGTCTCACTACCATCAAGCGGCCCTTAGCATCTATCGGTGGTGTGAACGCAAGTTGCGCTCCCGCTCAACCCCGCAGCGGAGCGTCAAACATGCCGGCTCAACGATCCCCAGGACAATCCTTGACATTCGAATACCGCCTCGCGCAAGAGGCGATCAACCTCCGCCTACAGGCGAAGGGGATGCCCGCCGGCGTCCGCCGCACGGAGCTTCTGCGAAAAGCCCGGCAGATCGATGTTGCCGGTGAGATCAACAACTGGCTGACCTCGCCGGGCCTACAGCCGCCATCTTGAATTTAGTTCTCGCTTTTTTATCCGACCTGATGAACTTCAGCATGGCACGAGAAGGCCAACCTTCATCGGGATTTTACTCTCACCCTCCGGGGGCTGGTAAGCCGCCGCCTGCGCTTCATTTAAGCGGGCGGCGTTTTTGCTTGAGATGGTATGCCATTGGGCCCGACGTCTAGCGGCTGATCGTGATTTCCATTGGGAACGCTGCTGGGAGAACGGCTTTAAGCTTCATCACCGTTTCGGATCCTTGGGCTAATATCGGTGACTGAGAGCTGGTTGCTCCCGCCTCCAAGCCGCGGGATGCACATGTGCAACAAGTGCGACAAGATAGACAACGAGGTCGAACAGTTCCGCAGGTTGATAGCACCGGGAATGGACGCGCTTAGCCTAGCGATGATCCGATGCGCCATCGAATTGCTAGAAGACGATAAGGCGGTCTTTAAGTGCCGCAGGAGCGCGCGCAACTAAGTGCGCCCTCAGTTCGCAATCTTAGTCGATGTCTGCTCATGGCCCCTGGCGGCCAATGCCGCCCGCCGCCTGGACGTCGGCTGTGAGGGGTAGACGGGGACGCAACCGAGACCAGGCCCAACCGTCGAGAAGGACCCATTCTCGACATCCGCAAATCTCGAGCTTTGCCTCCTCTCGTAGAGTTTGCGCCTCTCTTATGAGACGCTCCTCAAGTGTCGCCCCCTGTTGAACATGACCCTGGGACAGCATGGCAAGCTCCTTTTCCTAGAGGAAGGCGGGAGCGCACCGGGCGTTCTCATCACAGGCAAAAGCCATGATCCGCACCGTGACATCCCAATCCCTATCCGAAAGCAGCCGGAATGCGAGTCATTTAAATCGCTTGCTTTGCTTTGGACGAGGTCGCTTACGGCGTGCTAACGTTTGATATCACCGCACAGTCCGCGGCATCTATCGGTGACTGAGAGCCGAATGCTCCCGCCTTATACTGAATTGGGAGACGGCGATGGTAAAAGAAACTCGGCCTATTTCAGAGAATGAGCTGACGATTGTGGAGCGCTATAAGCGCGCGGCACGGGAGGACATGGACGGTCCCGAAATCCTCAAGTTACTTAAAGAGCTTGAGGCCGAGATAGGAAGACGGACTTCGCGGGACCTTTGACAGTTCTGCAATTCTGAGAGAAGTGAGCGGGAGTGAACGTCAGCTTCTGGTCTCTCAGCCGACAGTCTCCGACTTTCAGCCGGCAGACCGCTTTTGGACCCGAAGCAGACCCCCAAGCTGTGAAACCCGCACTACGTTTTCAGCCAAGGTAGGAACGACTCGGCGAGGAGACGGATTGAGAACTTGGTCTGTGCCGTGATCTAGACGCGGCACCCACCCGGACGACCCGTCATCAGACGCGCGTTTGGCGACGGGCCGGTTCTCGGCTGGCTCGGACCCGCGAACGTATGCAGCGCATGCCCGGATGTTTCCTCCACCCGCATGGTGATGCAAAACGGCGCCGGACCTTTTTCAAAGACTGAGCTGACGATTGTGGAGCGCTATAAGCGCGCCGCGGTCGAGGACTTGGATAGCCCCGAGATCCTGAACTTGCTTAAAAAAATTGAGGACGAGATCAGAAGACGGATCGCCATAGCGGCCGATCGAGAATAGATCAGACTCGTCTCTCGGCCTGTGCTATCGAAGCCAATGAGAGCAATTTCAGTCACATGTTTGGTCCTGATGTGGGCCACCTCGGCAGCGGCCCAAACGGCCGCGCGGCAGCAGCCTCAGCACGGCTTGGTCTCACGGCAGGCCAGTGCAGGGATGACAATGAGCTTCTCCTTTCTCAACTCAAGGCCCTGCGTTAGCCTGTTCGAGAATCCAGAAATCCGACTTAAGGACGTTCCGCAGGGAGCGGCTTCAATCCTCGTGCAGCTTACCCAAGCTGATTACGAATACGGCGGCCAGGAAGTTCTCCTGCCAAAGAACGGCATCCTTCCGGCTGGCGCTCTTCGGACGTTCGGGCCTTGCAACCCAGGTGTCTACCAATATGAGGTGACGGTTAAGTCGGCTAGCGGCGAAGTACTGGGACGGGCGCGGCAATCGCGTTCGTTCCCCGATGATATCGAGTCCAAAGCGCCGTCGAACTAGCTACCCTGAAGGAGCAGAACGATTGGCCGCGACTGGCCTTAGCTCAGAGCACTGCGACGGGGAGGTGAGCCGAACCAGGTCATGCAAGCTGCCGAGAGCGGCCGTTGTCCCTTCCGTTTGACGGTGATCAGCCGCTTCAGTCCGAGTTCCGCAACGCTGGTCACAATTTCCTTAAAAAATCCGGCGGTTGCGTGCGCGCGGATTGACGACGTCGATGGCTCCCAAGCCATTCGTAAGAAGCTGCAGAGGCAGTCGGAACGCGTCAAACCTACTCTTAGAGGCTAGCTTGTCCCAAGTCAGTTCATAGCCGTGGGACGGACAAGACCGCGCGCCCACGTGAAGGTCCGCAAAAGGGCCAGGAGCCGACAATTAACTAGCGAGTACCGTCATGCAATAGGTCGTGGCAAGGCCTTTGAAGCCTCCAGAGCTCCGAGGACACGTTCATCAAGTGCGGGACCTACGCAACCAAGCTTGCGTCTACTCCGCCCGGGCTTTGATCTCGGGCAACGGCGGCTTCCGTTCGAATGGTTTCTTTTTCGGGGGAGCCGGGAGTAATCCCTCCCTGATCGCCTGCTTTCGCGCGAGCTTGCGAGCGCGACGAACAGCTTCTGATTTTTCGCGAGTCTTTCTCTCAGAAGGCTTTTCGTACGAACGGCGCTGCTTCATCTCCCGGAAGACGCCTTCGCGTTGCATCTTCTTCTTGAGAACACGAAGTGCCTGCTCAACATTGTTGTCTCTAACGAGTACCTGCAAATTGATGCTCCCGGGCTGCTAATGCGACACGTCCTGCAGGCAGCCAATTGCGCAGGAGCTTCGTTCTGATCTGGAAGAGATCGTACGGCGATGTTCGTCGCAGCTCGGCCGAGTCATTCGTCCGTGAGGGCGAGCAGTCTTGAAGACCGAACGTGAGCACCGCTGTGCAGCGCTGTCAATCGGTAACGTTGTGCCAGCATGAGTGGACAGGCGCGGCGCAAGTTCATTGGAACAGAAGAAGACGGTTGCAACAAAACAAACTGGCTTCGCTCCTTGCAAACCCGTAAAGGTGGTATATATTGAATTTGTTCGATTAGCCGCTGTGCCTTGTTGAATGCGCCCGCGGGCTCCTTTTCCAAAGACATCGACGAAGTTGAAGATAATCGCCTGATTGTCAGGCGGGATGCGCTTGCGCGCTTTGGAGAAGAGAATGACGACAGGTACGGTCAAGTGGTTCAACGGCCAGAAGGGCTTTGGATTCATTCAACCCAACGACGGCGGCAACGATGTGTTCGTTCACATCAGCGCCGTTGAACGAGCTGGCCTCGCCGGCCTCGCAGAGGGCCAAAAGGTCAACTTCGAGACCAAGACTGATAAGATGCGAGGCAAAGTCAGCGCCGAGAACCTCTCGCTGGCTTGATATTATGCTGCCGTTTCACGGATGTACTGAAACGGTGACTCTGCCCGCTCGATCCCAGGATTGAGCGGGTTTTGGTCGTTTACGGAGCCGGGTGAACGATGATGACGAAGAAAACGGCGGAACTGTCACCCGAAAGCGTCGCACGTTTCGAACGCAAGCGCCTGGCCGCAGAAGAAGGGGCGCGGGCGTTGGCCGACGTGCAGAGGCAAGGCATCGAAGTTCGCAAGAACATGGCACGCCTCCGAGAGGCCCGTGAGGCAAAGGAAGCGGAGGAAGCTCGTCTGACGCCCGCGCCGACTCTCAAGAAGCGTTCGAAGAAACAGGCGCGATAGTCGTGCTCGACGCTGCCGGCGAAACTCGACGAGCCGGTCACATGCCGGAGACTGCAGATCGTGCCTAGGATCAAGCCGGATCACGGAACCGTCACCTTCTTTCTCGCCTCCGGCGCAGATCGGCATTTGTGCCGGCTTGCCACGACATTCAGTACCCAGAAGCAGGCATTCAGCTATCTCCAGAAGCACCGAACGGAGTTTGAGCGTCAGGCGAGGGCACGTCTTGCTTCGGGCGAGCTCGAAGATGGAATTGTCGTGCTCTCGATGATTTAATTGATTAGGCGCGCTTTCTCGAGAATAAATGTCGCGCGGACAACGACGCTGTTGGTATCCCGAACTTCGATGACCAGGTCTTCGCTGCTCGCGCGCGGATCGAGCTCTCTGGCAATATCAGCGAGAGAAAGAGCTGCCTCGATCTCGGCAGCCCGCTGACTGTGCAGATCCAAGCCTTCTTCGTCAACGGCGAGCGCCTCCCCATGCCGTATGTCGAAGTAAAATCGCGCCACGACTATTGTGCCCAGTCGCGCTGGGCCTGCCGCTCGGCCTCTCTTGCCAGACGTTCAGCCTTCAGCCGCTTCCTATTCGCGTGAAGAGCCAGTTGAGCCTTCTCGTAATCGGTCGCGTTATTCTGTGACGGTTCCTTGAAAAACTTATTCGCCGCGTCGATCGCGGCCGTTCGATATTGCTGCCTCATCTTTATCCTCAATCTTGTGTAGCGGGGTGGCCCGATCTTGGCGGCTACCCCCGCTCACATACCGCTGTTGTTTCTCCGGCGATCGAGCCGCACCCGGTCGAACTCCGGGGCCATCGATCAGATCGCGCTTGCGGCTTGCGCGGTTGTCTGCCGTCGTCGCCATGTCGCCGATACCATCTATCGTATCGCCAGCCATTTTCCGGGCGCGCCGCTTCTGCCCATCCTGGTGGCTATCGGATGCAAGTCCAACTCAACCAGGCGGCTAATTGCTTCGGACAAGCGCGGAAGATCGTTCTGACGCGCCATCCATGCCGTGACGGCTCCTAGCAACGATTGAGAAGGCCGAAAGCAAACGGTCCGAGCGTCATGGCGGTTGTTCGCGTTCTTCCTCATACAATCCATTAGTTGCCGCAACGCGCCGGGTCAGCGCGGCTAAGAACAAGCCTTAGGCTCCCGATGCGTTCCTAAGGAAAATTAGCCCTAGTCGAGGCGCATCGGTCTCACCCAGCGTTTCGGCCTATGCCGCGCACGTCAGGGGTTTTGAGGCAGGGTGGGGGTCGGGGGTTGTGGAATAGCTGTTCTCTGAGGTGGCACACATCGAGGAAATGCTTTGCTGCCGGCGTTCCGACAACGACCACTTGGTATGTGAGCCAAATGATCAGCCCGGCACCGGGTCAAGTCCAAATGCTGCCGGCGGCTTTGATCATGTTCCTCAAGCTGCGCTCAACCATCAGACTATGTCGCCTAGAGTGCTTAGCAGCACATTGGCCACGCGCGACCGGCCTTTGCTTAGCCAAGAATAATGGTGAGGCCCCGCCGCGGCGGTCATGGCTTTGGCTTTGCGGAAGGCAAGGGGGTCTTCCGCTCCCATGGCCGCTTGCCGTCAGCGTCGCGATCCCAAGGCCGGGCCGCTGTCGAGTTTTTCTCCTCTTCAGCCGCTTTCGCACGGTCAGATTTAACCTGCTCACGGTCTGACAGCGGCAGCTTTTCGGCGGTTTGCCCGGCTTGTGCCAAAAAAGGGAGGGCCGTGAGTAGGACTATGGTGAGCAATTTTGTCGTTCCCGGCATTTGCAGATCAACTCATCCTTTTCAGGTTTGGTTTGCAGCTTAGTGATTGCAATCGTCAGCGCAGATAGCTTGTGCAAGCTGGCGACATTCATCTTCGCGGCGCCTGGAGTCCCGAAGTACCGTTGTCGGACGCCAGCTGCGGGCGACCCCGTAGACTGCTGGAGCACGAAAACGCCATCTCCTTTTACTTCGCCGGTCTGAGATTCGGCTGCGAGGCAGCATCTTTGGGGCTCGGCACTATAGCCTTGGCTTTCTTTTCAGCTTCTCGGCTTCGCGGTTGCCGCGTTGCTGTCCCTTGGCCATGTCGCTTTGCTGGGGGTCGAGGTCACCGAGTTCATTCGCCTGCAGCACGCGCCCGCGCGGCGTGCAGACGCGCACGTCCATGGTGCCGTCGCGCAGCAGCTTGCGAGCCAGCCGCAATGCGGCGGTGGCGCTGCTGCGTCCGAGATTGGCGCTGCCATATTCGTTCGTCCCGCTGACGAGCCAGGGCACGTGCGTGCGTCTAGCCATTGAGCAGGGCCGCCGCGCAGACCAGCAACAAAAGGAACAGCGGAACGATCACCGGCGGGACGATCCACTCCGAGACGCGAAAACGGGACATCGCATGCTCCTGCGCGGCCACGACGAGGCGACGCCCTAGCGACTGATTTGACGGCGGGAGCGCACATGACCCTCAGTCACCGGTCGATGCCGTAGCGGAAGATGCGGTGATGGATCAGAGCCTACGCCTACCGCGCACCGATAGCGAGGACTAAAACGCCGCGCGACGATAATGCTGGCTATTGCTGCTGAGGAGGCGCATGCTTGCAATCACCGGCGTCGGTTTGGGGCCGCTGTCGCAGCAAGGCAGGCGTGCATGACCATCCGTCCGCGGCGGGAAACCGTCACGTTTAGGCATCCGTTCCGCATTCACGCCATCGAGCGCATGCTGCCCGCCGGCGTCTATCCGGTGATTGCTGACGAGGAGAAGATTGACAGCGATACCGTCTCGGCCTGGCGCCGCGTCGGCACCTCGATCATCGTGCCCGTGGAAGGCGTGCTCGGCTCGCTCGAGATGCTCTCGATCCGCGCGGCCGACCTTGCGGCGGCGGTCGCCGGCGACGCGGGCCTCGCCAATGACTGATCATCCCGTCGATCTCGACAAGCATCGCGGCATGGCCGCGCAGAAGGCGACCGATTTGCGCCGCGCGCTCGCCGACGTCGAGAACAATGTCCGGCAGCTGCGCGAGCGTGAGGCCGATCTCGAAAATCGCCTGATGACAGTGCCCGCCGCGTCCTGGTCCGAAGCCGCGGTGAAGGCGCGTTATCTGCTCAACCTCTATGCCGCCAGCCTGCCGGTCGAGGACACGCGCCACCGCGCGCTGGTCTCCGCGCTGTTCGACGATTTCGCCCGGCTGTCGGAGGAGAGCTGAGGCCATTTCGGCCGCTCGCTTCCCGTCACGCGCGGGAAGACGCGGGCGGGGGACAAAGAAGGCAGCGAACCGACCGCATAGGAGCCCGTCATGACCCTCACCAGCGGCCGCTACATCGGCCTCGAATACAACCGTATGATCGTGCTGTTCTCCATGCAGGACGGCCCGCGCGAGATCGGTTGCGCGATCTCGACCTCCGCGATGGACGATCTCGAATGCGGGCCCAAGGTCGCGCCCGAGCACCGCGAAGCCCAGTTCGCCCGCCTGCGCGACCGCATCGAAGCCTGCGCTGCCAGCAAATACCGCGCCTGCGAATTCGAAGGGACGCCGCCAGGGATCGTGCTGCGGAGCATTGATTTTCGGGGGTAGGCACACGAGCCTCGGTCGACGGGTACGTTTCGATGCCGAGCCGCACCGTGGTGACGGATCTACCACCCGTCGAGAATACCAGTAATGGTTATAATCACGACTATGGCAGAGCGCTGTTCAGATCGTTCGGGTTACCCAGAAACAGCAATCGATGTCTGCAATGGGTCTTGGCCGTGCAAAAAGGCTTCAAAGGGCGTCGGTTCGGAAGCTAGGAACCGCGCCTGTCTCAGGCCGCCATCGCAGCCCATCAGCGGCTTGGTCCCGACTATGTTCATGGCCCGTGTCAGATTAAAGGCCAAGACCGAGAGCGCCATCTCGGCCGGGACTTTTGGGAGCGTTTTGGTAAGGAAGTGTGTCGCCCCCATGCGGGCCTTCATGGTGCCGAACGGATGCTCGACCGTCTCTCGACGCTGACGCATGGCTTCTGGGTTCGCGTCAAGGCGCTGCTGCACAGCTCGAGCAGATGCTCATGCTCCCACCGCGTAATCCGCCGCTCTGGCCCTGTCGTGCACTGCGATTTGAGCGCACAATTTTGACAGGCGGTGGTCCAGTAGCGCCGCAGCATCTTGCCGTCTTCTTCGTTTGTGTAGCGATACGGCAATCGCTCTCCAGCTGGACAGCGATAGGCGTCATCCTCTGGCAAATAGGCAAAGTCCTGGTTACCGAAGCGCCCCTCCGACTTGGCGCCCGACGTCTGCGGCTTGGGCAGAGTTACGGTGATGCCGGCTTCGTGGCAGGCGAGGATCTCTGGGCTGTTAAAGTAGCCGCGATCGGCCACGGCCTCGAGCGTCTCGGTCTTTAGAACAGCCTTCGCCTGCTTGGCCATGTTAGCAAGTTGCGCGCGATCCGAACCGCTGTTCGTCACCTCATGCGTCACAATCATGGTGCTCGGTATCGACGGCGACCTGCACGTTGTAACCGACGGTGCCGGAGCCGCGGCCGCTTGTCGCCATCGAGCGGCTGTCGGGATCGGTCAGCGAGATTTGCTGGTCGGGCGACGCAAGCATCTGCTTCTCGTAGACGGCAAGCTTACCCATTTCCTCCTTCAGCTTCGTCAGCTTCTCGGTCAGCCTCGTCACCTTGGCGGCCAGCATCTCGCTCGGCTCCTGTCGGTCGGCCGTGTCAAGTTGGCTCAGATAGCGCGCGACGCTCTCCTCCAGCTGGGCGCGCCGCCGCTCCACCTTCGCCCGTGTGAAGTTTTTGTCCCGGTTGTTCACCGCTTTGAACTTGCTGCCATCGATGGCGACGCTCGACGTCGCGACCAAAGCGCTCATATGGCAGATCGAATGCACTATGAACGCGCCAAAGCTCACTGTTCCTGCGCGCAGCCGGTCCTGCCTGAGGCACTGTCGTCGCATCGATAATGCGGATCAGGCGGCCTCGGCTCGCCTTCGGGGCTGCCGCAGCCAGCAAGGCCTCCACCAGCACTGCAAACCAATCGCCACATTGACGCAGGCGATAGAACAACGCCACGCTGCTGAGGTCGGCAAGGCCAACAGCAGCGGCCCACGCGGCTGTCGATCTCAACCCTCTTTCACCCAGACAATAGGCCAGCATCAGCCGAAGTAACGACACCGCATCTGGAATTTGGCGCCGCCGCACGAAAGCCTTCGTCTGGCGCGCACTTATTTCAAGCTGCGCAGCCCCGCCGAGCTGCGCAACCACTCTCGTCCAGTCCTCGTTCAGAAGCGATTCGTCTGCCACCCGCCTTGGAATCACGTGTGATTCCAACACTCAAGAATAAACTTAACGCCTATGGGGGCGAACCCGGGAGCTTAACTCATGTTAAACTCATGTTAAGCGGGAAGGTTCCTGATGATCGCCCCATACCAGTTCGCCGCACCGACACTTGTAGAGGGGGACATGGCTCCCGCTCTTCGCGTCGAACAGATTGAAGAGAAGCCGAACCGGTTCTCTGCATTTCGGGCAGATTGGCTGGGAGTTGGTTTGCGACATAGGCACCTCGAATCCGACGAGATGCTAGCGGGGCGCCTCAGGAGAAGAATTAAACTAGGACACTCGCACAAACGAGGACCTTTGGGCCAAGACGGACCGTACGAGCAGCCGTACAGGAACAAACCAAGGGCGCCGGTACAAAATGAGAATGAGCGCAGGTGCGCTGCGGGTCAAAATGCGAAGAACTCAGGTTGAGCAAATCTTGTTCGCTCTGCCGCCATGAGCCGCGCAACTTTGCAGATGGGCCAATCGCGGCAACGGCTTGTAGGAGTCGGGTGGATCACGCTAGCTGAACTCCGGTCGATATGAGGATCGGCCGAGAGGGGGGAGATGGCCCTACAAAGCGGTGCTCGCCGAGAGGGCGACTGGCCTGCGCGGTCTTGCTCGCTGTCGCTGTGATGGCTCGCGGAACCGACGCCCTTGTCAGACTGCAAGGGCTCTTGGGCGCAGATTTGTGATTTTCTTTGGGCTTTGCGCGTCGAATTCTCGTTAACGGAGAGCCGTTTAGCTCGGGGCGTCTCATCCTAGCGAGAGCACCTGACGCGCAGCGGTCGAGCAAGTTTTTTTCTAAATTCTCTCCCTCCGCCAGTCTTCGCAAACGAAGTTTGCGCAAGGCTGTCGCGCCGAAGCCCGCAGGGCGAAGGCGGACTCGTTGCCGTTTGCTTCGGCTCGGCAAGCCGGGGGCAAACTTTCTTCTGAGCCCTCGGCCCGCCAGCTCACCCCATCAATTTCCACATCCCATCCCCCGCCCGCTTCAGCGCGGGATCGCTCACCCGCACGTGCTCCGCGAGGAAATCGATGAAGGCGCGGACGCGCGCGGGTAGCGGGGCGGTGTGGCCGACATAGACGGCGTGGATGTCTTCGCGGTCGCCGGGATTGTAGCTTTGCAGCACCGGAACGAGGCGGCCGGATTCGATGTCGGGGCCGATGTGGAAGAGGGCGAGGCGGGCAAGGCCGACGCCGCCGAGGCAGAGCCGGCGGGCGGCTTCGCCGTCGCTGGCGCGCGCGACGGGCGGGGGCACGGCCTCCTCGGTGTGGTCGCCGCGCCTAAACGGCCAGCCGCGGATGCTGCGCGGAAAGGTCCAGCCGATGCCACGGTGATCGGCGAGATCGGCTGGTGTCTTCGGCGTGCCACAGCGGGCGAGATAATCCGGCGCGCCGACCACGACCATGCGGCTGGTGCCGAGCTTTCGCGCGACCAGACGTGAGGCGCGCAGAGGGCCAGCGCGAATGGCGACATCGGCGCGCTCCTGCATCAGGTCGATCAGCGTATCGGTTAGCACGAGATCGAGCGTGACGTCGGGATGCTGCTTCAGGAAGCGCGGGATCAACGGCATCACATGCAGCATGCCGAAGGGAATGTTGCAATTGACCGTGAGGCGGCCGCGCGGCGCCGCGCCTGAGGCCGCTTCGCGCTCGGCCTCCTCCATCTCGGCGAGGATGCGCAACGAGCGATCGTAGAAGGCCTGGCCTTCCTCCGTCAGCGTCAGCTTGCGCGTGGTTCGGTTGACCAGCCGCGCGCCGAGGCGCGCCTCCAGACGCGAGATCAGCTTGCTGACGCCCGACGGCGTCAGGCGCAGCTTTCGCGCGGCCTGGGTGAAGCCGCCGAGGTCGACGACGCGGACGAACACCTCTATCTCGGCGGCGCGGTTGGTATCGAAACGGGCCATGTTGAATTCACGTCACAAATGATTGGATTACGGACATTCTAATGGTTCTGCGGCAACGCCGCTATTTGCGTGGGCTCGTCTCACCCATTGGAGCCATGCATGCCTCCCGCCGTTCTCGCTCTCACTGCCGGTGCCTTCGGCATCGGCACCACCGAATTCATCATCATGGGCCTCTTGCTCCAGGTCGCCGCCGACATGCATGTCTCCGTGCCTGTCGCGGGCCTTCTTATTTCCGGCTATGCGCTCGGCGTATTCGTGGGGGCGCCAGTCCTCACCCTGGCGACGCGCAAAATGCCGCGGAAGACGGTGCTGCTGGCGCTGATGGCGATCTTCACGCTGGGCAACGCGGCTTGCGCATTGGCGCCGAACTATGAGTTGCTGATGGCCGCACGCGTCCTGACCTCGCTCGCCCACGGCACCTTCTTCGGCGTCGGCTCGGTCGTGGCCACCAGCCTCGTCGCCGAGGACAAGTGCGCGTCTGCGATCGCCACCATGTTCATCGGCCTCACGGTCGCGACCCTTCTGGGTGTGCCCTTCGGCGCTTGGTTCGGCCTGATGCTCGGCTGGCGCGCGGCATTCTGGGCGGTGACGGTGATCGGCGTGATTGCGTTTGCGGTGGTAGCCGCGCTTGTCCCCGGCCATGTCGGCAATGGCGACAAGCCGATCTCGCTTGCCGAAGAAGTGGCGGTGCTCAGCCGTCCGCAGGTGCTGCTCGGCCTTGCGATGACCGTGTTCGGCTTCGCCGGCCTGTTCGTCGTCTTCACCTATATCCAGCCGATCCTGACGCGCTTCACCGGCTTCTCGGAGGCTGCGGTCTCGCCGATCCTGCTGGTGTTCGGCGTTGGCCTTGCGATCGGCAACGTCGCCGGTGGCCGGCTTGCGGACCGAGGCCTCGCACGCGCGCTGACCGGCACGCTTGCCGCGCTTGCGATCGTGCTGCTTGGCCTGGCCGCCGTGCTATCGATCAAGATTCTTTCCATCGCGCTGATCTTGCTGCTCGGTATCGCTGCTTTCGCGACTGTCGCCCCGCTCCAGCTTCGCGTGCTGGAGACCGCCGGCCCCAGCGGCCGCACGCTGGCCTCCAGCCTCAACATCGCCGCGTTCAATCTCGGCAACGCGCTCGGCGCCTGGGCCGGTGGCGTCACCATTGATCGCGGGCTTGGTTTCTCCGCGCTGCCTTTGGTCGCAGCCGGGATCACGGCGATTGGTCTCGTGCTGGCGCTGTGGAGCCTCCGGCTCGACCGTGCGCCGGCCGCCGTCGCAGCATCGCCGGCGGAGTAGAGCGAAGGCGTGGGGCCCCGCTGACGATTGGTCGCAGCGGTCCTCACGCCAACGCGCCATGCAGAAACGCACCTATACAGGGTCGCACGTCGTCCGTAACCTCCGCCGCGCAATCGAAGGAGATGCTGGCGTGGCGAAGAAGACGGCGACCAAGAAGAAAAGTGTCTTGAAGAAAGCGGCGAAGACTCCGAGCAAGGCGAGCGCCGGCCGCAAGAGCGTGGTCGCGAAGCCGGCCAGGAAGGCGCCACGAGCGAAGTCCGCCGCACCACGGCGTCCCAAGGGGCCGGCTTGGCAATGGTCGGCGGTCGAGACCGCAGCCGCGATCCGCTCCGGCGCCATCTCCGCAGTCGAGGCAGTCGAATCCCATCTCGACCGGATGCGCGCCGTCAATCCGCGGCTGAACGCCGTCGTCGTCGATCTCTCGGAGGAAGCGCTTGCCGCGGCCCATGCGGCCGACAAGCAGCGCGCCAGGGGCGGCGAGCTCGGCCTCCTGCACGGCGTGCCCATCACCATCAAGGAAAATGTCGACTACGAGGGCCGGCCGAACTTCAACGGCGTGCCCGCCAACAAGGACCTGGTTGCGCCCTCCGATGCGCCTGTTGTCCGCAACCTGAAGAAGGCCGGCGCGATCGTCATCGGGCTCACCAATACGCCCGAATTCTCCTTCCGCGGCTTCACCGACAATCCCCTGCACGGGCTGACGCTCAATCCCTGGGATCCTGATATCACCTGCGGCGGCTCCTCGGGCGGCGCGGGTTCGGCAGTCGCGGCGGGCATCGGCACCATCGCCCACGGTAACGACATCGGCGGCTCGCTGCGCTGGCCGGCGCATTGCAACGGCGTCGCCACCATCAAGCCGACGCAGGGCCGCATCCCCGCTTTCAACGCCAGCGCAACGGCGGAGCGGCCGATGCTGGCGCATCTGATGTCGGCGCAGGGACCGCTCGCGCGCCATGTCGCCGACGTTCGCCTTGCGCTCGAGGTGATGAGCCAGCGCGATCCGCGCGATCCCTGGTGGGTGCCGGCACCACTGGTCGGCGAGCGGCCGAAGAGGCCGATCAAGATCGCGCTGGCAAAGATCCCCGAGGACATGGACGTCGATCCGTCGGTCGCCGCAGCGCTGCGCCAGGCCGCCGATCATCTCGAGCGTTCCGGCTACCGCGTCAGCGAGGTCGAGGTGCCCGACATCAACGGTGTCTGGCAGACCTGGTGCGACATCATCATCAACGAGACCGTGGTGATGCAGGAAGCCTCCATGCTGAAGGTCACGTCCGAAGATTTTCACAAGGCCTGGGGCGGCATGAAAGCCAAGGCCAACGTGCTCGATCTGCCGGCCTGGATGCGCGCCGCTGCCGCGCGCAACGGCCACATCCGCGCCTGGCAATTGTTCTTCGAGGACTATCCAGTCGTGCTGGCGCCGACCACGGTGAAGCCGACGCCGGGCCCGCGCGAGGATACCGTCAGTGCCGAGCGCGTACGCGAGATCTTCTGGGGCGAGATCCGCTTCATCTCCGCCATCAACGTGCTGGGCCTGCCCGGCGCGGTGGTGCCGGTGGCGCTGCATGACGGCAAGCCGATCGGTGTGCAGCTGATTGCCGGGCGCTATCGCGAGGATCTCGCACTCGATGCCGCGGCCGCGATCGAGAAGCGCGTCGGCGTGCTCGCCCACCAGCTGTGGGAACGGATGAGCTGAGTCTGTCAGCTTTCGCAGCGTTGACGGACGCACCCTCGCTCTTCGCGGGCGAGGGGTGCATCTGTGCATTTCTTAACTCGCTTTAACCCGGATTTCGGCCAATTCGCGGGCAAGTGTTAGGGTTACTTCCTCGATCTCTAGGCGAATTATTGTCCGCTTTACCACCCGCCTCTAACAGGGGGACGGCGGACAACGCACACGCCTCATTGTAGGCCAATAAGTGCGGCCCGCCCCACGCGGAGGTGGCACGATGCGCAACGAGACGATCGCTATTCACGCCGGCTACGAGCCCGAAGCCACGACGCACGCCGTCGCCGTGCCGATCTACCAGACCGCGGCCTACGCCTTCGACAGCGCCGATCACGGCGCGGCTCTGTTCAATCTCGAGACCGAGGGCTTTCGCTACAGCCGCATCGCCAATCCGACCAGCGCGGTGCTGGAGAAACGCATCGCCCAGCTCGAAGGCGGCGTCGGCGCGCTCGCGGTCGCGACCGGGCAGGCCGCGCTGCATTTCGCCTTCGTCAACGTCGCCGATCACGGCGGCAACATCGTGTCGGTGCCGCAGCTCTACGGTACCACGCACACGCTGCTCTCGCACATCCTGCCGCGCCAGGGCATTACCGGCCGCTTCGCCGAGAGTGACGCGCCTGATGCGATCGCAAAGCTGATCGACGAGAACACCCGGGCCGTGTTCGCCGAGACCATCGGCAATCCCGCCGGCAATGTCTGCGACATCGAGGCCCTGGCGAAGGTCGCGCATGCGCATGGCGTGCCGCTGATCGTCGACAACACCGTCGCAACCCCCATCCTGCTCAAGCCGTTCGACTACGGCGCCGACATCGCCGTGCATTCGCTGACCAAATTCCTGGGCGGTCACGGCACCACGCTCGGCGGCGCCATCGTCGATTCCGGAAACTTCCCTTGGGCGGAATACGCCGATCGTTTCCCGGCCTACAACAAGCCCGACGCCTCCTACCACGGCCTCGTCTATGCCGAGCGGTTCGGCCGCACCGCCTATATCGAGCGCGCGCGCAGCGTCTATCAGCGCACCATGGGCTCGGTGCTGTCGCCGTTCAATGCCTTCCTGCTGCTCCAGGGCATCGAGACCGTGGCGCTGCGCATGGAGCGCCATGTCGAGAACGCCCGCAAGGTCGCCGAATTTTTGCGCGGTGACCCGCGCGTGGCCTGGGTCAATTATACCGGCTTCCCGGACAGCTCCTATTATCCGCTCGTGCAGAAATATCTGAACGGCAACGCCTCCTCGCTGTTCACCTTCGGCATCAAGGGCGGCATGGAGGCCGGCAAGACCTTCTACGATGCGCTGAAGCTGATCACGCGGCTCGTCAATATCGGCGATGCCAAATCGCTGGCTTGCCATCCGGCCTCGACCACGCACCGTCAGATGTCGGCGGAGCAGCAGCGCGTCGCCGGGGTGCTGCCGGAGACCATCCGTCTGTCGATCGGCATCGAGCATGTCTCTGATATCATCGCGGACATCGACCAGGCGCTGGAAAAGGCCTGCCCGTCGGCGCGCCTCGAGGCCGCGGAGTAAGCGGCGCCGCCCATGACGATCTTGATCGACAGGGATCAAGTCATCGCGGGCCCGGCGCTGGTGCCGGCCGCGCACGATCTCGCGCGCGAAGCCGGCACCGAACTCACCATCGGTCTCGTCAACAACATGCCGGATCCGGCACTAAAGGCGACCGAGCGGCAGTTCATGAAGCTGCTTCAGGCCGCCGCGGGCGCGCGCCGTATCCGCTTCCACTGCTTCTCGCTGCCGTCTGTGAAGCGCTCGCCGGAAGCCAGATGGCATGTCGAGAGCGAATATTCGGAACTGTCCGAGCTCCGACGCCACAAATTCGATGGGCTGATCGTCACCGGCGCCGAGCCGGTCGCTCCCGAGCTCGACCAGGAGCCCTACTGGCGCGACCTGACCGAGCTGATCGACTGGGCCAAGACCAACACCCGTTCGACGATCTGGTCGTGCCTCGCCGCGCATGCGGCGGTGCTGCATCTCGACCGTATCGAACGGCGGCGGCTGCCGGCCAAATGCCATGGCATCTTCGATTGCGAAGCCGTGACGCATGATCCCCTGACGCGCGGAGCGCCTGCGCCGCTCAAGGTCTCGCATTCGCGCCTGAACGAGATCGCCGAGAGCGATCTCGTTCAGGCCGGCTATCAGGTGCTGACACGCTCGAATCAGGCCGGCGTCGATGTCTTCATCCGCCAATATGCCAGCCGCTTCGTGTTCTTCCAGGGCCACCCGGAATATGACGCGCTGTCGCTCCAGCGCGAATATCTGCGCGACATCGGCCGCTATCTCGCGAGGGAGCGCGACAACTATCCGCGCCTGCCGGTGGGTTATTTTGACGCAGCGACGGAAGAGAAGCTGACTCGCTTCGAGAAGAAGGCGACACACCAGCGCCATCCGGCACTCACCAATGAGCTGCCTGGGCTGAGCTTGCGTGCCGATATCGACGCTGGCAAAGCCGCGGCGGTGCTCTTCCGCAACTGGTTGCGCTATCTCGGCGCGGACGCCGACGCGGCGGTGGCGGCGCGCTAGCCGATGCGGCCTGATTCCGCGTTAGGATTACCCGGGCGTTAGGCTTGCCTCAACCTGCGCACGAATGTTTCAGTAGAGAAATAGGATATCACGGGAAACGCAGCGTGTGGTCGGCACTCCAGGGACGCGTGAGCAATCGGCTGGCCCGGCATTTCCGTGCCGCGCCGCACCGGCTGCCCGCGCATGCGCCGATGGTGAGCTTCACCTTCGACGATGCCCCCGACAGCGCCGCAGGCGAGGGTGCCGAGCTTTTGGAGCAGCATGGCGGCCGCGGCACCTATTACCTCGCCGGTAGCCTGATCGATCGTCCCTCGGATCATTGGCATGGTCTGTCGAATGACGCGATCGTGCGACTTCACCGCGCCGGGCACGAGATTGCCTGCCACACCTTCTCGCATCAGAGCTCGGCCACTCTCGACGAAGCCGCGATGGCTCGCGAGATCGAGCGGAATCGCAGTCATCTCCGCGGCATCGATGCCTCGATCACGCTGGAGAATTTCGCCTATCCCTATGGGATCGCCTCGGTCTGGCGCAAGCCGCAACTCGCAAAAGCCTTCCGCTCCGCGCGTGGCATCCTGCCCGGCGTCAATAGCGACGTCGTCGACCTCCAGTTCCTGCGCGCCTCGCCGCTGATCGATTGCGAGATCGATGCGGCGGGCATCGATCGCTATTTCGACGAGGCGGTCGCAAGCGGCGGTTGGCTGATCTTCTACGGCCACGATGTCACCGACAGGCCGAGCCCCTATGGCTGCACGCCGCATTTGATGCGCCATGCGCTGCAGGCCGCGGCCAAGCGCAACGTGCCGATCGTCACGGTCGCAGAGGCGCTGCGACGGATCGGGGCGTAAGAGGTTTCACCTCTCCCCGCTTGCGGGGAGAGGCCGGATCGCATCATCAGATGCGATCCGGGTGAGGGGGTACAGGCCCATCGGCATTCTCATACGCGGAGAGAGGCCCCTCACCCCACCCTCTCCCCGTAAGAACGGGGAGAGGGAGAAGACGCAGCATTGCTTGCCGCGCAAACAGTCTTGCCACGGCCGCGCCAGCATGCGACTGGCCTTGTGACGAATCTCATGGCCTGATCTGCTCCGCCCATGTCCGCTGCCTCCACCGCTCCGCTGCCTGCGCTGGCCAACGGCCGCGATGCGCTGTCGGTGCTGCATTCGGTGTTCGGCCTGCCGGGTTTCCGCGGCGCGCAGGGCGAGATCATCCGGCATGTCACCGATGGCGGCAATTGCCTGGTGCTGATGCCGACCGGCGGTGGCAAGTCGCTGTGCTACCAGCTTCCGTCCTTGCTGCGCGAAGGCTGCGGCATCGTGGTGTCGCCCTTGATCGCCCTGATGCGCGACCAGGTCGCCGGCCTAATCGAGGCCGGCGTCAATGCCGCCGCGCTGAATTCGTCGCTGACGCCGCAGGAGGCTTCCGACATCGAGCGGCGCCTGCTCGCGGGCGATCTCGACCTTCTCTATGTCGCGCCGGAACGCCTGGTGACGCCGCGCTGCCTGTCGCTGTTGGCGCAGGCGAAGGTGGCACTGTTTGCGATCGACGAGGCGCATTGCGTCTCGCAATGGGGCCATGACTTCCGGCCCGAATATGTCGGCCTCTCCATCATCGCCGAGCGCTTTCCCGACGTGCCGCGCATCGCGCTGACCGCGACCGCCGACGAGCTGACGCGCAAGGAGATTGTCGCGCGGCTTCAGCTCTCGAACGCGCCGCAATTCGTCTCGAGCTTCGACCGGCCCAATATCCGCTACGAGATCGTCGACAAGCGCAATGCGGTATCGCAGCTGAAGGAATTCATCCGCGAGCGCCACATCGGCGATGCCGGCGTGGTCTATTGCCTCTCGCGCAACCGCGTCGAAGAGGTCGCTGCCGCGCTACAGGACGCTGGCATTTCGGCGCTGCCCTATCACGCCGGGCTCGATGGCAGCGTTCGCTCTCGCAACCAGGACCGCTTTCTCAACGAGGACGGCATCGTCATCGTCGCGACCGTCGCGTTCGGCATGGGCATCGACAAGCCCGACGTGCGCTTCGTCGCCCATTTGGATCTGCCCAAGAGCATCGAGGCCTACTACCAGGAGACAGGGCGCGCCGGTCGTGACGGCAAGCCGTCGGCGGCCTGGATGGCCTACGGCCTCTCGGACATCGTGCAGCAGCGTCGCATGATCGACGAGTCCAACGCCTCCGACGAATTCAAGCGGGTCTCGATCGGCAAGCTCGATGCGCTGGTCGGCCTTGCCGAAACGCCGCACTGCCGGCGCCGGCGGCTGCTCGCCTATTTCGGCGAGATCGTGATGGGTGAGGGCTGCGGCAATTGCGACAATTGCCTGACACCGCCCAAGATGCGCGACGGCAAGGTGCTGGCGCAGAAGCTGCTGTCCTGCGTCTACCGCACCGGACAGCGCTTTGGTGCGATGCATTTGATCGACGTGCTGGTGGGACGCCTGACCGAGAAGGTGACGCAGTTCGGTCACGACAAGCTATCGGTGTTCGGCATCGGCCGCGAGCTCAACGAAAAGCAGTGGCGCACGGTGCTGCGGCAATTGGTGGCGATGGGACATTTGCGAAGCGACAGCGAGGCGTTTGGCGCGCTCAAGCTGACGGAGTCCTCGCGCGGCGTGCTGCGCGGCGAAACGGACGTGTGGCTGCGCGAGGAGGTTCCGGGCACCCTCATCCGGTCGAGCCGGGCCAAATCCCGGCGCGGCGATCTCGCGCCCGCGGCGAGCGCGCCGCAAGGCGATGTCGATCCCGAGCTGCGCGCACGCCTGCGCGCCTGGCGTTCTGAGGTCGCGCGCGAACGCGGCGTGCCGGCCTACGTGGTGCTGCACGACGCCACCATCGACGGCATCGTCCGGGCCTGGCCGACCACGCTGGACGAGCTGCGCAACGTGCCGGGCATCGGCGACAAGAAGCTCGAGCATTACGGCGACGAGCTGCTGCAGATCGTTAGGACGAGGTAGCAGCGCGCCTATCCCTCCACCTCGTCATCCCGGACAAGCGCGCCCAAAGCGCGCGCCGATCCGGGATCCATAACCACAGGCCGGTGTGGATGGGGCAAGCTGGCAACCACGAGTCTTCGCAAAACTATTGCTGCGATGTATGGGTCCCGGGTCTGCGCTTGCGCTTGCCCGGGACGACAGTGAGGCGAGAGCCAGCCTTCACTCACCCGTTCCGGAACGCATACGCATATCCGTTCAGCGCCGGCGCGCCGCCGAGATGGGCGTAGAGGATCTTCGCGCCCTTCTCGAAATAGCCCTTCTTTGCAAGGTCGATCAGACCCTGCATCGACTTGCCCTCGTAGACGGGATCAGTGATCATACCTTCCAGACGTGCGGTGAGGCGGATCGCCTCCTTGGTCTCTTCCGACGGCACGCCATAGGCGGGGTAGGCGTAGTCTTCGATCAGCACGACGTCGTCGGCGACGAGGTCCTTGCCGAGCTCGACGAGTTTTGCCGTGTTCTGCGCGATCTCGAGCACCTGCGCCTTGGTCTGGGCGGGCGTGAAGGACGCGTCGATGCCGATCACTTTCCGAGCGCGTCCGTCCGCTGCAAAACCCACCAGCATGCCGGCATGGGTGGAGCCGGTGACGGTGCAGACGATGATGTAGTCGAACTTGAAGCCGAGCTCGGCTTCCTGCTTGCGCACTTCCTCGGCGAAGCCGACATAGCCGAGGCCGCCAAACTTATGCACGGAGGCGCCGGCGGGAATGGCGTAGGGCTTGCCGCCTGCAGCCTTCACTTCCTCGATCGCCTGCTCCCAGCTCTTGCGGATGCCGATGTCGAAGCCGTCGTCGACCAGGCGCACGTCGGCGCCCATGATGCGCGAGAGCATGATGTTGCCGACGCGGTCATAGACGGCGTCCTCGTGCGGCACCCAGGCTTCCTGCACCAGGCGGCATTTCATGCCGAGCTTGGCCGCGACTGCCGCGATCATGCGGGTGTGGTTGGATTGCACGCCGCCGATCGAGACCAGCGTATCGGCATTGGAGGCGATCGCATCGGGAATGATGTATTCGAGCTTGCGCAGCTTGTTGCCGCCATAAGCAAGACCGGAATTGCAGTCCTCGCGCTTGGCATAGATCTCGACATTGCCGCCGAGATGTTTTGACAACCGCTCCAGCTTCTCGATCGGCGTCGGGCCGAAGGTGAGTGGATAGCGCGGAAATTTGTCGAGCTTCATGGGGCATCCCGATTGGCGTTGGTGTTCGCGGCTGCCTAGCATCGCCCGAGGAAAATGTGCTCTCGAATATTACGGTGATATTGCGCCAGTTATTGCGAAAATGGCGAATATTGCTAATAATTCTTTCAGGAAAACGTCACTTTATGGAAGCTTCTTTCATGGCCGCTCGGCTCGATCGCACCGACCTTAAGATCCTGAGATTGCTGCAAAATAACGGCCGGCTCAGCAATGCCGAGCTGGCCGAAACCGTCGCAATCAGCCCCGCCACCTGCCATCGCCGCACCCAGCGACTGTTCGAGGACGGCTTCATTGCCACTGTCCGCGCCATGGTCGCGCCGAAGAAGGTGGCAAAGGGCACGCTGGTGATGGTCGGCGTCGTGCTCGACCGCTCGACGCCGGAGAGCTTTGCCACCTTCGAACAGGCGATTGCGAAGTTGAGATTCGTGCTCGACTGCCACCTCGTCGCCGGCGATTTCGACTACTTCCTGAAGATCCGCGTCGGCGACATGGAGGATTTCAACCGTATTCACGGCGAGCAGCTCATCGCGCTGCCCGGCGTGCGCCAGACCCGCACCTTCTTCGTGATGAAGGAAGTCGTCGACAACGCGCCGCTGGAGTTTTGAGCAGGCCTGTCACGGCAACTTCACTTGTTTTGCGCACGCATGCAGGCGACGTTGGCGTCCTCTCAACGAGGAGATCCACGCCGTGCGCCTTCCCATTCTCGATCCCAAGGATCTGACCGACGAGCAAAAGCCGCTCTATGACGACATGCGAGCCGGCATCAAGGATCATTTCAAGGGTTTTGTGAACATGCGCGACGACGGCGCGCTGCTCGGACCCTGGAATCCCTGGATCCGCGAGCCGCGCTTCGGCAAGCCGGTGTGGGAGCTCGTCAAGGCGATCGCGTCGAACCCGCTGCTGCCTGCGCCGGTGCGCGAGGTCGCGATTCTCGTCACCGGCTCGCATTTCCGTTCCGGCTACGAGCTCTATGCCCATGTGCTGGTGGCCGAACAGCGCGGTCTCTCGGACGAGAAGCTCGCGACCATCGTCGCCGGGCAGCGGCCGGTGGACCTCACCAAGCAGGAGGCGGTCGCCTATGACATGGCTTCGGCACTGGTCGGCGGTGGCGTACTGCCGGAACTGACCTGGCGCGCGGCCGTGAAGGAATTCGGCGAACACGGCGCCGCCGAGCTGTCCTATCTCGTCGGCGTCTACTGCATGGTCTCGGTCACGCTCAACACCTATGACGTGCCGGTGCCGGACTAGCCGCGGCTTCGCTTCGCGGTGTGGGCGCTCTCCGCAAGCGATGGACGCCATGGACATGTGCGGTTACCCTACCGTGATCGCACTGATACACTCGCCCGCCACAGTGCAGGCCGAACAATGGAGGACAGCTATGAACACGTCACGCCGCATCCTGCTCGCCGGAATGGCGGGGCTCGCTGTTGCTCCCACCGCTGCTGCCGCCGCTGCACCATCGGCCGAACCCGGCGAAGTGACGGTAGCCGAAGAACGCTTCGCGCGCACGATTGCAGCCGCGCATGCGCCCGATATCACCTGCGCGCGGCAGGCCGAACGCTATGCGGACGCGCACTGGCCGGAGTATGTCGTGGCAGCGCGCGCGGTCATTGGCTCGAGGGCGTGAGGCTGCTTTTTTCCCTCTTCACCGCCCTCCGCACCTGCTCGCCGATCTGCGACAGCACGAGCTGCGCCTGCGGCAGGATTGCGCCCATGGCGTGGAAATTGTGGACCATGCCGTCGTGGCAGACATGCTCGACGGCGACACCCGCGGCGAGCAGCCTGTGGGCATAGGCATCGCCTTCGTCGCGCATCGGGTCGTACTCGGCGGTGTGGATGATCGCGGGCGGCAGGCCCGTGAGCCGCGTCGCGCGCAACGGAGAGACGCGCGGATCGGCGGTGTCGATGCCGCCTGGCAGATAGTCGGAAAGATCGGCTTCGATCGTGGCGCGATCGATCAGGTGGCCCTCGGCAAAGGCCTCGCGCGAGGGCGAGGTCTCCTCGAAATCCAGCACCGGGCAGATCAGGCATTGCGCCACGATGGAGAGACCGGCGTTTTGCAAAGCCTCCTGGCACACGATCGCCGCCAATGTGGCGCCGGCGGAATCACCGCCGACAACCAGCCGTTCGGCGTCAATGCCGAGGGAGGGCGCCTCGCGCGCGATCCATTCGGTGGCGGCGATCGCATCGTCCACGGCCGCGGGAAATTTGTGCTCGGGCGCGAGCCGGTAGTTGACCGAGACCAGGCGGCAGCCGGTGGCATGCGCCAGCGCCGCGGCGATGCGGTCATGCGTGGCAATACTGCCGGCGACGAGGCCGCCGCCATGGAAGAACACGAAGCCCGGCGCGGATTCGCCGGCAGAAGCGGGTGAGTAGAGGCGATAGGGAATTTCGCCGCCGGGACCGGGCAGCATGCCGTCCGAGGTCGTCACATCCGGCGCCTCGGCACGGGCGAACTGCATCAGCTTTGCCAGCGATTGTCGCCGCGCCTCCACGCTCGGCCGGCTCCGCGCCTGCGGCGCAGCCGCAGCCATCATGGTCAACAAACGCTTTGCGAGCGGATCGAGCGGCATGGGGCACTCCGTGGCTGCCGGACATTATAGCCGGTTTGCGCGGTCCTGCCCTCCAGGGCAGGGTGTCCAAATCCCGCAGCAAATCGTTTAGAAATTGGGGCAATAGTGCCCGGATATTTTCAAGGGAATCCGGTCATGGCCGAGATCAAGAAGCCCATCGACTATTCGCCGAGCTGGACCTTCTTCGAGGGCAAATGGCACGACGGCAATGTGCCGATCATGGGCCCGCGCACGCATGCGGCCTGGCTTGGCTCGATCGTGTTCGACGGCGCGCGCGCGTTCGAGGGCGCCGCACCCGATCTCGACCGTCACGTCGCCCGCGCCAATCAATCCGCGATCAATTTCGGCCTGAAGCCCGTGGTCGATGCCGATACCTGGCTCGCGCTCGCAAACGAAGGCATCGCGCGCTTTGCCGCGAATGCCGAGCTCTACATCCGTCCGATGTACTGGGCGCAGAACGGGAGCGGCGGCGGCGTGCTGTTCGACCCCGAGACCACCAATTGGTGCCTGTGCATCTACGAGGCGCCGATGCCAAGGCCCGTCGGCAACGCCATCACATTGTCGCCGTTCCGCAGGCCCACCGCCGAATGTGCGCCGGTCGAGGCCAAGGCGGCTTGCCTCTATCCGAACAATTCGCGGGCGCTCGCGGAAGCTGCTTCGCGCGGCTTCCAGAACGCGCTGATGCTCGACATGCTCGGCAACGTCGCCGAGTTCGGCAATTCCAACGTCTTCATGGCCAAGGACGGCGTGGTGTTCACGCCGGTGCCGAACGGCACCTTCCTCAATGGCATCACGCGCCAGCGCGTCATCAGCCTGCTTCGCGGCGACGGCGTTACCGTGGTCGAGAAGACGCTGCGCTATGCCGATTTCCTGGCCGCCGACGAGATCTTTTCAACCGGGAATTTCGCCAAGGTCGCGCCGGTGATCCGCATCGACGAGCGCGAGCTGAAGCCGGGCCTGTTCTACACCAAGGCGCGAAAGCTCTATTGGGACTTTGCGCATGCGGTGAAGCTGGCGGCTTGACGCGCGCTGCCTCCCCGAGTTCCGTCATTGCGAGCGCAGCGAAGCAATCGAGAATCTTTCCACAGTGACAGTCTGGATTGCTTCGCTGCGCTCGCAATGATGAGCTTGTGGGAGCATCGAGAATCCACAAATTCGAGCGCCCGTCGCATGCTTATGAGCTCCGCCTCCGAAACCGGCTGAACTGAAACGCCTGCGTTGAATCCCATGGCGTGTGATGCATCTCGCGCCGCGTCTCGACCAGCTCGAACTCTCGACCAAGCTCCGCTGCAAGGCTGGCACTGTCGTGGCGCTGCACCGGCAGGCCACTGCATTTCTCAGGACCATCAGGTGCAAACGTCGCAATGATGACGTGGCCGCCAGGCGCAACTGCCGACCGCAGGCGCTCGACGTAAGCGGCCCTGTCGCGGGGATCGGTCAGGAAGTGAAACGCGGCGCGATCGTGCCAGACGTCGTAGGTCTTCGCCGGCTGCCACGTCGTGGCATCGGCGACGATCCAGTCGACCATCGAAGCGGCTCCGCCTAATCGCTTCTTCGCCACGTCAAGCGCATTGGCAGAAAGATCCAGCACGGTGACGTCGCGATATCCGTTCTGCAACAGCGCATCGACCAGCCGCGATGCTCCGCCGCCGATATCGATGATGGCTGCGTCATGATTGGGGCTGACAGCACGGATCATCTCGAGCGAGATCACCGGGTTTTTCTGGAACCAGCTGACCTCGGCTTCGCCCTTGGTGGCGTAGACATGGTCCCAATGGGTGCTTCGGTCAGACACAGTTCGTCCTCGGCTCGCTGGTGAGCCGGCGCACATAAAGGACTACTCGTCCTTCTTCGACATTCGCTCGAGGCGTTCCTGCATTTCCTTCATCTGCTGGCGCAGCTCGTCGATATTGCTGTCCTTCGGAGGCTCGGCATTCGCATCGGGCTCCGGCTCGGGAGTGGCGGCCGGACGAGGCGCTGCGAACGGCTTGAACATCGAGAAGGTCTGCTGGAACAGCTCCATGTTGCGGCGGACTTGCTCCTCCAATGGAGCAAACGGAGTGCCGGACAGCGTATTGGCGATCTGCTTGCGGAACTTCTCTTGCTCCTGGGTCAGGGTCGCGATCGACTGCTCCAGATATTTCGGCACCACCATCTGCATGCTGTCGCCATAGAAGCGGATCAGCTGGCGGAGGAAGGTGGTCGGCAGCAGGTTCTGGCCGGCCTTGTTCTCCTGCTCAAAAATGATCTGGGCGAGTACGGAGCGGGTGATGTCGTCGCCGGTCTTGGCGTCGTAGACCAGGAAATCCTCGCCGTCCTTGACCATGGCGGCGAGATCTTCCAGCGTCACATAGGTACTCGTTCCGGTGTTATAGAGCCGGCGGTTCGCGTATTTCTTGATGGTGGTGGGTTGGTCTGATTTCGCCATGGGCTCTCACTTGCAAAACGCTGAGAACGGGAACCCGGCGGGCCATGCCGCAGGGCGGGAAGAGTACGCAACGCAACAAAATAAGCATTTTCAAAGGGGTCACGCTACCGTTTTGTGCGCCACGGTTAATTGCAGAGCAATATCTTGCTTGCGAAAGCGCCAAGAACGCTATTTTGAATGCGCTGCGGCATGAATTCGGTGCCCGGCCGATTGACATGCCTCGACGACGTTAACAGGATGGCTGACGAGACTGGCGATTGCTTTTCCAGCCCCGCCTGCCCCCTTCACAAGAACCTCAAGCCTCAGGAGATGCCCATGTCAGACGATGTCGTCATCGTCAGCGCCGCCCGCACCCCGGTCGGAAGCTTCAACGGAGCCTTCGCGACCCTTCCCGCCCATGATCTCGGTGCCGTCGCCATCAAGGCCGCGCTGGAGCGCGCTGGCATCGAGCCCGGCCGGGTCTCCGAAGTCATCATGGGTCAGATCCTGACCGCCGCCCAGGGCCAGAACCCGGCCCGCCAGGCTTCGATCGGCGCCGGCATTCCGGTGGAGAGCCCGGCCTGGGGCGTCAACCAGCTCTGCGGTTCGGGCCTGCGCACGGTCGCGCTCGGCTACCAGGCGCTGCTCAACGGCGATTCCGAGATCGTGGTCGCCGGCGGACAGGAGTCCATGAGCATGGCCCCGCACGCCCAGCACCTGCGCGGCGGCGTCAAGATGGGCGGTCTCGAATTGGTCGACACCATGATCAAGGACGGCCTGTGGGATGCCTTCAACGGCTACCACATGGGCAACACCGCCGAGAACGTCGCGCGGCAGTGGCAGATCACCCGCGCCCAGCAGGACGAGTTCGCGGTCGCCTCGCAGCAGAAGGCCGAGGCCGCGCAGAAGGCCGGCAAGTTCAATGACGAGATCGTCCCCGTCACCATCAAGACCCGCAAGGGCGACGTCGTCGTCAGCGCCGACGAATATCCGCGCCACGGCGCCACGCTCGACGCGATGGCCAAGCTCAAGCCGGCTTTCGAGAAGGACGGCACGGTCACCGCGGGCTCGGCCTCCGGCATCAATGACGGCGCTGCCGCGGTGGTGCTGATGACGGCCAAGCAGGCGGCCAAGGAAGGCAAGAAGCCGCTCGCGCGCATCGTGTCGTGGGCTCAGGCCGGCGTCGATCCGAAGATCATGGGCTCGGGCCCGATCCCGGCCTCGCGTGCCGCGCTGAAGAAGGCCGGCTGGAATGTCGGCGATCTCGACCTGATCGAGGCCAACGAGGCCTTCGCGGCGCAGGCCTGCGCCGTCAACAAGGACCTCGGCTGGGACACCTCCAAAGTCAACGTCAACGGCGGCGCGATCGCGATCGGCCATCCGGTCGGCGCGTCCGGCGCGCGCGTGCTGGTGACGCTGCTGCACGAAATGCAGAAGCGCGATTCGAAGAAGGGCCTGGCCACGCTGTGCATCGGCGGCGGCATGGGCATCGCCATGTGTGTGGCGCGCGACTGACGACGACCTGACACGCAGCTGACGTGTGCGCCGCACACGTCAGCGCGTGCGTTGCACGCGACTAAAAAGGCAGCGGTTGCAAATCAAATATTCTTCGCAACCACGCAAGCCTCGACTAAAGAGAAACGCCCGGCTCACGCCGGGCGTTTTGTTCTTGATGTCCGTCAAACCAACCGCATAATCCGCAGTTAAAAAACGATCACTTCAGAAACGTCCGAAGAAGGGAAGGAATACGACATGGCACGTGTTGCACTGGTGACGGGTGGTACGCGGGGCATCGGAGCGGCGATCAGCAAGGCGCTGAAGGCGGCCGGCTACAAGGTCGCGGCAAGCTATGCCGGCAACGATGCGGCGGCGGAGAAGTTCAAGGCCGAGACCGGCATCGCCGTCTACAAATGGGACGTCAGCAGTTTCGACGCCTGCGCCGAAGGCGTGAAGAAGGTCGAGGCCGAGGTCGGCCCGGTCGACGTGCTCGTCAACAATGCCGGCATCACCAAGGACGGCGCCTTCCACAAGATGAGTCTCGAGCAATGGAACGCCGTGATCGGCACCAATCTCGGCTCGCTGTTCAACATGTCGCGCCAAGTGATCGAAGGCATGCGCGGGCGCAAGTTCGGCCGCATCATCAACATCTCTTCGATCAACGGCCAGAAGGGCCAGTTCGGCCAAGTGAACTATTCCGCGGCCAAGGCCGGCGAGATCGGCTTCACCAAGGCCCTGGCGCTGGAGAACGCCAAGGGCGGCGTCACCGTGAACGCGATCTGCCCGGGTTACATCAACACCGAAATGGTGCAGGCAGTGCCGAAGGACGTGCTGGAAAAGGCCATCCTGCCGCTGATCCCGATCGGCCGCCTCGGTGAACCCGAGGAGATCGCGCGCGCGGTTGTGTTCCTCGCCGCGGATGAGGCCGGCGCCATCACCGGCTCCACGCTGACGGTCAACGGCGGCCAGTACATGGTGTGATGCCATCGCATCACGTTCGATCTTAAGGCCAACATCTCGTGATGCCGGACTTGTCCCGGGCATCATGACCTGTCATTCCGGGCGCCGCGACCGCGGCGAACCCGGAATCTCGAGATTCCGGGTCTGGCGCCATGCGCCAACCCGGAATGACGAGGCCTCCACTTCAATGACTCCCCGCACCGCCACGCTGATCGGATTGACCGCGATCCTGATGTGGTCGCTGCTTTCAGTGATGACGGTGGCGACCGGAAAGATCCCGGCGTTTCAGCTCGCTGCGATGACCTTCGCGATTGGCGGTGTCGTCGGCCTGCTCACCTGGATCGGGCGAAGCGAGGCGGCGAAAAGCCTGCGGCAGCCGCTCGTCGTCTGGGTCGTCGGCGTCGGTGGCCTGTTCGGCTATCACGCGCTGTATTTTCTCGCGCTACGCTTCGCCCCGCCCGCCGAAGCCGGTCTTTTGAATTATCTGTGGCCGCTATTGATCGTGCTGTTCTCGTCATTCCTGCCCGGCGAGCGGCTGGCCGCGCACCACATCATCGGAGCCGTGCTCGGCCTCGTCGGCACCGTGCTGCTGTTCGCCGGCAACACCTCCGGCTTCGCGCCGGGCGCAGTGCCGGGATTGATCGCGGCCTTCATCGCCGCTTTCGTCTGGGCAAGCTATTCGGTGCTGTCCCGTCGATTGAAGGCGGTGCCGACCGATGCCGTCGCGGGCTTCTGCCTTGCCACGGCCGTACTGGCCGCGCTGATGCATGGCCTGCTTGAAACCACGGTCTGGCCGGAGACCACGGTGCAATGGCTCTCCGTCATTGCGCTCGGCATCGGCCCCGTCGGTGCTGCCTTCTACGCCTGGGACATCGGCATGAAGCGTGGCGACATCCGCGTGCTCGGCGCCGCTTCCTACGCGACGCCGCTGCTCTCGACCGGCTTCCTCATCGCTGCCGGTTTTGCGAACGCCAGCGCCAACATCGCCATCGCCGCAATCCTGATCGCGGGCGGTGGCCTGATCGCGGCGAAGGACATGGTGCTGCGGAAGAGGTGAAGTGCGCTACGGCTCCCAGCCCGCCGGCGCGAGCTCGAAGCCAGCGAACTCGAACGCGGGCGCCACGGTGCAGCCGACCAGCGTCCACTCGCCCGTGGTTTCCGCCATCTGCCAGGCATGCGCCGGCACGATCGCCTGCGGCCGCTCGCCGCCGATCAGGTCGGTGCCGAGCCGCACCTGATGCTGCGAGCAGCCGTCATGGGCGATGCGCAGCATCAAGGGGCTGCCGGCGTAATAGTGCCAAGTCTCGACCGCATCGACACGATGCCAGTGCGAACGCTCGCCGCGCGCGAGCAGGAAATAGATCAAGGTCGAGCGCGAACGCCCGTTGGCGTCCGTGGCTTGGTCGCGAAACGTTTCGCGGTAATGCCCGCCTTCGGGATGTGGTCGGAGTTCGAGGCGCGCGATGATCTCGGCTGCGGTCGGCATCGATCCCCGTCAGGATTTCTTCTTCAGGACTTGTTCTTGCGCTCGCGCAGCTCGCCGAACACCGCGGCGGGATCTGCGCCCTTCATGTGCAGCTTGGCCGCGACCGCCGGCTCATCGGCGCGCAGGAACACGTTTGCGCGCTTCTCGTCACCCAGCAGCGCGGGAATGGTCGGCTTGTTCTCGGCCCGGAGCTTCGTCACCTCCGCGGCGCGCGCCTGCAGTGCCGCATTGTCCGGCTCGATGGTGAGCGCGAACTTGACGTTGGACGCCGTGTATTCGTGGCCGCAATAGAGCTTGAAGTCGTCGGGCAGGGCGCGCAGCTTCAAAAGCGAATCCCACATCATCGGGTAGGTGCCTTCGAAGACGCGGCCGCAACCGATCGAGAACAGCGTATCGGCGGCGAACACCGTCTTCTCATTGTCGAACACATAGGAGATGTGGTCGAGCGTGTGGCCGGGCGTCTCCACGACACGCGCCAGCAAATTGCCGATCTTGACCACGTCGGCATTGGCGACGCGCAAATCGACATTCGCAATCTTCGTCGTCTTGTCGTGCGGCGCGACGACGCGGCAATTGTATTTCTGCTTGAGTTCGGCAACCCCGCCGACATGATCGCCATGATGATGGGTGATCAGGATATCGGTCAGCTGCCAGCCCTCGCGCTCCAGGGCCTTGAGGATGGGGCCGGCCTCCGGCGCGTCGATCGACGCCGTCGCTTTGGTTTCCACATCGTGGATCAGATAACCGAAATTGTCGTTTAAACAGGTGAAAGTACGAATTTCGGCGGCCATGTCATCTCCATCGCGCTCAGCCCCGGGAGACAAATATGGCGTTAACGTTGCGCAGGCAATGCAATATTCCGCGCGCGGCGGCGCCCTCGCGCATGTTACATTGCCGTCATGACCATCGACGTCGTCGACCTCCGCGAGTTCTATTCCCGCCGCCTCGGGATCGTGGCGCGGCAAATGATCAATCGCGGCATCAGGGAGCGCTGGCCCAACGCCGAGGGTCAGCGCGTGCTCGGCATCGGCTATCCCACGCCCTATCTGGGGTTGTTCCGCGAGGACGCCGAGCGCTGCATCGCCTTCATGCCGGCGGCCCAGGGCGTCCTGAAGTGGCCGACCGGGCGGCCGGCGCTGGCCTCGCTGGTGGATGAGTTCTCGCTGCCACTTCCTGACGCAGCGGTCGATCGAATCCTGCTGGTCCACGCGCTGGAGATGTCGGACGATCCGGCTGCGCTGCTGCGCGAGGTGTGGCGGGTGCTGGCGCCCTCGGGGCGCGTCATCGCCGTGATCCCGAACCGGCGCGGGGTTTGGACCCGCACCGACAGCACGCCGTTCGGCCACGGCCGGCCCTATTCGCGCTCGCAGATCACCGAGCTGTTGCGCCAGACCTGGTTCACGCCGACCGCCTGGGGCGAGGCGCTGTTCATGCCGCCCTATGCCGGCGGCTGGGTGTTGAAATCGGCGCAGATGTGGGAGCGTGCCGGTGCGGCATTGTCGCTGCCCTTTGCCGGCGTCCATATCGTGGAGGCGACCAAGCAGGTCTACCGCGCGATTCCCGCCAAGCGCGAACGCGTACGGCTTATTCCTTCGCTCGCGAAGCCGGTGCTGGTGCCGTCCTCGACGACAGTGACGCGTAGTTAGCTTCACCTCTCGCTGCGGGGCGGGTGATCCGTGCCCGTGCGTTCCCATAGATTCAACCAACGCCCATCGTCACAAACAAATCGTCCCGGCGAGGCCGGGACGATCGAGATCAGGAAGTCGGAAGAAGCCTTACTCGCTCGGCGCGAGGTCGTCGCCGGACGCCGCCGGAGCAGCTTCGCGCTCGGGGCGGGGGCCATGCGGCCGGCGCCGCCGGCGCGGATAGCGCTCGCCGCCACCGCCGCCCTCGAAGCCGCCCTGACCGCCGTTCACTTGCGGCTGCGCGCCGGTGATGAAAGACGGCAGGCGGTCGACACCGCCGGCATCGGCGATGACCGGCTGCGGCTGGTTCGCGGGTTGCGGCTGCGGTTGATATTGCGGCTGCGAACGATGCTCGCGTTCGCGGTGCTCACGCGGCTGCTGGTTGTCACGCTGGTAGGGCTGCTGGTTGTCTCGCGGCTGGTGATCACGCTGGTGGTGATCGCGCTGGCCATCGCGGTCGCGCATGAAGGGCTGCTGCTGGGGCTGCGGGACGAAACCCGGCTCCTGGCCGAAGGCCGAGAAATTCTCGCCGTCGTCCTCGCCGTCGTCGCTGCTGCTGATGGGCTCATCGCCGCGCGGTTGCTGGTTCTGGCGGAACTGCTCCTGGGCCGCCGCGATCAGGCGGAAATAATGCTCGGCGTGCTGGTAGTAGTTCTCGGCTGCAACGGGGTCGCCGGAGGAGCGCGCATCACGCGCAAGCTGGAGATACTTTTCGGCGATGTGCGAAGCGGTGCCGCGAATCTTGACGTCGGGTCCGTTGGACTCGTACACCCGGGTCATCGGGTTCTGGCCGCGCCGGTTGTTGTTATTGTTGTTGCGGTTGCGCATCCGCTGCTTGTTTTGACCGTTTCTCATGTCCTGCCTTTAATTCCAGCCCTAAAGGTTGCACGCATTGCTGATTGCCAGCATTACTGATTGCCAGGAGTGACCTGGTGACAGCGGCTCACACCTCTCGCGCGCACCGCGCGCAAGAGCGGATCGAACCCTGCCGATGTTCGTCGACCGTCGCGTTCAACAAAGACGCGTTCCCCACCCGCCAGCATTCATTGCCAGCGAACCCATTCATTTCGCCTGCCGAAACAAGCCCAGCTTTCTTGCGTAAGTCTTCAAGCGCAATATCTGGCTTTCGTTCACGTTGCGGTCGGAGAGCAGCGCAGCTCACTGGCCATCGCGCTCAACAGGACCTGCGGCTTGGAACCTTTAAATCAGTAAAGCTCTCGCCCGAGAGCCCGGCTTTCGCCCGTAGGTCTACGGGGCCGGCACCGATGTGTTGAACGGAACGTAGTCGTTCCCAGGCGATATTCCAAGAGGTTTTTGCAGCCCAATCCGGCTTTTATGGGGGCATTTTTCGGGCCGAAACCGCCCTTGGAATGCCTGCCAGGTCGGCCTTGGGTGGCCTGTCGAACGATAACGCGGCGCCCCTCATCAAGGTTTCAATATTTGGGGCCTGGCCCTGTCCGGCCTCGACGATTAGCGCGCCGCCGGGGGCGAGGCGCTCGGCCGCCTGCGGGATCAGGGCGCGATAGGCGTCATATCCGTCATTGCCGCCGTCGAGCGCCAGATGCGGATCGTGCTCGCGCACCTCGATGCTCAATTTCGGAATCTCGCCCGAAGGAATATAGGGCGGGTTCGAGACGATGAGGTCGAACGGGCCGCGGAGTGCCGCCGCATAGGAGCAGGCGACGAAGGCGGCGCGGTCGGCAAGGCCGAGCGCCGCGGCATTGTTCCTGGCCGTTCTGAGCGCGTTCAGGCTGAGATCGGTGCCGACGCCGAAAGCATTCGGAATTTCGTGCAACAGCGCGAGCAGGATCGCGCCGGATCCGGTGCCAATGTCGGCGATACGCGGCGGGTGAGACGCCTGCCGCTCGCGAAAAAGCTCAAGCGCACGCTCGACCACGGTCTCGGTATCGTGCCGCGGAACCAGGGTTGCTTCGGACAGGCGGAAAGGCAGGCCCCAGAATTCGCGTGTCCCGAGAATGCGCGCCACGGGCTCGCCGGCGATGCGGCGCTGTGCATGCTGGGCCAGCCGCGACGCTTCGGTCGCGGTCAGATGACGGGCCGCCTGCGTGACCAGGCCTGTGAGGTCGAGGCCGAGCGCCGCACTGATCAGGATGCGGGCGTCGAGCTCGGCTTCGTCGAGCCGTGCCGATTTCAGTTGCGCAGCGAGCATACGCCGTGCGCGCTCGATGGATTGTCCGGCGAAAGGGTTGCTCACGCCTCAGGCCGCCGCACCTTGCGCAGCGAGCTGTGCGGCCTGGTGCTCTGTCGTCAGTGCGTCGATCAATTCGCCCAGCGCTTCACCCGCGATCACCTGCGGCAGCTTGTAGAGCGTCAGGTTGATGCGGTGATCGGTCACGCGCCCTTGCGGGAAATTATAGGTGCGGATGCGCTCGGAGCGGTCGCCGGAGCCGACCTTCTCCTTGCGCTCGGCCGAGCGTGCGGCGTCGACGCGCTGGCGCTCGGCGTCGTAGATGCGCGAGCGCAGGATGTTCATGGCCGAGGCGCGGTTCTTGTGTTGCGAGCGGCTGTCCTGCATCATCACCACGATGCCGGTCGGGATGTGGGTGATGCGGATCGCCGATTCGGTCTTGTTGACGTGCTGGCCGCCGGCGCCTTGCGCGCGCATGGTCTCGATGCGCAGATCCTCGTTCTTGATGTCGACGTCGACGTCCTCGACCTCCGGCAGCACGGCCACCGTCGCTGCCGAGGTGTGGATGCGCCCCTGCGTCTCGGTATCGGGCACGCGCTGCACCCGGTGCGCGCCGGACTCGAATTTCAGCTTCGAGAATGCGCCGCGGCCCTGCACCTCCGCGATGATTTCCTTGTAGCCGCCGACGGTGCCTTCGCTGGCCGAGATCACCTCGACCTTCCAGCCCTGCAAGGCAGCGAAGCGCTCGTACATCCGGAACAGGTCGCCTGCGAACAGCGAGGCCTCGTCGCCGCCGGTGCCGGCGCGGATTTCCAGCACCACGTTGCGGTCGTCCATGGCGTCCTTGGGGAGCAGCGCGACGCGGATCTTCTGGACCAGTTCCTCGATTCTGGGCGTCAGCTCGTCGCGCTCGGCTTCGGCCATGCTCCGCATCTCGGCATCGGTGGCGGGATCGGCGATCAGCGCCTCGGTATCGGCGAGCTCCTTGACGGCGGAACGATAGGCTTTCACCGCCTCGATCAGCGGCGTGATCTCGGCGAGCTCGCGCGTGATCTGCACATAGCGCTCGGAGGCGAGCTGTCCGAGCGATTCGGCTTCGAGCGAAGCGTGATGCGCGAGCAGGACGTCCAGTTTGGCTTCGGGAAGTGACGACATCGGTTCAATCTCAAAAGGCGGAAGGGGAGGCGAGGCGGCAGGGAGCAGCGACAGGTCCGCTACAACGCCAGGCCCTCGGTCTCCGCAAATTCCGTCAGCTTCTGCCGGATCGAGACGCTGCCCGCCGGCGCATCCAGCAGAGGGTTGAGCATGGCTTCGGCCTTCTTGGCGTCGAGGTCGAGCACCATCGCCTTGACCGGGCCGAGTGCGGTCGCCGAAAGCGACAGCGAGCGGTAGCCAAGCGCGATCAGCGCCAGCGCGCCGATCGGCTTCGACGCCATCTCGCCGCAGAGCGACAGCGACTTCTGCGCTGCGTGTGCCTTGCGTGCGATGTCGCGCAGCGCGCGCAGGATCGGCGCCGACATGGTGTCGAAGCGCTCGGAGACCTTGGCATTGCCGCGGTCGACCGCGAACAGGAACTGGAACAGATCGTTGGAGCCGACCGAGATGAAATCGACCTTCTTCAGAAGCTCGTCGAGCTGGTAGAGCAGGGCCGGCACCTCGACCATGGTGCCGATGTCGATCCTTTCAGGCAGCGTGTGACCGTGCTGGCGCAGATATGTCAGCTCGCGCTCGACCAGCGCCTTCGCCGAGTCGAATTCGGCGACCTCCGAGATCATCGGGAACATGATGCGCAGCGCGCGGCCGCCGCCGGCGCGCAGCAGCGCCCGGATCTGGCCGCGCAACAGGCCGGGACGGTCCAGCCCGAGCCGGATCGCGCGCCAGCCGAGCGCGGGATTCTCCTCGATCACCGCTTCCATATAGGGCAGCGCCTTGTCGCCGCCGATATCGAGGGTGCGGAAGGTGACCGGCTTGCTGCCGGCGGCATCCAGCACGGTGCGATAGAGCGCGAGCTGGTCGCTGGTGCGCGGCAGGCTCTGGCCGACCATGAATTGCAGCTCGGTGCGGAACAGGCCGATGCCGGCGCTGCCGGTGTCGTCGATATGCGGCAGGTCGATGGCCAACCCTGCATTGATCATCAACTCGACCTTCTCGCCGTCCCTGGTGACGCAGGGCCGGTCGCGCAGCGCAAGATATTGCGCCTGCCGGCGGGCGCGGAAGCGCACGCGCTCGGCATAGGCGGCCTCGATCTCCTGCGACGGACGGACATAGATCGAGCCCGACGTGCCGTCGACGATGATGGCATCGCCGGGATCGGCGATGCCGGGTGCGTTCGGGACTTCGCCGACCGCAGGGATTCCGAGCGCGCGCGCCACGATCGAGACGTGGGAATTGGCGGTGCCTTCCTCCAGCACGATGCCGCGCAGGCGCTTGCGGTCGTAATCGAGCAGCGCCGCCGGGCCCATCGCACGGGCGATGACGATGGCGTTATCGGGCAATTGCTCGCGTGAGGGCGCGTGATCCTGGCCGACCAGCTGCCGCATCAGGCGGTAGCCGAGATCCTCGAGATCGTGCAGGCGGTCGCGCAAATAGGGATCGGTCGAGCGCAGCATGCGCGCGCGGGTGTCGGACTGCACGCGCTCGACGGCGGCTTCCGCCGTGAGGCCGGTGGCGACCGCCTCGTGCAGCTTGTGCGACCAGCCCTGGTCGTTGGCGAACATGCGGTAGGCTTCCAGCACGTCGCGATGCTCGCCGCCGTCGGCGACGTCGCCGCGCTCCAGCATGCGGTCGAGATCGGCGCGCAGCTTGGCGAGCGCGCTGTCGAGCCGCTTGATCTCCTTCTGCAGGTCCTCGGCGATGTAGTCCTTGATGACGACGCGCGGCTCGTGCAGCACGACATGGCCGAGCGCGATGCCTTCCGAGAGGATGGCGCCGACCTTCTGCGCGGAATGGCGCGCGGCCGGTTCCAGGCCGGGCTGGGCGAGCGCAGACAATTCGCCGGAGGCGATCAGCTCCGCCAGCACCATGGCGGTGGTTTGCAGCGCCTCGAGCTCCTCCTCGACATAGTTGCGCTTGGCGCGGTTCTGCACCACCAGCACGCCGAGCGTGTTGCCGGCGCGCAGGATCGGCACGCCGAGGAAGGAGTGATAGATTTCTTCGCCGGTCTCGGGGCGGAACGAGAAGGCCGGGTGGCTCTGCGCATCGCTGAGGTTGAGCGGCGTCGCCTCGCTGGCGACGAGGCCGACGAGGCCCTCGTGAGCGCTGAGCACGGTGTGGTGCACCGCCTCGCGGTTGAGACCTTCAGTGGCGTAGAGCTCGAGTGTGTTGTCGACGCGCAGCACGTAGACCGAGCACACCTCGGCCACCATGTTGGCGGCGATCAGCACCACGATCTTGTCCAGCCGCTCCTGGGCCGAGACCTGCTCCGCCATGGTTTCGCGGAGCCGTCTCAACAAGACGCGGGGACCTCCCGACGCGCTCCGCATGAACCGTCAATCTCCTCCGTCTGCCGGGCCCGGCGGTATCGGCCGGCGGCTGGCCCAAGTTTCCAGAAAAACAACCAAATTGTTTGTCCGGCGCAGGCACAAGCCCAAAAATCTACTCGAGATTTGGCGCTTGTACCGAATCAGCGCCGCCTGAACTGGGACACAGTCTGCGGCAGCCCACCCTGTCCGCCGTATAGCGAATTGAGGCTTGTTTTGCCAAGCAAAACGCCTGCCAAACGCGAAGGTGTATACACCTTCGCGTTTGCTGCGACCGCTAAGAGAAAATTAGCCTAAGCCTGATCGAGGCCGTAGAGCGTGTGTAGGGTGCGCACCGCAAGCTCGGTATAGGCGGTATCGATCAAGACCGAGAATTTGATCTCGGAGGTTGTAATGGCCCGGATGTTGATGTTCCGCCCCGCGAGGGCCGAGAATGCCTGGGCGGCGACGCCGGCATGGCTGCGCATGCCGCTGCCGATCACCGAGATCTTGGCGACATCGGTGGCGGTATCGAGCCGTGCATAGCCGATCTTGGCCTTGGCCGCGGTAATCGTCTCCTTGGCGCGGGTGTAATCGGCCGCCGGCACCGTGAAGGTGAGGTCGGTGGTCTTGCCGTCCTCGGACACATTCTGCACGATCATGTCGACGTTGATGTTGGCATCCGCCAGCGGGCCGAAGATCGAGGCCGCAACGCCAGGCTTGTCCTCGATGTGGCGCACCGAGATCTGGGCCTCGTCCTTCGAAAAGGCGATGCCGGTGACGACGTGGCTTTCCATGATCTCCTCCTCGCTGCAGATCAGCGTGCCGGGCGGCTGGTTGGCATGCGGGTCGATATCCTCGGGCTTGTCGAAGCTCGAGCGGACGAAGATCGGCATGTTGTGGACCATGCCGAGTTCCACGGAGCGGACCTGGAGCACTTTGGCGCCCTGCGAGGCCAGTTCCAGCATGTCTTCGAACGCGATCTTGTCGAGCCTCTTGGCCTTCGGCACGATTCGCGGGTCGGTGGTGTAGACACCGTCGACGTCGGTGTAGATGTCGCAACGATCCGCCTTGACGGCGGCCGCGATCGCAACGGCCGAGGTATCGGAGCCGCCACGGCCGAGCGTGCTGATGCGACCCGTCTCGGGGTTGATGCCCTGGAAGCCGGCAATGACCGCGACCTCCTTGCGCTCCCTGAAGCGCTTGATGATCTCGCTGCCGTCGATATCCTCGATCCGGGCCGAGGCATGGGCGTCGCTGGTCTTGATCGGGATTTGCCAGCCCTGCCAGGAGCGGGCCTGGATGCCCATGCCCTGGAGCACGATGGCAAGGAGGCCGGACGTCACCTGTTCGCCCGAGGCGACCACGGCGTCGTATTCGCGCGCATCGTGCATCGGCGAGGCCTCGGTGCACCAGGCCACCAGCTCGTTGGTCTTGCCGGCCATCGCCGAGACGACCACGGCCACTTCATGGCCGGCATCGACCTCACGCTTCACATGGCGTGCGACGTTGCGGATACGTTCGACGTTGGCGACGGACGTGCCGCCGAATTTCATCACGAGGCGGCTCATGACGACGCGTGCATTCCTTCATAAGGATCAGTATGGTGACCCGCACTGGACGTGCCTCGCGGACACCGACCGCGCGTATACAGAGCGGCGGGGCCGGGGGCAAGCGGGTTCCTGCGGGGGCAGGGTGCGGGGTAGTGGGTTAACCGAGGTCATGGCGCGCTATATCGACGAGATCCTGCAACCGGGCGAGCGGGTGCTGTATTCGACCAATGCGCACTGGATCTTCTACTTTCCGGCCATCGTGGCCTGGATCGTGGCGCTGGTTTTGCTCATCCTGTCGCGGCAGGCCACCGCCGACGGGCTGGTTTTGCTTTGCCTCGTTGCCTCAGGTCTCGTGGCTCTGGCGGCCCTGTACTGGACCATCAAGGGCTGGTTCCATCGCTTCACTACCGAGACCGACGTCACCAACCTCAGGGTCGTGCACAAGACCGGTTTCATCAAGCGCCGAACCTTCGAGATGGCGCTCGACAAGGTCGAAAGCGTCGACGTCGACCAGACCATTCTTGGACGTATTCTCAACTACGGCGACGTGACGATTCGCGGCGTCGGCGAGGGAATCGAGACGATCAAGACCATCGCCTCGCCGCTCGCCTTCCGTAGTTCGATCACCACGCGGTAGGACCGCGCGCAACCATGAGCATGCAGCAAAATACTTCCCTCTCTGCCCAGCCGGGCTCGACCGTCGACGCCGCCGAGATCGCGAAATTCTCAAAACTCTCGGCGGAGTGGTGGGACCCCAAGGGCAAGATGGCGCCGCTGCACCGGATCAACCCGCTGCGGCTCGGCTATATTCGCGACGCCGCCTGCCGCAAGTTCGAGCGCAACGTCCGCAGCCTCAATTGCCTCGGGTCCTTGCGCGTGCTCGACATCGGCTGCGGCGCCGGCCTGCTCTGCGAACCGCTGTCGCGCCTGGGGGCTCAGGTCATCGGCATTGACCCCTCGGCGAGCAACATTGCGGCGGCGAAGCTGCACGCCGACAAGAGCCATCTGGCGATCGACTATCGCTGCACCACGGTGGAGGAGATCGATCCGCGCGAGCGCTTCGACATCGTGCTGGCGATGGAGGTGATCGAGCACGTCACCGACGTCGGCATCTTCCTGAAGCGCTGCGCCTCGATGCTGAAGCCGAACGGCCTCATGGTGGTCTCGACGCTGAACCGCAACTGGAAGAGCTTCGCCCTCGCCATCGTCGGCGCAGAATACGTGCTGCGCTGGCTGCCGCGCGGCACCCACGAATGGAACAAGTTCGTCACCCCGGACGAGCTGACCAAATATCTGCTCGACAACCGCCTCGTCATCACCGAGCAGACCGGCGTCGTCTACTCACCGTTCGCCGATAAATGGTCTCTCTCGTCGGACATGGACGTGAACTACATGGTGGTGGCGGAAGGGATGGTGTGAGGCTGTAGGCTGGCACGAGCATCGCTCCTATGACGTGGGCGTGATTGACCTGCTTGAGCGCAGGCGGCAGGTTGACCGCCATCTTCCTCGCTTCCGCCAAGCCATGCTCACCATCGCCAGCCTCTGGATTCCCTTCACCATCATCGCTGCGCTCGGGCAGGTCGCGCGCAATGCGATGCAGCGGTCGTTGACGAAGCCGCTGGGGACCTGGGGCGCGACCAATATCCGCTTCCTGTTCGGTTTCCCGTTCTCGCTGCTGTTTCTCGCGGTGGTGCTGGTCGCAACCGGCGATCATCTCGGCATGCCGCCGCCGGTGTTCTGGCCATGGCTCTTGCTTGGGGCACTCAGCCAGATCGTCGCCACCGGGCTGATGCTGCTCGCGATGAACGACCGCTCTTTTGTGGTGACGACGGCCTACCTCAAGACCGAGGCAATCCAGACCGCGATCTTCGGCTTCGTCTTCCTCGGCGATCATCTGACCTGGTTGAAGGTGCTGGCGATCGTGATCGCGACCGTTGGTGTCGTCATCACCGCGCTGCGGCCCGGAGGCGAGAAGAGCTTTGCGGAGTTGAAGCCGACCATCACCGGCCTCGTCGCGGCCGCAGCCTTCGCGCTCTCCGCGGTCGGTTTTCGCGGCGCCATCATCACCGTGCCGAACGTGTCGTTCGTGACGGCCTCGTCGTTCACGCTGGTGCTCGGCCTGTTCGTGCAGACGCTCGTGCTGACGATCTATCTGCTCTGGCGCGCGCCAGACGTGTTGCGGGGAATCCTCGGACTGTGGCGGCCGTCGATGCTCGCCGGTTTCATGGGCGCCTTCGCCTCGCAATTCTGGTTCCTGGCGTTCGCACTGACGGCGGCCGCCAACGTCCGCACGCTCGCCCTGATCGAGGTGCTGTTCGCGCAAGGCGTGGCCTACTATTCGTTCAAGCAGCCGATCGCGCCGCGCGAGCTTGCAGGCATCGCGCTGATCGTGGTCGGCGTGGCAGTGCTGGTGGGAGCTTAATTCCGGTCTTCCGGCAGCGTCGGCAGCGGCGAGACCTCGATGCCTTCATCGATCAGCGACTTCGCCTCTTCCGGCGAGGCCTCGCCGTAGATCGGCCGGTGCTCCTTGTCGCCGTAGTGCATGGCGCGAGCTTCGTTTGCAAATCGGTCGCCGACATTGTCGGCGTTCTTGACGATGTGATCGCGCAGTTCCTTGAGCTTGGCGCGCAGCTCGCGCTCCTGCGCCATCAGCAGCGAGGTCGGTCCCGACGGCGTAGCCTCGGGCGTGGTCGCGGCCGCGGCTTCCGACGGCGGCGTCGCGCGCCCGCGGCCCGTCTTGCCGACGATGCGCGGCGCCATGATCGCCTTGTCGACCTTGGCTGAGCCGCAGATCGGGCAGGTCACGAGCTTCCGCTTCACCTGCGAATCATAGGCCGACGAGCTCTGGAACCAGCTCTCGAAGTCGTGGCCGCGGTCGCAGCGAAGCGCGTAACGGATCATGCCGAGCCCCGCACGAGGTGCAAATGGTCAGGCCCCGCCTTGGGATCGGAGACGCCGAAGCGGCGGCCGTGCTGGAGTGATGGAATGGCGCGGCGCGCCGTCTCGACCTTGGCCGGGTCGATCTTGGCCATGATGATGCCGGGCTCGACGTCGCCCTCGGCGAGGATCTCGCCCCAGGGATCGATGACCAGCGAGTGGCCATAGGTCTCGCGCTTGCTCTCGTGCAGCCCGGCCTGCGCCGCGGCGAAGATGAAGCAGCCGGTCTCGATCGCACGCGCGCGCAGCAGCACGTGCCAATGCGCCTCGCCGGTCTTGCGGGTGAAGGCCGACGGCACCGTGATGAAATACGCGCCGCTCTCGGCGAGCGCACGGTAGAGTGCCGGGAAGCGCAGATCGTAACAGATCGTCAGCCCGATACGGCCCCAGGGCAGATCCGAGATCACGGCGGTCTCGCCCGGCTGGTAATTGGCGGATTCGCGATAGCTCTCGCCGTCTGGCAGCTCGATATCGAACATGTGGATCTTGTCGTAGCTCGCGAGCACGTTGCCCTCGGGCCCGATCAGGAACGAGCGGTTGACCGCCTTCTCCGGCGTGAAGCGCAGCGCCAGCGAGCCGACATGGAGGTGGATCTTCAACTCCGCCGCGAGCGCCCGGTAGGCCTTCAGCGAAGTGTCGTCCTCTTCGCTCTGCAGGTGCTCGAACAATGCCTTGCGGTTCAGCTGCATCATGTTGCTGACTTCGGGCGTCTGCACGTAATCGGCGCCATTGGCCGCAGCCTGCCGGATCAGCCTCGTTGCCTGTTCGAGGCTCGGCCCGGGCATCAGGCCGGTGCGCATTTGCACCATGGCGGCGGTGAAGGTGCGATTCTCGCTCATGTGGTGGCCTTGACGCTCTCGAGCAGGCCGTCGAGCTTGCCTTCGCGATCGAGCGCATAGAGGTCGTCACAGCCGCCGACATGAGTGCCGCCGATCCAGATCTGCGGGAAAGTCGAACCTTGGCCGGCGCGGCCGTACATTTCCTGGCGCCAGGACGGGTTCCTGGCGACGTCGAACTCGGTGAAGCTCGCCTTCTTGCGGGTCAGCAGCGACTTGGCGGCGGAACAATAGCCGCAGCCCGGCCTCGTATAGATCTCGACAGCAGCAGTCATCTCGTCAGGCGCTTTCATGTCATGAATTCATTGAATTATATGGGACTTCGCCTAACCTCCACAACCCGGGCAAACACCAGCACGTCGACCTGGGCTGCCTTGGCGCGGAGCAGGGCGCGCGCGCAGGCATCCAGTGTCGCCCCCGACGTCAGGACATCGTCGACCAGGACAATGCGGCGGCCCTGGATCTCGGCTTGACGGTCGGCAGATACCTGGAATGCGCCTTGCACATTGGTGGCGCGCTGAGCCCGCGACAGGCCGATCTGCTGCTCGGTCGCACGCACCCGCCGCAGCACATCGCCCCGCACCTTGACCCCGCTCTGCCGTTCGATGATGCGCGCCAGCGCTCCGGACTGGTTATAGCGGCGGCGCCAGGCGCGCCGCCAATGCAGGGGCACCGGCACCAGCATATCGGCGCCCGTCAGCAGCTCGCCGCCGGCGCGCGCCATCCAGCGGCCCATGGCCGGCGCCAGATCGGTGCGGTCCTGATATTTCAGCGCATGCACCAGCGTGCGCGCGACGTCGTCATAGCGCACCGCCGCGCGGGCGCGCTGGTAGGCTGGAGGGCTCGCGATCGCCTCCATCGACAGCATGTCTGGGCCGGGGTCATAGACGAAGGGGATGCCGAGCCGCGGACAATAGGGCCGCTCGATGAACGACAGCCGCGCCCAGCACGAAGCGCAAACGCCCTCGCCGTCCACCGGCTCCCGGCAGGACACGCACAGCGTCGGCAGCGCGATGTCGAGCACGAGCCGTGCTGCGCGAGACAGGGCGATGCGGCCGGCCGTCCACGCGGCGCGCAGCGGTGCGGCGATAGAACGGGCTGGGGCGGCGTCAGCTTCCATGAGGGGGAGGCTAGCGGTCCGCGACAATCCGCTCAAGCAACGCTCTCGTGCCCCGGACGCAGCGCAGCGCTTCTTCAGCGCTGCGCTGCTGAGCCGGGGCCCAGACAGCCGCATGCGCAGATGCGTAGGTCCCGGCTCTGCGCGGCAGCGCAAGAGCACTGCAGCGCGTCCGGGACACGAGAGCGTTGCCAGAACCGTGGAGATCGGCGTAACCAGCGGCATGGCTCAGACCCCGCAAATCCCGCCTGCCTTGTTCGATCGTGCCTTGCTGCACGCACGGCAGCGGCGTGCGCAGGCGCAAGGTGCCGTGAGCTTCCTGCTCGATCGGGTCGCCGAGGACATGTCAGACCGGTTGGCCGCAGTGATGCGCGAGTTTCACGCCCCAGTCGATCTTTGGACGCCCGGCGAAGGTCTCGCGGCCCTGCGTGCGCGGCTTCCAGCGATGGCGCGGATTGCGATCGATGCGGCCGGCGCGGAAAAACTGCCCTTCGCGCCGGAGAGCCTCGATCTCGTCGTCTCGGCGCTGGCGCTGCAATTCGTCAACGACTTGCCGGGCGTGTTCGCGCAAATCCGGCATGCGCTGAAGCCGGACGGCCTGTTGCTGGCCGCGATGATCGGCGGCGACAGCCTGACCGAGCTGCGGCAGGCGTTTGCCGCGGCGGAAGCCGAATGCGAGGGCGGTGTGTCGCCACGCGTCGCGCCGTTCGCGGACCTCCGCGACATCGGCGCACTGCTGCAGCGGGCGGGTTTTGCGCTGCCGGTGACCGACGTCGACCGCGTCGTGGTGCGCTATGGCAATGCGTTCGCGCTGATGCAGGACCTCCGCCGCATGGGCGCGGCCAACGTGCTGACCGAGCGGCGGCGCACGCCGAGCCGGCGCGCGACGCTGCTGCGGATGGCCGAAATCTACGCCGAGCGCTTCGCCGATGCCGACGGGCGCATCCGTGCGACGTTCGACATCATCTGGCTGTCCGGCTGGGCCCCGCATGCGAGTCAGCAGCAGCCGCTGAAGCCAGGGTCGGCCAAGGCGAGCCTGGCGGAGGCGGTGAAGAAGGCGGGGAAGGAGTGACGCGTGTCCTGGACGCGCTGCAGCGTTCTTACGCTGCTGCGCAGAGCCGGGACCCAGTTTCGCAGCCCTGGGCCCCGGCTCGGCAGCGCTTCCCGCTGCGTCCGGGGCACAGCAGGCCTCACATCAGCAAATCAATCAAATGCGGGATCAGCGGAATGTCCGCGGGCGGCATCGGATAGTCGCGCAGCTTGTTGGCGCGGACCCAGGCGAGGTTCTGGCCCTCGCGCGGCGTGACCAAGCCTTCCCAGCGCCGGCAGATGTAGAGCGGCATCAGGAGATGAAAGGTCTCGTAACCATAGCTGGCGAAGGTCAGCGGCGCGAGGCACGGCTCGGCGACGGTGATGCCGAGCTCTTCATGCAGCTCGCGGATCAGGCTCTGCTCCGGCCGCTCGCCGGGCTCTAACTTGCCGCCGGGAAATTCCCACAGGCCGGCGAGCGCCTTGCCCGCGGGGCGCTGCGCGATCAGGACGCGCTTGTCGGCGTCGACCAGCGCGCAGGCCACCACCAGTGTCAGTTTGAGATCGGCCATGCGTGTCTGTCGCTCGCTGAAGATCGTCCGCAACGGTTTGTTAACCTCGTTGGCGTCCGTGTTTCCAAGGTCTCCATAAGTCATATTTAATCCGCGGTTCCTAGAGTGGGAACTCCTTAAAACCACTCCAGGCCGACCCATGCGCGCTGCGCTTTCCATCATCCTCCGCCGGTTCATCCACGACCGGCGCGGCAATATCGCGGTGATTTTCGCACTCGCCTGCCCCCCCCTGATCACAGTGGTCGGCTGCGCGGTCGATTACGCCCGTGCGACGCAGGTCCGTTCCAAGCTGCAGGCTGCGGCCGATGCGGCCAGCGTCGGCTCGGTCGCCAAGGCTTCGCCCGGGTTTGCCGCCGCGGGTTCGATGACCTCGGACGGTACGATCCCGGTCGGCGTCACCGACGCACAGAACATTTTCAACGCCAACGTTGCGAACTTGACCGGCTATACGCTGAACGGCCTCACGCCCACGGTGGTCAAGAGCGGCTCGACGGTGACCTCGACGGTCTCGTTCACCGCCAGCGTTAACACCATGTTCCTCGGCGTGATCGGCAAGGCCGCGCTGACGATGAGCGGGACGTCGAAGGCGACGGCCAGCATGCCGCTCTACATCGACTTCTATCTGCTGCTCGACAATTCGCCGTCGATGGGCGTCGGCGCGACGCCGACCGACGTGCAGACGATGGTCAACAACACGTCGGACAAATGCGCTTTCGCCTGCCACGATCTCAAGAACACGAACAATTACTACGACCTTGCCAAGAAGCTCGGCGTGACGACGCGGATCGACGTGCTTCGGAGCGCGACGCAGTCTTTGATGGATACGGCGAGCGCGACCGAAACCTATTCAAACCAGTTCAGAATGGCGATCTATGATTTCGGCGGCTCCGCAAGCACGCTCGGTCTGCGCAGCCTGTTTTCGCTGTCGGCGTCCCTCTCCAGCGCCAAGTCGGCGGCCGGCAACATCGACCTGATGTCGGTGAACGGGCAAAACGAGAACAACGACCAGGATACGGCATTCACCGCGATCTTTCCTGCGATCAACGGCGAGATCAGCTCCCCCGGAAGCGGCACGTCGTCCAGTCCGCTCAAATATCTGTTCTTCGTGTCCGACGGGGTCGCTGACGAGAACAATACCGCGTGCCTGAAACCGCTCTCGGGCACCACGCGTTGCCAGTCGCCGCTCAATGCGGCGCTTTGCAAGACGATGAAGGATCGAGGCGTCAAGATCGCCGTGCTGTACACGACGTACCTCGCCCTGCCCACCAACGCCTGGTACATGAAATGGATCAATCCATTCAATGCCGGTCCCTATGGCCCGTCACCGAACAGCGAGATCGCGCAGAACATGCAGAGCTGCGCTTCGCCAGGTCTGTATTTCGAGGTAAGCCCGACGCAGGGCATCGCGGACGCCATGACCGCGCTGTTCAAGAAGGCGGTCGCCGACGCGCGGATCTCTGGGTGATGCCAGAGGCGTCATTCCGGGGCGATGCGTCAGTATCGAACTCTGGTGCGCCGTTGCGCACCTGAGAATCTCGAGATTCTCAGGAGCGCAATTGCGCTCCATAGTTCTCGCTTCGCGAGCCCCGGAATGACCGGTTCGAGACTTACGACCTGTAATCCCCGTTGATCGCGACATATTCCTTGGTGAGGTCGCAGGTCATGACGCGGTCGCGGCCCTTGCCGAGGCCGAGCGAGACCTTGATCGCGATCTCCGGCGCCTTCATCGCTTCCGACACCTGCGCCTCGTCATAGTCAGGATCGCGCGCGCCGCTCTTCGCGACGCGGATGCCGTTGAAGGAGATCGAGAGCTTGTCGCGATCGGCCGGCTCGCCGGCCTTGCCGACCGCCATCACCACGCGGCCCCAATTGGCATCTTCGCCGGCGATCGCGGTCTTCACCAGCGGCGAGTTGGCGATCGACATCGCGATCTTGCGCGCCGAGGCCTTGGTCTTGGCGCCCTCGACCGTGATCTCGACCAGCTTGCGCGCGCCTTCGCCGTCGCGCGCCACTTGTTCAGAAAGGTTGGCGAGCACCTGGTTGAACGCCTTGACGAACGCCTTCAGCCTGGGATCGCTGGCGCGGCTGATCTTTGGCGCGCCCTGCTCGGCAGCAGCACCTGTCGCAAAGGCCAGCAGCGTGTCGGACGTCGAGGTGTCGCCATCGATCGTCACGGCATTAAAGGTGTCCTCGACGCCGCTCTTGAGCAGGGCTTGGAGCGCGGCGGGCGCGATCGGCGCGTCGGTGAAGATGAAAGACAGCATCGTCGCCATGTCGGGGGCGATCATGCCGGCGCCCTTGGCCATGCCGTTGATGGTGACCTTGGCCTTGCCGAGCTTGACGGTGGCGGTCGCGACCTTCGGGAAGGTGTCTGTGGTCATGATCGCCTTGGCCGCAGCCAGGTAATTACCCGGCTCTGCAGCCTCGGCGAGGCGGCCGAGCACGCCGTCGAACTTGGTCGCGTCCAGCGGCTCGCCGATGACGCCGGTCGAAGCCAGGAAGATCTCGCTTTCGCTGCAGCCGACCGCCTTGGCCGCGATCTTCGCGGTCAGCGCGGTGGAGGCGCGGCCGGTCTTGCCGGTGAAGGCATTGGCGTTGCCGGAATTGACCACGAGCGCGCGCGCCTTGCCGCCCTTCAGCTTGGCGCGGCACCATTCGACCGGTGCCGACGGGCATTTCGATTTGGTGAAGGCGCCGGCCACCGCAGTGCCTTTGTCCATCACCGCCAGCAGCACGTCCGTGCGGTTCTTGTAGCGGATGCCGGCCTCGGCCGTCGCAAGGCGGATGCCCGCGATCACTGGCATGTCGGGAACGTGTTTCGGGGCGAGGGGAGAGACGGAGGAGGACATCGCGGGCGCCTTGGTGGGATCTGGACAAGCAGATGCCCGGCGCGGGGGCCGGGCATCACGAAGGCTTAGATACTCTTCACGTCAGCGAAGTGACAGCGAATTCTTACTTCTTCGCCGGGGGAGCCATCTTGCTGTCGGAGGGCTTGGCCGCATCGGCCGGCTTGGCATCCGCCGCCGGCTGGTCCAGCCGCTCGACCTTGGCTTCGGCGCGCAGCTTGGCGACATACTCGGCCTGAGCCTTGCGGGTGACGTAGTTCTCGATCTGGGCCTTGACCTGCTCGAATTCCGGCGCCTTGCGGTTGCGCTTTTCCTCGACCTTGATGATGTGCCAGCCGAACTGCGACTTGACGGGATCGGAGATCTTGCCCGGCTCGAGCGTAAAAGCGACGGCCGAGAACTCCGGCACCATCTGCTCCTTGGTGAAGAAGCCGAGATCGCCGCCATCGGCGGAGCCCGGGTCCTTGGACTTCTTCTTGGCGAGCTCGGCGAAATCGGCGCCCTTGTCGAGCTCGGCCTTCACGGCCTTGGCCTCGTCCTCAGTCTCGACCAGGATGTGGCGGGCGCGCACCTCCTGCTCGCCGGTGATCTGCTTGGAGGCCTCCTCATAGACCTTCTTCATGGCGTCCGGCGTGGTGGCGGCCTTGCCCTCATTGGCGAGCAGGCTGTCCATCAGAAGCCGGTTGCGGGCGAACGCCAGGCGCTTCTTGAACTCCTCGCTGTCGGCGAGCTTCTTATCTTCGGCAGCCTTGCTGACGATCTTCATGTCGATCAGGAAGGACAGGACGTTCTCGTCCTTGGTCGCCGGGTCCATCTGGGCGAGGCTCGGCCCGAGTTCCTCCTCGGCCATGGTGACGTCGCTCTTCTTGATTTCCGCGCCATTGATCTTCGCCAGCACCGGATCATCGGCGGCCCGGAGCGGGCCCGCGAACGCCAGGGACAGCGCCAGAGCGAGGCTGCCAGCCAGGGCGGACGCATGGCGAAAGCGCTGGCCGGTGGTTACCGGGAACGAGGTGGTCATGGAAAATCCTTATGTTGAAGCAGTGGGCTGCTCGAGCGGGGCGGACACTCGCCCAATTCAGGGGGGCTTGGCAACGCGAAAAGTCTGTCAAAATGATGAATTAGCCGCAATGCGCCCGCCGTTGACAAGGCCCTGACCGGGCCATATCTCTGCCCGGTCGCGACCATGGCGATGGCGTTTATTTTGCTGCGTTTTTGGCCGTTGAACCCAGACTTGCCCAATTCCCACCCATATGGCGGATGACCCCCGCAGTCCGGGCTCTGACGCCGCGAAGCGTCACGGTGAGTTGATAGGCAGGCGGGTGACAACTTCTTAGGCCAACGCGGTTAAATCGCGAACACAGGAACTAAGCATGATCGGCGCGCTCGCCCGCAAGTTTTTCGGCTCCGCCAACGACCGGCGGGTGAAGGGATATCAGTCCCGCGTCAACGCGATCAACGCGCTGGAGCCTGAGCTTTCAAAGCTCTCCGACGAGGCGCTCAAGGCCCGCACCGCGGAATTCAGACAGCAGCTCGCGAACGGCAAGACGCTCGACGACCTCCTCGTCCCCGCCTTCGCCACCGTGCGCGAGGCCGCCAAGCGCACGCTCGGCCAGCGCCATTTCGACGTCCAGCTGATCGGCGGCATGGTGCTGCACGAGGGCGACATCGCCGAGATGAAGACCGGCGAAGGCAAGACGCTGGTGGCGACGCTCGCGGTCTATCTCAACGCGCTCGCCGGCAAGGGCGTCCACGTCGTCACCGTCAACGACTACCTCGCCCGCCGTGACTCCGGCTGGATGGGCCAGATCTACGGCTTCCTCGGCATGACCACCGGCGTGATCGTCCACGGCCTCGACGATGCCGAGCGCAAGGCGGCCTATGCCTGCGACATCACCTACGGCACCAACAACGAATACGGCTTCGATTATCTCCGCGACAACATGAAGTACCGGCTCGAGGACATGGTCCAGCGGCCGCACTTCTTTGCCATCGTCGACGAGGTCGACTCCATCCTGATCGACGAAGCGCGCACGCCGCTGATCATCTCCGGTCCGCTCGACGACCGCTCCGACTTCTACAACACCATCGACAGCTTCCTGCCCAAGCTCGACAAGACCGACTACGAGGTCGACGAGAAGCAGCGCACGGTGACACTGACCGAAGCCGGCATGGAGAAGATCGAGACGCTGCTGCGCGATGCCGGCCAGCTCAAGGGCGAATCGCTCTACGACGTCGAGAACGTCTCCGTCGTGCACCACATCAACCAGGCGCTGCGCGCCCACACGCTGTTCACGCGCGACAAGGACTACATCGTCCGGGAGGGTGAGGTCGTCATCATCGACGAGTTCACCGGCCGCATGATGCCGGGCCGCCGCTATTCGGAAGGCCTGCATCAGGCGCTGGAGGCCAAGGAGCACGTCCAGGTCCAGCCCGAGAACCAGACGCTGGCTTCGATCACCTTCCAGAACTACTTCCGCATGTACGAGAAGCTGGCGGGCATGACCGGCACGGCGGCGACCGAAGCGGACGAATTGTTCGACATCTACAAGCTCGAGGTCGTGGAGATCCCGACCAACTTGCCGATCGCGCGCCTCGACGAGGACGACGAGGTCTATCGCACGCACAAGGAAAAATATCAGGCCATCCTCGCCGAGATCGAGCGCGCCAATGCCCGGCTGCAGCCGGTGCTGGTCGGCACGGCTTCGATCGAGAAGTCGGAAGTGCTGGCCGAATTCCTCAAGAAGAACGGTTACAAGCAGATCGATTTCGGCAAAGAGGGCGCGCTCGACAAGCTCTATGCCGCGGCCCGTGCCGGCAAGCCGGCCAAGCTGTTCGCGGTGCTGAACGCGCGCTTCCACGAGCAGGAAGCCTATATCGTCGCCGAGGCCGGCGTGCCCGGCGCGATCACGATCGCGACCAACATGGCCGGCCGCGGCACCGACATCAAGCTCGGCGGCTCGCTGGAGATGCGCATCCAGCAGGAGACCGCAGGCATCACCGACGAGGCCGAGAAGGCCAGGAAGATCGAGCAGATCAAGGCCGATATCGAACACTTCCGCGACATCGTGCTGAAGGCCGAGGAGACCGTCGAGGTCGAGCCGGCGAAGGGGGGCAAGTCCGCCAAGACCGTGAAGAAGCCCGGCGGCCTCTACATCATCGGCTCCGAGCGTCACGAATCCCGCCGCATCGACAACCAGCTGCGCGGCCGTTCCGGCCGTCAGGGCGACCCCGGCCGGTCGAAATTCTTCCTGTCGCTGGAAGACGACCTGATGCGCATCTTCGGCTCGGATCGGCTCGACAGCATGCTGCAGCGTCTCGGCCTGCAAGAGGGCGAGGCCATCATCCATCCCTGGATCAACAAGGCGCTGGAGAAGGCGCAGCAGAAGGTCGAGGCGCGCAACTTCGACATCCGCAAGAACCTGCTCAAGTTCGACAACGTCCAGAACGACCAGCGCAAGGTGATCTTCGATCAGCGCGTCGAGCTGATGAAGGACGAGAGCGTCGCCGAGACCGTCGCCGACATGCGCCATGCCTTCATCGACGACCTCGTCGCCAAGCACGTGCCCGAGCATGCCTATGCCGAGCAGTGGGACGTCGCCGGGCTCAAGGACGAACTGAAGCGCGTGCTCGATCTCGACCTGCCGGTCGACGAATGGGCCAAGGAAGAGGGCATCGCCGACGAGGAGCTGCTCACGCGCATCGAGACCAAGGCCGACGAGCACATGGCGGCCAAGGTCGCGCAATGGGGCCCCGACGTGATGCGTTACGTCGAGAAGACCATCCTGTTGCAGACGCTCGACCACCTCTGGCGCGAGCACCTGATCATGCTCGACCATCTGCGCCAGGTCATCGGCTTGCGCGGCTACGGCCAGCGCGATCCCTTGCAGGAGTACAAGACCGAGGCCTTCAACCTCTTCCAGGAGATGAGCGCTCATTTGCGTGAGGCCGTCACCGCGCAGCTGATGCGCGTCGAGATCGTCCCGCCGGAGCAGGAAGCCCCGGTGCTGCCTGCAATGGAAGCGCACAAGTTCGACCCGAATACCGGCGAGGACGAGATCGCGCTCGCCAGCGTCACGCTCGGGGCGCAGGCCACCGATGCGGCGCTGCGCGATCCGAAGAACCCGGCCAGCTGGGGCAAGATCGGCCGCAACGAGGATTGCCCGTGCGGGAGCGGCAAGAAGTACAAGCACTGCCACGGGCGATATGCGTAGTTGCTAGCTACGCAGATATGAGGCGCGAAGTCGTCGCCTCATTCTCCGCTGTCGTCGCCCGGTTTAACCGGGCGACCCAGGACGCCGCGGCTCCTCGGCTCAATCATATCAGTCTCTGGGATAGTGGATCGCCCGATGAAATCGGGCGATGACAGCGAGTATGTGGTGTGTGCTCGTAGCCTGGATGGAGCGAAGCGCAATCCGGGAATGCTGTTGCTGGGGGAGCGACCCGGATTACGCTTGCGCTCCATCCGGGCTACGGCTGTCAGCAAGGCGCAACCGTGCCCCGCCTAATTCGAGCTGTCGATCAAGCTCTCCAGCAGCCGCTTGAGCTCGCTCGTCGACTTGTCGCCGTAGCTCTCCAGGATGTGCTCCTCCTGGTCCATTGCGAGCGAGTTGAGCTTCTTGCACAGCACCTTGCCGCGATCTGAGATGAACATCAGCACTTTGCGGCGGTCGTTGGGGTCCTGCACGCGGTAGACCAGCGTGTCGGAGACCATACGGTCGATCATCTTGGTCAGCGTCGGATGGTTGAGCAGCACGGCGTCCGCAAGCTCGCCCATCGAATGGCCGTTGCCATCCGAGAGCACTTTCAAGATGCGCCATTGCTCGACCGGCACGCCCTCCTTGCTCAACCGCAGTTCGAGCTGCCGGTTGATCTCCCGGTTGGCTTGCGCGAGCAGATAGGCGAGGTGTTCGGTGATCGGAGAGTTTTCTTTCGGCGGTTTTGCCACGGCTAAGACTTCGTCTTGACCCAAATGAGTGAATGTCTTGCAATCAATGCTGCATCTATATGCACTTCAATTGTTGAATATTCAATATTTTCAAAATAGGATCATTGCCCAACAAAAGGGCGGAAGCCGCGGCCGCCTGCTCAATGTGCTTTCAGGTCTGATCCCAGACAGGAGTTGGCGTGCGCGCGACGGTGAACTTCCCGGCTCACGGCGGCCCGGCGTTGCCGCCGTCCTTGCTGTTCAGGAATTTGTCGTCATCGGCGGCGGATTTCGACCTGTCTCCGGTTGATGCGCATTTCATGAAGCGCCGTGGCGCGCGCAGCAAGCTGCGCATCGGCAATTTTCTCACCTTCACCGGTTCGCCCGGGATCTGGGGCCCGACCTCCACCAACAGTGCGATGCTGGCGGTCGCCGAGATCAACAAGCGCGGCGGCATTCTGGGCCGTGAGCTGGAGCTGTCGATCTACGATTCCGGCGGGCCGATCGAAGACGTGGTGCGCCGCGCCGAGCAGGCGATCGCCTTCGACGAGGTTGACCTCATCATGGGCTCGCATATCAGCGCGGTCCGCGTCGCGTTGCGCAAGGTCACCGGCAACCGCATCCCCTACATCTACACCCCGGTCTATGAAGGCGGCGAGCGCACGCCGGGCGTGATGGCGATCGGCGAGACGCCGCGCTGCCAGAGCCGGCCGGCGATCCACTGGCTGGCGGAGGTCAAGAAGGCCGCGCGCTGGTACCTGATCGGCAGCGATTACGTCTGGCCATGGCAATCGCACCGCGCGGTGAAGCGCTACATCAAGGAAGCGGGTGGCCAGGTCGTCGGCGAGGAGTTCGTCCCGGTCGGCGAGGACAATCATGAGCCGCATCTGGCGCGCATCCGCGCCGCCAAGCCGGACGTGGTGCTGATCTCGCTGATCGGCACCGACAGCATCACCTTCAACCGCGCCTTCGCCGAAGCGGGCCTTGCCCCCTCGACGCTGCGGCTTGCCGGTGCGATGGACGAGACCGTGCTGCTCGGCATCGGCGCCGACAACACCGAGAATTTGTTCTGCGCCTCCGGCTATTTCAACGGCCTGGTCTCGCGCGCCAATGACGAGTTCCTCGGCGCCTACTATTCCATGTTCGGTGCCAACGCGCCGCCGGTCGGCTCCGTCGGGCAGTCGAACTATGAAGGGCTGCGGTTCCTGGAGTCCGTGGCCAACCGCGCCGGCTCGCTGGCCTTCCGTCCGTTGCTGAAGGCCGCGCGCAACACCGTTTACTCGGCGGGCCGCGGTCCCGTGACGCTTCAAGACGGCCGCGCCGAAATGCCGATGTACCTCGCTGAAGCCGACGGTCTCGACTTCAAGATCATCAAGACGCTTTGAGGGACGGCTGCTGAACGCCGCAGCGGGTTTGCGAAATAATACTTGAAAAGGAAAATATTTCCGTCTCTAGTAACGATATGAAGCCGGTTGGCCCGCGCCCTGCAGGCGCGAGCGAGGGGCTTCCGTTCAACGCCAGGGATCAAGAAGCCTCAGAGGAGAGCGCCGTGACAGTTGTCCTTCCCACGCCCGCCCAACTTCGCAGCGTCGCCGAGCAGTGCGGCCTTTCGCTGTCCGACGACGACGTCGCCTCATTCCGCGGCCTGATGCAGGGCTCGATCGAAGCCTACAATCTCGTTGCCGCGATGCCGGACGAGGTGCCGGAGGTGAAATATCCGCGCACGCCGGGCTATCGCCCCTCGGCCGAAGAGAACCCGCGCAATGCCTGGTATCGCAAGTCGACCGTGAAGGGCGCCGCCAGCGGCAAGCTCAAGGGCAAGACCGTTGCGCTCAAGGACAACATCATGCTGGCCGGCGTGCCCATGACCAACGGCTCGTCGACGCTGGAAGGCTATGTGCCCGATTTCGACGCCACTATCGTTACGCGCATGCTGGATGCCGGCGCCGAGATCGTCGGTAAGACCCATTGCGAGCATTTCTGCCTGTCCGGCGGCAGCCACACCGGCTCCTACGGACCTGTGCATAACCCGCACAAGATGGGCTACTCGGCCGGCGGCTCATCGTCGGGCTCGGGCGTCGTAGTCGCACTCGGCGAGGTCGACATGGCGATCGGCGGCGACCAGGGCGGCTCGATCCGAATGCCGTCCTCGTTCTGCGGCACCTACGGCATGAAGCCGACCTGGGGCCTCGTGCCCTACACCGGCATCATGCCGATCGAGATTTATGTCGACCACACCGGCCCGATGACGGCGACGGTCGCCGACAATGCGCTGCTGCTCGAAGTCCTCGCCGGCGACGACGGCTACGATCCCAGGATCAAGGCGCCGAAGGTCGAGGAGTACACCAAGGCGCTCGGCCAGGGCGTCAAGGGCATGAGGATCGGCATCCTCAAGGAAGGTTTTGAGCAGCCGACGGCGGAAGCTGCCGTCAACGAAAGCGTGCGCGAGGCCGCCAAGCGCTTCAAGGATCTCGGCGCAACGGTCGACACGGTATCGATCCCCATGCACCTCATCGGCCCCGCGATCTGGACGCCGATCGGCACCGAAGGCCTGACCCAGACCATGATGTTTGGCGACGGCTACGGCCTCAGCCGTGGCGATCTCTATTCGACCTCGCTGATGGATTTCCATCGCGGCTGGCGCCGGCAGGCCGACTCGCTGTCCGAGACGACGAAGCTGTTCATGATGCTCGGGACCTACATCAACAATAATTTCGGTCCACGCTTCTACGGCAAGGCGCTCAACATCTCGCGCCGGCTGACTGCGGCCTACGACAAGGCATTTGGGGATTACGATCTGCTCTTGCTGCCGACCACGCCGATGAAGGCGACCAAGCTGCCGGAGCCCAATGCCAGCCGCGAGGAATACGTTGCCCGCGCACTCGAGATGATCTCCAACACCGCGCCGTTCGACATCACCCACCATCCCGCAATGTCGCTGCCCTGCGGCATGGTCGACGGCCTGCCGGTCGGCCTGATGCTGGTCGGCCGCATGTTCGAAGAGTCGACCATCTACCGCGCCGCGCATGCCTTCGAGCAGATCGGCGATTGGAAGAAGATGTGAGCGAGCTCTGATGAAGACGGACGGAACGGCAAAGCATGGCTAACGCGTTCGTCGCAGCGTTCGAGATCCTGAGCTTCGGCGCGATCATCGTCTTGATCGTGCTGGGGCTCGGGATCATCGCCAGTATGATGGGCATCTTCAACTTCGCGCAGGGCGAGTTCGTCCTGCTCGGGGCCTACATCACTTATCTCGCCTATGCCAAGGGACTGCCGATCTGGGCCGGGATGGTCGCGGCGCCCTTCGTGGTCGGCGCGCTCGGCTTTGTGCTGGAGGCGCTGATCATCCGCCGCTTCTATGCGGCGCCGATCGTCGCCATGCTCGGCACCTATGCGCTCGGCCTGATCATCCGGGAATCCGTGCGCGGTCTGATCGGCGGCTTCTATCTCACCGTGCCGGAGCCGATCGGCGGCTCGATCGATATCGGCGCCATGCACATCTCGGCCTGGCGCTTCACCATCATCGTCATCACGCTGCTGGTGATGGGCGGCTGCTACCTGCTGCTGTCGCGCACCAGCTTCGGCCTGCGCGTGAGAGCGACGCTGGAGAATCCGTCGCTGGCCCGCGCGTCGGGCATCTCCACGCCGCTGATCTACGGTGCCACCTTTGCCTTTGGCGCGGCGCTGGCCGGCCTTGCCGGCGCGCTGATCGTGCCGGTGTTCAGCCTGTTCGCCGATCTCGGCCTGCGCTTCCTGATCCAGGGTTTCGTCGCGGTCATGGTCGGCGGCGTCGGCTCCTTCATCGGACCGGTCGCCGGCGCCGGCGTCATCGGCACGCTCAGTGCCGCGCTGCCATGGGTGATGGCGCCCGTCGTCGCCGACGTCCTCGTCTTCGTGCTCGCCATTGTCTTCATCAAATTCCGCCCGCAGGGCCTCATCGCTGGAAAAGGGGTTTAGTCGCATGCTCGATCGTACTCAGCTCACACGACGTCGTTTCCTTTCCAATTTCGCTTTTGCGTCAGGCGCGGTCGCTACCGGCGTCGGCAGTTGGGTGATCCCGGCGCCCTGGGCCAATGCGGCCGAGGCTCCGATCAAGGTCGGCATCGCCACCGATCTCACCGGCCCGATCGCCTATGCCGGTAACGCCGACGCCAACGTCGCCAAGATGGTGATCAAGGAGATCAACGCGGCCGGCGGCCTGCTCGGCCGCCCGCTCGAGCTCTACATCGAGGACACCGCCTCCAACGAATCCGTAGCCGTCGGCAACGTGCGCAAGCTGATCCAGCGCGACAAAGTCGACATGGTGCTCGGCGGCATCACCTCCTCGATGCGCAACGCGATCAAGGACCCGATCGTGGCGCGCGGCAAGACGCTCTACATCTATCCGCAGCTCTACGAAGGCAAGGAGTGCACGCCCTATCTGTTCTGCACCGGGCCGACGCCGGCGCAGCAATGCGACGAGTTCATCCCCTGGCTGATCAAGAACGGCGGCAAGAAATTCGCATTGCCGAGCGCCAATTATGTCTGGCCGCACACGCTCAACGTCTACGCCCGCAAGGTCATCGAGGCGAATGGCGGCGAGGTCGTGTTCGAGGAATACTACCCGCTCGATCAGGTCGACTTCTCCGCGACCGTCAACCGCATCATCTCCAACAAGGTCGACGTCGTCTTCAACACCGTCATCCCGCCGGGCGTCGGGCCGTTCTTCAAGCAGCTCTATGAAGCCGGCTTTCTCAAGAACGGGGGGCGTCTCGCCTGCGTCTACTACGACGAGAACACGCTCAACATCAACCAGGCCGCGGAGATCGAGGGCCTCGCCAGCTGCCTCGATTATTTCAAGGTGCTGACCAAGGAGAACCCGTTCGACGCCAAGATCCAGGCGGCCTACGAGAAGGACTTTCCCGGCAACTTCCTGTTCGCCGCTGGCAGTGCGGCCACCGGCACTTATCGCGGCCTGAAGCTGTGGGAAGCCGCCATGAAGGAAGCTGGCAAGATCGATCGCGAAGCGGTCGCCGCCGCGCTCGACCATGCCAAGATCGCCGAAGGTCCGGGCGGACCTGCCGAGATGGTCCCCGGCAAGCGGCACTGCAAGATGAAGATGTACACCGCCGTCGCCAAGGCCGGGAATTACGAGATCGTCGCCCGCAGCAACGGCCTCGTCGACCCCAAGGAATGCTGAATCTTCACCTCTCCCGTAGGGAGCGGTCGGATCGCATCGCAAGATGCGATCCGGGTGAGGGGATCAGGTCTCACTGGCTGCCGCGGCCCCTCACCCGGATTGCACTGGACGATGCTTCGCATCGCCAGCCGCAATCCGACCTCTCCCGGTCGGGGAAAGGTGTCGTCCACCACCAAGCGCTTAACTCGGAATACTGAAATCCATGGGTGCAGCTAAGCAGGCCCTTCGTGCCGAAGTCGACAGCGAGGCCGATGTTCCAGCGATCGAACACGCGCCGGCAGAACGAGGCTCGGCACGAAAGGTCCTGCCGATCCTGGAGGGCATCGTCCTCGTCGCGGCTCTGCTCGCGCCGCTGGTGCTGCAAGACTATCTCACCGTGTTCGCGACCCGCGTGATCATCCTCGCGCTGTTCGCGTTGTCGTTCGATCTGGTCTGGGGCTATGCCGGCATCATGAGCTTCGGCCAGGCCCTGTTCTTCGGTTCGGCCGGCTATGGTGTGGCGCTGCTCGCGCGCGACCTCGACATCACCAACATCTTTCTCGTGCTGCCGGCGGGCACGTTGATCGGCCTTACCTTCGCGCTCTTGCTCGGCGGCTTTCTGCTGCTGGGCCGTCATCCCTCCAGCGTGATCTTCGTGTCGCTCGGCACGCTCACCGGCTCCTACGCCGCCGATCGTCTGGCGCGCGGCTGGTACTACCTCGGCGGCCAGAACGGCATCCCCTCGATCGCGCCGATGTCGCTCGGTACTTACGAGTTCTCGGAAGGGCCGGCGTTCTACTATCTCGTGCTCGGCATCCTCGTCGTCGTCTACCTGCTCTGCCGCTTCCTGGTCCGCTCGCAGTTCGGCCTCGCGCTCGCCGGCCTGCGCGAGAACGAGCAGCGCATCGCCTTCTTCGGCTATCGGGCCCAGCACCTGAAAGCCATCATCTTCACCGTCGGCGGCGCCATCGCAGGCCTTGCCGGCAGCCTCTACGCGTTCCACGAAGGTTTCGTCTGGCCCAACATGGTCGGCGTCGTGGTCTCGACCCAGGTGGTGCTCTACGTGCTGTTCGGCGGCTCCGGCACGCTGATCGGCGCCGTCATCGGCACCGTCATCGTCGAGGGTGTCAGCTTCTGGCTGTCGGACAATTACCGGGACGTCTGGCCGATCATCCTGGGCTTGCTGCTGCTGCTCGTCATCCTGTTCCGGCCGCTCGGCCTGATCAGTTTCGTGCTCGGCGAGCGCGAGCGGGTCGGCGGCTTTGGTGAAAAACCAAAGGAGAAGCGCAATGCCGCTTCTTGAAGCCGCCGGCATCAAAAAGGTCTTCGGCAAGCTCACCGCGCTCGATGGTGCGGCGCTCACCGTCGGCGAGAATGAATTCCACGGTCTGATCGGCCCGAACGGCTCCGGCAAGAGCACACTGATGAAGTGCATCGCCGGCGCCGAAGTGCCGACGCAGGGCAAGGTGTCGTTCGTCAACACCGACATCACCGCGTTCACGCCGACAGAGCGTGCGCGCGCCGGCATGAGCCTGAAATTCCAGATCACGAGCGTGCTGCCGTCGCTGACGCTGTACGACAACATCCTGCTCGCGCTCCAGGCGCAGTGTTCGCTGTTCGATCTCGTGTTCTCGCGCACCCGGGGCGCGCTGCACGATCAGGTCATGTCCATGCTGACGCAATTCCGTCTCGCTGATCGCGCCTTCGATGCAGCGGCGGCGCTGTCGCACGGCCAGCAGCAATGGCTGGAGATCGCGATGGCACTCGCCGGCAGGCCGAAGCTGTTGCTGCTCGACGAGCCCACGGGCGGCATGAGCCTGGAGGAGCGCCGCGGCACCGGCGAATTGCTGCAGCCGATCAAAAAACATTGCTCGCTCGTCATCGTCGAGCACGACCTCGATTTCATCCGCGACATCTGTGACCGCCTCACCGTGCTCGACCAGGGCAAGGTGCTGGCCTCGGGCACGGTGTCGGAGATCCAGGCCAACAAGTCCGTCCAGGAGATCTATCTGCGCCGTGCCTGAATTTTTGGACATCAAGCATCTCGACGCCGGCTATGGTCGCAGCCAGGTCCTGTTCGACGTCAGCCTCGGCATCCCCTGGCGCGGCGGCGTCGCCGTGCTCGGGCGCAACGGCGCCGGCAAGACCACGCTGATGAAGACCATCGTCGGCGAGTTGCCGGCGTGGAAAGGCGAGGTCGCCTTCGACGGCCGCGACATCAGCCGCCGCGCGACGCAGGAGCGCGTCCGTGCCGGCATCGGCTACGTGCCGCAGGAGCATTCGGTGTTCGCGCGCTTGTCGGTGCGCGACAATCTCGCCGTCGGCTCGCTCGCGAACAAGGATACGTCCGCGGTCGACCGCGTTCTGACCATCTTCCCCAAGCTCGGCCAGCGTCTCGACCAGCCCGCCGGCACCCTCTCGGGCGGCGAGCGCAAGATGCTCGCGATCGGCCGCGCCATGTTAGGGGATCCGAAGCTCTTGTTGCTGGACGAGCCGACCGAAGGCGTCTGGATCGGCGTGATCGAGGAGATCACCGAACGCCTGATCGAGCTCGCGAAGACGATCGCCGTCATCATCGTCGAGCAGCACCTCGACTTGGCGCTCCGCGTCGCCGACTACGCTTATGTGCTCGACCGCGGCCGGGTCGCGCTGCAAGGCGAGGCGGGCGAGGTGCGGGGCAATCCGGAGCTGATGCGCTATCTGGCGCCGTAGGCGACGCCGCTGACACCGTCTCTTTGCAGCGAGCACTTTGTCCGTCCCGTCATCCCGAGGCGCGAGCTGCGCGGTGCAAAAGCACCGCGTAGCGAGCCTCGCAGGATGCACGGCCGAGCTGTCAGGCGGGCCGCCGCTCCTCGAGGGCCGCTGAAGAAGCGGCCATCTCTGGGGGACGGTGAGATGTTGCCGACAAACGGATTGATGATCGTGAGTCCCGCAATGCTGCGGCCGTGCTGCAGGTCTTCACTGTGAAGGGAGTCGCAGCCTGCCTCGATTGCGGTCGCAACGATCAGCGCGTCGTAAAATGCAAAATTGTGGTCACGGGCAAGCGTGAGCGCTGCAGCGTGCGTGTCAGCCGTGAGTGGCACGATGTCTGGGAAGCGGAAGCGAATTGACTACACTGCGGCCTCGATGATCGGCCACGCAGGGATGGCGCCGAACGCCTACTTCATCGCCCCGAACCGGCTCTCGAACGAGTTCGATTGCACTACCGGTGCGGCGCCAGCCATCTGGCCGCTGTCGGCCGCGCCATCCGACATCGACGGCTTCAGCGCCGGGCGCGTTGCGGCGAGGCGGGTGTCCGGCTTCGGCGGCTCGGCGGGCTTGGCCGTGGCAACGGCCGGTTTCGGCGCGTCCTTCGCGGCATCCTTGGACTTGTCGTGCCCCGGCACGAATCTCGTCACTGCAGCCTTGAGCCGCGACGCGGCCGTGGGCGGCGTCGTGGACGTCTGGGCCGGTGCCACGGATGCGGTGGCCTGCGGCGCAGGCGTCGCCGTCGCCGTCGCCGTCGTATCGGCGGCGCCGAGACCCATCTTGCGGCCGAGGTTGGAGAAGAAGCCGCCGGACTTTTCAGCCGGCGCGGCGGTGGCGACGCGGGTGTTGGCTGCGGGTGCGCTCACGGCCACGACCGGCTCCTCCCGCGGCGCAGGCGCGGACGCCACCGCATCGAGATTCGGCTTGGGCGGATTGACGTGGCCGGGGATCGTGCCCGGCGCTTTCGCCATCGCCAGCATCTGCAGCGTGGTGCCCTCAGCGCTTTCCGACAGGCCGGTCGAGCCTTCCGGAATTTTCGCGGCGAAGATCTTGTTCATGCCGCCGTCGATGCCGGTGTTCATGCGCGCCACCGGCGTGCCCTTGGCGACGAGCCTCGCATATTCCGTTTCGTCCTTGGCCTGCTTCTCGCGTACGGCGCTGGCGATGTCCTCGGGGATCACATAGGCCGGGCACTTTGCCGAGGCGTCGAATACCGGGTCACGCTTGGCGTCGGCCGGCTTCGCGGCGTCGAAGACGTACTTCTTCTCGCAGAAATCGACCTTCGGCTCCTGCCGCGTCACCTCGAAATGATCATAGCCTTCCTTGATCATCTTCCAGAACGGCATGTTCGGATTGTTCCGGTGCTTGGCCATGTTCACCGGCGTCATCTTGAATGGATAGGCCTGCAGCTGGAACGCCTTCTGGCCGCCGAAGAAGGATTCGCGCCCGAGCGAATAGATCTCGGCGATCTGCTCGTCCGTCATCGCGTAACAGCCGCGCGAGGAGCAATCGCCGTGCACCATCAGCTGCGAGCCGGTGCGGCCCAGCGCCTTGTCGAAGGCGTTCGGATAGCCCGTGTTGAAGGAGAGGTAATAGGCCGATTGCGGATTCATCTGACTCGGATTGATCGAGTAGAATCCCTCCGGCGCCTGGCGGTCGCCCTCGCGCACCTTGGGGCCGAGATCGCCCGACCAGCGGCAGATCGGATAGGTCTTGAGCAGTGCGAACTGGCCGGAGCGGGTCTGCTTCCAGACCTCGAGCTCGGCCTCCTGCTTGAACAGGCGCACCAGGATCGGCGATTGCAGATCCATGTCCTTCTCGGCCATCGCGGCGATCAGCTTCGGCGGCACCGGCTGATTGGCCTTGGCATTGGTCGCGAGCGAGACCTGGTCGGTGTCGCAGCCGGTGAGCAGAACGCCGGCCGTCATCAGCGCAACCGAAGCCAAGAGCGCGCGAGCAAGCGAACGAGAAATCAAGATGGACCCCACACCGTGCCGGGCAGCAAGCGCGAACCCCAATTCGTTTGGCGCATGATCCGACCGGGTACCCGGGGCCCGTCGCAACGGGCCTTTTTCAGACCACGCTCCAGCGCTTATGCCCTGAAGCCATTGATTAAAATTCTAACCTCTGGGTCATGTGGTCGCAACCCGAGCGGGGATCACGAGGGCGTTGGCCCAGTGGCATGGTCAACGAAGATTAAATGGACGCGACTTTGGGCCTTACTTGGGCCTTTTGGGCCCATCGGGACTGAGATCGCCGATTTGGGCAAAAAAAGGGTTAATGCGGGGTTACCGGCGTTCTTCACCTCCCCCGCTTGCGGGGGAGGTCGGGAGGGAGCTCGCGCCGCGTTGGGATTGTCCCGATGCGGAAGCACCCTCTCCCCAATCCTCCCCCGCAGGCGGGGGAGGGAGCGCACCGCCGTCGCGGCTGCCGAATCAGCCCAGTTTCCGGCCGATATCGAGGAATTTCTCGCGCCGCTGCTTGCGGATGGCGTCTGCATCGAGGCCCCGGAGCTCGTCAAAGGCCTTCGCGATGGCCTCGCCCGTGGTGGCGATCATGGCGGCGGGGTCGCGATGGGCGCCGCCGACCGGCTCCTTCAGGATTTGATCGATCACTCCGAAGCGGAGCATGTCCTGGGCGGTGATCTTCATGTTGTTGGCAGCTTCCTGCGCCTTGGTGCCGTCGCGCCAGAGGATGGAGGAGGCCGCCTCCGGCGAGATCACGCTGTAGATCGCGTGCTCCAGCATCAGCACCTTGTTGGCAGTGGTGATGGCGATGGCGCCGCCCGACATGCCTTCGCCGGTGATGATGGCGACGTTCGGCACGGTCAGCGCGAGGCACGCATCGGTCGAGCGCGCGATCGCCTCGGCCTGGCCGCGCTCCTCGGCGCCGATGCCGGGATAGGCACCGGCGGAATCGGCGAGCGACAGCACCGGCAGGCCGAACCGCTCGGCCATCTCCATCAGCCGCACGCATTTGCGATAGCCCTCGGGCCGCGCCATGCCGAAATTGTGCCGGATCCGGCTCTCGGTGGAATCGCCCTTTTCCTGGCCCATCACGCAGATCGGCTCGCCGCGGAAGCGGCCGAAGCCGGCGACCAGCGCCTCGTCCTCGCCGAACTTGCGGTCGCCGGCGAGCGGGGTGAATTCGGTGATCAGGCCCTTGATGAAGTCGTTGAAATGCGGCCGCTGCGGATGCCGCGCCACCAGCGTCTTCTGCCACGGCGTCAGGTTTTGATAGAGGTCGGCCAGCGCCTGCGCGGCCTTGTCCTCGATCCGTCCGATCTCTTCAGCGATGTCGGTGCCGGAGGCAGCGAGCGCGCGCAATTCGTCGACCTTGGAGTCGAGCTCGGCGACGGGCTTTTCGAAGTCGAGATAGCTGCGCATCTGGTCTTGCATCAACTCAATATAAGGGGACGGGGCTAGAGAAGCGAAGCGAGGTTCGGGTCGCGGACAGAAGTGTAGCGTCTTCAATGGTTTGGCTTATGTGCTCGTGGCAGCCGGCCAAATCATGCGTGAGGCCACGGCTCTTTCTGCGGAGATGTGGCCGAAGTCAAGGCGGTTTCGCCTCCGCCGTCGTCCCGGCCCTGATCTCGTGTCCCGGAGGCGCGGCAGCGCTTCTATAGCGCTGCTGCGCAGACCCGGGACCCAGGGGCACGGGCCCCGGCCCTGGGTCGCATCGCACTGGACGATGCTTCGCATCGCCGGGATCGCTGCGCCGCGTTCGGGGCACGAGACCTGCTACTTCTCCGCCAGCGGGTGCAGGTCGCGCACCAGGCTCTTCAGCCGTTCCTCGACCACATGGGTGTACATCTGGGTCGTGGAGATGTCGGTATGGCCGAGCAGGGTCTGCACGATGCGCAGATCCGCGCCGTTGTGCAGCAGGTGGCTGGCAAAGGCGTGGCGCAGCACGTGCGGGGAGACCAGGCGGGCCTGAAGCCCGGAGGCGACCGCGAGCTCCTTGAGGTCGCGGGCAAAATGCTGCCGCGTCAGATGCCCGCTCTCGCCGAACGAGGGGAACAGCCATTTCGAGGCGGCCACGCTGTTCTTCGTGTCGGCCTTTGCCGCTTCCGTCGCGGCGAGATAAGCCGCCATCGCCTGCCGTGAGGCCTCGTTGAGCGGCACCAGCCGTTCCTTGTTGCCCTTGCCGCGCACCACGATCATGCGCGCGTCGCGCTTGGCCGCCGAGCGCGGCAGCGCCACCAGCTCGGAGACGCGCAGGCCCGTGGCATAGAGCACCTCCAGCAGGCAATAGAGCCGCAAGGCGCGCAGCCGTTTCGAGGGCGAAGCATCTTCCGCCTCGCTCAACTCCTTGGCGCGGCGGAGCATGCGGTCAACATCCGCGATCGACAGCACTTTTGGCAAGCCGCGGCCGCGCTTCGGGCCGGACAGGATCGCCGCGGGATCGTCGGTGCGGATGCGCTCGTTCAGGAGGAAGCGATAGAGATGCCGCATCGCCGACAGCCGGCGGGCGACGCTGGTGGATTTGAAGCCGCGGGTATCGAGATCGGCGAGGTAGTCGCGCAGGACCTGCGTCTCCGCGTCCGCGAATTTATGACCGACCCGGTCGAGAAATTCCGAGAAATCGGTGAGGTCGCGGCGATAGGCGTCGAGCGTGTTGGGCCCGGCGCCCTGTTCCGCTGCGAGCATGTCGAGGAACAGGCCGATGAGCTTGGCGTCTGAGGGCTGGGTAGGCATGCCCTGGAGGCTAGCTCCTATTTCTTGAGAAACTTATCCGGCGAGATCGTCACCGTCATTTCCCGCGGCTTCGGATTGACGAAGTTCGCCAGCGCGAACACCACGCCATAGACGATGCCGGCGATCACGGCGACGACCGTCAGGAAGCGGAACAAGCTCGGCATCGTTCTGGGGTCTCGGGTAAGGGTCCGGGCAGCCAAATTAACCAATGAAATCATCCAACATGTTCGCCGTTTCGTGGCAAGAGTCCTCTGGCGAGGGCCCCCATGGGGTCGTATAGGTGGCCAAACCATGCCGCATCTGGCGGCAGTTCGAGCGAGATCCAATCGAGCGAGACAATGTCCGACGCCGCGTTGCCGCTTCCTGCTTCGCCTGAGGCCGACATCCTGTCGGCGCTCGGTGCGCGCTCGATCGTGCTCGTCGGCATGATGGGGGCGGGCAAATCCACTATCGGCCGGCGCATGGCTCTCAGGCTCAAGCTGCCTTTCATCGATGCGGACACCGAGATCGAGGCGGCGGCCGGCATGACCATACCGGAAATCTTCGAGCGCCATGGCGAGCAGCATTTCCGCGATGGCGAGGCCCGTGTGATCGCGCGTCTGCTCGAGGGCGGCCCCGTGGTGCTGGCGACCGGCGGCGGCGCCTTCATGCGCGAGGAGACGCGCGCGCGCATCGCGGCGAAAGCCATCTCGGTCTGGCTCAGGGCGGACCACGACGTCATCATGCGCCGCGTACGCCGTCGTGCCGACCGTCCGCTGCTTCAGACCGCCGACCCCGAGGGAACCGTGACGCGCCTCCTCACCGAGCGCGAGCCGGTCTATGCCAATGCCGACCTCACGATCGCCTCGCGCGACGTGCCGCACGACAGAATCGTCGAGGAATGCATCGCGGCGCTGCACGCCCATCTCTGTGGCGGACAGGCCGCCCAACCACCTGCCGACGTTGCGAGTGCCGCACGATGACCGCGCCGATGAAACATTCCGATCCCGTCAAAGTCGACGTCGCGCTGGAGAATCGCGCCTATGACATCGTCATCGGCCGCGGCGTGCTGTCCTCGCTCGGCGAGCGGATCGCAGCCTTGCGGCCGGGCGTACGTACCGCTGTTGTCACCGACCGCACCGTCGCAAAATACTGGCTCGAGCCTACCGAGGCCTCACTCGCGGCCGCCGGCATTCCGACCTCGCGCATCGTCGTCGAGGAAGGCGAGATCTCGAAAACCTATGCGGGTCTGGAAAAGGTCAGCGAGGCCCTGATCGCCGCGAGAATCGAGCGCAACGATCTCGTCATCGCGCTCGGCGGCGGGGTGGTCGGCGATCTCGCCGGCTTTGCAGCGGCGATCCTGCGCCGCGGCGTCGATTTCGTGCAGGTGCCGACCTCGCTGCTGGCGCAGGTCGATTCCTCGGTCGGCGGCAAGACAGGCATCAACTCGCCGCAGGGCAAGAATTTGCTCGGCGCCTTCCACCAGCCGGTGCTGGTCATCGCCGACACCGCCGTTCTCGACACGCTGTCGCCGCGCCAATTTCGCGCCGGCTATGCCGAGGTCGCCAAATATGGCGTGCTCGGCGACGAGGCCTTCTTCACCTGGCTCGAAAAGAACCATTCCGACATCTTCAAGGGCGGCTCGGCGCGCGAGCATGCGATCGCGACCTCCTGCCGCGCCAAGGCGGGCGTCGTCTCGCGCGACGAGCGCGAGACCGGCGAGCGCGCGCTGCTCAATCTCGGCCACACCTTCGGTCACGCGCTGGAAGCGGCAACCGGTTTCTCCGACCGCCTGTTCCATGGCGAGGGCGTCGCCATCGGCATGACGCTGGCGGCGCAGTTCTCGGCGAAGCTCGGCATGATCGGCGAGGCGGACGCGGCGCGGATCGAGCGGCATCTGATCGAGGCAGGCCTGCCGACGCGGCTGCAGGATATCGCAGGCTTCGCGCAGGAGGGGCTTGCCGATGCCGACGCGCTGATGGCGCTGATGGCGCAGGATAAGAAGGTCAAGCGCGGCAAGCTCACCTTCATCCTGCTGGAGGCCGTCGGACGCGCTGTCATTGCTAAAGACGTCGAGCCGGCGCCGGTGCACGACTTCCTGCAAGAGAAGCTCGCGCAGAAAGTTTGACGCGCGGGCAAACGTTCTATCGAGTGGTGCATGGACTGGCTCGGATTCACCATCGTCGTCCTCTGCCTGCTGGTCTCAGCGTTCTTCGCCGCGAGCGAGACCGCGCTGACCGGCGCCTCGCGCGCCAGCATGCTCAGGCTGTCCAAGCAGGGTAATCGCGACGCCGACGTCGTCTCGGATCTGCTCGACATGCGCGAGCGCCTGATCGGCGCGCTCTTGCTCGGCAACAACATCGCCAATATCGGGGCTTCCGCGCTTGCAACCGGCATCTTCACGGCGTGGTTCGGCGATGTCGGCGTGCTCTATGCCACCGGCGTGATGACCGCGCTGGTCGTGATCTTCGCCGAGGTGCTGCCCAAAACCATCGCGATCAACGCGCCTGACCGCATCGCGCTCGCGGTCGCACGCCCGATGCGGCTGACGATGTATGTGCTGGGGCCGCTGCTCAGAGTTGTCGAGGTCATCGTGCGCCTGCTGATGCGGCTGTTTGGTTTGGCCGGCGAGCATCAGGCCATTCTGTCTCCGACCGAGCGCCTGCGCGGTGCAGTCGACCTGTTGCACCACGAGGGCAAGTTCGAGAAGCAGGACCGCGACATGCTCGGCGGCCTCTTGGACCTGCGCGAGCTCCAGGTGTCCGACGTCATGATCCATCGCACCGAGATGATGATGATCAACGCCGATCTGCCGCCGGAAGAGCTGGTGCGCGAGGTGCTGGCGACCGAATACACCCGCATTCCGCTGTGGCGCGAGAAGCCGGAGAACATCATCGGCGTGCTGCACGCCAAGGATTTGCTGCGTGCGATCCGCGCCTCCGACGGCGACACCTCGCGCATCGACGTCTCCACCATCGCGCTGCCGCCCTGGTTCGTGCCGGAGATGCGCCCGGTCTCTGAACAGCTCAAGGCGTTCCGCCGGCGGAAAACCCATTTCGCGCTCGTCGTCGACGAGTACGGGGAGGTTGAAGGCCTCGTGACGCTGGAAGATATCCTGGAGGAGATCGTCGGCGACATCTCCGACGAGCACGACGTCGTGGTGGCGGGCGTGCGCGCCCAGCCGGACGGCTCCGTCGTGGTCGACGGCTCGGTGCCGATCCGCGACCTCAACCGCGCCATGGACTGGCACTTGCCCGATGAAGAGGCGACCACGGTGGCCGGCCTCGTCATTCACGAGGCGCGCTCGATCCCGGACCGCGGCCAGAGCTTCACCTTCCACGGTTTCCGCTTCCGCGTGCTGCGCCGCGAGCGCAACCGCATCACCGCGCTCCGTATTTCGCCGGTGCCGCGCGAGGCCGAGCTGGAAGAGGCAAAGCCGAGAAGGGCCGGGACGTCGTTTTAGCTTCTTACCCTCCCCTGGAGGGTAAGAAGAGTTACCCTTCCCCCGGCGCCTGCGCATTGATCGCAAGCGCGTGCACGCTGCCGGAGAGTTCCGCGGCGAGCGCCGAATTTATCATACGATGGCGGTCGACCCGGCTCTTCCCTTTGAAGGCGGCAGACACGATATACACACGGAAGTGGGTCTCGCCGCCCGGCCGATGGCCGGCGTGGCCCTCATGCAAATGTGACTCGTCGACGACTTGCAGGCGTTCAGGCGTGAAAGCCTCCTGCAACTTGTTGCTGATAGTGTCTTTCATAGCCATGTGTGCCATTAAGGTGCGCGATCGCACCCCGTCAATACCCGGACGTTCAAGGTAACTGCGACCGGGTGCTCAGCGAATTGCAATGTCAAGACTTGAAGGTTTTTGCATTGCGTAGTCAAAGTCAGCCATGCCGATCGATTCATCAAAGTTCTTCGACTCCATCCGCGTCAAGCCGAGAGGCGCGAAACCGGAAGCGAAGCCGCGCGAGACCGTGGTCGCCTGCGAATGGGCCGGCTGCCAGAACAAGGGCAGCCATCGCGCGCCGAAGGGACGCGAGAACCAGCGCGAGTACTGGCACTTCTGCCTGGACCACGTGCGCGAGTACAACCAGAACTACAATTTCTTCTCCGGCATGAATGCCGAGGCCGTCGCGCGCTACCAGAAGGATGCGCTGACCGGCCATCGCCCGACCTGGAAGATGGGTGCCAATGGCGGCAAGAAGGGATCGGAAGCCGAGATCGATGGCGCCTTCGATCCGTTCAGCATGTTCAGTGAGATCAACGGCCGCGCCAGCTGGCGCCGCGGCCCCGAAGCGCAGCCCAAGGCCGAGACGCGCAAGGTGATGAACGCCGAGCGCAAGGCGCTTCAAGTCATGGGCCTCGGCGCCGACGCCACGCTCGCCGACGTCAAGAGCAAGTACAAGGCGTTGGTCAAGCAGCACCACCCCGACGCCAATGGCGGCGACCGCTCCACCGAAGACCGCCTGATCGAGATCATCAAGGCGTATAATTATCTGAAGACGGTAGTGCGGGAGGCGTAGGGCCTCTCAGCTAGCTTTCTTCCCTTCCCCTTGTGGGAGAAGGTGGCGCGAAGCGCCGGATGAGGGGTTGTCTCACTATCGTAGGGTGGGCAAAGCGAAGCGTGCCCACGACTTCTGTTGCAATTCGGAACGACGGTGGGCACGACGCAAGAGCGCCTTCGCCCACCCTACGAATGCTGAGCACCGCCCCGTAGCCCGGATGGAGCGCAAGCGCAATCCGTGGTCTCTCTCACAATGACGACTTTCCCGGATTACGCTTCGCCCCATCCAGGCTACGTATTCCCTATCTCTCTGGCATCGTTCCCACATAGGACGAGCTCGGCCGGATCAACCGCCCGGTCCGCTGCTGCTCGCGCGCATGCGCGGTCCAGCCCGCGCTGCGTGCCACCGCGAAGATCGGCGTGAACGCCTGCCGTGGAATCGCCAGCGCATCGAGCAGGATCGCGGTGAAGAACTCGACATTCGTCTCCAGCGGCCGATCCGGATTCTTCTTGCGCAGCGCGCTGCGGATATAGGCCTCGACCTCGCCGGCGAACGGCAGGTCGGCGCCATCCGCCGAAAGCCGCTCGATCGCGGCCTTGAGCACGTCGGCGCGCGGATCGCGCACGCGGTAGACGCGATGGCCAAAGCCCATCAGCCGTTCGCCGCGCGCCAGCGCCGCATCCACCCACGGCCGGATGCGCTCGCTGGAGCCGATCGCGTCGAGCATTTCCAGCACCGGCTCCGGCGCGCCGCCATGCAGCGGACCCGTGAGTGCGCAATAGCCGGCGGTCACCGCGGCAAACAGGTCGGCTTGCGTCGAGGCCACCACGCGCGCGGTGAAGGTCGAGGCGTTCATGCCGTGATCGCTGGCGGTAACGAGATACGCATCGAGCGCGGCGACCTCACGCGGCTCCGGCGCGGCGCCGCGCAGCATCCGCAGCGTATCGGCCGCATGGCTTGCGTTCGGATCCGGCGCGACCGGCTCGAGCCCCTTGGCGCTCCGGACCAGCGCGCCCGCGATCACCGGAAATGCGCCGACGATGGTCGCCTCATGTTCGAGGCCGTGCTCCGCGCGAAGCCCCGCGACCGCTGCGCGGAACCCGTCGACAATGCCCATGCCGCGCGTCACGGGCAGCAAGTCGTCCAGCCGCGCGAAGGCGCGCTCGCGCGCCGCGCCCAGTCTCGCCCGCACATTGGCTTCGCTGAGGCTGGTCTTGCTGGCGCCATTCCAGAGCCGGGCGGTGACGCCCTCGAAGCTCGATTTGGCGGCGAGGCGCCCGACATGCTCGCCGGCGATGATCAGCTCGCCGCGCTCGCCGTCGACATGGCTCAGCACGGTCTCAGCCGCGGGAACACCGTCCAGCCCGATCTGGCTTTTGGTGAGGTGGATGTTCATGGCCTGTCTCCTTTCACGACTGGAAAGGTCGGGCCTCTCGACAGATTGATCAATCTTGATTACATAAATCAATATGAAAAATTCTCCGGAGCTGTACCTCTCCGCCCGGGAAGCCGCTGCCGAGCTCGCGATCTCGCCGGCAACCCTCTACGCCTATGTCAGCCGCGGCCTGATCCGCTCCGAGCCGACGCCGGACTCGCGCAAGAACCGCTACCGCGCCGAGGACGTCCGCGCGCTGAAGGAGCGCCGGGTGCCGTCGCCGGAACCGCGCGGCCTGCGCAGTTTTGATGCCGACCTGCCGGTGATGGACACCGAGATCTCGACCATCACGGAGGAGGGCGCGATCTATCGCGGCGTCAATTGCGTCGATCTTTCCGAGCGCGACACGCTTGAGCACGCCGCGACACTGCTCTGGGACGTCTCGGGCGTCGATCCCTTCGATCCGGACAATCAGCCCGAGATTTCCGAGGAGATGCGCACGATCGCTGAAGCCGCGCGCCGCGCCGCGCCGATTGACCGCGCCATCGCGGTGCTCGCGCTCGCCGCGAGCGCCGATCCGCGCGCCTTCACCCGCGCGCCTGACGGCCGCGCCATGGTCGGTGCGCGCATCGTCCGCTTGCTGGTCGCGACCATGCTCAACGCCGAGCCGTCGGCCGAGCCGCTGCATCAGCAGGTCGCGCGTGCCTGGGCGGCGGACAACAAGCACGCGGGCGACCTGATCCGCCGCGCGCTGGTGCTGCTCGCCGATCACGAGCTGAACGCCTCGACCTTCACCGCGCGCTGCGCGGCCTCGACCGGCCTCAATCTCTACGACTCCGTCATCGCCGGGCTCGCCGCGTTGAAAGGGCCGAAGCACGGCGGGGCTGGCGTGCTGGCTTCGCAGCTCGTCAAGACGCTGGTCGACCGCGACGTCGAGCCGATGGTGCGCGAGCGCGTCGCGCTCGGCGAGCGTTTCGCGGGCTTCGGCCACGGCGTCTACAAGCGCGGCGATCCCCGCGCGCAATCGCTGCTCAACGCCCTGTCGCGCGCCGGCGCCCCGCGCAAATTCACCCGCGAGGTGCCGGAGCGCATCGCCGAAGCAACCGGCGAATTCGTCAACATCGACTATGCCCTCGCCGTCCTCGTGCACGCGCTGCGCCTGCCCGCCGGTAGCGAGCTCGCGCTGTTCGCCATGGCCCGCAGCGTCGGCTGGATCGCGCATGCGAGCGAGCAATTGCAGTTCGGCAAGCTGATCCGGCCGCGGGCGCGGTATGTCGGGCCCGCGCCGGGGCGGAGGGCAGGAAATTCGTGATCGCTCGCGCTTGCGGTCCGGTTCACGCTGGCAGCAGAAGCGCTTAATTGCTTTCCGTCCCGTCCACCTCCGGGCAGGCTTGCAGCACCTTCGATCTCCTCGGGAGCCAATTGTGTCGCAAGCCGCCGCCCTAACTCGCCGCAGCCGCCCCCTTCGCACCTCGGCCGAACTGAGTTCGGCGATCGCGACGGCATACGAGCGCATCGAACGTGACCAACACCGCAATAGCTGGATCTATGTGAGGCCTATGGAAGAGGCGCTGGCGGAGGTCGAGGCTCTCGCACGGCGCGGCGCGCAGGGCGAATTGCTGCCTCTGCTCGGCGTGCCTTTCGCCGTCAAGGACAACATCGACGTGGAGGGCATGCCGACCTCGGCGGCCTGTCCGTCCTTCGCCTATGTTGCGGAGCGATCGGCTCAGTGCGTCGAGCGCCTCGTCGCGGCCGGCGCAATCTGTCTCGGCAAGACAAATCTGGATCAGTTCGCAACCGGGCTGTCCGGCGCCCGGTCACCTCACGGCGCCTGCCCGAGCGCCGCCGATGATCGCTATATCTCGGGCGGATCGAGCTCGGGCTCGGCCGTCGCCGTGGCGGCCGGTCACGTTGCCTTCTCACTTGGCACCGACACCGGCGGCTCAGGCCGGGTGCCGGCAGGTTTCAACGGCATCATCGGAATAAAGCCAACGGTCGGGCTTGTCTCATCCCGCGGGCTCGTTCCGAACTGCCCCACGCTCGATTGTCCGTCGATCTTCTGCAATTCCGTCACCGAGGGCAAGTTGTTGCTGGAGCTCATCGAGGGCTTCGATGAAGAGGATCCCTACAGCCGCGAAGCGCGCGGCCCGTCATCCGCTGTCCCCAACGAATTCCGCTTCGGGCGCATTCCCGCCTCTCAGCTGAATTCATTCGGGTTGCCCGAGTGCGACGCGCTTTACGAACAGGCTTGTGGGAGACTGGTGGGACTGGGAGGCGAGGCCCTCGAGATCGACTTCACACCTTTCGTCGAGGCCGGCGAAATGCTCTTCTCGGGACCGTGGATCGCCGAACGCTACGCGGCGATCAGCAAGCTCTTTGACATCGATCAAGGTGATTTGCTGGAGGTCACGCGCAAAGTCCTGCATTCCGCGGCGCAATTTTCAGCAGCTGACGCATTCGCGGCGCAACATCGTCTCCTGAAGTTGCGGCGGCAGGTCCAGCTCCTGTTCAAGCAGATCGACGTCCTGGTCGTGCCGACTGCGCCGCGTCCTTTCACCATTGCGGACATGCTGGAAGATCCCATCGCGCTCAATACGCGTCTTGGTCATTACTCCTATTCCGTCAATCTTCTGGATCTGTGTGCGGTGGCGCTTCCCAATGCGACGCTCACCAGCGGGATGCCGGTGGGCGTCACCCTGCTGGCACCCGCATGGCACGACCACGCCCTCCTGGACTTCGCCTCGCGATGGCAGCCGGACAATGGCGGCGCTCTGTTCGGGCTGAACGTCTATTCGCGTACTGCGCGTTAGACGATCTCGAGGTCGAGCGCGCGCAAATTCAGAATGACGATCAGACCCCTGTCGTAGCGGATGATGCCTCTCGCCTGCATGCGAGAGAGCTGCACCGTCACCCATTGCCGTGTCGCGCCGATCAAGTTGGCGAGATCGCCATGGGTGAAAGGAATGCCGAGCACGATCTCGCGGCCGAGCTGCGAGCCGTAGATATTCGAGAGAAAGATCAGCAGACGCTGTAACCGCTCGGTCACCGATCGTGTGCCGAGCATTTGCGCCATGGCCGAGTAACACCTTGCCTTGAAGGCCAGCGCATCCAGCAGCGCCACCGCGATGGGCGACGATTGAAGCGCAAGCTCGCGCAGAGCGGGGCCAGGCAGAAACAGGAGCCGGCTGCGCTCGATGGCAACCGAAGACCACATATGCGCGCCAGTTCCAAAGAGGTCGGGCCCGCCGACGAAATTGCCCCCGAACCAGTAGGCGAGCGTCACCTCACGCCCAGAAGGTGCTGCGTAATAGCTGCGGATCCGGCCGGATTCGATCAGATATATGCCGTTCTGCGTGTCTCCCTGGCGCCAGATATGCTTGCCGGTGTTCAGAACCTCGTGGCGACCGATTGCCAGCACACGGCGCCGGTCAGCCTCGCTCAAGGGGTCGAGCAAGCCTGGCAGCGATCTGACCAGAGCATCCGACTCCGCCAGCATGATCCCCGCTGTCGTCTTGAGAGTTGCCGCTGACATCTGTCCGCTCCCTCGTAGCTGGAGCAGATCCATTCAAGAGCTATGCCAGCCCGCGCTTCAGCTAAATCGGAGCGAGCCCACCGCGCTTTAGAGCGGAATGGCTTTAGGTTGAATCGATTGCCGCGGCTCGTTCACCTCTCCCGCTTGCGGGAGAGGCGCAGGCCGCCCTCGGCGGCCGTGATCTCAAGAGACGCCGAGGCAAAGCCTCGGCTATGGCGAAGTGCCGGGTGAGGGCTCTCTCCGCTAGGGGATTGTCCCATTGCAGAAGCACCCTCTCCCCAACCCTCTCCCGCAAGCGGGAGAGGGAGCGCACCTTCGTCTTTGCGGCTATCGAGCCTCATCTCATCGCGCTTTAGGTCACCGCTTCCATTTGCTCGAACGCCTTGCGGCCTTCGGTCCGGATCAGGTCAAGGCAATCCCGCTTGAGCGCGAGATAGGCGGGGTCGGTCAGGATAGTACTGGAGCGCGGGCGCGGCAGGGCCACGGAAAGATCCCGCAGGATTCGGCCCGGCCCGGCGCTCATGATCAGCACGCGATCCGACAGCAGAATGGCTTCGTCAATGTCATGCGTGACGAAAACGATCGTGGCGTTGATCCGGTCGCGGAGCTCGAGCAGGTTATCCTGCATCACGGCCCGGGTCTGCGCGTCCAACGCACCGAAGGGTTCGTCCATGAGCAGCACACGCGGCTGGTTCGCGAGGGCGCGAGCAATCGCCACCCGCTGCTGCATGCCGCCTGAAAGCGTATGCGGATAGGCGGTCGCGAATTTTGTCAGCCCGATCATGTCGATCAGGTCGTCGGCGATCCGAAGCGCCTCCGTTTTCGACTTGCCGAGCGCGCGCGGTCCGTGAGCGATGTTACGGCGCACCGATTTCCAGGGGAACAGATGCGGCTGCTGGAAGACCATCCCGATGTCCGGTCGAGGTGCCAGCATCGGCTTGCCAGCGATCATGACCTCGCCTTCGAACGGCCGTTCGAGGCCCGCCATCGCGTTCAAGAGCGTCGACTTGCCGCAGCCCGACGGACCAACCAGCGAGACGAATTCACCCGGCATCACGGCCAGGGACACCCGGTCCACGGCAATGACCTCGCCGCGCGGCACATCGAACACGATGCTCAAATGCTGAACCCGGATAATCGCTTCCGGCGCTGCCGATGAAGGCTCCGGCGGAGCATCCACGAGCCGGAGCGGTGATGTCGGTCGAAGCGGGTTGTGCATCATCGCCACCATACGGCGCGCTCGGCAATGGCCGCGAAGGAACGATCGGCGACGAAGGAGAGCAGTCCGAGCGCCGCCAGCCCTCCCATGACCTGTCCGGTCTGCATGTTCTGTTGCGCAATCTCGATCCGGTAGACGATGCCGGCGAACGCACCCGCCAGCTCGGCGGCGACGAGCGTGTAGAAGGAGATGCTGACGGCGGTGCGCAGGCCGACAACGATGTAGGGAAGCGCCCCCAGCAGGATGATCTCCGACAGCATCTGCCGACGTGGCGTGCCGAGCATCAGCGCGGCACGAATGAGGCCGCGATCGACCTTCTGGACGCCGATATGGGTCGCGAGCCACACGGTGAAGAACACGCCCCAGACGACCAGAAAGAGTTTGCCGGCCTCGGACAAGCCAAACCAGAGAATCACGATCGGTACGAAGGCGATCGGAGGGATCGGGCGAAGGATATGAAACAACGGGGAGAGCAGGCTCGAGACCAGCCGGAATCGCCCCGTCAGCACGCCGAGCATGATTCCGCCCGTGGTCCCGATCAGGAAGCCCGCGGTGACGCGGAATAGGCTCGCCCAGAGGTCGCCGAAAAACTGGCCGCTGTGGATCCAGTCTAGGACGGCGACAGCGACCGTCGACGGCGGCGGGAAGAGCACCGCGTTGACGATCCGCGAGCGTGCGATCAATTCCCATACGCCGACGAAGGCTGGCACGGAAAGCGCGCCGACAAGCACGCTCAGACGTCCGGCCGTCGTCGCACGGCTCCGCCCGCCAGTGCTCATGGATTGGCCGACAGTGTCACACGTGCGGGATCGAGCGCCTTCAGCGGCGCCGCTGCAATGACCTTCGAGAAATCAGGCATCCCCGTCCCCGGCGGGTGATTGCCGGTCTCGAGCCGCCAGGCTGCGTGCGTCTTCAGCGTCTCGAGCAGCTTGTCGTCGAGACGCACGCGATAGACGTAATCCGACCAGATCGGCGCCAGATCGTCGCGCTTCATGCCGGTTGCGGCGGCAACAATGTCGATCGCTTCGTCCGGATGAGCCTTGACCCAGCCTTCCGCTTCAATGAGAGCGGTCAGGAATTTGCTGACGATTGCCGGGTTTGCCTCCAGATAGGGCTGCGTCACGACGATGTTGAAGGTCTCCGAGTAGAGACCCTTGGTATCGAGCAGGACGGCACCCTCGCCGAGCGCCTTCTTTGCATTGGCCAGGTGCGGCTCCCAGGTGTCGAACGCGTCGATGCTCCCGGCCACCAGTGCGGGAAGCATCTCCTGGGGACGAAGATTTACGAGCGTGACGTCCTTGGCGGTCAATCCCGCCGCCTTCAGCAGAGCCGAAGTGTAGACCTCGCTCCCCGTGCCGGCTGTGAAGCCGATGCGTTTGCCGCGGAGATCCGCCTTGGTCCTGATTGCGGCGGACGCGGCCGTCATCGTCTTCAGATCCGAGTACTCCATGCCGGCGACGAAGGCGATCGGCTGCTGGGCCATCGCGGCCGCCGTGACTGGAGCTTCGGCGGTCGTCGCGATATCCGCTCCTCCTCCCATCACCGTGTCGAGGCACTGCTTTCCGCTGGTGAAATTCGAGACCGAGATATCGAGTCCCTGCTTGCCGAAGAGGCCGTTCGCCTTAGCGACAATCGCGAGGGCCGAGATCGGTGCGAGGTTCTGCGCAAGCCGTGCCTTCAGGACTTCTTCGGCCGTGGCTTGGGAAGCCGGATTCAAGATGCCCGCACAGGCCGAGATCGCAAACGAGACCATGCGAAGAGCTGTTTTCGCGCGCATGCAACCACCTCCGGTCATGTCGGCGGCCGCAACGGCCAGCCTGTGATTGGAGGAGGGTCATCCGAAGGCAATGCGCAGTGAAGCAATTAATCGACAACGTGTCCCGCTGACGAACATTTGCGCATCGCGGAGCCGTGGCGGATCGCAATTTGGGCAACGCAGAGCTCTGTTTGCCCGCCTCTTGTGCGGCGTGATCCTCATCCAATGCCGCTTTTTCGGCCGTCGTGTTTGAGAGGAGCAAGGTCGAGGCCGCGACCGGACGCCGGGCGTCGCGCCATCAGGCCCGTGGTTTGGCTTCCGCGACCGCGCTGCCTTGTCGGCGGCGGATGGTCCAGATCGCAAGGCCGACAACGATCGCAACCCCAACGACGGTCAGAATCCAGATGTGCTTGCCGACATGCCCATGATGGTGCAGCCCGGCATATTCGTGCAGCGCCGAGATCGCCAGCACGCCCGGCAGCACATGCGCCGGCGCCCAGAGCAGGATCGCGGGAACGTTCACCGCGTAGAATTTCGCGGGCGCCATGCCGAGCGCGCCGGCGGTCACGGGGACGAAGGCGCGGATCGGTGGCACGAAGCGGGCGAAGAACACGGCCCAGGTGCCGAAGCGGTTGAAGAAGCTTTCGCTCTCCGCGACGAGGCGCGGATAATTGGTCAGCGGCCAGGTGTTGAGGATCTCGCGCTGCCGCCGGTGCCCGATCCAATAGGCCGATCCGTCGCCGAGCACGGCGCCAAGCGCTGCCGCCAGCAGCACCCATGGCAGTTTCAGCTCGCCCCCGGGAACCAGCGCGCTCAGCGCCAGGATGATGGTCGAGCCGGGGATCACCGATCCCACCATCGGCACGGCTTCGAGCAGCGCCGCCAGGAACAGGGTCAGATAGCCCAGCCACGCATGGGCCGAGACGAAGGAGATGAGGGGATCGAGGAAGGACGTCACGTCGTCTCTGTGGCGGGCTGGAGCATTGGGTTCAGACCCTACCTAAGTAAGCCTCTGCGGCAAGAGTGCCATCCGAGCAGGCGAGGGCATTAGCTCGCCCGAAATTCGGGCGTGATTCGCAACGCAGCCCTCCAAAAACTGCGTTCCTTGCCTATCTAAATGAAAAGACAACGGAACTTTGATTGGTGCCCGGGCTTCTGCCGGCTCGTTGTCTCTGATAGGTTGCGTTCCAGCACCCAGCCGCAGCCAACGTGCGAATAACCGGTTTCGGGACCGCCCGGGACCTCGGAGGATTGATGACGACCGCCGCCCTGTCCAAAGTTGAGGAAGTTTCCGGTCTGCCCGACATGAAAGTGTCGGTGCGCCAGGTGTTCGGGATCGACAGTGATCTCGAAGTCCCCGCCTATTCCGAAGTCGATCCTCATGTGCCCGAAGTCGATTCCGACTACCGCTTCGACCGCGCCACCACGCTCGCCATTCTCGCCGGATTCGCCAAGAATCGCCGCGTGATGGTGACCGGCTATCACGGCACCGGCAAATCCACCCATATCGAGCAGGTCGCCGCGCGCCTGAACTGGCCCTGCGTGCGCGTCAACCTCGACAGCCATATCAGCCGCATCGACCTCGTCGGCAAGGACTCCATTGTGGTCCGCGACGGCAAGCAGGTCACCGAATTCCGCGACGGCATCCTGCCCTGGGCGCTGCAGAACAACGTCGCGCTGGTGTTCGACGAATACGACGCCGGCCGCCCGGACGTGATGTTCGTGATCCAGCGCGTGCTGGAAGTCTCGGGCCGTCTGACGCTGCTCGACCAGAACAAGGTGATCAAGCCGCACCCGGCGTTCCGTCTGTTCGCCACCGCGAACACGGTCGGCCTCGGCGACACCTCGGGCCTCTATCACGGCACCCAGCAGATCAACCAGGGCCAGATGGACCGCTGGTCGATCGTCACAACGCTGAACTATCTCAGCCATGACGAGGAAGTGGAGATCGTGCTGGCCAAGGCCAAGCATTATCGCACGCAGGAAGGCCGCGACATCGTCAACAAGATGGTGCGCCTCGCCGATCTCACCCGCAACGCCTTCGCCAATGGCGATCTGTCGACGGTGATGAGCCCGCGCACGGTGATCACCTGGGCGGAGAACTCCGACATCTTCGGCGATATCGGCTTCGCCTTCCGCGTCACCTTCCTCAACAAGTGCGACGAGCTCGAACGTCCCCTGGTCGCCGAGTTCTACCAGCGCTGCTTCAATGCGGAGCTGCCGGAATCGGCGGTGAACGTCGCGCTGAGCTAAGGACCAGTGATGTCGTCCCGGCCTTCCGGGACGACGGACAGGGTGAGATGACCACCTCCAACTCGAAATTCCGCAGCAACAAGGAAGCGCCGACCGAGCCGTTCAAGCGCTCGGTCGCCTCCTGCCTCAAGGCGATCGCCAAGACGCCCGAGCTCGACATCTCCTTTGCGGCCGAGCGGCCCGGTCTCGCGCCGGGCAAAGCCCGCTTGCCCGAGCCCGCGCGGAAAATGACCAGGCGCGACGCCGCAATCGTGCGCGGCCACGCCGATTCCATCGCGCTCAAGCTCGCCTGTCACGATCCCAAGGTTCATCGCAAGCTGATGCCCGGCAATCCGCAGGCGCGCGGGGTGTTCGAGGCGGTGGAGCAGGCCCGCGTCGAAGCGATCGGCGCGCGCCGCATGGCGGGTGTTGCGAAGAACCTCACCGCGATGCTCGACGACCATTTCCATCGCGGCAAGTTCGACGAGATCACCGACCGCGCCGATGCGCCGCTCGCCGATGCGCTGGCGATGCTGGTGCGCGAGCGCCTAACCGGGCTGGCGCCGCCGGCGGCGGCGAAGAAGATGGTCGATCTCTGGCGTCCCATTCTCGAGGACAAGATCGGCAAGCGGCTCGACCGGCTCGACGGCGTGCTCGAGGACCAGACCCGGTTCGGCGACGCCGTGCACGATCTGCTCTCGGCGCTCGAGCTCGGCGACGAGCGCAACGCCGACAGCGAGGACAATGACGAGAACGACGAGAACCAGGACGGCGACAACGATCAGTCCGGCGCCGAGGGCTCGCCCGATTCCGACGCCGCGCAGGAGATGAGCGCCGACCAGGCGCAGGCGACATCAGAGGAGATGAGCGAGAGCGCGATGGAAAGCGCGCAGGCCTCGACCTCCGACACCTTCGACGACGGCGAGCTCGGCGACGACGAGACTCCGGGCGAGGCGACGCGTCCGAACGCGCACGGCAGGAACGAGCCGCGCGGGCCGGAATATCACGCCTTCGCACCCAAGTTCGACGAGGTGATCGCGGCCGAGGACCTCTGCGACCATGACGAGCTGGAGCGGCTGCGCGCGTATCTCGACAAGCAGCTCGCGCATCTGCAGGGCATCGTCGCGCGCCTGGCCAACCGCCTGCAGCGCCGCCTGATGGCGCAGCAGAACCGCGCCTGGGAGTTCGATCTCGAAGAGGGCATCCTCGATCCCGCGCGCCTGTCGCGCGTCGTCACCGATCCCTATCACCCGCTGTCCTTCATGCACGAGAAGGAGGCGACGTTCCGCGACACCGTGGTGACGCTGCTGCTCGACAATTCCGGCTCGATGCGCGGACGGCCGATCACGGTCGCTGCGACCTGCGCCGACATCCTCGCGCGCACGCTGGAGCGTTGCGGCGTCAAGGTCGAGATCCTCGGCTTTACCACGCGCGCCTGGAAGGGCGGGCAATCGCGCGAGGCGTGGCTTGCCGCCGGCAAGCCGGCCAATCCCGGCCGCCTCAACGATCTCCGCCACATCATCTACAAGTCAGCGGATGCCCCCTGGCGTCGTGCGCGCAAGAATCTCGGCCTGATGATGCGCGAGGGCCTCTTGAAGGAGAACATCGACGGCGAGGCGCTGGACTGGGCGCACAAGCGCCTCCTCGGCCGGCCCGAGCAGCGCAAGATCCTGATGATGATCTCGGACGGCGCGCCGGTCGATGATTCCACGCTGTCGGTCAACCCCGGCAACTACCTCGAGCGGCACCTGCGCCACATCATCGAGGAGATCGAGACCCGCTCGCCGGTCGAGCTGATCGCGATCGGTATCGGCCATGACGTGACGCGCTATTATCGCCGCGCGGTGACGATCGTGGATGCCGAGGAGCTCGGCGGTGCCATCACCGAAAAACTCGCCGAGCTGTTCAGCGAGACCAACGGGGCGCCCACGCAAGCACCCGGCCGCCCGCGACGCAAATTGCATTCGTGAGCACGCTGTCATCCCGCCGCAGCTTTCTTGGCCACGCGGCGGCGGGATTCTCCACTTTCGCGCTCTCTCGCCTGGCGCAGGCGCAAGCAGCGACCGAGCCACGCGAGCTCCAGGTCGAGCACGCCGTCGCCACGCCTGTCAGCGTCGAGGTCAATGCGCGTCCAATCCCCCATTTCGAACCGCGCGACCGCACGCGCACGCGCTTCGGCTCGCTGGACTATCGCAGCGGCCTGGTGCTGACCTCGGCCTATCGCGGCTTCGGCGGCCTGTCCGGCCTCCGCTTTCTCGATGGCAAGGGCGAGCGCTTCCTCGCGATCTCCGACCAGGCTGCCTGGTTCACCGGCACCATCCGCTATTCCGGCCGCGAGATGGTCGGGCTCGCGGACGTCGAGGCCGCGCCGCTGCTCGGCGCCGAGGGGCGGCCTATCACGGACAAGCACCTCTGGTGGGATTCGGAATCGATCGCGCGCGACGGCAATCTCGTCTATGTCGGGCTCGAGCGCGTCAACCAAATCCTGCGCTACGATTTTGCCAAGGGCGGCACGCGTGCCCGCGGCGAGGTGATCGCCGTCCCGCCCGCCTTGCGCAAGCTGCCCTACAACAAGGGGCTGGAGGCGATGGTGGTCGTGCCGAAAGGACAGCCGCTCGCGGGCACCCTGATCGCCTTCTCCGAGCGCGGGCTCGATGCCGACGGCAACCTCGTCGCCTTCCTGATCGGCGGCCCCACGCCCGGCCAGTTCAGCGTCCGCCGCACCGAGAAATTCGACATCAGCGATGCCGTGCTGCTGCCCTCCGGCGAGCTCTTGATCCTCGAACGCAAATTCTCCTGGTTCACCGGCGTCAACATCCGCATCCGCTCGATCCCCCTGAAGTCAATCGCGCCCGGTGCGCTGGTCGATGGCCCCGCGCTGTTCGCCGCCGATCTCGGCCACGAGATCGACAACATGGAAGGCATCGACGCCCATGTCACCGCCGAGGGCGAGACCGTGCTGACGCTGGTGTCGGACGACAATTTTTCCATGCTCCAGCGCACTTTGCTGCTGCAATTCACGCTGGCGGAGTAGGGGCGTCGTCTCGCGCCCGCGCCTCAACCTCGTTGAAGTTGAACTTGCATGCATGAGCCCGCGACAAAACCGCATGCCGCGTCTCCGCGTTCTTCTCGCCCTCGTCCTCCTGCTTGCCGGGCTGCCGCAGGCGCACGCCACGGCCGAGCACACCTATGCCAAGCGCGAGTACGCCATCATCACGGGCGGGTGGGCGCCGAACAAGCGGCTCGCCATCGCGGTCCATGGCGAGGGGGAGGGCGCGCACGACAAATTTCACGCCTATCTGATGGCGGAGCCGCAGCATCGCAGGCTGGCCGTGCTTGACAACATCAGCCACGAGAACAATCTCGACACCGATGCCGACGCCTATTACGCGGAGTGGTCGCCCGACTCGCGCTATGTCGCGGTCTCCTTCCGCACCGAGCGTCACATCATGACGCTGAACATCTATGCGATCGAAGGCAATCGCGCCCGGCTGATCGAGACGCCGGACCTGTTTCGCAAGGCGGCGGGCCGCACCGTCATCGTCAAGACCGACGGCGACATGCGTACCTATGTCCCAACGGTGAAGTGGCGGGGACCGCGCCGCTATGATTTCAACGACTACCGTCTCTTCGTCGAGAACGACAAGACGCTTGCCGAGAAGATCGGCGAACTCGGCAGCCTGACCAAGATGGAGGACGGCCGCTATTCGATCGAGTTCGCCGCCCACGCCACTGTCACGATCGGGCGAGGGAATCGCAACCGCGTCGGCAAGCTGAAGCTTGGGGTTTTCGAGCGGTAGCGGGCCGGCTGCGACCGGAACGCTTGCGCAATGCATGGCGCCGCCAGCCGTCATGCTCCCCGCGCGGCTGGCAATCCGCGCCTCGCTCACTACACTCTCCTCACGATCCCCCATCCCCCGGAACTCCCCCCGCATGAGCGCCCTGTTTAACCCGATCAAGCTGCGCGGCCTGACGTTGAAGAACCGCATCGTGGTGTCGCCGATGTGCCAATATTCGGCCGAGGACGGCGTCGCCACCGACTGGCACTTCACCCACATCAACAATCTCAGCCTGTCGGGCGCTTCGATGTTCTGCATCGAGGCGACGCATGTCGAGGCGATCGGCCGCATCACGGCGGGCTGTCTCGGGCTCTACAACGATGCCTGCGAGGCCGCCTTGAGGCCGATTCTCAATTCGGTGCGCAAATATTCCTCCGCCGCGGTCGCGATGCAGCTCGCCCATGCCGGCCGCAAAGCCAGTAGTGCGCGGCCCTGGGACGGCGGCCAGCTGATTCCGGTCGAGCATGGCGGCTGGCAGACGGTGGCGCCATCGGCGGTGCCGCACAAGGAGGGCGAGGCCGCCCCGCTGGCGCTGGATGCGGCGGGCCTGAAGCGCATTCGCGAGGCCTTCGTCGACTGCACGAAACGCGCCGCGCGGCTCGGCATCGACGCCATCGAGGTGCATGGCGCGCACGGCTATCTCCTGCATCAATTCCTGTCGCCGATCTGCAACAAGCGCACCGACGAATATGGCGGCAGCCTCGCGAATCGCATGCGCTTTCCGCTCGAAGTGTTCGACGCGGTGCGCGCCGCGTTCCCCGCTGACAAGCCGGTCGGCATGCGGGTGTCGTCGACCGATTGGGTCGAGGGCGGCTGGGATCTGGCGCAGACGATCGAATTTGCGAGAGCGTTGAAGGCGCGCGGCGTCGACTGGATCGATGCCTCCTCCGGCGGCGTCTCGCCGTTGCAGAAGATCCCGCTCGGCCCCGGCTATCAGGTGCAGTTTGCAGAGGCCATCAAGCGCGAGACGGGATTGCCCACCATCGCCGTCGGCCTGATCACGGAAGTCAAGCACGCCGAGGAGATCGTGGCATCCGGCAAAGCCGACATGGTCGCGCTCGCCCGCGGCATGCTCTACGACCCGCGCTGGGGCTGGCACGCTGCCGCCGAGCTCGGCGGCGAGGTCGAGGTCCCGCCACAATATTGGCGCTCGCAGCCCTCGACGCAAAAGGCGCTGTTCGGCAAGACCACGTTCGGGGCGAGGTGAGGTCTTCTCGCCTCTCCCCGCGTGCGGGGAGAGGCCGGAATTTGCGAGAGCAAATTCCCCGTGAGGGGACTCTCCACGAGTCCAGCTGTCAGCGTTTTCGCGGAGACTCCGCCTCATCCCAATCCTCTCAGAGCGAACGAAGTTCGTCCCGGCCCCGCAAGCGGGAAGAGGGAGCTAAGCCGCCCGCTATAACCCCCTTCGCCTTCCACGTCCGCCAAAACTGGCCTAACCTCTCCGCATTCAACGCCTCACGGAGGCCGGCCATGCGCTTTGGTATCCGCAAAACTGCCCATGTGTTCGAGCGCGTCGGTCTTGCGATGGCGGGGGCCGCGTGCGGATTGTTCGTCGGCGCCTATGTCGGCTCGGCGATCCCCACGCTCACCACGCAGGGATTCCTGCTGCTGATGATGGCCTTGGGCGCCGTCGGCTTCTATCTCGGCATCGACACGCCGCAGATGCCTTTCGACGACGCGCACAGCGAGATCGACGCCGCGGAATTCCTCAGCTCGGCCGGCACGCTCTGCGCCACGCTGACCACGCTCGCCTCCGTCGCTGTGATCGTGCTGCGGCTCGATCCGCACCTGGCCTGGACCTGGCTCGTCTTCGTCGGCTGGATCGGCGGCGTCGCCATGCAGATCGTCGCCGGCGCCAAGGCCAGGATGCGGAAGTAGTGCGGCTCTCACCCCTCCAGGGGAGGGCAAGCCAACAGCTCGCTATTTCCCTAAAACACCACGCCCACGCGCGTGCCGCGCTTCCAGGCGATGCGGCAGCGCTTCCTGGTGTTGACGTGCAGCAGCTCGAAGCGATCGGGAATCTTCACCTGGCCGCCGAGATCGACGCAGGCCCCGCCGGGCGAATAGTCGATCAGTGTGCAGTTGATCGCCGGCGCGCGCGGGTCGGTGATGATCTTGGCTTGTCGCGACACCAGCCCGGCGGGCTTCACGCGGACATATTTGCGCGGATGCATTGGCACGTCTCCTCCAATTCCGCAGGTATCGCGGCGGGTGGTCTGTCCCGATGATGGAAAAGAGATGATGCGATACGGCTAAGGTTGGCGGGAGAATTTTAATGAAAAGCTGCGGCGACTGCGGAAAGTGGCGGTAGCGGGGTGCCCACCCTCCCCTGGAGGGGTCCGGGACGAGCGTAGCTCGCCCGTGGTCGATCGCGCGCAGCGCGAGCGGGGTGGGGTGATCTCTCAACACGGGCAGCGCATGCGTGGAGAGACCGTCACCCCACCCCGCCTCACATTTCGCTGCGCTCAACGTGAGCCGACCCTCCCCCTCCAGGGTAGGGGAATCGCATATGGCGCTAGAGGGGTATTGCAAAGGGGTTGGAACTGGATTCTTAGGGTGTCTCTCGCTTCTCGAGGGAGCCCTGAATGCGCAAGCTCAAGCGCCTGTTTCGACCGCTCAAGGATCCGCGCGCCAGCAACACCCGACACGATCTGGTGGATGTCCTTGTCATTGCATTGGCAGCCACGCTGGCTGGCGCCAAGACCTGCACCGAGTTCGAGTTCTTTGGCCAAGGCCGCGAGGAGCTGTTGCGGCGATTTCTGGAGCTCAGGCACGGCATTCCGAGCCACGATACGTTCAGCAACGTCTTCCGTGCGTTGGACCCGAAGGGTCTGGAAGCGGTTTTGCGCAAGTTCAGCAAGAGCTTCGGCATCAAGGGGGTGGTCAGCATCGACGGCAAGGCTCTGCGCGGAGCCTTCACGCGTGGCCGGCAGGCCACGCCACTGCATATGGTCAATGTCTGGGCGGCCGGCACTCGCATGGCGTTGGCTCAGCGGAAGGCTCCCAATCGCAACGAGGTTGCCGGGGCTCTCGAAGTCCTGGCGCTGCTCGATCTGGACGGGGCTCTTGTCACCGCCGACGCCTTGCATTGCCGGCCCGACACCGCACAGGCCATCCGCGACCGGAAGGGGCACTACGTGTTGGCCATCAAGAGCAACCGTGGCCGGCTCTTCAAGGCCGTCAAGACGCTGATCGACACAGCCCGAAAGCCCGCACGGGCGAGTCAACGGAAGGCCGCCGCGCACGGCCGCGTCGAGCGCCGGCAGGCCATCGTCGCGCCGGCGCCACAGTTGGCGAAGCAATATGACTTCCCCGCTATCGCCGCCGTCGCTCGCATCGACAGTTGGCGCGCCAACTCTGGCAAGACCGCCAAGCATACGGTCCGATACTTCCTGGCCTCGCGCCTGCTGTCGGCCAAAAAGCTGCTCGAGGTCGTGCGTACCCACTGGAGCATCGAGAACAACCTGCACTGGGTCCTCGACGTTCTGTTCGATGAGGATGCCTGCCGCAGCCGCAAGGATCACGCTGCGGAAAATCTCGCCCTCATCCGCAAGCTGGCCATCAATACGCTGCAGGCAACCCCGGTCCTGCGCGCATCAGCCATAAAATGCTCCAAGCCAGATGGAATAATGACTTCCTTCTCTCCACCCTCGGCCATATGCGATAGCCCTACCCTCCAGGGAGGGTAAGAGAGCGGGACCACGCCGCCTCACCCCGTCACGCTCTCATCCGTCACAGCCTCTGCCGCCTCCGCATGCTGCGGCCCCACCGGCATCGGCACGGTCACGTAACTCCTCGGCAGGTTCACCGGCCGATACCCCGGCTCCACCGCCATCCGCTTCAACACGCTCTCATGCACATGTGCGCCTTCGGGGATGACGCGCGGCTCGCAATCGGGGATGTAGAAGCCGAAATAGACCTTCCGCTCCGGCCATTCCTTGTACGTCGCGCGCTTCGGCACATACTCCAGCACGCGCCAGGCCGCATTCATCGAATTGTGCAACTCGCCCGTCTTCCCCGTATAGGCCGGCTCCACATATCTGAACGGCGAGTTCTTGCGCTGGACGCCCCAGGCGAGCTGATTCACCGTGCGCGGGTTGAATTTCAGCCCGGCCTTCTCCGCCTCCGCGATCATCCAGAGCAGCGGATACTTGGATTCCCCGCTCTCGGCCTCCGGATAGCCGCCGCCGACGTCGCAATGCACGCCGGCGAACCACACCTGCAGAATGTCCTGCGCCACCTTCTTCTCGTCGGGCACGTAGCGATTGCTCCAGAACTCCTGCGGCTCCTCATACTGCTTCAGGCGGAACATGCAGCGCCGCTCGTCGATCGCGATCGCCTGCCGGAAGATCTTGACGCTCGGATTGCGCAGCGTGAAGGCGAGCTCCTCCAGGCTGAACAGGAAGAAGAAATTGTCGCGCCGCGGCACGATCACGCTCGCCACCGTGTCCCAGACGCCGATGAAGTGGATGGTCGGCCAGCGCGTCGAGGTGATGCGCGCGAACTGGGCGGCGAGGTCGAACGGGCCCTTCGGCAGTGGCCCGCTCTCGTCGACGGCGATATCCTTGAGGTCCTCGATATCGTTGCCGCGCCCGGTGCCGGAATATTGCTTGTAGGCAATGAGCCCGCTCCCAGCGAGGTTCGCCTGCTCCGGCGAGATCAGCCCGATCTTGTGGATCAGCCCCGCCAGCACGCGAACGGTGTAAGCCCCGCGCGAAAACCCGAACAGATAGATCTTGTCGCCCGGCGCGTAATGCTGAACCAGGAAGCAATAGGCGCTGAGCACGTTGTCATCGAGCCCATAGCCGGTGGCGAGCCCCAGCACCAGGTTGATGTTGGCCTTCCAGCGGTGCCACGTCGTCGGCTCCGTCACCGTGCCGACCCCGGGATCGTAAAACACCAGCTGCCGCGGCGACGTCTTCTCTGTCTTGCGCAGGCAGCGATAGAGCTTCAGGACGTTGGAGATGTTCTCCGAGATCTCGTTGCCGGTGCCGTCACAGCAGATGACGAGGTTTTTGCCGGCGGGCTTGTGGTCGGTGTTGGCTGCGGACTCCATGGGCTGCGCCTCCGGGTGATGCTACCGGGGCGAGTATAGCGGAAATGGACGGCAGCTAGGAGACGAAGGCGACGTCGCCGGCAGGGTGCCCCCACTATCATCTGTTGACATTAACAACTTGTTAACCATGCCGTCGCCTAATGTTGACGAGTGGGGGATCACCATGTCGGCCCATGTGACGCGACCGAAGTTGATGCCTGTTTCGGCCGATCCAGCCTTCCGTTTGCTTGCCAGGCTGGCGGTTCGCGCCAAGGCCGTCCTGCAGACCAAAACGGCTGTCGTACGGAGCAAAGCCATGTTTGGAAAGGACGACTTAGTGGACAATCTCAGCCGCGATCTCGATCGCGCGCGCGGAAGACGCGATGCACTCGCATCCGAAGCCACGACCCTGACGGCCCAGATCGCCGAAATTGAAGCCCGCCTTTCGGAGGAGAAGAAAAGGCGGGAGCGTGAGCGCGTTTTGGTTGAAATCGAAGCGATAAAGGCGCGAATCAAGCAAGCCGCCGGCGCGTTTGCACCCGTCGTCGATGGTCTCTCCAAGGCGATCGAGTCGGCTGCGGCAGTCGTGCCCGAGGCGCGCGAGCTCAACAGTTTCCTGGTGTCGGTGGCGACTGAAATCGACAGCGTGCTCGATCCCCTGTTGCGCGAACTCGATCAGCGCGCCGATGCGGTGCGAACAGGCCACGTCGCGCTAGACCTCCCGAGTTCGGCCGATGAACCGGCCATCGAGCTGCCGAAAGACAGCAACGAACGCCTGCTTCGTTTTCCAGCATGGCTGTCTCGCGACAAGGAGGCGGACAAGAAGGAAACAGCGGAGAGCCCGCGCAGCACGGCAGCGTGAGCGATCGGCGCGCTGCGCAGCCTAAGAAGCTTGATGGGTGTTGTTCGAGTCGATGCCAGCCGAGCGCTCAGACCACCTCTCCCGGAGGGAGAGGTCGGAGCGCATCGTAAGATGCGATCCGGGTGAGGGGATACGGTCTCACTGAGCGCAGCGGCCCCTCCTCCGGATTGCTCAGGCGCGCAATGCGCGCGATGGCAGTCCGACCTCTCCCTGCCGGGGAGAGGTGGACCTCCGACGAACCTGATTTCATCCGCTTTGGAGCCGCGTCGCCGCGGTCCATATCCGGCATTGCAGACGAGCAACTCCAGCTCCCGCCACCGCTCAGTTGGCGGCGCGGCGCAGGAAGGCCGGGATATCGAGAACGGCATCATCCGGCGCATTGCGCGCAGCGGCGCGGCCGTAAGGATCGAGCGGCCGGTCGGTCGCCTGGCGTGCATAATCCAGACCCGGCCTTGCCGGTGGCCCCACGGGGTGGTGCGGCTGCGGGCGGAGCGGCGGGCTTTCCACTTGCGGAAGGGAAGCACTGCGCTCGATCCGATCGGCGATGCGGCGGCCGTCGTTGCGCAGCCTGCCGGCGAGCTGCGCGAGCGCGGTTTCCACCGGTTGCGCCTGCGGCACCGGGTCGAGATTGTCGATTCCGGTCGCCACCACCGAGACGCGGACGATGCCGTCTAGTCTGTCGTCAAAGGACGCGCCGACGATGATGTTGGCGTCCGGGTCGGCCTCGTCGCGAATGCGGGTCGCGGCTTCGTCGACCTCGTACAGCATGAGATCCTTGCCGCCGGTGATGGAGATGATGAGGCCACTGGCGCGCTTGATCGAGGGATTCTCGATCAATGGATTGGAGATCGCCGCGACAGCGGCGGCAAGCACGCGCTTCTCGCCGGACGCCTCGCCCCGTCCCATCATGGCCTTGCCCTTCTCCTTCATGACGGAGAGGACGTCGGCAAAATCGAGGTTGATCAAGCCTTCCTTGACAATGAGATCGCTGATGCAGGCCACGCCAGAATAGAGCACCTGGTCGGCAAGGGCGAAGGCATCGGCGAATGTGGTCTTCTCGCTGGCCACCCGGAACAGGTTCTGGTTCGGGATGATCAAGAGGGTGTCGACCGTCTTCAGCAGCTCATCGATGCCCGCTTCGGCAAAGCGCATGCGGCGCTGGCCCTCGAAGTAGAACGGCTTGGTGACCACGCCGATCGTGAGAATGCCGAGCTCGCGCGCGGTCCTGGCGACGACGGGTGCAGCCCCGGTGCCGGTGCCGCCGCCCATGCCGGCCGTCACGAACACCATGTGTGCGCCGGTCAATTGATCGCGGATCGTATCGATCGCCTCTTCGGCTGCGGCGCGTCCCAATTCCGGCTGCGAGCCGGCGCCGAGGCCCGCGGTCACCTTTGTGCCGAGCTGGACCAGGCGCTTCGCCTTCGACATGGCCAGTGCCTGCGCGTCGGTATTGGCGACCACGAACTCGACTCCTTGCAGCCCGGCCGTGATCATGTTGTTGACCGCATTGCCGCCGGCGCCGCCCACCCCGAACACGACGATGCGGGCCTTCATTTCCTGGATATCGGTGATGGCAGTCATGCTTACCTCGTGATTGATCCGGCAAGCCGGGGATAGAGATGAGTCTCGAGTGCTACCTGCAAGCCGCGCGGTCTGCTTCCACGATCGCGGCGGCCAGATGTCCCAATCGGCGCGCGGCGTGTGCCGCGATCGCGCCGCCCGCCCGGCGACCGGTCCGCAGAACCGCCACTTCGTCTTCCAGTCGTGCCGCCAACGCATTGGCTGCCGCCGTCTCTGCGGCCGCCTGCGTCAGCTCGACGGCGAGGCGATCGGCACGTTCGCGCTCCCGCTCGAAATCGGCCCTTGTGTTGGCTAGCAACATCGCGAGCCGCGCGACCTCCGCCTTGAAGGCCTCGATCTTGACGGCCTCGATCTTTGCCAGGGAGGCATCGATCGGGTCGGCCCGGCGGCCGCGTCGTGGGCGGGGCGTGTAGCGGAGCTCGGAGAAATCAACGCTCACCAGGGCCTTGCCGTCCGCCGACCGCGAACGCGGCAATCGGCGGCGTCTCGCCAGCGAACGCGCGGCCTCTCGGGAGATATCGAGGCGGGCACTGAGATCGGCATACGTCAACAACTCAACGCACATCGGCGCTTCTCCTGGAGCGAACCGGGAAGGCATTTCGAGCTAGTGATGGCTGGACGATTGCAGCAGGCTAGGCTGCGTTGGTTAATGGACGGTTAACGCACGAGGGGCGCTGTTTACGAATGTCGTCAACGCGCCGATCCCGGTATCGAAAGACACCACTGCTGCGCCGGCGTCCGGTCCGGCTTGCGCAGGCAGCGCTAGAGCTTCAGGGCGTTGGAGATGTTCTCCGAGATCTCGTTGCCGGTGCCGTCACAGCATGACGAGGTTCTTGCCGGTGGGCTTGCGGTCGGTGCTGGCTGCGTACGCCATGGGATGCGCCTCCGGGTGATGCTACCGGGGCGAGTATAGCGGAAAATGGGTGGCAGGAGAGCCCCGGTTATCGCAAAACCCCTCTTACTCGCGAAGGATGGTATCCATACGTCTTCTTCATGAACAGCTCTGTAAACGAGCGGCTTCATGCGCCCCAGGCGTTTGCGGAAGCTGAGTCCACGAAGGTGAAGTCCGCGTTAGATTCAGAAAGCGCTCGATAGCGAACAAGATCTGCATTCAATTGGGCAAGTTTGGCAGGCGTCGGGTTGTGCACGCAAAAGTATAGGTGGCCTACGCCGGATCGGAAAATCTGCAGATAAATGTGCTCATCGTTTCTATCTGCCGAGTGGCCAAAAACGAAAAACGCGCCCTTGCACAGTCGGATTTGTTCGTAACAATAACGCAAGTAAGGGGAGCCAAATATCTTTGCGAGCTTTTGCGATGAGGTTCCTTCGGCCACATAGAGCGGTAGCCGTTTCCCCTCGACTATGGTTTTGCCAATAGCCTCGACAATTGCTGGTTCTCCAATGCGTTTGCGTACGGCTCCATCAGCATCAGAAAACAAATGAAGTCCACCGTGCACGTTGTATACGTTGCACCATGCCTCTTCGCTGAAGGGGCCTCGAAATTCACCATCGTCGTTGCCGAGTCCAAATCCATCGGTGAATGTGTCAGTGTCCCGCAGCCGAACCCAATGGAGTAAGAAATCGTAGTTCAATGTGAATAGGTTGGAGAAATGTTCGATGAATTCAAATGCAAACTCGATACCTGCTACCTCTGTGTAGAAATTCGGATGAACCGCGCGTATCGCGTGGACCAAGGCGCGTCGAAGTTTCTGAGCCTCTTTGCGCAATACATGCGCTCTCGATGCCTTGTGATATTTTTCCTCTACAAGCGCAGCGTCCTCAAGAGTTCTTATTACATATTCGAAGTCAACTGTCTTGAGAGCTTCGAACAAGTTCAATAGCGATTCATTTGTCTCTAGTCCGGCGTTCTTAAGAAGGTTCGTGTAGTTGAAGTAGGCATATGAGAAACCGTTGCCAATCAGGACTGAGCGTTCAACGTTCTCGGTTAACCCGATGGCCTCCTCAAAGGAGATAACCTTGTGCTCACTTTCGGCGGTCATATTGTTCTGCTTTGCCCAGAGTGTCTTGTCAGTGTGATTTAGCTGTTCGGCAGTTCGAAGAGGACGCCGACAACTTCGAGTGCCTCGATTAGGGGGCGCGCGTGGTTCAATGCTTGTTCTAACTCAAGGAGCTTTGCTTTGCCTTCTCGATGTTTTCGTAGAATCGATTTTCGTGTAGATCGATGCGATTGTCTTTTGCGTATTTCATGAATTTTCGGTTGGCGGCTCCGAATGCCGCGCAACCATCTGCGATATCGGATAATCGATCGAGCCCGGTAAGTTGTTTAACAGCCTCATAGAGGGTTAGGCTGCTCTTGCCGAAGCCGACTTTGGTGATGCGCGCTGGCATGAGTATGCCGATTTCGGCAAGCCGAAGCGCATCAACAATCGCAGGATCGATTTCTTCTTCTAACGTTGGAGCTCCTTGAGCCGGGCTAACGATGCGGCGAAAAGCCGTTACCGTACTGCCGTCGCTGGAAGCGAACGGAACCCAAACCTCAGCAGATTTCTGCAGGTCAGCAACTTTGGTCGGATAGGCCGCTAGAGGAGGCCACGTTCCAATCCGTTTCCCGTCCTCGCCGTCAACGTCTTCGCGCAATCCTTGTTCGAGCACGGGTCCTTCGTGCTCTCGAATGCGGTAGCCGGTCAGTGCCCACAGAATAGCGCTTACCAGCGATGTTTTGCCGGACCCATTTTGGCCTTCGAGGCACCAGTTGTGCCCGCCGACATATAGATCGAAAGACTTGCCGCCAAAAATAGTAAGGCCGCCGAAGCCAGAAGCTTCAACGCGTGTGAGACGCCAAGATTTATCGCCCGATGAGATTGGCGCCGCTGCCGCCACATTCGCCGGATCGTGCTTGTTGTTCTCCCATGCAGCGACCAGGCCGGTGAAAAGACTTTCGTCACCGCTAGCGATCTTGTCAGGGTCAGCGTTCAATAAGAACTCAAGCAAGCGGCGCTGCTCGGGCTTTTCTAACCTTATGCTCCCTGCTTTGTGGTCGCCGAATTTCTGCCAAGCCACGCTTTGGCCGGCCAAGAGTCGTTTGGTCACTTCCGAGAACGAAGCTGACATTGACACAATCCTCAGCTCACAAAATGAAAAATGAGCAATAAGGATGGGTACAACCTTTTCGAGCGAGTTGCTGCGGTATAACTTTAGGGCGAGCCAGTTAGGCACAGGTTTTGCGGAAGCGAGAAAGCCTAGCGCGTGAAAAACAAAAACGGCCGGATCTCCCGATCCGGCCGCTACTCAAACTCTACTGGCTAAGCCTACGCCACGCGACGCAACTTAGCCCCCGCCCGATTCAAAAAATCTCAGCTCGCCTGCTTCGCCGGCGCGGTGTCGCCGACCTTCTTCTGGATGGCACGCTTCAGCTCGACCGCGCGCGGGGAGAGCGCGTCGGGGTTGGCCTTGAGCAGGAAGGCATCGAGGCCGCCATTGTGGTCGACGCTCTTGACCGCGTTGGTGGAGACGCGCAGGCGCACGTTGCGCCCCAAAGCTTCCGACATGAACGTCACGTTGACGAGGTTCGGCAGGAAGCGGCGCTTGGTCTTGATGTTGGAGTGGCTGACCTTGTGGCCGACGAGGGGGCCCTTGGCCGTCAGTTCGCAGCGGCGAGACATGGCAAAATCCTTATCCTGAACCCCCAACGATTTGCGGCCGCCATTCTGGGCGCCACGGGGGCAAATTCTCTGTCCTTGCAGGGAGCGGGCGGACGTATAGGGGGGAAGGGGCGGGTAGTCAAGGATTTGGGCGGGGATTCGTGCCCCGTCCCGGCGCTGGTGCGCCCCCTCTCCCGCGCGCGGGAGAGGGTTGGGGAGAGGGCTCTTTCCGCGGCGGGGCAGTCGCGAGTGCCCCCCAAAGGAGAGAGCCCTCACCCGCGCTGCGCCATAGCCGAGGCTTCGCCTCGGCGTTCTCAAGAGGACGGCCGCCGAAGGCGGCCTGTGCTCTCCCGCAAGCGGGAGAGGTGGGAGCCCCCGGCTACCGCCCGATCACAAAAACGGCAATGATTGTCGCACCTTACCATCACATAAAGGGCGTATTCGCCGCCGAAGAGTCCGGTGGAGTTCCCAGGGCCACGATGGCCCCAACACATTGTTTGCCGCGGTTTTTGGCTTAAGTAACAGCGCATCGCGCTCCGATTGGATTATTTCGTGCTGACAACCCCCCTATTTGCACAAAACCTGCGCCCGGCCCGTCCGCGCCTGGCCGGCTGGCTGGCTGCCTTTTGCGTGCTGGCCCTGGCCTGGGGCGCGGTGCCGGCCGCGGCGCAGGGCAAGCTCGAGGCGCAATATGAGGCCTCGCTGGCCGGCATTCCCGTCGGCAAGGGCGCCTGGAACATCGACATCCAGGACGACGTGTTCTCGGCGGCGGCCTCCGGCGGCACCACGGGGCTGTTGAAGTCGTTCACGGGCGGGTCGGGCACCGGCGCCAGCCAAGGGCGCGTCGTCAATGGCGCGCTGGTGGCGACCGGCTATCAGGCCTCCACCACCACCCAGAAGAAGACCGAAGAGATCCGCATCACCCTCGACAAGGGCAATGTGAAGGATTTTGCCATCTTGCCGGAGCCGCCGGTCGACCCGGATCGTATCGTCGTCACCGACGCGCATCGCCGCGGCGTCTGGGACCCGATGACGGCCTCGCTCTTGCGCGTGCCCGGCACCAGCGACCCCGTTGCGCCGGAGGCCTGCCACAACGCGGCGCCCGTGTTCGACGGCCGCATGCGCTACGACCTCAAGCTCGATTTCAAGCGCATGGAGACCGTGAAGGCGGAGAAGGGCTACAAGGGCCCGGTCGTGGTCTGCGCGCTCTATTTCGTGCCTGTGGCGGGCTACATCCCCGATCGCCCCGTGATCAAATATCTCGCCGCCCAGCGCAATATCGAGATCGCCTTTGCGCCGGTGGCGGGCACGCGCATCCTGGTCCCGTTCTGGCTGAAAGTGCCGACGCCCTTGGGCCCGGCCATGCTGGAAGCGACCAGCTTCGTCACCTCCCCCCAGCCGCCAAGGGTGGCCAAGACGCAGTGACCTTACCCTCCCCTGGAGGGGGAGGGTCGATCGCGCGCAGCGCGAGCGGGGTGGGGTGATCTCTCAACACGGGGACTGCCCGAGCGGAGAGATCACCCCACCCCGTCTCGCATCGCTTGCGCGCTGGGAGCCGACCCTCCCCCTCCAGGGGAGGGTAAAAAGAAGTCGCATTATTTCAATCACTTACCTACTGTGCATGGGGTTGTTTTCGCACATTTTGCTTCGGCAGCGTTCATGTCCAGGGAATCCATTTGACTCCTCCCCGATTCTGATTCGACTCAACGCCCATCCCCAGCTTTAACGAACCCGGTCGCTTGTGCGGCCGCGCAAAACTCCATCTAGTGCGCAACCAATACGAGTCCCGCGACATGTTGCGTGAACGGAACAGGACTCGTCAGGGAGTCAGCGATTCGGCCGCGATTCGTTCTAGAGTCGTTCCGAAGCTTAAAGCGAACGGGAAAAGCGTCGCAAAGTGAGACAGTTGCGCGGGAATTGGGGAGAGCGTGCCCACACCCACGGTGTCATCGCCCGGCTTGACCGGGCGATCCAGTACGCCGCGGCGGTTGTGGTCGAGCGAGAGGCCGCGGTGTACTGGATGCCCCGGTCAAGCCGGGGCATGACAGCGGAGTGCGTGGCTGCCCGCGCAGCGTTCGGAGACATCACCGACACCCAGCCCCCTCACCGCCTCATCCAGCACTGACATTCGCCCAAATCGCCACTACCTAATCCCTGGACATGGCTTTTTCTTCCTCCCCCTTCGCTTCCGAGCGCGCACTTTCCGATCGAGTGCCTGGCGCAGGCGTCACTGCGGTGCTCGGGCCGACCAACACCGGCAAGACCCATCTCGCCATCGAGCGGATGCTCGCGCATCCCTCTGGCATGATCGGCCTGCCGCTGCGCCTGCTCGCGCGCGAGGTCTACAACAAGATCGCCGATCGCGCGGGCGCGGCCAGCGTCGCGCTCGTCACCGGTGAAGAGAAGATCAAGCCGAAGAATCCGCGCTATTGGGTGTCGACCGTCGAGGCGATGCCCAGGGATCTCGACGTCTCCTTCCTCGCCGTCGACGAGGTCCAGATCGCCGCCGATCTCGAACGCGGCCATGTCTTCACCGATCGGCTGCTCAACCGCCGCGGCCGCGACGAGACGTTGCTGCTGGGTGCTGCCACCATGCGCCCGATCATCGAGCGGCTGCTGCCGGGCGTCTCCATGATCACGCGGCCGCGCCTGTCTCGCCTCGAATTCGCCGGCGACCGCAAGATCACGCGCCAGCCGCGCCGCACCGCCATCGTCGCGTTCTCCGCCGACGAGGTCTACGCCATCGCCGAGCTGATCCGCCGCCAGCACGGCGGCGCCGCCGTTGTTCTGGGCTCGCTCTCGCCCCGCACGCGCAACGCGCAGGTCGCGATGTTCCAGAACGGCGATGTCGACTATCTCGTCGCCACCGATGCCGTCGGCATGGGCCTCAATCTCGACGTCGACCACGTCGCGTTTGCCTCCGACCGCAAGTTCGACGGCTACCAGTTCCGCCGCCTGACGCCGGCCGAATTCGCGCAAGTGGCCGGCCGCGCCGGCCGCGCCACCCGCAACGGCACCTTCGGCACCACCGGCCGTTGCGCACCGTTCGAGCCCGAGCTCGTCAACGCGCTGCAGAACCACACCTTCGATGCCGTGAAGGTGCTGCAATGGCGCAACTCCAAGCTGGATTTCTCTTCGCTCGGCGCCCTGCAGGTGTCGCTGAATCTCGGCCCCGGCCACGAGACGCTGACGCGCGCGCCGATCGCCGAGGACATGCGCGTGCTCGATCATGCCGCCCGCGACGGCGAGGTGCGCGATATCGCGCATGGCAAGGCCGCCGTGGAGCGTCTCTGGGAGGCCTGCCAGGTCCCGGACTACCGAAAACTGTCGCCGGCCGCCCATGCCGAGCTGGTGACGACGCTGTACGGCTTCCTGATGCGGAAGGGATGCATTCCCGATTCCTGGTTCGAGGCCCAGGTCACCCAGGCCGACCGTATCGACGGCGACATCGATACGCTGTCGGCCCGAATCGCCCAGATCCGCACCTGGACCTTCGTCGCCAACCGCCCGGACTGGCTGAGAGACCCCGAACGCTGGCAGGGGATCACGCGGGAGGTCGAAAATAAATTATCGGATGCGCTCCATGAACGCTTGACTGAGCGTTTCGTTGATCGCCGGACCAGTGTATTGATGCGCCGCCTGCGGGAGAACACGAGCTTGAATACTGAAATCGGCAAGACCGGCGAAGTCATCGTCGAAGGCCATGTCATCGGCCGCCTCGACGGCTTCACCTTTGCACCGGATGCGGCGGAGGCCGGCTCGGATGCGAAAGCCTTGCAGGCTGCAGCGCAAGCGGTGCTCGCCGGCGAGATCAATGCGCGCGCCGAGAAGCTGGGCAACGCGCCGGACGAGCAGTTCGTGCTGACCTCCGAGGGCATCATCCGCTGGACCGGCGATGCCGTGGCGCGCCTCGCCGCCGCAGAGGACGCGCTGCATCCGCGCATCCGCATCATCTCCGACGAGCGCCTGACCGGCGGCCCGCGCGACAAGGTGCAGGCGCGGCTCGAGCTCTGGCTCAAGACCCATATCGAGAAACTGCTCGGGCCGATGTTCGAGCTGTCGAAGGCCGAGGACGTCACCGGCATTGCCCGCGGCATCGCCTATCAGCTGGTCGAGGCGCTCGGCGTGCTCGAGCGTCCGAAGATTGCAAGCGAGCTGAAGGATCTCGATCAGCCCTCGCGCGCCGTGTTGCGGAAATACGGCGTCCGCTTCGGCGCCTATCACATCTATTTCCCCGGCCTGCTCAAGCCCGCCGCGCGTGCGCTCGCCGCGCTGCTCTGGGCGCTGAAGCAGGACAATGTCGATCTCTCCGCGTTGTCGGGTGCACAGCATCTGGCATCGTCGGGGCGCACGTCGTTCCCGGTCGACAAGCAGCTGCCGCGCGATGCCTATCGCGTGCTCGGCTACAAGCAGGCCGGCGAGCGCGCCGTGCGCGTCGATATCCTGGAGCGGCTGGCTGATCTGATCCGGCCGGCGCTGGCCTGGCGCGAGAACTCGCCGGGCGAAAAGCCCGCCGGCGCGTTCGATGGCCGCAGCTTCGTCGTCACGCAGGCGATGACCTCGCTCACGGGCTCGGCCGGCGAAGACTTTGCCTCCGTGCTGCGCGCGCTTGGCTATCGCATGGAGAAGCGTCCGCCGTTGCCGCAGAAGCCCGTCATCGCCGAAACGGTTGCGGCCGAGACGCCGCCCGCCGAGGGCAGCGCGGAGACCTCGACCGAGGCCGCGGCGGAGGCCGTTGCCGGCCTGCCGGAGGAGCCGACTGCGACCACCGAAGCCGCGGCCGAATCCGTCACGGTCGAAGACGCCCCCGGCATGGAGCCGCACGACGAGCCCGCCCAAGAGGAGGCCCAAGGGGAGGTTCATGAGGAGCCGGCGCTCGAGGCGTCACCAGAAGCGCCCGTCACGCCCGAGGACGCCCCCGGCATCGCGCCGCCCGCAGAGGAGGCTGCGACGTCCACCGAGGCTGCCGGCCTCGAAGCCGCCGCCGCCGAGACGGCTGCAACGGAAGCTGCCGCATCGCCCGACGCTGCCGCGCCTGAGGCTGCGGCCGCGCCCGCCGAGCCCGAGCTCGTCGAGGTCTGGCGTCCGGCCGGCCGTCACGAGGATCGCAAGCCGCGCCACGAGCGCCATCGTCACCAGCGTCACCACCATCAACCGCGTCCGCAGGCGGCAGCCGAAGCTGGCGCTGCACCCGGTGAAGCTGCTGAAGGCGCGAAGCCGGGTGAGCGCCATCGCCATGGCGGACATCGGAAAGATTTCCGCAAGGGCCGCGAAGAAGGTGGCGATCGCCGCGAGCAGCGCAGCGACAACAACCGCCGTTTCGAAGGCAAGGATCGCGATCGGGGCAAGGGCAAGCCCGGCGATCGCGACGGCGGCCGCGAGCACCGGGGCCGCGACCGCGACAAGGGCCGCGATCGTCGCGATCGCGAGTCCGGTCCCTCGCTGCGTCCCTACGCTTCGAGCGCCAATCCGCGCGAGCGCGATCGTCCCATTGATCCGAACTCGCCCTTCGCCAAGCTCGCCGCGCTGAAAGAGCAGCTGTCGGGGCGGAAGGAGTAGCCCCACGACCGAGCGCCAGCGCATCGACAAATGGCTGTGGCACGCCCGTGTGGTGAAGGCGCGCACCTCCGCCGCTGAGCTGGTCGTCACCGGCCACGTTCGCGTCAACGGCACGCGCGAGACATCGCCGGGGCATGCGATCAAGGCCGGCGACGTGCTCACCATCGCGCTCGATCGCACCGTGCGCGTTCTGAAGGTGATCGCCTTCAACGAGCGCCGCGGCGATGCCGCCTCGGCGCGGGTGCTCTACGAGGAGCTCGGGACGCGCAATTAATTGCGCTTCCTATTCATTTCTTGGTCGATCAAACGCACAAAGCCGTCATGATCGGGCCTTCCCGACCTTGCGGCGCCGGGCCATCCGCGCTAGGCAAGCCGCGACTTTTAAAAGAGCTTTTCGGAGCGTTGGATGACTTACGTCGTCACTGAAAACTGCATCAAGTGCAAGTACACCGACTGCGTCGAGGTCTGCCCGGTCGACTGCTTCTACGAGGGTGACAACATGCTTGTCATCCACCCCGACGAGTGCATCGATTGCGGTGTGTGCGAGCCGGAATGCCCCGCCGACGCCATCAAGCCGGACACGGAACCGGGCCTGGAAAAATGGCTCGAGGTCAACGCCGAATACGCCAAGAGCTGGCCGAACATCACCCAGAAGAAAGAATCACCGGCCGACGCCAAGGAATTCGACGGCATGGAAGGTAAGTTCGAGAAATATTTTTCTCCGAACCCGGGCTCGGGAGACTAATTCGCGCCCAAACTTAACCCTAATAGCGGCGTTGCCGCCGAAAACCAGCCCTCAAGACCCCTAAATCATTGATTTTTGCGGGAAATGTGCTATATTGAGCACATTAAGCCGAACCCCGTCAGCCCCGTTGGCCCCTCTGGGTTCCCGTGAAACCGAATGTCGAACAGGGGCGTGGCAGTTTCCGCGCGCAGGCTGTGTCACAGAAAACGCGTAAAAAGAGTACTTCAGCGAGGGCTTCCCATAAGGAGGCCAAAAAAGTCGCCGCGGCCAGCCGTAGCGCATCCAAGGGTCGGACCGCGACGAAGGCGCCGGCTGCAAAGTCCTCGAAGAACAAAAGAAGCGCAATGCCTAACAAGACTGCCAAACCGGCCGCGAAAGCGACCGCTGCCAAGCCTGCTGCTGCCAAGCCTGTGACTGCCAAGGCTCCCGCTGCCAAGCCCGCGACGAAGGCCCCTGTTGCTGCTGCGCCTGCCAAGGCTCCCGCCGCCGCCAAGCCGGCTGCCAAGCCCGCTGCTGCGCCGAAGGTCGAGGAAAAGAAGGTCGTGACCCAGCGTCAGGGCTTCAAGGCCAACGAATTCGTCGTCTATCCCGCTCACGGCGTCGGCCAGATCCTGGCCATCGAGGAGCAGGAGATCGCCGGTGCGAAGCTCGAGCTGTTCGTCATCAACTTCATCAAGGACAAGATGACGCTGCGCGTTCCGACCGCCAAGGTCGCCAATGTCGGCATGCGCAAGCTGTCCGATCCGGCGCTGGTCAAGAAGGCGCTGGAGACGCTCAAGGGCCGCGCCCGCGTCAAGCGCACCATGTGGTCGCGCCGCGCCCAGGAATACGAAGCGAAGATCAATTCGGGCGACATCGTCGCGATCGCGGAAGTTGTGCGCGACCTCTATCGCTCGGAGTCGCAGCCGGAGCAGTCGTATTCGGAGCGCCAGCTCTATGAAGCGGCGCTCGACCGTCTCTCCCGCGAGATCGCGGTGGTGCAGCACTCGACCGAGACCGAAGCGGTCAAGGAGATCGAGGCCCAGCTCGCCAAGAGCCCGCGCCGCGCCAGCGCCAAGGCGGAAGCCGCTGATGGCGAAGCCGACACGGATGCCGAGGGCGATACCGACGATACCGATGGCGACGACACCACCGTCGCCGACGAGGCGGCGTAAGCCCACGTCGCGTCGATCGCAACAGATCAAAGCCCGGCCGCTCGGCCGGGCTTTTTGTTCGATGGACGTCGCGTTGCAAGGTTGGTGAAAGCGAAGGCGACACCTCCCTCTTCATTCGGAAGCACCGATGCCGAGTGAGCCAACTCTGCTGCAATGACTGCTGAGGTCGAGGCGCATTTCACTTTGTGGTGACGGAGCGCGCTGCGGGTTCTGCAAACGCTTAGGTTGTGCCATGGTTTGTAACGCTACAGGGGCCAAACCTAGTGGGGCAAAAACCTAGGAGGAGCTACCCATGACAGGAAAACTGCTCGTCGCTCTCGCGATCGTGACTCTCTCGGCTTCTGCCGCCTCGGCAGCGCATCACCGTCATCACCACGCGGTGAACGCAACCGCTGCCACTCCCGCATCTCCGCCGCCAATGGGATTGATGGGCGGTGCGAACAGCGGCGATCACGCCATGTACCTGCAGAATCTCCACGACTCCGGCTACAACCCGAAGAACGACCGCGACGCCAACGGGAACGTGGCATCGCAATAACAGTGTGAGCCGCTGTCATCGTCTTGCTAGTGATGTCGTCTGCTAACGCTCAGACAGCGAGGGCGGAAGCGTAGGTCGCAACTGGACTCCGTCCGGGGTCGCACGTGGCGGACTGCGTCTTCCGCCTTCGCATGTCGATCGCTGGATTGTCGGCGGCGAATTAGCCTCGCGAAGGCGGCCTACTTCACCGGCCGCTTCTCGAGCTTTCGTGCCAGCGTACGCCGATGCATCCCCAGCCGTCTTGCCGCTTCCGAGATGTTGAACTCCGTCTCGATCAGGGTCTGGTGGATGCGCTCCCATTCCAGCGTCTTGATCGAGGTCGGCCGCGCATCGAGCGCGACTTCGGCGTTGCCTTCGGCCTTGTGGAAAGCGGCTTCGATGTCGTCGGTGTTCGACGGCTTTGCCAAATAGTGGCAGGCGCCCAGCTTGATCGCCTCGACGGCGGTGGAGATGCTGGCAAAGCCGGTCAGCACCACGATCAGCATGTCCGGATCATGCGTGTGCAAGAGCTCGACGCAGGCGAGGCCCGAGGCGCCGCCGAGCTTGAGGTCGACCACGGCATGGCCGAAGGTGCGCTCCTCCAGTACTTGGCGCACCTCTTCGATCGAGGCGGCGAGCACGACCTCGTAGCCGCGGCGCTCGAACGAGCGCTTCAGCGTGCGGGCGAAGCCGGCATCGTCCTCGACGACGATGAGCGAACGGTCAGGCGTCAAAATTCCCTCCGATCGCAAGCGTTGCGAGCGGCAGCGTCAGGCGTACCGTGGCGCCGCGCTTCCTGTGGTTCTCGGCGGTCACGCTGCCGCCCAGCTTGCGTACGACGTTCACCACCAGGAACAGGCCGAGCCCGCCGCCGGCGCGCCCCTTGCTCGACTGATAGGGCTTGCCGAGCTGCGCCAGCATCTCCGGCGCAAAGCCGGGACCGCGGTCGGAGATCGACAGCACGAGGTTGTCGCCTTCGCGCTCGGCCACCAGCTCGACCCAGTCGCGCGAGACCTCATAGGCATTGTCGAGCACGTTGAAGATCACCTGCTTCAGCGCGACGTCGGAGACGATCGCGACGTCCTCGCCGAAGGTGTTGACGAAGTAGAGCGTGCGGGCCGAGCGCGCGTTGCGCCATTCGTCGACCAGCGCGGTGACGAAGGCCGTCACCGTCGTCGGCGAGGAGCCTTCGCCGCGCGCTTCGCCGGCCGAGACCAGGATGCCTGTGACGATCGACTTGCAGCGCTGCAGCGAGGTTTCCATCTCCGCGAGGTCCTCGGCGAGCTCCTGGTCGGCGGCGAGATCCGGCATGCGGCGCCAGTCGCTGAGGATCACCGAGAGCGAAGCGAGCGGTGTGCCGAGCTCATGTGCCGCGCCGGAGGCGAGCAGGCCCATGCGCACGATGTGATCCTGCTCTGCGGCATGCTGGCGCAGCGCCGCCAGATGCGCATCGCGCTCGCGCAAATTCCTGTTGATGCGGGTGACGAACACCACCAGCAGCACGGCATTGAGCATGAAGCCGAGGAGCATGCCGAGCACGGTGAGCGTATAAGTCTCGCTCAACGGATTTGGCGGCAGGTCGAGCGGCCGGTATGCCAATGTCAGCCAGACAAAACTCGCGCAGGTCAGAGCGACCAGCGACCACGTCGAGCGGGCATCTAACAGCACCGCGCCGAGCGTCACCTGGAGCAGGAACAGCGAGGTGAAGGGATTGGTGGCGCCGCCGGAGAGATAGAGCTGTGCGGTCAGCGCAGCGACGTCCAGCATCAAGGCGACCAACAGCTCGTTATTGGTAATCGCGGCGCGATGGCGCACCCAGACCAGGCTGGAGACGTTGAGCAGCACCAGCGCGCCGATCACCGCGCCCATCCGCTCCAGCGGCAGGGGAATGCCGAGGCCGAAATGCACGGCACCGATGGTGACAATCTGGCCGACCACCGCGGTCCAGCGCAGCTGGATCAGCAGCGCCATGTTCTTGCGGTTAGTATCGTCGTCGGTGGGAGCCGGGCCGATCAGCTCGCTGCGCGCGTCCGCCTGCGATTGCAGCGTGACGGGCCCCCCGCCATGGGCAAGCGTTTGGGGAAGTGTCTTCCCGTCGTCAGGTCGGCTCGACGATCGTTCCAGCATCTGATCCCGTCCTGCGGGCGGCAGCATCCGAGCCGCCAGCCGGTTCCTGGACGAAGCGCTTGCGGCGGAACAGCCCGCCGCCGAATGTGACGAAAAACCTGCCGGCCAGCATGAAAGCCAGGGCAAACCACGTCAGCGCGTAGATCAGGTGGTTATTGGGAAAGCGGATCACGGTCAATCCGCCGATTGGACCGCCGGCAATTTGTGATCCGGCGTCGGCATCCACGAAGAAGGGCGCGACGTCATGAAGGCCGCGTGCCGCCGCAATGGCGGCGACGTCCCGCGAGTACCAGCGGTTGTGCTGGGGCACGTTGTTCCGGAGAAAGCCGCCCTTCGGCTCCGTCACGCGAAGCAGGCCGGTGATCTCGACCTGACCGTCGGGATTGCCGTCCCTGCGCGTCGACACGTCGCGCCGCTCGGACGGCACGAAGCCGCGGTTGATCAGCACCAGCGTGCCGTCATCACGCTTGAGCGGCGTCAGCACCCAATAGCCCGGGCCTTCCTCAGTGACGGCCTGGACCAGCGTCTCGCGGTCATGCAGGAAGCGGCCGCTGACGCTGACGTGCCTGTATTCGTCGTTCGCTGCGCTGATGGCGGGCCATGAAGCGGGCGAGGGGATCGGTTGGGCCGGAGCGTGGACGCGTTGCTCGACGTGGTCGATCAGAGCCAGCTTCCAGGCGCGGCGCTCGATCTGCCAGACGCCGAGCGCGATCAGAAGTACAAAGGCGACAAGCGAGAGGACCGTGAGCCACAGGGTGGGGGCGCGCACAGCCTCGATGTGCGTCCCTCCTGTCTTGCGCGTCACGGCCCGGGCCTTGCTCACTTTGGAGCCTCGCTCACTTCATTCCCGTCATCTGGTGGACCGGCATCATGTTGCTGTTGAGGTGGCTCATCACCCACAGCGAGCCAGACAGTGCGATCACCACCATAACGATGGTGAAGATCAGCGCCATCATGCTCCAGCCGTTCTCGGACGTCGTGTTCATGTGCAGGAAGTAGATCATGTGCACCACGATCTGCACGACCGCGAAGGCCATGATCACCAGCGCGGTGATCTGCTTGCTCGGCAGCGTACCGCTCATCACCAGCCAGAACGGGATCGCGGTGAGCACCACCGAGAGCACGAAGCCGAGCATGTAGCTCGAGAACGTGCCATGGGCGTGGCCGTCGCCGTGGTGATGGTCGTCCGCATGGGCGGCGTGGGTATCGGTGCTCATCGCAGAACTCCCAGGAGATAGACGAAGGTGAAGACGCCGATCCAGACCACGTCGAGGAAGTGCCAGAACATCGACAGGCACATCAGGCGGCGGCGGTTGGCCTCGATCAGGTCGAACTTTTGGACCTGTACCATCAGCGTCACCAGCCAGATCAGGCCGCAAGAGACGTGAAGGCCGTGGGTGCCGACCAGGGTGAAGAAGGCGGACAGGAAGGCGCTGCGCTGCGGCGTGGCGCCCTCGTGGATCATATGGGCAAACTCGGTGAGCTCGATGCCGATGAAGGCGGCGCCGAACAGACCGGTGATCGCCAGCCACATCTGGGTCTGGGCGATCTTGTTTTGCTGCATCGTCAGCATGGCAAAGCCGTAGGTGATCGATGACAGCAGCAGCATGGACGTGTTCACCGCGACCAGGTTCAGGTCGAACAGGTCCTTCGGCGCGGGCCCGGCGGCGTAGTTGCCGCCGAGCACGCCAAAGGTGGCGAACAGGATCGCGAAGATGAGGCAGTCGCTCATCAGGTAGATCCAGAAGCCGAGCGAGGTGCTGTAGCCTTCCGGATGCGGATGTTCGTCGGCGAGATAGAAGACCGGCTCGCCGGTTTGGGTGGGATTGACAGCGATCGTCATTTACTTGGCTCCGGCGAGCAGTTTGGTGCGCGCGTCCTCGGTCCGGATGACGTCTTCAGCCGGAATGTCGAAGTCGCGGTTATAGTTGAAGGTGTGGCCGATGCCGACGGCGAGCATCGCGATGAAGCTCACGGCCGCCAGCCACCACATGTACCAGATCAGGCCGAATCCCATCGCGGTGGCGAAGCCGGCGAGGATGATGCCGGTGCCGGTGCTGCTCGGCATGTGGATCGGCTTGAACCCGGTGAGTGGACGCTGGTAGCCGCGCTTCTTCATGTCCCACCACGCGTCATTGTCGTGCACGACGGGGGTGAAGGCGAAGTTGTAGTCCGGCGGCGGCGAGGACGTCGCCCATTCCAGCGTACGCGCGTCCCAGGGATCGCCGGTGACGTCCTTGAGCTGCTCGCGCTTGAGCAGGCTGACTGCGAACTGCATCAGCATCGAGAGGATGCCGATGAAGACGAAGAGCGCACCGATCGCGGCAATGACGAACCAGATCTGCAGGGACGGATCGTCGAACACGCGCAGGCGGCGGGTCACGCCCATCAGGCCGAGCACGTAGAGGGGCATGAAGGCCAGGTAGAACCCGGTGACCCAGAACCAGAACGACATCTTGCCCCAGAACGGATCGAGCTTGAAGCCGAACGCCTTCGGGAACCAGTAGTTGATGCCGGCGAAGGCGCCGAACACCACGCCGCCGATGATCACGTTGTGGAAGTGCGCGATCAGGAACAGGCTGTTATGCAGCACGAAGTCGGCCGGCGGCACCGCGAGCAGCACGCCGGTCATGCCGCCGATCACGAAGGTCAGCATGAACGCGATCGTCCACATCATCGGCAATTCGTAGCGGATGCGGCCGCGGTACATCGTGAACAGCCAGTTGAACATCTTCGCGCCCGTCGGGATCGAGATGATCATCGTGGTGATGCCGAAGAACGAGTTGACGCTGGCGCCGGAGCCCATCGTGAAGAAATGGTGCAGCCAGACCAGGTACGACAGGATGGTGATGACGACTGTGGCGTAGACCATCGAGGTGTAGCCGAACAGCCGCTTGCCCGAGAACGTCGAGGTGACCTCCGAGAAGATGCCGAACGCCGGGAGAATCAGGATGTAGACCTCGGGGTGGCCCCAGATCCAGATCAGGTTCACGTACATCATCGGGCTGCCGCCGAAATCGTTCGTGAAGAAGTTGGTGCCGACGTAGCGATCGAGCGACAGCAGCGCGAGCACGACGGTCAGCACCGGGAAGGATGCGACGATCAGCACGTTGGTGCAGAGCGAGGTCCAGGTGAACACCGGCATCTTCATCATCGTCATGCCGGGGCAGCGCAGCTTGACGATGGTACAGATCAGGTTGATGCCGGATAATGTCGTTCCGACGCCGGCGACCTGCAGCGCCCAGATGTAGTAGTCGACACCGACATCGGGACTGTAACCGATATTCGAGAGCGGCGGATAAGCCAGCCAGCCGGTGCGGGCGAACTCGCCGATGAACAGCGAGGCCATCACCAGCACCGCGCCGCCGACCGTCATCCAGAAGCTGAAATTGTTCAGGAACGGGAACGACACGTCGCGTGCGCCGATCTGGAGCGGCACCACGTAGTTCATTAGGCCGGTGACGAGCGGCATCGCCACGAAGAAGATCATGATCACGCCGTGGGCGGTGAAGACCTGGTCGTAGTGATGGGCGTTGAGATAGCCTTCGGAGCCGCCAAAGGCGAGCATCTGCTGGCCGCGCATCATCAGCGCGTCGGCGAAGCCGCGCAGCAGCATCACGATGCCGAGGATCATGTACATGATGCCGATGCGCTTGTGGTCCACGGTGGTGAACCATTCGCGCCAGAGATAGCCCCAGAGGCGGAAATAGGTGAGGCCGCCAAGCAGTGCGGCGCCGCCGAGCGCGACCACCACGAAAGTGCCGACGACGATCGGCTCGTGCAGCGGCAGTGACTCGAAACCGAGCCGGCCGAAGATGAGCTTGAGAAGATCAGGAGACATGCGCGTTCTCTTTAGGAGTCTGACTTCGGACGCAGTCCGAGGAAGAAGGACGAGGACTTCAGCGGCGTGAACGACGGCCGCTTCAGGCCGGCGCCGATGAGCGGCATTGTGTCAGTGGGCGCCTTGATCGACGCCGTGGTCTGGCCTTGCGGCGCATCCGGCGTGCAGGTGCCGGCGACGAAGGTCGGCTCCGGTCCGAGCACGGTGCCGCGGCGGGCGTACTTGTCGTAGGTGAGCGGCAGGGTGTTGTTCAGGCCTTCATGGCCGTTGCCGCCCTTGGCATCGATCGCCATCATCTCGCTCTGGCACATCTTGCCGGTCTCGACGCACATGTTGAGGATCAGGCGGTAGAGATCGGCATCGACGCTGCCCCAGCGCCGCACCGGCTCGTTCTGGCTGGGCTTCTCCAACTGGAGATATTCGGCCCGGCCGAGCGAGCCGCCGGCGGATTTGGCGCTGGCGATCCAGGCGTCAAAGCCCTTGTCGTCGAGGCCCTGGAAGTTGAAGTGCATGCCGGAGAAGCCGGCGCCGCTGTAGTTCGCCGAAAAGCCCTTATAGGTGCCGACGTGGTTCACGACGGCGTGGAGCTTGGTCTCCATGCCCGGCATCGCATAGATCTGGCCGGCGAGCGCGGGGATGTAGAACGAGTTCATCACCGACGAGGCGGTGATGCGGAAGTTGATCGGGCGATCAACCGGCGCGGCCAACTCGTTGACGGTGGCGATGCCGTAGTCCGGATAGATGAAGAGCCACTTCCAGTCGAGCGCGACGACGTCGACCTCGAGCGGGGCTTTGGACTGGTCCAGGGCGCGGTCGGCATGGATGCGGCCGAGGGTGCGATAGGGGTCGAGCAGATGCGTGCCCATCCAGGTCAGCGCGCCCAGGCAGACGATGATCAAGAGCGGCGCCGACCAGATCACCAGCTCGAGCTTGGTCGAGTGGTCCCATTCCGGCTCGTAGCGAGCGGCCGTGTTGGACTGGCGATAGCGCCAGGCGAACAGCACCGTCAGCGCCATCACGGGGAGGACGATGAGGAGCATCAGGACGGTGGAGATGATGACGAGGTCGCGCTGCTGGGCAGCGATGTCGCCGGCTGGCGCCAGCACGACGTAGTCGCAGCCGCTGAGTGCGGCAGTCAGAGGTAGTAGCGCCAGGATCTTGAGACGAGACACGGGCCGAGCCTTTGAGAAAATGAGTTTCCTTTGCGGGGCCAACGGGTAGCTGCGGCGCAACAATCCGGACATTGGACAATTTGTCCAATGTTGCAGTGCGGGAGGTTAGGTCAGACAGGGGCAGATTGCCTGGCGTCCGGCCGGGCGTTCGGCTTTGGTTTTCAGGACGTTAAGGGCGCACGAATGGCGACGGCACAGACCCCCGCAATGGCAGACCTCCACACGGGCGAACACGGCCACGACCAGGCCAGTCCCGGCGAGATCGCCATTGGCGTCATCATCGGCCGCACCTCGGAATTTTTCGACTTCTTCGTCTTCGCGATCGCTTCGGTGATCGTGTTCCCGCGCCTGGTGTTCCCATTCGCGAGCGAACTGACCGGCACGCTCTATTCCTTCATGATCTTCGCGCTGGCCTTCATGGCGCGGCCGATCGGCACGGTCATCTTCATGACGATCGACCGTGCCTACGGCAAAACGGCGAAGCTGATCTCGGCGCTGTTCCTGCTCGGCACCGCGACCGTGGCGCTCGCGTTCCTGCCCGGCTATCACGACATCGGCGTTGCCGCGATCTGGCTGCTGGCGCTGGCGCGCATCGCACAGGGTCTGGCCTGGGGCGGCGCATGGGACGGCATGGCTTCGCTGCTGGCGTTGAACGCGCCGGCCTCGAAGCGCGGCTGGTACGCGATGGTGCCGCAGCTAGGCGCCCCGCTCGGACTGATCGTGGCGAGCGCGCTGTTCGCCTATTTCGCCGGCAACCTCTCGGCCGATGATTTCTTCGATTGGGGCTGGCGCTATCCGTTCTTCGTCGCCTTCGCCATCAACGTCGTGGCGCTGTTCGCCCGCCTGCGCATGGTGACGACCGAGGAATATGCCTCGCTGTTCGAGACCCGCGAATTGCAGCCCTCGCGCATCTCCGACACCGTCGCGCGCGAAGGCCAAAACATCATGCTCGGTGCGTTCGCGCCGCTGGCAAGCTTCGCGCTGTTCCACATGGTCACGGTGTTTCCGCTGTCCTGGGTGTTCCTGTTCACCCGCGAAAGCCCGGTGCGCTTCCTGATCATCGAGATCGTCGCCGCCGTGTTCGGTGTCGCCGCGATCGTTGTCTCCGGCATCATCGCCGACCGTGTCGGCCGCAAGTCGCTCTTGATGGGATCGGCGATCGCGATCGCGATCTACAGCGGCTTCGCGCCGCAGCTGCTCGATGCCGGCGCGTTCGGCGAGACCATCTACATGGTGATCGGCTTCATCCTGCTCGGCCTGTCCTTCGGCCAGTCCTCGGGCGCGATCGCCTCGAACTTCAGGCAGGCATACCGCTACACGGCTTCGGCGTTGACCTCCGACATGGCGTGGCTGTTCGGCGCCGGCTTTGCTCCACTGGTCGCGCTGCTGCTCGCCACCAATCTCGGCGTCATCGCTTCGGGCGCGTATCTGCTGTCCGGCGCGTTCTGGACCCTGCTCGCGCTCTGGCTCAGCGGCCAGCGCGAGAAGGGTGATATGGACACGGGGCGTTAAGGCTCAAGCAGCACGCGATACGTAGCCCGGATGGAGCGTCAGCGTAATCCGGGGCAGACTGACCGGCCGCACAAATCCCGGATTGCGCCTCGCTCCATCCGGGCTACGACGCGCGCCAGCGCAGCTCAATCCGCCACGATCTTCACGCGATCGCGCACCTTCACCTGCGCGGTGCGATCGAGGCCGTTCAGCACGCGGAAGCGCTCGGCGGGATGGTCGACGCCGGCCATGCGGTGGGAAAGCGATTCCACGGTATCGCCGGGTTGCACGGTGATGACCTTGATGCGCAGCGGGCGCGCGGCCTGGATCTCGTCGAGCGTCAGGCGGCGGAATGAGTTGACGGTCTCGCGCGCGTTGCGCTCGCTCTCGGTCGATTTCTGCCGCGTCGCGAAGATGAAGCGATAGACGTCACTGCCGAAGCGCAGCGCATAGACCTTGAACTGCCACTGATCGCCCTTGGCGGTGGCGGACGCCGCCGGAAAACCGTTGATGGTGAGGTCTTCGGTCGAGGCCTTCTCGACCCCTTCCATCCAGCCCGAATTCAGGTAGTCGCCGAGCGATTGTTCGGCCGGCACGCGCACGACGTCGAAACGCATCGCCTGTGCGCCGCCTTCGCGCACGCCGATCACGGCCTGCGCGGTGTTGTCGAGCGTGAAATTGTCCGGCGCCTGGAAGGTGAAGCCGAGCTTCGGATGCAGGAAGCGCCGGCCGCGGACAAAGCCTTGGCTGGAGTCTTCGCCATAGACGAGATTGTCGATCGCGGCGAGATAGCTTTCGCGGTCGCGCTCGGCGCCTTCAGGCGCAGTGTATTGCCGCGCGATATTCTGCGCGTTCTGCACCCGCTCCGGGGTTGCCGGATGGGACGAGGTGAAATCCTGCGCGCGCGGATCGAGCGAGCTCTTGCCGGCCTTCAGCTCGGCATTACGCTCCATCGCCGACAGAAAGCGAGCAGCGCCATAAGGGTCGAAATGCGCCTTGGCGGAGATGCCGACGCCGATGCCGTCGGCCTCGAGCTCCTGCTTGCGCGAGAAGCTCGCCATGGTGAGCTTGGTCTTGGCGAGCGCCAGCGCGGTGAGATCGGGATCGTTACTCATGTCGGTGACGACGCGGGTGACGATCGCGGCCTGGCGGGCCTGGTCCTCGCGCATCGCGGCGTGCTTGGACAGCACATGCGCCATCTCGTGGCTGAGCACGGAGGACAATTCCGAAGTGTCGCTGGCGAGCGCGAGCAGGCCACGCGTAACGTAGAGCTGGCCGTTCGGCAGCGCAAAGGCGTTCACTGCGCCGGAATTGAGGATGGTGACCTTGTAGCCCTGGTCGGGACGGTCGGAGGCCGCGACGAGCCGGTCGACGGTCTTGCTGACGAGCGCCTCGAGCTTGGGATCGTCATAGGTGCCGCCATAGCTCGCCAGGATGCGTTCGTGCTCCTTCTCGGTGGCGGGGGTTTGCGCCACGGCGGGCTTCGGCTTCGGCATCACCACGGTCGCCGGGGGCGCCGCGGTCTGGAACCGGCCCATATCGCCACAACCGGCGAGGGCCGTGCCCAGGACAAGGCACAGTGCAGCCGGCGTCGCCCGCAGGCGGCAGCCATCACCTCGTTCGTGCCGTTCTAGCACCCCATTCACGTCGCTTAACCCGTGCCCGGCCCTTTTAGGGCCTTACCCCTGTCGGCTCGTTTGCGCCCAGCAGCTCGACCTGTCCCACGAGGCGTACATCGATACGCGGCCCCGTGTTCCCCTCGACCCAGCCCCGAACTCGAACACGTCGATTTTCCAAGGACTTAAGGGTAATTCCGGCGCTCTCGAACGCCGGTAACGAACGCTTTGAGATAGTCGCCGCAAAGCCGCGTGTCCAGCTTCGTCCGAAGTTGAGGTAGGTCATTGCCCCAGCTTGCCGGACCGACAGGACTTTGCCCTCGACCACCATAAAACGCCCGATCCCTGCCAAAATATCGTCCGGACTTTCCGCGTTTTTTATGGCCGACTGGTCAGCCCAATTGCCCATTTTTTGGCGCCGTGCCGTGGCCTCGGACGCCATCAGGGCGGCCGCACAGTCTTTGTCCGCGATCTCCGCGGAGACGATGGCGTCGCCTTGGGCGAGCAGCATCGCCTGCACCGAGGTATCGGCTTCGCCGATGAAGACCAGCGCGCCCTGGCGGCCGTAGCGGTCGGGCGTGTCGTCGGGGCTGCGCAGCGTCACGTCGCGGCCGGTGAGCAGAGATGCCAGCGCCTGCTTCGTGGTCGCCGTCGGCTCGATGCCGGTCAGGCGGATCTCGCGCCCGTCATCGAGGCGCACGCTGCGCGCATCGACGATGGCAGCGACGCGGCCTTCGCCTTGAGACTCGAACTGGCACGGCGTCGCGAACGCCGTGTTAGCCGCGATGATGAGAAATGCGACGATGAGATGGAGCAGTCGCGTCACGTGGCCCGGATAGGTTGCATTGCGCGGCAATCATAGCCCATGCGTAGTGGGCCGCGAAGAGGCTTCGCCATACTCCGTCATTGCGAGCGTAGCGAAGCAAATCCAGACCGCCTCTGCGGAAAGGCCCTGGATCGCTTCGCTGCGCTCGCAATGACGTGGAAGCATTTGTCCGCTTCTCACCATTCCGTTTTGCGGAAAACATGCGCGGCAATCGTACGCTTGCAGCACCCCGCGCTTGCTGCCCTCTCGCGCATGCGGCATGATTGCGGCAACAGCAATAACTAAGCCGCCATTAGAAGACAGGCGATAAAGGGAGGTCGTATTCGATGAAGACTATTTTGTCCGGCATTTTTGCCGCCGCGTTTGCCCTCAATGCGAGCGCCGCGCAGGCCCAGGACAAGCCGCCACTGAAGATCGGCGGCATCCTCGACATGTCGAGCCTTTATGCAGATATCACGGGCCCCGGCAGCGAGACCGCGGCCAAGATGGCCGTCGAGGATTTTGGCGGCGAGGTGCTGGGGCGCAAGATCCAGGTGCTGGCAGCCGACCATCTCAACAAGGCCGATCTCTCCGCCAACATCGCCCGCGACATGCTCGACAACCAGGGTGTCGAGATGATCTACGACGTCGCGGCCTCGGCGACCGCGCTTGCCGCCGGCGAGATCGCGAAAGCGCGCAACAAGATCATCATGTTCAACGGCCCGGGCTCGATCCGTCTCACCAACGAGGCCTGCGGTCCCTACACCATCCACTACGTGTTCGACACCTACGGCCAGGCCAATGTGACCGGTCTTGCGGCCGTGAAATCGGGCCTCGACAGCTGGTTCTTCCTCACCGCCGACTACGCCTTCGGCCAGGATCTGGAGAAGGACACCAGTGCCGTCGTGACCAAGACCGGCGGCAAGGTGCTTGGCAGCGTGCGCCATCCGCTCAACACGTCGGATTTCTCGTCCTTCCTGCTCCAGGCCCAGGCGTCCAAGGCGAAGGTGATCGGACTCGCAAATGCCGGCGGCGATACCATCAACGCCATCAAGCAGGCGGCGGAGTTCGGCATCACCAAGGGTGGCCAGAAGGTCTCGCCGCTGCTCGCCTTCGTCACCGATATCGACTCGATCGGGCTGGAGACCGCGCAGGGCTTGCTGCTCGCCGAAGCGTTCTATTGGGACCTCAACGACGACACGCGCGCATTCTCGAAGCGTTTCATGGAGCGCACCAAGCGGGTACCGACCTCGGCGCAGGCCGGTGTCTATTCCTCCGTCACGCATTACCTCAAAGCCGTGAAGGCGGCCGGCACGACCGACGCCGCGGCGGTGATCAAGGTGATGAAGGAGACGCCGATCAACGACTTCTTCGCCAAGAATGGCAAGATCCGCGAGGATGGCCGCATGATCCACGATATGTACCTGTTCGAGGTGAAGAAGCCCTCGGAGTCGAAGGGCCGCTGGGACGACTACAAGCTGCTCGCGACCGTGCCCGGCAGCGAGGCGTTCCAGTCGCTCGAGCAGTCGCGCTGCCCGCTGGTGAAGAAATAGAGATCGTCATTGCGAGGAGCCCGCGACAAATTGCGAAGCAATTTTGCGCTGGCGACGAAACAATCCAGACTGTCTCCGCGGAAACATTTCTGGATTGCTTCGCTTCGCTCGCAATGACGGGTGGGCAGATGGCTCGGCTAGACAACAACAAGGGAGGCGCCCCATGAACGACATGGTCCTGCAAAAGCTCGAAGGCGGGCTGCTCACCATCACGATGAACCGCCCGGAGCGGAAGAACGCGCTCAACCCGGAGATGGTCGCCGGCCTGGTCGAGGCGGCGCGTCGCGCGGCGGATGATCCCGAGGTGCGGGCGGTGCTGTTCAAGGGCGCGGGCGGCTCGTTCTGCGTCGGCGGCGACGTCAAGTCGATGGCAGCAGGCCGCGCGCCGCTGCCGTTCGAGCAGAAGCTCGCAAACCTCCGCCGTGGCATGGAGGTCTCGCGCATCCTGCATCAGATGCCGAAGCCCGTCGTGGCGCAGCTCGATGGCGCGGCGGCCGGTGCCGGGCTGTCGATGGCGCTGTCCTGCGACCTGCGCATCGCCAGCGAATCCTGCAAGATCACCACCGCGTTCGCCAAGGTCGGCTTCTCCGGCGACTATGGTGGCACCTATTTCCTGACGCAGCTGCTCGGCAGCGCGCGGGCGCGCGAGCTCTATCTGATGTCGCCGGTGCTCACGGCGAGGGAAGCGCACGCGATCGGCTTGGTGACGAAGGTCGTGCCCGACGCCGAGATTGACACCGCTGCGCACGAGCTCGCGCTGTCGCTGGCGCAAGGGCCCTCGATCGCGCTCGGCTACATCAAGCGCAACATCAACAATGCCGAGCATCTGGCGCTGGAGGATTGCTTCGACGGCGAGGCGATCCACCACACCCGCTGCGGCGACACCGCCGATCACAAGGAGGCCGCAAAAGCCTTCGTCGAGAAGCGCAAGCCCGTCTTCAGGGGCGAGTGACCATGTCGTCCTACATGCGCTTGCGGCAGATCTGCCTGGTCGCGCCGCACCTCGAGCCGGTGATCTCCGACATCGCCCGGATCATGGGTCTGGCCATCTGCTATCGCGACGGTAATGTCGCAAAATACGGCCTGGAGAACGCGCTGCTCCCGGTCGACACGATACTGCTGGAAGTCGTGGCGCCCTTCAAGGACGGCACCACGGCCGGCCGCTTCATCGAGAAGACCGGCGGCCGCGGCGGCTACATGGCGATTTTCTGCTGCGATGATCCGGACGAGCGCGGCCGCAACGCCAACGCGCTCGGCGTGCGCACGGCCAACGTCATCGACCATGCGCCCTATCACGGCGTGCAGCTTCACCCCCGCGACTGCCGCGCCGCCTTCATCGAGTTCAACCACACCGACGGCAGCGACGACATTCTGGGCGCCTATCCGCCGGCGGGACCCGACTGGCAAAAATTCATCCGCACGGATGTGACGGAGGCGCTGACGGCGGTGGAGATGCAGAGCCCGGACCCGCAGGGACTCGCCGAGCATTGGGGGAAGATCATCGGCGTTGCGCCGAGTAGCGGTGCCGAACTGAAGTTGCCGAACGCAACCTTCCGCTTCGTCAAGGGCACCAGCGAGATCATGAGCGCGCTGGAGTTTCGGGTGACTGACACGGCTCAGGTGCTGCATACCGCAAAGGCGAAGGGGCTCGCGGTCGCGGGCAATGAGTTTCTGCTCGGCGGGGTGACGTTCCGGCTTGTGGCTTGAGGGGTCCCCGCCCCACGTGCGAGTTTGCGCACTAGGCGGGGACGACAGGGGAGGCTCTTGCGATGTCAAACTGATACGGCGAGATCCCGCCGCAATCACCTTCCCTTGAAATTCGCCACGCGCCGTTCTTCCGTGGCCTTCACGCCTTCCTTAAAATCCTCCGTCGCGCGCAGGCGCGTCTGCTCGGCGAGCTCGTGATTGGTCGCGGCCATGACGCGGTCGGCGAGGCCATTGCGCATCGTGGCGCGGGTCGAGAGCAGGCCGAGCGGGGAGCATTCGGCGATCTCGCCGGCGAGCTTCATCGCGGCCGCCTTCACTTGGTCCTGCGGCACCAGCTCGTTGGCGAGGCCCCATTTGTAGGCCTCTTCGCCAGTGACGCGGCGGCTGGTGTAGAACATCAGCTCGGCATTGTTCTTGCCGATCAGCTCGGGCAGCGTCACGGTCAGGCCGAAGCCGGGATGAAAGCCGAGTTTTGTGAAATTCGCGGAGAAGCGCGCTTCCGGGCAGGTGACGCGGAAGTCGGCCGACACTGCAAGGCCCAGGCCGCCGCCGATGGCCGCGCCCTGCACGGCCGCGACGATCGGCTTCTTGGCGCGGAAGATGCGTACCGCCTGGATGTAGAGGTGGCTGATCGGCCCGAGATTGTCGGCCGGATCGCCTTTCTTGGCTTGCTCGGCCTCGCGCGCTTCCTGCGCCTGCCGTGCCGGGTCGCCGAAATTGGCGCCGGCGCAGAATGCCTTGCCCTGCGCGGAGAGAACAGAGGCGCGGATCTCGATGTCGCGGTCGAATTCGTCGAGCGCGTCCGCGATCTGGTTGATCAGCGAGATGTCGAAGAAGTTCAGCGGCGGGCGGCGGATCTCGATGGTGCCGACATGCCCGACCTTCTCGACGCCTATATCTTTATACGTGCTCATAGATTGTCTCCAAACAACTCGATACGTCCGTAGCGAAGAACCACCTCTCCCATAGGGAGAGGTCGGCGCGGAGCGCCGGGTGAGGGGTTACGGCCCCTCGTGAGAGCAAAACCCCTCACCCGATTTGCTGACGCAAATCGACCTCTCCCTATGGGAGAGGTGATCGGAGCGCGAGGCTGACAGGTCGCCACGAGCGTTACCGCAAGCCAAGTCCGCGGGCGATGATGCCGCGCAGCACTTCGGTGGTGCCGCCCTGGATCGTGAGTTTCGGCGCGGTCTTGATCGCGAAGTCGAGCTGCCGCTCCAAGGTCTCGCGGTTGGTCGCGGTCTCCTCGACGAAGGCGGCGAGATCGCGCACGCGGTGCGGCAGCTGCTGTTCCCAGACCGTGCCGATGTCCTTGACGATGGACGCCTCGACCACGGGCTCCTTGCCCGCTTCGAGCATGCCGGCGACCGAGACCGACATGCGCCGCATGGTGTGGAGCTGCGCGACCAGGCGCCCGATGCCTTCGGCGCTGCGCGTATCGGGATTGGGCCCGACTGCGCGCACCAGCTCGGTCAGCACGTAGTAGGTTTCGAGGAAACGCTCGGGGCCCGAGCGCTCATAGGCGAGCTCGCTTGTCGCCTGCTTCCAGGCGCCGTCGACCTCGCCGAGAACGTGATCGTCGGGAATGAAGTGATCGGTGAAGACGACCTCGTTGAACTCGTACTGGCCGGTGATCTGGCCGATCGGGTTCACCTTGATACCCGGTTGCTTCATCTTGACCAGGAACTGGGTCAGGCCGTGACGGCGGTTCTCCTTGGTCGGCGGCGAGGTCCGGAAGATCGCGATCATGTAGTCGGCAATGTGTGCCGACGAGGTCCAGATCTTGGTGCCGTTGATGAGATAGCCGCCGTCGATCTTGGTCGCGCGCGTCTTCGCCGCGAACAGGTCGGAGCCGGAGTTCGGCTCGCTCATGCCGATGGCAAAGCAGATCTCGCCGCGGCAGATGCGCGGCAGGATGTCCATCTTGATGTGCTCGGGTGCGTATTTCAGCAGCACCGGGCCGCTCTGGCGGTCGGCGACGAAGAAGCGCCGCGTCGGCGCGTTGGCGACGCGCATCTCCTCGGTCACCACATAACGCTCGAGGAAGGAGCGCTCCTGGCCGCCATACTTTTTTGGCCAGGTCATCCCGAGCCAGCCCTTGGCGCCGACCCGGCGGGAAAATTCCGGCGCGTCGGTGTCTTCGCGGTTGGGCTTGTGCGGATCAAAGGTGCCGGCAGCGATTTCCTCGGCGAGGAAGGCGCGGACTTCCTTGCGCAATTGTTCGCATTTCTCGGGCAGGCGGATCGGATCGAAACGGAGGGCAGCGGTCATTGTTGTCTCGTCCCCTGATCAGCGCGAAGCGACGAGCGGCCACAATTCGTCGGCGCCGCGGTTTGCTATGAGCTTGCCGAGCTCGACGGCCCAGTAGCTCTCCGAGCCGAAATCGTCGCGCCAGGCCAGCGCCCGCAGCGAATAGCGATGCAGGATGTGCTCCATGGTGAAGCCGATCGCGCCATGGACTTGATGCGCGATGCCGCCGCCTTTCTCGGCTGCTTCCGCGCAGCGGATTTTTGCGGAGGCGGCTTCGAGATAGACCTCGTCGTTGAACGATCTTGCATTCGCAATCGCATCGGCGGCCGAGGTCGCAGCCGCGAGCGCTGCGGCCGATTCGCCAGCAAGCCGCGCGAGATTGTGCTGCACTGCCTGGAATTTCGAGATCTTCTTCTCGAAGGCGACGCGTTCGTTGGAATAGCGCACGGAGATGTCGAGCATGGATTCCAGCGCGCCGGCGATCTGGAGGCTACGCGCGACACCGCCCATCAGCATCAGCACGGTTTGGTCAAGGCCCTTCGGGGCGGGCTTGATGGTGATTGGCTGAACCCTGTCGAGCGTGACGGTGTCGCTGTGGTCGTAGCCGACATTGAGGCCGGATTCGATCCGCGCCTTGGTCGCATCGACCAGCGCGATGGAAACACCGTCCTTGCCGTGCGCCAGCACCGCAAAATGCTTTGCCGCCTTTGCGAATGGCACGCCGCGGGCGCGGCCGGAGAGCGAGCCGTCGGCATCGAGGCTGACGCGGTCCTTCGGAGACGCCGGCAGCACCGTCATCTCGCCGTCGGGCGAGGCGATCCTGGCCTGCGCCAGCAGCCAGCCGGCCAGCATGGTCTCGGCCAGCGGAACCGCGACGGCGAAACGGCCGGCGGCGTTCAGCAGCGCAAAGCCGTCGGCGAGGCTTGCGCCGGAGCCGCCGAGATCGTCCGGCACCCAGGACAGCGGCAGGCCGGCTTCGCTTAGCGCCTGCCATAGCGGCGCCTGCCACGTATTCTTTTTGTCGTTGTTGATTTCTTGCGGATCGGCGAGATCGGCGAAGATTTTCTCCGCGGTCTCGACGACGATATTGTCACTCTCCGCCACAGCGTTCCCCGTGTCTTGCCATTGGCGCGGGCCGGCGCGCAGGTTCTTCTTGCGCCCGATGATCGGAAAAAGCCATGGCCCTGACAAGCGTTGATCGCAGGTCAACCTGCGGCGCGGGCATGGGCGCAAGGATCAATAAGAGGCTAATTCCGCTTAGCGGAGTTTGCTCGATTTGCAGGGCGCGGCAAACTCGCTAAAGAGGACGCCGAGATCAGAGACAGGGGAAGGAATCGGGATGGCAAAGGATAGCTTGTGCGCAATCGTGACGGGGTCTGCCTCAGGCCTTGGCGCAGCAACCGCGGAAATTCTGGCACGGAGCGGGGCGCGGCTCGTCATCAACTATGCGTCGAGCCAGAAGGAGGCCGAGGCGACGGCTGAGCTCTGCCGCAAGGCCGGCGCCGCGGAAGTCCTGGTCGCGCAGGGCGACGTTTCAAAGGATGAGGATTGCCGCAAGATCGTCGCTGCCGCTGCGCCTTGGGGCCGGCTCGATATCCTCGTCAACAATGCCGGCACCACCAAGCACGTAGCTCACGCCGATCTCGACGGATTGTCGGCGGAAGATTTCCAGCGGGTCTACGGCGTCAACACCATCGGCCCGTTCCAGATGGTGCGCGCGGCGCGCAGCCTGCTGGAAGCCGCTGCGAAGGCTTCGGGGCGTCCATCGGCAGTGGTCAACGTGTCCTCGGTCGCCGGCATCAGTGGCGTCGGCTCGTCGATCGCCTACTCTGCGAGCAAGGGCGCGCTGAATACGATGACGCTGTCGCTGTCGCGCGCGCTCGCGCCGCTGATCCGCGTCAACACGGTCTGCCCCGGTTACATCGACACGCCCTGGTTCACCAAGGGCCGCGGCGAGGCGGGCGCCAAGCAGGTGCGCGACAGCGTGGTGGCGAAGGTGCCGCTCAAGGTTGCCTCATCCGCCGAAGACATCGCGCAGCTCGTCTGCTTCCTGGCGATGCCGGCCTCCAGCAACATGACCGGCGAGGTCGTGCGCATGGATGCGGGGATGCATTTGATTACGTGACTGGTCATTGCGAGCGAAGCGAAGCAATCCAGAATCCCTCAACGGAAATAACCTGGATTGCTTCGTCGCAAGGGCTCCTCGCAATGACGGAGTGTGAGGAGACGGTGTGCCTCAATCCACAGATTAAGCCGTCACCCCTTGATCACGCCGCTGGCCACCAGCCGGTGCCAGATGAACAGCACCACCACGGCGCCGATCGTCGCTGTGATGAAGCCGGCGCCCTGGTCGGGGCTGTAATGGCCGATGGCCTGGCCGACGAAGGTCGCCAGAAAGGCGCCGGCGATGCCGAGGATAGTGGTGAGGATGAAGCCGCTCGGATTGTTCGGTCCCGGCGCAAGCCAGCGCGCAATGAGGCCGGCGACGAAGCCGACGACGATGATCCACAACAGGCCGCCCATGCTCATGAGTGTGCTCCCCTTCCCGAGACTGCCATCAGATTCGCCGCGAGAGTTCGTTCTCAGTCGGCAGCCGTCCGTCCGGCGTCAGATGATCGATCACCTGCGGCAGATATTGGCTGAGACCGGAGAGCAGCTCCTCGCGTGACAGGCCGCTCTGGGCGGACAGGCTGTCGATCTGGTCGGCGCCGAGTGCGCTGGCGAGGTCGCCCGGCGCGATCGGCTTGTTCTCGCCCTTGCCGACCCAGGAATTCGCGGTGTCGCCGTGACCGCTCTGCTGCAGCTGGTTGAGGAGATCGCCGAGCCCGCCGCTGAGCACTGTGCCGGCCGCGCCGCCCGCGAGCAGGCCGCCGAGGCCGCCCTTCAGTATATCGCTCAGACCGCCACCCGCACCCGCGTTCACCGGCGGAGGCGCGGGCGACGGTGACGGTTGCGGCGCCGAGCCGGACTGGTTGGCCGTGAAATGCTTGAACGCCTTCCAGGCGAGTAAGCCGAGCAGCGCCATAGTCATTGGCGACATGCCGCCGGAGGATTGCTCGGAGCTGGGCGTGCTTGGGCCGCGCGGGCCGTTCTGCATGCCGTTGAGGACGTCAAGTAGACCCATGGTACTCTCCTTTGGCGTTCTCGTTCGGCGAGTGCTCGCCGCTGACTGCCCCCGGGGCGAAAACATATGGGGCACTCATGACGGTTACAAGGCACCTGCGACGCGATGGGCAGCTGGCCTCACCTCTGCTATCGAAGGCCGGTCATTCAGGGAGCGAGCTCAGTGGTTACGGATCGACCGATCGTGGTGGCCGGCGCCGGCGCCATCGGCTGTTTCGTCGGCGGCATGCTGGCCGTTGCCGGCCGCCGTGTCGCGCTGCTGGTGCGGCCGCGGGTGAAGACCGAGATCGAGCGATTCGGCCTGCGGCTTACCAATTTCGACGGCTCCGAGAAGAGCCTCGGCGCGGGGCAGCTCGCGTTGTCGGAGGATCCTGCGATCTTCCACAGCGCCGGCATCGTGCTGGTGACGGTGAAGAGCGCCGACACCGCCGATATCGCGGACCAGATTGCGCAGCATGCGCCGCAGGATGCGGTCATCGTCTCGCTCCAGAACGGCATCGGCAATGTCGCGGTGTTGCGCGAACGCCTCGACAGCCGGCGCGTGCTCGCCGGCATGGTGCCATTCAACGTGGTCGCGATGGGCGAGGGGCGCTTCCACCGCTCGAGCTCCGGTGACATCCATGTCGGTGAAGACGAGGCGAACACCGCCGGGGCGCTCTCGGTGCCCGGTCTTGCGGTGCGCGCCAGCGGTGACATCACCGGCGTGCAATGGGGCAAGCTGATCATCAATCTGAACAATGCGCTCAGCGCGCTGTCCGACATGCCGCTTGCCGCACAACTGGCGAATCGCGACTGGCGAAGATTGTTCGCCGACCAGATGGCGGAAGGGCTGGCTGCGCTGAACACCGCCGGCATCGCGCCGGTCTCGTCGACGCCGATCCCGATGAAGTGGACGCCGACGTTGCTGCGGCTGCCTGACATGATCTTCAACGCGATCCTCGGGCGAACCATGAAGATCGATCCCGAGGCGCGCTCCTCGATGTGGCAGGATCTGAAGCAGGGCCGTAAAACCGAGATCGACCATCTCCAGGGTGCGGTCATCGCGCTCGCCGAGCAAAACGGCGTGAACGTGCCGCTGATGCGCCGCATTGTTGCGCTGATCAAGGAAGCCGAGGCGGCCGGCAACGGCCCGCCGCGGCTGACGCCGCAGCAGATCCGGGGGGTGGCGTGAGTGCGAAGGAGGAACGCCATGAAGCGTTGTCTGATGATCGGGGTCGCGCTGGCCGCGCTCTGCGGCGCATCGACGCTCGCCTATGCGAGGCCACCGACGGTCGTGAACTCTCCCGGCTATGACAGGCGGTTGCAGGAGAGCAGGTCGCAATTGAGTGGTTCGATTGCGGATCCCGCGAGTGCGCCGGCGGTCAAGCCGAAGCGCGGCAAGAAGAAGCACACGAACTGAGGATTGGAAGCGGAGCTCCATCCACCTCGTCATTGCGAGCGCAGCGAAGATTCCATGGGGAGTGGATAGCGACCGGGTCTGAGGCCAGACTGAGGTTGCTGAAAGCACTCAACCTGGAGACAACGATGTTGCTCGATCATCTTTCCGACGGACTGGCCGCTATCCGGACGCAGATTGGCGCAATTTTTGTGTCATTGGAACTGAGCCGTTCGACATGGCTGGTTACATCGCTGTCGCCCGGCAAGGGCGAGAAGATGTCCAAACACAGCGTGAAGGCCGGCGCTATTGCGGAGCTTTTGAAGCTCTTTGCAGCGCTGAAGCGTAAGGCCCAGGCGCGAACGGGCGAGAGTTATCCGATCATCACCATCCAGGAGGCGGGGCTGGATGGGTTCTGGCTTCACCGCACTCTGCAGTCGGAGGGCGTCGAGAGCTACGTGGTCGATCCGGCCTCGATCGCGACGCCGCGCCGACGCCGGCGGGCCAAGACGGACCGGTTGGACGGCGAGACGCTGTTGCGGTCGCTTCTGGCCTACAAGCGCGGCGAGCCACGGGTCTGCGCGATGGTCGTTGCCCCCTCTCCGGAAGAAGAGGACCGCCGCAGGCTTTGCCGGGAGCGGCGGACCTTGATCGCGGAGCGGATCGTGCATGTGAACCGGATCAAGGGTGTTCTGTTTGCGCAAGGGATATTCGACTACGTGCCGCTGCGGCGCGATCGACGGACGCGGCTCGAGGCCTTGCGCACGGGGACGGGCGGCTGCTGCCGGCGCATTTGAAGGCGCAGATCAGCCGCGAGCTCGACCGGCTCGAACTTCTGCTCGACCAGATCGCGGCGGTAGAGCGCGAGCAGGATGCATTGCTGGCTGCAAGCCGACCAGCAGGCGAGAAGGCTGCATCGAACCCGGTCGCGATGCTGCTCGACTTGAAGGGCCTGGGCCCGAACTTTGCTGCCATTCTCTGGTCGGAGGCCTTCCACCGTCAGTTCACCAACCGCCGCCAGGTTGCGTCCTATGCCGGTCTTGCGGCCACGCCATGGCGCAGTGGCGGCATTGAGCGTGAGCAGGGCGTGTCGAAGGCCGGCAATCCGCGCCTGAGAACCACGATGATCCAGCTCGCCTGGCTGTGGATACGTCACCAGCCTCAATCGGCTCTGACCCAGTGGTTCAAGGCCAACAGCCAGCGCGGCCGCAAGCGCACAATCGTGGCGCTGGCGCGCAAGCTGCTCGTGGCCCTGTGGAAATACGTGACCGCCGGCGTCGTGATCGAGGGAGCCGTGGTGAAGCCCGGCGCCTGACACCACGCCTCTCAGCCTCAAAACCAATCCGCCGAGGTTGATCAGCCTCGGCCGATCCGGGTGGACGAACCGATGGATTGCATGGCTTCAAACGCCGTAACGAAGAAGGGTCTCGTCCTCTCGAGCCTGCCCGCCGCAAGCGGAATGTTGGTGCAGTTGCCACCGCGCAACGACCGAATGTGAGTTTGATCTGGCATGCAAACCAGATTGCCAAAACCGGCTCGACCCTTGGATCGCCAACCATAGGAGTAGTTCACGCCGCACTTCCCGACCTAACGAGCCTGAAGGCGTGCTCGCTCAGGTCAAGACCAAGCCGCTTCGCGGCGGCCCTCACGGGCCGGTCTTGACCTGATCTGCGCGCGCCATCCGAAAAGTTCCGCGGTCGGGACGAAGAGCTGGCCTGCAATCGAACAAAGAGCTGACCATAAATCTTGACACATCAAATCCCCATGTGAGCAATCCAGGATCTTTCCCGAGAGACTCTGGATTTGCTTCGCTGCGCTCGCAATGACGCCTGTCGTGAGCTCACCCCTTCTTTGCGGGCTTGCTCGGTGTCGGGTTGAACAGCTTCTTCAGATCGTTCAGGCTTTCCGATAGCCGCGGCCATTCGCAGGAGAACGAGCCCTTGGTGCAGGGCGCACTCTTTGGCCTCGCGCCTACAGCCTGCTGAACCTTGGGCCGCTCGACCGGGATCGGCACGCGCTCGACTTCGGTTCGCAGCGCGACCTGCTGAAGCTGCTGCACCTGTTGTTCTTGCTGCTCGCGCTGCTGCCGCGCGGTGGCTTGGGCCGCTTCATTGCTGCGGCGCTGGTTGGCAAGATAGGCGGTGTAGGCTTCGTCGATCTTCTTCTGCTCCTCCGGAGTCGGGTTCGGCCCAGCGATGTCGAAGGTGCGATCCTGGAGGAAGTCGTAGTAGGAATAGCCGCCGCCCGGCTTGCGGCGGCCGGCGAACTTGGCGTTGCAATCGGCGAGCGCAGCTGTCTTCTCGGTCTTGGTTGCGGCCTTTTCGGCGGCGTCGGCGCATTCCTCGAAATCGACCGGCGCACGTTTCCACCATTGCGCCTCGGCATGCGCATGCATCAGCAGGTAAAACCCTGTTGCGGCAACGACAAGCAGCGCTGCACGACGCGATGTAACGACGGCCGACATTCTACGAGAGCATTCCCTACAAGACTCAACTCGAACTGAGTCGAGCCGGATTTTTGCCCCTTTATCGCCGCCTTGTCACCCATGGAACCCGGGAATTTCATGGCTGGGATGCTGACATTTTGTGCTTGACGTGGCGTGGGAGTCACAGCGCTGCGCCGGCAGGCTGTTACACTTGCGTTGCGAACGCCTCACTCCCCGCGGCGACGCCAAGAAAACGAAGTGGAAACGCCTGATGCTGCTCCCCCTGTCCGATGTGCCGCGCTGGTACGCCGAGCGCAAACCGCAAGGCACGATCGCTATCCGTCATGGGCAGGACACGCTGACATGGGACGAGCTCGAGCGTCGCGCCAACCGGCGCGCGCGGGCATTCGCGGCCAAGGGTGTCAAGCCTGGCGATTTCGTCGCGATCGGTTTGCCCAACGGCAACGCGTTCTTCGAGACCTCCTTTGCGGTATGGAAGTGCGGGGCGACGCCGACCTCGCTGTCATGGCGGCTGCCGCGCGGCGAAGCCGCCGCGGTGCTCGACATTCTCAAACCTGCACTGGTGGTCGGCGGCGAGGCCGATTGGAATACACCGAACCGTCTGCCTGCGGACTTTGTGCCGGAAGGCTTTTCGGACGAGCCGCTCAATCCGCCGGTGGCGCGCTACTGGAAGGCCATGACCTCAGGTGGCTCGACCGGCCGTCCCAAGGTGATCCTCGATCACCATCCAGCGGTGATCGACACCGTCGCCGCGCCGCCGCTCAACATTCCCTTCGGCGTCTCGCTGCTCAATCCCGGCCCGCTCTATCACAATGCGCCGTTCATCGTGTCGCACTATGCGCTGTTCGCCGGCGGCAAGCTCACCGGCCTCACCAAATTCGATGCCGAGGAGACGCTGCGCCAGATCGAGCACGAACGCGTGCAATGGGTCAATTTCGTGCCGACCATGATGCACCGAATCTGGGCGCTGCCGGAGAGCCTGCGCAACTCATACGACCTATCGAGCCTGCAGACGGTCTTCCATATGGCGGCGCCGATGCCGCCGTGGCTGAAGGAGAACTGGATCGCCTGGCTCGGACCTGAACGGATCTGGGAGCTGTATGGCGGCACCGAGCGCCAGGGCGCCTGCATCATCTCCGGCACCGAGTGGCAGACGCACAAGGGCTCGGTCGGCAAGATCGGCGACATGGCAAAGCTTCGCATCATCGGCGAGGACGGCAACGATGTCGCGCCGGGCGAGACCGGCGAGATCTACTTCCTCAACAATGACGGCAAGGATGCCACCTATCACTACCTCGGGGCCGAGCCGAAGCGTCGCGCCGATGGCTGGGAATCGCTTGGCGATATCGGCCGGCTGGACGCGGAAGGCTATCTCTATCTCGGCGACCGCCTCGCCGACATGGTGCTGCGCGGCGGCGCCAACATCTATCCGGCCGAGGTCGAGGCCGCGGTGTCCGAGGCTCCCGGCGTGCGCTCGTGCGTCGTGGTGGGCCTTCCCGATCCGGAATTGGGCCAGCGTGTGCATGCGATCATCGAGCCGGAGCCCGATGTCGACGGCCAGGCCATTGCTGACGGCATGGCAGATTTCCTCAAGGACCGGCTCAGCCGTTACAAGCATCCTGAGAGCTTCGAATTCGTCAGTGCCCCGCCGCGCGATGATTCCGGAAAAGTTCGCCGCACGCTGTTGCGCGATGAGCGCGCGGCGTGGATGAAGGAGGGGCGCGCCTTCCGGATTTTGCCGAAGGCGCGGGCGCACGCCGAATAAGACAAATACGGAAGGACTGACATGACGATCACCATCGCAGCGAGCAGCGTGCCGAAGCCGTCGGCCGATATCATCGAAGGTTTCAGGCACTCGCCGACCTCGGTGATCTCAGACAATCTCGCCCGGCTGCCGGGAGCAGTGGGGCTAAGGCCCTATCACCGCGGCGGCAAGCTGGTGGGGACGGCCTTCACCGTGCGCACGCGACCCGGCGACAATCTTGCCATCCATCGCGCGCTGGACCTGGTGGGTCCCGGCGACGTCATCGTGGTCGACGGTGGCGGCGACGAGACGCGCGCGCTGGTCGGCGAGATCATGAAGAACATCGCGCAGTGGCGCAAAGCCGAAGGCTATGTCATCGACGGCGCGATCCGCGACGTCGCGGCGTTCGCCGCCGATGACTTTCCCTGCTACGCCCGCGCCGTGATCCATCGCGGCCCCTACAAGAACGGCCCCGGCGAGATCAACGTGCCTGTTACGGTCGGCGGCAGCGTGATTGCGCCCGGCGATATCGTGGTTGGCGACGAGGACGGCGTGGTGTCGTTTCCCGCCGCGGGAGCAGCGGCGCTGCTCGAAGCGGTGCGCGCCCAGGTCGCGCGCGAGGAGGAGACCATGAAGGCGATCCGCGAGGGGCGCTATCAGGGCTCCTACGGCAAGGCCTGATCGAGGCGGGTCCTAACTCAGGCAATGGCTGAGGCGATTGAAAGCCGAGGTCGGCCATTGCTACTTTCTAAAGTGATTTCACGAGTCCTGTTTCGGCCGAACTTGTCTCATGCTTTTGATACTGGATTATTTTAGATGATAGGGAAATACGCGTTCGCCCTGCCTAGTGTTATCTTTTTGTTGGCCTCTGGAAACAACGAGGTTGGCCCTCGGGAAATGCGCGAGGCCAACAGCAATGATTCCCTCCCGCCGTTCGTCACTGTCGCTTCAACAGGTTCAGTACGGCGAATGACGGAAGAGGCGTACGCAAAGGCAAATGGTCTGTCTCCGAGTGAGGTAGGAAAGCGCTTTGCAGCGAGTGGAGCCCTGCGGTGCCCGGGCGGAGTTAGCAGCGCTCAAGTAACCGGAGCGCGCGACGTGATCACGACGGCGGCTCACGCGTTTCGGGATCTTTGCAAACCACATACGTTACCCGAGAAGTGCATCTTCGAGTACTATTCGGAAACGGAGAGGCGGATCATTCCTTTGTCGCCGGCCCTATGGATGGGCACCTGCGCCGATGCTGCCCCGAGAGCGGCCGTCAACGATTGGGCTATCGCAAAACTCGTGTTTCCCGCGGAAGTGACGCCTTACGAGATCTACGAACGGACGGAAATTCTGGCCGAGCTGGAGCATGTTCTGGCGGTCGTCGGTTATGATATCGAAGCCACGGGAAAGAAGGACAAGTACGGGCAGTTCAACAAGACGATGCAGGAGTGTCAGGTGCGCGCCGTCATGGACTGGGCGATATTCCAAACGAACTGCGAGTTTGAAGTTGGGGCGTCCGGTAGCGCCCTGTTTCGCATGCGCGACAATCGAATGACGCTGTTTGGCGTTCTGAGTGGCGACCATCACGATAAAGATTATTGTCCGAAAGGCGGCTGCGACTTCAAGGCTGGGCGTTGGTCCAGCGTGTACGTGACCCTGAAGGGGGAGTTCAAAGATCGGCTTCTGACTGTCGTGAGCCAGTCTGCCGCAAAATAAACGTAGAGGGGAGAATGCCGTGAGCCAGAAGGACGAATTCCACAACATCGATAATCCTAACGACGGCCTCTTCCGCGAGCTTGCCGCGGGCGTGACGACGCGCATCTTCTCCGGCGAGCAGGCGATGCTGTCGGTTGTGACGCTGGCGCCGCATGCGCAAGGCACGCTGCACCATCACCCCGAGGAGCAATGGGGCGTGCTGCTCGACGGCTCGGCCATTCGCGTCCAGGGTGACGAGGAAATCCCGGTGAAGAAGGGCGATCTCTGGCGCACGCCCGGCAACGTGCCGCACACCATGCGCGCCGGCCCCGAGGGCGCCCGCGTGCTGGACATCTTCAGTCCGCCGCGGCCAGAATACAAAAAGGCAGGGTCGGGCTTCGGAACGACCTAGCGCTCAAAAGCAAAAAAGCAAAGCGCTACACACAAAGGGAGGGGACCATGACGATCACACGACGGGCGCTGCTGGCCGCGCCCGCCATCCTCGCGATGGCACCGGCGAGCGCGCAGGTCTCGAAAATCACGCTGGTAGTACCGTTTCCGCCGGGCGGATCAACCGACGCCATGGCGCGGCTGCTGCAGAGCAATTTGCAGACCAAGCTCAATCGCATCGTCGTGGTCGAGAACAAATCCGGCGCGGCCGGCGCGCTCGGTGCGGCGCAGGTTGCGAAGAGCCCGGCGGACGGCTCGACCTTCCTGGTGACGTTCGATTCCCATGCGGTGATTCCGTCGATCCTCGACAAGCCGCCGGTCGATGTCGAGCGCGAGCTGATGCCGGTGTTGCTGATCGGCACCGCGCCTTACGTGATCGCCGCAGGTGCCGGTCGCCCTTACAAGAGCTTTGCCGATGTGGTGGCGGCCTGCAAGGCGACGCCCGGCGCGGTGAAATATGCATCGGTCGGCATCGGCACGCTCGGCCATCTCGCCATGACCGTGCTCGGCAGCAAGGCCGGCGTCGAGATCATGCACGTGCCCTATCGCGGCGGCGGCCCGGCGATGAACGACGTGCTCGGCGGCCATGTCGATCTCATCGCGGGATCGGCGGCGCTGGTCGCCGCCCAGCTCGGCACCAACATGCTGCGCCCGATCCTGCAGCTCGGCCGCGAGCGGCTGCCGGCCCTGCCGGATACGCCGACCGCAATCGAGGCCGGCTTTCCCGATTTCGAGACGCTGGCATGGTGGGGCATTTTCGCGCCGACCGGCACGCCTCCCGATGTCGTCGCGGCCATGGCGACAGCATCCAGGGAGATCCTGAGCGAGCCCGCGACCGCCGCCCAGCTCAAGGACACCCAGCACATGACGCTGCGGCTTGAGGACGGCGCCGCGTTCAAGACCTTCTTCGACAAGCAGGTCGCCTATTGGGGCAAGGTGGTGAAGGACAATAATATCAGGGCGTAAAAGGCCTCTGCCCGGGATTGCCATCCCGGGTCCGGTGGCAGGTCCGGTGCGCTCGCGCGGGCCTGAGCGTCAGAGCATCTTGCCAACGATCTTTGTCATATCCGCTGCCGAAAACGCGCGCAGCGTCTCGGTGCGGACATTGCCGAGTGCGCTGAGACTAAGGCTGAGCGACATCGCGGCAGCCTCATCTGGAGCCTCAAGAACGGTCACAACGTCATATCGTCCCTGCGTCCAGACGATTTCTTTCACAGTCACGCCGAACGTTTTGGCCATCTCCCTGAAGGCGTCGGCCCGCTTCGGCGAGTCCTTGACGCTGCGGACTCCCTGATCCGTGAAGTTCCCCAGCACAACATAGGTTACCATGGTCGTCCTCCCTGGTTAGAAGTTGAGGAACGCGTGCCGAGCTTGCCACGGCGGGCAAGAGAGCGCTACTTGCGCGTTGGAACGTCAGCAGATGCGACTTATCCGGTCATGACAACGGCCGCGCAAAACTGAGCTCATGGCCGTCGGGGTCAGTGAGATGGAAGTAGCGCTCGTCCCATTCCGCATCGCGCGGTGTGGTCGACGGCTGCCATCCTGCAGCGCGCGCCTGCTCATAGGTGGCGTCGACGTCGGCGACATAGAAAGTGACGCGGCCCCACCAGGACCAGTGCTTGTCGTCCGGCTGCGCCGTCAGGTTGAGATAGCCGCTGCCGGCGCGAAAGCTCGTGAATGCCGCGGCTTCGCCGCCATACAGCAGCTCGAACCCGAGCGAGCGGTAGAAATGCACGGCACGTGCCATGTCATGGGTGCCGAGCGTGATGGCGCTGATGCTCTCGATCATGTGGGCTGCTCCGCCAAGAGGGACCTCGGCGCATTGTACGGCCGCCTTGCTCAGCTTGCAGTTGATCTGGCCCGCCTTGCGGCTGGCGAACCGCATCCTGCTCTGCTATGAGGAGGCCGAACCCGCACCTTTCGGGTTCCGCGGTCCCGTAGCTCAGCCGGATAGAGCGGCGGTTTCCTAAACCGTAGGTCGGAAGTTCGAGTCTTCCCGGGATCGCCAATCTCATCTTCCCCCATATCGCTTATTAGGTCGAGATCCGCGCAAAGCGCTTGCGATATTCGGCGGGTGTCACGCCGACATGGCGGGCGAACGCGCGGCGCAACGTGTCCGCGTCCGCAAAACCGCAATGCAGGGCCACTTGCTTGGGCGCTTCGTTTCCAAGCTCCAGCAGGCGTCTCGCGGCGTTGACGCGGGCCTCCTCGACCCAGGTTGCGGGGGTGGTTCCGATTTCGGCACGGAACAGCCGCGCAAAATGACGCGGGCTGATGTCCATGCGTGCCGCGAGGCTCGCGACGCTGTGGTCCAGTCCAGGATTGGCGGCGACCCAGCGCTGCAGTTCCTGCAGCGCTGCGCGGCCGGCGGGGACAGTCTCGCCCTTGCGGCTGAACTGCATTTGTCCGCCCGGCCGCTTGAAGAACATGACCAGCTGGCTCGCAACCTTCATCGCCGTCTCGCGCCCGAGATCCTCCTCGACGAGAGCGAGCGCAAGATCGAGTCCCGCGGTCACGCCGGCGGCCGTGCGAAGCTTGCCGTCGGTGACGTAGATCGCGTCCTTGTCCACGGTGACTGACGGAAATTTTTCGGCAAGCCGGTCGGCGACTGCCCAGTGCGTCGTGACTCGCCTGCCGTCGAGGAGTCCCGCCGCTGCAAGGAAGAACGCGCCGCTGCAAACCGATCCGAAGCGCCGGGTCCTGGTCGCCCGCCGGCGGAGCCAATCGATCACGACGCCGTCTGCCGGCATATCGGCGGCGTGCGGGCATCCGGCGATCAGCAATGTGTCGATGCTCTCCTGGAAGCCGCGATCGATGATCCGGTCCGGCATCAGCCGCACGCCTGAAGAGCTGCGGATCGGGCCTGGCTCCGCCCCCGCCACACAAAGCACATAGGCCTGATGGCCTGCCTGCAGGTTGGCCTCGGCGAAAACGTCGAGCGGTCCGGCCACGTCGAGAAGCTGCACCCCGGGCAGCGCCACGATCACAACGGTTCTCGGTCTTGGCTTCCCACTCATGTCCGCCTCGGTCGGTATTTGTCCGTTTTAGACGTGTTACGTCAATTGAAGACAGAATAGCCCGGATTTAGCTTGCGGGCCACCAAAGATTTCAGGAGACTCTCATGCCACAGATTGTCAAAGCCGCCGCCATCCCCGACAGCAAGCTTGCGCGCGCCATCACCGACTACATCCGCGATACCGAGACGGACCTGCTCTTCAATCATTCCAGCCGCGTCTATCATTTCGGCGCGCTGGCCGGCATCCGCCGCGGGCTGAAGTTCGACCGCGAACTGCTTTATGCCGGCGCGATGTTTCATGATGTCGGCCTGATGCCGAGCCATGGCAGCAAGCACGAGCGGTTCGAGGTCGACGGCGCGCACGCCGCGCGCGATTTCCTGCGCAGCTACGGCGTCTCTGAAGCTGACGCGTACACGGTCTGGACCGCGATCGCTCTGCACACCACGCCCGGCGTGCCGCAGCACATGCATCCCGTCGTCGCGCTGGTGACGGCGGGTGTCGAGATGGACGTCCTCGGACTTACCTACACAGACTATTCCGACGAGGAACGCGAGGCGGTTGTGAAGGCGTTTCCGCGAACGCCGCACTTCAAGGAGGACATCATCCAGGCGTTCTACGACGGCATCAAGCACAGGCCGGATACCACCTTCGGCAACGTCAAGGCCGATGTCATCGCCGACAAGGAACCGCATTTTCATCGCGGCAACTTTTGCAGCGTTATCCGCGGCTCGCGTTGGCACGGCTGAGCGGGCGCTCGGCGCTGCAGCGCGGCCCTGCCGCCTCTCTCCCCAAATCACCGATCAGGAGTCATCACATGAGCGACAAGCCACCCTATCTCACGCACGCGAACGGCGCTCCCGTCAGCGACAATCTGAACATCATGACCGCTGGGCGCCGTGGCCCCGCTCTTCTCCAGGACATCTGGTTGATCGAGAAGCTGGCTCATTTCGACCGCGAAGTGATCCCCGAGCGGCGGATGCATGCCAAGGGATCGGGTGCCTACGGCACCTTCACCGTAACCCATGACATCACCCGCTATACCAAGGCGAAGATTTTCTCACAGATCGGAAAGCAGACGCCCATGTTCGCACGGTTCTCGACCGTCGCTGGTGAACGCGGGGCGGCCGACGCCGAGCGTGACATTCGTGGCTTTGCGCTCAAGTTCTACACCGAGGAAGGTAACTGGGACATGGTAGGCAACAACACCCCGGTGTTCTTCTTTCGCGATCCCCTGCGCTTCCCAGACCTCAATCACGCGATCAAGCGTGACCCGCGAACCGGCATGCGCAGCGCCGACAACAATTGGGATTTCTGGACGCTGCTCCCGGAGGCGCTGCATCAGGTCACCATCCTCATGAGTGAGCGCGGCATTCCGAAGAGCTATCGTCATATGCACGGGTTCGGCAGCCACACCTATAGCTTCGTCAACGCTGCCGATGAACGGACCTGGGTTAAGTTTCACTTCCGCACACAGCAGGGCATCGAGAACCTGACGGACGCTGAGGCCGAAGCGCTCGTCGGCAAGGACCGGGAGTCTCATCAACGCGATTTGTTCGGCAGCATCGAGCGCGGTGAATTTCCGCGCTGGACTCTGTTCGTGCAGGTCATGACCGATGAAGAAGCCAAAGCGTTTCCGTTCAACCCGTTCGATCTGACCAAGGTCTGGCCCAAGGCGAATTTTCCGCTGATCGAGGTCGGTTTTGTCGAACTGAACCGCAATCCGGAGAACGTCTTTGCCGAGGTCGAGCAGGCGTCCTTCTCGCCCGCCCACGTCGTGCCCGGCATCGGTTTCTCGCCTGACAAAATGCTGCAGGCGCGCCTGTTCTCATACGGCGATGCGGCGCGCTATCGCCTTGGCGTCAACCATCATTTGATACCGGTAAATGCTCCGAAATGTCCGTATCACAGCTACCATCGCGATGGTGCCATGCGAACGGATGGCAATCTTGGGCGGACCCCGACCTATTTCCCGAACAGCCACGGCGAGTGGACCGATCAGCCGGATCTCAACGAGCCTCCGCTGGACGTTGACGGCGCGGCCGCCCATTGGGATCACCGTGTCGATGACGACCACTATCAACAGCCCGGCGACTTGTTCCGCAAGATGAACGCGGCGCAGCGGCAGATCCTGTTCGACAATACGGCACGCAGCGTCGGCGCTGCGGCGGTCCATATCCAGGAGCGGCACATCGCGAACTGCACGAAAGCCGATCCTGCCTATGGCGCCGGCGTCCGCAAAGCGCTGGAGCGCCTCGCCACGGTCCGCTCCGCGTAGGCCGCTTCGAGACGATCCGGGAGGAGAGGGCTTGCGGCACCGCGAGCCGGAAGCGCAACTCCTCCTGGGATCGACCGCCATTTTATCATGGGCATCGTTCCCATTTGCCAGGGGCTCCGGCGCAAAAATTGCTAGAAGTGTAAGGCTTTCCTTCTTTCGGCTGACTGCCGGTCGGCCGCTTCACCGCGACATCCGGAGACCATAATGCCTTTTGACTTGATCCTGCGTGGCGGGCGGGTCCTTGACCCCTCGCAGAAGCTCGATGCCGTGACGGATGTCGCATTTTCGGACGGCAAGGTCGCGGCGATCGGCAGCGGGCTCAAGGCCGATCCGGGCACCGATGTGCGCGATGTCTCACGGTTCATCGTCACGCCGGGGCTGATCGATCTCCATACCCACGTTTACTGGGGCGGCACCTCGCTCGGCATCGATGCCGAGGAATTCTGCCGCACCTCAGGCGTCACCACCTCCGTCGACACCGGCAGTGCGGGTCCCGGTAACTTCGCGGGCTTCCGCAAGCATGTGATCGAGCCGAGCCAGGTCCGCATCCTCGCTTATTTGCACGTCTCGCATGCCGGCATCTTCGGCTTCTCGCACCGGATCATGGTCGGCGAGAGCGAGGAGCTGCGGCTGATGAATCCGATCGAGGCGGCCAAGGTGGCCGATGCCAATCGCGACCTCATCGTCGGCATCAAGGTGCGCGTCGGCTTGCATTCCTCGGGCACCTCGGGCGCGGTGCCGCTCGACATCGCGCTCGAGGTCGCGGACGAGGTCGGCATGCCCCTGATGGCGCATATCGACCATCCGCCGCCGAGCTATGAGGACGTGCTCGCCCGCCTACGTCCCGGCGACGTGCTGACCCATGCGTTCCGCCCCTTTCCCAACACGCCCGCGACCGCGCAAGGCACGGTGAAGAAGGCGGTGCTGGACGCGCGCGAGCGCGGCGTGCTTTTCGACATCGGCCACGGCAAGGGCTCGTTCGCCTTCAAGACCGCGCGCGCCATGCTCGCCAACGGCTTCTATCCCGACACCATCTCCTCCGATATCCATCAGCTCTGCATCGACGGCCCGGCCTATGACCAGGTCACGACCATGTCGAAGTTCCTGTGTATGGGCATGGAGCTGCCGGATGTGATTGCGGCCTCGACGGTGAACGCGGCGATGGCGCTGCGACGCCCCGAGCTCGGCAGCCTCAAACCGGGCAGCGTCGGCGACGCCACGCTGATTTCGGTGAGACAAGGCCAGTTCGACTATGAAGACGTCGTCGGCGAGCACCTGACGGGGAATCGCAAGATCGTGTCCGAAGGCGTCGTCATCGGCGGCCGCTGGTGGCATCCGAATTGACCGGTGCTCACGGATCGTGAGCGCCGTCACCGAATCTACCCGTCAGTCGCGTCCCGCCTCCATGATCGCCTTGGCGAGCCGCGCCGGATCGGAGAAGCACAGCTCGTGGCTTCCCGCGACCTGCACCAGACGGAACAGGCCGAGCTTCTCCGATAGACGCGGATGCCAGCCATAGCTGTGCGGCAGCGCGGTGTCCTCGGTGCAGTTGATGTAGGATTTGGCCAGCGGCATCTCGGCCGGATTGGTCTTGAGGACGATCTTGTCGGTGAAGGTCGCCAGCGGATGCGGATTGAGCACGTCGTAGGCGCGCTGCGCCAGCTCGATATCCGCATCGTTGATGAAGGCTTCGCGCCAGATCGGGAAGGGCAGCACCACCGAGCCGTCGCCGCGCTCGGCCGCGATCGCGTCGAACAGTCCGATATAGTGCGGTGGCACCATGTCGTTGAGGCATTCGCCATTGTTGGGCACGAAGGCATTCCAGTAGACGAGGCGACGGATGCGCTCCGGCGCGAGGTCGGCCGCCCCCGTGATGATCATGCCGCCATAGGAATGGCCGACCAGGATGACGTCCTTCAGATCGTTCTCCGCAAGGTAGTCGGCGATCGACTGGATCGCTGCCTTCAGCCCGGTCGTCTTGGCATCGCCCGGTCGGTTGCCTTTGATGGTGGGGGTATGGACCTGATGGCCAGCCGCGCGGATCGGCGCGGCGACGGGCTCGAACTCGGCACCGGTGTGCCAGGCGCCATGAACGAGAACGTAGGTCGACATGTTGTGGCTCCTCCCGAGGGTGTGGTTAGATTGAGGTTGCGATGGGCCCTAGCCGGTGCGGCGCTGCCGTGCGTCAATTGTGGACCGGCGACTGATTTGCCGCTTGGCTGGAAGTGAACCGGATTGGTCTCGGAGTGAACCGATGCAGCAGATCGAGCGCGCCATTCCGTCACGGCAATCGGCCTGGAATACCACGGGCATGCGGCCGAACGAGCAATTCGCCTATTACCGCGAGGCGATCTGCCAGGCATTTATGAATCTGACGCCGGAGCCGGCGGCCGCGGCTGGCTTTCCCGCCAGCGTCGAGCACGTCCGTCTTGGCGATGCTGCGATCAACCGCGTCAGCTTTCCTGAGCATGTGGTACGCCGCTCCGCGGCCGACATCGCGGCGTCCGACCGCAGCTGTTTCTACCTCAACCTGAAGCTGGCCGGCCGCTGCCGCATCCAGCAGGACGGCCGCGAGATCAGCCTCTCGCCCGGGCAGGTCGGTATCTTCGACAGCGATCGGCAGTTCGCCCTCCTGCACGACCGGGGTCCGCAATTGCAGGTCGCCTCGTTCTGGGTGCCGGCAGAGGCCTTGCGCGAGCGGTTGCCGGCCTCGTTCGAGATCTCCGCGGTACGCGTCTCCGACGATCCCTTCGTCGGCCATCTCATCGTCGAGACTGCGCGCACGCTCAGCGACGGGGCGCTGCGCATGACCGAGGACGAGGGCGTGCTTTTGTTTCGCGCGCTGATCGAGCTGGTCGCCGTCAGCCTGTCGCGGCGCAGCCGGGCAGGTGCTGCAGAGTCCGAGAGTCTTGCCGATGCGACCGCGCTGGCGCTGAAACGAGCCATTCACCAGCGGCTTCGTCAGCCCGGTCTTGCGGTTGCCGATGTCGCCGAGGCCGTAGGCATCAGCGAGCGCTATGTGCACAAGCTTCTGGCGCGGTCAGGCTCCAGCTTCACCGAATACGTCATCGACCATCGACTCGACGGGGCGGCCAAGGATCTCAGGGATGCCGCAATGGCGGATCGGGCGATCGGCGCCATCGCGTTCGACTGGGGTTTCTCGGACCTCTCCCATTTCACGCGCCGTTTCAAGCAGCGCTTTGGCTGCCGTCCGCGCGACTGGCGGACGCGCTGAGCGCTACAGCGACCTTGCGATCAACAGCTTCATGATTTCATTGGTGCCGCCATAGATCTTCTGGATGCGGGAATCGATGAAGATGCGCGAGATCGGGTATTCCTGCATGTAGCCGTAGCCGCCGAACAGCTGCAGGCATTCGTCGGCCGTCTCGACCTGCTTCTCCGAGCACCAGTACTTCGCCATCGATGCCGTGACCGTGTCGAGGTCTTTTGCGACCAAGCGCTCGATGCACCAGTCGACGAAGACGCGCGCGATCATCGCCTCGGTCTTGCGCTCGGCCAGCGTGAAGGCGGTGTTCTGGAAATCCATCAGTGGCTTGCCGAACGCCTTCCGCTCCTTGGTGTACTCGGTGGTGAGTTTCACGGCGCGCTCCATCGAGGCGACGGCGCCGACCGCGAGCGCAAGCCGCTCCTGCGGCAATTGCTGCATCAGCTGGACAAAGCCCTGGCCTTCCTCCTTGCCGAGCAGGTTTTCCGGCGGCACCACGACATTATCGAAGAACAGCTCGGACGTGTCGGAGGCGTGCAGCCCGATCTTGTCGAGGTTGCGCCCGCGCTTGTAGCCGTCCGCGCCCGCGGTCTCGATCACGATCAGCGAGATGCCCTTGGCGCCGGCTTCGCCCGTGCGGGCGACCACAATGACGAGGTCGGCGGCTTGGCCGTTGGTGATGAACGTCTTCTGGCCGTTGATAACGTAGGAATTGCCCTGCTTCTTCGCCGTGGTCTTGACCGCCTGGAGATCCGAGCCGGTACCGGGCTCGGTCATGGCGATGGCGCCGACCATCTCGCCCGAGGCCATCTTCGGCAGCCAGCGCTTCTTCTGCTCCTCCGAGCCGTAATTGAGGATGTAGTGCGCGACGATGGCGCTGTGCACGGAGACGCCGGTCGTTAGCTCCGGCACCGTGCTCTCGAGATCGTCCAGCACGGCGGCGTCATAGGCGAAGGTCGCGCCGAGGCCGCCATATTCCTCGGGCACGCTCGCCAGCAGCGCGCCCATCTCGCCGAGCCCGCGCCAGGCGAAGCGGTCGACCATCTTCTGCGCGCGCCATTTTTCGGCGTGCGGCGCCAAGTCCTTGGCGAGGTATTTCCGGAACTGGTCGCGGAAAACGTCGAGCTCTTCGGTCATCCAGGAGGAGCGGTAGGACATGATTACCTCGGTTGGTGCGGCGTTCCGGCTTGGTAGGCCAGTCCGCCGCGGCAATTATTGTGTTTTCAGGCTGCGCTGGGGACGCTACCAAGGCGACCGTAACAGCGTCTGTCGGGATGGCTGATTGTGGCTGTCAAAACTCAAGAGCTCAAGCTCGACATCGAGCGCATCGGCACGGTCTCGGCGATGCTGACGCGGCCGGATCATGCGCGCGCCTGCTACGTGCTGACGCACGGCGCGGGCGCGGATATGCGGCATTCATTCATGGAGAAGGTCGCATCTGGCCTTGCGGAGCGCGGCATCGCGACGTTCCGATTCAATTTCCCTTACATGGAAGAGAAGAAGGGGCGTCCCGACCAGCCGGCCGTCGCGCACGCCGCCATCCGCGCGGCGATCGAGGAGGCGGCGCGGCTGTGTCCCGGCGTGAAGCTCATTGCGGGTGGCAAATCTTTCGGCGGACGCATGACCTCGCAGGCGCAGGCGAAGGCACCTTTGCCTGACGTCAAAGGCCTCGCTTTCCTCGGCTTTCCTCTGCATGCCGCTAAGAAGCCGTCGTCGGAGCGCGCCGAGCACCTCTCCGGCATCGCCATCCCCATGCTGTTCCTGCAGGGCACGCGCGATGCGCTTGCCGATCTAAGCTATTTCAAGCCTGTCGTCGAGAAGCTCGGCCCGAAGGCGACGCTGCACCAGGTCGAAGGCGGCGACCATTCGTTTGCGGTGCTAAAGAAGTCCGGCCGTAGCAATGACGAGGCGCTCACCGAGGTGCTGGATGCGCTCGCGGCCTGGATCGATGCGCTCGCCTGAGGCTCAGGCCGAATAGAGCCCCTTGTCGCGCGCCTTCTGGATCGCGAGCGCGGCGATCAGGTCGAGCGTCGGTGTCGACAGGCCGGCGGTGCGCGCGAAGGCTTGGGGCGCCTTCACCAGCACGTCGATCTCCATGGCGCGACCGAGCTCGTAGTCCTGCAGCAGCGACGGCTTGTGGTTGGGGGCGGGGCCGCTGCGGGTGACGCGCTTGACCTCGGGAATGAAATGCTGGGCGATCTCGTTGGCTTCGTTCAGCATGCGCGGAATCACCTCCGCGAAAGCGGGGTCGTCGCGCACGCCACGCGCGGTCTGGCCGGTGAGCAGGCACAGCACCGAGAGCGACATGTTGGTCAGCAGCTTTGACCAGATCGCCTCGCGGATCTCGGCCACCGGCGGCGATTCCAGCCGCGCATCGTTGAAGACGCCGCGAAGCTTCGTGATCCGCTCGCAATTGCGGTCATCGCATTCGCCGATCAGGAGGCGATTGCGGTCCGGCGTGAGGTTCTGCACCACGCCGGGCGCGGTCACCTCGTTGGAGGAGAAGACGACGCCGCCGATGATGCGCTCCTTCGGGATGCAGGCGCGCAGGCGGCCGCCGGGGTCGAGGAAGGAAATGTCGGGCGGGGTCGGGTGTCGCGGCGGCAGCCCGATCCCGTACCACCAAGGAATGCCGTTCTGGGCGAACACGATCGCGGTATCGTCTTGCAGCAACGGCTTGATGCTGGACACCAGTCCCGGCAGCGCGGTCGCCTTCAGCGTAGAGATCACGACGTCCTGCGCGCCGAGCTGGGCCGGATCGCCCGATGCGTTCACCTTGGCGCCGACCTCGGAATCGCCGACGAGACTGAGCAAGAATTACTGGTTTTGGCGGAGTCAGGCCGGTGTGGGCGACCGATTGCGATCGGAGGCGGTGATTGATCCAGAAGGCCTCTGGAGCAAGCTGGATGCCCTGCAGGAGGGCTGCGAGGGTGCCTCGGCCAGGAGCGAGCGTCTTTGCGAGGGCGGCCAGAAACACGTCTAAGCCAAGAATGTTGAGCACGCGGGTAAAGTTGTAGCAGAGCGCCATCAGGTTCCACTCACCGCGGACCTTATCGAAGCCGCGGACCAGGAAATGACGATAGCCGGCGCGGCATTTGAGCGTGCCAAACGGATGCTCGACGATGGCAAAACGACGGCGCATCAGCTCGCCTGCACCCTGCATCCGCGCGCGATGACGTTCAAGAACGCCTTCATGCTCCCAGCGACCGATCGTCCGGTAGGCCGCGTTCGACGAGAGACACTGGACCTTGAGCGGGCAGGTCCTGCAGATCGCTCCGCGCGCCGCATAGCGGATCTCGATGCGGCCGCTGGTGTTCTTTTGCCTGCTCTTCATCGGATGTAGCGGTTGGCCGGCAGGACAACGGTAGGTGTCGGTTGCGCCATCATAGTTGAAGTCCTTGAGGGCAAAGCGGCCTTGCTTCTCGAGCCGGGCGTTGCCCTCCGGCACCGGCACATAGGGCGTGATGCCATCGTCTTCACAGGCCTTCAGTTCGCGACTGCTGTAATAGCCCTCATCTGCCAGCGCCTGCAGGGCCCCGACCTCGAGAGCCTCTTTTGCCGCCATGGCCATCGCATGTAGCTGGCCGACATCGCTGCTGTCGTTCACCACCTCGCTGGCGACAATGAGCTTGTGCTTGTCATCGACGGCGGTCTGCACATTGTAGCCTGCGACGCCCTGGCCGCTCTTGACCAGAAGCCGGGCATCCGGATCAGTCAGGGATAGCTGCGTCGCGCCATTCTCTTCCAGCCGAGCAAGGTCGCCTTGTGCGCGCAAGCGCTTCGCCAGCAGCGCCGCGATCTTCGCACCGATGTCGCCGCCACCTCCGCCGCCGCCATCGGGGCCATCCTTGCCCGGCTTCTTGGCTTCCGCGGCATCATTGTCCTCAAGGCACTTGCCGTAAGCCTCGATCTCTTGGTCCAGCTTGATGATCTGATCGGCAAGCCGTTTGCGCGTAAAGATGCTGGCCTTGCTGGCGTCGCCATGGAAGAACGAGCCGTCAATTGCAACAACGCTGCCGCCGACAAGACCAAGCTCGCGCATCAGCAGCACGAAGCTGCGGTTAGCTGCCTTCAGAGCCGCCCAGTTCTCTTTGCGGAAATTGCCGATCGTCCGATAACCCGGCTTCAGATTCCTCAGCAGCCAGATCAGTTCCAGATTGCGGCCGGCCTCCCGCTCCAACCGACGCGACGACCTGATTTGGTTGATGTAGCCGTAAAGGTAGAGCTTCAGCAGATCGGCTGGATCGTATGGCGGCTGGCCGACCTCTTCAGCCTTGCGATCCGCATGGCGAAAGCCGAGCTTGGCAAGGTCGAGGACACGAACGAAGCTCTCAATCGCCCGGACGGGGTTGTCCGGTCCGACATAGTCCTCAATCCGAGCAGGAAGCAGGCTGGCCTGGTCGCGGCTCTCGCCGGTCTTGAATGTGCGATTCGTCATGAACAGAATCGTACATCAACTCACCAAAATGCCGAGTTCTTGCTCAGTCTCGACGCGCAACTTGAGGCCATTGGCGCGAGCCGCCTCCAGATGCGCCCCCCGCATCACGCACGACACCTCATGGCCGGCGCGCGCCAGCCGTACCGCAATGTGGCTGCCGACGGCGCCCGCGCCGAAAATGCAGATGCGCATGATGATATCCCGTATCCATCCCTTGGTGCCGTCTGGCAGCAGCATGACACAAGCCGCCATGCGATGGACGCGGCCGCCCTACGCCGGAAAGATATGGATCGGGACATGCAGCCTCGGCCATAGTGCAGGGCAAACAAACGACCGGAGGATCGCCGATGACTGCCAGCCCCGTCCTGTGGAGCCTTGATGAGCGTGGGGTTGCGACCGTCACGTTGAACCGGCCGGAGGTCAACAATGCGTATGACGGCGCGCTGATATCAGGCGTGCTCGCGGCCATGGACGATCTGGCTAAAAAGCCGAACCTCCGCGTCGTCGTTCTCAAGGGGAATGGCAAGCATTTCCAGGCGGGCGCTGACCTCAAATGGATCAACGGCGTGCGGCCGCAATCAACTGAAGCCAACGAGGCGGCCTCGCGTGCGACCTTCGAGGCCGTGCAGCGGCTCAACACCTTGCCGATCCCGACCGTCGCGCTGGTGCAGGGCGGCTGTTTCGGCGGCGGAACCGGCGTGATCGCGGCCTGCGATGTCGTGATTGCCGCGGACAACGCGCTGTTCTCGATCACTGAGGTGCGCTGGGGCCTGACCGCGGCGATCATCATCCCGCAGCTCTGCGACGCCATCAGTGTCCGGCAAGTCCGCCGCTACGCGCTCACCGGCGAGCGCTTCGGCGCCGAGGACGCCCGCCGCATCGGCCTCGTGCATGAGGTGGTGCCGCTCGCCGATCTCGAAGCTGCAGGCAGCAAGGTGGTCGAGCAACTGCTCGCCAACGGACCGGAGGCAATGGCTGAAACCAAGAAGCTGGCGCTCGAAAGCTCTTTCGGTGGCATGGCGGTGGACGATGCCGTCTATAACCGGCTCGTGCAGCTGCATTCGCTCAAGCGCCAGAGCGCGGAAGCTGCGGAAGGGCTGGCCTCGTTCGCCGAGAAGCGGGCGGCGAATTGGAGCGGCGGAAAAACGTGAACGTCAGCAGCCGCGGCAGATGTTGTTGATGCTGCGATAGACGGCGTCGTCGCCCTGCCGCATCTGGCGCAGCGTTTCGAATGTCTTGCTCTCGTCGGTCGGCGCGGCGGGCTTGCGCTTCGCGGCGAGTTCTTCCTCCTGCCGCTTGTAGCAGGCCTCGCGATCGGGCTTGGCCTGGATGAAGCGGCAGTTTTGCTCCAGGGCTGCGGCGGGAGCGACGGAGATCGCGAGAGCGAGCAGAGCGAATTTCAAGAGCGTCGAATCCATGCGGACACTTCTGTCAGGTCCGTTGATCGAGGGCAACTGCAACTTCTGCCGTGCGTAGCCCGGATGAGCGAAGCGATATCCGGGGAGGCCGAGAAAAATCCCGCATGTCGCTTCACTCATGCGGGCTACGGCACTTCACACGGCTCACAGCGACGGCGCCAGTGACGTTTTCAGCAGTGTCAGCAGCGCCTGCACCGCGGCGGCGTTGCGTCGCCGCTCGGGGATCGCGGCCTTCACCCACAATTCCGGAATCGGAAAGTCGCGCAGCACGGGCTTCAGCCTGCCATCGCGCAACGCATCGGCTACGAGATAATGCGAGATCAGTGCGATGCCGTTGCCGGCGATCGCGCTGCGTGCCAGCACGTGTCCTTCGTTGGAGGACAGCAGTGGGCTGACCTGGATGCTGATGCGGCCGCGCGGTCCGTCGAAGACCCATTCCGGTCCGGTCGGCATGAAGCTGAGGCAGCGATGCTCGACGAGGTCGCGCGGATGTTTTGGCGTGCCATGTTTCTTCAAGTAAGCCGGCGAGGCGCAGAGCAGCCGCTTCAGCGGACACAGCGGCTCGTCGATGACACCGCCGAACGAATGCGGGAAGGCGCCGATGGCGATATCAAAACCTTCGGTGACGGGATCGACCGGACGATCGATCAGCACGATCTCGAGCTTCAGTCGCGGATTCTGGGTCTGGAAGGCGCTGAAGGCGTCGGCGAGGCGCGCCACGGTCAGCGAAGTCGGCGCCTTGATGCGAAGGTGATCGACGAGATCATGGCCCTTCTCGCCCATCCGCGAGAGCAGATCGGTCGCGTCGGCGACCACGCCGCGCGCGCGATGCACATAGCGCTGCCCGGCTTCGGTGAGCCGCAATTGCCGGGTCGAGCGGTGAAACAGCGGCGTGCCGATCCGTGTCTCCAGCTGCGTGACGCGCTTGGCGACCACCGACGTCGAGACGTTGAGCTTTCGCGCGGCGGCAGAGAAGCCGGTGGCATCCGCGGTGGCGAGGAAGGCCTGCAGGTTCACCAGGATGTCCATGTCGCCCTTTCTCGATTCGCGAAAGCTGATCGCGTATCTTGGTGGATTGTACGCTCCCTCGCGTTAATTCATAGTCGCCCCAAGCAAGAGATTTCCGGGAGCGGACGCGCCATGCGGGCCACGACGATTGAAGAACCGGCACGACAAGTGCCGCTCTATGGCGAGTATGAAGTCGTCGTGCTCGGCGGCGGTCCTGCCGGCATTATCGCGGCGGCCTCGGCGGCGCGGGCCGGACGGCGGACCTTACTGATCGAACGCTACGGCTTTCTCGGCGGCATGGGCACCGCGGCCGGCGTCACCAACTTTTGCGGCCTGCACGGTAACGTCCATGGTGAGCATCGGCGGCTGGTGCAGGGCATGGCGTCGGAGCTGCTGGCGCGGATCGATCATCTGAATGGCCTCAACGCGCCGCATCTGATCCTCGGCAAGGTCTTCGCGCAAGCTTACGACAGCGCGGCCTACAAGATCGCGGCCGACGAGCTGCTCGCAGGTCACAAAGTGAATATCCTCTTCCACGCGCTCGGCGCCGGTGTGGTGATGGGCGACGACTGCCGCATCGACGCGTTGCTGGTCGAGACCAAGGCCGGTCGGCAGGCCGTGCGCGCGGAGATTTTTATCGACTGCTCCGGCGACGGCGATCTCGCGGTCTGGGCAGGCGCGCCGTTCGACATCGGCGACGCGCACGGTCATCCGCTCTACCCCTCGATGATGCTCCGCCTCAATGGCATCGATCCTGAGAAGGCGGGCGAAGCCTGGCGGACCATTCCGCAGTTGATGGAAAAGGCCGCGGCCGCCGGCACCCACACATTCCCGCGCAAGAGCGCGATCGTGCGGCCGCAAAAGTCCGGCATCGAATGGCGGGTGAACTTTACGCAAATCGCGCGCGAGGACGGCCACGCCATCAACGGCATCGAGCCCGACGACCTCACCCGCGGCGAGATCGAAGGCCGCAAGCAGGCGCTCGCCGCGTTTGAATTCCTGCGCACCGTGCCCGGGTTTGAAAAGTCCTACATCGTCGACCTGCCGCCCCAGCTCGGCATCCGCGAGACCCGCCGCATCAGGGGTGGCTATCAGCTCAGCGGCGAGGACGTGCTCGGCTGCGCCTCGTTCGCGGACTCGATCGGCGTCAATGGCTGGCCGATCGAGGCCCATGTTCCCGGCGACGTCGTCTTCACCTTCCCGCCGATCCCGGAATCCCGCGGCTACAACGAGCTGCCCTACCGGATGCTGGTGCCCGAGGGCGTCGACAATCTCCTGGTCGCCGGCCGCTGTGCTTCGATGACCCATGAGGGCCAGTCGGCGGCGCGGGTCTCAGGCGCCTGTTTCGTGATGGGCGAGGCCGCCGGTTCCGCCGCCGCGCTGGCGCTCTCCGGAAATCGGATCCCGCGTGACTTCCCCGTTGAAAAATTGCAGGAAACGTTGAAACAACAGGGCGCTTTCATCGGGCGAGACCAGGCGGTGCCCGAAGGGCTTTAACGGACTGCAAGACAACGACGGCGGAGGAAACAGGATGATCGGGATGGTGCGGCTCGCGCTCGCGGGCCTGGTAGCGATCATGGCGATAGGCACGGCGCGGGCCGAGGACGCGCTGAAGGCCAAGATCGGCGTGCTCCGCCTGTCGTCCTCCGCGCCCGTCTTCATCGCGCAGGACAAGGGCTATTTCCGCGAGGCTGGCTTAGAGGTCGAGCTGAAGTTCTTCGACGCGGCGCAGCCGATCGCGGTCGCCACCACCTCGGGCGACGTCGATTTCGGCGTCACCGCCTTCACCGCGGGCCTCTACAATCTCGCCGGCAAGGGCGTGCTGAAGGTGATCGGCGGCATGAGCCGCGAGAGGCCTGGCTATCCCCTGATCGGCTATTTCGCCAGCAACAATGCCTATGCCGCCGGGCTGAAGACGCCGAAGGATCTCGCGGGCAAGCGCGTTGCGGTTACGCAGGTCGGATCGAGCTTTCACTATTCGCTCGGCCTGCTCGCCGACAAATACGGCTTCAAGCTCGCGGATGTGAAGATCGTGCCGCTGCAATCGCTGTCGAATGCGGCCGCCGCGCTGAAGGGCGAAACCGTCGATGCGGCGCTGCTTCCCATCTCGACCGCGCGAAAATTGATGGACGAGGGTGGCGCAAAATTCCTGGGCTGGGTCGGCGACGAGACGCCGTGGCAGTTAGGGGCGGTGTTCGCCTCGCCGAAGACGCTGACCAACAAGGCGCTGGTGACGAAATTCCTCGGCGTGCTCGCGAAAGCCGACCGCGAATATCACGACGTCATCCTCGCCGCGATGAAGAACGGCGTTGCGCCGATCAACGAGCAGACCAAGCCGCTGCTGGAGATCATCGCGAAGTACACCAATCTGCCGGTGGAGCAGGTCGTCGGCAATTGCGCCTATATCGATCCCGACGGCAAACTGGACGTGAAGAACGTCGACAACCAGATCAAATGGCTCCAGGACCAGGGTTTTGCCGACAAGGGCTTTGACGCGAACGCGATCATCGCCAAGGACTATGTGAAGGCGGATTGATGCGAACGATGCAGACTCTCGCGACGGGCGATCTGCCACCCTCCCCTGGAGGGGGAGGGTCGATCGCACCGGCGATGCGCAGCATCGTCCGGAGCGAGCGGGGTGGGGTGAGCCACGGCGGCGGCCTGTCCGTCGTTCGCGCCAGCCGCTCGCGCAAAGTTCGAGGGCAGGCGTCGTCAGCATCATTGTGGATGGACTGTCACCCCACCCCGGTTTGCATGTCGCTTCGCTGCATGCAAACCGACCCTCCCCCTCCAGGAGAGGGTGAAGAAGGTGAGCGCATCGCATGGACCTGATCGCCAGCCACATCACCCATCGCTTCGGCGATCTCGCCGTGCTCGACGACGTCTCCTTCACCGTCGGCGCTGGCGAGGTGGTGGCGATCGTCGGTCCCTCCGGCTGCGGGAAGAGCACGCTGCTGTCGATTCTCGGCGGGCTGTTGCAGCCGACCGCCGGCGCGCCCGAGCTGCGCGGGGCGCCGCCGGCGGACAGTCTCAATCCGTTGACGTTCGTCTTCCAGGATTTTGCGCTGCTGCCCTGGGCCACCGTGGAGGAGAACGTCGAATTCCCGCTGCTACACACGCAGCTCGCAGCCGCGCAGCGCCGCGCGCTGGTCGAGGACGCCCTGCGCCGCACCGGCCTCACCGATTTCCGCCAGACTTATCCAAAGCAGCTGTCCGGCGGCATGCGCCAGCGGGTCGGCATCTCGCGCGCGCTCGCGGTGAAGCCCGCCATCCTGCTGATGGACGAGCCGCTCTCGGCGCTGGATTCGCAGACTCGCGAGCTCCTGATGGAGGATTTCGTTCGCCTGCTCGCCGATGGCGGCATGGGCGCGGTCTACGTCACCCATAATCTCGAGGAAGCGGCGCGGCTCGCCGACCGCATCGTGGTGCTGTCGCGGCGACCGGGGCGCATTCGCGAGGTCGTGACCGTCCCGATGACGCGGGCGGCGCGCGGCGAAACGACGGCGCGCGAAAAACTGCTCGCGCTGCAGAACCAGATCTGGTCGCTGATCCGCAACGAAGCCATCGACGCCGAGCGTGAGGTCCAGCATGCTTGATCGCGCCGGCCTGCCTGCGAAGGATGAGACGACGCGCCGGGTTCGCTTCCGCGGCGCAGGCTTCGTGCCTGCGTCGAGCCGTTTCGGCGGCTGGATCGCGCTCGCCCTGGTCATCGCGATCTGGCAGGCCGCCGGCAGCATCGGGCTGGTCAACCCGCTGTTCCTGCCGACGCCCTCGGCGATCGCACGCGCGATCTACCAGCTCGCGATCTCGGGCGCGCTCTGGCAGCATCTGTCCGCTTCGCTCTTGCGAGTCGGCGTCGGCTGGCTGCTTGGGACAGCGGCCGGCGTCGGCGTCGGCTTTGCCATCGGCCTGTCGCGGCTGGCGCGCAGCGTCGGCATCACCTTCATCTCGGCGCTGTTCCCGATCCCGAAGATCGCGCTCCTGCCGCTCTTGATCCTCTGGCTCGGCATCGGCGAAGAGCCCAAGATCGCGACCATTGCCTTGGGCGTGTTCTTCTCGACCGCGATCTCGGTCTATAGCGGCGTCGATGCGGTGCCGCGCAACCTGATCCGTATGGCGCAGAGTTTCAACGTGCCCTTCGCCACCATCGTGCGCAAGGTGATCTGGCCGGGCGCGCTGCCGGCCATCCTCGCCGGCTTCCGCATCACGGCGTCGGTGGCCCTGCTGCTCGTCGTCAGCGCCGAGATGATCGGCGCGCAATACGGCATCGGCGCCTTCGTGCTGCAGGCCGGCAATCTGATGCAGACCGATCAGCTGCTCGCGGGCGTGGTGATCCTGTCAGTGTTCGGGCTGGCAGTGGGCAAGGTGATCGGCTGGCTGGAGACGCGGCTGTTGCATTGGCGGTAGCCGCATTCACCGCCGCTGTAGGGTGGGCAAAGCGAAGCGTGCCCACCACTTCCTCATGCATCATCGAGCCATGGTGGGCACGGCGCAAGGGCGCCTTTGCCCACCCTACGAGAGCGGAGCCTCACGCGTTGCCGCGATCTTCCCGAAACAGATCCAGCTTCTGCTGCACGGGCCGGTCCGAGAAGCTGAACAGCACGGCGTCCTCATCCGCCTCGTGGGTTATCCAGTGCCAGCTCGGCACTACGAACAAATCGCGCGGGCCCCACTCGAAAACGGTGTCACCAATGCGGCTGCGCCCCTTACCTTCGATCGGGCAGAACACCGCCGCATCGGTCGAACGATAGCGTGCGGTGTTAAAGCCCTTCGGCAGCAGCTGGATGAAGGTGCCGATGGTCGGCATTGCGAAATCGCCGGTCTCGGGGTTGCTGAACTTCAGCTTGAGCCCGTGACATGCGTCCCACTCCTGACTCGCGCGGGCCTTCTCCAGCGCCTCGCGCGTGTAGGCATAGGGATAGCTGAAGATCGGCGATGTCTTCGAGCTCCGCTTGACGTCGACCGGCAAGAGGTTGTGGCCATAGCGCGCAAAACTGTCGCCTGCGGGTTTTGTAATTTTCTGCTGGTCCTCTTTCGAGCCTTCCGCGAAGGAGCAGTCGAAGAACTGCACCAGGGGGATGTCGAGGCCATCGAGCCAGAACATCGGCTGATCGGTCTCGTTGGAATGGTCGTGCCAGGTCATCGATGGCGTGATGATGAAGTCGCCGGGCGCCATCGCGGTACGCTCGCCGTCGACGGCGGTGTGGGCGCCCTTGCCTTCGAGCACGAAGCGCAGTGCCGACTGGCTGTGGCGGTGCGCAGGCGCGACGTCGCCGGGCACCACCATCTGCACGCCGGCATAGAGCGACGTCGTGATTTTGGATTGCCCGCGCAGGCCGGGGTTCTCCAGCACCAGCACGCGTCGCTCGGCTTCCTTGGCCGTGATCAGCTTGCCGGCTTCAAGCATGTAGTCGCGGATGACGTCGAACTTCCAGAGATGAGGGCGGCACGCGCTCTTCGGCTCCGGCGTGATCAGGTCGCTCATGACCGTCCAGAGCGCGGTGAGATTCTCGCCGTCGATCTTCCTGTAAAACGCCTCGCGTTCCGGCGTCTTCGTCACGGCTTCCATGGCGCCGCCTCCTGTCCGTTCCTAAATTGACAGTATACTGCCAATCTGGCTAGCGTCAACGTGGCGAACAACGTACAAGCAACGAGAAAACAGGAGGGTTCCGATGAAGCTGCATGGCTATTTCCGCTCCAGCGCTGCCTATCGGGTGCGGATCGCACTGAACCTGAAGGGGCTCGGCGCCGAACATTTGCCGCATCATCTGCGCAAGGGCGAGCAATGTGCGCCCGCTTATCTTGCCATCAATCCGCAGGGCCTGGTGCCGGCGTTGGAGAACGATGCGGGTGCGGTGCTGACCCAATCGGTCGCGATCATCGAGTGGCTCGACGAGACTCACCCCAATCCGCCGCTGTTGCCGAAAGATCCGCTACGGCGCGCCAAGGTGCGCGCGTTCGCGCTCGCGATCGCTTGCGATACTCATCCGGTGCAGAACCTGAAAGTGCTGGCGCGGCTGCGCGAATTGGGCCTGCCCGAGGAGAAGGTCCAGGACTGGGCGGCCTGGGTCAATCGCGAGGGCCTGTCGGCTTGCGAGACGCTGATCAAGAACGAAGTGGGTCCGTTCTGCTTCGGCGATGCGCCGACGCTCGCCGACCTCTGCCTGGTGCCGCAGCTCGCCAATGCGCGACGCTTCGGCGTCGATGTCTCGGCCTATCCGCGCCTGCTCCAGGCCGAGGCCGCCGCGAAGGCGCTGCCGGCGTTTGCCGGTGCCGCACCGGAGAAGCAGCCCGATGCCGAGTAAGCCTGCCGCTCCGATCACGATGGACGCGGTCTACGCCGCGCCGGGCTACCTGTTCCGGCGCATGCAGCAGATCGCGGTCTCGATCTTCATGGAGGAGTGCAAGGCGTTCGATCTGACGCCGGTGCAATATGCCGCGCTGATCGCGATCCATACCCATCCCGGCATCGACGCGACGCGGCTGTCGGCGGTGATCGCCTTCGATCGCTCGACGCTTGGCAGCGTGATCGAGCGGCTGCAAGCCAAGGACTATATTGAGCGCAAACCGGCACCCGAGGACAAGCGGATCAAGCTGCTGTATCTGACGAAGTCAGGCGCGGCGATCCTGCGCGAGATCATCCCCGCGGTCGAGCGCGCCCAGGCGCGGATGCTGGAGCCGCTCAAGCCCGCAGACCGCAAGACGCTGATGGGGCTCTTGGTGCAACTGGTCGATCTCAACAACGAAGCCTCCCGCGTGCCGCTACGGGCCGAGGATGCTCTGGAGCATCTGGGGAAGGCGGAGTGAGGAGAGGGGTGGCACGAACATACTGTTTGCGAGCCCAGTGCGAGATCTCGTAGGGTGGGCAAAGGCGCCCTTGCGCCGTGCCCACATCCTCCCCAATGGACCAGAAGCGGTGGGCACGCTTCGCTTTGCCCACCCTACGATTGCTGAACGTACGGCGACGCCTGCCTCACATCCGCAGCAACGCCTGCCGGTCGATCTTGCCCGTGCCCGTCTTCGGCAGCTCGTCGATGAAAATCACCTCGCGCGGATATTTGTAGGGCAGCAGCTTGCCCTTCACATAATCCTGCAGCCTGCGCGTTGCCTCGCCCTGATCGGCAGCGCGGTCGTTCATCACCACCACCGCCTTCAGCGTCATGCGACGGTCCGGCAGCTCGGCGGCGAACACCGCGCATTCGCGGATGTCGGGGTGATCGGCGAGACATAGCTCGACCTCGAGCGGATAGACCCATTGGCCGGAGATCTTGATGAGATCGTCGGCGCGGCCGCGGAAGAAGTGAAAGCCGTCGGCATCACGGACGAAGCGATCGCCGGTGTAGATCCAGCCGCCGTCGCGGATGGTCTCGGCCGACTTGTCCGGCCGGTTCCAGTACAGCGGCGTGTTGGAATCGCCGCGGACCCACAAGATGCCTTCCTCGTCGTCGCCGACCTCGCTTCCATCCGTGTCGCGCAGCGCGACCTCGTAGCCGGGCACGCGCAAGCCGGCGGCACCGAGCTTCTTCTGCCCCTCGCGATTCGACAGGTAGATGTGCAGCACCTCGGTCGAGCCGAGACCTTCGACGATTTCGAGGCCGGTGAGCGTCTTCCAGCCATTGAAGACCTCGGCCGAGAGCACCTCGGCGGCGGAGAGCGACAGTCGCAGCGAGGAGAAGTCGGTTTTGTCGGCACCTTCGGCCTTGGTCAGCGACGTGTAGAGCGTCGGCAGGCCGAAGAAGACCGTCGGCTTGTATTGCTCGATCGCCGCGAAGATCGACGTAGGCTTCGGCTGGCCCGGCAGCAGCAGTGTTGCGGCGCCGGCCGAGAACGGGAACGTGACGGAGTTGCCGAAGCCATAGGCGAAGAAGATCTTCGGCACCGAGAAGCAGATGTCATCGGGCGTCAGCTTTAGCACGTTCCGCGCAAAGGCGGCTTCGCTGTAGGCCATGTCGTGCTGGAGATGCACGATGCCCTTGGGCCGACCGGTCGAGCCGGACGAGTACATCCAGAACGCCATTTCGTCGCGATGCGTCGGCGCTTCCGCCAGCTCAGCCGGGAATTGCGCGAGCCAGCTCCCCGCCGCGACCGACCGCGGCGCCGCGTGATCGCCCGCCTCGCCATTGACGACGATCAGCATCCGCAAGCCCGTGTCCTTGCAGGCCTCCGCATTGAATCGCGCCGCGAACTCGGCGTCCGCGACCGCAACAGTTGCGCCGGAATCGGCGAGATAGAATTGCAGGAGATCCGGCGGCGTCAGCGTGTTGATCAGCAGCGGCACGAAGCCGGCACGCACCGCGCCGAAGAATGCGGCCGGGTAGGCCGGCGTGTCGTCGAGGAACAAGAGCACGCGGTCGCCGCGCTTGAGGCCAAGCGAGGCGAAACCGTTGCCCCAGCGGCAGGCTTCGCGGCAGAGCTCGGCATAGGTCCGCGTGCCCGCCGGACCGATGAGCGCGAGCTTGTCGCCGCGGCCTTTGCCGAGATTGTCGAACAGCACGCGGCTGGCATTGTAAGTTTCAGGAACGGCAAAGCCGATCTCGCGCGCGCCCGGGGTGTCGGCGGGCACCTGGTCTCTGATCTCGTTGCTCATGCGGCATCTCCGCCGTTCTTGGCCGCCTCGTAGCGGGCCATGAAGGCCGGCGACATCGCGCGCAGCCGGGAATCGTCGATGCGGCCGGAGCGAGTGATATAGCTGTAGGCGAAGTCCATCAGGGGAAGCTTCATGTGCTCGGCGAAATGTTCGTACCAGAACGCACTCGTGCGCGCGGCATTGACGAGCTTCTGCACGACGGGCTTGCGCGCGGCCTGATAGCGATGCAGCGCGGTCGCAAGATGCGCATCCGACTCCAGCGCCTTGACCAGCGCGATGGCGTCCTCGATCGCGAGCCGCGTGCCCGAGCCGATCGAGAAATGCGCGGAATGCAGCGCATCGCCGATCAGCACCATGTTCTTGAACGACCAGTGCTCGTTCCAGACCCAGGGGAAGTTGCGCCAGACCGATTTGTTGGAGACGAGGCAATGACCGCCAAGCGTGTCGGCAAACACCTCCTCGCAGACGCCCTTGGACTGCTCGACGTCCTTGTAGGCGAAGCCATAGGCCTGCCATGTCGCGTGATCGCATTCGACCAGGAAGGTGCTCATGGTCGGCGAATAGCGGTAGTGATGGGCGTTGAAGGTGCCGCGGTCGGTCTTCACGAAGGTCTGCGACAGCGTGTCGAAGCGCCTTGACGTGCCGTACCAGACGAATTTGTTGGAAGAGTAGGAGAGCGAGGTGCCGAAATCGCCCTCATAGGCCCGGCGCACCAGCGAATTCAGCCCGTCGGCGGCGACGATCAGATCGTGGCCATTGAGCTGGTCGATCGCCTGAATCTGCGTGTCGAAGCGCGGCGTGACGCCGACATCGAGCGCGCGCTGCTGCAGGAACTTGAGGAGCTCGAGCCGTCCGATCGAGGAGAAGCCGACGCCGTCGATTGCGACGCTGTCGCCGTGCAGGTTCAGCGTGATGTTCTCCCAGCTCTCCATATGCGGGGCGATCGCATCGACCGTCTCGGGGTCATCGGCGCGAAGGAACTCAAGGGCCTGGTCGGAGAACACGACACCAAAGCCCCAGGTCGCGTCGGCCGGGTTCTGTTCGAACAGGTCGACTTGATCCTCGGGGTGACGCTTCTTCCAGAGATAGGCGAAGTAGAGCCCACCGGGCCCCCCGCCGATCACGGCGATCCGCAACGTCTGCCTCCCTAATTGACAGTATACTTACTATCTAGGGGTAGACTAATGTGCTCCAGCGCCCGGCGCCAGCGGAATTATCGACATGGCCGGCACGCCATAGCTCGCCTTCAGGCACACGTTTTGCGGGTGCCCGAAACCGTCAGGTACGAATCATAGCGAAACCGGGCCGGATTGGCCACCCGGGCGAGTCAGACGCAGCGCCTCACATAGACCCCGTTCACCAGCACCCTGGTGCAACGGACCACGGGCGCGGGCTTGCGGACCACGACGGCGGCGTTCGGACCGGCGCAGCCGGCGCGATAGACGCCGCGGGCGCACACCACCGCATTGGCATCGGTGGTCTCGAACGTCATTGTCGCGGTGAAGGCGAAGAGAGCAGAAGCAACGAGCAGCAATGAACGCATGTTGTCCTCCCGGTCTTATCGTGATCGAAACTGAGTCTCAAAAAGGATCTGCGAAATCACGCGCCAGCGTGCGAACATTCGGTCGCGCACGCCGCAATTCATGTCTGAGCTGCGGACGTACGTAGTCCGCTTCGTCTTATCTCGCGGCGAAAGGCGCGAGTACGTCTCTGCAGGCCGGCGAGAGCGATGCCGCCCGATTGGAAATGCATTGTATGATCCGGCCGCCGCCTGGCGCCACCCCGGCGCAGAGCGTGCGGATATCGGCGCCGCAGGCCGATCTGGCGATGAACAGCTCTTCGCGCGGCAGCAATGGCCGCAGCACGATCGCGGTCGGTGTCGCGGGGGGCGCAGTCGCGGGAGCCGCACCTGCAGGTGCCGCCGTGGCCGCTGTGCCGGATGCTGCGCTCAGCGCGCTTTGGCAGGAGGGTGAGACCCTTGCCTTGTTCTTCTCTAGGCACTCGAGCGCAGCCGCGCCGCCCGGCGTCACGCTGGCGCAGACTTTTGGATAGTCAGACCGGCAGGCGCTCTTGATGGCGGAGACCTGCGCGCTGCTCGGCTGCTTGGCGGGAGCAGCCTTTGCCGCCGCCGCTGGCGCGGCAGGCCTGGCAGGTTCAGGGGGCGGCGCGCCAGGCGCTGCCTCGGCCTTCGGTGCGGCGGGTGCCGCCGGCGCGGCTTCAGTCTTCGGTGCGGCGGGAGCGGCTTCAGCCTTCGGTGCCGCTGGCGGCTCGAGTGCGCGAACGGCGGTCTGGCATCCCGATGACAGGCTGGACATGTTCTTCTGCAGGCATTGAAACGCTTCCGCGCCACCGGGCGTCACGCTCGAACAGTGCGCCATGAAGTCCGACTGGCATGCGGAGCGGATAGCGCGCTTCTGGGCGTCGGTCGGCGTTTGCGCGACGGCGACTGTTGCAGTTGCGAACAGCACTGCCGCCAGCAATGCGCTGCGCGTGGAGCCATGCTTCAATGTCTCGAACATCGGTATGAGTCCCTGCCCTATAGCTGGAGCGTTCAAATGACCGTTCGGCGCTCTAAAAAAGGTGATGCGATTGCAATCGTCGCGAGCCATGCGGTGCATGGCATCATTGGCCGCTTTGTCCGCTACCGCAAGCAGATTGTGTCCAAGGACGACGCTGTGAGGCGACGCTACAGTTTCACCATGCGCTTGCCACGGTTCTCGCCCGCGAGCAGTCCGATCAGCGCTTTCGGCGTATTCTCGAGGCCGTCGATGATGTCCTCCTGCACCTTCAGCTTGCCGGATTTGACCCAGGCTTGCAGGTCGGCGAGCGCGCGCTGGCTCTCCTTCATGTAATCCATCACGATGAAGCCCTGCATGACGAGCCGCTTGACCACGATCAACCCGGGCACGCCGCGCGGGCCGTGCGCGGCAGGCGCGCCGTCATATTGCGAGATCGCGCCGCAGCAGGCGATGCGGCCGTAATTGTTCATCTGCGGCAGGCAGGCTTCCAGAATGTCGCCGCCGACATTGTCGAAATAGACGTCGATGCCGTCAGGGGCGGCGGCGCGCAGCGCCTTGAACACCGCGCCGTCCTTATAGTCCACGGCAGCATCGAAGCCGAGCTCGGAGGTCAGCCAGTTGCACTTATCAGTGCCACCGGCGATGCCGACCACGCGGCATCCCTTGATCTTTGCGATCTGTCCGACGAGCGAGCCGACCGAGCCCGCAGCCGCAGAGACCACGACCGTCTCGCCCTCCCTGGGCTTGCCGATCTCCAGGAGACCGAAATAGGCAGTGAGGCCGGCGATGCCGAACACGCTGAGCAGATGGGTCATCGGCTCGAGCTTCGGCATCTTGGTGAGATGCTTTGCCGGCACTGCGGCAAATTCCTGCCAGCCGGTGTCGCCGAACACGATGTCGCCCGCCGCAAGCTCCGGCACGTTCGAGCTGACGACCTCCGCGATGGCGCCGCCGGCCATCACGCTGTTGGCTTCGACGGCGGAGCGATAGGTCGCGCCGTGCATCCAGGCGCGGTTGGCGGCGTCGAGCGAGATGTAACGCACGCGCAGCAGGGCCTCGCCATCCTTTGGCTCCGGTACCGTGCCATCCATCATCTTGAAATGCTCGGGGCCAAGCTTGCCGCTGGGTTTTTCCACCAGCAGAATCTGGCGATTGATGTGTCCGCTCATGGCATTCCCTCTTTGATTGTCTTGGCGATTATTGATGCAGTCGCCGCAAACAAATCGTGCAGGCCGCATGTGTTGTGCGCTGCATGAAGGCTAGATCGCTGCGTTCCATTTCACAATGGGAACATCCTGAAAACGCGACCACACGCAAAGCGTGTTGCGTCGTCGCCGTATCTGCGACATCATGAAGCGCCGGTGTATGTGGGGGTAGGCGATGTCCAACAGGTTCACGCAATACATTCTGGCGGCGATGGTGCTCGGCATCATCATGGGTTCGGCGATCTACAATTTCCTGCCCGACACGCGCGCCGATTGGGCGTCCTCCATCAACCTGATCGCTATGATGTTCCTGCGCCTGATCAAGATGATCATCGCGCCCTTGGTGTTCGCGACTCTGGTCGGCGGCATCGCCCATATGGGCTCGGGCTCCAAGCTCGGCCGCATCTTCGCCAAGACCATGGGCTGGTTCGTCAGCGCGTCTTTCGTCTCGCTGCTGCTCGGCCTGATCATGGTCAATCTGCTGCAGCCCGGCGCCAACTTCCCCGGCACGCTGCCCGCGGCGGGTCAATCGACCGGGCTACCGGTCTCGGCCTTCTCGATCGAGAAATTCCTCACCCATCTGATCCCGACCTCGATCGCGGACGCGATGGCGCAGAACGAGATCCTCCAGATCGTGATCTTCGCCGTCTTCTTCTCGGTGGCGATGGGCGCGATGCCTGAACGTTCCAAATCGATCCTCGCGCTGATCGACGATGTCGGCCACATCATGCTGAAGGTGACGAGCTACGTGATGCTGTTCGCACCGCTCGCAGTATGGGCCGCGATCACTGCGACGGTGGCCAAGAACGGCCTCGCCGTGCTCTGGAAGCTCGTCGTGTTCATGGGCGGTTTCTATCTCTCGCTGGCGATCCTGTGGACCATTCTGGTCATCGTCGGCTTCATCGTGATCGGTCCACGCTACAGCCATCTCTTGAAGCTGATCCGCGAGCCCCTGATGATCGCGTTCTCGACCGCGAGCTCGGAGGCGGCCTATCCGAAGACGCTGGAGGGGCTCAATCGCTTCGGTGCCTCGTCGCGGATCTCGAGCTTCGTGCTGCCGCTCGGCTATTCCTTCAATCTCGACGGCACGATGATGTACTGCACCTTCGCCAGCATCTTCATCGCGCAGAGCTATCACATCGACATGCCGCTCGGCACCCAGCTCGCGATGCTGGCGACGCTGATGATCACCTCGAAGGGCGTCGCCGGCGTGCCGCGTGCCTCCCTCGTGGTGATCGCCTCAACCCTGGCGCAGTTCAACATCCCCGAGGCGGGCCTCTTGATGATCATGGGCATCGATACCTTCCTCGACATGGGTCGCAGCGCCACCAACGTGATCGGCAACACGCTTGCGACCTCGGTGGTGGCGAAATGGGAAGGCGAGCTCGGGCCCGAGCATGCGCTTGAACCGGGCGACCTCGTGCCTGAGGACATGGTTCCGGGCGAAGTGCCTGCGATGGCCGGCCATGGATAGGAGCGAACCATGGGCCAGACACTGGCGAGGTCAGTGATCGGCGGCGTCCTGTGGGTCGCGGCAGCATCGTTGCTCGCGACCACAGCGGTCGCACAGACCGGCGGCAGCGAAGGGCTCAGCCCGACGCTGTCGGCCATCAAGATGGCGCATGCCGTGCGGCTCGGCTATCGCGAGAGCTCGCCGCCGTTCTCCTTCCTCGATCAGTCGGGCCGCCCGATCGGCTACAGCCTCGAGCTCTGCGAGGCCATCGTCGAGGAGATCGGCGTCGAGGTCGACGATCCCAATCTCAGGATCGAGTACGTCAAGGTCACCTCGGACGACCGGATCGACGCCGTGCTGCAGAACAAGATCGACCTCGAATGCGGCTCGACCACCGCCAATGCCGAGCGTGGCAAGCGCGTCGCCTTCTCGCCGCTGATGTTCGTCGCCGGCACCAAGCTGATGGTGCCGAAGGCCTCTAACGTTACTGGAGTCACCGATCTCAAGGGCAAGACCGTGGTGGTGACCAAGGGCACCACTAACGAGCAGGCGATGCACGCCGTCGACAAGAAGCTCTCGCTCGGCCTCAACATCGTGACCGCGCCGGATCATGAGCAGTCGTTCCGGATGGTGAACGACGGCAAGGCGGATGCGTTCGCGACCGATGACATCTTGCTCTACGGCCTGATCGCCCGCCACAAGGCGCAGGAATATTTTCGCGTGATCGGGGACTATCTGTCCTACGACCCCTATGGCATCATGTTCAGGAAAGGCGAGCCGCAACTCTCCGCCGTAGTCGAGCGGGCCTTCCGCAAGCTCGGCTCCAACCGCGACCTCGTCCCGCTCTACAACAAATGGTTCACCGCGAGGCTGCCCACAGGCGAACGCCTGAACGTGCCGATCTCGCTGCAACTGGAAGAGGCCTTCAAGGCCATGGACGATTCTGCGGGCGCGAATAATTAGAGGAGATGTTGTTGTAACGCTCGCGCGGCGATCTCGGTGCACCCTCTCCCCTTGTGGGAGAGGGTGGCTCGTCGCGATAGCGGCGAGACGGGTGAGGGGTCTCTCTCCGCGCGTTCGACGCTTACCGGGTTCGCGGAGACAGACCCCTCATCCGGCGCTTCGCGCCACCTTCTCCTACAAGGGGAGAAGGTATTGCAGCGTGCGCGTGGCGCTCAGCGGCTTCCCCCAAACACCCGATCCAGCGCCGCGTCATACGTCGCCTGCACCAGATCCGGATGCAGCTTGCCCAACGTTTCCATCATCACGCCGGAGTTGATCTCGAGCACGCGCCAACCACCGTCGGCGCGGACCACGTCGATGGACGCAAAGGCGATGCCAATGGCGCGCGCAGCATCGATCGCGAGCTTCACGCAGGCCGTGCGAACCTCGCCGTTCTCCAGCAGCACCGGCTTTGCGCCGGCATCGAGATTGTGTCGCCAATCCCTGCCACGCTGCTTGCTGTAGACGACGAGGGGGCGATCATCGAGCAGCACCACACGGACCTCGTTCTCGATCGCGACATAGGGCGAGATCACGAGTCCTGTGCTCATCGAGAAAACCTCGCCGACCGCGTGGTCGAGTTCCGCCTCCGTCGTCACCTTGAACACTGAGCGCCCCGATGTCCCCTCGTTCGGCTTCACCACCACGCCCTGCGGATGGTCGCGAAGCAGCCCAATCATTGCCTCTCGCCAGGCGGCGCCAACGACATTCTGGCCCAGCCTCGGGTTGAGGAAGAGCTGGTGGGGAATGCAGGGCACGTCCGCCAGCGCCAAGGCCTCGGCGGTGGCCGATTTGTCGTTGGCGAGGCGGTGGGCGATGGCGCTGTTGAGGCCGATGTCGTAGCCGAAGGCGAAGTGGCGCCTCGGTCCCCGGCGCATCGCGATCAGCCAGCCGCCGGAGCGGACATCGACCGCGATGCCGTGGTCCGCGCAATAGCGCCTGATCGCCTGAACGAAGATTCGCTCGCCGCCTGTCATGGTCCTTCGTCGCTCCTGTCGCCAAAAGCCGCAAAAATGCGGGAATTGGCGCCAATCGGGATGAAAATCAGAGCTATTCTTAATGAAATTCTCGCGAGCGCGACGGAAATTAAGTGCTCCAACCAGGCATCAGGGAGGAAAGAAATTGCCCTCCGCGCCTGCCCGGCAGCAGATTCATTAATGATGTGACCAGTTCTGCCGCAAATGCCGGTTTGACCGGCATCAATTGCATTCGGAACGAGGTTGATTATTGCTCTCAATGGCGTAGATCACACACGCGAAATCCTCCGCCATGGCAAATGGTGACCGCCTCAATTTCAGGGCCGGGCAACGCTTTTGCCCTAAAACCGCAATTATTCGGAATATCGAAAATCATGAGCGCGTTTTACCGAGAGAAGGTTCTTTCCGTCCACCACTGGACCGACACGCTGTTCAGCTTCCGCGCCACGCGCGATACCGGCTTCCGGTTCCAGAACGGCCAGTTCGCCATGATCGGCCTCGAGGTCGACGGCCGTCCGCTGCTGCGCGCCTACAGCATGGCGAGCGCCAACCACGAGGAGCAGCTCGAGTTCTTCTCGATCAAGGTGCAGGACGGCCCGCTGACCTCGCGCCTGCAGAAGATCAAGGAAGGCGACACCATCCTGGTCGGCCGCAAGGCGACCGGCACGCTGATCACCGACAACCTGCTTCCCGGCAAGCGGCTGATGCTGCTCTCGACCGGGACGGGCCTTGCGCCCTTCGCCAGCCTGATCAAGGACCCCGAGGTCTACGACCAGTTCGAGTCGATCGTGCTGGTGCATGGCTGCCGCCAGGTCTCCGAGCTCGCCTATGGCGAGAAGCTCGTCGCGACCCTGCGCGAGGATGAGCTGTTCGGCGAGCTGCTCGCGGACAAGCTCGTCTATTATCCGACCGTGACCCGCGAGCCGTTCAAGAACCGCGGCCGCATCACCGACCTCATCAACTCCGAGCAGATCTTCAACGACATCGGCCAGGGCCCGCTCGACATCGCAACCGACCGCATCATGATGTGCGGCAGCCCGGCGATGCTCGAAGAGCTGAAGGCGATGTTCGAGAGCCGCGACTTCGTCGAAGGAAGCGGCAACAAGCCCGGCCATTTCGTGATCGAGAAGGCCTTCGTCGAGCGCTGAGCGCCACGCACTCGTGCCCCGGACGCAGCGCAGCGCCTTTCAGCGCTGCGCTGCAGAGCCGGGGCCGATCTCGCCGCATCGTATGGTGTTGCATTCTGGGTCCCGGGTCTGCGCTTTCGCTTGCCCGGGACACTGCCTAGCTGGCGGGCGCTTGCAGGCTAATCCAGCCCCGTCCCTCTGCTGCATCGCAAAACCCCGCCCATTGGGCTGATTGATTTGTCTCGGCCGAATTCGCTAGCCTGAAACAAGGGCCGCGTCATATCCGTATGACAGGCAAAGGCGTATCGTACCGCCTCATGCTGGCGAGAGGATGGGATCGTGGCCGACGACAACAAGACGCAGGAAGCTCCGAAACGCCTGCCGCTGGCGGAAGAGGGGATCTTCGAAACCCTGCTGCTGCCCTTCTCGCCGCGCTTCATCGTGCTGACGATGTGCGCGGTGGTCACCGCGCTCTTGATCGGCATCGGCATCGTCGACCGCAAGATCTTCGACATTCTGCTGGTCCCGATCCTGATCTTCGGCGCGCTGACGCTGCTCGGCATCCGCGATCTCCTGCAGAAGAGCCACGCGGTGCTGCGCAACTACCCGATCTCCGCGCATATCCGCTTCCTGCTCGAAGAGATCCGGCCCGAGATGCGGCAGTATTTCTTCGAGAGCGAGAAGGACGGCATGCCGTTCTCGCGCGACACCCGCGCGGTGGTCTATCAGCGCGCCAAGATGGAGCTCGACAAGCGTCCGTTCGGCACCCAGGAGGACGTCTACCGCGAGGGTTACGAGTGGATGCATCACTCGGTCTCGCCGAAGCCGCATGCCAAGGAAAAATTCCGTGTCGTGATCGGTGGGCCGGATTGCGCAAAGCCCTATTCGGCCTCGGTGTTCAACATCTCGGCGATGAGCTTCGGCGCGCTCAGCCCGAATGCGGTGCGGGCGCTGAACGCCGGCGCCAGGAAGGGCGGCTTCGCGCACGACACCGGCGAGGGCGGCGTCAGCCCCTATCACCGCGAGATGGGCGGCGACATCATCTGGGAGATCGGCTCCGGCTATTTCGGCTGCCGCCACCTCGACGGCTCCTTCGACCCCGAGGCGTTCGCACGCGTCGCCAGCGAGGACCAGATCAAGATGGTCGAGCTCAAGATCAGTCAGGGCGCCAAGCCGGGCCATGGCGGCGTGCTGCCGGCGGCCAAAGTCTCGGAGGAGATCTCCAAGATCCGCGGCGTCGCCATGGGCGAGGATTGCATCTCGCCGGCCTCGCACCGCGCCTTCTCCACGCCGGTTGGCATGATGCAGTTCATCGCGGAGATGCGCCGCCTGTCCGGCGGCAAGCCGGCCGGATTCAAGCTGTGCATCGGCCATCCCTGGGAATTCCTGGCGATCTGCAAGGCGATGATGGAGACCGGCATCTATCCCGATTTCATCGTCGTCGACGGCAATGAGGGCGGCACCGGCGCGGCGCCTCTGGAGTTCATGGACCATCTGGGCATGCCGATGCGCGAGGGCGTCAATTTCGTCCACAACGCGCTGGTCGGCATCAATGCGCGCGACCGCATCAAGATCGGTGCCTCCGGCAAGATCGCCACCGCCTTCGACATGGCGCGCGCGATGGCGATCGGCGCCGACTGGTGCAATTCGGCGCGCGGCTTCATGTTCTCGCTCGGCTGCATCCAGTCGCTGAACTGCCACACCGACCGCTGCCCGACCGGGGTGGCGACGCAGGACCCGACGCGGGCGCGCGCGCTGTACGTGCCGCTCAAGATCGACCGCGTGCACAATTATCACCATGCGACGCTGCACTCGCTGACCGAGCTGATCGCCGCGGCCGGCCTCGAACATCCGCAGCAGCTGCGGCCGATCCATTTCAGCCAACGGACGTCGACGACCCAGGTGAAGTCCTTCGCGCAGCTCTATCCGGCGCTGCGCCCAGGCGAGCTGCTCGAAGGCACGGAAGATCCGCGCTTCCGCGACGCCTGGAAGATGGCGCGCTCCGATACGTTCCAGCCGGCGCTGTGAGATGCCGGCTACAACAGGCAGCCCTGCGCCACGTAAAATTGCTCCGAGCGGAGGACCGGCTTAGCGTCCGGTTCAACTTTGGGTGTAGATTCGCCCCATGGACGAGCGACGCAACAAAGCCCGACATCGGGTGCTGAAGGCCGGAACGATCGAGTTCGGCGGCGGCGCGATCGACTGCACCATTCGCAATCTCTCGGAGACCGGCGCCGCACTCGACGTCACGAGCCCCGTCGGCATCCCCGAACATTTCACCCTGTTCGTCCAGGCCGACGGCAGGCATCTGCCCTGCACCGTGGTCTGGCGCAAGGAAAAGCGGATCGGGGTGAGGTTCGGGTGAGGGGGATAAATTCCGCCTCGCCCGGGATGACAGTCGAGACAGTGCCTCACGCCGCTGCCTGCGCCTCTCGCCGGCTCGCCAAGATTTTGTCGATCCTCCGCCCGTCGAGATCGACCACCTCGATGTGCCAGCCGCCGAAATCAAAGGCGTCGCCGACATTGGGCAGCATGTTGAACTGTTGCAGCACCAGGCCTGCGACCGTGTTGTAGCGGTGCGGCGGCAATTCGACGCCGAGCAGCTCGCCGAACTCGTCGACCGGCATCCAGCCGGAGATCAGGAGCGAATCGTCGGCGCGCCTGATGAAGGCCGGCTCGGGCGGTCCTTCCTCGGAATGGAAGGCGCCGACGATCGACTCGAGGATGTCGGCGGCCGTCACCATGCCTTCGAAGGCGCCGTATTCGTCATAGACGAAGCCGACGTGAACCGGAGCCGCTTTCAGGATGGTCAGCACGTCGCGCGCATCTGCCGACACCGGAATGCCGGGGGCCTCGCGCACGAGCGCGCGCAGGTCGGGGTTACGTTCGTTCATATAGGCAACCAGCAGATCCTTGGCCTGGAGCACGCCGATCGGCTTGTCGCGATCGCCGTCGGAGACGGGAAAGCGCGAATGCGGGCTCTTGGCGATGACCTCCTGGATGGTGGCCGGATCGTCGTTCAGGTCGATCTCGTCGACCTCCGTGCGCGGTGTCATGACGGCGCCGACCGGCCGGTCGCCGAGCCGCATCACGCCCGCGATCATCTCCTTCTCGCCGGGCTCGAGCACGCCCGCGCTCTCGGCCTCACTGACGAGGTGATGGATCTCGTCCTCCGAGACCTTCTCCTCGGCCCTGCCGCCGCGGCCGAGCAGCGTGAGGATCAGCTTGCCGGAGACGTCGAGCAGAAAGACGAGCGGCAGCGATATCTTCGCGAGCGCGTGCATTGCGGGCGCGACCCGGACCGCGATGCTTTCGGGGTCGCGCAGCGCGACCTGCTTCGGCACCAGCTCGCCGACGATCAAGGTGGCGTAGGTGATCAGTGTGACCACGATGCCGACCCCGACGATGTCGGCAAGCCCTGAGGAGAGGCCGAGCTCGAGCAGCCATTGCGTCAGCCGCTGCCCGAGTGTCGCACCCGAGAACGCGCCGGAGAGCACGCCGACCAGCGTGATGCCGATCTGCACCGTCGACAGGAACTTGCCGGGATCAGCCGCCAGCGTCAGCGCCCGCTCGGCGCCGCGCACGCCCTTGGCCGCGAGCAGCGACAGCCGCGCCGGACGCGACGAGACCACGGCCAGCTCGGACATGGAGAGCAGGCCGTTGATGACGATCAGGACGACGACGATAACGAGTTCCAGCGAGAGCATTGACGTTCCAGAGGTAAGTAAGTGTGGCCGGATGGCGGCGCACCCCATTGATATAGGTATTCAGTGAGGAAGTGCTGCCAATTCTGCGCGTTCCGTCACCCCGGGGGCACCCGTGCGGGATAGGTCGACGCTTATGGCGCGACGCTGATGGCCAGCCAGCACGTCGCCAGCCTTCGTGTTCCCTATATCGGACGGATCTTCGTGCTGGCGTCGGCGAGGTCGCTATCCGGCGAGAGCAGCCGTCTCAAGCTTGAGAGTCGGGAAATTTTGGTTAGCCTATTCCGAGGAGCCCCCGAAGTGGGCGCCTCGAGGGACGAGGCGCGCACTTTGCCGCCCGACTGCCAAGGCATCATCATATGAGGCTCGATGCTGCGACGAGGGAGGTGCACTCCCTCTCCCGCTTGCAGGAGAGGGGCGGGGAGAGGGTGTTTCCGCAATGGGACAATCCCCAAGCGGAGAAAGCCCTCACCAGGTGCTTCGCGCCGATCTCTCCCGCTTGCGGAAGAGGTGAACCGCCGCCGCCCCGCCTTAGGGAATCGAACCGCGCCTAGAACTCGCCGTGCAGCCGCCCCGAAAACACCGACACCGGTCCGCGATCGGCGTTGTAGGCGGGATTGACGATGAGCTGGTAGTCGGCAGTGAGGGTGATGTTCTTGTTCAGCGCGTAGGCGTAATAGGTTTCGAGGATGCGCTCCTTGCGGTAGTTGAGCGCGCCGTCGCCGACGAGAACGCCGAGGCCGCCGGCAGCGAGGAAGTCCCGATAGTCCTGCGAAATCGCGTTGACGGCGCCGCCGATGCCGATCACGTCATCGGGCCGGCCCCATCTCGTGCCCTTGATCGACAAGCCCGCGGACAGGCTGCGATGAATGTCGGTGAAGGCCAGCGTTTCAAACCGGCCGTCGTTCCAGCTCCAGCGGCCGAACAGCCCGACATCGTCCGTGATCGCCTGCTCGAGGTTGAGCACATAGCCGTACTTCACACGGCCGCGTCGGGTCTGCGTGATGTCGAGATTGAGCGCGGGATTGTCCAGCGTCTCGCGGAAGCTGCCCATGTTGGCGCTGTCGAGCCAGCCCATGGTCCTGAGCTTGCCGGGCTGGCCCAGCAGCGAGAAGCGCGTTTCGAGCTCGAGCACATATTGGCCGCGCTCTCCGACCCTGGTGTCGAAATGATTCGAGTTGGACTCGGAGACCATCAGGAAATAGCCGCCACGCAGCGCCCAGTGCTTCTGGTTGAGCTCGGCGGTGACGCCGTAGGTGAGGCCGACCTTGTCGGCGGAATAGTCGAAGGCGCCGGGCGCCCATAGCGACCAGTTCATGAAGTCCTTGCGGGTGTCCTTGGCGTAGGCGTTGCCGTCGAACACGTCGACCACCGCGAACTTGCCGGCCTGCAGGGTGAGGCGCGACACGTCGACCTTCTGCCCCAACTGCAGCTGTCCGCTCGCGAGCTCTTCCTGCTCGCCACCAAATCCGAACGTCTGGCGCACGAACAGGCGCGAGGTGTTGTAGTGCGGATAGGGGAAGTTCGACTTCTGCGCTTCGCCGTTCGGGAAGCCCGCCGCGCCGACCGTGTCGTTCAGTCCAAATCCCTGGAGTAGCTCGGGGTTGTAATAGACCTCGCCGCCGTCCCACAGCTGCGCGTTCAGGAACAGGCTGTTGCTCCACGTCGCCTTGGCCTGCCGCGACGGCGACAGCGAGTTCGGTCCGGTATAGAGCGCCGGGAATGACGGATAGCCTTGCGGCAGATAGGTGCTCTGGCCGTGAATCTCCCAGCGATCGGATTCCGTGTCGGTCAGCGAGCTGTTCGGGTTGTAGCTCGGCACGCCGGGCCAATCGACCTCGCGGTTGAGGCCGAGCCTGACCTGCTGGAAGTCGAGTGACGAGGAGCTGTATTGAGCCCCGGTCGAGAACGCGACATTGGCGCCGTCGAAGCGGCTGTAGAGATATTCGAGCCGTGCGCTCCAATGCGGCGCGAAACCGTATTCGACGCCGGCGCCGGCGATCCAGCCGGGCCGCGTGTTCAGGATCTTTGGCACTTCGGCGCCGGAGGCCGGCGTGTCGAAATAGCGCTCGCCCATCCAGGCAAAGCCGCCGGTGGCATAGACGAGCCACGGGCCGCTGGTGTAGCCGACCCGGCCGCGCAGGCTTGCGGTGTAGTCCCATTGCTGCGTGACGGTGTTGGCGGGCGTCGTCAGGAACGAGACGATCGAATTCGAGGTGATGTAGTTGGGAAACGAGAAGTCGCCTTCGACCCCGACCAGCCAGCCGGAATTGAGGCGGTAGTTGTAGCCAGCCTGAACGCCGCCGATCATGCCGCTGAAGACGCCGCTGTCGTTGAGCGCGGTGCCGTCATTGAGGGCAAAGTGCGACGAGCCGCGACTATAGCCGGCATGTGCGCCGATATAGAGGCCAGTCCAGTCATAGACTGCTCTCAGCGCCGGCGCCTTCAGCGGCAGATCGGCCGCGCGTCCGGCGGTCGGAAAAGCCAGCACGCCCGTGGCGATCGCCGCGGCCGTTCGCAAGCACCGGTGTCTGTGACTTCTCAACGCCAAAAACGCACGCCCCCAAAACGCGAATGTGTCCACCCGCCGCGATATCCCTGCCCAGTCGCGGCGATTCTGTCATCAGGCATCGGTTACCCACGCGAGCAGGCCAGATGATCTCGATTTGACCCGGCTTCGTCCCAAGTTCCCGAACCCTACAAACCTTATTGCGATTAATTCGCAATAGCAACTGACACGCATTGCCGAAGAGGATGGTTCGCACCGCTATGTGACGCCGCTGCAACAAATTCGCACGCCCCAAAATGGATGACCCGCCCGGGGGGACAGCCGGGCGGGTCGGGGGCACGACACGGGGTGGATGAGGCGCCCGTGTCGGACGCAGGATCCACGAGGAGATCGGCCTCAGGTAGCTAGATCAGTAACAGGTACGAGCGCGGCCGACGTACTGGCCGAAGGCGTTGTACTGGGCGACCCAGCCGCAGCGGTGATAGCCGTAGTAATAGGGGTCGTTGCTGGCGGCGATCGCGGAGCCGACGACAGCGGCGGTGGCGATGCCGGCGCCGATACCCCAGACCCAGCCGGGCTGCTTGGCTTCGGCCGAGGAGGTGGCGGACACGATGCTGCCGGTCACGGTGAGGGCAGCGAGAGCTGCGGCGGCAATCTTGGTCTTGATCGACATGTGATACTCCATCCGGGGTTGAGGCGGTCCGTTGTGGCCCGCGTGCCCAGTTGGACGGAGGCTCCTCGCGTCCGGTTCGAACACTGGAAATATGGTCGCGGAGAATCGATCTTTCCTGAACGAATCCAGGAGGATGCCGGCTAGCCGAGGGGCCCCTTCGCGAGCCTGTTCACGTCGAAGTTATCGACTTCAGTCAATAGCTCGCAGAACGCCGTTGCGCCCTGATCGATCAGCTGCTCGCCCTTCTCGGTCACGGCCAGCGTCGCATCGCCGACTGCGCCGCTGGCGTTCAGATCCTGCGCCTGCCAGGCGAACGGCGCGGGCCGCTGCGTCGACAGCCAGCGATACTGCTTCTCCATCGCGATGCTGCTCGCGGGAAAATTTGCGATCGCATCGTTGCGCACCTGATCCGGATAGCGCGCCAGCATGATCGAGGTCTCGACCGCGCCGCCGTGAATACCGTGGCGCACTTCCTCGGCCGGGAACAATTTCTCCGCGCCTGAGAGCCGTGACCATGACGTCGTCACCACGAACAGCTTGTGATGCGCGCGCAGATCCTGCGCGACCAGCATCATCGCCGCGCTGTTGCCGCCATGACTGGTGATGATGACGAGCTTCTTCACGCCGCGGCGTGCAACCTCCGCGCCGATCCCGGTCCATCGCTTCAGTGCAACTTCAGTCGGCAGCGTCTGCGTGCCCGGATAGTCGATATGCTCGGTGGAAATCCCGATTGGCTCGACGGGGAGGAAACTGACCGGAACATGTGCGGGCAATAGCGCGCGCACGCGCGTCAGATAGGCGTCCGCGATCAGCACGTCGGTTGTAACAGGCAGATGCGGGCCATGCTGCTCGGTCGCCGCCAGCGGCAGCACCGCGATCCAGCGCGACACCTCCGCTGGGCCCGCATGAGCCCAGTCGATGTCGATCCAGTCGCGGAGCGGCGTCATCAAGGTTTCCTTGCCCGAATTTGTCACGTAATTTGGGGTATGAGGGGGACGCAGGCCTGGCCGGCTCGCGTCCCCTGATGTCATGCGGTTTTATCGCGTTGCCTTCACATCGGCCAGCCACGATCGACGGAGTGCCATCATGACCCCCTCTCATCTGCGGCGAGCGTTAACGGCGAGCTTGTTGGCCGCTATCGCCTCCCTTGCGCCGGCGCGCGCTGAAACGCTCGACAAGGTCACCTTCGGCACCAATTGGGTCGCGGAGGCCGAGCATGGTGGCTTCTTTCAGGCTGTCGCCGACGGCACTTACAAGAAATACGGGCTCGACGTCACCATTGTCCCCGGTGGTCCCAACGAGAACAACCGGATGCTGCTGATCGCCGGCAAGATCGACTTCTTCATGGCCGCGAACACGCTGATGTCATTCGATGCGATCGCCAACAACGTCCCCGTCGTCACCATCGCCGCGATCTTCCAGAAGGATCCACAGGTAATGCTGACGCATCCGGACGCGAAGGTCGGCAAGATCGAGGATCTCAAGCCACTGACGATGTTCGTCTCCAAGGAGGGCATGACCAGCTACTACCAATGGCTGAAGTCCGAATACGGGTTCAGCGAGAAGAACGTCCGTCCCTACAATTTCAATCCGCAGCCCTTCATCGCCAATCCCAAGAGCGCCATGCAGGGTTACGTCACCTCCGAGCCGTTTGCCGTGGAAAAGGCCGCCGGCTTCAAGCCCAACGTGCTGTTGCTCGCCGATTACGGCTTCAACACCTATTCGACGCTGATCGAGACCCGCCGCGACATCGTCGAGAAGAAGCCTGACCTGGTCCAGCGCTTCGTCGATGCTTCCATGATCGGCTGGTACAATTACATCTACCGCGACAATTCCGCCGGTAATGCCATGATCAAGCAGCTCAATCCGGAGATGACCGACGATCTTTTGGCCTATTCCGTGGCCAAGATGAAGGAGCACGGTATCGTCGATTCCGGGGACTCCTTGAAGAACGGCATCGGCGCGATGAGCGACGAGCGCTATGCCTCGTTCTTCAACAAGATGGTGAAGGCCGGCGTGGTGAAGGCGGATCTCGACTTCCGCAAATCCTACACGCTGCGCTTCGTCAACAAGGGCGTCGGCGTCGAGCTCCGCCCGAACAAGCCGTAACGCATGCTGAGATTGGACCAAGCTGCATCGGCATCGTCCACCTCTCCCGAAGGGAGAGGTCGCATCGCATCGTTAGATGCGATGCGGGTGAGGGGTTGCAGTCTTTCGTGGGACCTCTTCCCCCTCACCCGCGCCTGCGGCGCGACCTCTCCCCGTTGGGGAGAGGTGAAGGACGCCGCTCGACCGAGCCTCACCAGAACCAGCGCGCGATGGTAGAGAGCAAAACCTCGCCCGCCGTCGAGGCCAGCCTGACGGCGCTCGCCGTCAGCCTGCGCGGCGTGACGAAGGTCTATGACAACGGCGTCATGGCGCTCGGCCCGTTCGACCTCACTGTCCGCAAGGGCGAATTCATCTCGCTGCTGGGACCGTCCGGCTGCGGCAAATCGACGGTGTTGCGGCTGATCGCCGAGCTCAGCGCGTCCTCATCAGGCACGGTGCGGGTGGCCCGGCACGAGGGCGAGGTGCAGCCGGGCCATGGCATCGGCTTCGTGTTTCAGGAGCCGACCTTGATGCCATGGAGCAACGTGCGCGAGAACGTGCGGCTGCCCTTGAAGCTCGCGGGCGTGCCGAAGGCGGAGGGGCGCGCGCGTGCCGACGCGGCGCTGGCCAGCGTCGGGCTCGCCGATTTTGCCGACGCCTTTCCGCGCGAGCTTTCCGGCGGCATGAAGATGCGGGTGTCGCTGGCCCGCGCGCTCGTCACCGATCCCGATATCCTCCTGATGGACGAGCCGTTCGCCGCGCTCGACGAGATCACGCGCTTCCGTCTCAACAACGACCTGCTCGCGCTGTGGCGAGCCTTGGGCAAGACCGTCATCTTCGTCACCCATTCGGTGTTCGAATCCGTCTATCTGTCGCAGCGCGTCGTGGTGATGACGGCGCGGCCGGGCCGCATCCAGGCCGACATCCGCATCGAGACGGTCGAGCCGCGCGGCGAGGAGTTTCGCACCTCGGCCGCCTATTCCGATTATTGCCGCAGGGTGTCGGCCGCGCTGGCGCCGTCCTATTCGGGACAATCGACGTTATGAACGCGCAAGCTCCGGTGCCCGTAAAATCGTTCCGCGCGCAGCGCGCGATGCGCTTCTTGCTTCCCGTCATCGTGTTCGCAGCTGGCCTCCTCGCCTGGGAACTTGTGGTCCGCATCAAGGAGATCCCGCCTTACGTGCTGCCGGCGCCGTCCATCATCGTCCTGACGCTGATCAAGGACTGGGCGGTGCTGTCACAATCGCTCGCCACCACGCTTTTGACCACGCTCGAAGGGTTTGTCGCCGCCAGCATCGGCGGCATTGCGCTGGCGCTCGTGTTCAACCAGTCGAAATGGCTGGAATATTCGCTGTTCCCCTATGCCGTCGTGCTCCAGGTGACGCCGGTGATTGCGATCGCGCCGCTGCTGCTGATCTACTTGGAGCAGCAGACCGCGGTCGTGGTCTGCGCTTTCATCGTTGCCTTTTTCCCGGTGCTGTCCAACACCACCCTCGGGCTGAACTCGGTCGATCGCAACCTGGCCGGGCTGTTCCAGCTCTACGGCGCCTCGCCACAGCAAGCGCTGCGCTTTCTCAAGCTACCCGCGGCGCTGCCCTACATTCTCGGGGGCTTGCGCATCGCCGGCGGCCTGTCGCTGATCGGTGCGGTCGTGGCCGAGATCGCGGCCGGAACGGCCGGCGCCGGCTCCGGGCTCGCCTACAGGATCGCGGAATCGGGCTATCGCTTGAACATACCTCGCATGTTCGCCGCGCTGCTTTTGTTGTCGCTGGCCGGGATTGTCATCTATGGGGTGCTGGCGCTAGTTTCGCACCTCGTTTTACGGCGCTGGCATGAGAGCGCGCTTGGAAAGGAAAACTGATGGCTGCCGGTTCGATTTCGTCCGAAAAGATCGATCTTTTGATTTATGGACCGGTGCGGCCGATCCTCGAGAACGGGTTTTCCGATCATTTCGTGGTACACAAGGCCGAGACGCGCGGCGATCTCGAGCGGCTGACGCCGGCGGTCCGCGACAAGATCCGCGGCGTCGCCGTGACCTATCACACCGTGCGTGCCGACAGGGATTCGCTGTCGCAGCTGCCGAAGCTGGAGATGGTGGCGAGCTTCGGCGTCGGTTACGACCACATCGACGCCAAATACGCTGCCGAGAACAACATCATCGTCACCAACACGCCCGACGTGCTGACCGAGGAGGTCGCCGACGTCGCGATGGGCCTGTTGATCTCGACTTTGCGCGAGTTCATCAAGGCCGATCGCTATGTGCGCTCCGGACTCTGGCAGACGCAGAACTATCCGCTCAGCGTTGGCTCGCTGCGCGACCGCAAGGTCGGTATCGTCGGCATGGGCCGGATCGGCCAGGCCATCGCGCGCCGGCTCGACGCCTCGCTGGTGCCGGTGGTCTATCACTCGCGCAACCCCTCCAAGGACGTCTCGTACAAGCACTATCCCGATTTGATCGAGATGGCGAAGGCGGTGGATACGCTGATGGTGATCGTGCCCGGCGGCGCCAGCACGAACAAGATGATCAATGCCGAGGTGCTGAAGGCGCTCGGCCCGCGCGGCGTGCTGATCAACGTCGCGCGCGGCTCCGTGGTCGACGAGCCGGCGCTGATCCAGGCGCTGAAATCGGGCACCATCCTCGCCGCCGGCCTCGACGTGTTCGCGGCCGAGCCGAACGTGCCGGATGAGCTCAAGACCATGCAGAACGTCGTGCTGCTGCCGCATATCGGCTCGGCCTCGGTGGTGACTCGCAACGCGATGGACCAACTCGTGGTCGACAACCTCAAATCCTGGTTCGCCGGCAAGGCGCCGTTGACGCCGGTTGCAGAAACGCCGTTCAAGGGGCGCTGATGAGAAGTCTTCGGGTCGTTGCATTCGCCGTCGCAGCCTGCTTGGCCGCGATCGGTATCGCGCATGCGCAGGATGCGACGACCCTGAAGAAGCAGATGCCCGGGCAGTGGGAGCTCTCGACCACAGAGCGCAGCAAGACCTGCGTCGTCACGCTCAAAGGTGACGCCGCGGGCCAGGGCTTCAAGCTGGAGCTGGAGCCGGCCTGCAAGACCGCGCTGCCCTTCACCAAGGACATCGTCGCCTGGAGCGTGAAGGGCCTCGACATCGTTCGCTTGCAGGATGCGACCGGCGAAGCCGTGATCGACTTCACCGAGGTCGAGGCCGGCATCTTCGAGGGCCTGCGCCAGGGCGAGGGCGTCTACATCCTGCAGGACCTCGCCGCCGCGCGTTCGATGGCCAAGTCGATGGACCAGATGATCGGCGACTGGTCGATGGTGCGCGGCAACGGCCAGCCGGTGTGCGGGCTGACGCTGACCAACACCGAAGCGAGCCCGGACAATTTCCAGGTCTTCCTCAAGCCGAAATGCGATCCGGCCATCGCGCAGTTCAACCCGACGCAATGGCGGCTCGAGCGCGGCCAGATCATCCTGATGTCGAAGGCAGGCGAAGCCTGGCAGTTCGAGGCCGACGACAACGCCCAGTGGCGCCGCGTCCCTGATACGGCCGATCCGCTGATCATGCTGCGCCAGTAGGCACTGGCGCGGTGCGCGGAGTCGTCGTGCTCCGGAACGAAACGGTCTAGTGTTGAACCAATAGAGCCACGGGTTCTCTTAACCTCTCCCGCTTGCGGGAGAGGTCGGCGCGAAGCGCCGGGTGAGGGCTCTCTCCTCTTGGGGGTTCTTCGTCGCGGAGACAGCCCTCCCCCGCGAGCGGGGGAGGGAGTGCGCCTGCTTCCCGAGAAGCACCCGAGCCTCATCCATTGCGCCTACGTCGTCACCTTCGGCGGCGGCGCGGTGCCTTGCGCCCATTTCTCCATCTTGCCGAGCACGCCCCAGGCGGTGAGCGCCAGCGAGATCGGCATCGCGAACTGGCCGAGGCCCGGCACCGCGGACACGATGGTCCCGAGCAATCCGGCAATGCCTCCCGCATTAGGGCTCGCCGTCACCGATGAGAGCAGCGCGGTGAGCACCGAGCCGATCAGGCCGAGCGCGGTCTTCTTGCCGTTGAGCAGCTTGCCGATGGTCTCGCCGAGCGCGCCGTTGACCTGGCCGAGCACGGGTTTGCCGTCCTTGTTGAGCAGGGTGCTGAGCAGATCGACGACCTGCTTCAGCTGATCGACCGGGGCGGGGCTTGTCGGCGTGACTGGTCCTGGCATGGGCGCCGTCTTGTTGATGAGGGCGAAAAGCCGCTCGAACAGCGTGATCGGATCGTTGGCAGCCGGCGGTGCGATCACCGGCGGCGTGCTTGTCGCTGGCAGGCCGCCCCGCATGATTTGCGCGAGATCCTCCAGCCGCTTCAGGATCTGCGACAGGTCAACGGTCGGGGCGGGGGTGACCGGCTGCTGCGCCGCGCGCGTGATGGCGGCTACCGTCATCGGATCCAGGACGCCGGTTTCGGCGATGCCGTGCTGCTGCTGAAACTGCGCCACCGCCGCCTTGGTCTTCGGACCGACAATGCCGTCCTCGTCCAGCATCGGATTGGCGCCGAGGTTGTTGAGGCATTTCTGCATCAACAGCGCTGTCGATGCCATCTGCTCCTCGGGTTCGAGATGGCTCAGCATGGTTGGGCCGCCGTCGAAAGTGATCGACGCATCGAGCTCCATCATCGCCTTGAGGATCACCGCAGCGCCGAGCTGCGGATCGACCGTGCCCGGGTCGAGCGAGCCGTCGCTGACGAACTTGCCGCCCCTTTGCTCGGGCGGGCCGTAGACGTTGGACCCCGACCAGAGATAGGGCGAGTTGACCCCGCGGCCGCGATAGCCGAAGCCGTTGTACTGCTCCAGGCGGAACATCGTCTTCGCGATGCTCCAGTCGCGGGCGCCGACGAATCCCTCGAGCCTGAGCGCATCGACGGCGCCTTCGGCGAACGAGGCGAACGGGCCGCGCCCCTTGGGGACGATTGTCGTCACCCGATTCAGCGGCTGGCCGTTGCCGAGATAGGTGTTGAAGTTGAAGCTGGATTCACGTGAGTGCAGCACCGCGACGAACCACCAGGGCACGTCGGTCTTGTTCTGGATCTCCGTGTACGTGTCCTTGTGGTTGATGGCCTTGCGCGCCGCTTGGGTGGCGGCCTCGGCGCGCCCGGACCTGATCCTCATGTTGGACCAGTTTCGTTCGTATTCGTCCTTGATAGCCTCGAATGACACCTTCATGTCCTGCTCCCAATGAAAAACATTGAATTGCGAAATGATGAAATTGGCCGGGCGTTCGCGGAGATCAGAGTGGATCAGGCGGCGTGATCAGCGCGTGACACCAGCGTGATCCCCCGCAATGTGGCACCTTGTCTGCCGGGCGCATGTGAACTGGCTTACATCCTCGGCGGGAAACGAGCGGCAGGATAGGGGCGGGGACCGGCGCCGGCCGGGCGGCCGTCTCCAAGGGAACCGGCGGGGCCGTCAGTCGGTTGACGAGGTTGAAGGTCCGGCAAGGAGCCCCGCATGGCCAAGCGCGTCCTCGCGATCGGTATCGAACCCGGCAATGCCGACTACAGCGCATTCCCGCAGCTGACGCCGGAGCTCGTGCGCGACTACATCGAGGCGCAGCTCCTGCGCCTGCGCGATCTCGGCTTCGAGGTCACGAGCTGCCTGATCGATCTCGATGCCACGGCGGAGGCCGGAGTCACGGCGGCCTTGCGCGACGAGCGCTTCGACTGCATCGTGATCGGCGCCGGCCTGCGCGAGCCCAGGGAGCGTCTGCTGCTGTTCGAGAAGGTGCTGAACCTCGTCCATCGCCTGGCGCCGGATGCCGCGATCTGCTTCAACACCACGCCTGCCGACACGGCGGAGGCGGTGCAGCGCTGGATCGAGCCGACATGATCGCTACGCCTAAACCGGAATGGCTTTAGGTTGAATCGATTCCCGCGGCTCGTTCACCTCTCCCGCTTGCGGGAGAGGCGCAGGCCGCCCTCGGCGGCCGTGATCTCAAGAGACGCCGAGGCAAAGCCTCGGCTATGGCGAAGCGCCGGGTGAGGGCTTTCTCCTCATGGGGATTGTCCCATTGCGGAAGCACCCTCTCCCCAGCCTTCTCCCGCAAGCGGGAGAGGGAGCGTACCTCCGTCGTTGAGCGATCAAGCCTCATTTCATCACGCTCTAGATCAACCGCATCCCGCGCAGGCTGGCATGCCCGTTTTTGCCGACAATGATGTGATCGTGCACGGCAATCCCCAGCGGCTTCGCGATGTCGATGATGGCCTTCGTCATCTGGATGTCAGCCTGCGACGGCGAGGGATCACCGGAGGGGTGGTTGTGCACCAGGATCAGCGCGGTCGCGGAGAGCTCGAGCGCGCGCTTGATCACCTCGCGCGGATAGACCGGGGTGTGGTCGACCGTGCCGGTCTGCTGCACCTCGTCGGCGATCAGCTGGTTGCGCTTGTCCAGGAACAGCAGGCGGAACTGCTCCTTGTCGGCAAACGCCATGCTGGTGCGGCAATAGGCGATCACCTCGTTCCAGGATGACAGCGCGTTGCGGCTGTTGACCTCGCCCTTGGCGACGCGATGCGCCGCTGCGGCGATCAACTTGAGCTGGTTGATCGCGGACTCGCCGACCCCGTCGACCTCGCGCAAGCGCGCCACCGGTGCATGCACGACCTCGGCGAACGAGCCGAAGGTCTTGATCAGCGTCTTCGCCAGCGGCTTGGTGTCGCGCCGCGGTAGCGCCGGAAACAGCGCCATCTCCAGCAGCTCGTAGTCGCTGAGCGCATCCGCGCCCGCGCTGTAGAAGCGCTCGCGCAGCCGCTCGCGATGGCCGAGATAGTGCGGCTCGTCCTCAGGCTTGCTCTTGTCGTGGTCTGGCTTGGCGGGCATGGGCCGCCAGCATTGCCTTGTCGACGGAATTTTTCAACCGACAATTGCACTGCCCTCATGGCCTCCGCATGGGGGCGGTTACCGCCATGACGCCGATGACGATAAACGTCATGCCGGCCAGCATCGACCAGGTGAAGCTCTCGCCAAGGAGCGTGGTCCCGAGCGCCACGGCGAAGCCGGCGCGCAGGTAGCTTCCGCTCGTCGTGCCGAGCGGACCAAGCGTATGGATCAGGCGGAAATAGATCACCATAGCGATCGCGGTGCAGACGATCGCCAGGCCGAGCACCGCCGTGATCGCCTGTATCGTCGGCGCGATTGTCCAGGGCCGATCGAGGATAGCGGCGATGGGCAGCATCAGGGCCGCGGCGCAGCTCATCGCGCCGGCTGCCGTGACGATCGCGGGAAGGCCCGCGAACCGCTGCCCCCAGATCGGTGCGAGCGCGTAGCAGAAGCTCGCCGCCAGGACGGCGGCCTGCGCCAGCGGCGCGGCGGTGCCGAACCCCGAGCGCGCGTCAACTCGCATGGTGAGGGCGACGCCGGCCAGGCCCAGCGCAACACCGATGATCTTGCGGCCGCTGATCGCCTCTCGCCCGCGTCCGGTCGACATCGCGATCGCCAGCACGAATATCGGCGGGGTCGCATTGAGCACGCCGGCGAGACCGCTTGTGATATGCGTTTCGCCCCAGCTGATCAGGGTGAAGGGCAGCGCGCTTTGCAGCAGCCCTTGCACGACGAAAGCCGCCCACACCGGCCCTTGGCGCGGCAGGGCATGTCCCTGCGCGAGAGCGATCAAGATCAAGAGAACGGCCGCGATCGTCACCCGCGCCGCGACCATCGTGAAGGGCGGGATCGTCGGAAGCGCGACCTTGATGAGCGTGAATGAGCTGCCCCAGATCAGGGAGAGAAGCAGCAGGAGTCCGATTTCGAGCGCGAGACGGGTTTGTCCTGATGTCGTCTGTTGCGCCTGTGTGCTCATGCGATCTGCTCCGGGATCTATCGACACCATGGTCCGGAGCGGCGCTGCAGGCTGGCTGGATTCGGACCTCATCGCCCGGTCGAGTCCGATTTCAGCTACTCGGCGGGGCGTCTTGAAACTATGATTTCGCCATGACGACAGGCTCGGCGCATCGGCAGACGCTGCCACCGCATCTCGACTGGGAAACCTGCGATCGGGCGCGCCTCGCGCGTGCGCGCGCTTTCGACGGCCTGTTCTTCTCCGGCGTTCGCTCGACGCGCATCTATTGCCGGCCGGTCTGTCCGGTGCGTCCGGCCCGCTCCGAGAACGTCACCTTCTATGCGACCGCGGCGGCCGCCGAGCGAGCCGGCTTTCGCCCGTGCCTGCGCTGCCGGCCGGAAACCGCGCCGGGCTCGCCGGCCTGGATGGGGACGGCGACCACCGTTGCGCGCGGCATGCGCCTGATCAATGACGGCTTTCTCGATCGCGCGACCATGACCGAGCTTGCGGAAGCCCTGGGCGTCGGGCCGCGTCACCTGCTCCGCCTGTTCATGCGTCATGCCGGCGCAAGCCCGAGTGAGATCGCCGCGACGCGCCGCGTGCAGGAAGCCAAGCGGCTTATCGACCAGACCGAGATGACATTGGCGGAGATTGCGTTTGCGGCCGGCTTCGGCAGCATCCGTAGATTCAACGACGCCTTTGCCGCGACATACAAGCGGCCACCGTCGTCATTCTGCCGCCGGGGCTAGGACAACGCGATCAGGCGCCGATCTGCTTCTCGCCGTGCCGCTCCGACAGCGTGAAAATCTCGACGCCCGTCGCGGTGACGCCGACGGAGTGCTCGAACTGCGCCGACAGCGAGCGGTCGCGGGTGACCGCGGTCCAGCCGTCAGAGAGAATTTTGACGTGCGGCTTGCCGAGATTGATCATCGGCTCGATGGTGAAGAACATGCCAGGCTTGAGCTGCACGCCCTCGCCAGGCCGGCCGATATGGATGATGTTCGGCTCGTCGTGGAACATGCGCCCGAGGCCATGGCCGCAGAAATCGCGCACCACGCTCATGCCCTGCGGCTCGACGAAGCTCTGAATGGCGTGGCCGATGTCGCCGGTGGTGGCGCCGGGCTTCACCGCGGCGATGCCGCGCATCATCGCTTCATAAGTGACCTCGATCAGCCGCTCGGCCTTGCGGGCGATCGGGCCGATCGCATACATCCGGCTGGAATCGCCATACCAGCCGTCGACGATGAAGGTGACGTCGATATTGACGATGTCGCCTTCCTTCAGCGGACGGTCGCCAGGCATGCCGTGGCAGACCACGTGGTTGAGCGAGGTGCAGGTCGAGTAGCGGTAGCCGCGATACATCAGTGTCGCCGGATAGGCGCCATGGCTGAAGGCGAAGTCGCGGACGAATTCGTCGAGGCGCGAGGTCGGCACGCCCGGCCCGACGATGTCAGTGAGCTCGTCGAGGCATTTCGCCACCAGCGCCCCCGCCTTGCGCATGCCGGCAAAGGCGCTCGGCCCATGCAGCTTGATCTGTCCGGTCTTGCGCAGGGAGGTATCGGTGGCTTCGACGTAGCTCATGCGTGTCAAATCTTCTCGGGGCTGATCTCGATATCGGCGGAAAGGCTTGATTTCACGCCCTAATTTAATGATTGGCGGCCTTCATGCAAGCCGAGGGTGCCAGCCTTCGGTGCGAAAGCGGCCTAATTCGGGACTTCGACGGTGGTTTCCACCGGCAGGGCGCCGCCGCGGATGCGGATTTCGCGGACGGGATAGGGAACCCGGATGCCCTCGCGCTTGAACGCGTCCCACAGCGCCAGCATCACGTCGCTTTTGACCTTGTCCATGCCGTCGGGGTCGGCGATCCAGAAGGTCAGCGAGAACTTCATGCCGGCTTCCGCGAACTCGGTCAGGATGCAGGTCGGCGGCTTGCCCTTCTGCGCGCGCGGATGGGCGGCGGCGGTCTCGGCGGCGAGCGTGCAGACCAGGCTGGGATCGGCGTCGTAATTGGTGCCGAAGGCGATCTTCACCAGCGTGTTCTTGTCGGTATAGGTCCAGTTGACGACCTTCTGCGTCACCAGATCCTCGTTCGGCACCAGGAATTCGCGGCCGTCGCCGGCGGCGACGGAGATATAGCGCGTTTTCATCGCGCTGATGCGACCGGTATTGTCACCGATGGTGACGAGATCGCCGGGCTTCACCGATTTGTCGGCGAGCAGGATGATGCCCGAGATGAAATTGGCCACGATCTTCTGCAGGCCGATACCGATGCCGACGCCGACTGCGCCGGAGAACACTGCGAGCGCCGACAGGTCGATGCCGACGGCGCCGAGTGCAATGACGATTGCGACGGCAAGAAGCCCGATGCGGATGATCTTCACCAGCAGCACCTGCACCGACGGCGTGAGGTCGGTGGTGGCGTTGATCCGGCTCTCGGCGAAATTGCTCGCGATGTTGGTGAGCCAGAGCGCGATCAGCAGCAGCGCGCCGGCCTTGAGCGCCAAGAGCGGGGTCAGCCTGAGGCCGCCGAGCACGATCGCGAAGGAATCCAGCAGGTCGACCGTCGCGTCGAGCTGGCCGACGATGGAGAGTGCGGCGACGAACCAGGCCGTGATCGACACCAGCTTGACGATGAAGGCGTTGCGCAGCACCGAGGTCACGAGACGGATCACGAGCCAGGCGAAGCCCAGCTTGGCTGCGACCATCAGGAGATAGCTGCGGCTCGGCCAGGTCGCGTGGTACATCACCACGCGCGAGATCATCACGAGCAGCGTGAACACCGCCGTCGAGGCGCTGGAGACCATCACCCGGACGAAGTGCCGGAGCGGCAGCGGCCAGCGCATCGCCAGTGACGTCATGTCGACGCGGCTGCGAATGGCGGCCTCCGCGGCATAGGCGATGCCGGCCGCGGCCATGATGAGACCGAATTGCAGGTAGAACCAGGGTGAGGAGATTTCCGCCCCGACGCTGCGCGCGGTCGTCTGCACGAACTCCATGAAGTCTTTGAGGTCCATGTCCATCGGTCTCGTCGGCAAAGCGGGGAGGAATTGATTCGAGGGAGCCGCAGAATCCCACAAAGGGCACGGCCCGGCCATCGATACACCGCCAAGTGAAGCGCGTTAAGGCCGTAAAATACGGGCAGATTGCCGCGAGGAGCGAAAATGGGTTGGCGTGCGAGTCCGCCGACGATAAGGATGAAATTCTAGCTATTTGTACCCGGAAGGTGGATGGCCTCCCTCGACTCCGTCAGTCTCGCCATATTGCTTGGCGCCGTCCTCGTCATGGCCGGCATCCTCTCAAGCTTGCTCGCGCTGCGTTTCGGGGCGCCCCTGCTGCTCGTCTTCCTTGCCATTGGCATGCTCGCCGGCGATTCCGGCCCTGGGCAGCTGCAATTCGATGACGTCCGCACCACCTATCTGGTCGGCTCGGTCGCGCTCGCCTTGATCCTGTTCGACGGCGGCTTGCGCACGCGCTTTGCCAGCATCCGCACCGTGCTCGCGCCCTCCGTGGTGCTCGCGACCGTCGGCGTGCTGCTGACCGCGGTGGTCACGGCGCCGTTCGCGAAATACGCGCTCGAGCTCAACTGGGCAGAGTCGCTGCTGGTCGGTGCCGTGGTGGCCTCGACCGACGCGGCGGCTGTGTTCCTGCTGGTGCATACCCAGGGCTTGCGCCTGCGCCCGCGTGTCGGCGCGACGCTGGAGGCGGAATCCGGCACCAACGATCCCTTCGCGATCTTCCTCACGCTGATGCTGGTGGAATACATCTCGGTCGGCTCGAGCTCGGCTGGCCATGTGCTGATGGAGTTCGTCCTGGAGGCGGCGCTGGGCGCCATCGTCGGCGTCATCGGCGGCCGCCTCGTCGTGATCGCCCTCAACCAGGTAGCGCTGCCGCAGGGCCTGCACGCTCCGTTCGTGACCACGGGCGCGCTCGTGATCTTCGGCGGCGCGCAGATCATGCACGCCTCCGGCTTCCTCGCGGTCTATCTCGCCGGCATCATCATCGGCAACCGGCCGACCCGCGCGCATAATTCGGTGGTGACGTTCCTCGATGCCGCGACCTGGCTGGCGCAGATCGTGATGTTCGTGCTGCTCGGCCTTCTGGTCTCGCCGAGCCGGCTCGGCGCCAGCATATTGCCGGCGGTCGCCGTCGCGCTCGTCCTGATGCTGATCGCGCGGCCGCTTGCGGTGTTTGCGTGCCTTATGCCATTCCGCTTCAACTGGCGCGAAAAGATCTTCATCGCCTGGACCGGCTTGCGCGGCGCGGTCGCGATCTTCCTGGCCTCGATCCCGATGCTGGTCGGACTGTCGAAGGCCTATCTCTATTTCGACGTCGCCTTCGTCGTCGTCATCATCTCGCTCTTGCTGCAAGGCTGGACCCTGGCGCCCGCGGCGCGCAAGCTGCACGTCGCACTGCCGCGCGCCGAGCGCGGCCCGCGCCGCGTCGAATTGGATCTGCCCGGCCAGCTCGAGCAGCAGCTGGTCGGCTATCCGGTGCGGCCCAAGAGCCTGTATTTCCGCCGCGGCCTGATCCCGTCCTGGTCCAAGCCGACGCTCGTTATCCGCAACGAGAACATCCTGACGCCGACCGAAGCCGACCCGATCGCGCCCGGGGACTACATCTATTTGCTGGCGCCGCCGGAAAAGGCCGAGTCGCTCGACCGCTTCTTCGTCGACATGCAGCCGAGCTCGGCGCCCGATCCGCATCTGCTCGGCGACTTCATGGTCTCCGGCGAGCACACGCTCGCCGAGCTCGCCGAGATCTACGGCGTGAAGGTGAGCGAGGACGAGAGCAAGCTCACGCTCGCCGATTATTTCGACGTCCATCTCGACCGTGCGCCGAAAGAGGGCGCCGAGCTGCCGCTGGACGAGATCGTGCTGGTCGCGCGCAGCATCTCCGGCGGCCGCGTCAACATCGTCGGCCTGCGCCTGCCGGAAGAGGACGATACGCCCGCGCCGCTGACGCGCGCGCAGGCGCTGCGGAAGAGGCTTGCGGAGCTGTGGACCTCGGTGGCGGGGGTTTGACGCGTCGTAGGGTGGGCAAAGGCGCCCTTGCGCCGTGCCCACCAGCAGACAAGACGGTGGGCACGGCGCGCGAAGAACGCGCCTTTGCCCACCCTACTTGGCTGCCTTGGCACCTCTGGCGCCGTTCGCACAAAACCGCCACCAAATTGCCGCATCCGCCGAAGATTTGCGCGGCCTCGTGACCGCGAAACCCGGAACGCTCCGCGGCGCCACTCGTTTTAAGCCGCGTAACGGCTTGAACTGACAGGAGTATGCGAATGCGAAAGTTCATCCTTCCGATTGCGATGGCCCTTGCACTCGGCGCAGCGGCGCCGGCGATGGCCTATGACACCGGCGATCAGATCTCGATGCAGGTCGCGCTGGATGTCGCCAGCGATCTCGGCGTCGTGACGGTCTCGCACACGAACTTCCTCGGCGACGAATGGGAGGTCGATGGACGCGACCGTGCCGGCCGCTGGATGGAGGTCTATGTCGACGCGAGGACCGGTGAGGTGCGCAACGTCGAGCGCGGTTGGTAGGTCTGAAATGACGCAGCCGCGTAGCCCGGATGGAGCGCAAGCGAAATCCGGGTGCGCTCTCACCGGTGGCGCCGTCCCGGATTGCGCTGCGCTCCATCCGGGCTACGGCATCTTCACGTCAGCACCTTCACCCCGCCTAAACTCGTCACGCGGCCCTGCTTCAGCATCACGATCTGCGTCGCGAGCTGGCGCAGCTCGGCGGCGTCGTGGCTGACATAGACCATGGGTATGTTGGCTTCATCCCGCAGCCGCACCAGATAAGGCAGGATCTCGAGCTTGCGGCCCTCGTCGAGCGCGCCGAGCGGCTCGTCGAGCAGCAGCAGCCTCGGCTTCGCCAACAACGCGCGTCCGAGCGCGACGCGCTGGCGCTCGCCGCCGGAGAGTCTTCCGGGGCGGCGGCCGAGCAGGGCGCCGATGTCGAGCAGGTCGATGATGCGCCTGTGCTGGACAGGATCGGACGGCAGGCGGTTCATCCGCCGTCCGTAATCGAGGTTTTGCGCGACGTCGAGATGCGGGAATAGCCGCGCGTCCTGGAACACGTAGCCGATGCGACGGCGCCAGGCCGGGACATGGATGCCGGCCGCGGTGTCGTCGACGGTCTCGCCGTCGATCACGATGGTGCCGCGGTCGGGCCGCAACAGCCCGGCGATCATGTTGACCAGTGACGTCTTGCCGGCGCCCGAGGCGCCGAACAGGCCGATGACACGGCCTTCGCTGCTGAAGGATGCGTGCAGCGAGAATTCGCCGAGCTGCTTTTCGATGTCGACGCGCAGCATGGTCAATTTCCGTGCAGCCGCGCGGTGGCGCGGCGGGCGAACCACTCGGCGGCAATCAATGCGCCCAGCGCCAGCACGATCGAGACGATCACGAGCCGTCCCGCCGCGGCATCGCCGTCCGGCGTCTGGATCAGCGAATAGATCGCCGAGGAAATCGTCTGGGTCTCGCCGGGAATGTTGGAAACGAAGGTGATCGTCGCGCCGAACTCGCCGATCGCCTTGGCAAAACCCAGCACCATGCCGGCGAGCACGCCGGGCAGCGCCAGCGGCAGCGTCACCGTGAAGAACACCTTCCATGGCGCAGCACCAAGCGTCTCGGCGGCCTGCTCGAGCCGGCGATCGATCGCCTCGATCGACAGCCGCATTGGGCGCACCAGCAGCGGAAACGCCATCACGCCGCAGGCGAGCGCCGCGCCAGTCCAGCGGAATGCGAAGACGATACCGAGATGGTCGGCGAGGAAGGCGCCGGCAAGGCCGCGGCGGCCGAACGTCAGCAACAGCAGATAGCCGGTGACGACAGGCGGCAGCACCAGCGGCAGATGCACGAGTGCGTCGAGCAGCGATTTGCCCCAGAAATCACGCCGTGCGAGCAGCCACGCCAGTGCGATGCCGAATGGCGTCGCCACCAGCGTTGCAACGATGGCGACCCTGAGCGAGAGCAGGATCGCCGTCCATTCGGCGGGTGAAATCTCAGACATCAAGCCGCAGATATCACGTCGTCGGGGTGACCAGGAACTTGAAGCCGTATTTTTCCAGAATGGTCTTGGCCGCCGTCGAGCGCAGGAAGGCGAGATAGCCATCCGTCTCCGGCTTGGCGGTGGTGGTCGCGGCGACCGGATAGATGATCGCGGGATGCGAATCCGCCGGGAAAGTGCCGACGATCTTCACGCCCGGTTCGACCTTGGCGTCGGTGGAATAGACGATGCCGAGTACGGCCTCGCCGCGGGCGACCAGCGTCAGCGCGGCGCGCACGCTCTCGGCCATCGCGAATTTCGGCTCGGCCGCCTGCCAGGCGCCGAGCTTCTCCAGCGCGGCCTTGGCATATTTGCCTGCTGGCACGGACTTGACGTCGCCGGTCGCGATCTTGCCGTCGCCGGCGAGCTTGGCGAGATCGAAGCCATGCGCGATCGTCACGCTGTCGATCCTGGAATCCTTCGGCGCGATCAGCACGATGCTATTGCCGAGCAGGTTGACTCTGGAAGGCTCGTTGATGGTCTTCTTGGAGATCGCGTAGTCCATCCAGTCGGTGTCGGCCGAGACGAACACGTCGGCCGGCGCGCCCTGCTCGATCTGCCTGGCGAGCACCGAGCTTGCGGCATAGCTGACGCTGAACTTGACGCCGGTCCTGGCGGTGTAGGCGGCGTCGATCTCGTCCAGCGCGTTCTTCATCGAGGCGGCGGCGAACACGGTGATGGTCTTGTCTTCGGCCACGGCGGGCGAGAGGGCGGCGCCGGCGAGGATGACGAAGGCAGCGAAAAGTCCTGATAGACGAAACATGGGATGCGCTCCGTGCGAGCTCGCGCGCGCAGGGCAGCACGCGCAAATCTGGCGTCGAATGGGTCAGATGCGACGGGCGGAAGCGCTGTTCCACGGTCCCTTGCGACGGCTTACGGCCGGCGGGGATATCGCAATAGCGAAGATAGCAGGCCGCGCCGCTAGGTCAAACCTGGTTCGTCATCCCGGGACAAGTGCGCCTAAATCGCCGCTGGCGTCCCGGATCAGCGCGCGCTTAGGGCGCGCTTGTCCGGGACGACAGTAGTGGGTGAGGCGACAGCGTGCCTTACGGCTTCGCATCGCCCGCATGCAGCACCGCCTTGCAGGCGGCCGGCATCTGCGCCAGCGTCATCGGCGGCTTCGGTTTTGGCGGCTCCGGCGGCGGCTTGGGGTGCAGCACCGCGTCGGAGAACCAATAGGCGAGATCGGCGGGCTTGCAGCCTTCGTCTTCGGCCTGTGACGGCTGGCCCTCGCATTCGCCGTCGCCCGCAGGGCAGCGCATGCGGATGTGGAAGTGGTAGTCGTGGCCCCACCACGGCCGGATTTTGGATAGCCATGCGCGATCGCCCTTGGCCTCGCGGCACAACGCCTTCTTGATCGCGGCGTTGACGAAGATGCGCTGCACGGCGGGCTCCCGCGCCGCATCGCGCAGCACCAGCACGTGACCTGGCGTGAACACCCTGGGGTCGACGTCGAGCCGGTCCGGGCGCACCATCATCACTGCCGACATGTCCTCGCGCTCCTCGCGCGAGAGCCGGCGGTCCGGCATCGGCGTCAGCCAGATGTCGGCGTCGAGACCGATCTGGTGGCTGGCATGGCCGGACAGCGCCGGCCCGCCACGCGGCTGGGCGATATCGCCGACCAGAATGCCGGGCCAGCCCGCGTCCTTGTGCGCCTTCGCGGCGAGCCGCTTGATCAGCGCGATCATGTCGGGGTGACCGTAGCTGCGGTTGCGCGACAGCCGCATCACCTGCCAATGGTCACCGTTGATCGGAATCTGCTCCGCGCCGCCGATGCAGCCCTTGGTGTAGGAGCCGATGACATGGGCCGGCCCCTTCGACGGCAGCAGCTTTCGCGCGAACAGCTCCTTGGCGGGTAGATCCGGGTCATTCGGATTGGCGAGCGGCGGCAGCGGCTTCGGGTTGGTGCTGCCCTTGTCCTGTGCCAGCACGCCGCCGGCGGTCAGGCAAGCGAGCGAAAGCAGGAGGAGGGTGATGCCGCGGCGACTCATGCTGACGTCCTTATAGCCCAATGCTGCATCAGGGTTAAGAACGAGGCTTTGAGCCGGCTACCCCTCACCGCAACTCGCCAAATCGCGTCTCACACTTACGGTTTGTTAACGGTGCAATAACCGTATTCTGCATTGACCAAAATTCGTGCGCGGCGTGAGGAAAATCTGCAGCTCGCATGCAATCACGCGCGATTTCGGAACTGATTCAAGCGCGCGCGCAATTTTGCGCCAGATCGATCATTGATTGCGGCGCTGGACTCAGTCTGATGACGTCTGCCGCCGCGGCCGCGCCGCGCAAACAGGCAGAAAACTCCGCCGCGTGCGGACTGCGGCCGGGCAAGATTACTTTTTTTTCAGACACTTGCCCCAACACTTGCGGCCGCTGGGCGCGACTGGGACGAGTGAAGTTGAGTTTGGGGTCTCGAAGAACAAAAAAGCGAAAGCAAAGCGTGCTTGCCCGCGCCGGCCAGAAGGCGCGCAAGCCGCGCTTCGCGCGCGCGTCGTGTGCCCTTTCCGAACGCGACGAAGTCCTGCGCAGCCGTGCCGAGGCGGAAGCTGCGATCGCGGAAGCGCGCAAATCCCATGAGCGCCTGCGTCAGGCCATCGACATTCTGCCGCAGGGCATCGTGTTTCTCGATGCCGAAGGCCGCTACGTCCTCTGGAACAAGAAATACGCCGAGATCTACAGCAAGACCGCCGATCTGTTCGAGGAGGGCGCGCGCCTCGAAGACACGCTGCGCATCGGCGTTGCCCGCGGCGACTATCCCGAGGCCATCGGCAACGAGGACGCGTGGATCGCCGACCGGCTGCAAAAGCTCTATCAGCCCGGCGCGCGCCACGAGCAGAAGCTGTCGGACGGCCGCGTCATCCTGATCGACGAGCGCTTGACCGATGATGGCGGCGTCGTCGGCCTGCGCGTCGACATTACCGAATTAAAGCAGCGCGAGGCCTCGTTCCGCCTGCTGTTCGACGGCAACCCCGTGCCCATGATCATCTGCGCGCTGGACGACGAGCGCATCATCGGTGTCAACGACGCCGCAATCGCGCATTACGGCTACAGCCGGGCCGAGTTCGAGCGACTGAATATCCGCTCCTTGCAGGCCTTCGACAGCGAACCGCCCTGGACCCTTGATGTGACCGGCGAGGAACAGGCCGGCCGCACCTGGAAGCACGTCAAGGCCGACGGCGCGCTGATCGACCTTGCAATCTATTCCCGCGAATTGACCTATGCCGAGCGGCCCGCGGTGCTGCTCGCGCTGATGGACATCACCGAGCGCAAGCGCGCTGAGGCGCGGCTCGCCTTCATGGCCCAGCATGACGGGCTGACCGGCCTGCCCAATCGCAGCCTGCTGCGGCAGCAGATGGACGAGATGCTGCTGCACACGCGGCGCAGCGCCGAGAAGCTCGCGCTGCTGATCCTCGGGCTCGACAATTTCAAGGCGGTCAACGACACGCTGGGGCATGCGGTCGGCGACAAGCTTTTGCGCGGCGTCGCCAAGCGGCTGCGCTCCACTTTGCGCGAAGAGGACGCGCTAGCGCGCCTTAACTCCGACGAGTTCGCGATCGTACAGAGCGGGTTGGCGCGGCCGGAAGACGCGGTGGGTCTCGCAAAACGCCTGCTCGAGGCCATTGCCGATCCCTATCTGCTCGACGGCCATTCCGTGGTGATTGGCGCCTCGATCGGCATCGCCATGGCGCCGGGCGATGGCGATGATTCCGAGAAGCTGCTCAAGAGCGCCGACATGGCGCTGTCGCGTGCCAAGGCGGATGCGCGCGGCACCTTCGCCTTCTTCGAGGCTGCGCTCGATGCCAAGGCGCAGAGCCGCCGCAAGATCGAGGTCGAGCTGCGCGAGGCGATCCAGAACGACGTGCTGCGTCCCTATTACCAGCCGCTGATCGATCTCCAGAGCGGCCGCATCACCGGCTTTGAGGCGCTGGTGCGCTGGCCGCATGCCGAGCGCGGCATGGTCTCGCCGGCCGAGTTCATTCCCGTCGCCGAGGACACCGGACTGATCAATCCGCTCGGCGGGCAGATGCTGCGCCGGGCCTGCCTCGATGCCGCAGCCTGGCCCGACGACGTCCGCGTCGCCGTCAACCTGTCGCCGCTGCAGTTCCGCAGCGGCAATCTGCTCTCGATGGTGACGGACGCGCTGAAACATTCCGGCCTGCCGCCGCGCCGGCTCGAGCTCGAGATCACCGAGACGCTGCTCCTGGAGAAGAGCGCCCAGGTATTGGCGACGCTGCACGCGCTGCGCGCGCTCGGGGTGCGCATCTCGATGGACGATTTCGGCACCGGCTATTCCAGCCTCAGCTATTTGCGCAGCTTTCCCTTCGACAAGATCAAGATCGATCAGTCCTTCGTGCGTGATCTCGGCGCCAACCGCGAGGCCCAGGCCATCATCCGCTCCATCGTCAGCCTCGGCAAAGGTCTTGGCGTCACCATCACCGCCGAAGGCGTCGAGACCGAAGCCGAGCTGAGCTGCCTCCGCGCCGAAGGCTGCCATGAGGGCCAGGGTTTCCTGTTCAGCAAGGCCCGGCCGAATGCGGAGATCATCAGCTTGCTCGCCGCGCAGCGCGGCATCGATGGCAATGACGAGGACGCTGCGCTGGTGGCGTGAGTCGGATACTTTGTAAGGGATGCACTGCTCTCTCACTCCCTCGCACCGTTCTTACGGGGAGAGGCTGGGGTGAGGGGTCTCTCGGCGAGCTCCGTTCAAAGTGTGTGCTCGCGTCGTGCCCGCCGTGATAGACCATTGCTCTGGTCGAAATCTCGCCTTGCCCCTCACCCGGATCGCTGCGCGATCCGACCTCTCCCCGCAATAGGGCGGGGAGAGGTTCAGTGAGCCGATTGCTCTTTAGCCTCCCGCCAAAATCACCTTCCCCACGTCCTCATAATGCGTATCCCGCGCCTGGATCTGCTGCGTGATGGCATGCATGTCGCGGAACCGGCGCTCGAACGGATGGCTGCGGAATACGGCAGTCGCGCCGGCCATGTGATAGGCGGCGTCGACCACGCGCGCGGATTGATGGATGGTCCAGGTGGCGGCCAGCCGGACCGCGCTGCGATGTGCCGCGCTGAACGCGCCGGTCGCGGACAGGTCGCGCCACATCGCATTCGCGGTCGCGTAAAGATAAGCGCGGGCGGCTCGCAAGTCGCCTTCGGTGCGGCCGATCAGCCCCTGGACGGCCTGATTGTCGCGCATGGCGCTGGCCGCCAGCGACTGGTGCTTTCCACGCGCCAGCGCGATAGCCGCATCCAGCGTGGCGCGCGCAACGCCAAGCGAGACCGCGGCAAAGCCGAGGCTGAAGGTCGCGCCGGTGCCGATCCTGTAGAGCGGCCCCGTCTCGTGCAGTGCCGACGGCACGTCGCGAAACGCCGTGAAGCGCTCGGCGACGAAGAGGTCGTTCACCTCGTAAGAATCCGTGCCGGTGCCGGCGAGCCCGATCGCCTGCCACACGTCGTGCAGCGTGGCGCGCGCCACCGGAAACAGAATGGTGCGCACCTCCGGCGACCCGTCAGGATTCTTGCGCGGCACCCCGTCAGCCCCGACGATGCGGACATGCGCTCCCAGCCAGCTCGCTTGCCGCGAACCCGAGGCAAAGTCCCAGCGTGCGCTGACGCGATAACCGCCCTCGACTGCGCGCGCCTCATGCGCGATCGCGCCCCAGGCGAGAATGCCGGGCGCGGTGTTGAAGATCTCATGCGCGGTGTCGTGATCGAGCCAGGCCGCGATCATCGCGCAGACGCCGCACTGGCCGAGACACCAGGCGGTGGACGCATCCGCCTTGGCGATTTCCTCCAACATCTGCATGAATGCTTCCGGCGGAGCTTCCGCGCCGCCGAGGCTTTGCGGCAATAATGCCCGGTAGAGCCCGTTCTCGATCAGCGCAGAAACGACTCCCGGCGTCAGCCGCCGCATCCGCTCGATCTCGTCGGCCTCGCGCGCAACCAAAGGGGCGATCGCTCGCGCCCGCTCGACCAGACCAAATCCGGGAAGCTCGGACATCCGCGTTGTCTCGCCCCTTCTGCCGTGAGCGGTAGAGGCGCGATGTTGGTCCATTTGGCTGATGAGATCAAGGCGATGCGTCGGCCGATGGGTGTCATGCCGATCCAAGGCAAGTGAGGACTGCGACGAGACCTTGATGTGAATCAACCGTGATGGCGATCGCGCTGCTAGGCTCTCGATAGCCGCAGGAGCGTGCCATGACGGTGCAAGACCAGTCCGGGTATCGAGAGCGCCCGCAAGTGGGGGCGCACCAACCAGGAGAGGCATCGCGCAGGCGCGAAATCGATTGCGACCGTGCCGTCGGCTTTGATGAAGCGCGATCTTCGAATCGACCTCTTTCGGGGCCTTTCACTGTGGTGGATCTACATCAATCGCATTCCGGAAAACTATCTGAACAGGTTCACGCCCAAGAATTTCGGCTTCAGCGATGCAGCAGAGATTCTCGTATTCTTGTCGGGCCTTGTGTCCGGCTGCGTCTATGGCGACCTCTTGCGTCGGGGCGCGGCACCCGTAAATTTCCCAAGTGCCGACCCCCAGCCGCAGTCGTTAAATGGTGCAGGTCGTGGGGCCGCACCATGAAGACACCGAAGCCAAAGCAATGGGCCGAGCAGGAGATTCGACGGCTGGTTGTTCTGGCCCGGCGGGGCGTTGGAGCATCGAAGATAGCCGCCGAACTGGGCCGCCACGCCGGATCAGTCAGGCAAATGGCGCGAACGAAGGGACTACTGTTGAAGAAGTAGCCGCCGGGCAGGGCGCTGCTATTTTGTTTCGCACTCACCCCGTGAGGGCCGGGGCCGGTTCTGTGACACCAGGCTCTCGATCAGGCGGTGAGCCCACCGAGCAATTTTCGAAATGATCGAGCGGCGCATCCTTGGCCAAATGCTCCCAATATTCGGCTTCGGCGAGCAGTTTCCAACCTCGATCCGGATGACGCGCGGCTGTCTGACGGCACAATAATGCCATCGCGCGCAGGCGACCCGCAGTATCCATCTACTCCTCCCATTATTCTTGTTCATTATTCTTGTTAATTGCACCCTATTTTCTTTTTTTGCGTCGGAGTCATTATGATTATGCCGCAAAACTAATTTTCACTTTCAAAGCGCGATTCGACTTTCGCTACATCTTCGAATTGCATTTCGAGCACAACCCGGCGCAATCCCGGAATCGCGCGCGTAGTAGAGCGAAGCGAAACCCATCAAAACTTTCATTCTTACAAATCGGAACTGGCAAGAAAGCGAACCTGCGTCCCGCCCGCTTGGGCGATGAGTTTCGCAAGAGCTCAACCCATCCTGCGAGCTAAGGCCAAACCGTCGCCGATGGACCTCCAACAGACATGCTGACGACACTTTTCTAACTCTTTGCGAATTGACGGCCGGGACCATGTCGGCTTGGACCGGTCTCGATCGTCCTTGGGTGACACGTCCCGGACGTGCTGGAGATGGACCCGGCACATGCGACGTGATTTCGTCAATTCGAGCCGTCAAAGTCGGAACCGGAGCAATGCCCATGAGGATCACTGTCGAAACCAGCGTAGCCGCCCCCGTCGATCGGGTCTGGCGTGCCTATACGACGCCTGCCGATATCGTTCACTGGAACGCCGCGTCGGACGACTGGCATACGACCAGGGCGACGGTCGACCTGCGGGAGGGCGGCGCCTTCTCGTCGCGCATGGAGGCCAAGGATGGCAGCATGGGCTTTGACTTCGCCGGTACCTACACGAAAATCGTCGAACACGAGCGAATCGAATATGCGTTCGGCGATCGAAAGGCCGAAGTCGAGTTCGTACCCGACCCGAACGGAATTGTCGTCCGCATCGTCTTCGATAGCGAACCAACGCATTCGGTCGAGCAGCAGCAAGGCGGCTGGCAGGCGATCCTCGACAATTTTGCACGGTACGTCGAGGCGAAGCAGAAGGCGTCGTGAGGGTGTGCAGCTCGTAGAGCTCGTAGGATAGGTAGAGCGAAGCGAAACCCATCAAACATCATCCTTGCAAGTCAGAACTGGCAAGAACTACGAGAACCTGCGTCCGTCCGTTTGGGCGATGGGCTGCGCAAGAGCTCAACCAGCCCTACGTGCTGCACCCGAGCGGCCGGATCGCCGATGGGATCAGGATCGCGCAGCGAGGCGCGGAATAGGCACAGAGCCTTTTGCATGGTTCGAGGTCGGATTGCGTGACTTGTTGGCGGAAGCTCGAGGAGCGACGGCAGAAACGAGACGAGCGGAATCGTGCGCAGCGATTGCCAACGCGTCCACCAGCCCTAGGAGTGGTCGGTGAGCAATCGCTCCATGATGATCGTCCGTTCGTCGCCATAATAGCTGTCGCGCACGGCGTTGAATCCTAGTCGCGCATAGAAAGTCTCCGCGGTGACTGACGAAGGGACTGTCAAGGACGGGATGTTTCGCTCACGCGCAGTGCGCTCGAGCTCGGTCATCAGCAGCTTGCCGATCCCGCGGGCCTGAACGTCGGGAGAAACGAAGACGGTGCGGACGACGCTTCCGTCGAGGCTTGCCGTCCCAACGAGGCGGTTACCGATAGTGGCAACGAAAACTGTGCGTTGCCCGATCAGCCGGCGCACGGCGTCTGGGCCGAAGCTGCGCTCGATCCTTTCGATGATCTGCTCCGTATAGTCCTTCGCATTCGTCTCGCGCAGCGCACGCAAGATAACCGCGCTGATGGCCTCGGCGTCATCGTCGAGCGCGGGCCGGATGCTGCATTCCATGGATCGCTCCACTGAAGTCTTCGCGAATGACGGGATGTTGAGCCTGCGCCACAGGCGTGGCAATCAGCGGACAGTTCAACAACGTTTCACTCGATCACGTCGTCCGCCAGCACGAGAATGGTGGGTGGGATCGTCACTCCAAGCGTGCGCGCAGTTTTGAGGTTGACGGCCAGCTCGAATTTGGTTGGAAGCTGGATTGGCATTTGCGGGCTTTTGTCCCTTCAGAATCAGATCGACATAACCCGCAGCGCGACGAAAGAGGTCGCCGATGTCGGCGCCATAGCTGATCAGAGCGCCGGCGTGCGCGAACTCCCTCTGCTGGCCGATGACAGCGATCTTCATATCGATGCCAATGCGGCAAATTGCGTCCTGCATGGCGGCGGTCATGTAGTCGCGAATGACGATCACGGCCTCGCCGCCCGCGTCCGCGAGCACATTGAATTGCTCGGCGACCGCCGCCGCCGCCGCGCTCGTGAGTCCGAGGCGCACCGGCTCCAGCCCCGCGCGTCGTGCTTCCTCGATGGTTTGCGCGCCCCAGGCGCTGAAGGTCGGATCCGTCGTATTGTTCAAGACGCCGATCCTCTTCAGCGAGGGCAGGATCTCCCGGATCATTTCGATGCGCTTGGCCGACATCTCCTCGCCGAACGCAGCGAAGCCGGTGAGACTGCCGCCCGGCCGGGCGAGGCTCTGAAACAATTCAGGGTCGCTTTGCACCGCAGGCAAAGCCACGGCGACAACGGGAATATTGGTCTTCCTGACGATCGCGCGTGCTGCGGCTGGGCCTGGCGAAAGCAGGACATCCACTTGTCTGGCCACCAGATCGTCGATCAATGCCAGGCCGCGCGAAACATCGCCGGCCGTCGAGTGGCCTCGATGACGATGTCGCGGCCCTCCGCATAGCCCAGCTCGGCCATCGCCTTCCGGAAGGGAACGAGCGTCGCATTGTCGATTTCCGGCGTGGCAAATCCGACGAACCCCACGACGGGAACGCGCTTTTGGGCAAATGCTTCGCGCGCCGCTATAGCCGCCATTCCCAAGAAGCCCAGAAACTTCCGTCGCCTCATTTGGCGTCTCGCCATCCCGGAGCGATCTGATCGAGGCGATGGTACACCACTATCGCCGGCGTTAGAAAGTCCACGCGGGGGCGGGCCCGGCCGTCGAGGAAGGGCTTGGCGGGCCGGTTTACTGGCCAACAGCAGGCTCGAGGATCGGCAGATGTGCTTCGTGAGACCAAGGTTGGTTCGCCGGCGGTCGGGAGGTGAGCAATCAATCAAGTCTGGCGAGAATGTCCTGGATGAACGGATCCTTGGCGATCAGGTACTGCCGAATACCCGAGGTATTTTCGCGCTCGAGCCTCAGTTTCAAATCCCGATATCTCGCGCGATCTCCGGCATGCTGACGCAGGTGATCCCGAAACTTCAGCATCCGCGCAATCTGTCCATGACCATCAAGACACACATGAAGCTTGTGGGTGCGGGCGCCGTTGACGTCCCGCTTGAAGAAATGATGGCCCGGAGAGAGGTCGCTGCCACCGCGATAGCCGAGCGCCGCTAGTGATCGGCTCCAATCTTCCAGCCTGCTGTCCGACCGGACCACGGCAAGCACGTCGATTTCAGCCTTCGCCGCCAATCCGGGCACCGCGGTGCTTCCGAGGTGATGAATGCCGATCAACGCGGAACTGAAAATGGGTTTCAGCCGCGCCTCTTCCGCCGCGTATTGCTCCGGCCAGGTCGGATCGTAAGGCGTGATCGGGCTTGTGAGCGGCATGTTGAATATTAAGCCGAAACACGAATTCCGCCTAGTTCACCAAGGCGGTATCCGTTGGACGTCGTAGGCAAAGCCAAACTCCGGATGCTGAGCGGTAGAAGCGCTCCTCGAGACTGGCAGGTCGCTTTATGGGCTAGAGGCCGACGTGAGCCGTTACGTGCGATTGCCCCTGAATATTGAGATCAGATGCTGCGTGCGTGCCTCACACCCGCCGCGATGATGCCACCATACCCCTGTTTTGCCCGACGGGTCAAACCGATTTCGTAAAATCAAAAAACACAATGCCGCCAAGGGGGCGGCTACTGTGCATGGGGTTGTTTTCGCGATTTTTGTTTGCGGGCCGCCGATGACCGGACCGATTCGAACCTCGTCATGCTCGAAACAGTCCGGGCCGTCGCCTCAGCTGTCCACCTTCAGCGCGGCAATGAAAGCTTCCTGCGGGATGTCGACCTTGCCGAACTGCCGCATCTTCTTCTTGCCTTCCTTCTGCTTCTCCAGAAGCTTGCGCTTACGCGTGATGTCGCCGCCGTAGCATTTTGCGGTGACGTCCTTGCGCAGCGCGCGGACCGTCTCGCGGGCGATCACCTTGCCGCCGATCGCCGCCTGGATCGGGATCTGGAACATGTGCGGCGGGATCAGCTCCTTCATCTTCTCGACCATGGCGCGGCCGCGGCCCTCCGCGCGGGTGCGGTGGACCAGCATCGAGAGCGCGTCGACCGGCTCGGCGTTGACCAGGATCTGCATCTTGACGAGATCGGCCGGCTTGTAGTCGGTGAGGTGATAGTCGAACGAGGCGTAGCCCTTCGAGACCGACTTCAGGCGGTCGTAGAAATCGAACACCACTTCGTTCAGCGGCAGGTCGTATTTCACCATGGCGCGGGAGCCGACGTAAGTGAGCTCCTTCTGCGAGCCGCGGCGGTCCTGGCACAGCTTCAGCACGCTGCCGAGATATTCGTCCGGAGTCAGGATCGTCGCTTCGATCCAGGGCTCGTCGATCTCGGCGATCTTGACCACGTCGGGCATGTCGACGGGATTGTGGATCTCGATCTCCTGGCCGTCGGTGAGCTTCATCTTGTAGATGACGCTCGGCGCGGTCGCGATCAGGTTGAGGTCGAATTCGCGCGACAGCCGCTCCTGGATGATCTCGAGGTGCAGAAGTCCGAGGAAGCCGCAGCGGAAGCCGAAGCCGAGCGCGGCCGACGTCTCCATCTCGAAGGAGAAGCTGGCATCGTTGAGGCGCAGCTTGCCCATCGCGGCGCGCAGCGTCTCGAAGTCGTCGGCATCGACCGGGAACAGGCCGCAGAACACGACCGGAATCGCTGGCTTGAAGCCCGGCAGCATCTCGGCGACCGGCTTCCTGTCGTCGGTGATGGTGTCGCCGACGCGGGTATCGGCGACTTCCTTGATTGCGGCGGTGATAAAGCCGATCTCGCCGGGCCCGAGCTCATCGACCTGCTGCATCTTCGGCGTGAAGAAGCCGACGCGCTCGACGTCGTATGCCGCGCCGGTGCCCATCATGCGCACGCGCTGGCCCTTCTTCATCGTGCCGTCGACGATGCGCACCAGCACGACGACGCCGAGATAGACGTCGTACCAGCTGTCGACCAAGAGCGCCTTGAGCGTCGCGTCGCGGTCGCCCTTCGGCGGCGGCAGACGGGTGACGATCGCTTCCAGCACGTCGGGGACGCCGAGGCCAGTCTTGGCCGAGATCATCACCGCATCCGAGGCATCGATTCCAATGACGTCCTCGATCTGCTGCTTGACCTTCTCCGGCTCGGCGGCGGGCAGGTCGACCTTGTTCAGGACCGGAACGATCTCGTGATTGTTGTCGAGCGCCTGGTAGACGTTGGCGAGCGTCTGCGCTTCGACGCCCTGGCTGGCGTCGACCACAAGGAGGGAACCCTCGCAGGCCGCCAGCGACCGCGAGACCTCGTAGGCGAAGTCGACATGGCCGGGCGTGTCCATCAGGTTGAAGATGTAATCCTTGCCGTCCTTGGCGCGGTACGAGAGGCGCACCGTCTGCGCCTTGATGGTGATGCCGCGCTCGCGCTCGATGTCCATGGAATCGAGCACCTGCTCCTTGCCCGCCATCTCGCGGTCGGAGAGGCCGCCGGTCATCTGGATCAGGCGGTCGGCCAGGGTCGATTTGCCATGGTCGATATGGGCGACGATGGAGAAGTTGCGGATGTTGGAAATGGGGACGGTCGTCATAGGCGCGGGATACCACTCACATCCCCCTGCGGCAACCATTCCGTTACCCTCCTGCGCTTGCAGGGGGCTGCCGGCGTCGATTTCGGTGGCGGCCTCTGCTATTTTCCCGACTTTCGGTCATGGAAACAGGCAATGCGCTGGAAGCTTCTTTCCGCCCTGCTGTTTGCAGCATGTTTCATCGCGCCGGCCGCGGCCGAAAAACGCGTGGCGCTCGTCATCGGCAACTCCGCCTATCAGAGCGTGCCGCGGCTGGAAAATCCTGCGAATGATGCGCGGCTGGTAGCCGGTACGTTGCAGCGGCTCGGCTTCACACTGGTCGGCGGCGCTGCCCAGGTCGAGCTGGACAAGGCGGGCTTCGACACCGCGGTCCAGCGCTTCGGCAGCCAGTTGATCGGCGCCGACGTCGCCTTGTTCTACTACGCCGGGCACGGCATCCAGCTGCGCGGGACGAACTATCTGGTGCCGATCACGGCAAATCCGGCGCGCGAAACAGACGTGGATTTCCAGATGGTCGATGCCGCGCTGGTGCTGCGGCAGATGGACAGCGCAGGAACCAAGCTTAACATCGTGATTCTCGACGCGTGCAGGAACAATCCGTTCGGTGGGCGGGGCCTGCGTGCCTCCGACGGCGGTCTCGCCCAAATCCGCGCCCCCGAGGGAACGTTGCTCTCCTATGCCACGCAACCCGGCAACGTCGCGCTCGACGGGTCCGACGGACATAGCCCCTATACGCGGGCGCTGGTGGAAACCATGCAGCGGCCCGGGCTCGACGTGCTCCAGACCTTCAATCAAGTGGGCCTCATCGTCAAACGTGCGACCGGCAGTGCCCAACAGCCCTGGGTCTCCTCTTCGCCGATCGACGGCTCGTTCTACTTTTCAGGCGCCCCGGCGGAGATCGCGGCAGCCCAGGCCGCGACAAACCAGGTGGCGGCCGCCAGCGTGCCGGCGACCGTCGTGCCGCCCGCATCGAACCTTCCGTCGTCCGCACCTGCGGCTGCCAGAACTCAATCGGATTTCCTGTTTCCCGATTCCGGCAGCCGGCTGCTTGCCGATGACGATCTGCGGCCGCTGAGCAAGGACGAGCTGCGCATCGCGCGAAACGAGATCTTCGCGCGGCATGGGCGCTACTTCAACGCGCCCGATCTGACGGCGCGGTTCAGCAGGTACGCCTGGTATGTCCCCCGCACCTGGGACCCGCAGCTGAGCGCCGTCGAGAAGGCGAATGTTGCGCTGATCGAGCGCTATGAATCCGGCGACGCGGCGCAAAGCGGCTTCATCTTCCCGGATTCGGATCGGCGCCTGCTCACGCTCGCCGATCTGCGCGGGCTTTCGAACGACGAGCTCCGAATCGCAACGCAACGAGATCTTTGCGCGGCGGGGGCGGTATTTCGAATCGGCAAATCTCAAGACGCGCTTCGAGCGCTTCTCCTGGTACTCGCCCAACACCTGGAATCCCAAGCTCAATTCGATCGAGGAGGCGAATGTCGCGTTGCTCGAGCAGGCCGGTAAGCGCCGATGATCGCGCTGCGGGCCGCGCAAATCTTCGCCGTCTTCGTGCTCGCATCTGCCCCGGCGAAGGGGCAGTCCAGGACCGAGCTGCTCGATCGGCTGGTGCGTGCCTATCCCGAGGCGCTGTCCGGCCACGACGGCAAGCAGATCTTCTGGCGCGACGGCACCGCTATGCCCGTGGACGACGGCATTGAGGGCAAATCATTCGATCAGCGCCTGCGCGATGCCTCGATCATCGACCAGCTCCGTTTGTCCTATCCGATTGGCGTTTCCGCAGCCCCGGCAGTGAACGCCGATCCAGGACGGTTCAGGAACGAAGCGTTCTTCAGGAAGATGTATGGCGACTGCCATGCCGGCGCGGTCCAGCGCAATCTCGTCACCATCGTCTGGCTGCCGCGATCGTGGGGCAAGGCGATTCAGGTGACGCGGATCAACGGCGTCGCCGATCGGCTCAGGGAGGTGTCGGCGGAAATCGACAAGCTCGAGCCGGCGCTGAAGGCTGCCGCCTTTCCGATTGCCGGCGTGCTGTCGTGTCGGCCCGTCGCCGACACCGGCAAGATGAGCATGCATGGCTATGCCGCCGCGATCGACCTGAACCTGCGATATTCCGATTACTGGCTGTGGTCCGGCCGGGGAAAGTCGATTCCGTACAAGAACAGGATGCCGCAAGAGATCGTCGATATCTTCGAACGTCACGGCTTCATCTGGGGCGGCAAATGGTATCACTACGACACCATGCACTTTGAATATCGCCCGGAACTGCTGGCCCGGTGAATGCGATGATTTCCGGACGGAGAGGGCGTTCGTTCACGCCAAGCTGATTTCACTCGCGCGCAAAACGCGCTACCCAAGCGCCCCATGTCAACCGCATCCCTCCCGACCGCCAGGGCGCGTCAGAAAACCCGGGTGAGTTACCATCGCTTCCGTGCCTGGCTGGTTGCCTGCGCGGTCCGCCCCGAGGCGCGCCTGTGGCTGGTGATCCAGCTCGCCATCCTGCATGCGGTGCTCTGGACCTTCATCCTGATCAATCTCAAGGCGGCCCAGGACGTTCACATGGATGTCGCAGAAGCCTGGGGCTGGGGCCAGAAATTCCTGTGGGGCTACGGCAAGCATCCGCCGCTGTCGGGCTGGGTGGCCGGCCTCTGGTTCAAGGTGTTCCCGGCGGCGGACTGGGCGACCTATGCGCTGGCGATGGCGACGGTGAGCGTCGGCATGGTGATCTGCTGGCTCGTGAGCTTGCGCGTGGTGGACGCGCGGCGCGCGTTCCTGGTCGTGGTGATGGTCGCGCTCTACCCGATCTTCAATTTCAAGGGATTCAAGTACAACCCGGACCTGCTCCAGCTCGTCACGTTGCCGCTCTTGGTGCTCGCTTATCTCAACGCGTTCGAGAAGCGGACCTGGCAATCCGGAGTCTTGCTTGGCCTTGCCGGCGCGCTGGCGCTGATGACCAAATATTGGGTGCTGACCATGATCGGCGCCATCGGCCTTGCCGCGCTGATCCATCCCGACCGGTTGCGCTTCCTGTCGTCGCCGGCGCCGTGGGTAGCGATCGCGACGATGGTCGTGGCGATGATCCCGCACATCGTCTGGCTGGCGGATGCGAATTTCGTGCCGCTGACCTATGCCGGGGACACCTACAGTCTTCAGGACAAGAGCCAGGTGCATCAGCTCGTCGCCGGCTATGCTCTGCATAATGTCGCGTTGCTGGCACTGCCGGTGGCGCTCGCGGCGCTGGCCATGGCGCTGGTGCCGCCCTGGGTCAAATTGCTGCTGCGCGCGCCCTCGCGCATCGTCACGCGCGCCTGGGCGCGCGGCGCCAATGCAGGCGTCAATCTCTCGCAGGCGCTGAATGTCTGGATCGTCCAGGTCATCGTCGCGGTCGGCCCGCCGCTCGGCGCGCTGGTGTTCAGCATCTACATGAAGACCGATTGGGGCATCTCGCTGTTCTTCCTGGTGCCGCTCGCGCTGGTCGCGATTCCGGCGCTACGGGTGCAGAGCGCCGTGCTGTTCAACATCGCCGCGATCTGGCTCGTGCTCAGCGCCGCGACGCTTGCCGCCTCGCCCTGGATCGCCGCGCGCGAGATGGCGGCCAATGCCGGCAACACGGCGACCTATGGTGCGCGCTCGGAGCTCGCGCGCAAACTGACGCAGGAGTGGCACATGCGCTTTGCCTCGCGCTGGGCCGTCGTCGCCGGCACCATGGAGTCGATCCAGCCGATGGTGTTCTACAGCCCGGATCATCCGTCTGCGTTCACGCCGAACGAGCCGTGGAGTTCGGGTCTGACGTCACTCGACGATGTCAGGAAGTATGGCTTCATCGGCGTGTTCGATCCGACCGACGGCCGTCTGCCCGCGTTCGAGAAATGGGTGTCGGAGGTGGCGCCGAACGCCGAGCGCATGGTGATGTCGACGCGCCGCTTCACCCACGGCAAGGCTGGCCCGTCGATGAGCTGGAACATCTACATCGCGCCGCCGGGAAAGTAGCGAAGGTGCCGTAGGACTCTTTCCTCTTGACAGGAGGTCCTACGGTACTGAGCGCGTAGCTCAGACCCCTTCCTCATTGAACTTACTCTCGACGAGCTCGGTGATCGCCGCGAGCGCGGCTTCGGCGTCAGTACCTACCGCCGACACCGTGATCGTCGTGCCAGGACCAGCAGCGAGCATCATCAAGCCCATGATCGAGGTGCCGCCGACGGTCTCGCCGCCGCGCGTCACCCACACCTGCGCGTTGAAGCGCTCGACCGCCTGGACGAATTTCGCCGAGGCGCGCGCATGCAGGCCGCGCTTGTTGATGATCAGGAGCTCCTTGGAGATCGCGCCCGCGGGCACGCCGGTCCCGGCTTGGGGCGCGTCGTCGCTCATTTGCCGGCGAGCACGCGGCTGGCGATGGTGACGTATTTGCGGCCCGCTTCCTGGGCCATCGCGATCGCGTCCGGCAGCGGCCGCTCCTCGCGCACCTTGGCGAGCTTCACCAGCATGGGCAGGTTGATGCCCGCGAGCACTTCGACCTTGGGCCGGCTCATGCAGGATATTGCGAGGTTCGACGGTGTGCCACCGAACATGTCGGTGAGGATCGCAACGCCGTCGCCGGAATCGACGCGGTTAACCGCCTCGATGATGTCGCTTCGGCAGAGATCGGAATCATCTTCGGCACCGATCGTGATCGCTTCGATTTGCTTTTGTGGGCCCATGACATGTTCAAGCGCCGCCTTGAATTCGTCGGCAAGGCGCCCGTGGGTCACAAGTACTAGACCAATCATCGGAAAACTCCTCGCGGGCGCTTTTGGTGCGCCGCACGAACGCGCCACTTTGACCATCCAGAGCCCCCGCGCAAGAGGGGATGTTGCGTATCTCCCTGAATATAGACGGATGGATAAGGGGAGCTGCGCCGGTCTATTCGGTCGCGATACTGGGCTTCATATGGTTACCATTTCCCTTCAAACAATCGCCAGAAGGGTTAACCGAAGATGAACTCTTGGTAGTGGTCAAGGCCGCGACAACCAAGGGGAGGGGCGAATAGTCGCGGGGGACCGGGATTCGCGGTATTTCGACACCAGAAATGCTGGTTTTCAGGGATTCCGCCGCAGGCAGGCGCTCCGCATCCGTCGCATCCAGATCGACCACGAGACCGACGGTCGCATGCTCCACGAAGTCGCAGCGGCGGATTCCGAGGCCCCGGATCTCGATCAGGCCAGCCAAGCGAGCTGCCGGGCGGACCTCAATTTCGTGGCCGACTGTCGCCAGATGGACACGGTCATCACCGACCAGAACGGCCCTTTCCACCACGCCGGAGCGTCCTGCCATGATCAAGTCGAAGGCAAGGCGCGACTTGCCGGAGCCCGAGGGCCCGCGGATCAGCACGGCAAAAGTCCCGACCTTGACGGCGGAGGCGTGAACGCTGGGCCCACCGTCGCTCATAGGGCTGGCAGCCTCACCACGAAGCGCGCACCGGCAACCGTCGGAGCGCCGTCGGCATCCAGCGGGCCAGGACGGTTCTCCGCCCAGATGCGTCCGCCATGGGCGTCGACGATCTGCTTGGAGATCGACAGGCCGAGGCCGGAGTTCTGGCCAAAGCCCTGATGCGGACGGTCGGTGTAGAAGCGCTCGAAGATGCGCTCCAGCGCGTCGTCGCGAATGCCGGGGCCTTCGTCGTCGACCACGATCTCGATCTCGCCGCGCACGCGGCGGCAGGTGAGGCGCACCTTGCTGCCGGCTTCCGAGAACGATTGTGCATTGGAGAGGAGATTGGAAATCACTTGCCCGAGCCGAGAATCGTGGCCCATCACGGAGAAAGTGTCGGTCGGGCTGCGGCCCTCGAAGCGCGTCTCGACCGCGACGTCGTGGCCGAGCTTGGTTTCATTGGCGACGGACGCCAGCGTCGTCAGCAGGCGGCGCAGGTCGACCGGGATCGCGTCCTGGCGCTGCAATTCGGCATCGAGGCGGCTGGCGTCGGAGATGTCGGAGATCAGCCGGTCGAGCCGCTTGACGTCGTGCTCGATCACCTCGAGCAGGCGCGCGCGGCTGTTCTCGTTGCGCGCCAGCGGCAGCGTCTCGACCGCCGAGCGCAACGAGGTCAGCGGGTTCTTCAATTCATGGGCGACGTCGGCGGCGAACATCTCGATCGCCTCGATGCGGCTGTAGAGCGCGCTGGTCATGTCGCGCAGTGCGCCGGAGAGGTGGCCGATCTCGTCGCGGCGGCGGGTGAAATCGGGAATCTCGATGCGCGCCTTGATGCGGCGGCGGACGCGCTCGGCGCTGTCGGCGAGCCGGCGCACGGGCCCGGCGATCGTGCTCGCCAGCAAGAGCGACAGCATGATCATGACGGCGGCGGCGACGCCGCCGACCTTCAGGATCGCGAGGCGCTCGGCGGTGACCATCTGGTCGATGTCGTCACCTTGCGTCGACAGCATCAGCGCGCCGTGGATTGCGCGCGAGCGGAGCACGGGGACCGCGACCGACACGATCACCTCGCCGCGCGCATTGACCCGCACCATCGAACGCTTCTGGCCCTGAAGCGCGTCGCCCACCTCCGCATAGCCATTGCCGTTCTCGGGCCCGAGCTCGCGATAGAGCGGCAGATCGCCGCGGTTCAGCCAGGTACGCACTGCGACCATGCCGCGCTCGACGATGCCAGGCTTCTCGGCCGGCGGCGGCAGGTCGTAGCGCAGCACGTTTTCGAGGTTGCGGCTGTCGAGCAGCAGGCTGCCGTTCGGATCGTAGATGCGGGCGCGCGTCTTGGTCGGCGAGATCAGCGTGCGCAGCACCGGCGCCACGCGCTCCGGATTGATCGGGAAGTCCAGCGGCGAATATTCGTCCGAGCCGCCATAGGTCTCGCCCGGCTTCAGGTCGAGCAGCCGGTCGGGATCGATGGTGATGGCGTTGGTCTGCACCGTGGCGGAGGCCGCGATCGCGCCGGCGATGATCTCGGCCTGGACCAGCAGGCTCTGCGCGCGCGCGTCGATCAGGCCGGCGCGGAATTGCGACAGGTACAGGATGCTCGCCACCAGTGCGACGAGGCCGGCGAGGTTGAGCGAGACGATGCGGCGGGTCAGGCTCGAGAAGGACAGCGCAAAGAAGAACTGCCCGGCGCGTTTCAGCCAGTTCAGCGGTCGCCAGCCCTGCGGCTTATCTTCAGTGACGTGCTCCGGAACGCCGCTGGATGCGAGATCCCCGGCGCTCTGGTTTGGGTCAGGCTGCGTTCGGTCAAGCAATGCTTACGCCCGCGTTAGGACAGGCCGTGCGAAGGTCCCCCGCATCCTAGAGCGATCCTGGCCCCGATGGAACGAGAACCGCAGATGCTCTCGATCGTCGTGGAGGGGGACCCGCCGCCCTCAGGCTTCCTTGAAACGGTAGCCGACGCCGTAAAGCGTCTCGATCATCTCGAACTCGTTGTCGACCACCTTGAACTTCTTGCGCAGCCGCTTGATATGGCTGTCGATGGTGCGGTCGTCGACATAGACCTGGTCGTCATAGGCGGCGTCCATCAGCGCGTTGCGGCTCTTCACCACGCCGGGCCGGGTCGCGAGCGCCTGCAGGATCAGGAATTCGGTGACGGTCAGCGTCACCGGCTCGTTCTTCCAAGTGCAGGTATGGCGTTCTGGATCCATGCGCAGCAGGCCGCGGTCGAGCGCCTTGGCGTCGTTCTCCTTGGGCACGACGGTCGGGTCCTTCGGCGCCGAGCGGCGCAGCACCGCCTTGACGCGCTCGACCAAAAGGCGCTGCGAGAACGGTTTGCGGATGAAGTCGTCGGCGCCCATCTTGAGGCCGAACAGCTCGTCGATCTCTTCGTCCTTGGAGGTGAGGAAGATCACCGGCAGGTCGGATTTCTGCCTGAGACGACGCAGCGTCTCCATGCCGTCCATGCGCGGCATCTTGATGTCGAGGATGGCAAGATCGGGCTGGGTGGTGCGAAAACCATCGAGCGCGGAGGCGCCGTCGGTGTAAGTCATGATGCGGTAGCCTTCGGCTTCCAGCGCGATCGAGACGGATGTGAGAATGTTGCGGTCGTCGTCGACCAAAGCGATTGTGGGCATGAGCCTCTGCTTTCTGCTTTCCGTTTGGGTCGTGGCTTGAAACGGCGAGCAATCCAGTGATGCGCCGCATACATGGGTGCCGAACTCGGCATTCGAACCTTGTCACCGAGCAATGCAAGCTGGGCTGAAGTGTGACCAAGTTCCACGAAACACGGCAGATTCGCCGCGTCTCGACCCATAACCGGGCCCCCGTTTACCCGAAACAAGGCCCCCCATGCAACCACCTGACCTGAGAAAGCCGATGCAACCGCCCCCCGATTTCGACCCCGGAAAGCTCGCCAAATCGCTGCTGCGACGGTCCCGGCAGGGGGCGCTGGCGACGCTGATGACCGGGAGCGGCGATCCCTATTGTTCCCTGGTCAATCTCGCCAGCCATCCAGATGGCTCGCCAATCCTCCTGATCTCTCGCCTCGCCGTGCACACCCGGAACATCCTCGCGGACAGCCGGGTCTCGCTGATGCTGGACGAGCGCGTGGTTGGCGATCCCTTGGAAGGCGCCCGGATCATGCTGTCAGGCCGCGCGGAAGAGGCTGCCGCGGAGGATCTGCTCCAGCGACGGTATCTCAGTGCCCATCCGTCGGCAGAGGGCTTTGTTTCCTTTAAGGATTTCTCCTTCTTCCGGATCCGGCCCACGGGAACTCATCTGGTTGCGGGTTTCGGCCGGATCGTCGATCTCAAGCCCGAGCAATTCCTGACGGACCTCACCGGCGCCGAGGACCTGCTGGCCGCGGAAGAGGGCGCCGTGGAGCACATGAACACCGACCATCGCGACACCATGAACCTCTATGCAACAAAGCTTCTCGGCGCCGCCGCGGGTGATTGGCGCTGCACCGGCTGTGACCCTGAAGGCCTCGACATGCAGGACGGCCAGACCACGCTGCGGCTCGACTTCCCGGAGCGGGTGACGGATGGCCCGGGCTTGCGCAAGATGCTGGTCCGCCTCGCTGGCGAAGCGCGCATGAAGGTGGATCAAAGCGCAACAGGTTGAACGCCGCCGCCCATCGCTGCGACCCAGATCGTAACCGGTCCGGGTTGGCAGCGAGAGGGTTCATGACGCATCGTCGTTTGGCATTGGCCGCGGGTCTGGCACTCGCGATCGCCACGTCATTTGCTCCGCCTGCTCTCGCCCAGAAGGTCAGTCCCGCCGCACAGGGCGCGCGGATCAACGCGCTCATGAGCGCCGGCAAATACGCGGAAGCGCTTCCGCTCGCGCAGGCGATGGTTACGAGCCTGGAGAAGGGTAATGACGGTCGCGAATTGTCCGCCGCGCTCAACAATCTCGGCCAGGTCTTTGCCGGCCAGGGTCGCGACGATCTGGCCGAGCCGATCTACAAGCGGGCCATCGCGCTGTTGGAAAAGTCGCTCGGCCTCGACACCGCCTTGATTGCGCCCGAGCTGAGCAATCTCGCCGCGCTGTATCAGCGGCAGGGGCGCTTCACTGAAGCCGAGCCGTTGTTCAAGCGCGCGCTCACCGTCAGCGAAAGGAGCCTGTCGCGCGAGCATCCCGATGTCGGCCGGGCCCTCAACAATCTCGCCACGCTTTATGTGAAGCAGGAGCGCTTTGCCGACGCCGAGCCGCTGTTCCAGCGGGCGCTCGCGATCTATCAGAAGGCAGCAGGCCCTGAGCATCCCGCGGTTGCGACCGTCCTGAACAACATCGGTCAGGTCGATCGTGACCTCAATCGCGATGCCGATGCCGAAGCGCCGATCAAGCGCTCGCTCGCCATCCGCGAAAAAGTGCTCGGGCCAGATCATCCCGATGTCGCGCGTTCGCTCAACAATCTCGCCGGGCTCTACGAACACCAGCAGCGGTATGCCGAGGCCGAGCCGCTTTTTCGCCGCGCCCTGTCGATCCGCGAGCGTGCGCTCGGACCTGATCATCCTGACGTCGCGACATCGACGAGCAATCTCGCTCATTTCCTGCAGGCGACGGGACGGACTGCGGACGCCTTGCCGTTCGCGCAGAAGACGCTCGCCGCCAATCGTGCGCAGCTGCGTGTCGTGCTGCCGATCCTGTTCGCCGCGCGGCAGCAATCGCTGCTGGCGAGCGACAAGGCACTCGATGATGCGCTCGGTGCGATCCAGCGCGGCACGCAATCTTCTGCCGCTTCTGCGGTGAACAAGCTCGCGGCGCGGCTCGCCGCCGGCAGCGACCGGCTCGCCGAGCTCGTGCGCAAGGATCAGGATCTCGCGGCCGAGTCCGAAGCGCTCGACAAGGCAATCATCGCCGCGGTGTCGAAGCCACCCGCCCAGCGTGACGTGAGCGTCGAGCAGCGCAGCCGCGCGCGGATCGCGGCGATCGCGAGCGCGCGCAACGGATTGCAGAAAACGCTTGCCGTCGAGTTTCCCGACTATTCCTCGCTCTCCAATCCGCTGCCGCTGGCGGTGAAGGACATCCAGCCGCTGCTTTCGGCCGACGAGGCGATGGTGATCTATTCGGTCATCGACAAGCAGAGCTATGTCGTCGCGATCACGCGCGAGGGCGTCGACTGGAAGGAGATTTCTCTCGGAGCGGATGCGCTGACGCAGAAGGTGGCCGCTTTCCGAAAGGGGCTGGATGTTGGCAAGGCGCGCGATGCTTCCGGCAAATCGGGCCCGTTCGATCTCGCGCTCGCGAGCGAGCTCTATGTCGCGCTGCTCGGTCCAGTCGAGGCGCTAAAGGACAAGCGCAACCTGCTGGTCGTGCCGTCGGCGGCGCTGACCGCATTGCCGTTTCATCTGCTGGTCACGGAGACGCCGCATGCTGCGATCCCGGACCGGCTCGAGGGCTATCGCGACGCCGCTTGGCTGCTGCGGCGTCAGGCCGTCTCGGTGCTGCCGTCGGTGATCAGCCTGAAATCGCTGCGCGCCTTTGCCCGCAGGGACCAAGACGTCAAGCCGATGACCGGTTTCGGCGATCCCGTGTTCAACCCTGCAGCCGAGGGATCTGCCGACCGGCGCGCTGCGAGCGGCAAGGTCGCGGTGCGCAGCATCGCGACCATTGCCTATGCCGACTTCTGGCGCGGCGCAGGTGTCGATCGCGCGCGGCTGGCGCAGGCATTGCCGCAACTGCCCGATACTGCCGATGAGCTGAACGCGGTGGGGAGGAACGTTGGCGCCACTGATGCCGACATTCATCTCGGACGCGATGCCAGCGAAACGACGCTCAAGCGTGCAGCGCTTGCCCAATACGGCATCATCTACTTTGCCACCCACGGCCTCGTTGCCGGCGACGTCAAGGGACTGGGTGAACCCTCGCTTGCGCTTTCCATTCCCGACCAGCCATCGGAGCTCGACGACGGTCTTCTGACCGCGAGCGAAGTGGCTCAGCTCAAGCTCAACGCCGATTGGGTGGTGCTGTCCGCCTGCAACACCATCGCCGGCGACAAGCCCGGCGCCGAGGCGCTGTCGGGACTGGCGCGCTCCTTCTTCTACGCAGGTGCCCGCGCGCTGCTGGTCTCGCATTGGGCGGTAGATTCCGAAGCTGCGACCCGCCTGACCACATCGACGTTCGAGTTGCTCAAGAACGAACCAAAGATCGGTCGCGCCGAAGCCTTGCGCCGCGCGATGTTGACTTACCTTGACGACGCCTCGTCACCGCGCAACGCCTATCCCGCGATGTGGGGACCGTTCGCGCTGATCGGCGAGGGCGAGGTACGATAGAAAGCTGCTGCATGGATTGTGCGTCGCAATAACTGGAGGTAACGCGCAAACGCGCATTTGGTTGCGCGATCATTGGCGATTTCTTGAGGCGCTTGCTCAGAGCTGACATGCGCGACGATTGGCGCGGTCCTTGAATAAACCAAATCCTGCGGGATCAGCTTGGCAAGGCCAGCGTTCATCAGTATTAGGTCGTTCAGCCGAGGCCGAACGAGCGGCCCATTAATCACGGTGACCGCGATGGCGCCAAACTTGGTCGCGCTGGGTGTTGCGGGTTCTAGGAGGATTTTTTCGTGCAAGAGACGGGCGTGCGCAACGGTGCCTTCGGCGCCGACAAATTCGGCTTAAAGAACCTCAAGCAGGTTCACTGGAACCTCGGTGCGCCACAACTCTATCAATATTCGCTCTCGGCGGGTGAGGCGGTGCTGTCCGCTGACGGCGCGCTCTGCGCCGACACGGGCGAGTTCACCGGGCGCAGCCCGAAGGACAAGTTCACGGTGCGTGACGCCACCACCGACAAGAAGATGTGGTGGGCCGGCAACCAGTCGATCACCGCGGAGCAGTTCGAGACGCTCTACCAGGACTTCCTCAAGCACGCCGAAGGCAAGCGCCTGTTCGCGCAGGACCTCTATGGCGGCGCCGACCCGGCCTACCGGATCAAGACGCGCGTCTTCACCGAACTCGCCTGGCACTCGCTGTTCATCCGCACGCTTCTGATCCGCCCCGAGGCGATCGAGCTGTCGACCTTCGTGCCGGAGCTCACCATCATCGACATGCCGAGCTTCCGCGCCGATCCTAAACGCCACGGCGTGCGTTCGGAGAACGTCGTCGCGATCGATTTCGCCCGCAAGATCGTCCTGATCGGCGGGTCTTATTATGCCGGCGAGATGAAGAAGTCGGTCTTCACCACGCTGAACTATTATCTGCCCGAGCGCGGCGTGATGCCGATGCACTGCTCGGCCAATGTCGGCGCCAAGGGCGACACTGCGATCTTCTTCGGGCTGTCAGGCACCGGCAAGACCACGCTGTCGGCCGATCCGAACCGCACGCTGATCGGCGACGACGAGCACGGCTGGGGCCCGAACGGCGTCTTCAATTTCGAGGGCGGCTGCTATGCCAAGTGCATCAAGCTCTCGAAGGAAGCCGAGCCGGAGATCTATGCGGCATCGACCCGCTTCGGTGCGGTGCTCGAGAACTGCGTGCTCGACGAGAATACCCGCGTGGTTGATTTCGACGACGGCTCCAAGACCGAGAACACGCGTTCTGCGTACCCGCTCGACTTCATCCCGAACGCCTCGCGCACCGGCCGCGCGCCGCAGCCGAAGAACGTGGTGATGCTCGCTGCCGACGCCTTCGGCGTGCTGCCGCCGATCGCAAAGCTGTCGCCGGCGCAGGCGATGTATCATTTCCTGTCCGGCTACACCGCCAAGGTTGCCGGCACCGAGCGCGGTCTCGGCAACGAGCCGCAGCCGGAATTCTCGACCTGCTTCGGCTCGCCCTTCCTGCCGCTCGATCCTAGCGTCTACGGCAACATGCTGCGCGACCTCATCGCCCAGCACAAAGTCGATTGCTGGCTCGTCAACACGGGGTGGACCGGCGGCAAGTACGGCACAGGCAACCGGATGCCGATCAAGGTGACGCGCGCCCTGCTTACCGCCGCGCTCGACGGTTCGCTTCGCAACGTCGAATTCCGCACCGACAAGTATTTCGGCTTCGCGGTCCCGACCGCACTGCCGGGCGTGCCGGCCGAGATCCTCAACCCGGTCGACACCTGGAAGGACAAGGACGAGTTCGACAAGACCGCGCGCGCGCTGGTGGGCATGTTCCAGAAGAACTTCGCCAAGTTCGAAGCCCAGGTCGACGCCGAAGTGCGCGCGGCGGCACCGGACGTGAAGATGGCGGCGGAGTAGGGCTTCCGCAGTTGAAGAAAGGGCGGCCGCGAGGCCGCCCTTTTTGTTTGCGAGTATCTCTCCACCGTCATTGCGAGCGCAGCGAAGCAATCCAGGAATCCCTCCGTGGAGACAGTCTGGATTGCTTCGCTGCGCTCGCAATGACGAGTCTGCGGAAGCGGCTCACGCCTTGAAATACGCAATCTGCGTCGTGGTCGCGAGCAGACGCCCGTTCGGCGACCACAACTCGCCGTTCTGGTCGCCATAGCTCTTGTGGAAGATCTTTGCGTCGGCCGTCGCGAGCACGTGCGTAATGTCCTCAGTCGCGAGTTCTTCGCTCGTCGTGTGGAAATAGGTCGTCAGCGACACCGTGCCGAACGGCACCAGCTCGCGCCGGGCGTGGAAGATGCGGCCGAAGAAGGCGTCCGACATCGACATCAGCGACAGCATGTCGAGCTTGCGCGGGGCGCGGTCGCTGATCCAGATCTTCGAATAGGTGCTGGCGGGCTCGGCCTGCGGCGGGCCGATTCGCATCTCGCCCTCGACGAAGCGGAATTCATACTGGTTGGCCCAGGACGCCGAGATTTTTGGAAACGGCAGCGTCTGCTCGAACGGCTTGGCGTCCGGGCATTTCGCCACCCTGTGCTCCCAGGACGGCCGGCGCTCGGCAAACACCGCGGTGGCGAGCGTTGCGACCTCGCCGCCGCCTTGGCTGAGCTCGACGCTCCAGTGTTGGCTGGAGCGGTTGGCCTTCACGAGGCGCACGTCGAGATCGAACGGGCCCTTGGCGATCGGGGCGCAGTAATTGACGGTAAGAGCGAGCGGATCGCCGGCGGCTTGCGGATGCTCGATCAGCGCGCGCAAAATGGTCGCGGCGGTGGCGCCGCCGAACGGGCCGACAAAGGCCCAGTAATCGTCGCTGGTGTGCCCCTGCCAGCTGCTGTCACCGGCGGTGATACGCGTGGCCTCGTCAAAGGGGTGCGGGAGTTTTGCGTGCATTGGTGCTTCCGGCTTTCAATGACGGACGTCATATCACGTCCGCCGCCGGCTTGTGCAATAACCTCGCAGGTAACGCCGCTTCCACGTCGCGGAAAATCAACCCGCGACGTCGCGCAGATCCGGCAGCCGCGGCGTGGTCGGATTGACCGGCACGTTCCAGATCTCCTCGGCATATTCGTGGATGGTGCGGTCCGACGAGAACCACGCCATGCGCGCGACATTGAGGATGGAGGCGCGCGTCCAGGCCGGCGTGACCTGCCAGCGCGCATCGACCGCGCGCTGCGCCTCGTAATAGGAATCGAAATCGGCGCTGACCATGTAATGGTCGAGATAGCGCAGCGCGTGCGCGATGGATTCGAAGCGGCCGGGATCGCCGGGCGAGAACTCGCCGGCGCCGATCGCATTGATGGCGCGCTGCAGCTTCGGCGAATTGCGGATCACGTCGGAGGCATCCAGCCCCTGCTTGCGCCGGATCATCACGTCGCCGGCCTCCATGCCGAAGATCGCGATGTTCTCGGGCCCGACATGGTCGCGGATCTCGATATTGGCGCCGTCGAGCGTGCCGATGGTGATGGCGCCGTTGAGCGCCAGCTTCATGTTGCCGGTGCCGGAGGCTTCCATGCCGGCGGTGGAGATCTGCTCGGACAGATCGGCCGCGGGAATGATCACTTCGGCGAGGCTGACATTGTAGTCGGGCAGGAAGACGACCTTGAGCTTGCCGCTGATTGCGGGATCGTTGTTGACGATGTCGGCAACGTCGTTGATCAGCTTGATGATCAGCTTTGCGTAGCGGTAGCTCGCCGCCGCCTTGCCGGCGAAGATCTTCACCCGCGGCACCCAATTCCCGTTGGGATTGTCCTTGATCGCCTGGTACAGCGCGACCGTCTCGACGACGTTGAGCAGCTGGCGCTTGTATTCGTGGATGCGCTTGATCTGCACGTCGAACAGTGCGCCGGGGTCGACCTTGATGCCGAGCCGTTCGTTGATCAGGCGGGCGAGCTGTGTCTTGTTGTGGTGCTTGACGCTGCGGAATTTCTTCTGGAATTCGACGTCGCTGGCGCGGGCCTCGATCAGGCTGAGCTGGGTCGGATCGTCGAGCACGGCATCGCCGCAGGTCTCGCGCAACAGGTCGGTCAGCTTCGGATTGGCCAGCATCAGCCAGCGGCGGAAGGTGATGCCGTTGGTCTTGTTGGTGATGCGGCCGGGATAGAGATGGTTGAGATCGTGGAACACGGTTTCGCGCATCAGGTCGGAATGCATCGCCGAGACGCCGTTGATGCGGTGTGAGCCGACGAAGGCGAGCTGGCCCATACGCACGCGGCGGCCGCTCTTCTCGTCGATCAGCGAGACCGATGCGCGGAAGTCGATGTCGCCGGGGCAGCGCGCCTCGGCGAGTGCCAGATGCTGCACGTTGATGCGGTAGATGATCTCCAGATGCCGCGGCAGCAGCCGCTCGAACAGCTCGACCGGCCAGGTCTCCAGTGCCTCCGGCAGCAGCGTGTGATTGGTGTAGGAGAGCGTGGCGACCGTGATTTTCCAGGCCTCGTCCCAGCGGAAATTGTGGAGATCGACGAGGATCCGCATCAGCTCGGTGACGGCGAGGCTCGGATGGGTGTCGTTGAGCTGCACCGCGACCTTCATCGCGAGGCTGCGAAGCTGGCCGTCGGAGGTGAGGTGGCGATTGACGAGATCCTGGAGCGATGCCGAGACGAAGAAATATTCCTGGCGCAGTCGCAACTCGCGGCCGGCGGGGCTTTCGTCATTGGGATAGAGAAATTTGCAGATCGCCTCGGCGCGTGCCTGCTCGGAGCTCGCGCTGACATAGTCGCCGGAGTTGAACACGTCGAGCTTGAGCGGATCGGGCGAGCGCGCCGACCACAGCCGCAGCGCGTTGACGTGCTGGCCGCGCCAGCCGACGATCGGCGTGTCATAGGCGATCGCCTGCACCGTCTCGGCCGGGTGCCAGATCGCGCGGTCGCGACCCTTTTCGTCGATGTGCTCGACGCCGCCGCCGAAATGGACGTGATAGATCACCTCGGGCCGCTGCAATTCCCAGGGGTTGCCGAAGCTCAGCCATTCGTCCGGATATTCCTGCTGCCAGCCCTGATTGATGATCTGGCGGAACAGGCCGTAATCGTAGCGGATGCCGTAGCCGATCGCGGGGATCGACAGCGTCGCCATGCTCTCCATGAAGCAGGCGGCGAGCCGGCCGAGGCCGCCATTGCCGAGCGCCGCGTCCGGCTCGCATTTGCGCAGCTCCGGCAGCGACACGCCGAGATCGCCGAGCGCGACCTCGAAGATCTTGAGCAGGCCCATGTTGTTGAGCGCGTCGGTGAAGAGGCGGCCGATCAGGAATTCGAGCGAGAGATAATAGACGCGCTTGCGCCCCGCATCGTAGCTGTGCTTCTCGGCCGTGAGCCAGCGATGCACGATACGGTCGCGCAGCGCGAGCGCCGCGGCCTGATACCAGTCGTGCCTGGTCGCCATGCCCGCGTCCTTGCCGATGGCAAGGCGCAGCTTTGCCAGGATCGCGCTCTTGATCTCAGCCAGCGCGAGTTCGTCGATGGGCTGCCCGGGGGCCGGAAAACTGGGCTGGAACGATTGATCTTGCAAAGCCGTCACTTCCTAGGTCGAAAAAACTCTTACCAATCTACGCGTCCTGCCCTTGCACCGGAACTGTCGCCCGTGCGGTCGTGCACTGCGCTGCCGTGAATTTATGCAAGGAACGGGCCGAGTTGGGAACCCGGACGAGCACGGAGAAACCCGGGATTCGGTGCTACATTAGGGAAGATTCAGCCATCAGTGTGGAGGCGCCCCATGAGACCGCTGACGCGACTGCTGATCGAACTCGCCACCGCGGCCCTGCTCGTCGTCTGCATCGGCGTCACCACCGCGGCGTTTGCCGCCGGCAAATCCGGTCGCAGCGCCGACGGCCTCAGTTGCGGCTTTACGGTCCCACAGAATGCGTCGCCCGCAGCCCACTGCGCCGCGATCAAGCGCCAATGCGGCGGCAAGTTCTACGCAAATGCGTGCGGCGACAAACTGATGTCCGCGGCCAGGTGAGCGTCCTGACGTCCAGCGAATTCAAGCCGCCTTGCTCTGCACCGCATCGCAAAACTCCGCGAGACGATCCGCAAGCCGCAACGTTGCCGGGCTCGCATCCGGCGAAGCCATCAGCGCGACCTCGGTCTTGTTGATTGGCGCAAAGCCGTCCTTTGCCGTCAGCACGCGGTGGTCGGACTGGATCGCCATCTCCGATAGGATGCTGAGCCCCATGCCGGCGGCGACGGCGGCCTGGATGCCGGCGAGACTCGATGACGTGTAGGCTGTGTGCCAGGCGCGGCCCGCACTTTCCAGTGCGTGGATGGCGCCGGCGCGATAGATGCAGCCGAGCGGAAAGCCGATCAGCGGCACCGACGACACGTTGACGTCGACCGGGTGGCTCTTGCTGGTGACCCAGTGCACCCGCTCGGGCCACACCGCGATCGCGTCCTTCGCGCCGGCCTCGCGCTTGTAGAGCGCAAGATCGAGCTCGCCGCGCTCGAGATCGCGGGCGAGGTGCTTGCTCTGGTCGGCGCGCACGTCGAGCCGCAGCCCCGGATGCGAGCGCGAGAACGCGCCCAGCAATTTGGCCAGCCGATAGGCCGCGAAATCCTCGGGAATGCCGAGCCGGATCGCGCCTTCGCCATTGGGCTCGCGCAGCACGTCGCGCGCCTCCTCGGCGAGCGAGAGCAGCCGCCGCGCATAGGAGAGCAGCCGCTCGCCGGCCTCGGTCGGGCGCACGTCCTTGCCGTCGCGGTGCAGCAGCACCTGACCGACATCCTCCTCCAGCCGCTTGATCTGCTGGCTCACGGTCGACTGCGTGCGGTGAACGCGCGCGCCGGCACGGGTGAAGCCGCCGGCCTCGACCACCGAGACGAAGCTGCGTAGGAGCTCTAGATCCAGCATCGCCGCCTCCATTCGAAAATCCACTGGGGCGGAGTTAATCATTTAATTTCCAAATGACAAGCGGCCTCCCTAGATCGAGGGCTCAGGAGAATGCCCTCATGTCCCTCGCCACCTCGCTTCCCGCGCCCCGCAGCCGCTTCAATACGCTGCCGCTTGCCATCGGCCTGTTCTGCCTGCTCTGGAGTTATGCCTTCGTCGCCGGCAAGATCGGCGTCACCCATTGCCCACCGCTGATCCTGCTCGCCGCGCGTTTCTCGCTCGCGGGCATTTTGATCCTGGGCGCCACGATGATCCGTGGCGAGGCCTGGTCGCTGTCATGGCGCGATGCCGTCGTCTTCGCGGTGCTTGGCATCGCCAACAACGCGCTCTATCTCGGGCTCGGCTACACCGGGCTGCAATCGGTCTCCGCCGGCCTCGGCGGGCTGATCGTGTCGGCCAATCCGGTGTTCACGGCGGCGCTCGCCGCGCTTCTGCTCGGCGAAGGCATGACCTGGCGCAAGGCGAGCGGCCTCCTGCTCGGCGTCATCGGCGTGACGGCGATCGTCTGGCACCGCCTGTCGGTTGGCACCGATTCCTTGCATGGCATCGTCTTCACGCTGGCCTCGCTGGCCTCGATCGTTGCCGGCACCATCCTGCTCAAGCTGCTGGCGCCGAAGGGGTCGTTGTGGATCGGCAACGGCGTGCAGAACCTGGCTGCCGGCATAGCGCTGACGCCGATCGCGCTCACCTTCGCCGATAGAAGCGCGATCGACTATACGCCGAGCCTGATCGGCGCCTTCGCCTTCCTCGTGCTCGGCGGCTCGATCCTTGCCTATTGGCTGTGGTTTCATCTCCTGAAAGTATGTGGCGCCACTGCCGCCAGCGCCTATCATTTCCTGATGCCGCCGCTCGGCATGCTGTTCGCGTTCCTGGTGCTCGGCGAACATGTCGAGGCCCGCGATCTGCTCGGGATCATTCCGGTCGCGCTCGGCATTTATCTGGTGACGCGGCCGGCAAAGCCCGCCTCATGACAGGAGTACATCATGCCCGTTTCCATCACCCTGATCGGCGGTCCCACCGCGCTGATCGAGATCGACGGCTTCCGCCTGCTCACCGACCCCACCTTCGACGCGCCCGGCGCGTACCAGCTGCCGCATGTGAAGCTGGAGAAGACGATCGGGCCCGCCGTGAGGCCTGACGCGATCGGGCCGGTCGATGCGGTGCTGCTCAGCCACGACCAGCACTCCGACAATCTCGACAATTCCGGCCGCGACTATCTCTTCAAGGTCAAGCGCGTGCTGACGACCGAGGCGGGCGCAAAGCGCCTCGGCGGCCATGTCGAGGGCCTTGCGCCCTGGGCGACCGCACGTCTGGAGGATAACGACGGCAACATGCTGACGATCACCGCCACGCCCGCGCGTCACGGCCCCGCCGGCATCGAGCCGCTGTCGGGCGACGTCATCGGCTTCGTGGTGTCCTCGAGCCGGAAGGACACGCGTCCGGTCTATATCAGCGGCGATACCACCTGGTTCGACGGCGTCGCCGAGGTCGCGCGCCGCTTCAAATGCGGCGTGGTGCTGCCCTTCGCGGGCGCGGCGCAAACGCGCGGGCCGTTCCATCTCACCATGGACACCAACGATACCATCGAGACCGCACGCGCCTTTCCCGATGCGATGATCGTGCCGCTGCATACCGAAGGCTGGGCACATTTCCGCCAGAACAGCGAGGACCTGCGCAAGACCTTCGACGTGCTCGGCTTCGGCCCGCGGCTGCGCCTGCTGGAGCCGGGCGTGCCGACCGTGGTCGAGGCGCCGTGATCGCGTCACCTCGTCATTGCGAGGAGCCCTTGCGACGAAGCAATCCAGAATCTTTCCGCGACGGCCGTCTGGATTGCTTCGCTTCGCTCGCAATGACGGAGTGTGCGGCTAATCCTTCCTGAACACAATCGACGCCATCCATCCCGTCATCAGCGCCATGGCCGCGGTGGCGAGGCCGTAGATCAGGCCGTTCTGCCGCGCCGTCGTTGCGACGAACTGCTCGAAGCCGACCTTGACGATCTCGAACGCGGTCTCGGTCTTGCCGATGAAGGCACCATTCGCGAACAGCTTGATCTCGATCTCATAGGTGCCGATCGGCACCTCCGCCGGCAGTGGAATGCCGGTCCGGAACAGCGTGGGTGTTAGGAACGTCACCGCGCTGGCATCTTCGCGGTAGAGCCCGCCCTGAGTGCGCAGGCGGATGAAGGCCGAGCGGAACGCATCGTTCGGCACCACGTCGGCATAATCGCCGCCGACCCGCTGCGTCAGCAGCACGTTGTTGAGCCCGATCTGCTGCCGCCGCGCGATCTCGGGTGAGGTGATCGCATCGAAGGGGCGGTTGGCGAACAGCGCGAGATAGCTCGGCACCTGCAGGAACTGCCGGTAGTCGGTGTTGATCCAGATGCCGAAGGTGCGCTCCTTGCGGCGCGTCACCATGTCGGCGCGCGGGCCCATCACGGTGACGACGAGATCGTAAGCCGTGTGGTCCGCCGGCGTCGTCGCATCTCTCTCGACCGAGCCGAACAGCACCAGCTCCTCGCCGGAATAGTTCGGCGTCACCGTGACGCGATGGTTGGAGACCGACACGATCAGCCGCTCGGCCCGCGCGGCGCCGCCGAGCAGCAGGACGAGAACGATGGCGACAAGCGTGCGCATCATCCGCTCACTCCGAGCTCGCGGATGGTGAAGAGATCCGAGGGCTGGATCACCAGCTCGATCGCGAACCGGACGCCGACCGAGAGGATCAAGAGGCCGAGCAGCAAGCGCAGCTGCTCGCCCCGGATTTTCTGGCCGGCGCGTGCGCCGAACTGCGCCCCCGTGACGCCGCCGACCATCAGGATCAGCGCCAGCACGGCGTCGACGAGGTGATTGGTCACGGCGTGCAGCATGGTCGCGAACAGCATCGTGACCAGCGTCAACACCATCGAGGTCCCGATCACCGTCGAGGTCGGTACCCTCAGCAGATAGATCATGATCGGCACCAGGATGAAGCCGCCGCCGATGCCCATGATGGCGCCGATGAAGCCGATCACGATGCCGACGACCACGACTGGAATCACGGACAGATAGATCTTCGAACGCTTGAATCGCATCTTCAGCGGCAGGCCGTGGATCCAGTTGTGCGCGCGCCGCCGCGGCAGCGCGCCGCGCCGGGTCCGCATCAATGCGCGCAGGCCCTCGGAAAACATCAGGCTGCCGACGGTGCTGAGCAGCACGACGTAGGAGAGCGCGATCATCAGATCGAGCTGGCCGAGCGCGCGCAGCTGCGTGAAGGTCCAGACGCCGAGCGCCGTCCCGGTCACGCCGCCGCATAACAATACGCTCGCCAGCGCCGGATCGATCGCGCGCCGCCGCCAATAAGAGAGCGCTCCGGAGAAGGAGGAGGCCGCGATGTGGCTCGCCACAGAAGCGACCGCCACCGCCGGCGTGATACCGATGAAGATCAGCAGCGGCGTCATCAGAAAGCCGCCGCCGATTCCGAACATGCCCGAGACGAAGCCGACCGCGGCGCCCATGGCCAGCACCAGGAAGACGTTGACCGGAAGATCGGCGATCGGGAGGTAAAGCTGCATTGAGGGACCACGCTCCGGCGAGACGGTTCGATCATCCCGGGTTGCTCGCCGGACGGTCGGAACGATTGCCGAGCCCCTCAATAGCGGAATTCGAAGCGGGGAGGGACGGGGATTTTTGCGCGTGGTGAATGGTCGCGATGAGCTTGTTTGAACCGCTGCGAGCCAAGGACTCGGTTCACCTCTCCCGAAGGGAGAGGTCGGATCGCATCGATTGATGCGATCCGGGTGAGGGGTTACGGTCGCACGCCGCGCCGCGGCCCCTCACCCGGATTGCTCAGGCGCGCAATTGCGCGCCATAGCAATCCGACCTCTCCCCGTCGGGAAGAGGTGGGCACTGGGCAACGCGGCCCGACCTTCCTCATCACTTCAATGCGCCGCTGACGCCGACCGCTTCGTCGCGACTTGCTTCGGCGCGGGCTTTGCGCTTGCCTGCGGCGCGCTGTCCCAGCCGCCGTTCGGGGTCGCAACGTTGATGGCATCGTCGGGCTGCGGCTCGGCGCTAAAGGTCTGGATCGCGAGCTTGGCGGCGGCGAGCGATTGCGGGTCGAGGCGCTTCGCCACATCGTCGCGCTTGCTGGCCGCGTCGGCATCGCCCTGCGCAGCCGCCAGGCTGAACCATTTGTAGGATTCGGCGAGGTTCTGCTCGACGCCGATGCCGCGGGCATAGAGGATGCCGAGGTTGAACTGACTGTCGGCGACGCCGCGATCGGCAGCTTTCCGGAACCACTGCGCCGCGCTCTTGTAGTTGGCGCCGCGTCCGCCGCCGTCGGCATCGAGCACCGCGAGATTGTGCATCGCCTTGGCGTTGCCGCGCTCGGCGGCCTGCGTGTAATAGCGGCGGGCGATGTCGGCGTCCTTCTTCACGCCAAGGCCCTTCTCATAGAGCGTGCCGAGCCGGAAGGTCGCGGGGACCACGCCGGCCTGCGCCGCGCGGTCGTACCACTTCGCCGCTTCATCGTAATTCGTGGCGACGCCCTTTCCTTCCGCGAAGCGCACGCCGATCTCGTAGGCCGCGGTCGCATCGCCCTTCATCGCGGCGGTGCGCAAGGCCGGACCGCCGATGCCATCAGGGAGCTTCTCGCTCGGCGGCACCTGGACGAGGCCGAGCTTGGCGCGGCTCGTGCCCGACAGCGCGCCGGTGACGTCGCTGCTAGAAGCAGGCGGCGGCACGGCTGCGGCAGGCGCCTGCGGAATTTCAACCGAGGCCGAGCTGCCGGAATTCGGTGTGGGCGCCGGCGCGGCATTGTTCTGCGATTGCCGTCCGATCGGAGTCGGCGAGGTCATCGACGGCGTGATCTGCTCGGGCGCGGCCGGCTTGGTCTCGACCGGAGACGGCGCGGCCTGCGGTGCCGGCTCGCTCGGAATATTTTGCATCGCCTGCGGCGCCGGCGGTGCGTTGCCGCCATCGAGCAGGTTCATCGCCATCTTGAAGGTGCCGAGCACGATCACGACCACGCTCGCGCCGACCAGCAGCGAGCGAATCTTCGAGGTGATGGTCGAGCCACCTTCCTGGCCCTTATCCTTGCCGCGGCTCGCCGCCGCCTTGGCGGCGCGGCCGGCTTTCTCGGGTGGCTGCGCGGCGGCGGCTTGCGCGGCGCGGCGTGCGGCCGCGATGAAGCTCGACGACGACACCGGCTCCTTCGGAGCCGCGGGAATTTCGCTGATCGCACTCTCGGAGGCGGCGATGCGCTCGGACGGCGTGGCGACGCGTCCGCCCGGCCGTGTGCCCGGCTCGAGCGGATGATCCGGCGGCAATTCCGGCGCGATCGCGGCGCGCGCCGGCGCCGTATGCGGCTCCAGGATGTCGCTGATCGCACGCGGCGGAACAGGCGGTGCTGCTGGCACCGGCGGTGGGGCGGCCGGCGTGGCCGCGTGGAATTCGCGTGGCGCGGCGACGAAGGCGGCCGGTCCAGCTTGCGCGGCAGCGGGATTGGGCAGCTCAGGCTTCGCATCGTATTTCGGCGGCTGCGGCCGCGGCTCGCGCGCCATCGGCGCCGGCTCCATCGGCGCTGCCATCGGCATCGACTGCGGGGCAGGGGCCGGCGGCGCGGTGCGCACCGCGCGCAGATCGCCCTCGATCATCGAGAGGCGATCAACGACGTGGCCGAGCGCGCTGTGGACGGCCTCGAGCGAGTCCTGGGTGTGCCGGTTGGTCTCGGCCTGGCTGAAGCGGATGTCGGAGAGCTCGCGCTTGACGAGATCGACCATGCCGGAATCGGGCGGCGGCGCAGAGTTGCGACTCTCGGCCAGCGCGGCGTAGGTCGCCTGTTGCCGTTCCAGATGCCTGAGGATGTCGTGGAGACCGTCTTCGACGCGGCTCAGGTTTCCGTTGCGCGGATCGGAGGCGGCTTCGATCCGTTCCAGCAGATAGGAGACGCGCTGTTCGAGATGGGCGAAGGTCGAGGCCGAGTCGTTGCCGACCTGCATGCGGTCGAAGCGGTCCGACAGCGCGCGGATCGCGGCTTCGAGATGCTCGGTGCTCTCGGATGGCTGAGCCCGCTCGCGGGTTTCGAGCGCGGCGGTGAGCGCCGCGATGCGCTGCTCCAGCACCGCGAAGCTGTCGCCGTGGCCGGACGCGCGGGTGATCTGGTCGACCTTGGATGACAGCAGCTGGACGTCTTCGGACAGACGCGCGAGTGCCTCGTTGGACGCGACGTTGGAGACGATGGCGCGCAGCGCGGAGATCGCGCCTTCGAGCTGCTGCACGGTCGAGGGATCGTCATTGGCGCGCAGGATCAGATCGAGCTTGGCGCCGAGATTGCGGATTGCCTCGTCATAGCCGGTGAGCTGCTCGGCCGGCGTCAACGTGCGCAACACCTGCTTGATGTCGGACAGCGCGCGCTCGATGCCTGCGAGGACTTGGCCGTCGGTGCCGTTGGAGCGGGTCTCGTCGATGCGACGGTGCAGCGAGCGGATCTCGTTCTCGATCGATTCGATCGCCCGCCGCGGCATCGCCTCGGTGATGGCGGCACGGATCTCGGCAAGCTCGCTGCGGAAGGCGGCGATCGCCTGCTCGGTATTGTCGGGGCGCTGCAGCGACTCGATCTGGCTCGTGATCTTGAGCAGATGGCGCTCGAGCGAGGAAAAATCCGGCCCCGGCTGCGGGGGCGGCGGCGCGTAGGCAGGCGCGGGCGGCGCCATCGGCGGCGCATAAGGAGCCGCGGGCGCAAGCGACGGCGCGGCACGCGGCGGCATCTGCCTGGGCGTAAAGCCGTCGAGCTCGCTCTGGCGCGCGGTGATCTCGGCGACCGCGACGTCGAACGAAGCCGGGCTCAGGGGTGGTGAGCTGCGATAGACCTGCGCGGCCGCGCGCTCGACCGCATCGGCCTGGCGCTGGCGCGTGTCGGCCGGGGCGGGGCGGGGGGGCTGCGGCTGCTGAGATTGTCGCTGCGGGCGGGAGATTTGCGACAGGCGCGCATCGAGCCGCGAGATCGCATCGTTGAGCTGGCGCGCGACGCCCTGCTCGCGCGAGAGGTCCTGACGCGGGGCGGGCTTTGAAATCCGTTCGATCTGCTGGGTGATCGCGTCGAGCCGCTGGTGGATGTCGGCGACTTCGCGGCTCTCCTGGCTGTGTCCCTGGCTCGGCATGTGTTGCGGACGCTGGTCGTAGGGTCCGCGAAAGTTCGGCGGGGTCGTCTCGCCGAGCGTGGAGTTCAGCCAGTCGTTGAGTGACATGCCGGCTCTGCGCGCAGCAGCTTCGGCCCGCTCCCTGACGGAGGGATCGATGCCGTCAACACTCCACGATACGCGCGAATTCATGACTCTGTCCGGTTCCGACTCCGGCGCCCCACCCGGCGCCTCCAGCCTCCCACGCGTGCCGGTTGCAAAGACAATCGAATTCGGCGCGGGTCGTCTGCCTCGAAAACCGACTTTTTCCTGTTACGGTAAATAACGAGTTAAGGAATGGGGCGCGGGTGTCTTAAAGTTGGGCGGGGGGGAACCGACCAACGCAGCAGATGCGCTCCCTCCCCCGCTTGCGGGGGAGGGCTGGGGAGAGGGTGCTTCCGCACTGGGACAATCCCCAAGAGAAGAAAGCCCTCACCCGTGCCTTCGGCGCGACCTCTCCCGCAAGCGGAAGAGGTGACGAACACCGCCGACGCCGATCTATCCCTTCCCCTCGCGCTTCCCATCCTCCAGCGGCACCACAGTAGACTTGCCGCTCATCGCCGACAGCGCCTCGAGGGCCTCTTCGCAAAAATCGGCCACCATCTGCTCGTGCCGCGCCCCTAATCGGAGCAGGAGCAGGTTGCCGAGGTCGAGGCGTCCCTCCGCCGTGCCGTCCGGAAAGCGCTTCTTCAGGATGCGCTCGTAATTGGCGTGACGGTCGCGGTGATGCTCCAGTCGGTCCATCAAATCGGTGCGCATCGGCTCGATATCGATGCTGTCGAGCGCATGGAGGCGAACCAGCAGGTCGTCCTTGATCGAGGGCGGCGTGCTTGGCCGCGCGGCCCAGTGCCGCAGCGCTATTCGGCCTTCGGGCGTGAGCGTATAGATCAGCTTATTGGGTTTACCGGATTGCACGACCTCGCGGCCCTGGATGTGGCCGCGGTCGCGCAGCTTGGAGAGCTCGCGGTAGATCTGCTGGTGGTCGGCCTTCCAGAAGAAGCCGATCGAGGAATCGAACGTCTTGGCGAGCTCATAGCCCGTCATCGGACGTTCCGTCAGGCATGCGAGGATTGCGTCGCCCAGCGCCATTACCGGCCTCCCTTCTTAGGTTTGACCAACTCGCTTGACTTTATGCGCATCGGCGCATATGCGTCAATGTGCATATGAGGCAACATGCAGGCGGGTCAAAGTCCCGACTGAAAAATCCAGCGGAATCAACCTTCGCGCTACTGTGCATGGGGTTGTTTTCGCACTTTTTGCCCTTGGCCTAGGGAGGCACCTGAGAATGACCGGCCTCGATTCCTGGTACGCCTACGTGAGGTCCCACGACCGCGCCGCGCTCTGGGACCTCCTGCATCCCGACGCCATCTTCGAAAGCCCGGTCGTGCACACGCCGCAGTGCGGCCGCGACATCACCTTCAAATACCTCTCCAGCGCCGAGAAGGTGCTCGGCGGTCCCGGCTTCACCTATGTCGGTGAGTGGAAGAACGAGCGCGGCGCCGTGCTCGAATTCAAGAACGTGATCGACGGCATCGAGATCAACGGCGTCGATATCATCAGCTTCGATGCCGAGGGACGCATCACGCATTTCAAGGTGATGGTGCGTCCGCTCAAGGCGATCAACATGCTGCGCCGCCTGATGGCGGAGCAGCTTGCCGCAGCCCAATCATAAGCCCAACATCATCCCTTCAGGGCCCATGCCGGGAGACCACCATGCCGATCTATAAAGCCCCCGTCGAAGACGTGAACTTCCTGCTCAACGACGTCTTCCAGATCGATCGCTACGACAATCTGCCGGGCTTCTCCGATGCGTCGAGCGATGTGCGCGAGGCGATCCTGGGCGAAGCCGCCAAGCTCGCCGAAGAGGTGCTGCAGCCGCTCAATCGTGTGGGCGATCTCGAAGGCTGCAAGCGCGCTGACGACGGCAGCGTCACCACGCCGAAGGGGTTCAAGGAGGCGTTCAAGCAGGTGGCAGAAGGCGGCTGGCTCGGTCTGTCGGCGCCGGCTGAATATGGCGGCCAGGGCCTGCCGGTGACGCTGAGTCAGGCGGTGAACGAATTCCAGATCTCCGCCAACATGGCGTTCTCGATGTATGGCGGCCTCACCATGGGCGCGACCGCGGCGCTGCTGGTGCACGGCTCGCCGGAGCAGAAGAAGACTTACGTGCCGAAGATGATCGCGGGTGAATGGACCGGCACCATGAACCTGACCGAGCCGCATTGCGGCACCGATCTCGGCATGCTCCGCACCAAAGCGGTGCGGCAGGCCGACGGCAGCTTCAAGATCACGGGCACCAAGATCTTCATCTCGGCCGGTGAGCACGACCTCGCTGAGAACATCATCCATCTCGTGCTCGCCCGCATCGAGGGTGCGCCCGCCGGCATCAAGGGCGTGTCGCTGTTCGTGGTGCCGAAATTCCTCGTGAATGCCGATGGTTCGGTGGGCGCACGCAACGGCGTCGTCTGCGGCTCGATCGAGCACAAGATGGGCATCCACGGCAATTCCACCTGCGTGATGAACTACGACAACGCCACGGGCTGGCTGATCGGCGAAGAGAACAAGGGCATGCAGGGCATGTTCGTGATGATGAACGAGGCCCGTCTCGGTGTCGCCGTTCAGGGTCTCGCGCAGTCCGAGGTCGCCTATCAGAACGCGGTCGCCTATGCTCGCGAGCGCATCCAGGGCCGTTCGCTCACAGGCGCGAAAGCGCCGGACAAGCCGGCCGACCCTATCATCGTGCATCCCGACGTGCGCCGCACCCTGCTGTCGATCCGCGCCTTCAACGAGGCCGCGCGCGCCTTCGTGATGTGGACTGCGTTGAAGAGCGACGTCGCCCATCGCTCGGAGGACCCTAGGGATCGCCAGGCCGCCGACGACCACATGGGCCTGATGACGCCGGTGCTGAAGGGCTTCCTGACCGACTACGGCTTCGCCAACGCGGTGCAGGCGCAGCAGATGTATGGCGGCCACGGCTACATCGCCGAGCAAGGCGTGGAGCAGTTCGTGCGCGATGCCCGTATTGCGATGATCTATGAAGGCGCCAACGGCATCCAGGCGCTCGACCTCGTCGGCCGCAAGCTGCCGCGCGACGGCGGCCGTGCCATCATGGCGTTCTTCGGCGAGGTGATGGCCTTCGCCAAGGAGAACGGCGGCGATGAGGCGCTGAAGCCCTTCATCACCCCGCTCTCGACCTCGCTCGGACATCTCCAGCAGGCCACCACCTGGCTGATGCAGAACGCGATGATGAAGCCGGACAATGCGGGAGCCGCCGCAACCGACTACCTGCATCTCTTCGGCTTCGTCGCGCTCGGCTACATGTGGGCGAAGATGGCCAAGGTGACGCAGGCGAAGATTGCCGAGCAGGGCGCCACACCCTATCTCTCCACGAAACTCGTCACCGGCCGTTTCTTCATGGAGCGGATGCTGCCGGAGACCGCGGCCAATCTCGCGCGCATCCAGTCCGGCTGCGCCACCATCATGGAACTGCCGGCGGAAGCGTTCTGAGGCCTGCTTCCGCCGCCGTTTCCCAATAGCTTTCGAACATCACATCAGGAGGGCGTCATGCCTGAGGCATTCATCTACGATCACGTCCGCACCCCGCGCGGCCGCGGCAAGCCGGACGGCGCGCTGCACGAAGTCACGGCGCTCGCACTCGCCACGGTGCCGCTGAAGGCGCTGAAGGACCGCAACAACCTGCCCGAAGACTCCGTCGATGACGTTGTCCTCGGCGTGGTCGATCCGGTCGGCGAAGCCGGCTCCGACATCGCCCGCTTCGCTGCGCTGAAGGCAGGTCTCGGCGAAGCCGTGCCTGGCGTGCAGATCAGCCGCTTCTGCGCCTCGGGTCTTGACGCCGTGAACTTCGCCGCCGCGCAGATCATGAGCGGTCAGCATGAGCTCGTGATCGGCGGCGGCGCCGAATCGATGAGCCGTGTCGGCATCGGCGCCTCCGGCGGCGCCTGGCCGATGGACCCCTCGATGGCGGTGCCGGCCTATTTCATGCCGCAGGGCGTGTCGGCTGATCTGATCGCGACCAAATACGGCTTCTCGCGCGACGACGTCGATGCCTACGCGGTGCAGAGCCAGCAGCGCGCGGGCAAGGCCTGGGACGAGGGGCGCTTCGACAAGTCCGTGATGCCGGTGAAGGACATCAACGGCCTCACCATCCTCGCCAAGGACGAGCATATGCGGCCGAACACGACGATGCAGTCGCTGGCGCAACTGCAGCCGTCGTTCACGATGATGGCGCAGATGGGCGGCTTCGACGGCGTCGCGATCCAGTCGCACCCGGAGATCGAGCGCGTCAACTACGTGCACCATGCCGGTAACTCATCTGGCATCGTCGACGGCGCTGGCGCGGTGCTGCTGGGCAGCAAGGAGGCGGGCGCGAAATACGGCATGAAGCCGCGTGCAAAAATCCGTGCGTTCGCGAACATCGGCTCGGAGCCCGCGATGATGCTGACCGGTCCGGTCGACGTGACCGAAAAGCTCTTTGCGCGCTCCGGCATGAAGAAGTCGGACATCGACCTGTTCGAGCTGAACGAGGCCTTCGCCTCCGTCGTGCTGCGCTACATCCAGGCCTTCGACATCGACAACGCCAAGATCAACGTCAATGGCGGCGCCATCGCGCTCGGCCATCCGCTAGGCGCTACCGGCGCCATGATTTTGGGCACCGTGCTCGACGAGCTCGAGCGCACCAACAAGTCCACGGCCCTGGTCACGCTGTGCATCGGTGGCGGCATGGGCACCGCGACCATCATCGAGCGGGTCTAAGGGTAGGGAGCAACCACCATGTCGTACAAGAATTTCAAGGTTGAGACCGATTCCGACGGCATCGCGCTCGTCACCTGGGACATCCCGGGCCGTTCGATGAACGTGCTCGACGAGACCTCGACCAATGAGCTCGATGCGATCGTCAAGGCGACCACCGCCGATGCGGCCGTGAAGGGCGTCGTCATCACCTCTGCCAAGGAAGCGTTCTGCGCCGGCGCCGACCTGTCCATGCTCGAGGGCATGAACCAGGCCTACGCCAAGGTGTTCAAGGAGCAGGGCGAGACGGCCGCGAACCAGATGCTGTTCGACCAGAGCCGCCGCTTCTCGCAGGTGCTGCGCTCGATCGAAACGTCAGGCAAGCCGTGGGCGGCCGCGATCAACGGCCTTGCGCTCGGCGGTGGTTTCGAGATCACTCTGTGCTGCCACTATCGCGTCGCCGCAGAGAATCCCAAGACCCGCCTCGGCCTGCCCGAGGTCAAGGTCGGTCTGTTCCCGGGCGCCGGCGGCACGCAGCGCGTGCCGCGCCTGGTGCCGCCGCAGGATGCGATGACCATCCTGCTCAAGGGCGATCCTGTTACGGTCGACAAGGCCAAGGCGCTGAATTTGATTCACGCTGTCGTTCCCGCCGCCGATCTCATCAAGGCGGCGAAGGACTGGATCAAGGGCGGCGGCAAGGCGGTCGCGCCCTGGGACGAAAAGGGTTTCAAGCTCCCGGGCGGTCCGGTGTTCTCCAAGGCCGGCATGATGATGTTCCCGGCCGGCAACGCGATCTACCGCCGCGAGACCTACGACAACTATCCGGCCGCGCGCGCGATCATGAGCTGCGTCTATGAAGGGCTGCAGTTGCCGATCGACGCGGCCTTGCGCGTCGAGTCGCGCTACTTCACCTCGGTGCTGCGATCGAAGGAAGCGGCCGCGATGATCCGCAGCCTGTTCCTGTCGATGCAGGAGCTCAACAAGGGCGCGCGCCGCCCGAAGGACGTGCCGCCGACCAAGGTGAAGAAGATCGCCGTGATCGGCGCCGGCTTCATGGGCGCGAGCGTCGGCTACGTCTCGGCCCGCGCCGGCCTCGACGTCGTGCTGATCGACCGCGACCAGGAGAGCGCCGACAAGGGCAAGGCCCATGCCCAGAAGGTGATCGAGGAGCAGATCAAGAAGGGCCGCGCCAAGCCTGGCGATGCGGAAGCTCTGCTCGCGCGCATCACGCCGACGGCGGATTACGCCGCGCTGAAGGACGTCGACCTCGTCATTGAGGCGGTGTTCGAGGATCGCAAGGTCAAGGCCGAGACCTTTGCCAAGGCGCAGCAATATCTCAAGCCCGACGTGATCTTCGCCTCCAACACCTCGACGCTGCCGATCACCTCGCTGGCCGAGAGCTTCAAGGATCAGGGCAAGTTCATCGGCATCCATTTCTTCTCGCCGGTCGAGAAGATGATGCTGGTCGAGATCATCCTCGGCAAGAACACGGGCGATGTCGCGCTCGCGACCGCGCTGGATTACGTCCGGCAGATCGGCAAGACGCCGATCGTGGTCAACGACAGCCGCGGCTTCTTCGCCAATCGCTGCGTTGGCCGCTACGTCGCCGAAGGCAATGAGATGTTCCTGGAAGGCGTGCCGCCGGCGATGATCGAGAACTGCGCCAAGATGGCCGGCATGCCGGTCGGCCCGCTCTCGCTGTCGGACGAAGTCGCGCTCGACCTCGGCCTCAAGATCATGAAGGCGACCGAAGCCGATCTCGGCCCCAACGCCATCAACCCCGAACAGAAGAAGCTGATGGTGGAGATGGTCGAGAAGCAGGGCCGCTTGGGGCGCAAGAACAGCAAGGGCTTCTACGACTATCCCGAGAAGGGCAAGGGCCAGAAGAGCCTGTGGCCGGGCCTCTCTGCGCTGCAGCCGAAGCAGCTTGACCCCGATACGCTCGATATCGAGGAATTGAAGCAGCGCTTCCTGGTGGTGCAGGCGGTGGAAGCCGCGCGCACGGTGGAGGACCACGTCATCACCGATCCGCGCGAGGCGGATGTCGGCTCGATTCTCGGCTTCGGCTTCGCGCCGTTCACCGGCGGCACGTTGTCCTATATCGACTTCATGGGCACGAAGAAGTTTGTCGAGCTCTGCCACAAGCTGGAGGCGAAATACGGCTCGCGCTTCACGCCGCCGAAACTCTTGGAAGAGATGGCAGCGAAGGGCGAGACGTTCTACGGACGCTTCGCGCCGAAGAAGGCAGCGGCCTGATGGCGCATGTCACCCGGATGTAGCGAAAGCGAAATCCGGGACAGCATCTCCTCGGATGCAGTTACCCGGATTGTGCTTCGCTCCATCCGGGCCACGCAGAAACAAAAAGGCCGGATCATTGATCCGGCCTTTTTGTTTTCCATCTCAGAACGGCGAGAATGCGTCGCCGAGACTGGCCTTCCAGCTGACTTCGTTGCCCCAGCCACGCTCGCTTCGCCCTGGCACCGCTCTTGCTGATGATCCACCGGATGGCCCATTGGCGTTGAAGGTGTCCCGCAATGATCCCCACGGTGTCTCAAGGCAGCGCAGCCGGCGTTGCGGTAAGATACGCTCCCCTATTGCTGCCGGGTCGGCCGTGGCCGCGCCGCAGGCTGCTCCGGCTGCGCAGAAAGATTCCGTCGTGGGTCGGCCTCGCCCTACTCGTCCTCGCCTTTGATATGGCGCTGGCCGTGCTTGCCTGGTTCGCCGTCGATCTCGTTCTGCACTGAAAGCTCCCCTCTGTGCACGTAGAACGTCGCCGCCAGATAGGCGACCTGGCCGGCAATCAGGCAGCCGACGACGATTGGGACGCCCGTCCAAAAACCAAAGCCCGAGGTCTGAAGGACCGTTGCGGCAAAAATCGCGGTCACCGGCGAGACCAGCAACAGAGTCCAGACTCGGAAGAATAGCCCCGTCGCCAGGCCAGTGATTGCGCTCGCGAGCAGGAGGAGGAGAACAGTCGCCACAATAGCTTTCCGGTCCAGCGGTCTGCGTCGTGTCCCGCGCTGAAGCTGAGCCAAGTGGATTGCTCTCACAAGGATGGCGACGACGGCGCGCAGGGTTATTGTTAACCCCGACAATGCTCGTAAAATTGACGTTTAGTGCGTCTCGAATCTTCGGATTCCGCGAACGGCGCAAGCAAAGAGCCGGGTCATCGGTCCGGCTCTCCGGCGTCCCGCCTGTCGTGCTCCGCGAACGGCGGGCCAATCCTCTTGGAACTGTCGCGGGCGGGGGTCAGCGGCTCGGCTGAAGCCGGATCGGCGGTCATCTGGACAATCACGGGGCCTTCGGTCACGATCTCATCGCAGTCGAGGCCCAGCGTAGGGACCTTCCCCCGAAGGGGGTCAGCTTCAGGTAATCCTCACCATTTTCGAGCTTCTTGGCGCCGATTCGACCTCGACCCGCTCTCATCGGGCAGGCGGGCTTCCAGGAGCGCGATCTGGGGACGGCGGGCAGGCACCGGGCGAAGCGTACGGTTTCACGGAATTTCCTCTGCCTGATGCTTGGTTCGGCCGAAAGAACGACTACATGCACCTGCTTGAAATAGTCAAGATTGATGCAGGTGCATCGAATGGAGTAAGAGACGGGCGACGAGCTTGAGCGGGACCATGAAACGCAAACCATCGACCGAGGCAACAGCCGCCTGGATCCGCCTGATGCGGGTGCAGAGCCGCGTGCTCGATTGCGTCGAGCAGGATTTGAAGAAGGCCGGCTTCCCACCGCTGGCCTGGTATGACGCGCTGCTCGAATTGTCGCGGGCGCCCTCGGGCGAGCTGCGGCCGGTCGAACTCGAGCGGCAGATGCTGATCCCGCAATATTCTACCTCGCGGCTGATCGACCGCCTGGTCGACGAGGGCCTCGCCTCGCGGCGCGAATGCAAGATCGACAAGCGCGGTCAGTTCGTCGAGATCACGGAAGCCGGGCGCGAGTTGCAAAAGCGGATGTGGGGTGCCTATTCGGCTGCGATCGAGAAATATGTCGGTTCGAAACTGTCGGATGCCGACGCCGTCAAGCTCAGCAGTCTGCTCGACCGCCTGGGCTGCTCGTGCGGCGAGATGAAACTGCCGCCCGCGGGCGTCAACGAAACCATGCCGTCGCGATGATCGCGCGGCAGACCCGCTCATCCGCGCAACCGGTGGGTTCGCGGACCATCCCTGTCACCCGCGCGCGTTCGGTCGAAGCGCCTTTTGATTAGAGTTTGATATGGCGCGAGACCAGATCGACATGACGCCACTGCAATCACGCGACGAGCTCGTCGCTTGGTTCGAGGCCGGCTGCAAGGACCCGTCCGAATTCCGCATGGGCACCGAGCACGAGAAGACGCCGTTCACGCTCGAGGGCCATCGTCCGGTGCCTTATGAGGGTGCACGCGGCATCGGTGCGCTGCTCGAAGGCATGAAGCTCCTCCTCGGCTGGGAGCCGATTATGGAGAGAGGCAACATCATCGGCCTCTATGACGTCACCGGCGGCGGTGCCATCTCGCTCGAGCCCGGCGGACAGTTCGAGCTCTCCGGCGCACCGGTCGAGAACGTGCACCAGACCCAGAGCGAGTTGATGGCGCATCTTGCACAGGTGCGCGAGATCGCAGCGCCGCTCGGCATCGGCTTCCTCGGGCTCGGAATGACGCCGTCCTGGTCGCGCGCCGATATCCCCGTCATGCCGAAGGGCCGCTACAAGATCATGACCAATTACATGCCGAAGGTCGGTCAGTACGGCCTCGACATGATGTACCGGACCTGCACGGTACAGACCAATCTCGACTTCTCCTCCGAAGCCGACATGGTCAAGAAGCTGCGCGTCTCGCTCGCGCTCCAGCCGGTCGCGACTGCGCTGTTCGCCAATTCGCCGTTCACCGAGGGCAGGCCGAATGGTTTCCTCTCTTTCCGATCCGAGATCTGGCGCGACACCGACAATGCGCGCTCGGGCATGATGCCGTGGGCGTTCGAGGACGGCATGGGGTTCGAGCGCTATGTCGATTACGCGCTCGACGTGCCCATGTATTTCGTCAAGCGCGGCGAGGAGTACATCGACGTGTCGGGCTCCTCGTTCCGCGCGTTCTTCGATGGCCGCAACAACAATCTTCCCGGCGAGCGTCCGACCCTGTCGGACTGGGCCAACCATCTCTCGACGATCTTCCCGGAAGTGCGGCTCAAGCGCTATCTCGAGATGCGCGGCTCCGACGGCGGCCCGTGGGGCCGTCTGCCGGCGTTGCCGGCATTCTGGGTCGGGCTGCTCTACGACGACGCTTCGCTCGATGCCGCCTGGGACATGGTGAAGCACTGGAACGCACATGACCGTCAGGCTTTGCGCGACGACGTGCCGCGGTTCGGCTTCAAGGCGCGGATCAAGGACCGCTATCTGTTCGAGATCGCCAAGGAGTGCCTCGTTCTGGCACATGCCGGCCTGCGCCGGCGCGGCCGGATCGACCAGCTTGGCCGCGACGAGACGCGGCACCTGGAACCGCTCAATCGCATCATCGATTCCGGCCGGACGCCGGCCGAGGAGATGCTGGAGAAGTTCAACGGCCCCTGGAAGGGTTCGGTGGAACCGGCATACGCGGAATACGCGTTCTAAAGCAATGGGCTAACGACCAGGAATTGAGCGTTCATCGCCTATACAGGTTTGCGGCGATCAAATGACCGGCTGAAAAACCTGAGCGTCGTCAATAACTCGAAAGCTGTTCCGATGGGAAAGGGCCGCCTGTCCCGGGCCGTCAAGGCCAGCGTCGTGGCATGTGCCACGCTGCTTTCGCTCGCAGTTGCGAGCGTGTCGGCGCGTGCCCAAACGGCATTCGATCGGCCCGGCGGCGACTATTTCAACACGCCGGTCACGTCGGGCGATCCCGAGGATTGCGCGCTATTGTGCGAGCGTGATCGCCGTTGCCGCTCCTGGAGCTTCAACTATCCCGACGTCGAAGGCGGCTCGGCGGTATGCTGGCTGAAGAACACCGTGCCGGCGCGCGTGCCGGGAAATTGCTGTATCTCTGGCGTGCGCGGCGCCGGCGTGATCGAGCCGCGGGTCGAGGGCGTCGAGACGTCGATCGACCGCCCTGGCGGCGATTTGCGCAATTTCGAGCTGAAGGACGGCGAAAGCGTCGAGGCCTGCAAGGCCGCCTGCACCGCCGACAATAAATGCCGCGCCTTCACTTATGCCCGCCCCGGCTATACCGGGCGTGAGGCGCGCTGTTTCCTGAAGAAGGAGATCAAGCCGCCGCGCCGCAAGGCGGGATTCACGTCGGGCGTGGTGCGGTGATGTTCGTTCTCGTGCCCCGGACGCAGCGCGGCGCTCCTTAAGCCCAGCGCTACAGAGCCGGGGCCCACGCCACATCGCATTCGGTCGCGCCTGGGTCCCGGCTCTTCGCCGCATCGCTTCGCGATGCATCTGGTCCGGGACACGTGGGGCTATGCGTCCGCCGCAATCACCGTGAGCTCCGGCCACAGGGTCTTCCATCGCGCGGCCTTCGCCTCGTAATTGGCGATGGAAAAATTTGGCGCTCGGTTGGGCCGCACGATCAGCCCTGCGACGTCATCGAATCCGTGGGGCGCATAGACGTCGAAATTCCCTCCAGCAGCGGGTCGGACACCCAGTTGCGTATTCTCCGTGAGGAAGCGGTCGATACCGTCAGTCGAGCGCGTCAGCGGCGGATAGGGCAGGCCGTGCTTGGCGGGGTACCACAGATGCACCCGCGCCTGATTGCGAATCTCGACCTTGGCGCCGAGATGAGCGAGCCGCGCGTGCAGGGTGCGGATTACCTCATCCTCCGCCTCCCATGAGGTATCGGGATCGAAATAGAACACGCCGTAGTCGGCGATGCCGTGATCGACCGCGCGGCCCGTGAGCACGTTCCACACCGTCTGCACCAGGCAACCTGCGACCAGCCAAGCATCCGGCAGCGCCAGGCGATGCAGCTCGTCGAGGATCGCGGCGTTGACCGGATTGCGTAAGGCGAGAGCGAGGAATTCGTCTCTTCTCACCCAACTACCGGTCAATGCACGGCGGTGAAGAACCGCGCCAGCCTGAAGCCGGACAGCCAGGTCCACACCGGCTGGCTGCGCATGCCGAGATCCCAGGACCCGAGCACCGCATCCGCACGGCCGATCAGATTGTCGATCGGCAACAGGCCGACACCGCCGGAGCGCAGCGGCACGCGGCTGTCGGCGGAATTGTCGCGGTTGTCGCCGAGCACGAAGAGATGACCGGCCGGCACGGTCACTTCCGGCGTGTTGTCGAGCGGACCGCTGTCGCGCATCTTGAAGATCAGATGCGAGACGCCGTTCGGCAGCGTCTCGACATAGCGATAGGCGGGCTCGGTGCCGCCATGGTCGTCCTCGGCTGTGCCGACGCCATCGGGCTTCAGCTCGGCGGGGCGGTCGTTGATGAAGAGCTGGCCTTGCCGCATCTGGATGCGGTCGCCGGGCAGACCCACGACGCGCTTGACCCAGGCCTGCGAGCGATCGCCAGGCCAGCGGAAGACCACGACGTCGCCGAGCTTCGGCGTCTCCGCGAAGACGCGGCCGCTCTCGGGCAGGCTGATCTGGATCGGCAACGACGACGTGCCGTAGCCATAGGGGAATTTCGAGGCGAGCAGCGCATCGCCGATCAAGAGCGTTGGCTCCATCGAGCCCGACGGCACGTAGAACGGCTCGGCAAGCGCGCCCTTGGCGATGAAGACCGCGGCGACGATGCCGGCGAGCTGTACGAGTTGCCCACCCCAGCCGCTGCTTTTCCGCTTCGGGGTGACAGTTGCTTTCTCAACGCTCATGCGCCCGTTCCACCCACCGTGATACGCTCCATCAGCAGCGACGGCTGGCCGACGCCGACCGGCACGCCCTGACCGTTCTTGCCGCAGGTTCCGATGCCGGTATCGAGCGCGAGGTCGTTGCCGATCATGCGGATGCGATGCAGGTCGGTCGGCCCGTTGCCGATCAACATGGCGCCCTTCAGCGGCGCGCCCAGCTTGCCGTTCTCGATCTTGTAGGCCTCGGTGCACTGGAACACGTATTTGCCCGAGGTGATGTCGACCTGGCCGCCGCCGAAATTCGCAGCGAACACGCCGTTCTTGACCGAAGCGAGGATCTCGGCCGGATCGCGGTCGCCCGCGAGCATGTAGGTGTTGGTCATCCGCGGCATCGGCACATGGGCATAGCCCTGGCGGCGGCCGTTGCCGGTCGGCTTCATGTTCATCAGCCGCGCGTTCTGACGATCCTGCATGTAGCCGACGAGGATGCCGTCCTCGATCAGCACGGTGCGATTGGTCGGCGTGCCCTCATCATCGATCGACAGCGAGCCGCGCCGCGAGGCAATGGTGCCGTCGTCGACCACGGTGACGCCCTTGGCCGCGACCTGCTGGCCCATCAAGCCCGCAAACGCCGACGTCTTCTTGCGGTTGAAATCGCCTTCGAGACCATGGCCGACCGCTTCATGCAGCATCACGCCGGGCCAGCCGGCTCCCAACACGACGTCCATCTCGCCGGCCGGCGCCGGAATCGATTCCAGATTGACGAGCGCTTCGCGCAACGCGCCGTCGGCGGCCTCGCGCCAGGACTTGGTCTCGATGAACTCGGCATAGCCGGCGCGGCCGCCATAGCCCTTGCTGCCGCTCTCCTGACGGTCGCCCTGGCCGGCGACGACGGAGATGTTGACGCGCACCAGCGGACGGATGTCGCGATAGCTCTCGCCGTCGGGCCGCAGGATCTCGACGACCTGCCAGGTCGCGCCGAGACTCACGCTGACCTGCCGCACCCGCGGATCCTTGTCGCGCAGGTAAGCGTCGATCTCGGCGAGCAGCTTGACCTTGGTCTCGAAGCCGGGCGCATCGAGCGGATTGTCATCGCCATAGAGCCGCACATTGGTGTGCGCCGGCGGGGCGGCAAAGCTGCCCGAGTAGCCGCCGCGCACGGCAGCGACCGCGTCGGCGGCGCGAATCAGCGCCGGCAGCGACACGTCGGAGGAATGCGCGTAACCGACCGCGTCGTCCTTGACGGCGCGCAGGCCGAACCCCTGCGAAGTGTCGTAGGTCGCCTGCTTCAGCCGCCCATTGTCGAACATCAGCGCTTCGGTCTGGCTGTATTCCAGGAACAGTTCGCCGTCGTCAGCGCCCGAAAGCCCGCGCGCGATCTCGTTGCGAACCTGGTCGCGGTCGAGATTGGCACGGTCGAGCAGGGAGGTTGTGGCAGGGTTGGTCATGCGTCCGTCCATTATCGGAAGATGTGGGGCAAGATAATGGTTTCGGACCGGTTCCGCGAGGGGGCGGGGCGTTACATTACGGAAACGATAGGATTGGCTGGGACCAATTGCCCTGATCCCGTTGCTGCATCGGATATGGATCAATGATTCCCCCATGAATTACCGAGACATCATCTCCATCGAGCCAAGAAAACGTGGAGGACGGCCCTGCATCCGCCACATGCGGATTACCGTGGCGGATGTGCTCGGCTGGCTTGCTGCCGGTCAGACTCATGCTCAAATCCTTGATGACTTTCCGGAGTTGACCGAGGACGATATCCGCGCTTGCCTCGCCTATGCCGCCGACCGCGAGAGGCGATTGGTGACCGCGCCGATATGAGGTTGCTGTTCGATCAGAACCTCAGCTTCAAGCTTTGCCAGATGATCGGCGATCTTTTTCCGGATTCCAGTCACGTCCGGTCTCATGGACTATCCGAAGTGGCTGACCGCGCGGGAGTTCGCGAAGGCAAATGGCTTTGCGATCGTGACTCAGGACGTCGATTTAGCCGATCTGGCGGGTCTGCTGGGTTCTCCGCCGAAGGTGATCTGGCTCCGTGCTGGCAATCAAACGACCGCAACGATAGCTAACCTACTTCGCCGACACGCACCGACAATTCAGTCGTTTGAGGGCGATGACAGCACGGCATGCCTAGAGATTTACTAGGTCCGCCTCGCCCTACGGCAGCTTGTCATACCCCTCGCCGAGCCCGTTCAGGCTGAGTGGAAAGCCGATGCCCTCTTCCGGCGTCTCGAAGATGATGAAGGTTGCGGTCTTGGCGCTGCGGAGCTGGCCGAGCAGCTTGTCTTCGAGGACGACCTCGGCGACGCAGCCGTTGGGGAGGCAGCGGACGAAGCCGGCGCGGCCGACGTCCTGGTTGTCGAGCTTGAGTCCGAGGCCGGAGGGCAACAGGACCCCGAGCGGGGCGACCACGCGCATCAGCCGGCTCTTCTGGTCGGCGGTCTTGAGCACGATCACGGTCAGGCCGGCATTGGAGCGGTCTTCCGCCACCACGCTCTGGATCAGGGCGCATTGCTCGGTCTGGGCGCCCGGCGGGGTGTCGCAGCGGATCTGCCAGTCGCCGTGGACGGAGCGTACCGCGCCCTGCGCATGGGCAAGGCCCGGAAGCGCCAGCAGGACGATCGCAGCCACGAGGGCGGCCAGCGCCGGGAGGCCGCTCACCGGCCGTGCCATCGATCTCGAAAGCCCCATCGGGTCGGTCCCTCTGCTCGCCTGGGTCACTCGCACCCTGGCGGACTGATACGGGAATGACGGCGTCTTGAAGGCGATTCCCAAGCAAATTCCGCGCCGCCCACACCGCCATCGCCCGCACGAATCAGGCTCCGGCGCGGCTGCCTGGCAGTGCCTAACGCGGGCAATTCCGCTGTCAAGCCGCAGCATCCCGGGAAGCGGTATTTTTGTCTGATGTTACTGGGAAATATCTTGCCGGTGAGGGCTGGCAGACCAGGCTCAAGACTGCATTGCGATAGATCAAGAATTATGGTTTGAGAGGCTTGATTTCGCGTTCTAGCGATCTGGCCCCAGTTCCTCTTAGAGGTATTCTTGCGTGGCGGTTTGTCGGACTGGCGGATCGAATAAGCGTTTCCCGGAAACAGGGGAACGCACTTGGGGTGATTTCGTAAGGGGAGCGCGAACGGCATGAGGATGTCGATGGGTCGGGTGGGCCGGCAATTGCTGGGATTGGCCACCATCGCCTTGGTGGCGGCTGGCGTCACGCTGGCGACGGGTGGTGCGGCATTCGCCGAGCTCGGGCAGCCGGCGCCATGGGAGTGGACGCTCCAGCAGTCCGGTTCCCCGGTGATGGACAACATCGTCTGGTTCCACAATTTCCTGTTCGTGCTGATCACCCTGATTACGCTGTTCGTCCTGGCGCTGCTCGTGATCGTGGTCGTGAAGTTCAACGCGAAGGCCAATCCGGTGCCGTCGCGGACCACCCATAACACGCTGATCGAGGTGGCCTGGACGCTCGTTCCGGTGCTGATCCTGGTCGGGATCTCGGTGCCGTCGTTCCGGCTTCTGTTCCTGGAGCTCGACGTGCCGAAGGCCGACCTGACCATCAAGGCGACCGGCAAGCAGTGGTACTGGTCCTATGCCTATCCCGATAACGGCAAGTTCGAGTTCGACTCGCTGATGGCGCAGGACAAGCAGCCCCGCCTGCTCGGCGTCGACAACGAGATGGTGGTGCCGGTCAACAAGGTGATTCGCGTCCAGACCACCGGCGCCGACGTCATCCATGCCTTCGCGGTGCCGGCTTTCGGCATCAAGATCGACGCCATTCCGGGCCGTCTGAACGAGACCTGGTTCAAGGCCACCAAGACCGGCATGTACTACGGTCAGTGCTCGGAACTGTGCGGCAAGGATCACGCTTTCATGCCGATCGCTGTGCGCGTGGTGAGCGACCAGGAGTTCGCCTCCTGGGTGGAGACGGCGAAGAAGAAGTTTGCGAGCGGCGGCACCAGCACCTACGCCTCCGCGGCCGGCCCGACGCAGTAAGCGTCGGATCACGGCTTGAGGGACTGAAAGCGACAAAAGGGCGGGACCTCCAAAGGTCCGAATGGGACGCAAGGCAGGATTTGAAAATGGCAACGAGCGCAGCGGCACACGGCGATCACGCGCAAGCCCACGGACATGACGAGCACGCCCATCCGACCGGATGGCGGCGCTATGTCTATTCGACCAACCACAAGGACATCGGCACGATGTACCTGATCTTCGCGGTCATCGCCGGCATCATCGGTGCCGCGATGTCGATCGCGATCCGGGCCGAGCTGATGTATCCGGGCGTGCAGGTCTTCCATGAGACGCACACCTACAATGTGTTCGTGACCTCTCACGGCCTGATCATGATCTTCTTCATGGTCATGCCTGCGATGATCGGCGGCTTCGGCAACTGGTTCGTGCCGCTGATGATCGGGGCGCCCGACATGGCGTTCCCGCGCATGAACAACATCTCGTTCTGGCTGCTGCCGGCCTCCTTCGCGCTGCTGCTGATGTCGACATTCGTCGAGGGCGAGCCGGGCGCCAACGGCGTCGGCGCCGGCTGGACCATGTATGTGCCGCTGTCGAGCTCCGGCCATCCGGGCCCGGCCGTCGACTTCGCGATCCTGTCGCTGCATCTGGCAGGCGCCTCGTCGATCCTCGGCGCCATCAACTTCATCACCACCATCTTCAACATGCGCGCGCCGGGCATGACCCTGCACAAGATGCCGCTGTTCGTGTGGTCGATCCTGGTGACGGTGTTCCTGCTGCTGCTGTCGCTGCCGGTGCTCGCCGGTGCGATCACCATGCTGCTCACCGACCGCAATTTCGGCACGACGTTCTTCGCGCCTGATGGCGGCGGCGACCCCGTGCTGTTCCAGCATCTGTTCTGGTTCTTCGGTCACCCCGAGGTGTACATCCTGATCCTGCCCGGCTTCGGCATGATCAGTCAGATCGTCTCCACCTTCTCGCGCAAGCCCGTGTTCGGCTATCTCGGCATGGCCTACGCCATGGTCGCGATCGGCGGCATCGGCTTCGTGGTGTGGGCGCACCACATGTACACGGTCGGCATGTCCTCGGCGACGCAGGCCTACTTCGTCGCGGCGACCATGGTGATCGCGGTTCCGACCGGCGTGAAGATCTTCTCGTGGATCGCGACGATGTGGGGCGGTTCGATCGAATTCCGCGCCCCGATGATCTGGGCGGTGGGCTTCATCTTCCTGTTTACAGTCGGCGGCGTCACCGGCGTCGTGCTGGCGAATGCCGGCGTCGACCGCGTGCTGCAGGAGACCTATTACGTCGTCGCGCACTTCCACTACGTGCTGTCGCTCGGCGCGGTGTTCGCGATCTTCGCCGGCTGGTACTACTGGTTCCCGAAGATGTCGGGCTACATGTACAATGAGTGGCTCGCCAAGCTGCACTTCTGGGTCACCTTCATCGGCGTCAACCTGGTGTTCTTCCCGCAGCACTTCCTCGGCCTGTCCGGCATGCCGCGCCGTTACGTCGACTATCCCGATGCCTTCGCGGGCTGGAATCTGGTCTCGTCGGTCGGCTCCTACATCTCCGGCTTCGGCGTGCTGATCTTCCTGTACTGCGTGATCGACGCCTTCGCCCGCAAGGTGCCGGCGGGCGACAACCCCTGGGGTGCCGGCGCGACCACGCTGGAGTGGACGCTGTCCTCGCCGCCGCCCTTCCACCAGTTCGAAGTGCTGCCCCGCGTGCAGTAAGCAATCCTCCGCGGCGCCCATGACGGGCGCCGCGACGCTATAACGAAACGAGTAGATCTAAGTGTCCGTCCTCGACCACAATGCCATCGACATCAATCCCCGCATCTCCGAGGCGTGGGTTGGCGACTATCTCGCGCTGCTCAAGCCGCGGGTGATGTCGCTGGTGATCTTCACCGCGCTGGTCGGGATGGCGATGGCGCCCGGGCATTTCCACCCCGTGCTGGCGATCACCTCGCTGCTCTGCATCGCGGTCGGTGCCGGCGCCTCCGGGGCACTCAACATGGCGCTCGAAGGTGATATCGACGCCAAGATGTCGCGCACGGCGAACCGGCCGATTCCGCGCGGCCGCATCACCCGTCCCGAGGCCATGGCGTTCGGCATGACGCTCGCCTTCTTCTCGGTGATGACGCTCGGCATCCTCGTCAACTGGATCGCGGGCGCGCTGCTCGCCTTCACCATCTTCTTCTATGTCGTGATCTACACGATGTGGCTGAAGCGCTGGACCGCGCAGAACATCGTGATCGGCGGCGCGGCCGGCGCGCTGCCGCCGGTAGTGGCCTGGGCCTCGGTGACGGGCACGGTCGATGTCGAGCCGCTGCTGCTGTTCGCCATCATCTTCTTCTGGACGCCGCCGCATTTCTGGGCGCTGGCGCTGTTCCGCTCCGACGATTACGCGCGCGCCGGCATTCCGATGCTGCCCAACGTCGCCGGTCCCGACGCGACCCGCCTCCAGATCCTGCTCTACACCATCGTGCTGATCGCGGTCGCCGCGGCGCCCTGGGCGCTCGGCTATTTCGATGCCGTCTACGGCATTGTCTCGCTGATCCTCGGCGCCGGCATGCTGGTGCTCGCGATCAACGTCTATATGCGCCGCGAACGCAGCCAGTCGCTGCGCGCGACCCGCAAGCTGTTTGCCTTCTCGATCCTGTATCTGTTCGCGCTGTTCGCGACCCTGCTGGCCGAGGTCGTGTATCGGGCGCTTGCTCCGATGGTTGGGGGCGCATGAGGCAGGAATGGCTGACAAACCCGAGCCAAATGGAATCGTCCTCACCGAGGCGCAGCAGAAGAGCCGTCGTCAACGTTCGATCGCAATCGCGCTCGCGCTCGGCGTGCTCGTGGTGCTGTTCTTCGCCGTCACCATGGTCAAGGGGCCGGCAGTCCTAGTGCGGCCGATGTAGGAAAGATGGGTCACGAGCCGACGATATCGCGGGATCAGAGCCGGACAGCCGCCAGGGGCCGTCGCGGTGGCCGGTTCAGTGGCCTTGGCCGCGACGCGGTGGTCGCCTCGATCTGCGGCGGTGTGGTCGCGCTGATGGTTGGTGCTTCCTACGCCGCGGTGCCGTTCTACAACTGGTTCTGCCGCGCCACCGGCTTCAACGGCACGACGCAGGTTGCGACCTCGGCGCCAGCCAATGGGCCGATCGCGCGGAAGATCTCGGTGCGTTTCGACTCCAACGTCGCGCCCGGCCTGCCCTGGAAGTTCGAGCCGGAGCAGAGCGAGATCGAGGTCAATATCGGCCAGGTCGTGACTGTGTTCTACACCGTGACCAATCAGGCCGCGCGCACCACTGCGGGCCAGGCCGCCTACAACGTCGCGCCGCTGACGGTCGGCTCCTACTTCCAGAAGATCAACTGCTTCTGCTTCACCGAGCAGACAATGGCGCCCGGCGAGAAGCGCGAGATGCCGGTCGTGTTCTACGTCGATCCCTCGATCGCCGAGGACCACGAGAATGACGGGCTGAATACGATCACGCTGTCCTACACGTTCTATCCGGTGAAGGATCCGGTGGTGAAGCCGCTCGCCGCCAGCGAGGACGACAAGCGCAAGGGAAATCTTTGACCGCCGGGCTCACGCTCAGGCGGTTGGAAACAAGGGGATAAGTGCCTGATAGGCACGGGATTGAGGAGAGAGACGGAAATGGCCACGGCGCATACCAAGCATCACGACTATCACCTGGTCGATCCCTCTCCCTGGCCGGCCGTCGGCTCGCTCTCGGCTTTCATCATGGCGGTCGGTGCGATTGCCTGGATGCACCACATGTTCTCCGCGGCGCCCATCGTGTTCGGCGTCGGCACCGTGGGTGTGCTCTACACCATGGCGAGCTGGTGGGCCGACGTGATCAAGGAAGCCCAGTACAAGGGCGACCACACCCGCGTCGTGCAGCTGCACCACCGCTACGGCATGATCCTGTTCATCGCCTCCGAGGTGATGTTCTTCGTCGCCTGGTTCTGGGCCTATTTCAACGCGGCGCTGTTTCCGGCCGACGCCGTCCACGCCACCCGCGATGCGGTGTTCGGCTGCGGTCTCGGCACCCAGCCCGGTGCCTGCTCGGTCCCCGGCACCTGGCCGCCGAAGGGCATCGAGACCTTCGATCCCTGGCATCTGCCGCTCCTGAACACGCTGATCCTGCTCACGTCGGGCACCACCGTGACCTGGGCACACCATGCGCTGCTCGAGAACGACCGCCAGGGCCTGAAATACGGCCTGATCCTCACCGTCGTCCTGGGCGCTGCCTTTACCTGTGTGCAGGCCTATGAATACAGCCACGCGGCGTTTTCCTTCGCCGGCAATGTCTACGGCGCGACCTTCTTCATGGCGACCGGCTTTCACGGCTTCCACGTGCTGGTCGGCACTGTCTTCCTGCTGGTCTGTCTGCTCCGCGCCTATGCCGGCCACTTCACGCCGAAGCAGCATCTCGGTTTCGAGTTCGCGGCCTGGTACTGGCACTTCGTCGACGTGGTCTGGCTGTTCCTGTTCCTCTGCATCTACGTCTGGGGACACGGCGCCGAGACCATGGCCCACGGCGCGCACTGAGCCGTATCGAACCGATCAGAAAGGGCGGCCGCAGGGCCGCCCTTTCGCTTTCCGGCCGCCGGCCGTTTCGGCGGAAACTGTGATAGAGTCCGCGATCATGAACGACAGCGCCGGCACGCCCCAGTCCGAAACCACCGTCCTGCAAAGCGCGATGCGCGGGCTTGCCTGTAAATGCCCGCGCTGCGGCCAGGGCAAGCTCTATGCGGGCTTCCTGACGCTCGCGCCCGCTTGCGACCGTTGCGGCCTCGATTACGCCTTCATCGATACCGGCGATGGTCCGGCGATCTTCATCATCATGCTCGCTGGTGCCATCGTCGTCGGCTGTGCGCTCGTCGTCGAGGTCAAGTACCAACCGCCGTTCTGGCTGCATGCGGTGCTCTGGCTGCCGCTGATCCTCGCCACCACGCTGTTGCCGCTGCGTGCGATGAAATCGCTGCTGATCGCGCTGCAGTTTCACCACAAAGCGGCGCCGGGCCGGTTGGTCGATCGCGCGAAATGAACGAGCCTGCGCGCAAGGCCCGCGTGGCCGGCTTCGCGCTGTTCACGCTGCTCCTGACCGCCGTGTTCGTCGCGCTCGGTGTCTGGCAGTTGCAGCGCCGGACAGCCAAGCACGAGCTCATTGCGGCACTCACCGAACGGCTTGCGGCGTCGCCGACGGCGCTGCCGCCGTCCGCGCAATGGCCCGCGCTGAATCCTGCCCGCGATGAATTCCGCCGCGTCAGCTTCACCGCGACCTATGCAGCCCTGCCCGATGCGATGGTTTATTCTTCCGGCTCTGCGGTGCGCAAGGATGCCTCCGGCCCGGGCACCTGGGCGTTTCTGCCGGCACGGCTTCCCAGCGGCGAGACGGTCGTGATCGATGCGGGCTTCGTCGAGAACACGATGCAGGACCGCGGTGTCGAGGATCGCGCGGTGAAGAAGCTCGTCACGGGCCAACCGGTTGAGCTCACCGGCTATCTGCGCTTTCCCGAGGGGCCAGGCTGGCTGACGCCGGCGGAAAATCGCGACAAGCGGCTCTGGTTCGTGCGCGATCATCTGGGAATCGCAAGGGCGCTCGGCTGGGGCGCGGTTGCGCCGTTCTATATCGACCTCGAGCAGCCCGCGCCCGCGAACGGGATTCCGCGTCCGGGCCCGCTCGAGGTGAATCTGAAAGACGACCACCTGCAATATGCCGCTACCTGGTTCACGCTTGCAGGTGCCGTGCTGATTGCCTTCGCCGTGTGGGCAAGAGGGCGGCGGCAGAGCTGAGCTCATCCGCAGATACTTCGAGGGAACCCGGTATCGCCCGGGGTTTATTATTCAGCGCATATTCACGAGTGTGGTCCTAAGCAGCCGGGATTTTCCGCGGCAGACAGGATTGCGGCGTGAGCGATTTCGACCAGATGGGAATTATCATCGATTGGGTGGACGCCTGCCGGAAGGGCGACCTCGCGACGCTGCTCGACCTCTATGCGGACGATGCGCAGCTCGAATGCTCGTGTAACGGCATGCGGCGCTACCGCGGCCGGAGCGAGATCGAGGCCTATTGGCAGCCGCAGCTCAGCGCCTTCTCGTCGGCAGGTTTCGGTCTGGAGGAGATCCATCCCGCGCCCCACGGCATCGACCTCGAATATTCCGTCGCTGGCGCGCTGCGCATTCAGGCCTCGTTCCGCTTCAGCCCGGATGGCAAGATTCGCAGCACGCTGTGCGAGCCGGCGCGACAGAACGCGCATGATGGCTGCGCGTGTTAGCCTGATGATGGCGCGTCCCGCGTTGCCTGTGCCGGAAGGCGGCAGCGCACGTAAGTTCGCTCATCCATGCGCAACAGGGACAGCGATCCGCTGAGCGCACGCACGCGCTCATGCATGCCGGTCAGGCCCCGGCCGAAGATGTTGTCCGCAGGAAAACCGCCGCCGTCGTCGGAGATCTCGACGACGAGCGTCTCGCCGGAGACGGCCGCCTGCACATGGGCGCTGCTGGCCTTGGCATGGCGGAGCACGTTGGTCAGTGCCTCCTGGATCACCCGATACACGGTCTGAGCCAACGGCCCGTCGATCCCGTTGAGAGCGGAATCAATCGCGTCCGTCAGGACGATATGCGGAGCCTGCTTGCGAAAATTCCGGAGCAGCGTCTGCACACTGCTCGAAAGGCCCAGTTCCTCGATATAGAGCGGCCGTAGCCGGTCGAGGATACGGCGGTTGGTTTGCTGGAGCGCCTCGACCGATTGCAGCACGTCCTGCGCCGAATTGCCGAGATTTCCCGCCTTGGGGGCGGTTTCAAGCAGCGCGATAGTACCGGCGCGGATGGCGAACAGAAGCGGGCCGAGTTCGTCGTGCAGTTCGCGGGCAAGATCGCGTCGCTCGTCATCCTGGAGCGATACAAGCCGGTGCAGTAGGTCGCGATTATCTTGGCTCAATTGCGCCAGCGTTGCTGCCAGCGCATTTGCCTCTTCGCAGCTTTGCCGGATCTCCGGTGGCCCTGTGACCGGTATCGGCGTCGCGTAGTCGCCTCGGCGCATTTGCGTGAGACCTTCGCCAAGATCATGCAGGGGCCTCAGCGCGGAGCCAGCGAGAAAATAGGCAACGACTGCAGTCAGCCCAATGAACGCAACTAAGAAGCTGGCGAGTGCTAAAAAGCCAACCCACGTCTCAAACAGCGCAGCCGACAGATCGGGTGTGAATACGATGTCGCCGACACGCTGCCCGCTGATTGTGACTGGGAAAGCGATATGGAGATCCGGGATGGTGAGGAGGTTGACGAACCATTTCGGCGGGACATGCGAGCCCTGCAGAGGCCTTGGCGCAAGGGGCGGAGAAGCAGCTTCGGCTGAGCGGAATTGAATATCTGACGATTCGTCCAACATGCGAACGAAGGCGTCGAGGGTCCTGCGCGGGTTTTCGGATGAACGCAGGGCGCTGTTCAGGGCTTCGGCCACCGCCCGGGTCGATCGCTGCGCCGGCTCGTTCTCTTCGGCGAGCTGGCCGGTGGTGAAGATGTGCAGCAGCACGCCGCCCATGATCAGCGCCGCGACGAACATTACGCCCAGCGGCAGAAAGAGTTGGGTTCTGAAGGAGAGTCGTTGCCACATTAGGTCAATTCTAACGTGTTTTGGCGGGATTCTCTCTTTCCATTTGTTCCCGCGGGTTTATGACTCGAAAAACAAGAGGGTGCGCGATGGAAGATGCCGCCAAGCTGGCGACCAGGGTCCTGATCGTCGACGACCATCCCGTGGTACTGTCGGGTTGCCGCACCCTGTTCGCGTCCGACCATTCAATTCGCATTGACGAAGCGACCGATGCCAAATCCGGACATCGCGCCTATGTCAGCAAGCGGCCCGATGTCACCGTGATCGACATCAGCCTGCCCGATGTCTCCGGCTTCGAGCTGATGCGACGCATCCGCAAGGACGATCCCGACGCCAAGATCATCATGTTCAGCATGAACGACGATCCGGCCTTCGTGGTGCGGGCAGTGGAGCTTGGGGCACAGGGCTATGTCTCCAAGGGCGACGATCCCCGGATCCTGCTGAAAGCGGTGCGCAAAGTGGTCGCGGGCGACAATTTCATCTCGCCGCAGCTTGCAGAAGCTGTGACGTTTTCCGGCGCGGCGATCAAGGCCAATCCGGCCTCGCAGATGACGCCGCGGGAGCTCGAAATTCTCCGCCTGCTTGGACGCGGCGACAAGATCGTCGAGGTCGCCGAGGCGCTCGGCATCTCCTACAAGACGGTCGCCAACACCACATCCCTGCTCAAGCAGAAGCTGGGCGCCAAGAACCACTCCGACCTGATCCGGATCGCAGTGGAGATCGGGATGAACTGACCTTCCGCCAGCGACCGAACCGGCTGCTCCAGGATGCAGCGGTTCGGTCGACGGATCGACGCCGCCGCTGGCCGGGCAATGCATGGACAACGGGCTCACACCGATCCGCGGACACAATGGGCCGAGGCTGCATTCGTTCCTGCAGCGGCCAACATTTCGGGAAAAAGCGGCATTTGGCGGCACGACCTTGCCGTGCGGATAGGAGCGAGGCCCGGAGCGGATCGGGAAGAACAGGAACATTTTTCGGCGCGCGCGGTTTTGTCCCTTGACGATTTCGTGACAGGCGACGAAAGCTGCCAGAAGAATTTTGACGGGTCAGCGACCCCGACGAGGCAAACTGGTCTGCACACAACGACAGACCTTCCAAGAGAAGGGCTGCGGCAATGCCGCAGCCCTTTTTCATTGGGCGCGAGTGGGCCGGAAGCGGTTTCCCGATGCCGCAAAACACTTTATGGTGGCCCAAAGCTTCTGGCTGTTAGCAAGTAGTTTCGTAAAATCAAAGGCTTAAGGATCGAGCTTCGGCTCGGCCGGCCTTTGGAGGGCAGTTTGACTCGTTATATCTCGACCCGGGGCGAGGCCCCCGAACTCGGCTTCTGTGACGTGATGCTGACCGGGCTTGCCCGCGACGGCGGCCTATATGTGCCGGCGACGTGGCCACAACTCCCGGCTGAGACGATCGCCGGCTTTTTCGGCCGTCCCTATTGGGAGGTCGCGGTCGATGTGATTCGGCCCTTCGCCGGCGGCGAGATCTTGGACGCCGAGCTCGGCCGCATGGCGAACGAGGCCTATGCCACCTTCCGCCATCCCGCGGTGGTGCCGCTGCGCCAGATGTCGCCGCATCAGTTCGTGCTCGAGCTGTTCCACGGTCCGACGCTCGCCTTCAAGGACGTGGCGATGCAGCTGATCTCGCGGCTGATGGACCATGTGCTCGCCAAGCGCGGCCAGCGCACCACCATCGTGGTCGCGACGTCAGGCGATACCGGCGGCGCCGCGGTCGAAGCTTTTGCAGGACTGGAGAATGTCGACCTCATCGTGCTGTTTCCGCACGGCCGCATCTCCGAGGTGCAGCAGCGGATGATGACGACGACGGGCGCGGCCAATGTGCACGCGCTCGCCATCGAAGGCACGTTCGACGATTGCCAGGCGCTCGTGAAGGGGATGTTCAACAATCATCGCTTCCGCGATGCGACCTCGCTGTCCGGCGTCAATTCCATCAACTGGGCCCGCATCGTCGCTCAGGTGGTCTACTATTTCACCTCCGCCGTTGCCGTCGGTGCGCCGGCGCGCGCGGTCGATTTCGTCGTGCCGACGGGCAATTTCGGCGACATCTTCGCCGGCTATGTCGCCAAGCGCATGGGGTTGCCGGTGCGCACCCTGCGCATCGCCGCCAACGTCAACGACATCCTGGCGCGGACGCTGAAGACTGGAATTTACGAGGTGCGCGAGGTGCACGCGACGGCGTCGCCGTCGATGGACATCCAGATCTCGTCGAATTTCGAGCGACTGCTGTTCGAGGCCAGCCGGCGCGATGCAGCCGGCGTGCGCCGTCTAATGGACTCGCTGAAGCAGTCCGGCCGTTTCGTGCTGCCCGATGCGACGCTCGCCGCGATCCGCGAGGAATTCGATGCCGGGCGCGCCGACGAGACCGAGACGTCGGCTGCGATCCGCGCCGCCTGGCGTGAAGCCGGCGAACTGGTCGATCCTCATACGGCCGTGGCGCTCGCCGTCGCGGACCGCGACACGACCGACACGAGGGTACCGAGCATCGTGCTCTCCACCGCCCATCCGGCCAAATTCCCCGACGCTGTCGAGGCGGCCTGCGGCCAGCGGCCGCAACTGCCGGCTTGGCTCGACGGCTTGATGACCAAATCCGAACACATGAGGGTGATGAAGAACGATCAGGCCGAGGTCGAGCGGTTCGTGCTGTCGGTCAGCCGCGCCGCAAAGCAGGGAGTTGCCGGATGAGCGTCGAAATCTCCAAGCTTGCCTCCGGCCTGACCGTCGTCACCGACGAGATGCCTCACCTCGAAACCGCGGCGCTCGGCGTCTGGGCCGGCGTCGGCGGACGCGACGAAAAGCCCAACGAGCACGGCATCTCGCATCTGCTCGAGCACATGGCGTTCAAGGGCACGACGAAGCGCTCTTCGCGCGAGATCGTCGAGGAGATCGAGGCGGTCGGCGGCGACCTCAATGCCGGCACCTCGACCGAGACCACGTCCTATTACGCGCGGGTGCTCAAGGCCGACGTGCCGCTCGCTCTCGATGTGCTCGCCGACATCCTCGCCAATCCCGCCTTCGAACCCGACGAGCTGGAGCGCGAGAAGAACGTCATCGTGCAGGAGATCGGCGCGGCGCAGGACACGCCCGACGACGTCGTGTTCGAGCATCTCAACGAGCTCTGCTATCCCGACCAGCCGATGGGCCGTTCTCTGCTCGGCACGGCCAAGACGCTGCGCGCCTTCAACCGCGACATGCTGCGTGGCTATCTCTCGACGCATTATCGCGGGCCCGACATGGTGGTGGCGGCGGCCGGCGCGGTTGATCACAAGCAGGTCGTCGCCGAGGTCGAGAGACGCTTTGCGAGTTTCGAGGGGACGCCGGGGCCGAAGCCGCAGACCGCTCAGTTCGGCAAGGGCGGCACCAAGGTGGTGCATCGCGAGCTCGAGCAGGCGCATCTGACGCTGGCGCTGGAAGGCGTGCCGCAGACGGATTCGTCGCTGTTCTCGCTCCAGGTCTTCACCAACATTCTCGGCGGCGGAATGTCGTCGCGGCTGTTCCAGGAGGTGCGTGAGAAGCGCGGTCTCTGCTACTCCATCTACACCTTCCACGCGCCCTACACCGATACGGGATTCTTCGGCCTCTACACCGGCACCGATCCGGCTGACGCGCCGGAGATGATGGAGGTCGTGGTCGACATCATGAATGACTCGGTGGAGACGCTGACCGAGGCCGAGATCGCCCGGGCCAAGGCGCAGATGAAGGCGGGTCTCCTGATGGCAATGGAGAGCTGCTCCTCCCGTGCCGAGCAGCTTGCCCGGCATGTGCTCGCCTATGGGCGGCCGCAGACGGTTCAGGAATTGGTGGCACGGATCGATGCCGTCAGCATCGACTCGACGCGGGACGCGGCGCGTGCACTGCTGTCGCGGAGCCGGCCCGCCGTTGTCGCATTGGGCAGTGGCAGGGGTCTGGACACGGCGGTATCTTTTGCGGAAGGATTGACCTGGGCGCGCGCCAAGGCGCGGCTGCATTAGGAGCCGCGCTACGGCGAGACCGCCCTGGAAAGCATCACCATGGCCCTGTTTCGCCTGCCATCCAGTGGACCCGCCGCCCTCGCGCCGCGCGGCAACGGGCTGTTGCTGCGCGCGCCGCAAATGTCGGACTTCCTGCAATGGGCTCATTTGCGCGAAACCAGCCGCGACTATCTCACGCCTTGGGAGCCGATCTGGCCGTCTGACGATCTCACCCGGTCCGGCTTCCGCCGCCGTCTGCGCCGCTATTCCGAGGACATTGCCGCCGACCGCTCTTATCCCTTTCTGATCTTCCGGGAGCTCGACGGCGCCCTGGTCGGCGGCATCACGCTGGCCAATGTCCGGCGTGGCATCGTCCAGGCCGGCACCATCGGCTATTGGGTCGGCCAGCCCTATGCCCATCGCGGCTACATGACGGCCGCGCTGCGGGTGCTGCTGCCGACGCTGTTCGGCGAGCTCAATCTGCACCGGGTCGAGGCCGCCTGCATCCCCACCAATGCGCCGTCGATCCGGGTGCTGGAGAAGTGCGGCTTCTCCCGCGAGGGCCTGGCGCGCCGCTATCTCTGCATCAACGGAATTTGGCAGGATCACCTGCTGTTCGGCCTGCTGCACGAGGATTTCCGCGGCTGACCGGCCACTTCCTGCGGCCAAAGTCTCGATGGTCCTGCCCTGTTTGCTGTTCTATTCGCTTGCCTTGTTTGGTTGGCTTGCCTTGTTTGTTCGCCTTGGGTTCGCCGATTTTGGCGATATAACGGCGCGGGCCGGCCGGTAGATCGGCCCGAATGTTGTGATGGGAGTATGGGTGTCGATGGTGAAGGAGCTTCGGTCATCGCGGACGACGTCGCGGCGGGGGACGGCGGTCGCGTTGGCGTTGTCAGTTGCGCTCACGTCCGTCTCGCCGGCGGCGGCCCAGTCCTTGAGCGACCGCTTCAAGAGCCTGTTCGGCGGCAAGCCGGACGAGCCGGCCCAGCCCAGTCCAGCGCCCGCGCCCGGCCAGCCGGCCGAAGACGACATCGATTGCCCGCAGGTCACCGTGCGCTCCGGCGCCTCCACCTATGCGGTCGGTGCGAGCGGCAAGCAGGCCGTCGGTAACGACATCCGCTTCCAGGCAACGATCACCAAGATGGCGCGCGAATGCGCCCGAAGCGGCGGTGATATCACCGCCCGGATCGGCATCCAGGGCCGCGTCATCGCAGGTCCCGCCGGCGCGCCCGCGACCGTCGAGGTCCCCTTGCGTGTTGCTGTGGTGCAGGGCGGCGTCGGCGAAAAGGTCATCGCCTCGAAGGCCTACCGGACGACCGTCGCGATGTCGGAGGGCGGCAGTGTGCCCTTCACTTTCGTTGCAGAGGATCTGGCCTATCCCGTGCCTTCAGCCGCGGTCGCCGATTCCTACATCTTCTACGTCGGCTTCGACCCGCAGGCGCTTTCGCCCGAGCCGAAGGGGCGGAAGAAGAAGTAGGCGATGTCTCGTGCCCCGGACGCGGCGCAGCGCTCCTTTAGCGCTGCGCGGCAGAGCCGGGGCCCAGAGCTGCCGATGCTGGGTCCCGGCTCTGCGTCGCGTCATTTCATGCCGCGCCGCGTCCGGGACACGCGCAAGCAGCAAAAAAGCCGGCGCTCATCGCGCCGGCTTTTTTGATTGGTGAGGCGTTCGCCCTCAGTTCAGCTTTTGCCGAACCTCGTTGATGCCCTTGGCGAGCAGGTCGTCGGCGACCTGGCCCCTGACCGACTGCGACAGGATCGTCGAGGCGGCCTGGACGGCGGCTTCGGCGGCCGCGGCACGGACATCGGCCAGCGCCTGGGCTTCGGCGAGCGCGATCTTGCTCTCCGCGGTCTTGGTCCGACGGGCGACGAAGTCTTCCATCTTCGCCTTCGCGTCGGCAGCGATGCGCTCGGCTTCGGCCTTCGCATTGGCGATGATATCGGCAGCTTCACGCTCGGCCGTGGCACTGCGCGCCTTGTAGTCGGCGAGCACCTTGGCCGCTTCCTGCTTGAGGCGTGCCGCATCGTCCAGCTCCGCCTTGATGCGAGCGGCGCGATGATCGAGCGCGGTCATCGCCGTCTTGAAGACCCCGAGATAGCCGAACACGACCATCAGGATCACGAAGGCGACGGCGACCCAAAATTCAGGTTCGAAGAACATCTCGACTAACCCTTCAAGGACGCGTCAACCGCGGCATTGACTGACGCAGCGTCGGGAACGACGCCGGTGAGCTGCTGCACGATCTGACCTGCCGCATCGGCCGCGATGCCGCGGACGTTGCTCATGGCGGCGGCGCGGGTCGAGGCGATGGTCTTCTCCGCCCCGGCGAGCTTGGCCGCCAGTTGTTCTTCCAGCGCCTTGCGCTCGGCGTCAGCCTGCGCATTCGCCTTGTCGCGGGATTCGTTGCCGATCGCCTGCGCTCGCGAACGCGCCGAAGCGAGCTCGCCTTCATAGGCCTTCAGCGCCGCCTCGGACTGATCCTTCAGCTTCTGCGCTTCGGCGAGGTCACCCTCGATCTTGTTCTGACGCGCCTCGATCGCACCGCCGACCTTCGGCAGAGCGAGCTTGGACACGATCACGTAAAGCAGGACGAAGAAGATCGCGAGCGACACCAGCTGCGAAGCGAAGGTGCTGCTCTCGAACGGCGGAAACCCGCCACCGTGGTGACCACCATCAGCCTCGGTGTGAGCGCCCGCCGCCGGATCTTTTGCGCCGCCATGACTCTCAGCCATGGAGTTCTCCTGTTGCTGTCACGCGCGCCGTCCCATGGACATGGAACGGCGCGAAAAACGTCGTCCTCAGAGCGGAACGAACAGCAGCAGCAGCGCGATCAGCAGCGAGAAGATGCCGAGCGCTTCGGTCACGGCGAAGCCGAAGATCAGGTTGCCGAACTGGCCCTGAGCGGCCGACGGGTTGCGGACGGCTGCGGCAAGGTAGTTGCCGAAGATCACGCCCACGCCGACGCCCGCACCGCCCATGCCGATGCACGCGATGCCCGCGCCGATAAGTTTTGCTGCTGCCGGATCCATTTTAGACTCCTTGGAAGAAAGATTGGGTTGTGGGTGGAAATTCCCCGGACCGCTCAGTGTCCCGGATGAATGGCGTCGTTGAGGTAGATGCAGGTCAGGATCGCGAACACGTAGGCCTGAAGGAACGCGACCAGGATCTCGAGCGACGTCAGCGCGACGGTGAGCGCCAGCGGCAGCACGCCGCCGATCCAGCCGACGGCGCCGAGCGAGAAGCCGAGCATGGCGACGAAGCCTGCGAACACCTTTAGCGCGATGTGGCCGGCCAGCATGTTCGCGAAGAGACGGACGCTGTGGGAGACCGGCCGCAGGAAGAACGACAGGACCTCGATGAACATGACCAGCGGCAGGATGTAGACGGGGACGCCGTGGGGAACGAAAATCTTGAAGAATTTCAGGCCGTTCTTGGCGACGCCGTAGATCAGGACGGTGAAGAAGACGAGGAGCGCGAGCGCCGCGGTCACGATCAGATGGCTCGACACCGTGAAGGTGTAGGGGATGATGCCCACCAGGTTCGAGACGCAGATGAACATGAACAGCGAGAAGATCAGCGGGAAGAACTTCATGCCTTCCGCGCCGGCCGTCGAACGGATGGTCGAGGCGACGAATTCGTAGGAGATTTCAGCGACCGACTGCAGGCGCCCGGGAACCAGCTGCGTGCCGCTGGCAAGCATCAGGATCGAGATGATCGCCACCGCCACCAGCATGTAGAGCGACGAATTGGTGAAGGCGATCGTGTGATTGCCGATATGGCCCAGGGTGAAGAGAGGCTCGATGTTGAACTGGTGGATCGGGTCGATTTTCATCAGCGCGGCATCTCTTGGTCTGCCGGGCAATGCCGGCGGGTCTCGGTCTGCCGGCCGGGCCGGCCCGTACCGGCGAGGCCGGCACGATCATTCCTCTCCTGGTGGGACCAGCTTACGAACCACCGCGCCTGTTTTGACCCGCACCCGCCGACCTCACCACATTCACCACGCCGGCGACGAAGCCCAGCAGCGTGAACACGATGAACCCGAAAGGCGATGTCGACAGCAAACGGTCGAACCCCCAGCCAATCCCCGCTCCGACAATGACGCCGGCGATCAACTCGGAGGATAACCGGAAACCAAGCGCCATCGCCGAGGCTCTGGCCGCTCTGTCTCCCTCGTCACCTGCGGGTTGCTCGGTCCTGGTCCGGCGGTCGCGAATTTCGGACAACCGCTGATCAAGACTTCCGAGCCGTTCGGAAAGCGCAGCTTCCTCGGGCGATCTATCGCGATCTCCATTCTCGCCGTGCTCCGTGCCCTGTGTCATGCAACGAAGACCCGAAACGCCGCGGTTGAATGGAAATTACGCCCGCCACCCTCAAAAGCCGCGCGGACCATACTGATGGCCCATAATCAAGTCAAGCCAAGTCACGATTGCGTCGCTTTCAGTTATGTATTTGATTTATCTTGTGATATTGGCGCGCGCGGCAGCGCTGCACACAGCGTGACGCCGCACCGCAGCAGGTCTGCTCACGATCGGCGGATGCAGCTGTCCTTTCGCCGCGCGACCGGGATCAAAGAAGCCGTCGCGTTCGTTGATTTCAGGGGTGGGTTTTTGGCGGCGAACCGTCCGATGGGGGTGTAGAATTGCACAGAAGCCGCAGCAGCGCCGTGGCGGAGACAGTGATGAGAGCAGCGACGTCATCCACAACATCATGGCTAGCGGCGGCCGCCGCGGTGATGGTCGTCGGCGGCGGCCTCGTGGCTGCGCAATCGGCGCCCGACGGCGAAAATGGTCGCTACAGCATGACGCCCATCCCCGAGGGCGTGCTGCGGCTCGACACGCGCACCGGCACGGTATCGACCTGCAGCAAGAACGGCGCCGGCTGGGCCTGTTACGCGATGCCTGACGAGCGGACCGCACTCGATACCGAGATCGGCAGGCTCCAGGCGGAGGTCGAGAGGCTGAAGGGACAGCTCGCGGCGGGGCCGACGGTGTCGGGCAAGATCGACGAGGCGCTGCCCAAATCCGACTCGCTGAAGAAAGCCGAGCCCAAGATCGCCGAGGGCGAGCGCAAGCTCGAGATCCCGCTGCCGAGCGACCAGGACGTCGATCGCGTGATGTCGTTCCTGGAGAAGGCTTGGCGGCGGCTGATCGACATGGCCATCCGCGTGCAGAAGGACGTGTCGGGGAAGATATGACGCGTGACGAGCTGCCGGCCTCCGGAGTTGAGGGATTTTTGATGACATCAGGCAAATCCGTCACACGGTCGGCCCCCTCGACGGTGCAAGCCACCGCCATCTCGTCGTCGCTGCTGACCGTGCAGACATCGGGTCGCGGCTTTACCGACCTCACCAGCGAAGCCGCAAAATTCATCGCCGAGGCAAACGCGCGCGACGGCGCGCTGACGCTGTTCATCCGCCACACCTCGGCCTCGCTGACGATTCAGGAGAACGCCGATCCGTCCGTGCTCGTCGACCTCACCACCGCGCTGTCCCGGCTTGCGCCGGAGAACGCCGGATGGACCCATGAGACCGAGGGCCCCGACGACATGCCCGCGCATATCAAGACGATGCTGACAGGGGCCTCGCTCCAGGTCCCGGTCCTGAACGGCAAGCTTGCGCTCGGCACCTGGCAGGCGATCTATCTGATCGAGCATCGCAGCCGTACGCACCGCCGCGAGATCGTGCTGCAATTCATCGGCAGCAATCAGTAGCCGTTCGAAACAAAACCGGCCGCGGAGACCGCGGCCGGTTCATGTCGTCGATCGCTGTTTCGATCAGGTCGCCTTGATGTCGACGTCCTTGGTCTCCGGCAGGAACAGGAAGCCGATCACGACGGTGATGGACGCGAAGATGATCGGATACCAGAGGCCGGCATAGATGTCGCCGGTCGAGGCCACGATGGCGAAGGCGGTGGCGGGCAGGAGGCCGCCGAACCAGCCGTTGCCGATGTGGTAGGGCAGCGACATCGAGGTGTAGCGGATGCGGGTCGGGAACAATTCGACCAGCATCGCCGCGATCGGGCCGTACACCATGGTGACGAACAGCACCAGGATGAACAGCAGGCCGATGATCGCTGCCACCTGCGGACGGAAGATGTCGAACGGATGCGCCATCTTCACGATGCCGGCGTCGCCCGCCTTGGGATAGCCAGCCGCCTGTACCGCGGCGAGAACCGCCGGGTTGCTGTCCTTGGCGTTCGTGTAGGGCACCTCCTTGCCGTTGACCACGACCTTCACGCCCGACCCGGCCGCGCCGTAACTCGTCGAGTACTTGACCGACGACTGCGACAGGAAAGCGCGCGCGGTATCGCAGGGTGCGGTGAAGACGCGGGTGCCGACCGGGTTGAACAGGTCGCCACATCCTTTGGGATCCGCCACCACCTCGACCTTGGTCTGCTCGATGGCCTTTTCCAGCGCTGGGTTGGCGTTGGTGGTGATCATCTTGAAGATCGGGAAGAAGCTCAGCGCCGCGATCAGGCAGCCGCCGAGGATGATCGGCTTGCGGCCGATCTTGTCAGACAGCATGCCGAACACGATGAAGAAGCCGGTGCCGAGCAGCAGCGACCAGGCGATCAGCAGGTTGGCGGTATATCCGTCGACCTTCAGGATCGATTGCAGGAAGAACAGCGCGTAGAACTGGCCGGTGTACCAGACCACACCCTGGCCCATCACGCCGCCGAGCAGGGCGAGCAGCACGAGCTTGCCGTTCTGCCAATTGCCGAAGGCCTCCGTCAGCGGCGCCTTCGAGCCCTTCCCCTCTTCCTTCATCTTCTGGAAGATCGGCGATTCATTGAGGCGAAGCCGGATCCAGACCGAGATGCCGAGCAGCAGCACCGAGACCAGGAACGGGATGCGCCAGCCCCACTTCGCGAACTCGGCCTCGCCGGTCGCGGTGCGGGTGAACAGGATCACCAGCAGCGACAGGAACAGGCCGAGCGTCGCCGTGGTCTGGATGAACGAGGTGTAGTAACCGCGCCTGCCGTTCGGCGCGTGCTCCGCGACATAGGTCGCAGCACCACCATACTCCCCGCCGAGCGCCAGGCCCTGGGCGAGGCGTAGCGCGATCAGGATGATCGGGGCTGCGATGCCGATCGTTGCCGCATTGGGGAGCAGGCCGACGATAAAGGTCGAAAGACCCATGATGAGGATGGTAACGAGGAAGGTGTATTTGCGGCCGACGATGTCGCCGACGCGGCCGAATACGATCGCGCCGAACGGCCGCACCAGGAAGCCTGCGGCAAACGCCAGCAGCGCAAAGATGTCGCGGGTGGCCGGCGGATAATCCGAGAAGAACTGCACGCCGATGATCGAGGCGAGCGAACCGTAGAGGTAGAAATCGTACCACTCGAAGACGGTACCGAGCGAGGAGGCGAGAATGACGAACCGTTCGTCCTTCGTCATCCCTCCCGCGCCTGCTTGAGACACAGCCACTGTCGACATGTTGAGTCGCTCCCCGAAATGCGTTTCCTCGCGCCCCCAGATCTCCGGACGTGCCGGATCAACCCAGGTCTTGACCACAAAGTAACATCGGCGTGAAACCCGCCCCAATACGACTTTCGGCCTTGCGCACTGACGCGCAGCTGACGGTGTGATATCGGACGCTGCCGCGCCGCCACGGGGATTTCCGGATTAACCCCTTTGCTGCAAAGGGATAATGTGCACTTGCATGCCACAGCCGGTCGGGGGAAGAATTGACGTATCCCGGGATCTGTTCGCGGGCCCGGCGCGAACGACAGCAAGAGAACGATGAACGCTCCCTCGACCCATCTCGTCATCGCCGATGACCATCCCTTGTTCCGCGATGCGCTGCGACAGGCGGTGGCGGGCGTTCTGCCGGCGGCCAGGATCGACGAGGCCGGATCCTTCGAGGACCTGACCAAGCTCCTGGAACAGACCTCCGAGGTCGACCTGATTCTGCTCGACCTCTCGATGCCTGGGATCTCCGGCTTCTCCGGCCTGATCTATCTGCGCGCGCAATATCCGGCGATTCCGGTCGTGATCGTCTCCGCCTCCGACGACAGCGCCACCATCCGCCGCTCGCTCGATTTCGGCGCGTCCGGCTTCATCCCCAAGCGGTTCGGGGTCGAGACCTTGCGCGACGCCATCCTCAAGGTGATGGAAGGCGACGTCTGGGTTCCCGCCGACACCGATCTGTCGGCCGCGGCGGACCCCGACATGACGCGCCTGCGCGACCGCCTGGTGACGCTGACGCCGCAGCAGGTCCGCGTCCTGATGATGCTGTCGGAAGGCCTGCTCAACAAGCAGATCGCCTACGAGCTCGGCGTCTCCGAGGCCACCATCAAGGCCCATGTCTCGGCGATCCTGCAGAAGCTCGGCGTCGAGAGCCGGACGCAGGCGGTGATTGCCGCCGCCAAGATCGCCGGCGGCCAGTGGAGGCAGGGCACGCCGACGGGGTGAGGCGTTTGCTCGCTAAATCGCGGATGTCCGGTCTTGAGGGCGAAGCGGAATCATTCGGCTCGTTCAGGCTTCGCCGGGTTGTGACCCTGGCTGTGTGAAAAGCCACGAGTCAGCTACGATTCCCCCGTTTCCTGATGGGGGATACGGATGGGACGCTTCGTTGAAGGCGCGGACAGATCCCAGCTGACGCTCTTGCCGGAATGCCTGGAGGATTGGGTAAGCGAGGACAACGCGGTCCATGTGATCGACGTGTTCGTCGAGGCACTCGACCTGCATGGACTGGGGTTTGAGCGTGCGATCGCCAAGGAGACGGGCCGGCCCTCCTATCATCCGGCAGTCCTTCTGAAGCTTTACATTTACGGTTATCTCAATCGGGTGCAGTCCAGTCGCCGCCTGGAACGTGAGGCGTGCCGCAATATCGAGGTGATGTGGCTGATCGGGCGCCTGGCTCCCGATCACAAGACGATCGCCGATTTCCGGAAGGATAACGGTGCGGCGATTCGCAAGGTTTGTGCGAAGTTCATTACACTATGCCGGCAAATGGGCCTGTTGCAGACCCCAAGCGTCGCAATCGACGGCAGCAAGTTCAAGGCGGTGAACAACCGCGACCGCAACTTCACGCATGCCAAGATGGCGAGGCGGATGGCGCAGATCGAGGAAAGCGTCGGCCGATATCTGCGTCAACTCGATAGTGCCGATCGGCAGGAGCCATCGGAAGCAATCAGCATCAAGCGACGAGGATCAAGGAAAAGATTGCTCGGTTGAAACAGGAGATGAGCCGGCTGGAAGTGCTTGATGCGCAGATGCGCAACACGCCGGATCAACAGATATCGCTCACCGATCCGGATGCTCGTTCGATGGCCACCAGCGGACGCGGATCGGGTGTCGTCGGCTACAATGTCCAGGTCGCGGTCGACACTGAACATCATCTGATTGTTACGCACGAGGTCATAAACGTCGGCAACGACCGTGGGCAGCTTGCTCGGATGTCGAAGCAAGCCAAAGAAGTGCTCGAAATGGACAAACTCGAGGCGGTCGCCGACCGTGGTTACTTCGACGGAGAGGAGATATTGGCCTGCGAAGAGGCTGGTGTTGCCGTCACCTTGCCCAAGCCCATGACGTCGAACGCCAAGGCGGAGGGCCGGTTCGGCAAACAGGACTTCGCCTACCTGCCTGATGAGGATGTCTACCGCTGCCCATCCGGCCAGCTGCTGCCGTATCACTTCACCAACATTGAGCATGGAATGGCGCTGCGCCGTTACTGGTCGACGGCGACATGCCAAGGCTGTGCGATCAAGAGCCAATGTACGCCGTCCAAGGAGCGCCGGATCACGCGCTGGCAGCATGAGCATGTTGTCGAGGAGGTCCAGAGACGGCTCGATTCCAATCCCGACGCCATGCGGACGCGACGTGAGACGGTCGAGCATCCCTTCGGCACGATCAAAGCCCGTATGGGTGCGACCCACTTCCTGATGAAGCGCCTACGGAATGTCGCCGCTGAGATGGCGCTGCATGTTCTCGCCTATAACCTCACACGGGTGATGAACATCGTCGGCAAACCAAGCCTGATTGCAGCCATCCGCGCCGCCTGAAGCTCGAAAGTGCGTCCAAAAGCGCAATACCGCGTCGCGATACCTACTTTGGCCGGTCATTGGACGATCCGACGCGAGAACATCGGCCGCCTGCTTGATTGGCGACCACGGCCGCGTGCCGACCTATTTGTTTGCACACAACCAAGACCCTAAACGGAAACAAGGTGCGTGGTTTGCTCCCTAAATCACGCGGGCCGTTCGCCACATGGGGTCAAGCTGAAGAACCCGGTGTCGCCTTCGAAGGATGTGCAGAGGACTCAGTCGTTCAGAGATGAGCACGCGGCAATAGCCATCCCATGATCTTCTGATACGGATCGCGACGACTGCGGACGAATGCGTTCTCGTTCTGCTGAGCGGCGGTCCTGGCGAATTCAGAAATCCCCTCCATAGACTGCCGTTTATCCTTCGGAAGCTTCGCCCATTGGCGAATGATCTTCCGGCGGGCTTCGCGTTGCTTTTCCCTTACGTCAGGCATCGGGACGCTCCTTCAAGAGGATTATTCCGGTAGACCTAGTTTTGCTTGGGCTCACTGGAAGTTCAACGTCCAATCAAGAACCCTTAGCCCTCTTACAAGAACAATTTTGGTTCCTTCTCAAAGGCCGTATCCTGCGCAGGCTAAACCTGAACCAACCGATGATTAGGTGCCCAAACCAAGATTGGTACGGCTTGGTACACCCCAACTTGGTGTCCGCCTATACACGGGAGCGAGTCTCATATTGGCTTTGCAGGCCCGCCGCCCTAGAATTGCGGCGATCGCAGGACGGGCGAAATGCAGTATGTTTGCGACGCGCCGAAGGGCAAAACGTGGTTCCGTATCGAGACGGAAGGTGAAGCGGTGCATGAGTCGCGCCTGATGGGCCACACAGTTGAGAAATATTTCCGCCGCGAGCGGGAGAAGGCAGTCCAGTCCTGGCGTCCGGAGCGGCCCAACGCGATCGAGCGCGACATCGGCCTCGAGGCCCATGTACAGCGAGAGATGCCGCTTTTCCTCACGCTGCGCGACAGGGAGGGCAATGCACTGACTACAGCGATGCTGCCACCGGGCGGCAAGGACCGCGCCGGGTTCCGGATCATCATCGTTGCCGCATCCAATGCCGATCCTTATCCTCAGCAGGACGCGGCCATCGCTGCACTGGGAGCGCATTTCGGTCTCACACTCGATCGCAACCGCTGCTTCCCCTACGGCCGCTAAGGAATGACAAGTATCGCCGCTTGATTGGAGCGATGTCGGCTCATGGCCCAAGCCGCCCAAAATGGATGGGCAGGGCATGTCTGCTCTGCCCACCAGGTTCAGACGTCGACTTGTTCTGCTTTTGCGACCGCGTCGTCTACCTCAATTCCCAGATATCGAACAGTGCTCTCGATGGTGTGCCCCAGAAGCAGTTGCACGGCCCGCAAGTTGCCTGTGCGCCACGTTAGGTGAGGAATCCCGCTTGAGAGCATTTTGGTCGGCAATGCGTGCCCTGCCAGATGCAGTGATGGATCGTGACCGCTGGAGGACCCATGACGCACTGCGTCGTTCGTCGGACGCCGTGTTTCGCTGAGGTGTGCGTCGAATCGGCTCATTGCGCTCGAGCCGTCGACGTGAACCCATTGTTTTTCGGAGAGCGCACGATGAAGGCCTTGCTGCTGCTCGTGTTTGCCATGGTTGTCGTGGCCCAGGAAGCGATCGCTCAGGACGCACCAAAGGACGCGCAATGCGTCCGCGAGCGCGTCGCCATGGTCGAAACCATCCGGGCATACGCCCGATCCGCCGCCAGTGCGTTGGGACAACAAGGCCTGTCGGAGAGTGTTCTTGAGGCCATGGAGCAAACGAAACGCCATCTTTTCATCCCCGGGCAACCTTGCTCCATCGCATACGCGGACAGACCGATGCCGATCGGTCTCGGGCAGACCATATCGCAGCCGTACATCGTGGCCTTGATGACCCAATTGGTCGAGGTCGCGCCCGATCACGTTGTGCTGGAAGTGGGGACGGGTTCGGGATATCAGGCCGCCGTCCTTGCGCACCTGGCGCGAAAGGTCTGCACCATCGAGATCATCCCGCAATTGGCCGAGACCGCCGCGAAAACATTAAGAGACCTCGCGTATGACAACGTGAGCGTCAAGCTTGGCGACGGATACGATGGCTGGCCCGAATGCGGTCCTTTTGACGCCATCGTCGTGACTGCCGCGCTCGGGCAGCCACCGCCGCCCCTGATTGAACAGCTTAAAGTAGGTGGCCGGCTCGTTATGCCGGTGGGACCCGGTTACACCACTCAGCAGCTCACGGTCGTCGAAAAAATCGCCCCCGACAAGACGACGACGCGCGCCGTCGCCCTCGTGCGCTTTGTCCCCTTTACGCGTTCGCAAAACTAGCTCGCAAACGTCCCGTTCTTGCTGAGCCGGAATTTGTCTCGGTGGCTGGTGCGAATGCACGTTTGGAGCGGCCGCAATTGGCCCATCAGCCAAGTGGAAGTCCGACGATAGCCGCTTTTGCGCCGCTGTTGGCAGGCAAGCGGACATCGCGCGCGTTGTTCAAGAGTCGATCTTTTGAGATGCGCCCTGGACACCCCAAATCCTTGGGGTGCCCGCCGGGCAAAACAGCAACGGCTGGGTCAATCAGTCTGCAGCAAAATATTCCGCTTTACCGAAATTCGGATTTGTCGTATATGCCCCCGATCCCGATCCAGCGAAAAGGGGCGGTCGTACGTCGTCACGAAGCGCGGATCGGGCTGCGGTGGACGCATGGCGCCGTCGCGGATGTGAGACGCAGGGCGGGGTGATGGATTGAGCCGAACCCCGTGAGCGTTTCGCAAGCCGCGTTGTACGAACGGCGCTGCTGCGTACGGCAAAACCGTGTGGTCCTGGCCGTCGTTGCTACGGCCAAGTCTTGCGGAGGCGGCACTGGCGTCAACCGGCGCAGTGTCGGCGAATTCCGTGGGACGAGGGAGGCCAGAAGGAACTCGGCTCCCGGGAGCAACTGTGTTGAAGTAGACCGGTGATCGAGCGGGCTCAAGGCTGGCGCTGTGCGCCCCCGCCTTCGGCGGCTGACGGCCTTGACCCCGCCCGCTCACCGGTCTTCAGGCGGTGCATGCGCTCGGCTGAGGCCGAGCGGGTTCGCTCAGTTCGTAGCGGCGAGCATCCCATTTCTGGCGCCGGGCGATCATGGTGTTGAGAATGCCGATGAGCTTGCGCATGCAGGCGGTCAGCGCAACCTTCGGCTCCTTCCCTTTAGCGATCAGACGATCATAGAAGGCCATGATCACAGGGTTGTGCCGCGTCGCAGCGCCGAGGCAAGCCATGTAGAAGAGATTGCGAACCTTTCGGCGTCCACCTTTTACATGGCGATCACCGCGTCGCTTCCCGCTGTCGTCATCGTAAGGAGCTGCTCCCAACAGCGCAGCGGCGATCCTGTTGCTCACCTGGCCAAGTTCCGGCATCGCGGCGACCAGACCGGCGGATGTGATCTTGCCGAGCCCTGGCACGCTCTCGATGATCTCGGCAAGTTCGGCCAAATGTGGCGCGGCCTTGATCATTGCGGCGATCGCAACCTCGAGCTTGGCAACTTCGTCTGCGATCTGCTTTAACAACCGAGCCTGCATCTGCTGGACGATTTTGGGGGCGGCATGCTCGCCCCTATTTTTCAGGCTCGTCTGCAGATCGAGCAGGCTCTGGCGCGCTTTTACGACCTGCACCAGATTCTCGCGGGCCGTGTCATGGGCCTGATCTGGAGCATCGGTGAAGGTCTCGGCAAACCAGGCGATCATCTCCGCATCGATTGCATCGTTCTTGGCGAGTTGTCCGGCTGATCGAGCGAAATCACGCACGCGCTTGGGGTCGACGATCCGGGCTTCGATGTCGGCCTGACGCAGCGCCTTAGCCCACTCTCGCTCGTAACCGCCGGATGCCTCCATGACCGCCTTGGCAACCTTGTATTTGCGCAGCCAGCGGATCAGATCGCGCCGTCCTTCTGCAGTGCTAGGAAACGTCTGCCGTTGCGACACCGCGCGGATGCATGCATCCACCTTGTCCTTGGCCACATCGATCCCGACGACAACGCCACCGTTTTGTGCCATCATCCACTCCCTTCCTTGCTCGGTTCGGGCTCGAAGCCCATGCAACTGTTCGGGTTGAGGAAGACACCGGATCTGTCCCACGCTCCCGGACAGGCTCTCAAGGCCTTTGAGCACGGTCGGGCTCAGATCCAGCGACGGGCGGTTGGTCAGAACCGCCCGTTGGCGTTTTTTGGCACAATTTGCAGACACAAGAGCGCGGCATAAGCCGTCCAACCACTGCGCAGGGAAGGCCGTGTGTTCGGCTTCACCTGTATGCTGCTGTGCGGTTCTTCCGGCGTGTGCATTTCGCGCAGCGGACCGTGGGTGCTAGGTCAGCACCCGGCCTTCCCCATAGGCGTTAAGTTTATTCTTGAGTGTTGGAATCACACGTGATTCCAAGGCGGGATGGCAGACGAATCGCTTCTGAACGAGGACTGGACGAGAGTGGTTGCGCAGCTCGGCGGGGCTGCGCAGCTTGAAATAAGTGCGCGCCAGACGAAGGCTTTCGTGCGGCGGCGCCAAATTCCAGATGCGGTGTCGTTACTTCGGCTGATGCTGGCCTATTGTCTGGGTGAAAGAGGGTTGAGATCGACAGCCGCATGGGCCGCTTCTGTTGGCCTTGCCGACCTCAGCAGCGTGGCGTTGTTCTATCGCCTGCGTCAATGTGGCGATTGGTTTGCAGTGCTGGTGGAGGGCTTGCTGGCTGCGGCAGCCCCGAAGGCGAGCCGAGGCCGCCTGATCCGCATTATCGATGCGACGACAGTGCCTCAGGCAGGACCGGCTGCGCGCAGGAACAGTGAGCTTTGGCGCGTTCATAGTGCATTCGATCTGCCATATGAGCGCTTTGGTCACTTCGAGCTGACAGATCAGCAAGAGGGCGAAACGTTTGACCGGATACCGGTGGTCAAGAACGAGATCCGCATTGCTGACCGCGCTTATCTGCAACCTGACCGCATCGCCGCTGTCCGCGACGCCGGGGCAGACGTTTTGATCCGAGCGGGCTGGAAGAACGCACGTTGGCTTGATGGCAAAGGCCTTCCGTTCGATCTGATGGCCCAATTGCGTGCGGCGAAGGCGCACGGACTGATCGATCGGAGGATTTGGATCAAACGCAAGGACGGTGCGCCTCTGGCTATGCGTCTGGTCGCAGTCAAGAAGCCCGCCGGTGCAGTCGCGGCTTCGCGTCGTAAAGCCCGGCGCGACGCACAAGACGAAAACCGCGTCATCTCCAAAGAAACTCTGGAAGCCGCGGATTGGGTCATTCTGGTCACGTCGCTCGCACGGGACGAGTTCTCCACCAAGGATGTACTCGCGCTCTATCGACTGCGATGGCGCATCGAACTTGGCTTCAAGCGACTGAAGAGTCTGATTGGTCTCAAGACGCCACCTGGAACCGATCCGCGCTCCGCCAAGCCCTACTTGCTGGCACACCTCTTGATCATCCTGCTGCTCGAGCCGCTTGCCCGCGACTTCGAGGACTCTCCCCGCTGGATGCAGGCCGCCTGACGGCACCCGGCGCTTGGCGTGTTTTGCAACAACTCGTTGCATCCTTGCTACAAGCGATCATTCCACAACCAACCATCCGTTGCTTCCGCCGCAGAAAGCGAGCGCTTGGGCGGCACCTGCGCGAGCCTCCTCGAAAACGTCCGTATCAATCGATGCTCGCGCTACCTTAACGCCTATGCGGCCTTCCCTGCGCCCTTTTCTTTACGGGGGCGTGACGCGAAAGCAAGCCTCGGGCGGAGCACGTCGCGAGAGGGCGAAGGCATGTCTGCAAGTCGCAATGTCCATGGGAGGATCGAAATGTCTACCCTTGCTCGTCATTGCGAGCGCAGCGAAGCAATCCAGAGTCTTTCCGCGTCGGGATTCTGGATTGCTTTCGCTGCGCTCGCAATGACGAGTTCCTGGCAGCCGCGGCCCAGCAATCTCACAGCGGCGTGCGTTGACGTGGTTTCCCAAAGACCTAAGCAGGCCATGCTTTCAGATCCTTGCAAACGGGTTCTATGCCGGCCTCACAACTTCTCACAAGTCCAAACGAGCCTTTCACGGTAGGCGCTGATAGGCAGTTGCGCGACGACAAGAAGAGCCCAATCGAGCCACGCCAGTGTCGATCGATCTGACAACTCGGACGCTCATCAACAAGGCACCCAAAAGATGAAACAGATTATCGACCAGCATCGCCGCCGCTTCCTCGGCATCGCAGCCGGGACCGCCGCCGTCGGCCTCGGCGCGATCGACCTCGCGCGCGCCGAAACAGCGGCGCAGCGACCGTCAGCAGCGAATGCGTCCTTCGGCGCGATCAAGCAGATCGAGGCCGGTGTCCTCAATGTCGGCTATGCGGAGGCCGGCCCGTCGGACGGTCCCGTGGCGATCCTGCTGCACGGCTGGCCCTATGACATCCACGCCTTCGTCGATGTCGCGCCGATCCTGGCGCAGGCCGGCTATCACGTGATCATTCCTTACCTGCGCGGCTACGGCACGACGCACTTCCTCTCCAGCGAGACGCCGCGCAACGGCGAGCCTGCGGCGATGGCCGCCGATATCATCGCGCTGATGGACAAGCTCGATATCAAGAAGGCCGTCGTCGCCGGCTTCGACTGGGGTGCGCGCACTGCCGATATCATCGCCGCGCTGTGGCCGGACCGTTGCCGCGCGTTGGTATCGGTCAGCGGCTATCTGATCTCCAGCCAGGCTGCGGGCAACGCGCCGTTGCCGCCGCAGGCGGAGCTGCAATGGTGGTACCAGTTCTACTTCGCGACCGAGCGCGGCCGCGCCGGATACGAGAAGTACACGCACGATTTCGCCAAGCTGATCTGGAAGCTCGCTTCCCCGCAGTGGAAGTTCGACGACGCCACCTTCAACCGGAGTGCGGCGGCGCTCGACAACAGGGATCATGTCGCGATCACGATCCACAATTACCGCTGGCGGCTCGGGCTCGCCCAGGACGAGGCGAAATACGAGCAGCTCGAAAAGAAGCTGGCCGCAGCTCCGCAGATCGCGGTGCCGACGATCACGATGGAAGGCGACGCCAACGGCGCGCCGCATCCCGAGCCGAGCGCCTATGCCAAGAAGTTCTCAGGCCGATACGAGTTTCGCCTGATTACCGGCGGCATCGGCCACAACTTGCCGCAGGAAGCGCCACAAGCCTTTGCCAAGGCCGTCATCGACGCCGACAGCGCCTGAGCCTTTGTCAACACCTCGGTCCAGCCTTGCTGGACCGAGGATCACCCGTTGATCCCAGCTTGATGAAACATCATGACGCCCATCGAATCCAAAACGAAAAAGCACTCCTATGCCACGGCTATTACCTTGGCCGTGCTCCTTCTGGTCGTTCTCCTGACTTGCGTGCCATATCTGATCTCGATCGCTCTTGCTGAGGGGCTTGCGCAAAACGCGGCGGACGCCTCGCCGATCTTCGGCGTCACGATTCCGCCCGGCTATAAGCAGTGGGAACTGATCGCACCGGCCGAAGAGGCCGCGCCGCTCGACGAGCTTCGCGCTGTCGTCGGAAACCAGACCGCAATCGACGCGTATCGAGCCGGCAAGCTCCCGTTCCCCAACGGGACCATTCTGGTCAAGCGCGCCTGGAAGCGGAAACAGTCGCCGGAGTTTGCGTCCGCGACGATCCCCGGCGCCGCCACCACGGTCCAGGTGATGGTCAAGGATTCCAGGAAATATGCAGCGACCGGCGGCTGGGGCTTCGGCCGCTTCATCAACGGCAAGCCGGTCGATGAGGCCCAGCATCGCACGTGTTTTGCCTGCCACGACACCCGCGCCAAGGGGCACGATTACGTCTTCACCCGGCTGGCGCCTTGATCGCCGGCTGATTGTGAATCAGGGCACGGAGGGGAGCGTGGTCGTCGCCGGGGGAAATCGTTTCGATCAGGAGGCGCGTTGTTCCGAGCCCTGTCCGCCGGAGTCTCGCAACATCGATTTCAGCTGCGCACGCTGGACCTTTCCAGCCGCGCCTCTGGGGATGGCCGGTACAGGCTGCAACCGGACCCTTCCGGCGATGCCACGCCGGCGAAGAATATCTTGAAGTGCATCGGCATTGGCGTCTGCGCAGCCGACCGTTGCTATTAAGATGTCCGGATCCGCGTTTGTACTTTCGGGCTCGATGAGGACCGCAGCCGCATCGTCGGCATCCCACTCCAATCGCAGCAGGTGCTCGATCTCGTAGACGGGCGAGACCTCTCGCGCCGCTGCCGTCACAAAATCGGCCGGGCTGATGTCCGAGGTGCGCCCGACCACGAAGACCTCGCCCTCGGCGCTGATCCAGCCGACGTCGCCGTGATCGGTCCAGTCATCCTCGCCCCGGTCCGGACTCGGCTTCACGCGTGCCTTGACGATTCCCATCTCGCCGGGCGCACAGGGCTGCCCATCCTCGCGGAACGCGGCCATCTCGAATCCCGGCAAGACGAAGCCGATGAGTCCGGGCTTGTGCAGCACGTTGCTGGCAGAGGCCTCGGCGAGCACGCCGAGTTCCGAGGTGCCGTAGCGGCAGACGATGTTCTTGCAGAGGTGGATCGCCGCGGCTTCCAGCAGGGCGCGCGTCGGGATTCCGCCGGCGACCACGGTTGTACGCAGGCTTCGCAGATGCGCGCCCGTCTTCCGAGCCACGCGAGCCAATGCGACCAGTTGCTCGGTCGCGGTGTAGAGCATGTCGATGCCGAACAGTTCGATCATGCGGATCGCCTGATAGGGCGAGGTGGCGAAGCAGAGCGTCTTGCGGCTCGCAAGCGCGCCGCAGGCAATCCTGAAGCCGAATACCGAACTCAGGCCCGGCATGCACAGCACCAGACCGCAATTCGAGAACCCGACTGTCGAGCAGATCGAGCGGCCGAGCGCACCAACGCTGTGATGGAGCATTTTCGGAATGCCGGTCGAACCCGAGGTGAGGCTATGACGGCTGATCCGGGCCTCGCCAGAGAATTGAGGTGGCAGCGGATCGAGGGACGCTGACGGATCCAGCGCGAACCAGCCCTCCGTCACCTCGATGAACCCAGCGCCGGAGGCGAATGCGGAGGCCGCGAGTTCGTCGCCCAGTACGACGGCAGGCTGCAAACCTGCTCTGCTGTGCCCGCGGTCGATCGAGATCGCACGGACACCGACACGGAATAGCGCAAGACTGACGGTCATGTGGCGGATGGGATTTTCGATGCAGACCGCAACCAGCGAATCCGGGGCGAGATCGAGTGCAGCGATCCGGTGCGCGCAGGACGTGATCGCCTCCCCGAGCATTCCATAGGTGATGACCCGGTCCTCCATCAGCATGGCGGAGGCTTCCGGCTGCGCGCGTGTCGCGTAGAGGATGTGGTCGAACCAATCGTGCATCGCTTGGGCGCCCTGGTCGTGTCAGGCCTTGGCCTGACTGCCGCAAGCCTAGAACTTGCGATTGATGCCGATGCGGGCCAGCTGGGCGGTCAGATCGACCCTGGTGCTGAGGGCCTGGCCATAAGCGCCACTCGAGTCCGCGATGATGCCGCTGTTGAGCAGGCTGCCGCCGAAGTTGAGATAAAGATACTCGACTTTGACCGACCAGACGTTGGACAGGGCGTATTCCGTGCCGGCACCGATGGCGTAGCCGGTCTTGATGGCGGACCCGCCCCAACTGCCGGTGACGCCTGGCGGAAAGGAGATGCCATTGTTGTCGGCGTAGCTGGTGCCCGTGTAGAGGCGCGTTACGGCCAACCCACCGGTGACATAGACGAGCAGGTCCGGCCGTATGGTGGCGCCGATCCGGCCCCGAAACGTGAAGAGCCAATCGGTGTTCGCCCACGTGATGACCGTGAAGGGGACGCCCCAGCTTTGGTCAAGTGTACCGGATCCCCGCCTTGATCCCTGCAAACGAAATGCGCCGAAATCGCTCTCGAGCCCGAGCACGACGTCCGAGACCTGCCAATTGTAGCCGGCCTGAATTCCGCCGGTGAAGCCGGCTGCGTTGAAGGAGCCGCTTCCGGCCGCATTCACGGCTGCCGCGTCGCCCGGGAAAAACGGGCTGCAGAAGTAAGTAAAGAGAGCCCCGGGTGCCGGACCGCTGCAATCGGACACCGTGCTGGAGCCGAACTGGCCCCACGCGCCACCCATGTTCGCTCCGACGTAAGACCCGGTCCAGTTGTAGAGGGGGGTCGGAGAGGCCGCCAATGCGGGACTGGCAAGAACGACCGGCAAAACGGCTGCGCCGGACATCCAGTGATCGATGATCGTTTTCCTTGCCATGCGGCCGTACGGCCCCCGCCCGATTGGAACTCGCCCAAAACGGATAAGGCAAAAGGTGCTATTTGGATAGTTCCGGCGCGGGAACTCGAGTCGGGGAGCCGCTGATTATTGGCATGCGTGCCCTTCGGGCCACACGCACCTATTCCGCCGCCACCATCTGCTGCGTGCGCCACTGGCCCAGCAGGGCGCGGAGCGACGCCGGCTTCACCGGCTTGTTGAGCACCGCGATCTTCTCGTCCCGCGCGGCGACCTGCACGGCGGGGCTGCGATCGGCGGTGATCAGGATCGCGGGGATGGTGTCGCCGAAGCGGCGGCGGATATCGCGGATGGCGGCGATGCCGTTGCCGCGATCGAGGTGATAATCGACCAAGAGCCCAGTGACACGCCTCCCGGCCGCTTCGATCGCGGCGATCGCCCCTTCCGGATCGGCGACCGCGATCACCTCGGCGTCCCAGGCCTTCAGCAGCGTGCGCATGCCGTCGAGGATCGCCGCATCGTTCTCGATGCAGACGATCAGGGCGCCCGAGATCGGCGTGCGCGCCAGCGGGGTCGCGCTGGTCACGGCGGCGGTGTGGGTGATCGCCTTCGCCGTCGGCACGGTCACCGAGAACACCGAGCCGCCGCTTTTATTGCCGTCGATGGCGATGCCGTGCTTGAGCACGCGCGCCAGCCGCTCGACGATCGAAAGACCGAGACCGAGCCCGCGCGCGATCCGCGCCCCCTGCTCGAGCCGGTGGAATTCCTTGAAGATCTCGCCGCGCTTGACCGCGGGAATGCCGACGCCGGTATCGTAGACGCAGATCTTGAGCGAGGCGCCGCGGCGGCGGCAGCCGACCAGCACGCGCCCGCGCGGGGTGTACTTGATCGCGTTCGAGATCAGGTTCTGGAGCAGCCGCCGCAGCAGGAGGCGGTCCGACTTGACCGGGAGCGAGCAGGGCACGAAGGCGAGCTCCAGGCCCTTGGCGCGCGCGATCGGCGCGAACTCGATCTCCAGCGAGCGCATCAGATCGGCCATCTTGAAGCTCGAGATCGAGGTCGTCATCGCGCCGGCATCGAGCCTGGAGATGTCGAGCAGCGCACCGAGGATTTCCTCGATGGCTTGCAGCGATTCGTCGATGTTCTCGACCAGCCGCGTCTCTTCGCCATTGTGCTGGCGCTCGACCAGGCTCGTGACATAGAGCCGCGCCGCGTTCAGCGGCTGGAGGATGTCGTGGCTGGCAGCGGCGAGGAAGCGCGTCTTGGAGATGCTGGCGTCTTCCGCCGCGCTCTTGGCCAGGGCCAGCTCGGAGTTCAGCCGCGTCAGCTCCTCGGTGCGGTCGCGCACGCGTTTTTCCAGCGTCGCATTGGCGCGCTCCAGCGCTTCCGCGGCTTCGAAGGTGGGCGTGACATCGGTGAAGGTGATGACGAAGCCGCCGCCGGGCATCCGGTTGGTGAGCACTTCGATCACCATGTGGCGTTCCGGCAGGCGTTCGAGATAAGGCTCGCTGTCGGTGGTGTAGGCCACGAGCCGCTGCTCGATCATCGCCTCGCGACCACTCTCATCGGCCGGATCGCTCACACCCATGAATTCCAGGATCTCGCGCAGCGGGGTGCCGAACTGGATGAAATGCGGGGGCACGTTGAGGAGATCGCCGAACTGCCGGTTGGAGCAGATCAGTTGCAGATCGGCGTCGAATACCGCGATGCCCTGGCGCACATGGTTGAGTGCGGTCTGGAGGATCTCGCGGTTGAAATGCAGCGCCGCATGGGAATCGTCGAGCAGTTTCAGCGCGGCCTTGGCGGACACCGTCCGCTTGCGCAAGAGCAGCGACATCACGAGGCGCGAGGACGCGGCGCCGATCGACGAGGCGATCAGGTGTTCCGCATGCTGGAGCAGCTCGAAATCGGCGGGTGCTCCGGCTTCCAGGCGCACATTGCGGTGGGCCGAGAAGGCCTCGAACGATTGCCGCGCGCGATCGGGGCCGAGATACTGCGCCACCGTGGTCTGGATGTCCTGGACCGTGACGGTGGTGCGCCAGCGACGAAAGCTCGGCGTGATCGGCGCCAGCGTGTTGGGCACGAACAGGTCGGCCTGCACCAGTTCGATCGAGGACGGCCGTCGCGCCAGCGACAGCAGCACATAAGTGAGAATGTTGAGCGAGAGCGACCAGACCACGCCATGCATCAGGGGCGACAGGTCAGCGCCGAACAGCGCCTGCGGCCGCAGCGCCTCGATCCCGAACGGGCCATGCTGGAGCAGCAGGATGCCCGCGGTGGAGGTATCCATGAAGCTCGGGATGAACAGCGTGTAGAACCACACCGCGAAGCCGACCAGCATGCCGCCGATGGCGCCGCGCGCGGTGGCGCGCCGCCACAACAGGCCGCCGAAGAAACTGGGGGCGAGCTGGGCGATGGCGGCAAAGGAGAGCAGGCCGATCGCCGCGAGCTGGGCGTTGCCGAGCGCGCGATAGTAGAAATAGGCCATCACCATGATGGCGAAGATGGCAAGCCGCCGCGAGCGCAGCAGGAAGTCGCCGAAATCGGTGGCCCCAGTGCGGCCTTCGGGCCGCCGTTGCAGCACCAGGGGCATCACGAGGTCGTTCGAGACCATGATGGAGAGCGCGACGCATTCGACGATCACCATCGCGGTCGCCGCCGACAGTCCGCCGACGAACACGGCGACGCTGAGAAGTCCCGCGCCGCCATCCATCGGCAGCGCCAGCACGTACATGTCGGGATCGACCGCGCCGAACGGGAAGGTCACGAGCCCGGCAAGCGCAATCGGGATCACGAACACATTGATGGCGACGAGATAGAGCGGGAACAGCCAGCGCGCCCGGCTGACCTCGGCGTCCGACGAATTTTCCACCACGCTGACGTGGAATTGGCGCGGCAGCAGCATGATCGCGCACAGCGACAGCAGCGTCATGGTCAGGAAGTTGCCGATCGACGGCGAGTATTCGATGGCGCGCACCGCTTCCGGTGTCTTCATCGCGCGCTCGATCAACTCATGCGGCGAGAACATCCAGAAGGTGACGAAGATCCCGGCGGTGAGGAAGGCAACGAGCTTGACGATGGATTCGGTCGCGACCGCCAGCATCAGCCCGTGCTGGTGCTCGGTGGCATCGGTCTGCCGCGTGCCGAACAGCACCGCAAAGGCCGCCATCGTCAGCGTCACCATCAGTGCCATGTCGCCGAGGATCGGGATGTGGGAGAAGGCCTGGTCTTCGCTCAGGATCGTGCCGAGCGAGGAGGCCACCGCCTTGAGCTGGAGCGCGATATAGGGCACCGAGCCGATGATCGCGATCAGCGCGACCGTCGCCGCCACCGCCTGGCTCTTGCCGTAGCGGGCCCCGATGAAGTCGGCGATCGAGGTGATGTTGTGGGTTTTGGCGAGCTGGATCACGCGCCGGAGCACGCCGGCGCCAAGCCCGATCATCAGGATCGGGCCGACATAGATCGCCAGGAAGTCGGTCGAGGTGCGGGTGGCGAAGCCGACCGAGCCGAAGAAGGTCCACGAGGTGCAGTAGATCGCCAGGGACAGCGGGTAGATCAGCCCGGAGGCGCGGCCGCGCCCGGCCGGCGAGCGGCGATCGCCATGGCTCGCCACCAGGAACAGGAAGCCGATGTAGCCGAAGGCGGCGGCGATCACGCCCCAGTCGTGCAGCATGGCAAGCGTGTGTCTCCCTGGGCGCGGGGACCGCGCCAGATCTCATTTTCCTTGTAAATCTAGCGCGTTGGATGGGTGGAGGCGACAGCGAAATGCCCGGCGGAGGCGGGAACTGGGGGGATCGTTAAGGTGCGAGCGGACACTTACGCTTCCCCGGAGGGTCCCTGGAGGGGGAGGGTAGGAAGACCTACTCCGCCGCCAGCGACTTCTGACGTAGCGGCAGGCCGAGGCGGTCCCACACTTGCAGCAGGGCCTCGGCGAGCTGATCGATCAGGCCGTCGTCGTGATAGGGCGAGGGCGTGATGCGAAGGCGCTCGGTGCCCTTGGCGACGGTCGGATAGTTGATCGGCTGGATGTAGATCCCGTGCTCTTCCAGCAGGAGGTCGGAGGCCTGCTTGCACTTCTCGGGATCGCCGACGAACAGCGGCACGATGTGGGTGTCGCTCGACATCACCGGCAGGCCTGCGGCATTGAGGATCGCCTTGACGCGGGCGGCGCGGTCCTGGTGGCGCTCGCGCTCCCAGCTCGACGTCTTCAGGTGCTTGATCGCGGCGGTCGCGGCCGAGCAGACCGCCGGCGGCAGCGCGGTGGTGAAGATGAAGCCCGGCGCATAGGAGCGCACGGCGTCGATGATCTGGCCGTTGGCCGCGATGTAGCCGCCGAGACAGCCGAACGCCTTTGCCAGCGTGCCCTCGAGAATGTCGATGCGATGCATCACGCCGTCACGCTCGGCGATGCCGCCGCCGCGCGGGCCGTACATGCCGACGGCGTGGACTTCATCGACATAGGTCATTGCGCCATACGTCTCGGCGAGATCGCAGATCTTGGCGAGCGGCGCGACATCGCCGTCCATGGAATAGAGGCTCTCGCAGACGATCAGCTTCGGCCGATTGGGACCGGCCGCTTTCAACAGCTCTTCGAGATGCGCGACGTCGTTGTGACGGAACACGACGCGCTCGCAGCCGGACTGGCGGATGCCCTCGATCATCGAATTGTGGTTGAGCTCGTCCGACAGGATCAGGCAGTTGGGAATGAGTTTTGCGATGGTCGGGATGCCGGTCTGGTTCGAGACATAGCCCGAGGTGAACAGCAGCGCGGCTTCCTTGCCGTGGAGATCGGCGAGCTCGGCTTCGAGCTGGACCAGCGGATGGTGCGTGCCGGCAATGTTACGGGTGCCGCCGGCGCCGGTGCCGACGCGCGTGGCGGTCTCGACCATGGCGCCGACCACCTTCGGGTGCTGGCCCATGCCGAGATAGTCATTGGAGCACCAGATCACGACGTCGCGCTTGCCCTTGGGCGAGTGCCAGACCGCGTGCGGGAACCGGCCGGCTGTGCGTTCGAGGTCGGCGAACACGCGATAGCGCCGCTCGGTGTGGAGACGGTCGAGGGCGGTATCGAAGAACTGGCTATAATCCATCGGCAAAACCTGCTGCGGAACCTGGCCCAAGGCGGCCATTCATTTTTAGAGCTTTTCCAGCTCCGCTGTCCATGCGCCTGCGCACATTCGAGGCAAGGCGAGCGTGCCAATTGATAACGCCGGTCCGGCGGCGATTGTTGATGTGGATCAAGCGCCTAACGCGGGCCTACCGGCCGGACCGGAGTTGCCCGGGGAGCAGGGGCTGCCGTGGACATTTTGTCCATGGCGCGGCTCCCGTCCATGATTGCCGAGCCGGTCGCGCCGACGCGGACCCATTTGAAAGGAAGCCCCGATGAAACGTGTGATGATCCTCAACGGCCCCAACCTCAACATGCTCGGCATCCGCGAGCCGCACATCTACGGCACGACGACGCTGGCAGAGGTCAACGCGAGCTGCGAGGATGCCGCCGCCAAGCTCGGCCTCAAGCTTGCCTTCCACCAGTCCAACCATGAGGGCGTGCTCGTCGATCTGATCCAGTCGGCGCGGCAGGACGCAGATGCCATCGTCATCAACCCGGCCGGCTTCTCCTTCACCTCCGTCGCGATCATGGACGCGATCAAGACATTCGAGGGCCCGGTGCTGGAGGTTCACATCTCCAACATTCACGCCCGCGACGAATATCACCGCCACTCCAAAATCTCGTTCGTGGCAACCGGTGTGATCTGCGGGCTGGGACCATTCGGCTACATAGCGGCACTGCACGCGATCGCGAATATGAAGTGAGTGGCCACGCTGACGGTCCACTCCCTCGCCCCGTTCTTACGGGGAGAGGGGTGAGGGGCTGCTTCCACCGTGACGGTGACAGTGGGACTCGCGGAGAGTCCCCCTCACCCGCAATTTGTTGCCGCAAATTCCGGCCTCTCCCCGCAACTGGGGCGAGGTGACTCAGCACTCACGTCGTCCGAAACTGCAGCACGCCGTCCTGCATCTCGGCTGTCAGCCGGCCCTCGACGATCATGTAGTTGACGTGGGCGACCAGCTCGCCGGCGGCAAAACCCATCTGGTGCTCGTCCAGCACGTGCTTGTTGAACACGACAGGCACCAATGCGCGCGAGGTTTGCGGCACCTCGCTACAGGCTTCCGCGATCAGGCGGCAGCGCTCCTCATGATGGTCGGCGAGCTGCTTGATGCGGGTCTTCAATCCGTAGAACGGCACGCCGTGGCCGGGCAGCACCAGCACGTCGTAGGGAAGCGTCGTGGTGAGGCTGGCGAGCGAGGCCAGATATTCGCCGAGCGAGTTCTGGTCGGGCTCGACCGCCCAGACGCTGACATTCGGCGAGATCTTGCTCAGCACCTGGTCGGCGGAGAGGAACAGCTTGTCGTCGGCGCAATACAGCATCACCTGGTCGAGCGCGTGGCCGCCGCCGGTGATCACCTTGAAGCGGCGTGTGCCGATCACGACGTCGTCGCCATGCGAGATGCGGCGGTAGGACGGCGGCAGCACCGAAACGCGCTTGAGATAGTCCTGGCCGCGGCCGAGCAGCTTTTCAGTGAGCGACTCGTCCATGCCGTGGCGGCGGAAGAACAGCCGCTGCGCCTCGCGCCGCTCCTCGGTGCCACGGTTCTGGTGATAGACCGATTGCAGATATTCGACCTGCGACATCACCAGCGGGCAATTGAAACGCTCGACGATCCACCCCGCCAGACCGACATGATCAGGGTGCGAGTGAGTGACGATCAAGCGCGTGATGTTGACGCCCTTCAGCGGTCCATCGAACAGCTTGATCCAGGCCTCGATCGTCTCCTCGTTGCCGAAGCCGGCATCGATCATCGCATAGCCGTCGCCATCGGCGAGCAGGTAGATGTTCACGTGGTTGAGGCGGAACGGCAGCTTCAGCCGCGCCCATAACACGCCGGGCCGCACCTCCACGACCTGTTCGGGGCCGGGGTGCTGTTCCCAGGGGTAGCGCAGGGCCTCAGCCGAGGACTGTGCGGTGTCGGTTTTTGAGCTCATGCTACCGGCTTAAACCCAGCGCGCGCGGGGCGCCAGCCGAAAAAGGATGCTCGGCGGCGCCCGCATGGCGGTCATACCGGGGCCGTTTTCCGTAGCCCGGATGGAGCGAAGCGCAATCCGGGGTTACAGCCACAAATCAAAGAAGTCCCGGATTACGCTTCGCTCCATCCGGGCTACTGGTTCGACGTCCTTACGCCGCCCGCATGTCGTTGAGGAAGGCGTCGATCTCCCCGCGCAGCATATCGGCCTCGCGCCGCAGCGCGTCCGAGGCGCTCAGCACCTCGCTGGCCGCAACGCCGGCTTCGGCTGACGCAGTGGAGACGCCGACGATGTTGCTGGAGACTTCGCTGGTGCCGCCGGCGGCATGCTGGATGTTGCGGGCGATTTCGCGCGTGGCGGCGCCCTGCTCCTCGACTGCGGCTGCGATCGTCGTGGTGACGTGGTTGATCTCGCCGATGATCCGGCCGATACCCTGGATGGCGCCGACCGCGGAGGTCGTGATCTCCTGCATGCTGGCAATCTGGGTGCGGATCTCTTCCGTCGCCTTGGCGGTCTGGCTGGCCAGGCTCTTCACCTCGGAGGCGACCACCGCGAAGCCGCGGCCGGCCTCGCCTGCGCGCGCCGCCTCGATAGTGGCGTTGAGCGCGAGCAGATTGGTCTGCGAGGCGATGGTCTGGATCAGGTCGACGACGACGCTGATGCGGCTCGCGCTGTCGGCGAGGCTCTGCACAGTGGCATCGGTCGATCCCGCTTCATCGACGGCCTTCTTGGCGATCTCGGCGGAGGTCACGACCTGGCGGCTGATCTCCTGGATCGAGGAGGACAGCTGCTCGGTGCCGGCCGACACAGTCTGCACGTTGACCGAGGTTTCCTCCGCGGCGGAGGCGACCGCGTTCACCAGCGCGTTGGACTGGTCGGCAGTGTTCGACATGCTCTGCGCGGTCGATTGCATCGAATTGGCCGACTGCGCCAGATTGTCGAGCGCGGAGCGCACCGTGCTTTCGAATTCGGCGATCTTCGCTTCCATGCGCGCGGCCCGCTCGGCCTTGGCGATGCGGTCCTTGTCCTGCTCGTTCGTCAGCGCGCGGGCCTCGATCATGCTTTCCCGGAACACTTGCAGCGTGTTCGCCATCACCGAGATTTCATCATTGTGGTTCTTCGAGCGGTAGATCTCGGTTTCGAGGTCGCCGTTCGCGAGCAGCTGCATCGACCGATGCAAGGCGCCGATCCGGCGCAGGATGTTGCGGCCGACATAGAGCCAGACGAACAGCGCCGAGCCGACCAGCATCAACGCGCCCAGCGCCAGCATCACCGACGTCGCGAGCGAAATCTCCTGCCGCGCCTGGAAGGTGGAGGCGTTGGTCTCCTTCTGCACGCCATCGACGAGCTGCTGCACGCTCATGCCGAGGCCGACATTGAGCTTGCGGGTCTCGTCCAGGATGGTCTGACCATAATCGATGGCGTCGAGCTCTTTCTCGCGCAGATTGAATACGCCGGTCTTGCCGGTGCCGAGCGCAAGCAGCTTTTCCGCCGTCTCGCGCAGCATCTTGTTGCCCTGAGTGTCCGGCAACAGATCGAGGTTGGACCGCAGGCGTCCCTGGGCCGTCTTGAATTCCTTCTGGATGTCGTCGAGCTTGTCGCTCGTGTTCGCCGACAGCGCCGCGCTCATGTTGGCGGCGGCGAGATTGCCGCTGGCGACGACGTTGCCGAGCTGACCGACGGTCTGCGCGGCGTCGGTTGCATCTGCGGCGGACAGGTCGGCTGAACCGAGGATCGCATTGACCCGGGTCTGCGCGTCCAGCATCGCCGGGCTCGCCGCGCCGACGAAGGCACTCTGGGCGCTGCGCAGCGCGTCATATTGCTTGTCATGGAGCGCCGCGATGTCGAGCCGTTCGCGGGCGGCCTTCGCCAGGCTCTGAGCCGCCTCGTTGATGCTCTTCATGGTGTCGCTGAGCCCGGAGACGACCCTCTTGTCGGCGCCGAGCTCGATGATCTCGTTGAGCTTCTGCTGCGTCTGCTCCTGCAATTCCCTGAGCTTCTTGGTGCGTTCATTCAGGGCGTCCTCGCTTTGCGCCGCAAGCAGGGCTGGTCCCTGCGCCGCAAGACTCGCGCTCAGTGCCGACAATTGCAGGCTGGCGGAAAGGCGCGGAATGTCCCGCCCGCTGAGTTCGGTCATGCGTCCGCCGAGATTCTGCAGCGCGAGGCCGGCGCCGGCCGCGATCACGAGGCCCATGCCTGCGATCACCGCGAAGGCCGCGAACAGGCTGCCGCGCACGCCCCATTTCGGCATTTTGAAACGAGGACGGAAACGGCCAAGGATGCCGCCAAGGCCCAGACGGATCGCCATCGAAATTCCCCCAATGTTCTTTTGTTGTGGGCGGCAGTATCGGCAGCACCGGTTAAGAAATCGCAATTGGTGCAATCAGTTGCGCATGTTCCGCAGAACGAAAAACGAAAAAGAAGGGCCGGCAACGAGGCCGGCCCTTCAGCGTGATAAGGTTTTGATAACCGATCAGTAGCGCGCGACAGCCGGGCTTGCCCAGTTGAAGCGGTAGTTGACGCCCGCCTTGAAGGTATGGTCGTCGGTGGTGAAGCTGCCGGTGCCCGCGAGCGGACCGCCGGTGAAGCTCGCGTCGCCGAAATTGTAGTACTGGTACTCGGCCTTGGCCGACCAGTTCGGGGCGAACATGTATTCGAGGCCGGCGCCGACGGTGTAGCCGTTGCGGTGATCGCCCGTGATGACGAAGGCCGTCGGCACGCCGCCGACGGTCACCTTCTCATTGTTGTCCGAATAGGCGTAGCCGCCCTTCACATAGAGCAGGCCGGGGCCCCAGGTGTAGCCGACGCGGCCGGTGATCGAGCCGAGACCGCGCTGATCGTTGGTGTAGGCGATGCCGCCCGGAAACACGGCGCCGACGCTACCGGAGAGCCAGGAATACTGGCCTTCGACGCCGACAACGAAGTTCGGGTTGAGCTGCCAGTCAGCACCGACCTGCACGCCGCCGAGGAAGCGGCCATTGCCGTTGTTGCCGGTGGAGAGGCCGTTGAAATTGTTGTCGCTGGAGAACGCGCCGCCGACATGGGCGCCGAGATAGAAGCCGGTCCAGTTGTAGATCGGTGCCACATAGGCCGGGGCCGGCGACTTGTAATAATTGCGCGCGCCGAGATCGGCGCCGACGGCCGGCGCAGCCGCACCCAGCGCGAGCAGCGCAACCGTCGCAAACAGAAACTTCTTCATGGTCTTGAACTCCAACACTTTACGTCCCCGGCAGGCGCGCTGTCCGCGCCGTCGTTGGTTTTGCAGATAGCTCGCTTTTGACGAAAATGCTGTCACATCCGTGGCACAGCGAGAGCCAACCCAACTTATTGGGCCGCAAACGATTTTCGTGCTTAATGCCGGCTTAAGAAGTGCTGAAGGAAGGCTTAACTTCGCGCGTCACAGGTAACTTGCGCGCGCCTCTTGTTAACCGAGACGCCGCCGCGCCTCATCGCGCATCTGCGCGCGAAAGGCCGCGCGCTTCGCGGGCCGGTCTTCCTCGCGCACGTCATGACGATCGAAGATGTCGAACTTCTCCAGGATCGGATAGCGCTCGCTCGCCATCGCGAGCACGCGCAGTATCTTGGTCGCCTCCGGCGAGGGGCCGCTGACCTCCCAGCGCCGGATGGTGTCGGCACCGCCTCTCTCCGGTAATCCGCACAGCCTGGCCATGTCGGCTGCAGTGAGCTTGCGCTCGAGGGCATCGGAGAGGTCGTTGCGAAGCTGCTTCAGTTCGGCGCCGGTCATGCTGCTTGCGTCCAGGGAAATCACGGAACGCAACGCACTAGCGCTGATTCGGGTCCATCCGAAGGCGGCGGTTGCGTGCCCGCGCTCCGGCACCTTCGCCCGCGCACGGAGTTATGAATGGAGACCTATGGAAGTTTCCCGATGAGTGAACACTTGGCGTGTCGGGGCGCGCACTGGGCGAAAGGATCAGCCATGAAAACCATCAAACTCGCGATCGCCGCGCTCGTCACGACCGGACTGCTTGCTACGCCTTTCGCGGCTGAAGCAAAGAAGGTCCGGTCGAGCCGGCATTACAGCACCGGTGTGGTCACGCCGACCTATGGCGGTGTCGGCGTGCCGCCCACGCAGCCAAGGGGGCCCTACGGGTCATCCGGACAGACGGTCGGCACCGTCACCGCGCCGTCGATCGGCTCGTACAATTGGCCTTCGGTTGGCGTGACTAACGCGGTCCCCACCTGGAGCAACACCACGAGATAGAGAGCGCTTCGGCGAGGTGGACGCCGCTCTCCGGATCAACGCATGCCGCTCTCCGACCCGGAGAGCAGATAAAGCGCGACCAGCAATGTCGCGACCGACAGCATCGTCGTGATCGAGACCGTCGCTGCGACCAGCTTCTCCTCGACCTTGTGCTCGTGCGCGAGGACATAGACGGTCTTCGCCGTCGGCACGGCCGCGCAGATGACGGCGGCAACCGTGTAGAGGGGGGTGAGGCCCAAGATCACAGAAAGTCCGTAAACGATCAGCGGCATGACCACCAGTTTCACCGCCGCAAGCGCAAACGATACCTTCAGATTGGATCGCAGGCCCTCGACGGACAGACCGAGCCCGATGGCAAACAGCGCGCAGGGCGTGAGCGCGGCGGCGATCATGTTCAGATAGGTTGCGACCGGCGCCGGAATCGGCAAGTCCGTCATCGCCCATACGATCCCAATGAGCGTCGACAGCACCATGGGATTGAGCAGGATCTGCTTGACGAGTCCGGCCGAATGCGAGGGACCGCTGGCGTCGCTTTCCAGCATTATCACCGTGATCGGAAACATCACCGCGGCCACGAACACCGTCGCCACAGCTGCGGGCAGGACGGCTGGTTGGCCGTAGATCGCATGCAGGATCGGCAGCGCGACGAACCCGGTGTTGGTCATTGCCGCTGCCATCCCATGGATGGTGCTGCTGGCGAGATCGTGTTGGCCACCCGCGCGGACCGGCAGGAATACCAGCGCAAAGCAGATGAGTGAGCCGCCGCCGAATGCGAGCAGAAAGCGCCATTCCAACAGATTGTGCGCCGGCTCCTGGGCGATCGTGACGATCAGCAGCGCCGGCATCGCCACGTTGTAGGCAAAGTGGACCAGGGCATCGGCAAGCGAGCGGGAGAGATAGCCAACCTCGCCCGCGAGCCAGCCGGTGACGATGATCGCGAATACGGGAAGAACGAGGCTGGCGACCTCCATCCGGCTTCCCCCCTTGCTGCCATAGCCGCAGCAAGAGGTTACCCCGGCGACGGAGCGTCGTCACTGCTTTGCTCGAGCCGCCCCCGGCTCAAATGGTTCTTTTCAGTCGAGGTGTTCAGTGCCAGGCGCGAAGCATCCCACCGAGACTGGGCGTCCGCTGCTAAATTCCACGGCCGGTCTGTTGACCGATCACGCAGCGCCATGCCGCCAGGCGCTCGGCCGGATGCTGGTTCATCCATTCGGCGAGCTGCGGCGCGCCCATCAGGCAGGACTGCACCGAGACCTGCGCAAAATCCGAGCTGGTGACGAGCTGCTCGTGGCAATTGGAGGGAGAGGCGAGGCTGCAGAGCACGGCGATGATTTTGATCACGACAGGTTACCTCCGTCGCGGCCGATGAATGCGTGGCCGATCGCCGGCTTGTCCTGCCCCCCGTTTGCCGCATCGGCCGGCGGGAAGATGCTGTCGTAGATCGCGCGTGCCTCCTCGATGAGGCGGGCTCGCTCGCGCTCGGATTTCGAGACAAATCGAATAACTTCGCCCATGTTGGCTCCGAATATCAGTGTGTGAGTCCGTCATCAGATGACGTCAATCATTCAATCGTCATCTATGACACCGCCTTCGGCTTTGAAGCGGCCGGGCCGGTCACGACCGGGTAAAAAGCGCGTGACCGTGCTCCAGGAGATCCGACGTCCCGGTGTGGCTCACGCGCTGGCTTGTGAAGCTGTCCACCACCTCACATTCGTTGTATGGCTCTCGCCGTGAGCGAACGATTGGTGGTGTCAACTTACCCCTTGCCGCCATCAGCAAGGATAGTCTCACGAGAGCAAATGCTGCTGGATCGAATATGTTTCGCTGCATGCAGCGAGCAAGTTTTTGGAACCATCACGAAGATCGATGAACGACCACAAGCCGCCTCAGGCCGCAGGCGCTTGCTCCTTGCGTCCCGGCACTGCTGCCAGTAGCTCACGCGTATAGGCATGCTCGGGCGCGGCGAACAGCTGCGCGGTCGGCTTCAGCTCGACGATGGCGCCGCGTTGCATCACCGCGATGCGGTCGCAGATCTGCGCGGCGACGCGCAGGTCGTGGGTGATGAACAGCATCGACAGCCCGAGGCGCGCTTTGAGGTCTTCCAGCAGCTTCAGCACCTGCGCCTGCACCGAGACATCGAGCGCGGAGACGGCTTCGTCGGCGACGATGATCTCCGGCTCGAGCGCGAGCGCACGGGCAATGCCGATGCGCTGGCGCTGGCCGCCGGAGAATTCATGCGGATAGCGCTCGAGCGCGCCGGCGTCGAGGCCCACCATCTTGAGGAGGTCGCGCGCGCGGTCGAATGCGACCTTGGGATCAAGGCCGGCCGCGATCGGTCCATCGGCGATGATATTGCCGATCTTCCGCCGCGGATTGAGCGAGGCGAACGGATCCTGGAAGATCATCTGGATGCGATGACGCTCGGCGCGCAGCGCCTTGCCCGACAGCGAGGTCAGGTCGGTCTCGCCGATCCGCACCGTGCCGCGGTCGGCTTCGATCAGCCGCATCACCAGGCGCGCGACCGACGATTTGCCGGAGCCGGATTCGCCGACCAGGCCGAGCGTTTCGCCCTTGAGGATGTTGAAGTTGACCGCGCGCGCCGCGTCGACACGGCGATCCTCGCGGAACCAGCCGCCTGATGTGACATAGGTCTTGTCCAGCCCGATCACCTCGACGGCCCTGGCCTGATCGTCGAGAGGCTTTCGCGGCGGCGGATCCATCGACGGCACGGCGGCAAGCAATGCCTTGGTGTAGTCGTGTTGCGGTTCGTTGAAGACGGCCGCGGCGGGGCCTTCCTCGACGACCTTGCCGTGGCGGAGCACCACGACCTGGTCGGCGATGTCGGCGACCACGCCGAAATCATGGGTGATGAACATCACCGCCATGTTGCGATTGCGCTGAAGATTGCGGATCAGCTTTAGGATCTGCGCCTGCGTGGTGACGTCGAGCGCGGTGGTCGGCTCGTCGGCGACCAGCACTGCAGGCTCGAGTGCGAGCGCCATCGCGATCATGGCGCGCTGGCGCTGGCCGCCAGAGAGCTGGTGCGGGTAGGCGCGCACGATGCGCTCGGGGTCGGGCAGGCCGACCTCTCGTGCCAGCGACAGCGCCTTGGCTCGCCGTTCCTTCGGCGTCAGCAGGCCGTGCGCCTCGAACATCTCCGCCATCTGGTCGCCGATCCGCATCAACGGATTGAGCGCGGTCATCGGCTCCTGGAAGATCATCGCGAGCCTGCGGCCGCGCAGGTCGCGCCAGCCGTCGTCATCGAGTTTGAGCAGGTCGCGGCCTTCGAACTGGATCTCGCCGGAGGCGACCGACACGGTGTCCGGCAACAGGCCCATCAGTGCATGCGCGCACATCGATTTGCCGGAGCCGGACTCGCCGACCACGCAAACGATCTTGCCGGGCCGCAGATCGAGCGAGACGCCATCGACGGCGAACGGACGTTCGGCGCCCTTGGGCAGCGCGATCCGCAAGTTTTTGATGGAGACGGCGGGTGGCGCGGTCATCGTCAGCGGCCCTCCCGCGACAGGCGCGGATTGAGCGCATCGTTGAGGCCTTCGCCGATCAGGTTCAGCCCGAGCACGGAGATCAGGATGGCGACGCCCGGAAACACCGTGATCCACCAGGCCTGCCGGATCACGGTGCGGCCGGCGCCGACCATGTAGCCCCAGGAGATCAGATTGGGGTCGCCGAGGCCGAGGAATGACAGCGAAGATTCCAAGAGGATCGCGGTCGCCACCATCAGCGAGGCCAGCACGATCACGGGCGACAGCGCGTTCGGCAGGATTTCGCGCAGGATGATCCAGCTGTTGCTCTGGCCGGTCACCACGGCGGCCTGGACATATTCGCGCGTGCGCAGCGACAGCACCTCGCCGCGGACGAGCCGGGCGACCGGCGGCCAGCTCACCACCGCGATCGAGGCGACGATCGAATAGATCGAGGGCTGCAGGATCGCGACCAGCACGATCGCGAGCGCGAAGCTCGGAATGGTCTGGAAGAACTCGGTGAAGCGCATCAAGGCGTCATCGACCTTGCCGCCGAAATAGCCGGCCATGGCGCCGATGGGAATGCCGACCAGCAGCGCGACCAGCGTCGATACAAGGCCGACGAGTAGCGACACGCGCGCGCCAAAAATCATGCCGGCGAACACGTCGCGGCCGAGCGCATCGGTGCCCAGCGGCACGGTCGAGAGCGTGAACGGCGGCAGGAACGGTCGCTGCACCATGCGCCAGGGCGAGTTCGGAAACAGCATCGGCCCGAACAATGCAATCGAGATCGCAAGCAGGAGGATGATGAGCCCGATGACGCCGCTCGGGCTCTTCAGCATCGATTTCCAGAACTGTTTCATGAGGCGAATTCGATGCGTGGATCGACCAAGCGATAGACGAGGTCGGTGATGAGGTTGAAGATCAGCACCATGGCCGAGCAGATCACGAAGACGCCGAGCAGCAGATTGTAGTCCCGCTGCAGCAGCGCGTCGTACATCAGGCGCCCGATGCCGGGCCAAGCGAACACGGTCTCGGTGATGACGGCGCCGCCGATCAGCGTGCCGGAATGCACGCCGGCGAGCGTCACCACCGGCAGCAGCGCGTTGCGCAGCACGTGGCGGCGCTGAATCACGGCATCGGAGAGGCCTTTCGCACGCGCCGTCTTGACGAAGTCGAGGCGTTTCACCTCCAGCATCGAGGCGCGCGTCATGCGGGTATAGGTCGCCATGAAGAACAGGCCCAGCGTCATCGCCGGCATGATCAGGTGCTTTGCGACGTCGACCGCGTGGGCAAGGCCGGTGAGGTTGGCGCCGACCGTCTCGTAGCCGAAGCTCGGCAGCCAGTCGAACGTGACCGAGAACAGCAGGATGCCCATCAGCGCCACCCAGAAGATCGGCATCGCATAGAAGATCAGCGCGAACACGGTGATGCCGGTGTCGAGGAAGGTTCCGGAAAAGCGCGCGGCGAATGTGCCGAACAGGATGCCGAGCGCGAGCGAGATCGCGAAGGCGGTCAGCGTCAACAGCAGCGTCGCCGGCAGCCGCTCGCCGATCAGCTTGGCGACCGGTGCCTGCTGGCGGAAGGAGAAGCCGAGGTCGAGGCTGACGACGCCCTTGACGTAGATGAAGAGCTGCTCGGGCAGCGGCTTGTCGAGGCCGAACTTCTCCCGGAGCTGCTCGACGAAGACCTGATCGCTGGCCCCAGCCTCGCCCGCCATCACGACTGCGGGATCGCCGGGCGCCAGCCGGATCAGGAAGAAGTTGAGAACGACGATCGCGAGCAGGACGATCACGCCCTTCAGGACACGCTGAGCGACGAAGGAGAGCATCTTGTATCAGATCAGGTTGAAGGCGGGCGGCAATTGCGGTGCGCTCCCTCTCCCGCTTACGGGAGAGGGTAGGGGAGAGGGTTTATCCGCAGAGAGGACGACAAGTGGAGAAAGCCCTCTCCCGCTACGCGCTTTGCGCGTAGCGACCTCCCCCGCAAGCGGGGGAGGTGAAGCTAGGCCGCGGCGGAGCGCCCTCACTTGTCGAGCCATGCGTCCTTGAAGCCGTCATTGACCCCGATCCCCGTGGTGATCAGGTTCTTGACCTTGCAGCGCATGATGGTGGGGAATTGCAGCTCGAGCATCCAGGCCACCGGCACGTCCTCGACCAGGATCTTCTGCGCCTGCTCGTAGATTTCCTTGCGCTTCGAATCGGGCGTGGCAACGGCGCCGTCGGCGAACAGCTTGTCGATCTCCGGGTTGGAATAGCCCTCGACGTTGTTGAAGACCTGCCCCTTCGCGATGTTGCTGGAGATGTAGTTGCGCCCCACCCCGAGCGCGGGATCGCCATACTGGTAGAGATAGGTGAAGGCGATGTCGTAATCCCAGTCGCCGATCTTCTGGTTGCCGCCGGCAACGTCGGTGGCGATCGTCTCGATGGTCATGCCGACGTCCTGGAGGTTCTGCTTCACGGCCTCGCCCCAGCGCTGCCAGGTCTCGCCATAGGCGAGCGGCAGCAGGCGGATCTTCTCGCCCTTGTAGCCGGCTTCCTTCAACAGCGCCTTGGCCTTGGCCGGATCGTAGGGATACTTCTTCACGTCGTCGGTGTAGTATTTGATGGTCGAGGCCGACGGGCCGGTGGCGACCTTGCCGAGCCCATTCCAGATCACGTCCTTGGCGAAGTCACGGTCGATCGCATACATGATCGCCTGCCGCACCCGCTTGTCCGCGAGCGGCCCCTGGCGGTTGTTCAGCCACAGCCAGGCCAGCGGCGAGAAGAACTCCCAGCCCGCGCCGGTGACGCAGGTATCCTTCAGCTTGGACAGCCGCGGCACGTCGAAATTCTCGACCGAGCCGCCCGGCAGCACGTCGACCTTGCCGGTCTCATACGCCACCGAGCGCGCAGCGGCGTCGGGGATGATCTGCCAGTAGATCTCGTCGAGATAGGGCTTGCCCTTCTCGTAGTAGTTCGGGTTCTTGACCAGGCGGATGAACGAGCCCTTCTGCCATTCCTTGAACATGAACGGGCCGGTGCCGACGGGCGCGTTGTTGTAGGGATTGGTCTTCCAGTCGGTGCCTTCATAGAGATGTTTGGGCACCATCGGCATCGAGCCGACCTCGAAGATGCCGAGGAACGGGCCGAACGGCTGCTTCAGCGTGAACACCACCGTGTAATCGTCCGGCGCCTCGACCTTCTCGACCTGGGCGAGATTGGTGCGGGCACGCGCGTGTGTCTGCTTCAGCATCTCGATCGAGAACAGCACATCGGCGGCAGTGAAGGGCTTGCCGTCATGCCAGGTCACGCCCTTCCTGAGCTTGAACGTATAGGTCTTGGCGTCCTCGCTGACGCTCCAGCTCTCGGCGAGCTCCGGCTGCGGGTCGAGCTTTGGGCTGTAGCGCAGCAGTCCTTCGAAGATGTTGCCTGACACCATCTGCACCGGGCCGTTCTGGACCATCGCCAGCATCAGGCCGGGTGGCTCGGGCTGGATCACGGCATTGATCACACCCCCCGTCTTCGGCTCTTGCGCCAGCGCCGAGGCCGTGAGGCCGCAAGCCAGGAGGAGACCAAGCAACACTCGTTTTGGCATGTCGTATCTTTCTCAAGCGAGACCAGCCGTAGACGCTTCGCACGTCATGGCGCGCAAAGCTACGGTCGGCCCATCCCAGTCCCCATCCGATATCGAGGCTCACACAGTCTCGTTCGGCGCGGCAAGATGAAAGTCGCGACAGTGTTCGCACAAAAAATGTACAGCGCGTCCTGTTTTGATGGATTGGCCTCTGATCGCGGGGATCCGCCATGTCGGTCGCTGGCCGACATCGGGTCGCGACACAGCGTCGCGGCGGGCCTGCTTGAGGATAAGAGCAGTGTCACGCCTCACCGCAACCCAGCCCGGCGAAATCCCTCCAGATAGTGTTCGCGATCGCCGTCGTTGGCCCACGGCAGTTGCGTCGCGATCCAGTGCAGCGAGATGCCCGGTTGGGTGCGGCGGAGCTCTCCAAGCGCCATCTCCGCGAGCGCGCCGTCGCCCGTCATACCGGCGGAGACGGCGAGCACGCGGTAGGCGCCGGTGAGGTCGCCGCGGTGGCGGATGGCCTCGCGCGCCAGCGCGATGGCTTCGTCATACTGCCGCTCGGTGAAACGCGCATAGGCGGCGATGCCGTGATAGATCGCCAGTGACGGATCGCGCGGTGACAGCCGGATCGTCCTTTGCGCGGCCTCGAAGGAATCCTTCGGTCGTCCGGCATAGGACAGCGCCAGCGCGTAATAGCCCTGGACCAGCGAGAAGTTCGGATTGAGCGCGAGCGCCTGCTCGAACTCGGACAGCGCATCCGCAAGCCTGCGGGTCGAGAAGCAGACGCTGCCGAGCGCGGCATGCGCCCAGGCGTCCTCATGGTCGCAGCGCAAAGCGGCGAGCGCGGCGGCTTCCGCGGCCGGCGCAACCGCGGCCAGCTCGGCCCAGCCGAGATGCACGCCGAACATGTCGTTCATGGCCAGCACCGACAGCGCCTGGCCGTAATTCGGATCGATGGCAATCGCGCGCTCGAGCAGTGCCCGCGCGGCCGCGTGATCCTGCCGGGTCACGCGCCAAAAATGCGACAGCGCGCGCATCGAGAGGTCCCAGGCGTCCAGGCTTGCAGGCGGCTTGCGATGGCTGCGAAAATTTTCCGCCGCGTGGATCTGCGGCTCGATCGCCGCGGCGATCGCGTTGGTGATCTCATCCTGCACGGCGAAGACGTCGACGAGCTCGCGGTCATAGCGCTCCGCCCAGATATGTCTTCCTGAGGCGGCGTCGTTGAGCTGCGCGGTGATGCGCACCCTATTGTCTGCCTTGCGCACGCTGCCTTCGACGATGTAGCGGACGCCGAGCTCGTCGGCAATCTGCCTGATGTCGACAGCGCGCCCCCTGTAGGTGAAGGAGGAGTTGCGCGCGATCACCATGAACCAGCGCTGTTTCGATAGCGCGGTGAGGATGTCCTCGCTGATCCCGTCGCCGAAGTAGTCCTGCGCGGGGTCGCCGCTCATGTTCTCGAAGGCGAGCACCGCGATCGCAGGACGGTCGGCCACGCGCGGGGGAGTGGGCTTGGCTTCCGTCGGCGCTGGGGGTGCTGCCATTTCTTCCCGCACCTCGCCGACGAAACGAAAGCCCTTGCGCGGAATGGTCTTGATGAGCCGTTGTGTTGCGCCGTCGTCGCCCAGCGCCTTGCGCGCGGCGTTGATCCGGCTGTTGAGGGCGGAATCCGAGACGGCGCGGTCGCTCCAGATCTGGCTGATCAGGTCATTCTTGCTGACCACACGCGCCCGTTGCGTGACCAGATAAAGCAAGAGATCGAATACTTGCGGCTGCAACGGAACGGCCGCCCCGTCGCGCGTGAGCTCCCGAACATCGCTGTCGAGCACGTTGTTTTCAAAGCGAAATCGCACGTTTTCGTCGTCTCAAGCAAAAATCAAAGTCGTCTCAGGGGAAAATCAATCGTCTGCGAAAGCCGCGGGACGTCCGATCCGGCATGGTGCGAAGACCAAACCGTGTCGATGCCTCGGCACAACGGAGCTTTCTATGACCCAACTTGATCACCAGGTTCATTCCATCAGCCCGGATATTGCGGGCTCACGCATTTTCAGGTTCATCGCCTTTCTGTACGGAATTGCGGCATATCTCGTCTTTTTTGTCACCGTGCTCTACGCGATCGGCTTCGTCATGGGCGTGATGGTGCCCAAGACCATCGACACCGGAGCCGAAGCGCCCGTCGTTCGAGCGGTCATCATCAATCTGCTGCTGATGTCGCTGTTCGCGGTTCAACACAGCGTGATGGCGCGCCAGCAATTCAAGGCGTGGTGGACGCAGTTCGTCCCCAAGCCGGTCGAGCGAAGCACGTATGTGCTGTTCGCGAGCCTGTCATTGCTCCTCCTGTTCTGGCAGTGGCGTCCGCTGCCGGCGGTCATATGGAACGTCGAGAACCCGGATCTTGCCGTGACGGTGGTCACGCTGTCCTTCGCCGGCTGGGTGCTGGTGTTCACCTCGACCTTCATCATCAACCATTTCGAATTGTTCGGATTGTCGCAGGTGACCGATCATCTCGTCGGCAGGGAAGCGGCGCCGCCGCGTTTCAAGACGCCGCTGCTCTACAAGTTCGTCCGTCATCCGATCTATCTTGGTTTCATCGTCGCGTTCTGGGCGGCGCCGACCATGACTGCGGGTCATCTGCTGTTCGCAGCCGTGACCACGCTCTACATCTTCGTCGGTATCGCGCTGGAGGAACGCGATCTCGTCGGTCTCTTCGGCGACGAGTACCGGCAGTACAAACAACGGGTGTCGATGCTTATTCCCTGGCGCCGGCCAGTGTAGTCTCGGCCTCGCCTCGCGCGTTCCCCGAAAGGAGGACGCGCGGGGCGCCGACGCACGATAACGATCCTTCATAAAACGGAGACGTCCAAATGAAACATGTCGGAAACTGCTTCTGTGGCGCGGTCACGGTCGAGGTCACAGGCGCGCCGGAGGCGATGGGCTATTGCCATTGCCGCTCCTGCCGCTCCTGGTCGGGCGGTCCGGTCAACGCCTTCACCCTGTGGAAGCCGGAAGCCGTGCGCATCACCGAGGGCGCTCAGAATGTCGAGACCTTCGCCAAGACGCCGCTCAGCCAGCGCAAATATTGCAGGAAATGCGGCGGCCATCTCATGACCAACCATCCCCCGCTCGGTCTGATCGACGTTTTCAGCGCCACCATCCCAACACTCGCGTTCACGCCCGGTGTCCACGTCAACTATGCGGAGACCGTGCTGCCGATGCGTGACGGCTTGCCCAAGCTGAAGGATTTCCCGGCCGAGTTCGGCGGCAGCGGCGAGATGATGCAGGAGTAGCGGCCCTCATTTGAAAGCCAAAAGGCCGAAGCTCGGCTTCGGCCTTTCTTGCGAGGGCGGCGGCAGAGCGTCGCCCTCTGCCTTCTCCCAAGGGAGCACGACGAAGGACTAGCCTCCGCGCGATTCAACAACCTTGCGGCAGGAATCCGAGAGCTTCGACTTGTTCTCGCGCAGACAGGCATTCATCTGCGGCGGCTTGCCGATATGTTCGGCGCAGAATTTACTGGCGTCGCCGCGGCAGGCCATTTGCTCCTGCGGCGATGGGCCGGACTGTGCGGCAGTGGGCAGGGCGGTAGCGGCGAGCAGCAGCGCGGCAACAACCGAAATCTTCATAAAGCACCTCTTTGGAATCATTGTCGGTCCCGACCGGGATCACGCGGGCCGACCATCTCGCGCAGCCCCGGCGCGGGTCCATCCCATGTTCATGGCACCGGCCAGTCCTTTCGGCCGCCGCACCCCCATCTTCATGGCATGTATCCGCGCGCCGACTTTTGCCATTCAGGCTGCACCTCGGCTGCGAGACCCGGTGATTGCACCGGGATGCCGGACGGGAAGCAGGAGAGCAAGATGTCGAAGAGAGCTGGAGCGCCGAGCGCCGGGCTGACGATCATGGCCTTGGCCGGCGCGGCGATGGTGTCGCTGGGCACGAGCCCGGCGCAGGCCGTGGTTTATTGCAAGACCGTCGGAGTGCCCAAGGGCTGCGTGGTGCGGCCGATTGGCGCCGTGGTGGTCGCGCCGGGAGCGCCGGTCGCGGCGGCGGCGGTCGCAACGCCCGGCGTCGGCGCGCCCGGTGTCGGTGTGCGGGCCGGCACGCCGATGAATCGCGGCGGCCCGGTCAATCGCGTCGGCGTGCGCTGATAATTCCATTCGATTGAATTGATTGCATCGCTTCGGGCCAACGGAGCCTGCGGACGAACACCCCCGTCCTCCGCAGGCAAATGATCCGGCCCGTCCCCTCTCTCCGTGCGCCCCACACGTTCGGGGAGGGGGCCTTTCAGCCCGCGGCCATGTCGCTGTCGGGAAAACGCTGCGGCAATTGCAGCCGCACGCGCGTGCCTGAGGCATCCGAGCTCAGATTGAGCACTGCGCCGCAGCGCGCGGCGCGGCTTTTCATGTTGCGCAGGCCGCGCGCGGTCTGGCTCGCGCCCGCGGCCTCGCAATGGCCGGTCAGCGCAAAACCGTGGCCGTCGTCGGTCACGCTGATGACGCCGTACGGCCCTTGGCCTGCGTCGAACGTGTCGATGGTGACTGCGATGCGTCGGGCCTGCGCGTGCTTGACCGCATTGGTCACGGCCTCGTCGAGGATGCGCACGATCTGGATGACGTGCCATGGCCTGAGTTCAGGATGCAGCGGCAGGCCCTGCGGTGTCGCCACACGCCAGTCGAGCGCGATGTCGTGCGGCCGCAATTGGGCCGCGGCGCGCTCGCGCCAGGAGCCGAGTGCGAGCATCAGGTCGCCGCCGATGTCGTCCATGGAATCGATGACGAGACGCAGATCCTTCAGCGCCGCGCGGGCGGCATCGGTAATGGTCGCGCCCTCATGGCCGCGCTCGGACAGCGCGACGATGCTGACGAGCTGGCCGCCGAGGCCGTCATGCAGGTCTCGCATCAGGCGCGTGCGCTCGTTGGCGAGCGCCGCGGCGCGGGCGCGCTCCTCCTCGCGGGCAAAGCTCGCCTTCAGCCGTTCCTCGGCTTCGCGTACCCGCGTCACCAGCTGGCCGGCAAAGCTGTCGACCTGGTTCAACGCGCGGGCAAAGCGCCAGGTCAGCCCGGCGCCGATGGCGACCAGCATCGCCGAATAGGACAGGCGCGAGACGAAGATGCGGTCGTTGCTCACGATCTCGAGCACCGTGAGCATGTCCTGGACCCAGCAGACCAGCACGATGGTCACCGCGCAGCCGATCGTGAAGCTCGCCGCGTCCTGCCGCCGCACCACCGCGGCTGCCGTGACGCAGGCCATCAGGAATAGGCAGAGCCCGACAGTGGGAATGCCGAGCACCAGGAACAGGATGCGCGGCAGCGGCGGGCCCCCGATCAGCCCGACCACGAACACGAGGACGCCAGGCACGAATAGCAGCGTGCCGTAGCGCGGCCAGCGCCAGCCGAAGAACAGCACGCCGAACACGACGATCAGCGCGCTCTCGATCGGTGCGGACGCGAGCAGCACCGCGGCGAGCCGGGATACCGCGGCCGGCGGCACCGGCGGCGGCGCGAACGCCTGCACCACTCCGAGCACCATCGCCGTTGCCAGCACGCCATAAACCGGTTCGTGGCGCCGCATCAGCCACATGGTGGCGAGGATGACGGCCAGGATCGCCTGCCAGGCCGAGAACACCACCGGCAGCGTGACGAACAGCAGCGTGCGTGTCTCATAGGCAGGGCGCAAAGCGATATCCGGCCCGACAGAGACGGTATCGAGAAAGCCCTTCAACGGGCCCCATACGAACAGCCGCACCGTGATCTCGTTGCCGCCTTCGCGCAGCAGCGAAGCGGGGATAGCTGCGATCTCAGGCGTGTTGCGGTCGGGCCGGTTGGCATTGGCATCGCGTCGGGAGTCGAGCACGACGATGCCGTTGATGGCGACCTCCACCGCGTTGCTGAAGCGCGGCAGGTACACCGACCAGCCCGAGGCCGCATCGGCGCTCCGGAATGTGAAGGCGCCCGTGTAGAACGGCGGGTCGGCCAGCGAGTAGCGCGACGACGTGAAATGCGGCAGGGTCACGGGGCGCGCCACGCCGTCCTCCCGCGCCGAAAAATCGCTCAACGCGAAGTCATCAGGGTCGTTCGGCTGCAGCAGCCGAATCCCGAGGATGGTGACGATCACGATCAGCGCCTGGAGCAGCAGATAGGGCACCAGGCGCGAGGCCAGCAGCCGGCGCCGCGCGGGTTTGGCCCGTGCTTTCGCCGCGAACTCGCTCACAGCTTGATCAGGCCCTGCTGCACCGCCTCGAACACCGCTTCGCTGCGCGTGTGCACTTCGAGCTTGCGATAGATGTTCTTGATATGCCCTGGCACGGTCTGCTTGGACAGTCCGAGATGGCTGGCGATCTCGGCATAGCTGAAGCCCTTTGCGATACCCCACAGGATGTCGATCTCGCGCGGCGTCAGCCTGGCGGTGTTGAGCGGGGGGCCGGGCGGCGGCTCCGCCGAATTCTGCGCGGCACCTTGTGTTCTGCGCACGATGAAACGGGCGATCGAGGCCGAGATCGGCGAATGGCCGGCGACGAGATCGCGCACGGTGGTGGCGATGTCGGTGGGGAAGGCATCCTTGAGCAGATAGCCGGTGGCGCCGACCGTGATCGCGGAGATCACGCTCTCCTCGTCGCCGAGCGCGGAGATCACCATGATCTCGGTGTCCGGAAAGCGCTGCCTCATCTCGCGGATCAGTTCGATCCCGTGGCCGTCGGGCAGCCGCAGGTCGGTCAGCAGCACGCGCGGCGCGCCGACGCTCAGGGCCTGCCGCGCCTCTGCCAGCGTAGCGGCGCTGCGCACCTCGTAACGGGCCTTGACCAGCGCATCCTGCAGCCGCCAGCAGGTCGGCGCATCGTCCTCGACGAGGAGGATGGTGATGGCGTCACCCGTCTCGCCCTGTTCGGTCATGATCATCGTCCCGCGACCCGCGTGTCCCCCGCGGCGCGAGACAAGTCTAGCCGTAGCGCCGAGGCCGTGACACCCATAATCATGGGGGCGGGATGACACGGTCCCGCGCCAGGCGCGGACAGGCGCTCTTGGGTTGGCGCCTAGGCGAGAGCGCGCTCGCGCTGCACTCAGGGCGCGTATGAGGTCCGCTCTGCCGCTGGTACCGGCCCGTTACCGCATCTCACCAGATGTCCGAGTTGGGCCCAAATCCGGAAGTGGCATTGCGGTGACATGAGCGTTTGGCTATACCTCTGGTTGTGAGCTGGATCCGAGCTCTTCGCTTCGATCATCCTGTCTAGGATCGTCTGAAGGGTTTCCCCAATGAAAATTATCCAGGCATCGTGCATGGCCGCAATCACGCTCTGTCTGGCGGGTACCGCGCTTGCCGACGATTTGCAGACCGTCGTCGATCCCGAGGGTCTCGGCTTCTCGGCGCGGCGCCTGGCGCGCATGACGTCCTGGTTCGAGGCACAGAGCGAAAAAGGCGATCCCTCCGGTTTTGTCGTGGGGATCGCCCGGGGCGGCAAGCTCGCCTATCTGCAGGCCACCGGCTTCGAGGATCACGACAAGCAAATGCCGATGCGGCCGGATTCGATTTTTCGCATCGGATCGATGTCCAAGCAGATCACCAGCGTCGCTACCATGATCCTGGTCGATGAAGGCAAGCTCGACCTCGATGCTCCCGTGGCGCAGTATCTGCCAGAGCTAAAGGATAGGCAGGTCGTCAAGAAAGATCCGGCCACCGGCGATCCGATCCTTCTGGATCTTGTCCAAAAGGCTTTTGAACCGGCAAAGCGCGCGATGACCATCCGTGACCTTCTGCGCAATACCTCCGGCCTGGTTTATGGCGTAGGGGATTACGCCGACCCCGGATTTGGCAATGCGGCGGTACACCTGCTTTACGGCGCGCGGGCACCGTTCCGGCGCGACAAGCCGATTGCTTCATTCGTGGCGAGCCTCAGCGCACTCCCGCTTCTGCACCAGCCGGGCGAAGTCTGGGAATATTCGATAGGTTATGACGTTCTGGGGCGCGTCATTGAAGTTGTGTCTGGCCAGGCCTTCGATCAGTTCCTGCAAAGCCGCCTTTTTGCGCCGTTGCGCATGGTCGATAGCGGCTTCTCGGTACCGCAGAACAAGCTTGCCCGTCTCGTCGCCTTGCCGGGCGCGCAGCCCCAGCCCCTTTCGGATGGCGGCGTCGGCAAGCCGCAGACGTTCTTCTCGGGCGGCGGAGGCATCGTCTCCACGGTTCCTGATTTTCTGCGCTTCTGCCAGATGCTGCTCAACGGCGGCGAGCTTGACGGCGTTCGCATCCTGAAGCCTGAAACCGTCCGGCTGATGACGACGAACTCGCTGCCGCCCGACATGCACATCGCAGGACACGAGGTCGGCCCGGCTTTCGGAACGGGATGGGGACTCGGCTTCGCTGTTCGCACCGATCCGGATTTCAGCCTCATTCCCGGTGCGGTGGGCAGCTTCAACTGGCAGGGAAGCTGGGGCACATTTTTCTCGGTTGATCCGGTGCAGAAGCTGATTCTGGTGATGATGATGCAGCGAAGCCAGTACAGTGAGAACGGTTTCTATTTCAATGCTATCCGGCGTCTACCGTACACCGCGTTGAAGGTTCCTGAAGTCTCCGCTTCAGTCGAGCCGCGCCGAGGAGATGCCGAAAACCTCGCCGAATATGCCGGACGCTACGATTTCGGCGGTTCTACAAGTTCCCTGGATAGACAGATCTTGGTCGCCGACGGCAACGGCTGGATCGGGCTTGAGTCCGTGGTCGCCGAAACAGGTGGCCTTAGGGTGATCAAATTGGCCGCCGCAGGCCCCGCCGCGAAGGCGGGCATCCTCGCCGGAGACCTCATCACCGCTGTCAAGGGCGCTTCGATCAAGGGCCTCACCCTCGAAGCGGCACTTCACCGGATTTCGGGTCCGGCCAACGCCGCAATCGAGCTTAAAATCGTGCGCTCAAAGCAGAGCGATCCCCTCGTTTTCACGTTTGTTCGTGAGGCAGTCCCTTCGCACAGCGTCCAGCTTCAAATCCGTGTCGCAGATGGCAGGCTGATCGTCGAAGCAACGGGCGGCTGGTCGATCCTTGATTTTGATAGGGGCCAACCGACGCCCGTGGCGGCTCTTTCGAAAGATGAATTCTACGTCGAGGGGGGCGATCACACGCGGATTGCTTTTACTCGCGACGCTGGTGGCAAGGTCAATGGCGCGGTTCTCAATCCGGGACGATGGGAACAGCGCGGCGCGCTCACCCAATAGGCACAGCAGACGAAATGGCGGGAACTCGCGCTGCCCGAACATGGGTGCCCGACAGCCGCCCAACGTGGGGGCGGTTACGAGTGCCGCTCAGGGTCAAAATCGGCCGACTAGCTCCCCGCAAGGCGCTTTCGGTCTACACTCGACAGCCGACACTTGGACGCACTTTGAGATAGGCAGCATCGGGCCAGAAGGAGACCTTCGTCTCTTTTTATCCTTGTCACCAAGCGATGAAGTCCAGCTATCTGGTTGTCGCCTCATTGCTCCCGAACGCCTGCCTTCCTTAGCCCGTCGACGATGTCGTCGTACTCAAGCAGAAACTGCGGATTGCTCGAACGTGCGTAGCCCATCTGATGGAACCACTGGACGGTAAAGTCCGGTCGGATTGCATTCAATTCGGCTAACATTTGCTGGGCCATTTCCAATTGGCCCGTGGCTCCATATGCTGAAATCAGATCCACATACGGCAACCAGTTTAATTTGTTCAGATTGATCGAGCGCCTACATGCCTCAATGGCTTCGTTATATTGGTGCACATGCGCGTGAGCATGACAGAGAAAGAAGTGCCAAAGGCCGGCGGCCGGATCTTTGGGGCTTAGGCGCAAAGCAATCTGAACTGGGGAGAACGCTTCGCGCGCACGTCCCGCGGTGATAAGTGCGATTCCTTTTGGTGCGTACGCTACCGGCGAATTAGGGTCGATTTCCAAAGCTGCGTCGAATTTAGACAGGGCTCCCTCGGGATTTCCGTAATTCAAAATGCTTCCCATGGCTACGTGCGCGTTTGCAGTCGCCGGGTGTTTTGCAAGAACTTGATCAATTAGTTTTGTCGCCGTCTTTTTGTCCTCGACCACGGACGTCGACCATCCGCTGTTCACGCCATTGGCTATGCACCACGCCTTCCCGAGCATTGCGTCAGTGTTGTCAGGATCGAGGCGCAGCGCGCTGTCAAACAAGTCCTTTGCCTGTGCGTTCGTTACCTTGGTCCCAGGCTCATAGACCTTCGCCCAGCCGCGCATGCTGAAATCCACAGCATCTGGATTCCTTGACTGGTCCATTTGGCTGCGCCGGCTTTCAGCCTGGACGAGTTGGACATTGAGAGAGCGGGCGAGCCGCGCCGTGACCTGCTCCTGCAAGGCCGCAAGATTCGTCCTATCACCGTCAAAACGGTCCGACCAGACGTCGCGGCCAGTTGACAGGTCGGCAAGCGACACATTCATACGGACCTGATTTCCGGCCCGCTGCACCGCGCCCTGGACGGCCCAGCGAATGCCAAGGTCCTTGCCAAGCATCCTGAAGTCGATCTGCTTGTTCTTGTATGTAAAAGCCGTTCCGCGTCCGATGACGAACGCGCCGGGCATTTGCGCGAGGTCGGTTGTCAGATCGGTCGTAATGCCATCGGCGAAATAGTCCTGCTCCGGATCGTTGTTGAGATTTGCGAACGGCAGGACGACGAATGACAAGCGGGGAGCAATATCGGGCCGCGCCGTAGCCTCCCTCTGCGTCGTTTGCTTGTCCCGAAAGACGTCTGTTCGGACCGTCTTCCATACAGTCCAGTAGCCGACGAGGCCACCCGCGATCGCGCCGACGGCGGCAATCGACGCGATCGCACCGCCGAGCAACTGCAATCGTGCGCGGAGGCGAGCCTTAAAGTTGAGTCTCGGCGCCGGTTTGTCTGGGGGTTCCTTATCAGCTGCCGTTTTGTTCGGTGGGTCATTATCGGATGCCGGTTTGTCCGGTTGGTCGTTGGAGACTTCCGAGTTCGTCACCATAGCCTCCCGCAGGGCCAAACGCCCGGATCGTCTACCTTAGCAGGCTTTTGCAACTTCGCGTTGGTCAAGATTGCTGACTAAGTTCACGACGCCTTGCAGGTTGTTATGGGACGGTCGTCGGGTTTACGGCGTCGAATAGATCTCCGGTTGGGGTCATCAGCGCCGATTTGGTCGCGTCTTGGCCATCTCCGATTTAACCTTGACTGCCGACGTGCAGAGAAGCGCTGGCTTTCGTCGATGTGGGCCACAAGCAGACGAGAAAACTTGATTCACTAGCAGCCGTTGAAGAGCTTTAGGGGGAAGCCCACCATCCGTCGGGAAATGGCTCAAGCAACGTCCAATCGATTTGGTTGTCGTTCTGAGGGGGCCTGAGACCTCCTGCATTTCTGCTTGCTGGCGTGTAGCGGCGAAGGCGGACAGACAGGGCGCCGAGATCGCGACCTGGGAGGCGGCGCGAAGCATGGCGTCTAGGGCGCAATGCAGGTGCACCGCGGGCGTCGCGCTCTGCATCTTCGACCTGACCTCGAAGGTCTTCCAGTTCTGAGAGCTGAGACGCGAGCTCGCCAAGTCGTTGCAGATAAAGCATTGCGCGAGAGCTTCGCATAAATGTCCTCCACAGTACAAAAAGCACTACTAGGACGGCTTCAAAGCAACCGGGATAAAGTGGTAATCTAGCATCGCTAGAAAATACGTCAGGCTAACTGCCTCTTACGAGGGCTATCGCCTTCGAGCGCCTGCAGCAGCGAAAGGCAGCCTAGGGTCACAAGCGGCCCACAGCGGCATCGCGTTGATGGGCCAAATCCGGACATTTGTTAGCACCATTGGCACCGTCGGCATCGCTCTACTCGTTCGGCATGGTTAGGCAATTTAGACCATTCAGCATCTGCTACAGCCATCAATGACCTCCGTTTCGCGGCCGTGAGCGCGAACTGGCGTCTGTCCTTCTAGGCAGCGAAGATGAAGCGCGTACCCGTGTAGGAGCGTAGGAGCTTATTCGGCATCTCGGCCCTGGCGATCTCGTAGAACGGCTCGCCGGTGCAGTGCAGAGGAATGACGTAGTCGATGTCGATGCTCTTGAGCGCTGCGATCGTGTTGCGCACATAGTCCTCCTTGTAGGGCGCAAGGTGGAAGCCGCCGATCACGGCATGGACCTTGTTGACGCCCGAAGCCGCTTGGGCCTGCTTGATTGCGTTGATTACCCCGCGATGACTGCAGGAGGTCAATACGATCAACCCGCGGCCTCTTAGATTGAACGCGGTGGCGATCTCGTGCCGGAACTGGTCCGGGATGACAGCCTTGGCCCGTTCGTCCTCCGGAAGCTTCTCGGCATAGCATCCAATGCCGCTGTCCACGCCGATCTTCATGGCGCTGGGGGACAGCAGCTTCTCAAAGCTCGTCTGCCCGATGTGCCCTGTGGTGAAGCCGTGATCGGCGACCAGTGCCGGTTCTTCCACATAGGTCACCGCAACATTGGCATCTTCCAGTGCTTTGCGATCCAAGTCCCCGAAATCACCGCGCACCGGCGGAGCCGTCCATTCGCGGGAGCAGAATGCCTCCTCACCGCCGATGTAAATCGGCAGCCTGGCTTTGAGTTTGCCGTTGTTTTGTTTCAGGTATCCGGCAAGACCGCCAAAATGATCGTAGTGACCGTGGCTCAATACGAGGGCATCAAGCGCGGCTGGATCGATGCCTACGAGCTTCGCGTTGTTGACCAGCGCGTCCGGTGTGAAGCCGAAATCCATCAGGATATTTCTTGTTTCGGCGCCGCGCCGCGACTCGATGTGCATCGACAGGCCAAACTCACTGATCAGCGTTTTGCCGGGTGGCTTGCCACCGCCGATGCCCCAGCCGAAGTGTTCAATCTCGAAATCGGAAAGCTTCCGGCTCGGCGCGACGGCGAATTGGTAGCTGTCGACGAGAACGCGCACCGCCACACGATCGATCTCCGGAACCTTACCGGCGACCGCTTCTGCGCGTACCGCCCTCCCGCTGCCGATTAGCGTCGCCACGACCGCGCTGAACAAGGCAGCACCGCCGCCGCAGACTACATCGCGTCGATGAATTGCGCTGCACTGGCAAATTAACATGATCAAGTCCTCGCTCTACGTGGCTTTGCTGCCGCAAGGCATCACGCTGAAACGCACTCCGGGGCGAAGGCGTTGGGTGCCGAACACACCAGCGTCTGGCAGCCCGCACACCGAGGATTGGATGCATTCTATCCCGCGCGGGGATGATGTGGCGAGTCACATTGGTCCGGTTCGGGTCAAAATGCGAAGAACTCAGGTTGAGCAAATCTGGTCTGCTCTGCCGGATGAGCGGACTTCCGTCGGACCGGCGCAACTTCGCAGATGGGCCAGATTCGGAAGTCGCAGCTTGGGCGGCGAAATCCCGTTCGCTCCGGAATGGCCTGCTAGGGTATTTGATAAAGATGTACCCCGTAGCCTTCAAATTGGTCTTCGAAAGAACCTTGCGCGAGGGATACGCTACGCCCCTCGCCGATCACCCGAGCACTGGTCTGGTGAACGTTATTGACCGTGATCCGCGCTGTGGACGGAGAGTTCTGCATCGCGACGGCAAAGATATACGTGTTGTCTTTGTACACCTTCACCATGGTTGCGATCGGGACCTGCGAGCTTACGGATATAGCCCCGGATAGGCTTGGGCTCTTCAACGCTGGCGAGAGAGACAAGATCAATCGGTTCGTTCTCGTGACCTCCTCCACGATATCGGGGTAACGGAAGATGGCGTCTTCCCGGAAGGTTGGTTTAAACTCATGCACGAAATAAAAAATTCCTGTCGCGCCATGAATCAATGCCATCCAGATCTCCGCCCGAACTTCCGCCGCAGTCGGTCGACGAGTTGGATCTAGTGCCGTCGTCTCGAGCGCCATCCATACGCTTTGCCCATCGGTAGCCCTCTTCGCGAGATTGGTGACGCCACGCGCAACGTATTCCAGCCTTCCTTTAACTTGAGGCGTAGTGGATCCCACCGGATAGATGTCGTACGACAAGATATCTGCACCTTGGATCGCAATATCGTAGTATCCCTGATCACCGTTGCAGGGGCCACGACCGCGCCAGAATTCGTTGGCCACACCCTGCCCGAAATTGATCATCATCGGTCGCGTTGGATCCCGGGCTTTCATCTCTTGCGTACGCCGAGCGACTTCAATTGCAGGAATGCATGTTCCGTACAGTCCTGGCCCGATTGGTTGGGCATTGTCCGGTTCGTCTTCTTGCATCCACGCTTTTATAACGTGCCGGTTGACCGATTTCAGCGCAACGTCGTTTTGGCCGGCAACGGCGAACATGTGCTGCCGCGCCAATGCGGCGAGTTGCTCTTCAGTGGGTCCTTCGTACAATCCCACAAAGGTATTGATCCCGATTGCCTTGTAAGAGGCAGCGCGAGTCGGCGATTGCAACCAAACGCCAATCGGGAAGAAGTTGGCATCGGTGGGAAATCCATTTACCTGCAACTCGCCACCCGATACGGAAGCTCCCACGAAGAGCAAGACTGCGACAACTATCCTGAAACCGAACGGCATGGCACGACCTCAGCTAAGTTGTTGACACCAATGAAGCGATCCCACTTCATCGCGTCGACTACTGGACCATCAAATGGAGCCTAGCATATTCAACCTAAGCCACCCGTACAGATGATGCAGGCAGAACCGCTCTGGACGCGGCGCGGCGGCCTAAGGTCGGCTTCGGGTCTTGGTTGTGTGAAAACGCCAAGACGCTTGAACACGATGGAAGAAGTTATTCATCCAAGACCGCTCTAGCGCGCAAGTTCGCAAGCGCTCTCAACTTAGACGACAAACTGAAGAATGAAATTCTAGTCGCGTTTCGATCCTTCGCGTTTTCACACAGCCAGGGTCACAAGCCGCCGATCACGCTTAAGCGGGTGACTTCCGCTTTGCCTTGCGGAGCCGACGTTTATGACCACACATCCCCACCCGGTTCACGAAAGATCATCCCGCGGAGGCGGATAGCGCCGGGCCAGCACCGACAAGGATAGATGCCGCTCGTCTTCCGGCAGCTCCAGATAAGCCAGCACGAGCGCCCGCTTCCAGTCGCCGACGCCGAAATCCATCGCCGTCCATTTCTGCGGCTCGGGCCCTTCGAGGCCCCGGACCCAGACGAAATAGCGGGGACGGTCGTCGGCATCCGTGTCGGTCGTGCGTCTCCTGGCCATCGAAGCTGTCCGCTGCATCACATCGGTTGCCACAGGATATAGGTAGTGGTGCGGGGAAGTCGAACGCCTCTCGGCGGCCGCCCGAGGCTCATTCAATCGCACCGTCGGGGTGCGCCGCCGAGCACGGAGGAAGGCGGCAGCTGTTGCTCGACCCGGGAGCAAGAACTCGATTTTAAAAATTCCGATTGACCGAAATTCGGAAATATCGTGTACGACTGCCATCCCGACCCAAGGATAAGGGGCGTTTCGCGATCGTCACGATACGTGGGCCGGGTGGCGGTGGACGTGGAGTGCATCGGCGCGCATGCGATCGCAGGGCGGGTTTGGCCCGTGAGCGGTTGAGCGGCGCGCACACGACCGGTGCGATTCCGCGTACGGCAAAAGCGTGTGGTCCTGACGCCCGGGGTCTGTGCGTCAAGGCCTGCGGTGGTGAAGCGGCCCGACCGGGTGCGCACATCAGTCATCTGCAGGACGACGGGGGCAATAGTGCATCGTCCCCCGGGGAGAGCGCGCCATAAGCCGTCAAACCACTGCGCAGGGAAGGCCGGGATGTCTCCGGTTGCCCTGTTACCCGCTATGCATTGAAGCGCACGCAATCTGCTCTTGGCATGGCGGTCGATGGGTGCCAGCCGGCACCCGGTCTTCCCCATAGGCGTTAAGTTTATTCTTGAGTGTTGGAATCACACGTGATTCCAAGGCGGGATGGCAGACGAATCGCTTCTGAACGAGGACTGGACGAGAGTGGTTGCGCAGCTCGGCGGGGCTGCGCAGCTTGAAATAAGTGCGCGCCAGACGAAGGCTTTCGTGCGGCGGCGCCAAATTCCAGATGCGGTGCGTTACTTCGGCTGATGCTGGCCTATTGTCTGGGTGAAAGAGGGTTGAGATCGACAGCCGCGTGGGCCGCTGCTGTTGGCCTTGCCGACCTCAGCAGCGTGGCGTTGTTCTATCGCCTGCGTCAATGTGGCGATTGGTTTGCAGTGCTGGTGGAGGGCTTGCTCGCTGCGGCAGCCCCGAAGGCGAGCCGAGGCCGCCTGATCCGCATTATCGATGCGACGACAGTGCCTCAGGCAGGACCGGCTGCGCGCAGGAACAGTGAGCTTTGGCGCGTTCATAGTGCATTCGATCTGCCATATGAGCGCTTTGGTCACTTCGAGCTGACAGATCAGCAAGAGGGCGAAACGTTTGACCGGATACCGGTAGTCAAGAACGAGATCCGCATTGCTGACCGCGCTTATCTGCAACCTGACCGCATCGCCGCTGTCCGCGACGCCGGGGCAGACGTTTTGATCCGAGCGGGCTGGAAGAACGCACGTTGGCTTGATGCCAAAGGCCTTCCGTTCGATCTGATGGCCCAATTGCGTGCGGCGAAGGCGCACGGACTGATCGATCGGAGGATTTGGATCAAACGCAAGGACGGTGCGCCTCTGGCTATGCGTCTGGTCGCAGTCAAGAAGCCCGCCGGTGCAGTCGCGGCTTCGCGTCGTAAAGCCCGGCGCGACGCACAAGACGAAAACCGCGTCATCTCCAAAGAAACTCTGGAAGCCGCGGATTGGGTCATTCTGGTCACGTCGCTCGCACGGGACGAGTTCTCCACCAAGGATGTACTCGCGCTCTATCGACTGCGATGGCGCATCGAACTTGGCTTCAAGCGACTGAAGAGTCTGATTGGTCTCAAGACGCCACCTGGAACCGATCCGCGCTCCGCCAAGCCCTACTTGCTGGCACACCTCTTGATCATCCTGCTGCTCGAGCCGCTTGCCCGCGACTTCGAGGACTCTCCCCGCTGGATGCAGGCCGCCTGACGGCACCTGGCGCTTGGCGTGTTTTGCAACAACTCGTTGCATCCTTGCTACAAGCGATCATTCCACAACCAACCATCCGTTGCTTCCGCCGCAGAAAGCGAGCGCTTGGGCGGCACCTGCGCGAGCCTCCTCGAAAACGTCCGTATCAATCGATGCTCGCGCTACCTTAACGCCTATGCGGTCCTCCCTGCGCCCTTTCTTTAGGAAGGAGCGTCAAGAGAAGCGCAAGACTCGGGCGCCGTGCGTCGCGAGGCCGTACCGGCGTGCCTTGCTGCTTGATTGCAGCGTGCCCGTCTGGTCACTGCCATAAGTCGCAGGTCGCCACGCGGTTGATATCGGCGAGGCGGCGTTCGGCGTTTCCGTGCAGATCGAGGCTGGCGAGCAGGGTCAGCAGACGCCGATAGGCACCTTCGGCGACCTCGACCGGCAGCGGAGCTTCGTCAAAGGCCTTGACATAGCTGCCGACGACACCACTGAGCAGGCGGCAAAGACCGCGCTGTGCGGGATCGTCCCGGCCGAGCGTCTCGAGCTTTTGCTGAAAGGTCTGGAAGGTCCGCAAGCCGTGGTGTTGCTGCGAAAGCCACGCGTGCAGGTCGTTCATGTGAGCTCCTTCGAGTTACGGAAGAAGCTACCGGTTTATACAGGGAGGATGCGGAGATGGCTAGGGGAGGGAGGAGAGCGGGCGTTGCTGAACCAGTCCGTCTTCGCCAAGAGGCTTCGCCGGACACGCTTCGCCTTTGGGTTTCGCGTGGCTCCGCCGGACACGCTTCGCCCTCCGGGCCTCGCATGGCCGCGCCACGCGTAGCTCGAAAGGCGAAGCGTGGTGCCCCTGGCCGGAATCGAACCAGCACTCCTTGCGGAACTCGATTTTGAGTCGAGCGCGTCTACCAGTTCCGCCACAGGGGCCCTCGGTCGGCCTTGAGGCGGCGTCGCGAAGCGGGCGGACTATAGCCATGGACAAAGCGGGGTCAACCCGCGCCAAAGTGATCCCGGCCGTTCTCGACAGCCGCATGGGCCGGGGTTAGAGCCTTAGAGCGCCAGATATGCGAAAGAGGCTGCCGTGACCACCCAGAGTGATGCGATGCATGCGTTCAAGCCGGCCGCCGGCGGCTCCGCGCTGGCCGCCTCGGCTCTCGTCACGCTGATTGCTGCAGCCACGATCGCGGGCGCCTGGTTCTTCCAGCTCGTGCTGGAGATCCTGCCCTGTCCGTTGTGCCTGGAGCAGCGCTACGCCTATTATCTCGTGATTCCGCTCGGTGCGCTCACGGCGATTGCGGCTCGAAGCGGCGTGCCGCGGCCGCTGCTGCTGGCGGGCCTTGCGATCCTCGCGCTGGCGACGCTCGCCAATGCCGGCCTCGGTGCCTACCATTCCGGCGTCGAATGGGGGTTCTGGAAAGGGCCGACCGATTGCTCCGGTCCCGTCGTCAATCTCGGCAGCGCCGCTGATCTCTTGTCGAAGCTCGACACCGTGAAGGTGGTGCGTTGCGACGAGGTGCAGTGGCGCTTCCTCGGCCTGTCGCTTGCCGGCTACAACGTGCTGATCTCGCTGCTGATGGCCGCGATCGCGGCATGGGGATTTGTGCGGACGGCGAAGCGCTAGGCAAGCTGCCGTAGGGTGGGCAAAGGCGCGCTCTTCGTGCGCTGTGCCCACCATTTTTAGTGACATCGCTGAAGCATGGTGGGCACGGCGCAAGGGCGCCTTTGCCCACCCTACAAGAGCGGAGCTCGCGACGAGCGCTGCTGCACCCCGTCAATCATCCACATCGTCCTGCGTGCGTCCGAACAGATGCACGATGCCCGGCGTTGCGATCGTCACGAAGACGAAGCGTGACAGGTGATGGGCGCCGACGAAGATCGGGTCGATGTGCAGGGTCAGCGCCAGCGCCAGCATCGCGTCCATCGCGCCCGGCGCGAAGGCGACGACCACGTCGGAAAACTTCACCTGTGTGGTCAGCGCCACGATGCCGACGAAGATGGCTGAGACGGCGATCGCCACGGCAAACGAGCCCAGCGCCGCGCCGAGGTGGCCGGCGAGCGTCTTGATTCGCATCCGCGCGAAACGGCTGCCGATAAGTGCACCGATGCCGACCAGCGCTACGCCGCGCACCCAGTTCGGCAGGCCGCCCTCGACCCATCCGGCACCATGCAGCACGCTGGAGGCGATCATCGCGCCGAACATCCAGCTCGCCGGAAACCTGATCAGCCGCAAAACGAGCGCTGCGGCCAGCGAGGCCGCGGCCAGCTCGAGGAGGTCGAGCGGTGAGGCGATCGTCGTGGTCAGCGACGGCGCCGCTGAGGGCGCGACGCCCGCCAGCGCCAGCACCATCGGCAGCGCCGCGGTCAGGATGATGACGCGCATGGTCTGCACCACCGCGATGCCCGGCAGGTCGGCGCCGCGCTCGACCGCCAGGATCGTGATCTGCGACAGCGCGCCGGGGCTGCCGGCCAGGAAAGCCGAGGTGCGGTCCCAGCCATGGACGCGCTGGAGGTAATAGCTGGAGCCGAAGGTCGAGCAGAAGGTGGCGAGCGCAAGCAGGCCGATGGTGAGGGGATAGGCGCTGACCTGTTGGAGCAAATGGCGCGAGACGACCGAGCCCAGGGAAATGCCGAGCAGCACCAGCACGGTCTGGGTCAGGATCGGCGGCAGCGCCAGCTGGCGGCCGGCGATTGCGGCGATCCCGACCGCGATCATCGAGCCCGAGATCAGCCCGCCGGGAAGGCCGGCGAGCAGAAACACGAGGCCGCCGGCGGTGCCGATGACAAGCGCCTCCACCGTGCTCAGGATTTTGGCACGGCTCGGCCATTCGAACGGCAGGGAGGCGGTGATTTGCTTCACGCCACCTTATTGCAAATCGGCGGGTGGCGCACAATTGCAGGCTCGTCATGCCGCAATGCGCCCGCCTCTCACGCAGGGGATCGTGACGGACTTATTTCTTGTCTGCGGCGGGCGCGGCGGTGCCGGCCTTCGCTTCCTTCATGCACTCGCGGCGAAATTTCTTGCGCTCCTTGCCCTTCAATCCCTTGGCGTCCGCCTGCTTGGAGCATTCGAGCGACTCGGCCGAACGCTCCTTCGGCGCCTTTTTGTCGGTGGTGGCAGCGGCATCGGTCTTCGTCTCGGTCTTGGCTGCCGGCGCGGCGGTCTGCGCGAAGGCGGTGCCGGTGGCGAGCAGGGAGGCGAGGGCGACGGCGGCGAGGCGGGACGTGAAGGTCATGTGGTGCACTCTGCTTGCGAGAATTGTGAAGGCCTGGGAACGTCGGCCTGCGTTGCTGAACACGACATGAATGAGTTGAGCGGCCGGATCACTATATTTTGCCGGCGCAACCCATCGCATCCTTGTCGCAAGCGGCTGGCACGCTAGGATAGCAATCCTCGTTTCACTTCCGTCGAGGAAGACCAAGAAGGAGACCCAGGGATGACCATTCAGACAAAATTGTTGTGTGCGATTGCAGCGTCGGGTGTCGCGGCATTGCTGGCGAGCGCGCCGGCGCAGGCACTGACCGCGCAGGAGTGCAGCGCGAAATATCAGGCCGCCAAGAAGGACGGCTCGCTCGGGACCATGAAGTGGAATGATTTCCGCAAGGCCCAATGCGGTGCCGACGCAGCGCCCGCCGCTGCGCCCACCGCGGCTGCGCCGGCTGCGCCCGCCGCTCCTGCCGAGCCGAAGCAGGCGAAGAAGGAGGCGGCCCCCGCCGCCGCGCCGGCCCTGCCGGCCGGACCCGCGGTCTATCCGAACGCGATCGATCCGAAATACGCCAAGGAGACTCCCGGCAAGGCGCGGATGCACACCTGCGTCGACCAGTACAATGCCAACAAGGCCACCAACGCCAATGGCGGCTTGAAGTGGATCCAGAAGGGCGGCGGCTACTACAGCGAATGCACCAAGAAGCTGAAGGGCGCCGCCTGAGCTTCGGATTGGTACGATGGCCGGAGCAACGCTCCGGCCATCGCTTGAATTTTCGAGCATGATCTTCCGGAAAACCGCTGCACACTTTGCGCTCACGCGGCCCTTCGGGTCCGGATCATGCTCAGTCGAGCAGCTTCTCGGCCGATTTCGCCACGAGCTGCGACCGCTTGCGCGGACCACTCTCGACGAACAACAGGCTCTGGCCGAAGATGAAGCAGTAGAACAGGAAAGCCTGCGCGTCGGCCTCCTCGGCTGCAAGGCCGGTTGCACGATAGAGTTCGCTGACGTGCTTGAGCCGCGCCGCATCGACGCTCGCCACCGCCGCCGCGGCGTTCTCGTCCGAGCGGGCCCATTGCCGGATCGCGAGTTCGATCGCCATGCCTTCCGGATTGAGTCGCTCGGAATAGAGCCGGATCACCGCCCTCAGCCGCTCGCGGGGCTCTTGTCCGTCGAGACTTGTCTGCTGCGCGATCGCGGCGATGCGTCCCTCGCGCCAGCCTTTCAGCATGGCATCGAGCAGCGCGGCGCGGTCGGCGAAGCGTCGGTAGAAGCCGCCCTTGGTGACGCCGAGATTTTTGGCGAGCACCTCGACCCGCACGCCCTCCACCCCTGCGCGGGCGAGCTCGGTGAATCCCGCCTCGACCCAGACATCGCCCTTGCCGTCGCTCATGAAGGAAGCCTCACCCGATCTTGATACGGTGCCGTATTGCTAACGTGGCACGGGTTTGATACGCTACCGTATCAACGATCAAAGACGAAAAATGCGGGAGGAAATGCGATGGAGCAGGAGGCGACCTATCGCGGCACGGTCTATCCGTGGCAATGCGACCATGTCGGGCACATGAACATCATGTGGTATGTCGGCAAATTCGACGAGGCCAACTGGAATCTGTTCGCCCGCCTCGGCCTGACGCCGAGCTACTTGCGCAGCTCAGGCCGCGGCATGGCCGCCGTGCAGCAGAACATTGCCTACAGGCGCGAGTTGCTGGCCGGGGACATCGTCGAGATCCGCAGCCACCTGCTCGAGATCAGCGACAAGTCGATCCGCTTCCGGCACGACATGACGAACGCCGAGACCGGCGAACTCGCCGCGACGTGCGAGATCACCGGCGTGCACATGGACCGTCAGCTCCGCAAGTCCGCACCGTTCGCCGACGCCATCCGCGAAGCTGCCTTGAGGCATCTCGCCGAACCAGCCGAGGCCTGAACCATGGCCGCTTTCGAGCCGAAAAACCCCGGCTATCGCGCGGCTTCTATCGCCATGTTCGATGGCCAGCCGGCAATGCGAACGCTTGGCATCGTGATCGTCCGTCTCGCACCGGGCGAGGTCGAACTGGCGATGCTGCATGCGCCGGCCCTCACACAGCAGAACGGTTTCATCCATGCCGGCATCATCATGGCCGGGCTCGACAACGCCTGCGGCGTCGCGGCCTTCAGCTTGATGCCGCCGGAGGCCGATATCCTCACTGTTGAGTTCAAGACGACGCTGCTCGCGCCCGCCCGCGGCGAGCGTTTCGTCTTCAAGGCCGAGGTGGTCAAGCCCGGCCGTACACTGACCTTCTGCGAGGCAAAGGCCTACGCCGAGCATGACGGCAAGGTCTCGCTGATCGCCACGATGACCGCGACCTTGATGGCGATGTTGCCTCGCCCTGCGACGACGCATGAACCGCGCGCATCCCGCGCATAGCGGCGGTTGACAAGCATGCCAGCGCATCCCTTGATGCAATGGTCATGCTTGCAAGTCTCGGCCTCATCCTGCTCTGCCAATTGATCGGCGAAGCCGTCGTGCGCGGCCTCGGCCTGCCGTTGCCGGGACCAGTGCTGGGCCTCCTGCTGCTCTTGATCCTGCTGATGATGCGCGACCGCTTTGTGCTGCTCGCGCGCGGGCCACTGCGCAATGACGGTGTCGAGACGGCGAGCAAGGGCCTGCTGGCCCATCTCTCGCTGCTATTCGTGCCGGCCGGCGTCGGCGTCGTGCAGAAGCTCGATCTGCTCGCGTCTCACGGTATCGCCATCATCCTCGTGCTCGCGCTGTCCGTGGTCGTCACGCTGCTCGCGACCGTGCTGACCTTTCGCCTCGTCAGCCGCCTGTTGAAGCAACAGGACGTGCGATGAAGGACAATCCGTTCTCGCTGTGGGTCTATCTTTCGCAATCGCCACTGCTGTGGCTGACCGTGACGCTGCTGGTCTATGCCACCACGGACGCGGTGTCGCTGGCGACGCGGCGCCATCCGCTGGCCAATCCCGTGCTGCACGCGATGTGGATCATCGGCGCGTTCCTGCTCCTGACCGACACCTCCTATACGACCTATTTCGCCGGCGCCCAGTTCGTGCACTTCCTTCTGGGTCCCGCCACCGTCGCGCTCGCCGTGCCGCTCTATGAGAACCGCAAGCGCGTGGTCGCCTCGATCATGCCGATGCTGGTGGCGCTGCTCGCGGGATCGGTCACGGCCGTGGTGTCGGTGGTGTTGCTGGCCGAGCTCGCGGGACTGCCGCGCGATGTCGTGCTGTCGCTGGCGCCGAAATCCGTCACCGCCGGCGTCGCCATGGGCATCGCCGAATCCCTGCACGCCGATCCTTCGCTGGCGGCGGTAGCCGTGATCCTCACCGGCATCATGGGCGCCATCATCGTGACGCCGCTGATGAACCGCACTGGCATTACCGATTACCGGGCCCGCGGCTTTGCCGCCGGCCTCGCCGCACATGGCATCGGCACTGCCCGCGCGTTCCAGGTCGACGAGATCGCCGGCGTCTTCTCGGGCATCGCCATGAGCCTGAACGCTTTGGTGACGTCGTTCCTGGTCCCCCTGGCAATCACACTGCTGGCGCGGTGACATCGCAACCGCGACACTCTATATGAGCAGTAACAACGCCCGGTCTCGATCCGTATCGATGGAGATGGGACCGAAATGGGACGAGATATGGCTGGATTCAGGAATAAGGGCCTTGAGCCGACGCGACGCGTGGCGCTGACGCTGATCGGGGCGGGTGCTCTCGCGATGGGTGGGATCGCCTCGGCGCGCGCGGCGACCGGCGATGACGAGGTGCTGACCGAAGCCAAGGTGTTGCGCGATCCCGACACGCCCGTCGCAGGCAATCCCGACGGCAATATCACCATCGTCGAATGGTCCGACTACAATTGCCCCTATTGCCGCAAGCTCGAGCCCGAGCTGCGCCAGGTCGTCCAGGACGACGGCAAGGTGCGGCTGGTGATGAAGGACTGGCCGATCCTTGGGCCGATTTCGGTCACGGCGGCGCGGACTGCGCTCGCGGCCAAATTCCAGGACAAGTACCACCAGGCCCATGACGCCATGATGGGCGTCAGCTCGCGCCTGACCGAGCCGCGCATCAACGAGCTGCTCGCGGCTGCCGGGGTCGACATGGACCGGTTGAAGCGCGATCTCACCGGCCACGCCAAGGACATCGACGCTATCCTCAAGCGCAACAACGAGCAGGCTGAAGCTTTCGGTTTTCGTGGCACGCCATCTTTCATCGTCGGCAAGTATCGTGTACCCGGCGTGCTCAGCATGACCGAGTTCGAGCAGGTCATCGCCGACGCCCGCAAAGCCAAGATGAACTGACGCGCGTATCGTTGATTGTGGTCAGCACAAAGGCGCCGCCGCGGAGTTCGCGACGGCGCCTCGTTCATGATAAGGCGTCGTTACTTCGACGAGATCCGGACCCAGTCCTTGTGCGCGCGATCGCGCAGCGCATCCCAATCGGCCTTGGCGACGTCCCAGTTCACGATGGTGCGATTGGTGATCGCGACCTCGCCATTGGCGACTGACGACGTCTGCATGGAATCATAGACATAGACGCCGCCCGCGAGCAGCAGCGCGCCCAGGATCATTCCGAAAAAAGTCTGCATGGCGAACCTCCGGTGACGGGCGATAACGTCGGCCCGGAGTGATGGTTCCGCGGCACTACGGCGGGTGTAAGGAGAGGTTGTTCATGCTCCATTCAGCCACTGCAGCAATTCGGCATTGATCTCGCGCGGATAGGTGTGGCTGAGGTCGTCGATCTCGCGATAGGTGACTTTAGCGCCGGCGGCGGACAGCGCCGCCTGCGTCTGCCGCGCGGTCTGCACCGGAAACATCCAGTCGAGCTTGCCGTGAGTCATGAAGACCGGCAGGCCTCGCAGGCGCGTTGCGTCCGCCATTTCCGCCATCAGCGGATGGAAGGTCGCGGAGACCGGTGCGAGGTGGGTGAAGGGCGAGGCGCGGTCGAGCCCGGTGACGTAGCAGAAGGTGCCGCCGTCGCTCATGCCGGTCAGAAGCATGCGCGAGGCATCGATGCTCCAGCGGCTGCGCACCGTCTCGAGGATGCGCATGAGGTTCGGCGTGTCGGTGTCATCGCCCATCAGCGCCCAGGTCGGTCCAGTCGCGGTCGGCGCTACCAGGATCGCGCCAAGGCTGCGCGCGTCGCGGAGCCAGCTCCACAGAAAACCGCGCCCATTGCCGCTGCCGCCATGCAGCGCCATCACCAGCGGCATTGGCCGATCGGGCATGTAGTATTCGGGCACATAGACCGAGAAGCCGCCGCGGCTGCCGGGCTCATTGTGATCGTGGAAGATGCCGGTGTGCTCGCTCGCGCCGACTTGCAGTCGCGACAGCAGATCGTGATTCTGGCGATTGGCAGCGCTGAGAAAGAAGCTGCTCACGGGGGGAAACTGCACCGCCAGCGCATAGAGCGCCTCCTGCGCGCGCGGGACATGGCGCAGGGCCCGGAAGACGGCGACGAGATCGCCGTTGCCCCGCTCGACCTCACGGATACCGGCAAAGGCGGCAAGCGTCTCGTTGCAGGCGCGATCGAACCGCTCGCGCAGGCCAGCGAACTGCTCCGGCCACGCTCCAATTGCGGTGTGTGCGGCCTGCAGCGCCTCGTCCGGTGTGCCGATTCCGTTCATCACGGAGGCGAATGCCGGCGGGTGCAAATACCGCTGGAAGAAGCCGAGCGCTTCCAGTGCATTGAGCAGGGGCGGCAGCACGGCCACGATGTCGTCCACCACGGCCTCGGTCATCGCCCGCTTCCTCAAGCCTTGGGATCAGTGCAGCTTCGGCGCCTTGAGGAGCTTGAAGCGATCGGTCGACGTCACCGTGACGTCGAAGGTGACGCCTTCATGATGCACGGTGAGCGGCACGTCGACGCCGGCGGCGCCCAGCGCCCACATCTTCTTGTAGAAATCGACCTGGCTCGCGACCTTGTCGCCGTCCACGGCGAGGATGACGTCGCCGGTCTTGAGCTCGGCGCGGGCGGCCGGGCCGTTGCCGGAGATCCCGATCACCACCACGCGGTTGTCGATCTCGGTCGAGTAGAGCCCGAGCCAGGGCCGTGTCGGCTTGTTGACGCGGCCGAATTTGCGCAAGTCCTCCAGGATCGGCTTCAAGAGGTCGATCGGCACGATCATATTGACGTGCTCGGCCTTGCCATCACGTTCACGCTCGAGCTGGAGCGAGCCGATGCCGATCAACTCGCCACGTTCGTTGAGCAGCGCCGTGCCGCCCCAGTTCGGATGAGCGGGACAGGTGAATATGGCCTCGTCCAGCAGATACTCCCAGTAGCCGGCGAATTCCTGCTTGGCCACGATCTGACTCGCAACCGAGCGCGTGCGCCCGCCGGCGCCGCCGACCACGACTCGGTCGCCGATCCGGGTTGCCGCCGACGAGCCCAGCGGCAGCGGCGGGACGTCGAGGCGCCCGAGCGCCTGCACCAGCCCGAACCCCGTCTCGGAATCGAAGCCGAGCGCATGGCCCTCCACCACGCGTCCGTCGGCGCGGTGCAGCCAGAGCGTCTCTGCCTCGGTGATGAGGTAACCTATCGTCAGTACGAGCCCATCGTCGATCACGACGCCGTTGCCGGCTCGTTCGGTGCCCAACGTCTCGGCGCTGAAGGCATCCGGCGGGATGAGGGCGTGCAGGCCGACGACGGAGCCGAGCGCGCGGTCGAGATCGAAACCGTAGTCGCTCGCCCGCGGCTGGTTCGCCGGCGGCACTCTCCATTCGGTCAGAGTGCTCATGGAGTTCTCCTGGCTGAGAGCATCGCTCCGGCATGGCTGGCGGAACGGCGCGCGAAGCACGTTTTAATTTAGGCCGGAGCAGGCCGTCTTGAAAGCCTCGTTCCCAACTATTCCGGAGAACGCCACGTGAAATCTTCGAAAGGGACGGAAACACTTCGTGCAGAGGACGCCCGTGCGATCCGGTACCGGCCGCATGGCTGCTGTCCGGCGGGATGCTAGGCGCCGCACAGCGAAGCTGCTAACCATTGCCGCTTCGTTTGACCTTGGGATCACGGACGACAACATGGACAACCGCAGCGACATCTGGCGTGGCATCGACACCATCAAGGCACGTTTCATCGACCTCAGCGACAGGGTCTGGGGCATGCCGGAGGTCTGCTACACCGAGGCACGGTCGGCCGCCGAGCATCTCGCCGAGCTGCGTCATCAGGGCTTCCGCATCACCGAGAACGTCGCCGGCATCCCGACTGCGCTGATGGGCGAGTGGGGCGACGGCGGTCCGGTCATCGCCTTCATGGGTGAGTACGACGCGCTGCCGGGCCTCAGCCAGCAGGCGGGTGTCGCCGAGCATCGCCCGATCGAGACCGGCGGCCATGGCCATGGCTGCGGTCACAATCTGCTCGGTTCCGCCGCGCTGCTCGCCGCGACCGCGGTGAAGGACTGGCTGGCCGAGAACAAGGTGCCCGGCCGCGTGCGCTATTATGGCTGCCCGGCTGAGGAGGGCGGTGCGGCCAAGGCCTTCATGGTGCGCTCCGGCGCGTTCGAGGACGCCGACATCGCCATCACCTGGCATCCGCACAGTTTCTGGGAAGTCGCGGTGACGCCGTCGCTCGCGAATACGCGCGCCGACTTCATCTTTACCGGCCGCACCTCGCATGCGGCAGCCTCGCCGCATCTCGGCCGCTCGGCGCTCGACGCGGTGGAGTTGATGAATGTCGGCGTGAACTACATGCGCGAGCACATGCCCAGCGACGCGCGCGTGCACTACGCCTTGCTCGACACCGGCGGCATCGCGCCCAACGTGGTGCAGGCCCATGCGCGGGTGCGCTACTCGATCCGCGCCCGCGATCTTCCCGGCATGAACGAGCTGGTCGAGCGCGTCTCCAAGATCGCGCAGGGCGCCGCGCTGATGACCGAGACCAAAGTCGAGATGAAGATCATCTCCGCGGTCTCCAACATCCTACCGAACGCGCCGTTGGAACAGGCGCTTCACCAGGTGATGGAAGAACTCGGGCCGCCGCATTTCGACGATGCGGACAAGAGCTTTGCCAGCCAGATCCGTGCGACCCTGAGCGACAAGGACATCGCGTCGGTCTATTACGCGATCGGCATGGAGCCGACCGATCGGCCGCTGGCCGACTTCCTGGTGCCGCTCGATGCCAAGCGCAACCCGCTTGTCGGTTCGACCGATGTCGGCGACGTGAGCTGGGTGGTGCCGACCGTGCAGGTGCACGCACCCACGGTTGCGATCGGCACACCCTTCCACACCTGGCAGGTGGTGGCGCAGGGCAAGAGCCCGCATGCCCACAAGGCCATGGTGCAGGCGGCCAAGGCGATGGCCGGTCTCGGCATCAGGGCGTTGATGGAACCGGCGCTGATCAAGGCCGCCAAGGCGGACCTTCAGAAGCGGACGGCCAAGACGCCTTACGTCTGTCCGCTGCCGGATCACGTCGCGCCGCCGCTCGACATGTCCGTGGCGTAGAATTTCGCCTCGATACTTCGTCTGATCCCGCGAACAAATTTTCCGCAGTGCAGCGCGCAAATCCAGCAGGTTTTGATGCTGGATTGCCGAACGGATGGGCTGCGGAACGCAATTTTGCCCAACGGACAGCCAGAAGACCGTTTGCATACACACGGTCCCAGTTGACGTGCACCCCATTCGGTGTGCCATCTACTGCCAGCCAAATGGGCGGCCGCGCTTGACGGCCCGCCTTCATCACTATCGGAACCAGACGGGGGACAACCATGCTGGATAAAGAACTGCGTTCGATGATCGGTCAGGTGAAGGACGGGCGGATGGATCGCCGCGCCTTCATCAAGCGCATGGCCGCCGTTGGTCTGACTGCACCGCTGGCCAACCAGATCCTCGCGCTCGGCGGCGTCGCCATGGCCGAGGGCGCCTCGACCTACAAGCCGACCAAACGCGGCGGTGGCGGTGCGCTGAAGCTGCTGTGGTGGCAGGGCCCGACCTTGCTCAACCCGCATTTCGCCACCGGCACCAAGGATCAGGACGGCTCGCGCCTGTTCTATGAACCGCTCGCCTGCTGGGATCCAGACGGCAACATGAAGCTGGTGCTGGCGGCGGAGACCCCGTCGATCCAGAACGGTCTGCTCGCCGCTGACGGCAAGTCGGTGACGTGGAAGCTGAAGCCGGGTGTGAAATGGCACGACGGCAAGCCGTTCACCGCCGACGACGTCGTCTTTACCTGGGAATACATCATCGATCCCGCGACGGCAGCCATTACCGTGGCAACCTACCGCGACATCACGGTCGAGAAAGTAGACGACCTGACCGTTCGCATCACCTTCAAGAAGCCGACGCCGTTCTGGGCGGACGCGTTTGTTGGCGCTCCCAACACCATCATCCCCAAGCATCTGTTCGCCGACTACAAGGGATCCAAATCACGGGAAGCGCCGGCCAACCTATCGCCGGTCGGAACCGGTCCGTACAAGTTCGTCGAATTCAAGCCCGGTGATCTCGTTCGTGGCCAGCTCAATCCCGATTACCACATGCCGAACCGGCCCTATTTCGACACGGTCGAGATGAAGGGCGGTGGTGATGCCGTGTCGGCCGCGCGCGCCGTGATCCAGACCGGCGAGTACGATTTCGGCTGGAACATCCAGGTCGAGGATGACGTCCTCCTGCGCCTGGAGAAGGGCGGCAAGGGCAAGACCATCTATGCCGTCGGCGGCGACACCGAGTTCATCGCGCTCAACTTCACCGATCCCAACACCGAGGTCGACGGCGAGAAGTCGTCGATCAAGACCAAGCATCCCCTGTTCTCCGACCCTGCCGTGCGTAAGGCGCTGTCGCTGCTGGTCGATCGCGAGTCGGTGAAGAAGGCGATCTACGGCCGTGCCGGCCGCACCACGGCCAATTTCCTCAACGGCCCGGAAAAGTTCGTCTCCAAGAACACCTCGTGGGAATTCAGCATCGAGAAAGCTTCGAAGATCCTGGACGATGCCGGCTGGAAGCCGGGTGCGGATGGCATCCGCGAGAAGGACGGCAAGAAGCTGAAGCTCTTGTATCAGACCTCGATCAACGGCCCGCGTCAGAAGACGCAGGCGATCGTCAAGCAGGCCTGTCAGAAGGCCGGCATCGACGTCGAATTGAAGTCGGTCGTGGCCTCGGTGTTCTTCTCGTCGGACGTCGCCAATCCCGACACCTACGCGAAATTCTATGCCGACATCGAGATGTTCCAGATCCCGCTGAGCCAACCCGATCCGTCGCAGCACATGCGCCGCTTCCTGTCGACCAACGTCGCCACCAAGGAGAACAAGTGGCAGGGCACGAACTTCCCGCGTTGGGTCAACAAGGACTACGATGCGGCGATCGAAGCCGCCGAAAGCGAGATGGATCCGCTCAAGCGCGCCGCGCACTACATCAAGGCCAACGACCTCATGTATCAGGACACCGTGTTCATCCCGGTGCAGCATCGGCTCAAGGTGGAAGCGGCGGCAAACAATTTGCGCCCGATCATCAGCGGCTGGGCTAACGAAACCGACAATCTGCACGATTGGTACCGCGAGGAATGATCCCCCAGCTCTAGACGGGGCCTTCCCTCATGAGTCAATACGTCCTGCGTCGCCTGCTGATCGCGATTCCGAGTCTGCTCGGAATCTCGGTCGTGCTGTTCGTCGTGCTTGCGCTCGCCCCCGGCGATCCGTTCTCTGAACTGGCGACAAACCCGAACGTACCGCCCGAAGTGCAGGCCGCGCTTCGGGCCAAGTTCGGCCTCGATGATCCGATCTACCTTCGTTACCTGCACTGGCTCAACGCCATGCTGCACGGCGACTGGGGCTTCTCCTTCGTCAGCCGGATGAACGTCGACACGCTGATCCTGCAGCGCCTGCCGGCCACGCTTTACGTGATCGGCTCGGCGCAGATCCTGGCGCTGCTGATTGCGATCCCGGTTGGCGTCTATGCCGCGACCAAGCCCTATTCGCTGTTCGACCAGATCGCCAACACGCTCGCCTTTGTCGGCTTCTCGCTGCCGACTTTCTTCACCGGCATCCTGTTCATCCTGATCTTCTCGGTCACGCTGGATTGGCTGCCGTTCGTCTATACCACCGACATCAAGGCAACCGGCATCCATTGGGTGCTGGAGATGATCCGTCAGGCGATCATGCCGGTGGCGGTGCTCGGCCTGTTCCAGGCGGCATCGATGACGCGCTTCGTGCGCTCGGCAATGCTCGACGTCATCAGGCTCGACTACGTCACCACGGCGCGCGCCAAGGGCCTTGGCCAGGCCAAGGTCATCGTCAAGCACGTGATGCGCAACGCCATGATCCCGGTCGTGACGCTCATTGCGTTGCAGATGCCCGCGGTGTTCGGCGGCGCCATCGTCACCGAGCAGATCTTCCGCATTCCCGGCATCGGCTCGCTGCTGATCTCCTCCATCCTTTCCAACGACACGCCGGTGGTGATGGCCGTCACCTTCGTCTTCGCGTGCCTCGTGGTGCTGTTCAACCTCATCGCGGACGTCCTGTATGGCTGGCTTGACCCTCGCATCTCCCTCCGCTGAGCGGGGTGTCTACTCGCCCTGGCGCGAGACGTGGCGGCGTTACAGCCGCCACCGGCTCGCCGTGATCAGCGCCTTCCTGCTCCTGATCCTGGTGCTGGCCGTCGTAGTCGGCCCGTTCATCTGGCGCATCAAGATCAACGAGATCGACATCGTCGCCGGCCTGCAAGGGCCATCACTCGCGCATCCCTTCGGCACCGACGATCTCGGCCAGGACATCCTCGCCCGCATGATCTATGGCGGCCGCATCTCGCTCGCGGTCGGCCTCGCCGCGATGCTGGTCTCGGTCTTCATCGGCACGCTGATCGGCGCGCTCGCCGGCATGTCGCGCGGTGCGCTCGGGCATGGATTGATGTGGCTCACCGACCTGTTCCTGTCACTGCCGCAGCTGCCGCTGCTATTGCTGTTGATCTATCTCTTCCGCGACGGGCTCAAGCAGGTGTTCGGCCCCGAGGGCGGCATCTTCATCCTGATCGTGCTGGTGATCGGAGGCCTGCGTTGGATGCCGGTGGCGCGCCTGGTGCGTGCCCAGTTCCTTTCGATCCGTGAAAAGGAGTTCGTCGAAGCCGCGCGCGCGCTCGGTGCCAGCCCGGTGCGGCAGGTGGTGCGGCACATCCTGCCCAATGCGGTCGGCCCGGTGATCATCGCCGGCACCATCGACGTCGCCGCCGCGATTATCGCAGAGTCGACGCTGTCCTTCCTCGGCCTCGGCTTCCCGCCGGACACCCCGACGTGGGGCCGGCTACTGTATGACGCCAAGGATTTTCTCGACATCGGCCCGCACTGGGCACTGTTTCCGGGCGGCGCGATCTTCATCGCGGTGGTCGCCATCAACTTCATCGGCGACGGCCTGCGTGACGCGCTCGATGCGCGACGGGTGATCTGATGGCGCCGCTGCTCGAGATCAAGGGCCTGAAAACCCACTTTTCCACCGACGACGGCATCCTCCAGGCCGTCGACGGCGTCGACATCTCCATCAACAGGGGCGAGACGCTCTGCGTGGTCGGCGAGTCCGGCTGCGGCAAGACCGTCACCGCGATGTCGATCCTGAAGCTGATCGCGATGCCGCCGGGCCGCATCGCGGCCGGCCAGATCATCTTCGAGGGCCGCGATCTCGTGCCGCTGACGAGCAATCAGCTCGACGAAATCCGGGCCAAGGAGATCGGCTTCATCTTCCAGGAGCCGATGACCTCGCTCAATCCAGTGCTCACGATCGGCGAGCAGATCGCCGAGAGCCTGCGCCGGCATGAAGCGGTGACCAAGAAGCAAGCGCTCGAGCGCACCATCGAGATGCTGAAGCTGGTGCAGATCCCCAACGCCGAGGGCCGCGTGCACAATTATCCGCACCAGTTCTCCGGCGGCATGCGCCAGCGCGTGATGATCGCGATGGCGCTCGCCTGCAAGCCGAAGCTGATCATCGCCGACGAGCCGACCACCGCGCTCGACGTCACCATCCAGGCGCAGATCCTCGACCTCCTGCAGGACATGAAGGAGCGCTTCGGCATGGCGGTGATGTTGATCACCCATGCCATGGGCGTGGTCGCCGAGACGGCGCAGCGCGTCGTCGTGATGTACGCCGGCAAGGTGGTGGAGGAGGCACCCGTTGATGACCTCTTCGGCGATCCTCGTCACCCCTATACGCAAGGCCTGATCCGCTCGATCCCGCGTATCGACCTCGACAGCGAGCACAAGACGCGGCTGGAGGCGATCGGCGGCTCGGTGCCGATCCTGATCAATCCACCGGTCGGCTGCCGCTTCGCACCGCGCTGCAAGTTCGCCATGAGCGTCTGCACCGAGAAGGAGCCGCTGCTGCGCGAGGTCTCGCCCGGCCATCGCATGGCTTGTCACTTGGGAGACACCAGTCTGGGAGCCGCGTCATGAGCGAACCCTTGCTCCGCGTCAGCGGCCTAAAGAAGCATTTCCCCGTGCTCGGCGGCCTGCTGTCGCGCCAGGTCGGCACCGTCTACGCGGTCGACGGCGTGTCGTTCTCGGTCAATCGCGGCGAGACGCTCGGCCTCGTCGGCGAATCCGGCTGCGGCAAGTCGACGACGGGCCGCTGCGTGCTGCGCCTGATCGAGCCGACCGACGGCGAGGTCACTTTCGACGGCCAGGACGTACGCAAGCTCGGCGGCAACGATCTGCGCGCGATGCGGCGGAACATGCAGCTGGTGTTCCAGGATCCGTTCGCCTCGCTCAATCCGCGCATGACGGTCGGCGCCATCCTCGGCGAAGCCTTCACCATCCACAATCTCGCGGCCTCCGCCAAGGAGCGCGAGGAGCGCGTCGCGGGCCTGCTGGTCAAGGTCGGCCTCAAGGCCGAGCACATGCGGCGCTATCCGCACGAATTCTCCGGCGGCCAGCGCCAGCGCATCGTGATCGCGCGGGCGCTTGCGGTCGAGCCGAAACTGATCGTCTGCGACGAGCCGGTGTCGGCGCTCGACGTGTCGATCCAGGCCCAGGTCATCAACCTCCTGGAAGATCTCCAGGCCGAGCTGAATCTCACCTATCTCTTCGTCGCCCACGACCTCTCGGTCGTCGAGCACATCTCCGACCGCGTCGCGGTGATGTATCTCGGCCGCATCGTCGAGCTCGCGAAAGCCAGCGATCTCTACCGCAATCCGCAGCATCCCTACACCAGGGCGCTGCTGTCGGCGGTTCCGGTGCCGGATCCAAAGCTCAAGCGCGAGCGCATCCGCCTGAAGGGCGACGTGCCGAGCCCAATGAAGCCGCCGTCGGGCTGTCACTTCCACACCCGCTGCCCGATCGCCCAGCCGCGCTGCGCGGAGAGCGCGCCGGCGCTGAAGGAGGAGGCTGGCGGTCACTTCGTGGCGTGCCACCTCGCCTGACGTGCGCGATGCAATTCAGCCGTGAGGCAAGCCGCGCTCCGAGAGGGCCAGCCTGAAGGCCTCCACCGACGTGTGATGATGCGCGAACAGGCCCGCCTTTCGCGCGCCGGCGACGTTGGCCGCGAGATCGTCGACGAAAAGGACGGTCTCCGGCCTCACATTGAGCTCCGATAGGCAGAGGCGATAGCAGCGCGGGTCAGGCTTTGCAGTCTTGAACTGGGCCGAGGTGTAGATTCGGGCGCCGAACAGCGGACGCAGGTCCGGCAGCAGTGTGTCGATGTGGTCCGCGACCAGAGTGGTATTGTTGGTCAGGACGGCAATGTCGACGCTTTTGCGTAAGCTGTCGGCAATCTCCAGCATCGCGCGATCGGCCTGCATGGAACGGCGCCGCGCCTCGACCCAGTCCTCCGAGGGCGCCGTTCGCGAGGTTTGCGGATGGCGTCCAACGTGGGACCGCAGTCACTCTTCGAGCGTGAAGCCTACGCGCAATGTTACTTGATAATGGCGAACCGCGCCGTTCTCGATGTGGCCACGAGTCTGCACCACCTCGAACCACCGCATCTCGCGAACGGTCTTCGACGCGCGGCTGATGGCGTTCTTGATCGCGTCCTCGATCGAGGTCTCGGACGATCCGACCAGGTCCAGGATCTTGTAGACGTGATCGTGCTCGGCTGCGGGCATGATGGCCTCCCTCGGTTGCGCTGCGCCACGCGTCGACGCGTGTGCTCCCATTTGAACGAGCGCCAGGCGGTCCGGTTCCGTGCTGCGCGATGGCCCCGCATGCGTCAGCCGAGGTGGAGCGGCCAACGTCCGCCTGCTAAGCGCTATCCATGGATTCGGCGCGGCGCGACAGGACGATCGGCTCTCTCTGCCTCTGCGTGACGGCGTTCGGCTGGGCGTTGAACTGGCCGCTGATGAAGCTGTTGCTGCAGCAATGGCCGCCTCTGTTCGCACGGGGCCTTGCCGGGGTCTGCGCTTCGCTCATTCTCGGCATCCTGGTGCTGACCCGAAAAGAGTCGTTCGCCGTTCCGCGCGAGGCGGTCCCGCGGCTGCTGTTTGCGACGTTCACCAACGTCTTTGCCTGGATGGGTCTCGGCACGGTCGCGATGAAATATGTGACCGTGAGCGAGGGGGCTGCTCGCCTACACCATGCCGATCTGGGCCATGCTGTTTGCCTGGCCGGTGCTGCACGCGCGGCCATCCATACGGGATATTTTCGGGCTCGTCCTTGGCATTGCCGGCGTCACGCTGCTCCTGAGCGGCAACGGCTTTGCGTTCAGCGCCGACAAGCTGATCGGCATTGCACTCGCGCTGCTTTGCGCCATCCTGTTCGCGCTCGGCAACGTGCTCAACCGCAAGCTGCTGCCGATGCCGCCGCTGGTCGTCGTCGCTTGGCAGGTCGGGCTCGGCTGCGCCACCATGCTAATTCTCGGCGTGCTCTTCGAGCATCCGAACGTCTCGGCGATCACCCCGCTCGGACTCGGCTGCTTCGTCTACATGATGCTGGTGCCGATGGGCCTTTGCTACGTCACGTGGTTCGAGACGCTGCGCCGTCTGCCACCGACCTCGGCCTCCACCGGCATGCTGATCGTGCCCGTGATCGGCGTGGTCTCCGCCGCCATCATTCTGGGCGAGCCGCTGGGCTATCGCGAATGGAGTGCGATGGCGCTCACGCTCGGCGGCGTCACGCTTGCCTTGCAGCGGGGATAACGCGCGGAGGCTCGCCTCCTACGGATCCAGCTCCGTATCCCAGTACAGATAGTCCAGCCAGCTGTCGTGCAGATAGTTCGGCGGGAAGAGACGGCCGTTGCGGTGGAGCTGGTGCACGGTGGGTGCGAACGCGCTCTGGCGCGGAAACATTTTTGCCTGAGCAGGCGTGAGATTGCCCTTGCGCAGGTTGCACGGCGAGCACGCCGCGACCACGTTCTCCCAGGTGGTCTGGCCGCCTTTGCTGCGCGGGATGATGTGATCGAAGGTGAGGTCTTCGGGCGAGCCGCAATATTGGCAGGCGAAACGATCGCGCAGGAAGACGTTAAATCGGGTGAAGGCGGGATGGGTGGTCGGCTTGACGAAGGATTTGAGCGAAACCACGCTCGGTAACTGCATTTCTAACGTCGGACTTCGAACCGCCTGGTCGTAATGCGCGACGATGTTGACGCGGTCGAGGAACACCGCCTTGATCGCGTCCTGCCACGACCACAACGACAGTGGGTAGTAACTCAGCGGCCGGAAGTCCGCATTCAGCACCAACACCGGCCAACTGCCTTGCGAGACATGTGCGTTCAAGTAACGCTCCCGGCCTCCAATGTACGCTGCGAAGCAGCATGTATTGACATACTACATGCAGCGTGACGGGATTGTGAAGCCCGTTGAGCGACTTATTCAAGCGCAAGCAATGCGGCGGCGGGGTGGCAAAAGTGCTCAAAAAGCCGCGATCCCGGAGGGCGCGCGGAACCACCCGCCCCAGCATGGGCGGGCTTGCCACGGCGGCTACTCCCGGACCCGCTCCAGTTTCTGCAGGCACCGCGTCGTGCGCACCGCGGCCGGCATCTCCTCGTCCGGAAAGCTGGTTTCCCAGTTGGTGACGCCGACCTCGCCGACATAGATGTCGCCCCTCGAGTCCAGTGCGATCCCATGCGGCGCGAGGAACTTGCCGCTGGCAACGCCTGGGCCCTCCTCGCCGCCAAGCCGTGCGATGCGATTTCCCTTGGCGTCCACGATCGACAGCCGCGGACCGAGATTGGGCACATTGCGGTTGATGGCAAGGCCCGGGCCGAGCTCGCCAATCACGAAGGTCGGGCTCTTGGCCCCGCCACAGCAGCACAGTGCGCAGGGGCGATGCAGGTTGTTCCACTGCGTCTCGTATTTGCCCTCGCCGTTGAACACCTGGACGCGGTGGTTCTCGCGGTCGGCGACATAGACCCAGCCGTCGGCATCGGTGGCGATATTGTGCACGATGTTGAACTGGCCGGGGTCGGTGCCCGGTTCGCCCCAGCTCTTGATCAGCTTGCCGTCCGGCGTGAACTTGTGCACGCGCGCATTGCCATAGCCATCGGAGACGTAGATCTCACCCTTCGGCGACAGCGCGGTGTGGGTGCAGCGATGGAACGGCTCGCCGCTCATGAACGGCGCCGGCTTTGCGGGGATGCCGATCGTCAGCAGCACGTTGCCGTCGGTGCTGCATTTGCGCACGGTGTGGTCGCCGTCGTCGGTGCAATAGAGATTGTCATCGGCGTCGATATGCAGGCCGTGCGCGCGGGAGAACAGGCCTTCGCCAAAACTGCGGAGGAAATTGCCCTCGCGGTCCAGGACGACCATCGGATGGGCGCCGCGGTTGAAGACGTAGATCTGGTCCTTGCTGTCGACCGCGACCGAGGCGACATCGGTGAGCTGCCAGCCGTCCGGCAGCTTTGCGAAGTTTTCGACGACGCGGTAGCGGTGTTCGCCGCTGCCGAGGATGGCTGGCATGTGTATCTTCCCTCAATTCCTTATCGGGGCTGCGATGCTGTCTCCACGTTGTCATTGCGAGCGCAGCGAAGCAATCCAGAATCCCTCCGCGGAGACAGCCCGGATTGTTTCGCTGCGCTCGCAATGACGGGGCTCAGGTTGCACCCACCTCACGTCCCAAAATTCCTTCCTCGATCGCCTTGATCTGGAGCGCGAGATATTTCGAGTTGATCCGGCATTGCGCGAGGCTGCCGGCGATGAACCAGAGGCCGGGCTGTTTCGTGCGCGCATACATGTTGCGCAGCTCGAAGCCGTCGCCAAAGCCCCAGATCGGCCCGACGCGGTCGGCGATGGCATCGCCGAACAGCTTTCGCACGAGGTACTCCTGTGGCTTGTAGCCGGTGGAGAGCACGATCAGATCGGCCGGAATCGTCGAGCCGTCCTTCATCTGCGCACCTTTGCTGACGAAGCTTTCGATATCGGAAAACTGCCTGAGCTTGATCTTCCCCTCGACGAGGAGGTTGGAGCAGCCGACATTGAAATAATAACCTCCGCCGCGGGTGAGGTATTTGAACTGCCAGCCGGTGCCGGCCTCGCCGAAGTCGAGCTTGAAGCCGACGCGGGTAAGGCCGTCGAGCAGTTCCTTGTCGAACTGCTTCGACTGCTCGGTCAGCATCGCGTGCGTCTTCCTGGCGAGCGGCGTCGGCATCGAGGCCGCGATCAGATCGTTGTCCTCGAGCGTGCCCTCATTGTAGGTGGCGTAAGCGAGCTGCGCCGACGGCTCGATATTGGTGACCAGCGTCGGCGAGCGCTGCACCAGTGTCACCTCGGCGCCGCTGGAATAAAGATCCTGCGCGATGTCGTGACCGCTGTTGCCGGTGCCGATGACGATGGCGCGCTTGCCCGTCCAGTTCTCGCCGTCCTCGTAGCGGCTGGAATGCACCAGCGTGCCCGTGAAATTGTCGAGCGTCGGAATGTCTGGAATATTGGCGATGCCGCTGACGCCGGTCGCCATCACCACATGGTGCGGATGCATGGTGCGCCGGCGGCCGTCGGCGCGCCGCAGCGTCACCCTCCATTGGCCGTTGGCCTCGTCATAGGCGCCACCCTCGAACTCCGTGCCGGTCCAGAAGTTCAGCTCCATGGCATCGACATAAGCTTCGAACCAGTTGGCGAGCTTGTCCTTGGGGATGTAGGTCGGCCAGCTCGGCGGAAACGGCATGTAGGGCAGGTGATTGACCTGCACCTGGTTGTGCAGCGTCAGCGCATGATAGCGCTTGCGCCAGTTGTCGCCGATCCGCATCCCGCGATCGACGATCAGCGTGTCGACCTTCAATTGCTTCAGCCGCGCCGCGATCGCGAGTCCGGCCTGGCCGCCGCCGACCACCAGCACGGCCGGGTCGCGGTCGGAATAGTCGCGCGAGGCGTTGCGGAGGTCGAGCCAGTTCGGCCCGCGGAAATCGCGCGAATAGGATTGGCCGCGCGGGCGCGAGGTACCGAGCTGTTCCTCGAAGCCTTTCAATTCGTCGAGCGCGGTGAGCAGTGTCCATGCCTTCAGGCGGTCGCCGTCTGCAGTTTCAGGGACCAGCCGCACGATTCCACTGCCGCGCCCGATCGCGGTCTCGAAATTGAAGATGGCTTCGATGTTACTGGTGCCGGCGCGGCTCACCCAGCGCGGGGCCGCCCGGTTCGGAGCGACCTTGAAATTGGTCGGCGCCGCCGTGGGCGCACGCGCCGCCAGCTCCTGCACGATCGGATCTCGGCCCGCGACCGTCTGCAGGTTCCAGCTCAGCGCCAGGACATCGCGCCAATAACTGTCGGTGACGAAGAGGCGCTCCAGCGCGGCGGGATCAGGCTTGCTCAGCGAATGCTCGAACTCGCCGAGCCAGGCCTGTCCGGCGATGGAAATATCCTTCGTCCTGTCCAGCATGCGCGACCTCGTGGCCGTCTTCGCGGCGTTTCCTCCGATCGAAGCTATACGGTTTCGCAGGTCGCCAAAAGCCGATGATCCGAGCAATGCCAGCATATGGCCCTGCTCGGGCGGAATATGCCGGGCGATGCTTCAGCCCGGCTTCGGCGACGCTTGGCTAAGGTCCGCCCGGATGCCGGTCTGCCCAATAAGGATCGCGCAGCTTACGCTTGAAGATCTTCCCGGTTGCCTCGCGGGGCAGCGCATTCAGGAACTGGATCTCCTTCGGCACCTTGAAGTTGGCCAAGCGCCCGCGCAGAAAAGCCTGGACCGCGGCGGCGGAGAGCTGTGCGCCGGACTCCGGCTCGATGCAGGCGCACAATCGCTCGCCATATTCCGGGTCGGGGATGCCGAACACGGCGCAATCGCGCACGCCGGGCATGGCGATCAGCACGTTCTCGATCTCGGCGGGATAAATGTTGACGCCGCCCGAGATCACCATGTCGCGCTTGCGGTCGCACAGGAACAGATAGCCGTCCTCGTCGAGATAGCCGACGTCGCCGACGCTGACGAGGCCGTCGCGCCCGGCTTCGGCGCGGGCCTGCGCCTTGCCGTGATAGTCGAAGTCCGGCACCGCCGTTTGGCGCATGTAGATCTCGCCGATCTCATTGACGCCGCAGGGGCTGCCGTCATCGCGAAAAATCTTGACGATGCCGCCTTCGATGGCGCGGCCGACCGTGCCCGGCTTCTTCAGCGCCTCCTCGGCCGAGTGCCAGACCGGGATGCCGGTCTCGGTTGAGCCGAAATATTCGTTGATGACCGGTCCCCACCAGTCGATCATGGCCCGCTTGACCTCGGGCGGGCAGGGCGCGGCGCCGTGCACGACGAAGCGCAGCGAGGAGAGATTGTAGCGCTGCCTGACCTCCTTGGGCAGGCGGAGCAGGCGCACGAACATCGTCGGCACCATGTGGATATGCGTCACACGGTGGCGCTCGATCAGCGCCAGCAGCTCCTCGGCGTCGAACCGCGCCTGGAGCACGATGGTGCAGCCGTTGCGGAAAGCCATCATGCCGTAGGAATGCGGCGCCGAGTGATACATCGGCCCGTTGATCAGCACGACCTGATCCTCACGCGGCTTGATGCCATAGGCGATCGCGCCGACGCGTTCGGAGGCGGCGGCCTGCTCCGGCTGCATCGGCATGCGCCGCACGCCCCTTGGCATGCCCGTGGTGCCGGAGGTGTAGATCATCGCCGCCGCGCGGCGAGGCGGCTCCTGCGATTCCGGATGGCCGTCGCGCCAGCGGTCCCAATCGGTCAGGCTTGCCGGGATCTTAGTCAGCTCAGGGGGAATGGCAAAGGTTGTCGCGAGCTCAGGTGGCGTCGCGACAACGAGCAGGCGAACATCTTCGGGCAGGCCGGCGCGGATCTGCGGTAGCAGATCGGCGTGGCAGATCAGGATCTTCGCCCCGCTGTCGGTCAGGATATAGCGGACCTCCTCGGCCTTGAGGTGCCAGTTGATCGGCACCACCGGACTGCCCAGCGCGGCGGAGGCCGCAACCACCTCGAACAAAGCGAAATCGTTGCGCAGCATCATGGCAACCGGCGCGCCTTCGGCAAGCCCGAGGGTGCGCAGCCCGCTTGCCGCGCGTTTGATGCGCGCCTGGATCTCGTCATAGCCGATCCGGCCTTCGCCGCTGATGATCATGGTCTGTCCTTGTTCCGCTCGAGTCAGCGATCGTCCAGCACGTCGCCGAAGCCCACCCAGCTCTTGCCGTTGAAGCGCCGGAGCTGAAGCTGCTGGAACGGCAGATAGTCGTCGGGGCCGGTCGAAACTGCCATGCCCGGGAGCAACAGCGGCAGTTTCACCTCCTTCAGCGAGGCGGCCTGGCGCATGATGTTGTCGCGGCTGAAATCATCTTTGCACGCCTTCAGCACCGTCATCAGCAGCGTCGCGTAGTGATAGCCGGCCGCGTAGTTGGAATTGGAGAGATCCGCGTTCGGCATGTATTGCTTCATGAAGGCAAAGTACTCCTTCACGCCCGGATCGCCGGCCCATTGCGGGTCCATCGTGTCCTTCTGATTGCTCGACGAGATCAGGCCGGCGGCGTTGTCGAGCCCGGCCGGCTCCAGGAACGAGATCGACGAGGCCGAGGTCGGCACGAAGAACAGCTCGGGCTTCCAGCCGATCTCGGCCACGCCCTTGATCATCTGCGAGGTGAACTTGCCGAGCACGACCCCGAACAGCACGTCGGCCCCTGACGCCTTCAGGGTCGAGAGCTGCGAGCTGATCGTCGGCGCGCTGGTCTCGTAGGTCTGCTCCGCGATGATCATGCTGGCCGCCTTTGCTCCGAGCGCGCGCTTGAAGCCCGCGACATAGTCGCGGCCGAAATCATCGTTCTGGGACAGGATGGCGATCTTGGCGTCGGGCTTGGTCCGCAGCACGTGCTTGGCATAGACCACGCCCTCGGATTCGTAGGCGGCCATGCCGGGCATGGTCCACGGATATTTCTGCGGATCGGCCCATTTCGTCGCGCCCGAGAGCACGAAGAGCTGCGGCACCTTCTTGCCGTTGAGGTAGCGCTGCACGGCGCTGTTGGTGGCGGTGCCGAGCGAGCCGAACATCATCAGCACCTCGTCCTGCTCCACCAGCTTGCGGGTCTGCTCCACCGTCTTCGGCGGCGAGTAGGCGTCGTCCAGCGTGATGAACTTGATCTTGCGCCCGTTGATGCCGCCTTCGGCATTGATCTTCTCGAAGAACGCTTCCTGCGTCCGCCCGATCGCGCCAAAGCCGGAGGCCGGGCCACTATAGGGCAGCGTCTGTCCGATGCGGATCTCGTCGCTACCTTCGGCATGGGCGCCGCCGCTGGCGAGCGCCAGCAGGGACAGGCTGATCAATGCGGCTGCCAGTTTCATCATGTCCTCCCGTTTTTCTTGCCGGTCCGAGACGTCAGGCGCTGACGCGCATCAGGAAATCTTGCCTCGCCTGATCGAATTCACGCTTCATGCGGTCGATGAGCTCCGCGACCGGAGGGACATCGGTGATCTGGCCGATGCCCTGGCCCGATCCCCAGATGTCGCGCCACGCTTTCGATTTCATGTTGCCGCCGGAGCCGAAATTCATTTTCGATTTGTCGGCAATCGGAAGATTGTCCGGGTCCAACCCGGCGGCGGCGATCGAAGGGCCCAGATAGTTGCCGTGCACGCCGGTGAACAGGTTGGTGTAGACGATGTCGTGCGCGGCGTGCTGCGTTAGCGCCGACTTGTAGGCTTCGTCCGCGTTGGCTTCCTGCGTCGCGATGAAGCGCGTGCCCATATAGGCGAGGTCGGCGCCCAGCGTCAGCGCGGAGGCGATGCCGAAGCCGTCGCTGATCGCGCCAGACAGCAGGATGGCGCCTTTGAACCACTGCTTGACCTCGCGCACCAGCGCGAAGGGCGACAGCGTGCCGGCATGTCCGCCGGCGCCGGCGCAGACCAGGATCAGGCCGTCGACACCCTGCTCGGCGGCTTTGCGCGCATGCTTGACGTTGATGACGTCGTGGAACACCAGCCCGCCATAGGAATGCGCGGCCTCGACGATCTCCGCCGGCGGCCGCAGCGAGGTGATGATGATCGGCGTCTTGTGCTTTACGCAGGTCTCCATGTCCTTCATCAGCCGGTCGTTCGAGGCATGGCAGATCTGGTTGACGGCGTAGGGCGCGACCTTCTTGCCGGGATTGCGCGATCTGTATTCGCCGAGCTCGTCCTCGATCCGGCTCAGCCATTCGTCGAGCTTCTCGGCCGGACGGGCATTGAGCGCAGGAAACGAGCCGACCACGCCTGCCTTGCACTGGGCGATCACCAGCTCCGGCCCGGAGACGATGAAAAGGGGCGAGCCGACCACGGGCAGCTCGAGCGAATCCTTCAAGAGAGTGGGCAGCGCCATCATGTCCTCCCGAAACGCGGTCCCGCCGGCGGGCGGATGACGAGGCGTTTCCCTGTTGATTGTCGCCCGGGCGGATTGCCGCCCGTGTTGCGGATTTGATCCCACTATAAGGTTGGACGGCTCGCTCCGGCCGTTCAATAATGAACGAGTGGTAATTCAGATGTGAACGGGGCTGCCGATGGATTGGGACCTTTGCAAGACCTTCGTCGCGGTCGCCGACACCGGCAGCTTCACCGCCGCCGCTCGCCGGCTGCACACCAGCCATCCTACCGTCAGCCGCAAGATCGCGGCGCTGGAAGCCCAGCTCGGCACCCGATTGGTGGCGCGCGCCGCCGACGGCCTGGCGCTGACCGCGGATGGAAGGACGTTGCGCGAGCACGCCGAGGCAATGGCGGCCGCAGCGCTCCGGGCTGAGACCGCGGTCGCGGCGGGAGGACACAAGGCGCGCGGCATCGTCAAGCTGTCGATCGGCGCGACGCTGGCCTCGCACTGGCTGATGCCGCGCCTGCCTGCCTTCCTGCGTGCGCACGATCATATCCAGCTCGAGATCATCACTCATCCGTTTCCGGCGAGCGTGCGCCGGCGTGAGGCGGACGTGGTGCTGCGGCCCTTCGATACCGGCGAGGAGAACCTGGTCGGCCGCAAGATCGGCCGTCTCGGCACGGGATTCTACGCCTCGCGCGATTATGCCGCCGGGCGGTCCTTGCCTGAGCGCCGCGGCGAGTGGAAGGAGCACAGCGTCATCGGCTTCGCCGACCAGGCGTCCAATGCGCAGCTTGCGCGCTGGAGCGACGTCGTCACGCGGCAGGCGAGGGTGGTGATGCGCTGCTCGTCCCAGGGGGATATGCTGGCGGCGGTCCGCGCCGGGATCGGAATCTCCGCGCTCTCGTGCTTCGTCGCCGAATCCTATTCCGATCTCGTGCGCGTCGCCCCGCAGAAGCTCGCCAGCGTTGCGGATCTCTGGCTGCTGGCCCATCCCGACCTTGTCGAGCTCCCGGCGGTGCGCGCCGTCGTCGAATTCGTCGCCGAATGCGCCCGGGCCGACCGCACGAGGCTGCGCGGGTAGAGCCTCGTGCCCCGGCCGCAGCGCAGCACGCAGTGATGCGCTGCTGATCCGGGGCCCATGCATTCACTCGCGGAACCTCATGGGTCCCGGCTCTGCGGCGCGTCACTTCGTGCCGCACCGCGTCCGGGACACCACATATCTGTCATCATCAGGCTTGGCCCGCGAGCACGCCCTCGCGCTTCTTCACCGCGCGATAATAGCTCCACCACAGATGAGCGGCGGCGCCGCGCAGCGGGCGCCAGGGTTCGGCGAGCGGCGCCATCTGTTTCTCCGTCGGCCGGGCCTTGAGACCGAGTCCGATCTTGATGCCCTCTTGCACCGCGAGGTCGCCGGCCGGCCAGGCATCGCCGTGGCCGAGGCAGAACAGCAGGTAGAGGTCGGCGGTCCAGGGGCCGATGCCGGGCAGTGCGATCAGCGTGTGATGCGCGGCATCGGCATCTTCTTCCGCAAGCACGTCCAGGTTCAGGCGCTGCGCAGTGATCTCGCGGGCGAGATGTTTGAGGGTCTTGATCTTGGCGGCGGAGAGGCCGAGCCGCCCCAGCCGGTCGGCGCGCGCGAGGCGAACGGCGTCATGGTCGAACGGGTCGAACGCGGCCGACAGCCGTTCCCAGATCGCCGCGGCACTCGCGGTCGAGAGCTGCTGCCCGCAGACGATGTGCGCCAGCCCGGTAAAACCCGGCTCCCGCCGCCGCAACGCCGGCATGCCCGCGATCTCGAGCACGGGTTTAAGACGCGGATCGCGCTTGATCAGCGCGTGAACGGCCTCTTCGAGATCGGACTGGGTTTCGAGGTGGATGGTCATGATGTTTGGCGGGCTCTCTCCAGCGTCATGGCCGGGCTTGTCCCGGCCATCCACGTCTTTCTCACTGCGAGGCATTGTTTAGCATGAGCGGTGGTCGTCGTGTTTGTTCGTGACGTTGACACGATCGGTCTGTGATACCGAAGAACGTGGATGGCCGGGACAAGCCCGGCCATGGACGAGATTCATGTGATGGCGCCACCCGTTTTCCGTTTTGCCCCGAGCCCGAACGGCTTCCTGCATCTCGGCCACGCCTATTCCGCGTTGCTCAATTTCGATCGCGCGCGAGAAACCGGCGGGCTTCTGTTGCTGCGGATCGAGGACATCGACGCGACGCGCTGCCGGCCGGAATATGAGACGGCGATCTACGAGGATCTCGCCTGGCTCGGAATTGCCTGGGACACGCAGGTACGCCGGCAGTCCGAACATCTCGCCGATTATCGCGCCGCGCTGGAAAAGCTCTCTGCGCTCGGTCTCGTCTATCCCGCCTTCGAAAGCCGGGCCGAGATCGCAAAGCTGGTGGCCGCGCGCGAGGCCGATGGGCCGTGGCCGCGCGATCCGGACGGCGCACCGCTTTATCCGGGCGACGCGAAATCACTGTCGGCTGACGAGCGGTCGCAGCTGATCGCTTCGGGCGCGCCTTACGCGGTGCGGCTCGACATCGCAGCCGCCTGCCGCCGCGCCGCCGGCCTGAGCTGGAACGAGCTCGGCGAGGGGCCCGATGGCGAGCGCGGCATCGTCCCGGCGCGGCCCGAGGTATGGGGCGACGTGATCCTGGCCCGCAAGGAGACGCCGACCAGCTATCATCTGTCGGTGGTCGTCGACGACGCGCTCCAGGGCGTCAGCGAGATCGTGCGGGGCCAGGACCTGTTTTACGCCACCTCGGTGCACCGTTTGCTGCAGGTCCTGCTCGGCCTGCCCGAACCCGCCTATCGCCATCACTGGTTGATTCGCGATGAGGCAGGTCGGAAGTTGTCGAAATCGAGCCGCTCGACCGGCCTGCGCGAATTGCGCGCGGCCGGCATCACGCCTGCCCGTGTCCGCCAGCTGGTGGGATTAGGTTAAGTTTCTCTGGGGGTTAGCTAAACGTCGCCGTGACTCCGGGTGTTCCTCCGTGCCATGCTTGGCCAGCGCGGGGCTCGAAGAGGGTACTTCGAAGGGGATTCATGGCGGCGAAAACGCGTCCAGTGCGCACCACGCGGACGTCCAGGCGGCTGCCTCGGAAGCGGCCCGGGGCGGCCGCCCGGTTACGCAAGCGCAGCACCAAGGCGGTCGCGCCGGGCGTGGTCCAGGCGGCGCTGGCCGCCTTTGCCCATGAGGTCCGCACCCCCCTGACCGGCATTCTGGCGATCAGCGACCTGCTCGCGACCTCCGATCTCGGCGAACGGGAGCGGCGCTGGGCCGACACCATCAAGGCCGGTGCCGAGCATCTGGCGAGCCTCGCCACGCTGTTCGTGGATGCCGCCAGAACGGGCAAGGGAACGGGGAAGGGCGGCAGCACGTTGCGGCAGGACCTGTTCGATCTCAGGACGCTCGCCCGCAGCGCCGGCGATTCGCTGGCCGGCCGCGCCGCGGCTAAAGGTCTGAAGGCCGAGGTCGAGATCTCCGAAAAGCTCCCGGGGCTCGTGGTCGGTGATCCCGTCCGCCTGCGCGCCGCGCTCGAGAACCTGATCGACAATGCCGTGAAATTCACCGACCAGGGCGGCGTGGCGCTCGCAGTCGAGCCGTGGCGTCCTGCCAAAGGCAAAGGGAAGGGCAAGGGTAGGGTCGGCGTCGCCTTCGCGGTCTCCGACAGCGGCATCGGCCTCACCATGGCCGAGATCAAGCGTCTGTTCCGCCCGTTCACCCAGGCCAATGTCACCATCGCCTCACGCTTTGGCGGCGCCGGCTTGGGGCTCTCCTCGGTCAAGCAATTGGCGCGTGCGATGGGCGGCGACATCACCGTCGCTCCGCGCCGCGGTGGCGGCGCCACCTTCACGTTGACGGTGTCGCTGGAGCCGGCGGGATCGGGCAAGACCCGCAAGACGAAGGACGGCGAGCCCGAGGCGGTGGCCGCCCTTCGCGTGCTCAGTGTCGAGGACAACCCGTTCGGCCGCGTCGTGCTCAACACCATCCTGACCGAGCTTGGCCATCAGGCCGAGTTCATCGGGCGCGGCGAGGATGCCGTGGAGCGACTGGAGCAGGGCACGTTCGACGCGGTGCTGATGGACATGGTGCTGCCGGGCATCGACGGCATCGAGGCCATCAAGCGGATCCGCAACCTGCCGACGCCGTTGGCTCAGATCCCGATCATCGGCGTGTCCGGCCGCGGCGACGACGAGGCCGCCTCGCGCGAGGCCGGCGCCGACGCCTTCCTGGTCAAGCCTGTGTCTCCGCGGGCTTTAGCGACTGCGCTGCTTGAAGCGACACGCCGTGAGGAAGCCGCGACTTGATGATCGCGGCGTTGAGTTCGCCGCCGTAAACGAAGATCGCGGCGATGAAATACAGGAACACCAGCGCGATGATCACCGAGGCGAGTCCCGCATACATCGTGACGTAATTGTTGGCGAAGCGCGCCAGATACTGTCCGAAGACGACGCCGGAGACCAGCGACGCCACCACCGTGAAGATGATGCCCGGCATGATCTGGAGGAAGCTGCGCCGTCCCGCCGGCAGCCAGGCGTGCAGAATGAACAGCGCCACCACCAGCGCGCTGATGGTGATGCCGTAGCGCAGCCAAGTGAGAATGCTTTCGTTCGATTCGACGAACATGGGAATGTGGCGCCGCGCGGCCTCGATGATCAGCGGACCGAGCACGATCAGGAACGCCATTGCCAGGGCCGTGAAGGCTGCAATCAGCGTGTAAGCAATCGATTCCAGCCGCAGCCAGTACCAGCGCCGCATCTCCACCACTGCATAGGCGCGGTTGAGCGCGACCCGCAGCGCCTCGACGCCGTTGGAAGCGAAATAGACCGACAGCGCCGCGCCGATGGTCAGGAGGCCAGTGCGGGTGGTGGTCAGCACGTCATGCACCTCGCCGGAGATCGAATCTGCGACCTGCTTGGGCCAGATCTGGAGCATCAGGCTGGCGGCCTGGTCGGCAAGCTCCTTGGAGCCGAAGAAGCCGGCGAGCGAGGTCAGCACGATCAGGAACGGGAACAGCGCCATCAGCGTCGACAGCGCGATGTGGCTCGCGATCGCCCAGCCGTCGTCGGCGAGGAACGTGTAGAAGGCGTCCTCCAAGACGCAGTAGATGTAGCGGATGGCCTTCACGTGGCACCTACACCGCTGCTCTCTCCCCCTGCGCGCAGGGGGAGATCGGGAGAACAGGCAATGGGCGCAAATCGGAAATCATCGCGCTACCATCTGATATTATTGGCCCAAAAGCCAGTTCGCGAAGCGCCGCGCTTGTCATTCCGGGGCACGCGCAGCGCGAGCCCGGAATCCATCTAGCCGCAGCGCAAGCGGCGCGATGGATTCCGGGCTCGATGCGCCGGGCCTCGCTTCGCTCGGTCCCCGCCGCGCCCCGGAATGACGAACTGGGGAGATGGCGAACCGCTGCGCACGATGTTATCTACCCTCAAATGGCATCTCTCCTGAGTACTTTCATCCTGCCGGCCGCAGCCGGCGCCGTGGCGTTGGTGCTGCTGCTCGGGCTCATCAACATGATGCGCGGTGGTTCGCCCAAAACCTCGCAGAAGCTGATGCGCTGGCGCGTGCTGCTTCAGTTCGTGGCGATCATCATTGCGATGCTCGCGGTCTGGGCGATGGGGCGGTAGGGCATGATCAGGAAAAGTGCGCAGCGGTTTTCCGACAAGATCATGCCCTAAAACCAAGGAAACCAGCATGGTGGTGCTGAACCGCATCTACACGAAGACCGGTGACGACGGCACGACGGCGCTCGGAACCGGCGAGCGGCGTCCGAAATACGATCTGCGCATCGAGGCCTATGGCACCGTCGACGAGACCAACGCCGCGATCGGCGTGGTCAGGCTCCACACCCGCGACATGCCCGAGCTCGATGCGATGCTCGGCCGCATCCAGAATGATCTGTTCGACCTCGGCGCGGATCTCGCCGTGCCCGAACGGGAGGGGAAGGCCGAGCGGCTGAGGGTGGTGGCGAGCCAGGTCGAGCGGCTCGAGCGCGATATCGACACGCTCAACGACAAGCTCGCGCCGCTGACCTCCTTCGTGCTTCCCGGTGGCACGCCGGCCGCTGCCTATCTACATGTGGCGCGCACGATATGCCGCAGGGCGGAACGCGTGATCGTGGAACTGGCGGCCCGGCCTGGCGAGCCGGTCAGCGCGGCTGGCATCCAATATATGAACCGCCTGTCCGACTTCCTGTTCGTGGCCAGCCGGACCGTTAACGGAAATGGCGCCGGCGATGTGCTCTGGGTTCCGGGCCAGAACCGCTGACCCATCGCACTCCCGCATTTCAGAAGGCCAAAATTAGACTCGTTCGCGCGTTGACCGGGGCAGATCAGGCCTTTAGGTTCCGCGCCAGTTGATAACCCCTCTCCCAAATTAAGTGAAAGAGGATCGATGAAGGTCTTAGTGCCGGTAAAGCGGGTGGTCGATTACAACGTCAAGGTCCGCGTCAAGGGCGATGGGTCGGGCGTTGAACTCGCCAACGTCAAGATGTCCATGAACCCGTTCGATGAAATCGCGGTCGAGGAAGCGTTGCGCCTGAAGGAAGCCGGCAAGGCCACCGAGGTCGTGGTGGTCTCCATTGGACCGGCACAGGCATCGGAGACGATCCGCACTGGTCTCGCCATGGGCGCCGATCGCGGCATCCTGGTGAAGGCCGAAGGCACCGTCGAGCCGCTCGCCGTCGCCAAGATCCTGAAGAAGGTCGCGGAAGAAGAGCAGCCGGGCCTGATTATCCTCGGCAAGCAGGCGATCGACGACGACAGCAACCAGACCGGCCAGATGCTGGCCGCGCTGCTCGGCTGGTCGCAGGCGACCTTCGCCTCCAAGCTCGAGGTCGAAGGCTCTGACTTCAAGGTCACCCGCGAAGTCGATGGCGGCCTGCAGACCGTGAAGCTGAAGGGACCGGCGATCGTCACCACCGACCTGCGTCTCAACGAGCCGCGCTACGCTTCGCTGCCCAACATCATGAAGGCGAAGAAGAAGCCGATCGCGGAGAAGACCGTCGCCGATTACGGCGTCGACGTCGCCGCGCGTCTCGAGGTTCTCAAGACGACTGAACCGGCGGGCCGCAAGGCAGGCGTCAAGGTCAAGGACGTCGCCGAGCTGGTGTCGAAACTCAAGAACGAAGCCGGGGTGCTCTGATGACGACGCTTCTGATTGCCGAACACGACAATGCGTCGCTCAAGGATGCGACCAACAAGGCCCTGACCGCAGCTAGCGCGCTCGGCGCGGATGTCGAGGTGCTGGTCGCCGGAAAGAACGCCAAGGCTGCGGCCGATATCGCTGCCAAGCTCGCCGGCGTGAAGAAGGTGCTGCTCGCCGATGGCGATCTCTACGCGCACGATCTCGCCGAGCCGCTGGCTGCACTGGTCGTGTCGCTGGCGCCCGGCTACGACGCGATCGTCGCGCCCGCGACGTCGCGCTTCAAGAACGTGATGCCGCGTGTCGCCGCCCTGCTCGACGTCATGCAGGTCTCGGAGATCATCAAGGTGGTCGCGCCCGATACCTTCGAGCGCCCGATCTATGCCGGCAACGCCATCCAGACGGTGAAGTCGAAGGACGCCAAGAAGGTCATCACGGTGCGGACCTCGACCTTCACTGCTGCGGCTGAAGGCGGCAGCGCGCCGGTCGAGAACGTGGCGGCGGCGGCCGATCCGGGCCTGTCGACTTTCGTCGGCGAGGAGGTCGCCAAGAGCGACCGTCCCGAGCTGACCTCAGCCAAGATCATCGTCTCCGGCGGCCGCGCCATGCAGAGCCGCGAGAATTTCGCCAAATACATCGAGCCGCTCGCCGACAAGCTGGGCGCCGGCGTCGGTGCCTCGCGCGCCGCGGTCGATGCTGGCTATGCGCCGAACGACTGGCAGGTCGGTCAGACCGGCAAGGTCGTGGCGCCCGAGCTCTATGTCGCGGTCGGCATTTCCGGCGCCATCCAGCATTTGGCCGGCATGAAGGACTCCAAGGTGATCGTTGCGATCAACAAGGACGAGGACGCGCCGATCTTCCAGGTCGCCGATTACGGCCTGGTCGCCGACCTCTACCAGGCGGTTCCTGAGCTGACGGACGAACTCGCCAAGCTCGGCAAGTAAAGCCGTACAAAACACCGGCCGGAGGTATAAACTCCGGCCGGTGTTTCATTTTTGAGGCGTTTTCTTTGGCGTGGGGCACGCCTTCGAGGCGATCCAATCTAGGTTTCGAGCCAAGGTTCTGATTAAATCAGGCTTCTGGGTCAAATCAGACCTCCCGGCTCAGGGGATAGGCAGGGCGCGATATGCGCGCCGTTCCGGTGGATGACATTATGGCGGCAGTGATCAAGAAGGTCGGTGTGATCGGCGCGGGTCAGATGGGCAATGGCATCGCGCATGTCGCGGCGCTCGCAGGCTTCGACGTGGTGCTCAACGACGTTTCGGCCGACCGCCTTAAGTCGGGCATGGCCACCATCAACGGCAATCTGGCGCGCCAGGTCTCCAAGAAGGTCGTTACCGAAGACGACAAGGCCAAGGCGCTCGCGCGTATCAAACTGGCCGAGAAGCTCGATGACCTCGCCGATTGCGACCTCGTGATCGAGACCGCGGTCGAGAAGGAAGAGGTCAAGCGCAAGATCTTCCACGAGCTCTGCGCCGTGTTGCAGCCGGAGGCGATCGTCGCCTCCGATACGTCCTCGATCTCGATCACGCGGCTAGCTGCCGCCACCGATCGCCCCGAGCGCTTCATCGGCATTCACTTCATGAATCCGGTGCCGCTGATGGAGCTGGTCGAGCTGATCCGCGGCATCGCCACTGATGATGCGACCTTCGACACGGCCAAGGAATTCGTGGCCCGGCTCGGCAAGCAGGTCGCTGTGTCGGAGGATTTCCCGGCCTTCATCGTCAACCGCATCCTGCTGCCGATGATCAACGAGGCGATCTACACGCTGTATGAAGGCGTCGGCAATGTCGAGGCGATCGACGCGGCGATGAAGCTTGGCGCGCATCACCCGATGGGTCCGCTCGAGCTCGCCGATTTCATCGGCCTCGATACCTGCCTCTCCATCATGCAGGTGCTGCACGAGGGGCTGGCCGACTCCAAGTACCGCCCGTGCCCGCTGCTGGTGAAATACGTCGAGGCCGGTTGGCTCGGCCGCAAGACCCAGCGCGGCTTCTACGACTATCGCGGCGCCAAGCCGGTTCCAACGCGGTAGCGAGGCACTCACGGGCCCCGGCTCTGCGGCGCGTCATTTCGTGCCTCGCCTTGTCCGGGACACGAGAACTTCCCCCGCTCACCTCTCGTTAACCCCTCGCGCCTAGGTTACGCCCGGTACGAGGGTTCGCGTAATGGACATGATGGCGATGGTCAGCACCATGCTGGCCGCTCAGCAAGGCGCGCTGCAATCGAATATTGCGGCGACGCTGACCAAGCAGAACATGGATATGGAGAAATCCTCCGTCCTGACGCTGCTCGGTGCCGGTCAGCCTTCGCTCGCCAATGTCGGACCCGGCGTCGGCGGCAATCTCAACGTGACGGCCTAATTCTCAAAGCGACGCGGCGGCCTTGCCGGTCGCCGCCCGGATCAGCTTGAGCGCGTCCTCGCTCGCCCATTCCGCCGGTCCCGCGATCGTCGCGATCTCGCACCCCTGGGGGTCGACCAGCACCGAGGTCGGCATGCCCAGCGCCCGGCCTATGGCCTTAAGATCTTGAAAAACCTTTGCTTTCTGGTCGCTGAAGTAGCCGAGCCGGGTCAGATTGGCTTCTTTCAGGAAGGCTTTGGGCTTCTCGGGGTCGCGGGTGTCGATATTGATCGCCACCACCTCGAAATTCGGACCCGACAGCTTGCCCTGGAGCTCGTCCAGCGCCGGCATTTCCTTGCGGCACGGCACGCACCAGGTCGCCCAGAGGTTCACCAGCAACGTCTTGCCGCGGAAGTCGGACAGTTTTTTCGGTTTGCCGTCCGCGTCCTCAAAGGCAAGGTCGGGTAGCTTCAACGGGGCGCTCGCCATGGTCAGCGCCGCCACCTCGCCATGGGCGAGCGGGGCAATCTTCTGCGCCGTGGCCACCGCCGTTCGGCACGCGGGGTCGCCAGATGGCGCCCGGCTGAGGCCCAGCCCGTACAGCGCGGCGAAGCCGGCCAGTCCTCCAATCGCCACGGTGGCGATGACGAGGGGGATGCGGCGCGTGGCAGAGGGCTTCTGGTCGAGCATATCGTTTGTCATCCGGTCGCAGATATGGCTATCAGGGGCCTCTTAATACGGCTGGCTGTGGCCAGCAAACGTGCGGCAAATCAAGGCGTGAGCAGGGGATCATGAGCAACAAGATGTGGGGCGGCCGGTTCTCGGAACGTCCCGACGAGATCATGGAGGAGATCAACGTTTCCATCGACGTCGATCGTCACCTCTTCGCCCAGGACATTGCCGCGTCCAAGGCCCACGCCGCGATGCTGGCCAACCAAGGCATCATCACGGCTTCTGATGCGAAAAATATCGGCAAGGGTCTAGACACGATTTTGTCAGAGATCGGCAAGGGCGGCTTCGAATTCAAGCGTGCGCTCGAGGACATCCATATGAATGTCGAGAGCCGCTTGTCGGAGCTGATCGGCCCCGCCGCCGGTCGCCTGCACACCGCGCGCTCGCGCAACGACCAGGTCGCCACTGACTTCCGTCTGTTCGTCCGTGATGTGATCGACGAGACCGATGCCGCCCTCGCCGCGTTCCAGCAGGCGCTGGTGGAGCGCGCGCTGGAGCACGCCGGCACGGTGATGCCTGGCTTCACGCATCTGCAGACGGCGCAGCCCGTCACCTTCGGCCACCACCTGCTCGCCTATGTCGAGATGGCCGCGCGCGACCGCGGCCGCTTTAGGGACGCGCGCCAGCGGCTGAATGAATCCCCGCTCGGCGCGGCCGCGCTCGCCGGCACCTCGTTCCCGATCGACCGCCACGCCACCGCGAAGGCGCTTCTGTTCGACCGACCGATGGCGAACTCGCTCGATGCGGTCTCCGATCGCGACTTCGTGCTGGAGACGCTGTCGGCGGCCGCGATCTGCGCCGTGCACATGTCGCGCTTTGCCGAGGAGATCGTGATCTGGACCTCGCCGCTGGTCGGCCTTGTCAGGCTCAGCGACAAGTTCACCACCGGTTCCTCGATCATGCCGCAGAAGCGTAACCCGGATGCCGCCGAGCTGGTGCGCGCCAAGACCGGCCGCGTCATCGGCGCGCTCAATGGTCTGTTGATCGTGATGAAAGGCCTGCCGCTCGCCTATCAAAAGGATATGCAGGAGGACAAGCAGGGCGCCATGGAGGGTTTTGCCGCGCTATCGCTGGCGATCCGGGCCATGACCGGCATGGTCCGCGACCTCGTTCCTGACGAAGCCAAGATGAAGGCGGCCGCTGGCGAGGGTTACGCAACGGCGACTGATCTTGCCGATTGGCTGGTGCGGACCCTGAAGATGCCGTTCCGCGAGGCCCATCACGTGACCGGCCGGATCGTGGCGAAGGCCGCCGAGGGCGGTGTGGCGCTGCACGAGCTGCCGCTCAAGGAGATGCAGGCGATCGAGCCAAAAATCACCAAGGACGTGCTCGGCGTGCTCTCGGTCGAATCGTCCGTGAAGAGCCGCACCAGTTTTGGCGGCACCGCGCCGAAGAACGTGGCGTCCCAGGCCAAGGGCTGGGCGAAGCGGCTGGAAAAAGAGCGAAAATTGGGCTGAGGGCGAAATTTCGCTTATGTTTCATGGTCATCCGGCTCTCGCCAGAACGCGCCAATCTCTGTATGGTGCGCCGCGCGTAGTGGGGATTTCGTCGTGACGTCAAAGTTTCGCCCGGCCGGCTCGGGGTGGGCCATCATTGTCTTGAGCCTGACGGCGCTCGCGCTTGCCGGCTGTGGCCGCAAGGGCCCGCTGGATTTGCCGCCGACCGCCTCCAACGCGCCCGCGGCCAACGGTGCCGCACCTGTTGATACCGAGACCGAAGCCCAGAGAACGCCGAGCGTGTTCAACCCGACCTACGGTGCGGATGCCGCGCCTGCTGCGGCCAAGGGCAAGAAGAAACCGTTTATTCTCGACCCGCTCCTGGACGAACCTCCCGGCAAGAAATAAGCCGGGACAACCGAGCCTGCGCCATGAACCATTTCGACTATCGCAACGGCGTGCTGCACGCCGAGGCGGTGAACCTGTCCGAGCTGGCCGCGACCGTCGGCACGCCGTTTTATTGCTATTCGACCGCAACGCTCGAGCGGCACTACCGCGTCTTCACCGACGCCTTCGCCGGCGAGAAGGTGCTGGTCTGCTACGCCATGAAGGCGAACTCCAACCAGTCGGTGCTGCGCACGCTGGCCAAGCTGGGCGCCGGCGCCGACGTTGTCTCCGGCGGTGAGTTGAAGCGTGCGCTGGCCGCGGGCATTCCCGCCAGCAAGATCCTGTTCTCCGGCGTCGGCAAGACCGAAGCAGAGCTGCGCGCCGCGCTCGCCGCGGACATCCTCTGCCTCAACGTCGAATCCGAGCCCGAGCTCGAGCTGTTGTCGCGGCTGGCGACCGAGATGGGCAAGACCGCGCGCATCTCCGTGCGCGTCAATCCGGATGTCGACGCCGGCACCCACGCCAAGATCTCGACCGGCAAGTCGGAGAACAAGTTCGGCATCCCCATCGCCCATGCCCGCGAGGTCTATGCGCGCGCCGCGAAGCTGCCGGGGATCGAGGTGACGGGCACCGATGTCCATATCGGCAGTCAGATCACCGACCTCTCCAAGATGGAGACCGCGTTCCGCATCCTCTCCGAATTCGTGCAGACGCTGCGCGCCGACGGCCACAACATCAGCCACGTCGATTTCGGCGGCGGTCTCGGCATCCCCTACTACATGGATCGTGAGGCGCCGCCGGCGCCCGACGCCTATGCCGCCATGGTCAAGCGCGTCAGCCACAATCTCGGCTGCACGCTGATGTTCGAGCCGGGCCGCATGATCGTCGGCAATGCCGGCATCCTGGTCACGAAGGTGATCTATGTGAAGCACGGCGACGGCAAGAACTTCGTCATCATCGACGCCGCCATGAACGATTTGATCCGCCCGACGCTGTACGAGGCCCATCACGACATCCTGCCGGTGACGCAGCCCGCCCCGGGCGCCGCCACCATCATGGCCGACGTCGTCGGCCCGGTCTGCGAGACCGGCGACTATCTCGCGCTCGACCGCACGCTGCCGACGCCAAAGCCCAGCGATCTCCTCGCTATCATGACCGCTGGCGCCTATGGCGCGGTGCAGGCCGGCACCTACAACACCCGGCCGCTGGTGCCGGAGGTGCTGGTGAAGGGCGACCAATATGCCGTGGTGCGCCCGCGCGTCGAGGTCGAGCAGCTGATTGCGATGGATAAGCCGGCGCCGTGGCTATGAGCAACTGACCTACGGAACCGGCGTTATTTCTTCCCCCCAACCACAACCCCGGCCTTCGTCTCGATCGGCTTGATCGCCGCGGTGAAATCGGACTCGGCGCCTTCCGCGCTGATGACCGTCTCCCACAACCGTCCGACCGCGTCGGCAACTTCCATCGACAGGCCGAGCTGCTTCATCTCCTCCAGCGCCAGCCGCACGTCTTTCACCATCAGCCCGGTGGCGAAGCCGAAATCGAAGGTGCGCGGCAGCACCGAGCGCGGAAACTTGTCGCGGCTTGCGGTGTTCATGCCGGAGCCCGCATTGATGACATCGATCATCACGGCGGGATCGAGCCCCGCTTTCACGCCCATCACCACCGCTTCCGACGTCGCGACGATCGCGGTGGCCGAGAGGAGATTGTTGGCGAGCTTCATGGTCTGCGCCGAGCCGGGCTTCTCGCCGATGAAGAACACCTTTCCGATCACGTCGAGCGCGGGCTTGAGCAGCTCGAACTCGGCTTTCGGGCCCGACACCATCACCGCAAGCGTGCCCTTCTCGGCACCGCCGACGCCGCCGGAGACGGGACAGTCGATCTGCACGATGCCGCGCTTGGCGAGCAGGCCGTGAATCGTCGTGGCCATCGCCGAGCCGACGGTGGAGAGGTCGATGAAACGTTTGACGCGCTTGCCCTCGATCACGCCGTTCGCGCCGGTGGCGACCTCGAGCGAAGCCTGCAGCGAAGGCAGGCTCGCCATGACAGTCTCGACCTGATCGGCGACGTCCTTCGGCGACGACGCTGCCGTTGCCCCGCGCGCCACCAGCTTGTCCGAGACCTCCTTGCGCGTGTCGAACACGACGAGACGGTGTCCCGCCTCAATCAGCCGCCGCGCCATTGGAAAACCCATGTTTCCCAGGCCGATGAATCCAATATCCATGGTGTTGTGTCCTCCCCGCCGTCATTGCGAGGAGCGAAGCGACGAAGCAATCCAAAGGCGTTGCCTCGGAGGCAGTCTGGATTGCTTCGCTTCGCTCGCAATGATGGCGCATTGCAATTGAATGCGGTTAGCTTGGCTCACGGCTTCCCGTCGATCTCCGCGAACACCTCGCGCGCGATGCGGAAACTGTCGACCGCGGCGGGCATGCCGCCATAGATCGCGACCTGCATCAGGATCTCGCGGATCTCCTCGCGGGTGACGCCGTTGGTGAGTGCGCCCTTGAGATGTGCGCGAAACTCGTGCTGGCGGTTGAGGATCGCGATCATGGCGATGTTGAGCATGCTGCGGGTCTTGCGCGGCAGCTCCTCGCGGCCCCACACCGCGCCCCAGCAATATTCGTTGAGCATCTCCTGGAACGGACGGTTGAAATCGTCGACGTTCTTCAGGGCGTTGTTGACATAGGCCTCGCCCAGCACCGCTTTGCGGACTTCCAGGCCCTTGTCGTGCATCTTCTTGTCCATGGCGTTTCCTTCGTTCCCTCAGGGGTGGCGCGCGGAAATTACGGGGTTGCACCGGGCCAGTCACGTCCTCGTGTTATGCGGGAAAAGGAGGCTCTCCCATACGGGAACGGATGCCTCAGTGCTGCCGTTGTGATAGGCTCTTCTCTACCGGGCAACCTGGAGAGTTGATTGAACGGCGTCACCCCCGGCCCGTCAGACCTGATCCGCAACAGTGACGCGCTGTCGCGGCTGAAGCTGGCGCAGGCTCTTGATCGGGCTATCTATGCCATCGCGTGGGAGCGTGCCTGGCCCAATGTGGCGCGCCTTCTCACCGTCGCCGGCCTGTTCCTGGTGGTGTCCTGGGCTGGTCTCTGGCTCGCCGTTCCGTTCGTTGCCCGGGCCATCGGCCTTGCGCTCTTCGCCGTGATCGCGGTCGTCGCCCTGTTCCCGCTGATTCGCTTCCGCTGGCCGAGCCGCGAGGAAGCGCTCGCCCGGCTCGACCGTGGCTCCGGCATCCGTCACCGCCCAGCCACCACGCTCACGGACACGCTGACCTCGCAGGACCCGGTCGCGCAGGCGCTGTGGCAGGCGCAGCGCGAGCGTACGCTCGCCTCCATCAAGCGCATCCGCGCCGGTCTGCCGCACCCGCGGCTCGCGCTTCACGACCCCTGGGCGCTGCGTGCCCTCGTCATGGTGATGCTGGTTGCGACCTTCTTCGCCGCCGGTGACGAGCGTGCGATGCGGCTCGGCGCTGCCTTCGACTGGAACGGGGTGCTGGCGCCGACCAATGTTCGCGTCGATGCCTGGGTCACGCCGCCGCTCTACACCGGTAGGCCGCCGGTCATCCTGTCGGCCGCCAACAAGGAGGCTGCGGCCTTGCCCGCCAGCGGCCCGCTCGCCGTTCCCGCCGGCTCGACCCTGATCGTGCGCTCCTCCGGTGGCAACCTGGATGTCGTGGTCTCCGGCGGAGTCAAGGAAGTCGCCCCCACTGAAGCCAGTCCCAAGGGGACCAACGAAAAGCATTTTGCCATTTCCGGCGACGGCACCGCGCATGTCCGCGCGCCCTCCGGCCAGCCGCAATGGGCGTTTGCGGCCACGCCGGACCGTCCGCCGACGATCGCACTCGCCAAGGACCCGGAGCGCCAGGCGCGCGGCGCGCTCCAGCTCTCCTACAAGATCGAGGACGATTACGGCGTCACCGGCGCCGAGGCGAAATTTGCCCCGCGGTCGACCGATGCCAAGGACGGTGCCAAGGACGGGACGAAGACTGCTGCCGGCGATGGCGACACCAGGACGGCGCCGCGGCCGCTGTTCCAGCCGCCGCAATTCCCGCTCGCGCTGCCGAATGCGCGGACCCGCAACGGCGTCGGACAGTCGGTGAAGGATCTCAGCGAGGATCCCTATGCCGGCGCCGAGGTCACGCTGACCCTCACGGCCAAGGACGAGGCCGGCAACGAGGCCGCAAGCGAACCGTTCAACATGCGCCTGCCCGAACGGCTCTTCACCAAGCCGCTGGCACGTGCACTGATCGAGCAGCGCCGCATTCTCGCGCTCGATGCCAACAAGAATTCCGACGTGTATGCCGCGCTCGATGCGCTGATGATCGCGCCCGAAATGTTCACGCCGGAGCCCGGACAATATCTCGGCCTGCACAACGTGGCCCGACAGCTCGAGGCCGCGCGCACCGATGATGCCCTGCGCGAGGTCGTGGCAAGCCTGTGGGCGCTTGCGGTGACGATCGAGGACGGCAAGATCTCCGACGTCGAGAAGGCGTTGCGCGCGGCTCAGGAGGCGCTGAAGCAGGCGCTGGAGCGCGGCGCGAGCGACGAAGAGATCAAGAAGCTCACGCAGGATCTGCGTCAGGCGCTGAACGATTTCATGCGCCAGCTCGCCGAGCAGTTCCGCAACAACAATGACCCGCAGCAGCTGGCGCGGCCGCTCGACCCGAATACCAAGGTCCTGCGCCAGCAGGATCTGCAGAACATGATCGACCGCATGGAGCGCCTGTCGCGCTCCGGCGACAAGGATGCGGCCAAGCAGTTGCTCGAGCAGCTCCAGCAGATGTTGGAGGGTCTCCAGATGGCGCAGCCGGGGCAGTCCGGCGAGAGCGACATGGAGCAGGCGCTCAACGAGCTCGGCGACATGATCCGCAAGCAGCAGCAATTGCGCGACAAGACCTTCAAGCAGGGCCAGGATTCCCGGCGCGACCGCTCGCGCGGCAAGCAGGGCGATCAATCCATGTCGGAGCTGCAGCAGGACCAGCAGGGGCTGCGCGATCGCCTGAAGAAGCTGCAGGACGAGCTTGCCAAGCGTGGCCTCATGCAGAAGGGAGAAAAGGGGCAGAAGGGCCAACAGGGACAGAAGGGCCAGCAAGGGGACCAGGGCCAGCCCGGCCAGAGCGGCGATAAGGACGGCGACCAGGGTGATGACGACGGCAGTCTGGATGCTGCCGACGGTGCCATGGGCGATGCAGGATCGAAGCTCGGCGAGGGCAATGCCGACGGCGCCGTGGACTCGCAGGGCAAGGCGCTCGATGCGATGCGCAAGGGTGCGCAGAAAATGGCCGAGGCGATGCAGCAGGGCGATGGTGACGGCCAGGGCGACGGACCCGGCCAACGCGCCGGCCGTCAGCAGAGCGGTGGCAACCAGACCGATCCGCTCGGCCGTCCGCTGCACGGGCGCGAATATGGTGACGATTACACGGTCAAGATTCCCGGCGAGATCGACACCCAGCGTGTTCGCCGCATTCTCGAAGAGCTTCGCCGCCGGCTCGGCGATCCCTCGCGCCCGCAGATCGAACTCGATTATCTCGAGCGGCTGCTGAAGGAGTTTTGAGGCGCTAACCTATCTTGTAGCCCAGATGAGCGAAGCGATATCCGGGGCCGCTGGTCCCGGATGTCGCTGCGCTCATGCGGGCTACGAAATCGCTGCGCTACCCCTTCCTCGCTGCCAGCGCATCCGCCACGGCCGTGCGGATGTCGGCGACCGAGAAAGGCTTGGTCACGACGTCATGCACCAGCGCATTCAGGTTCGAAGCGCGCTCGCGCTGGTCGGCAAAGCCGGTCATCAGCAAAATGGTCAGATCAGGGAAATCGCGCGCGGCGGAGAGCGCCAGCGCGATGCCGTCCATGACCGGCATCTGGATGTCGGTGAGCAACAGGTCGAAGGCGCCGTCCTCGCGGGTCAGGATCTCCAGCGCCTCGGCGCCGTCCTGGGCGGTGACGGTCTCGTGGCCGTCCATGGCGATGGCGCGCGCCACGAGCGTGCGCATCGAATCCTCGTCGTCGGCGATCAAGATTTTCGGCATGAGACCAACCTTGGGATCAATCTCCCCTGCGGGGGTCGATTATACGCTGCCGCCGGCGATGTCGCGCCGGTTGAAGAAACGGACGTCGATGTTGCGGCCCTCCGGCGGCGGCGAGGCAAGGCGCGAGCGGAAGAAGGCGCGCTCGCCGGGCCGCAGCACGGTCTGTTCCAGCACCGTGTTCCAGGCGTAGATCTCCGCGCCTTGCGCGTCGCGCACGGCAAAGCGCAGCCGCGGGATGTCGAGCGGCTTCTTGCTCTCGCCGACGATCACGCCCTCGATCACCAGCACCTGCTTACCGTCCACGGTCTCGCTGGAGAGCTTGACGTCCTTGAAGGCGAGGCCTCGCAGGTTCACCTCGAGCCCGACCATCTTGTAGAACGCCGCCGTCTGAGGCAGCAGCCGCACCACGTCGCCGCGCCAGATCACCAGTGCCAGCACCAGCGCGCCCATCGCGGCGCAGGCGGTCGGCAGGCCAAAATAGGATTTGCGCGGAGCCGTGGTGCCGACCGGACGGCTCACCCGCGCGCCGCGGCGGCGGAACAGACCGCGGAACCAGGACTGGTGCTGTGCGCCGGCGGCCTCCTCCTCGGCCTGCCGGGCCGCCGCTGACCATTCGTCCTCGGTTTCGCGGGCCTCCTCATCCGGCCAGTCACTGGCGATCGAGGGGCTGTCGATGACGGGCGCATCAATGGTGCCGTCGTCCTTGGCGTAGGAGTTCCATTGCTCAGCGAGGTCGGACTGGTCGTCGCCTCGGCTGGCCGCGGCCATGGCCGGAACGGACGCCTCCTCGATGGCATCCTCGGCATGGGCGATCCAGGTCTCCTTGCAGCGGGAGCAGCGGACCGCTCGTCCGTTCGCCCCAAGGCTCGCGAGCTTGATGGCATAGGATGTCATACAATGGGGGCAGACGATATGCATGGACGAGCCTTGATGCATGAACGAAGGTCTTGGACTGGTCTTGACGATGCCACGGTCGCGGAGAACCTGGCGCCCCTTATGCTACAGGGCGACCGTTAACGAACCGGAAACCATAACGGCGGCAAAACCCGTTGATCGCGCATGGCGGAGTGCCGTGGCGCGACCCGCGCCCCCTCTCGAACGGAGCTGAGCTTGGTTCGGTTCGAAAATGTCGGATTGCGTTACGGTCTGGGGCCGGAGATCCTGCGCGACCTCAGTTTCCAGATCCCGGCGCACTCGTTCCAATTCCTCACCGGCCCGTCTGGTGCCGGCAAGACCTCGCTGCTGCGCCTGCTGTTTCTGTCGCATCGGCCGACGCGCGGCCTCGTCAATCTCTTCGGGCACGACATCTCGCAGCTCGGCAAGGACGAGATCGCCGATCTGCGCAAGCGCATCGGCATCGTGCTGCAGGATTTCCGCCTGCTCGATCACATGACGACCTATGAGAACGTCGCGCTGCCGTTCCGCGTCATGGGCCGCAGCGAGTCGAGCTACCGCAAGGAGGTGATCGACCTGTTGCGCTGGGTCGGCCTCGGCGATCGCATGGACGCGCTGCCGCCGATCCTGTCGGGCGGCGAGAAGCAGCGCGCGGCGATCGCGCGCGCCGTGATCTCGCGGCCGCAGCTGCTGCTCGCGGACGAGCCGACCGGCAGCGTCGATCCGACGCTCGGTCGCCGCCTGCTGCGACTCTTCATCGAGCTCAACAAATCAGGCACCGCCGTCATCATCGCCACGCACGACATCGGCCTGATGGATCAGTACGAAGCACGGCGGCTGGTGCTGCACCAGGGACGGCTGCACGTCTATGAGTAGGCTAGACGAGCGCGGCGTGCTGGTCGATCTCGGACAGGAGCGTCCGCAGCTTCCGGCCAAGGCGCGCAACATGTCGCCGATCGTGCCGCGCGCCTCGATCCACGGCAGAGCGCTGGTCGCCGTCGTCGCTATCATGACCTTCCTCGCCTCGATGGCCACGGGCACGGTGCTGCTGGTGAGCGCTTCCGCCGCCGAATGGCAGTCAGACGTCGCAAGCGAAATCACCATCCAGGTTCGTCCGCAGGCCGGCCGTGATCTCGAGCGCGACACCGCAGCCGTGACGGAGGCGATGCGCGCGCAAGCCGGCATCGTCGAGGTCAAGCCGTTCACCAAGGAGGAGAGCGGCAAGCTGCTCGAGCCCTGGCTCGGCACCGGCCTGTCGATGGACGATCTGCCGGTGCCGCGCATGATCATCGCGCGCGTGCAGCCGGGCACGCCGCTCGATCTCGGCGCCTTGCGCGCGCGCGTGACGCAGGTCGCGCCGGGCGCCAGCGTCGACGATCACCGCGCTTGGATCGAGCGCATGCGCGTGATGACGAACGCTACCGTGCTTGCCGGCCTCGGCATCCTCGCGCTCGTCATCATCGCCACGATCATCTCGGTTTCGTTCGCGACCCGCGGCGCCATGGCGGCGAACCGTCCGATCGTCGAGGTCCTGCATTTCGTCGGCGCCGGCGACCGCTACATCGCCAATCATTTCCTGCGTCATTTCCTCAGGTTGGGCCTGGAGGGCGGCGTGGTCGGCGGCGGCGCCGCGATGCTGGTGTTCGGCTTCTCCGAGTCCATCGCAGGCTGGTTTTCCGGTACCCCCGTCGGCGACCAGTTCGCCGCGCTGCTCGGCACCTTCTCGCTGCGGCCATCCGGCTACATCGTGCTCGCGGTCCAGGCCGTTCTGATCGGCGGCATCACCGCGGTGGCCTCGCGCCAGACCCTGTTCGCGACCTTGAATGATGTTGATTGAGTTCTTCCCTTCTTCCTTTGTGGGAGAGGTGGCATAGGAGGTCTTCGGCCTCCGTTCTTGAGAACGCCGAAGCGAAGCTTCGGCTATGGCGCCGGATGAGGGGTTCTGTCCACGCATACAAATGCTGAGGTGAATGCGCGGAGAGAGACCCCTCACCCGTCTGGCCGCTTTGCGGCGAGACACCCTTTCCCACAAGAGGAGAGGGTGAAGAAACCGGACTCCACTTCGCCTCAAAACATCATAAAATCACTCAGGGAAGGGATCACCGACATCGCATGACCTCGCCGACCGACGATCGATCGCCGAAACTGCCGCGCGGCTGGCTGCGCGCGACAATCGTGTCGATGATCGCGCTCGCCTTCGTCGGCGCGGCGGCGGGCTTCATTGCATTCCTGTCGCAATTGCGCGGCGCCGAGATGGTGCCGGACCGCAAGGCGGACGGCATCGTGGTGCTGACCGGCGGCTCCTCGCGGGTATCCGACGCCATGGAGCTGCTGGCTGCCGGCTATGGCAGGCGGCTCCTGATCTCCGGCGTGCATCCGACCTCGACGGCGAGCGACATCTCCCGGACCTTGCCGGAGAACCAATCCTTCATGACCTGCTGCGTCGATCTCGACCGCACCGCGCTCTCGACCCGCGGCAACGCGGCCGAGGCGCGGCGCTGGGCGCAGGAGCGCCGATTTACATCTTTGATCGTGGTCACCTCCAACTATCACATGCCGCGCGCGCTGGTGGAATTCTCGCATGCGATGCCGCAGACGACGCTGATCCCGTTTGCGGTGGTCGGCGACAAATGGCGCGAGGAGCCGTGGTGGACCTCGGGTTCGACGCTGCGCCTGCTCCTGTCGGAATATGTCAAGTACATCGCGGCGGAGCTCAGGGTCCGGCTGGAGGATTTCGGGATTGACCTTTCGCCCGAGATGTCGGAGCAGCCTGCAGGTCAGCAACTGAGGCGGCCCGCCACCGCCCAGGCCAATTGACTGGCAAATTGATCGGACCGTCGATGTTTCTGATTTTCTTGCGTTCGCTCCTGTTCAACGTGCTGTTCTATGCCGTGCTGGTCTGCCTTGCGATCTTGGCGTTGCCGACTTTCGCATTGCCGCCGCGCGCGATGCTGACGGTGGCGGAATGGTGGGCCAAGGCAACGCTGGTCCTGATGCGCGTGGTCTGCAACATCAACGTGGAATTCCGCGGCGTCGAGAACATCCCGGAAGGACCGCTGTTGATCGTGGCGAAGCATCAGTCCTTCTGGGAGACGTTCGCGCTGCTGGGTTTCTTCAACCGGCCGATCTTCATCCTCAAGCGCCAGCTCATGCAGATCCCGGTGTTCGGTCAATTCCTGATCAAGACCGGAATGATCGCGATCGACCGCAATGCCGGCGTGAAGGCGCTTCTGGACATGACGCGGCGGGCGCGCGAGGCGGTGCGCAGTGGCCGGCAGCTCGTGATCTTTCCGGAAGGCACGCGCCGCGCGCCGGGCGCGCCGCCCGACTACAAGACCGGTTTTGCACAGATCTATTCGTCCTGCGGCGTGCCGTGCCTGCCGATCGCGCTCAATTCCGGCCTGTTCTGGCCGCGTCGCACCTTCATGCGCTATCCGGGCACGCTCGTGGTGGAGTTTCTCGAACCGTTGCCGCCGGGTCTGCCGAAGGACGAATTTCTCTCCCGCGTGCAAACGGTCATCGAGGACGCTACCGGGCGCCTCGTCGAAGCGGGGCGGAAAGAGCAGGAGCAGTTGATCGGTAGTGCGCCAAGCTACGCGCCGACCAGCGGCTAGCGACTTTCGCTGTCTTCGTTCGGAGCCGGCGCGTGCAGCGAATGCGCATCACCGTGCAGCATCAATGCAAGCTGATGCAGCTGCGCGTCGCGAAAGCCTTCGGTCTCGATCGCCTTTACCGTCGCGGTGACGTAGTCGCGGTTGGCGCCGGACTGGCCGTGGCCCTGGATGACATGGCGGTGCTGCTCGGCGAGCGACAGACGGCCGGCATATTGCACATGACCGCGGTCGACGACATAGGCGAGCGCGGAGACGCGCTGGCGCGCATCGTTCTCCAGCCACACCGAGCGCATCACCTCGCGATAGACCGACGTGACCTGCTCGCGGGCGCGCAAGTAAGCGACGACGTCGGCGCGGTTCTTCTCGGCGACGCGAAAGGCGATGCCGCGACAGGCGCCGCCGCGGTCGAGCCCGAGCACCAGGCCCGGCTTCTCCGGTGTGCCGCGGTGCACGAAGGAATAGACGCAGAGCGCCCGATGCTCGCCGACCAGCCGCGCCGGGACGCGTTCCTCGAAGTCGAAGCCCGGCCGCCACATCAGCGAGCCGTAGCCGAACACCCAGAGGTCGCCCTTGGCGGTGGTGACGGAGGGGAGGGAGATTTCGGACATTTCGGGAACGGCTACCAGAACCATGTTCCGAAGCGAAGCGAATTCTCCGTCTTTCGTCGGGGGCCGGCCCCGCTTACATTTGCCTGAATCTGAGGCCAAAGGGTCGCCGCATGTCCGATATGACCGTTGCCACAGGCCGCCGCTCCCGTTGGGGCCTTTTCATCGCACCCGTCCTCGTCTTGATCCTCGCCGTCGCCTGGAGCTGCTTCTGGTTCTACGCCGCGTCGCAGACCGAAATCGCCGCAGACGCCTGGCGGGCGCAGGAAGCCAAATCCGGCCGCATCTATGATTGCACCAAGCGCTCGATCGCGGGCTTCCCATTCCGCTTCGAGGTCCAGTGCTCCGGCGCCAGCGTCGCCCTGGTCTCGCAAAACGCGAGCAAGACGCCGTTCACGGCGAAGCTCGACAACATCCTGGTCGTCGCCCAGGTTTACGATCCCAAGCGCGTCATCGCTGAATTCTCCGCGCCTGCGACGCTCATCGACGGGGTCACGCAAAACACCTTCGTGGTGAATTGGAGCAAGGGCCGCGCCAGCGTGGCTGGCCTGCCGGCTGTGCCGGACCGTGCTTCCATCGTGTTCGACGATCCCAGCCTCAACCGTCTCGACGGCAGCGTGCAGGTGCCGCTTGCGCGCGCCAAGCAGGTCGAGCTGCACGGCCGCCTCGCCGACGGATCATCGTCGGATCATCCTGTGATCGAGACCGTGCTCCATGTCGCGCAAGGCAGCATCCAAGGCGTCCATCCGCTGCTCGCCGAGCCGTTCGAGGCAGACACCCGCGCCAAGGTCACCGGCCTCTCCGATCTCACGCCAAAGCCCTGGCCGCAGCGCTTCCGCGAGATCCAGGCCGCCGGCGGTCACATCGAGATCGTTCAGTCGCGGATCCAGCAGGGTGAGATGATCGCGGTTGCTGCCGGCACGCTCAGCCTCTCGGCCAATGGCCGACTCGACGGCGAATTGCAGATGACGGTGACCGGCCTCGAGCGCGTGATCCCTGCGCTCGGCATCGAGAAGATGCTGGAGGAAGGCGTGCCGCAGGCAACGCTCGACCGCGTCGCGCCCGGCGTGAAGTCGCAGGATCTCAACAATCTGTTCGGCGCGCTCGACCGCGCGGTGCCCGGCCTCGGCAAAGTCATCAAGCAGAACGCCAATGCCGGCGTGGCGGCCGGCATCAATTCGATCGGCACCGAGAGCACGCTGGAAGGCAAGAAGGCGCGGAGCTTCCCGCTGAAATTCGTCGACGGCGCCGTGCTGCTCGGCCCGGTCAAGGTCGGCCAGATCCCGCCACTGTATTGACTTGCCGTCATTCCGGGGCATTCGCGAAGCGAATGAACTATGGTGCGCAATTGCGCACCTGAGAATCTCGCGCGGCAATCTCTAGATTCCGGGTTCGCGCTTCACGCGCCCCGGAATGACGAGAGGGAAGCTACGGCTTCTTCAGTGCCGCGTGCGGCCGGCCGAAATCCGGCGCGGCCGAATCCTGGCCGATCTCGACGATGCCGCGGCGGATGGCGCGGGTGCGGGTGAAGTGGTCGAACAGGGCCTCGCCGTCGCCGCGGCGGATCGCGCGGGTGAGCTTGGCGAGATCCTCGGTGAAGGTGCCGAGCATCTCCAGCACGGCCTCCTTGTTGGCGAGGAAGACGTCGCGCCACATTGTCGGGTCGGACGCCGCGATGCGGGTGAAATCGCGAAAACCGCCGGCGGAGAATTTGATCACCTCGGATTCCGTCACCTGCGCCAGCTCGTCGGCTGTGCCGACGATGGTGTAGGCGATCAGATGCGGCAGATGGCTGGTGATCGCGAGCACGAGATCATGATGATCCGGGGTCATCACCTCGACCTTGGCGCCCATCGCCGCCCAGAAGGCGCGCAGGCGATCGGTCGCCGTCGCATCGGTGCCATCAGGTGGGGTCAGGATGCACCAGCGGTTGATGAAGAGCTCGGCAAAGCCGGAATCCGGACCCGAATGCTCGGTGCCCGCCACCGGATGCGCCGGCACGAAATGAACGCCTTGCGGCAGGTGCGGTGCCATGTCCCGGACCACCGCGCCCTTGACTGAGCCGACGTCGGAGATGATCGCTCCTGGCTTCAGATGCCCGGCGATCTCCTGCGCCACAGGTCCGCAGGCGCCGACGGGAATGCAGAGGATGACGAGATCGGCATCCTTCACCGCCTCCGCATTGGTCGCAACGACCTGATCGACGATGCCGAGCTCGGCAACCCGCGCGCGCGTCTTCTCCGAGCGCGCGGTGGTGACGATCTCGGAAGCGAGGCCCTGGAGCTTCGCGGCGCGCGCGATCGAGCCGCCGATCAGGCCGAAGCCGATCAGCGCGACGCGCTGGAAGTGCGCCTGCGCGCTCATTTGCCGCCCATGAAGTCGCGCAAGGCCTCGACCACGAGGCGGTTGGCCTCCTCGGTGCCGATGGTCATGCGCAGCGCATGCGGCAGGCCGTAGTTCTTCAGCGTGCGCAGCACGAGGCCCCGCTTGGTCAGGAAGGCGTCGGCGTCATCCGAAGTCTTGCCCTTGTCGGTCGGGAAGTGAATCAGCACGAAATTGGCGACGCTTGGCGTCACCTTCAGCCCGAGCTTGCCGATCTCCTCGGTGAGCCAGTTGCGCCAGGTCTCGGTGAACTGCTTCGACATCGCCTGATGCGCGGTGTCCTCGATCGCGGCGACCGCGGCATACATCGCCGGCGTCGACACGTTGAAGGGGCCGCGGATGCGGTTGACGGCGTCGATAATGTGCTCGGGCCCGAACATCCAGCCGATGCGGAGCGCGGCGAGGCCGTGGATCTTGGAGAAGGTGTGCGTCACCACCGTATTCTCGGTGGTGGCAACGAGCTCGATCCCCATCTCGTAATCGTTGCGCGAGACGTAGTCGCAATAGGCGGCATCGAGCACCAAGAGCACGTGCGAGGGCAGGCCGGCGCGCAGCCGCTTGACTTCGTCGAACGGCAGATAGGTGCCGGTCGGATTGTTGGGGTTGGCGAGCCAGACCAGCTTTGTGCGCGGCGTGACCGCCTTGAGAACAGCATCGACGTCGGCAGTGAAGTTCGTCTCGGGCGCGACGACGTTCTTGGCCCCGTTCGCCATGGTTGCGATCGGGTAGACCAGGAAGCCGTGGGTGGTCGAGATCGCCTCGTCGCCCTGGCTGAGATAGGTGTGCGCGAGCAGATTGAGGATCTCGTCGGAGCCGGCGCCGCAGATGATGCGGTTGGGATCGAGCCCGAAAGAGCGGCCGATCGCCTCGCGCAGCACGCGCGAGGTGCCTTCCGGATAGTCTTCGAGATGATCCGCCACGTGCTTGAACGCCGCGATCGCCTTGGGCGAGGGCCCGAACGGCGTCTCGTTGGCCGAGAGCTTGAACACCTTGCGGCCCGGCTCCGGCACCGGACTCTTGCCGGGGGTGTAGGGCGCAATATCGAGAATGCCGGGATTCGGCACGGGGCGGGACATCTTGGACTCCGGATAGGCTGGGCTGCTCGCGATTTACGATTTCGCCCCGGTCGGGGGCACCGTATAGCGCGTTGCGTGGCTGCCGACGAGGGCCGTGGAGCGCACCGAGGCCCCCGCCTCGATCAGGGCAGCCCTGATTTTGTCGATGCTGGTCGCGCCGGTGACCGAGACCAGCAGCGCCGCGCCGTCGAAAGCGGTATCGGGCACCGCCACGATCTCGGCGAGCGGCGACAGCGCACGCGCGACCTCGGCGTTCCACCCGGAGACGCGCACGCTGAAGGTCTCGACCTCCGTCACCAGGGCGCTGTCGGCGACGCGCGAGACTGCGAACACCGGCATTGCCGCCGGATGATCGGCACGCTCGACGAAAGGCAGCCGCGCGATGATCTTCGGTGCGCCTTCCGCTTCGAGCTCCAGCCACCACGGTGTGCGGCTGGAGGTGGCTGAGACCAGCGCCAGGTCGCCTTTGGATTTCGCTACCGCCTCGACCGCAGCCTGCGCGCTGAAATGCGCGACGTAGGGCACCGTGAAGCCAAAATGGAAGCGCGCGGAATCGCGCATCGCCGGCTCGCTCACCGAAACGTCGGCATGCACGGAGAACGGCGCCTGCACATAAGTGAACGTCGAGATGATGACGCGCCAGATGCTCTCGACCGTGTCGAGCGGCAGGATGCCGCGATGGCGCTGCACGATGTCGCGCATCATGGCGGCCTCGCGCGCAGGCCGAAATGCCGAGCCGACCTCCTGGGTCTGTTTGACCTGGATTAGGCGGTCGATGATGTCGCCGCGCTGCATCAGCAGGCGATGCATGCCCTCATCGATCGCGTCGATCTCCTTGCGCAGTTCCTGGAGCGATGGTGGCGCGGGCGGACGTTGGGTCATGTCTGACAGAGGCTGTTGAAGGGCGTTCCGGTGCGGATCGGCAAGACAATTGGTACAGCCGTGACCGCTGCGATCAATGTCCTGATTAGGCAGTCGGGGCGGCGAAAGCAAAGAGAATGATGGCTCGTTCCGCGGGCAGCGCGAGGCGATTTGGCTCGATCCGGCCGCGACTTGACGTAAATGGCCCAAGACGGTACCTTTTGCCTGTTCCGTGGTCATTTGAGCCGGCCGGCTTGCAGCCACGTTAAAAAACTCGCTAAACAGGCCGGGGACGCTTCCGATCCCGGCCGAACCTATCGTTCAGGCCGGGTTTTTCATGGCCTGATGTCAGCGGCGCGGTCTAGCGGCCAGTCGCAAACGAGGTCGATGTCAGAGATGGGTAGCGTCAAGTCGATACCGAGTCCTGCGATCAGCGCCGACGAACGGTCGCATGAGGTGGATCATCCAAGCTCGCAGGTCGCGCATTTCGGCACCGAGCAGCCGCTGCGGCTCGATTGCGGCGTCGATCTCTCCCCGTTCCAGATCGCCTACCAGACCTATGGCGAGCTCAATGCCGATCGCTCCAACGCCGTGTTGATCTGCCATGCGCTGACCGGTGATCAGCATGTTGCCAATGTGCATCCCGTCACCGGCAAGCCCGGCTGGTGGGAGACGCTGGTCGGCCCCGGCCGCCCCATCGATCCCAAGCACTACTTCATCATCTGCTCCAACGTGATCGGTGGCTGCATGGGCTCGACCGGGCCGGCGTCGATCAATCCCGCCACCGGCAAGGTCTGGGGTCTGGATTTCCCCGTCATCACCATTCCCGACATGGTGCGCGCGCAGGCGATGCTGATCGACCGGCTCGGCATCGACACGCTGTTTGCGGTCGTTGGCGGCTCGATGGGTGGCATGCAGGTGCTGCAATGGACCGCGGCCTATCCTGCCCGCGTGTTCTCCGCGCTCGCGATTGCCTGCGCGACGCGGCACTCGGCGCAGAACATCGCCTTCCACGAGCTCGGCCGTCAGGCCGTGATGGCCGATCCCGACTGGCACGGCGGCGGCTATGCCGACCGCGCTATCCATCCGCATCGCGGGCTCGCGGTGGCGCGGATGGCGGCGCACATCACCTATCTTTCGGACGCGGCGCTGCATCGCAAGTTCGGCCGGCGCATGCAGGACCGCGAGCTGCCGACCTTCTCGTTCGACGCCGACTTCCAGGTCGAAAGCTATCTGCGCTACCAGGGCTCGTCCTTCGTGGAGCGCTTCGACGCCAACTCATATCTCTATCTGACCCGCGCGATGGACTATTTCGACATCGCCGCCGACCATGGCGGCGTGCTGGCGAAGGCGTTCGCCGGCATCCAGACCCGCTTCTGCGTGGTCTCCTTCACCAGCGACTGGCTGTTTCCGACATCTGAATCGCGCGCGCTGGTGCACGCGCTGAACGCCTCGAGCGCCCGGGTGTCGTTTGCCGAGATCGAGACTGATCGCGGACATGACGCCTTCCTGCTCGACGTGCCCGAATTCTTCGACATCTCCCGCGCCTTCCTGCAATCGGCAGGCAAGGCCCGCGGGCTCAGCATTAAGGACGGCTAGCGATGTCCGTCCAGCAAGTGCTGCCTCTGAACGGCGTTGCGACCGCGCCGTCCGGCCAGTTTCGTGCCGACCATCTGCTGGTGGCCGAGATGGTCAAGCCGGGCTCCAAAGTGCTCGACGTCGGCTGCGGCGACGGCGATCTGCTTCAGCTGCTGGAGACCCGCGGCATCGACGGCCGCGGCATCGAGCTGTCGCGCGAGGGCGTCAACCGCTGCGTCGCCAAGGGTCTTGCGGTGGTGCAGGGCGATGCCGACACCGACCTCGTCAACTATCCCGACGACGCCTTCGACTACGTGATCCTGTCGCAGACGCTGCAGGCGACGCGGCAGCCGAAGGTCGTGCTGGAGAACCTGTTGCGCATCGGCCGCCGGGCCATCGTGTCGTTCCCGAATTTCGGGTTCTGGAAGATGCGGCTGCAGCTCCTGATCGGCGGCCACATGCCGCGCACGGAGAATCTGCCGGCGACCTGGTACGACACCGCCAACATCCATTTCTGCACCATCAAGGACTTCGTGCAGCTCTGCGACGAGATCAACGTCAAGATGGAGCGCTCGGTGGCGCTCGATCTCCACGGCCGTCCCGTGCCGCTCAATCTGCCGTGGTGGGTGTGGAACATGTTCGGCGAGCAGGGCGTGTTTCTGCTGAGCAGGGGCGGGGGGAAGTGACGCCGTAGGCGTCATTCCGTAGCCCGGATGGAGCGAAGCGCAATCCGGGGCAGGTCGTGCCGCGCTCGAGAATCCCGGATTACGCTTCGCTCCATCCGGGCTACGCGACGGAGTGTTCGGCTCCGCCGATCTAATGCGCCGCCAACGACCGCGGATCGCGCACCGGCCAGCGGTCGGCTTCCACCAGCGTCACGAACCGCTCCACGCTTTCGTTGAACAGCGCCGGCTCTTCCAGATTGAGCACGTGGCCCGACTTCGGAAACATCGCGAGCCCGGGCGCAGGCAGATGCTTCTTCAGGAACAGGCTCGGCCCGATGCACGGATCATCCTCGTCGCCGCAGATGATCAGCGCGGGTGTTGCCACCTTCGCGATCGCGTCCGTCATCGTATAAATCGAGGGACGGCCGCCCTGGAAGCCGCGCATGGTGCGCGCCGATCCCTTGGCATCGTGCCGTGCCAGGGCAGCGTAGAAATCGGCATGGCCGCGCGAGTCCTTCACCAGGAAGGGAATCCGGCTCGGCGCCTCGCGCGTAACCTTCGCGACCTCGACGGAGCCGAGCGTCTCGAACTGCTCTGCATTGGCGCGGCACTGCTTGCGCCAGTTCTCGAGATTTTCGATCTCCGAGCCGGAGCCGACGCCGGCGAGCGTCATCGACAACGCGCGCTGCGGCGCGTTGAGCCCGATCTGAAGCGATGAGTAGGCACCCATCGACAGCCCGACGAGATGCGCGCGCTCGATCTTGAGGTGATCGAGCACGGCAAGCGCATCGGTGTAGAAATGCGTGTAGGTGTAGACCTCGCCGTCAGGCACGTCCGACGGCGTGTAGCCGCGCGCCGAATAGGTGATGCAGCGATGGCTGCGCGAGAAGTAGCGCATCTGCGGCTCCCAATTGGTGTAGTCGGCCGCGAACTCGTGCAGAAAAAGTATCGGCGTTCCCTGACCCGCTTCTTCGAAATAGATGCGAACGTCGTCCTTGGTCGTGGCGTGGGGCATTAACTGTTTCCCTCTCTTCAAGCCGCGTTTGCAGGATTGCAGTTAACGCAGTTGTCCGCAATGCGGCAGCATCAGGCCAGTCCCGATACAAGATCATCGCAGCCATTCGCCGGGCGTGGCGTCTTTTTCTCGCCACATCCGGAAGCTTTACGCCCCGGCGGATGTCGGCCACCGCACGGGCCGACGGGAAGTGGGGTGTAACGAAGGATGAAGTATGGTTGAGTTGTTTGCGTTCCGCCTGTCGCGTTGTGTTGTCGCGCTGGCGTTTTTCTTCGCGGCGGTCGCCGCGTTCGTTTCTCCGGCCTCGGCCCGGCCACATCATCGTCATAGCGCAGAGCGGCACGCTAACGTGCACCACGCCAGGCATCATCACCACCGCCATCATGCACGCAGCTCGCGCTTCGAGCGCAGCGCCGCGCAATTGCAGGCGGGCGGCTTCGCCGACACCCAGGCCAGCTACAATCCGAACGCCAACAGCGGCGGCATGGGCAATAACAGCATGGCTGCGAGCGGCGGCTTCGCTGGCGGATCGGGCCTCGTATCCGAGGCCCGCCGCTATCTTGGCGGCAATCCGACCGGCCGCGGTAGCCTGTGGTGCGCGCGCTTCATGAACATGGTGCTGGAGCATACCGGTCATAAGGGCACCGGCTCCGACATGGCGAGCTCGTTCGCTCGCTATGGCACGCGCGTCTCCGGTCCGCAGGTCGGCGCCATCGCGGTGATGTCGCGCGGCCGCCGCGGTGGCCATGTCGGCATCATTACCGGCATCGATGCGCAGGGCAATCCGATCATGATCTCCGGCAACAACGGCAACCGCGTCCGCGAAGCGCCGGTCTCGCGCGGCCGGATCTATGCGTATGTGATGCCGAACTGACGTGAGACGCGTAGGGTGGGCAAAGGCGCGTAAGCGCCGTGCCCACCGGCGGCACGTCAGCGTTCGTTAGCGGGAATGGTGGGCACGCTTCGCTTTACCCATCTACGGCAGCAAACTTAGCGGACAGATCTCTGGATTGTTTCGCTGCGCTCGCAGTGACGGAGTGTGCGTCCGTCACACCAGCTTCGGCTGCTCCACCGCAACCGTATCACCAACCCCGATCTCGCCACCTTCGATCACCTCGGCGTAGATGCCGCAGTCCATGTGGCCGAGATGGCGCGAGAGCGTGGGCGGGATCTCGAGATCGCGCTTGGCGGTCTCAGGATCGACATTGGTGGCCGGGCAGCGCACGATGCGCTTGATCACCTTCAGCCGGGCCTGCCCGATCGCAAGCGTCTGGCCGACGAGATCGAGCTCCGACCAGGCCGGCCAGCCCTTGACGTAGAGATTGGCGCGGAAGCGCAGGGGATGCACGGCGACGCCGCCGAGCATGGTCTCGATCGCGCGAACGCTGCCGAGATTGATGATAGAGACGACCTTGCGGGCGACGTCGGAGAAGCTGTGGTCGCGGCCGGACAGAACCTTGGGCGGGCCCTTCAACTCGGGCTGGAAGTTCTCGCTGAAATAAGCCTCGATGGCGGCGCGCCCGGCGGCGGTCTCGAGATCGCCGCTGGCGACGATTTGGCCGTCCTTGCGGATCGTCAACACATTGGTGGCGTCGTCGAACCGGCTGTCGAGCTCAGCCAGTCGCTCATTGCGCGCCAGCATCAGAAACTGGATTTTAGGCTTCCATTCGGGAGCATCAGGATCGAACCCGCTCGGGCCGTTCTCGATGGCGTAGCGGCGGTCGGCCGGCAGGGTCTGGCCGACCCGCAAAGTGGCGCGCGACAGGCGTTCCGGCGTCAGGCCCTTGATCGGGTAGCGATAGAGGCCGGTGATCTCGGCGGTATGGTTGGCTGTCATGCCGCTACTTAAGGGATTCGGCCCACCAGCGCCAAGCCCGCCCACGCGCGCACGAATTTGTGAAGCCGCCTCTTTCGCATCCGCAACCCGCTTCCCACATCTGCCTCAGGCCGGCGGCAACGCCGGCAAAAGACGGCCGTTTGCTGCTTGAGAAACCTCAATGCGGTAAGCGGAAACCCAATGAAGATGCCGTATTGGGGTGCCTGAGAGGGCCCCAAGGGCAGGCCGAGGGACAGAAAAGATGAATATCGAGAAGTATACCGAACGATCCAGGGGCTTCATCCAGTCTGCGCAGTCGCTCGCGATGCGCGAGGGGCACCAGCAGTTCTCCACGCTGCACGTCCTGAAAGTCCTCCTGGACGACAATGAGGGGCTCGCTGCCGGTCTGATCGACCGCGCTGGCGGCAATTCCCGAGCCATTCTGAAGGCGACCGAGGACGCCCTTAATAAGGTGCCGAAGGTCTCCGGCGGTGGTGCCGGCCAGATCTACCTGGCGCCCGAGCTCGCCCGCACTTTTGATGCCGCCGAAAAGGCCGGCGAGAAGGCCGGCGACAGCTTCGTCACCGTCGAGCGGCTGCTGCTCGGGCTGACGCTGGAGAAGACCAGCGAGGCCGGCGCCATCCTCGCCAAGGGCGGGGTCACGCCGCAAAACCTCAATGCGGCGATCGAGGCGCTGCGCAAGGGCCGGACTGCGGACTCTGCGACCGCCGAGAACGCCTACGACGCGCTGAAGAAATATGCCCGCGACCTGACCCAGGCCGCGCGCGACGGCAAGCTCGATCCGGTGATCGGCCGCGACGAGGAGATTCGCCGCACCATCCAGGTGCTCTCGCGCCGAACCAAGAACAACCCCGTCCTGATCGGCGAGCCCGGCGTCGGCAAGACCGCCATCGCGGAAGGCCTCGCGCTGCGCATCGTCAACGGCGACGTGCCGGAGAGCCTGAAGGACAAGAAGCTGCTGGCGCTCGACCTGGGGGCACTGATCGCGGGCGCAAAATACCGCGGCGAGTTCGAGGAGCGGCTGAAGGCCGTGCTCCAGGAGGTGACCGGGAGCGAGGGCACCTTCATCCTGTTCATCGACGAGATGCACACGCTGATCGGTGCCGGCAAGGGCGACGGCGCGATGGACGCCTCCAACCTGCTCAAGCCGGCGCTCGCCCGCGGCGAGCTGCACTGCATCGGCGCGACCACGCTCGACGAGTATCAGAAGCACGTCGAGAAGGACGCCGCGCTGGCGCGGCGCTTCCAGCCGATCTTCGTCAGCGAGCCCTCGGTCGAGGACACCATCTCGATCCTGCGCGGCTTGAAGGACAAGTATGAGCAGCACCATGGCGTGCGGATCGCCGATTCCGCGCTGGTGGCGTCCGCGACGCTGTCCAATCGCTACATCACGGACCGCTTCCTCCCCGATAAGGCGATCGACCTGATGGACGAGGCCGCGGCACGGCTGAAGATGCAGGTCGATTCCAAGCCCGAAGAGCTGGACTCGCTCGACCGTGAGATCATCCGGCTCAAGATCGAGCAGGAGGCTCTCAAGAAGGAGAGCGATGTGGGCTCCAAGACCCGTCTCGAAGCGCTCGAGAAGGAGCTGGCCGAGCTGGAAGAGAAGTCGGCGGCGCTGACGGCGCGCTGGAGCGCGGAGAAGGACAAGCTCTCCAATGCCCAGAAGCTGAAGGCCGAGCTCGACGGCCTGCGTGTCGAGCTCGCCAATGCTCAGCGGCGCGGCGAATTCCAGAAGGCCGGCGAGCTGGCCTATGGAAGGATCCCCGAGCTCGAGAAGAAGCTTGCCGACATCGAAGCCAAGGAGAACTCCGGCGAGATGATGGAGGAGGCGGTCACCGCCAACCACATCGCGCAGGTGGTCTCGCGGTGGACCGGCGTGCCCGTCGACAAGATGCTGGAAGGCGAGAAGGAGAAGCTCCTGAAGATGGAGGAGCAGCTCGGTAAGCGCGTCGTCGGTCAGGCCGAGGCGGTGCGTGCGGTCGCAACCGCCGTGCGCCGCTCGCGCGCCGGCCTGCAGGATCCGAACCGCCCCACCGGCTCGTTCATGTTCCTGGGGCCCACCGGCGTCGGCAAGACCGAGCTGACGAAAGCCTTGGCCGAGTACCTCTTCAACGACGAGACCGCGATGGTCCGCCTCGACATGTCCGAATACATGGAGAAGCACTCGGTCTCGCGGCTGATCGGCGCGCCTCCGGGCTATGTCGGCTATGACGAGGGCGGCGCGCTCACCGAAGCGGTGCGGCGCCGGCCTTACCAGGTCGTGCTGTTCGACGAGATCGAGAAGGCGCACCCCGACGTCTTCAACGTCCTCTTGCAGGTGCTCGATGACGGCCGCCTGACCGATGGTCAGGGCCGTACCGTCGACTTCCGCAACACGCTGATCATCATGACCTCGAACCTCGGTTCGGAATTCCTGGTGAACCAGCCGGAGGGCGAGGACACCTCGGCGGTGCGCGAGCAGGTGATGGGAATGGTGCGGGCACATTTCCGCCCCGAATTCCTCAACCGCGTCGACGAGATTATCCTGTTCCACCGTCTGCAGCGGAGCGAGATGGGTCGGATCGTCGAGATCCAGTTCGCGCGGCTCCAGAAGCTCCTGACCGATCGCAAGATCGTGCTGAGCCTCGATGCCGCGGGTCGCGACTGGCTCGCCGCCAAGGGCTGGGATCCCGCCTACGGCGCACGGCCGCTGAAGCGGGTGATTCAGCGCTACCTGCAGGATCCGCTCGCCGAGATGATCCTGGCCGGCGATGTCAGGGACGGCGACAATGTCGCGATCTCGTCCGAAGGCAACGTCCTGACCTTCAACGGCAAGGCGCCGCAAACCGCGGAGATCACCCAGTTCGAGGCGCCGGTGCCGAAGCGGAAGTTGAACTGAGCGGTATTGCCGTCCGAAAGCGACAAAACGCCCCGGAGAGGTCAACCTCTCCGGGGCGTTTCTGCTTTGTTGGCTGGCTCGCCAGTTACCCGAGTGCAGAGGCGGAGCCTGGGTTGGCCGGTCCAACTTCTTCATCGTCCTCTTCCAGCTCCGAGAGAATATCCACCAGCTCGCGCACCCGCCCCTGCGCCAGCGGGCGCAGATCGTTGATCATGGGCTCGTCATTGGCGAGCCAAGCCTGGGCCTCAGCGAGCTCTTCGGCGGTCGCGCCGGTCCCGATGATCTGGGCAATGGTGACGTCGTCGGCCCGGTCCACGGCCTTGACGACATCGTCGCGTGAGAGGCGCGTCATGGGGCGATCCTCCTGCTGGTCGGCTTCCCGTTAGCCTCTAACCGGAAACCCGCGCGCGGGTTCCGCAGTCAGGCCTGGTCCGGCGGATGCTACTTTTTCACCACCCTGTAGATCGCGTTCTCAAGGTCCGAGCTGAAGTAAATCACGCCCGTTGTCCCGACCGCGACGCCCGTCGGAATATGCGTCGGCAAGCCGCCGGGGGCGCCGGTCAGGCCGATCGGCAGATTGGCGGCGATCTCGGTGATCTTGCCGCTCTCCGGTGCGATCTCGATCAGCCGCTTGGCGCCTACCTCCGCGACGATCAGCTTGCCGTCGCCGGTGCGCGCGATGCCTTCGGGCATCTTCAGCTCCTTGGCGATCACGGTCTTTTCCCCGTTGCTGTCGATCCTGGAGACGAGGCCCGCAAACGCCTCGGTCACGTAGACCTCGTCGGCTTTCCCGCGAACGAGCCCGACCGGGCCTTCGAGCGCGCCGATCAGCGTGCTGCGATCCTTGCCGTGCTCACCGCTCACCTTGACCAGTGACTTGGTGCCGAGCTCGGCCACCAGGATGCTGCCGTCCGCGAGCACGACCGCGTCATGCGGCGCCTTGAAGCCGTGCAGCATCTCGCGCGTGGCGCCGGTCTTGCCGTCGATCACCTGCACCGTGCCGGTGAACCAGCTCGACAGGACCACGTCGCTGTCCTGCGCCGTCGCGCTCATCGGATATTCGAGCGTGACGCCGGCAGCGTGCATGCGCGCCTTCTCGGTGACCTCGCCGGTCGCACCGTCCACAGTGCGATAGGCGAACACGTCGGCGACGTGGATCGTATCCTTGCCGTTATCCGAGGTGACGCCGATGCCCCCGGGCAGGGCGAGCTTGCCGATGATGATCTGCTTGGCCTGGCCCGTCGCCGGGTCGACCTCCTGGATGCCGTTGTCGGCCATGTTGGAGACGTAGATGCGGTCCTTGTCGTCGATGGCGAGATTGTCCAGCGATGGCTTCAGCTGCGCGACCACGGTCTTGGCGCCCGACTTGGGATCGACCCGCACGAGCTGGCCGAGCGCAGTGTCGACCACGAAGAGATTGCCCTTGGAATCGAAGTTCACCGCAGCCGGGACCTTGAAGCCATCGGCGACGACGGTCAGCTCGGCCTTGTCGATATCGACCTTGGCGACCTGGCCCTTGAACCAGAGCGGACCGTAGAGCTTGTCGTCCGGACCGAACTCGAAGCCGTTGAGACCGCCCATCTTCTCCATGATCTGGCGGGGCGGTTTGACGCCCTCGACGTCGATCTCGTAGAGCGCATCGCCGAGGAAGACAGTGGTGGCGTAGAGCCTGCCGTCCTTGCGGAAGGCGAGCGAGTTGATGCCGGGAAGGCCGCTCGCAAGCTTCCTGATCGGTCCGTCGCCCTTGCGCGCATAGAGATCGCCGGCGAGGAATCCGGTCCAGGCCATAGTGCCATCAGGCGCGAACGCGATGTCGTCGGCCATTCCGATTGGAGCTGGGATTGCAACCTTTGCGGTAGCGCCCGCAATGTCGACCTCGTAGAGCGCTGCGCCCGCGACGCTGCCGGCGAACAGATGGCCAGCCTTGTCGATTCCGAGCCCGTGCACGCCATGGAACGCCGAGCCGGGAACGAGCCGAGTGACCTCCCAGCTGTCAGCCGATGCACTCGTGGCGGCGAAAAGCGCAGCGGCGACGGCTGCGCAGGCGAGCCTGGTTTTCATGGCGTGACCCCCCATTTTTCTGGAAAGTATTCGCCCGTCACGCGGCTTTGGCAAACGAAACTTGACGTTGTAGTGCGGCAAGGCGGTGCGGCCCTACAGCGTCTCATGCCATGGCTCTCTTGCCATCGCGTCGCTGAAAACGTTCGGCTGAATTGCCGGCTTACCTGTTGCTCGCAGCAGCTCCGCCCGGGCTTAACGAGAGCCGTCGGTGCCGCTCGATTTAATGAAACTGCTGCCTCGGGCCAGGGTTAGAGCTTTGCCGCCGAGCACTGGGATTTTCATCTAGGTCCCACCGGACACAGGATCTGGTCCTCAAAGGGGCTTGGCTGAGCGGGCTGATTGATCGCGGTCCGCAATCCCAAAATCGTCGTTGAAACCTGCTTCGCAGCCAGCGCAGGATATCGTCATGAAACGAGATCTCGTCTTCGACGAACTTCATCCCAAAATCTACGGGGCGGCGGTCGGCCTCGTCGCATGGTTCGCGCTCATGGCGTGGGCGCTGTTTGACCGTAGCAGTGATGTCAGCGTTTCCCTCGCTTTGGTAACGCTGCTGTTCGTGGTCGCGATCCTGCTGCCATGGACCATTTCGCGTGTCTGGAGGAGATATCAAATGCCGTACGAGCGGCATTTGGGGGCGACGTCGCTGCACGATTGGGAAGCCGGCGAGTTCACGGTCTGGGACGCAAAGCTTCACGGTTCGCATGCCGCGATCGACGTCCTGTTGCCGCTGGCGGCCGTCTCGTTCGGCCTGACAGCGATCGGAATCGTCTTCGTGATCGTGCGGGCGTCGGTGCTTTCCTAGCGCTATCGCGCGGATCGCGGTCGAACTGACGTCCCACCCGCTCACGGCGTGGTGCCGACGGCGTGGTGCCGGTGGGACGTTGACCGTTATCGGTTCGTCGTGAGCCGCGGCGGGTTCTGGGACATCATCCAGAGCTCGATCGCAGCAAGCACGGCGACCAGAATGCCGACCACGGCGTGAACGGTCATTGCCGTCTTGGCGTCCTGGAACCCGAGCACCCAGGGTGCAATGAGCGTCCAAAGGCCGACGATCAGGTTGAGCCACTCCTCCCACACCGCGAAGGCTGCGAGCGCTGCGATAGCCAGGATCGCAATCACGATGCCCGCGACATACGCGTTCTGAGAGGCCAGTCCGGCATCGAAACCGAAAATCCAGGGCGAGAAGAACAGGAATGCGCCGAGGATCAGGTTCGCGACGTCGCACCATTTTGCGTTCGTCCAGTTCTCCATGACATTCCTCCGTGAACTCCGCCCCCTCATGCAAAAACAACCGGGTCACTCCCCAGCGTGTTCCCTGCGGTTCCACCGAAATTGAATGAAGGGAGGGAGGCGCGCGGCCAGCCGGCCACGAGGTCGGCCCGACCGATTTACCGGTTGGTGACCTGTAGCGGCCCGCCGGTCGCGTCCGACATCCGGGCGATGGCGCCGCCACGGCCGCTCATCATGCCGTCGAGCCGGTCGCGCTCCTTCTCGAAGCTTGCCAACATCGGACCTTCCAGCGAACGGCCGCGCGGCAGTTTTACGCGCAGCGGGTCGACGAAGCGGCCGTTGACCAGGATTTCGTAGTGAACGTGGGGACCGGTCGACGCGCCGGTCGAGCCGACGAAGCCGATGACCTGGCCCTGGCGGACCTTCTTGCCGGCTTCCATGCCCTTGGCGAAGGCTGACATGTGGCCGTAGGCGGTCTCGTAGCCGTTGTTGTGCTTGATGCGGATATACTTGCCGTAGCCGCCCTCGGTGCCGGCCTTCTCGATCACGCCGTTGCCGGAGGCGAAGATCGGCGTGCCGTAGGCGGTGGCCCAGTCGACGCCGGTGTGCATCTTCACGAAACCCAGGATCGGATGGCGGCGGCCGCCAAAGCCGGAGCGCATGATGGCGTTATTGACGGGCTTCCTGACCAGGAACTTCTTCGCGCTCTTGCCGGTCTCGTCATAGTAGTCGACGACGCCGTCGTCGGGGCTTTGATAGCGGTAGTATTTCTTGGTCTCACCACCGACCGTGAGGGAAGCGAACAGCACGTCGTTCTTTTCGGTCGTGGTCACGCCCTCGTCTTCACCGGCGTAGAACACGTCGAAGGAATCGCCCGGCTGCACCTTGCGCTGGAAATCGACGTCGTAGGAATAGATCTTGATCATGTCCTCGATGACGGGCATCGGGACCTTGTTGCGCATCGCGGTCTCGTAGATGCTCTGGTAGAGCCGCACGCCGGAGCCGTCGTCATCGTCCTCGTCGTCGCTGCTGGCGCTCGCCGCAGTATCGGCGACGGTGTTCATGCTGGAGACGTCGACCGCGACGTATTTGCCGAGATCGGACAGTGCCGCGATCGCTTCCACCATGGTGTCGTTTGCAACCACGACGCGATAGGGCTGCAAGCGGGCGCCCGGGCTTGCGGGCGCCATCAGGATGCGGAGCTTCTCGCCTTCCTTGAGGCCGCCGTCGCGGCCGCGCGGCCCGAGCGTTGCGGTGATCGCCTTGATCTCGTCGGCATTGGCGCCGAGATCGCGCAGCACGCCAGCGACGCTGTCGCCCTTCTTGACAATGTGAACGCGTTCGCCGTTGGGATTGCCGCCGGTGATCTGCTCCTTGGTCTTGGGCAGCAGCGTGACGTTTTCCGGCACCACGCGCGTCTCGAAACCGGCATAGGGATCGGATGACGACGCCTCGGTGGCGTAGGCCATCTTGATGTCGGATGGACCGGGCGCGCCGGAGACGTCGGCCGTGGCATTGGCGAGCGAGGCGTAGCGCACCCCGCCATTGCCGCGCCAATTGGCGGCATCGCGGACCCGCATCAGGATGTCGTCGAGCGCCACCACCGCGGTAATCTTGGCCTTCGGCAGCACCGGCGACAGGTCCTTGGTGACGAAGGACACTTCCGCGTCGGGCTCGACGGCTTCCGGATTGTTGGGATCGTCGGACGCCGTTTTCGGATCGGAGCCGACGTCGGTGAGCAGGCGCTGGGCGTTGAACGGCGGGATCTTCGCCGACAGGTCGCTCGTCGTCATCGACAGGTTGCCTGCGATGCGGACGAAGGGACGCACCCGCATCACGTCACGGTTGCCGACGCGAGCGACCGTCGAAACGCGCATGACGTTGCGTGAGGCCGTGGATTCGCTCGGCGGCGGCAGGCGGTCGCTCTTGTGCAGCGTGGCGGCGCGATCGGCGGCGCCGAATGCACCCCGCAGCGCGCCTTCGACCCGCTCCGGCACCTTGGCGAAGGTCATTTCGCCGTCGAGCGACGCGAAAACGGCGCCGCCGATCAGGGCTGCGCCGCAAAGTCCGGTCAGAATTGTACCGCTGAACCATTGCACCGAGACGCGACGGCGGTCGATCACGGCGGCTTCGGAACCGTCAACGGACAGCGGCGGCTCGTGGCCGAGATCGATGATCCCGGTCTCACGCCCGTAAGCGCCGCGTGACGTCCTGTGGTTCAACCCAAGTCCCCCAATTCAACGACCCAAAAGCCCCTGTCTCAAGCCTCTTCCCGGTCGCCCTCTTCGAGGCGTATCGCAGGAAACGGCAAGCCGCATAGGCGTTCGCGGTCAGAAGGCCTCGATGACGGGCCGGCCGAAATTACGAACAGCTAAACGGAAAAAGGTCTCTCGATGTCTCTCGAATGTCGGAAGAAGGTCGCGTCATCTGCAAGATCGCCTTCCTCTGACCCCATGAAAATCGCCGGCAGCCCCCACAGGCATCCCTGCGATTCAAGCTTGTCTCTTATCAGAACGCCGCGGGATTGTGGCTCAAGTACGGCGCCTAATATGGAAAAAGTTTCCTGAACGGGGGGCGCCGGAGGCTGCCCGGAGGGACGCCTGGAGCCGCTTCCGGAGACCCCCTGGAGCCACTCCGGAGCCCCCTGAGGCGCAAACTTTTTTTGAGATTTTTTGCGGTGCGGCCCCGGTCCACGCGCCTGTGAGCGCTCTAATCGACTGGAATCACTAGAATTTTTGCGATGATCCACTGTGCGACGATTTGTTGACGAATGGCGTTGACAGCCCGGAAGGCGGGGCCTATAACCCCAACCACTGAGCGCGGCGCCGCCGGGTCACTGACCAAGGCGAGCGAACGCGCCACTGATGCTCCTCACCTTGTTGAGTGACACAACAATCGACGCCAGTCGGTTGGAGTCATTCATCGTCGGTAAGGGTGTCGGAACCCTTCCTCCTCGGAAGGTTGGGACCTCTCCGGTTCCGGGCTGTTTGACAAGTGAAGATGAAGAAAGAGAAACGTGGACGGCGGAGTCCTTGCGGGTCTCGCTTCTGAAAAGCCTCGGCTTTTCTGATCGAGACCGGACGAAGACTTCGGCGGTACACGTTTAAAGGAAACACCATCGTTGCCAGCGATGTGAATCGCAGGCAGCTCTTCGGCTTCGGCCGATGAAAAATGGTGGGACCTCGTCAAACGTTGTGATCAGCCGGTTCAAAGTTCAAGTCCAACTTGAGAGTTTGATCCTGGCTCAGAGCGAACGCTGGCGGCAGGCTTAACACATGCAAGTCGAGCGGGCGTAGCAATACGTCAGCGGCAGACGGGTGAGTAACGCGTGGGAACGTACCTTTTGGTTCGGAACAACCCAGGGAAACTTGGGCTAATACCGGATAAGCCCTTACGGGGAAAGATTTATCGCCGAAAGATCGGCCCGCGTCTGATTAGCTAGTTGGTAGGGTAATGGCCTACCAAGGCGACGATCAGTAGCTGGTCTGAGAGGATGATCAGCCACATTGGGACTGAGACACGGCCCAAACTCCTACGGGAGGCAGCAGTGGGGAATATTGGACAATGGGGGCAACCCTGATCCAGCCATGCCGCGTGAGTGATGAAGGCCCTAGGGTTGTAAAGCTCTTTTGTGCGGGAAGATAATGACGGTACCGCAAGAATAAGCCCCGGCTAACTTCGTGCCAGCAGCCGCGGTAATACGAAGGGGGCTAGCGTTGCTCGGAATCACTGGGCGTAAAGGGTGCGTAGGCGGGTCTTTAAGTCAGGGGTGAAATCCTGGAGCTCAACTCCAGAACTGCCTTTGATACTGAAGATCTTGAGTCCGGGAGAGGTGAGTGGAACTGCGAGTGTAGAGGTGAAATTCGTAGATATTCGCAAGAACACCAGTGGCGAAGGCGGCTCACTGGCCCGGTACTGACGCTGAGGCACGAAAGCGTGGGGAGCAAACAGGATTAGATACCCTGGTAGTCCACGCCGTAAACGATGAATGCCAGCCGTTAGTGGGTTTACTCACTAGTGGCGCAGCTAACGCTTTAAGCATTCCGCCTGGGGAGTACGGTCGCAAGATTAAAACTCAAAGGAATTGACGGGGGCCCGCACAAGCGGTGGAGCATGTGGTTTAATTCGACGCAACGCGCAGAACCTTACCAGCCCTTGACATGTCCAGGACCGGTCGCAGAGATGTGACCCTCTCTTCGGAGCCTGGAGCACAGGTGCTGCATGGCTGTCGTCAGCTCGTGTCGTGAGATGTTGGGTTAAGTCCCGCAACGAGCGCAACCCCCGTCCTTAGTTGCTACCATTTAGTTGAGCACTCTAAGGAGACTGCCGGTGATAAGCCGCGAGGAAGGTGGGGATGACGTCAAGTCCTCATGGCCCTTACGGGCTGGGCTACACACGTGCTACAATGGCGGTGACAATGGGATGCTAAGGGGCGACCCTTCGCAAATCTCAAAAAGCCGTCTCAGTTCGGATTGGGCTCTGCAACTCGAGCCCATGAAGTTGGAATCGCTAGTAATCGTGGATCAGCACGCCACGGTGAATACGTTCCCGGGCCTTGTACACACCGCCCGTCACACCATGGGAGTTGGTTTTACCTGAAGACGGTGCGCTAACCCGCAAGGGAGGCAGCCGGCCACGGTAGGGTCAGCGACTGGGGTGAAGTCGTAACAAGGTAGCCGTAGGGGAACCTGCGGCTGGATCACCTCCTTTCTAAGGATGATCCTTCAGCGAGCTCACGCTCACTATCGGATCGTTTTAGAAACATCAGTGGCCAACAGATCGCCAGATCGTTGAGCTGCATTGGCGGGATTTCGCCGTCTTCGTTTCTCTTTCTTCGCGGACGAACACGCGCCGGGGCTGCGCTGTGCGATTGCATTCGGCGCTGGTCGCCGGTCGACGCACGCAAGACCCTAATCCTGAAAGGGATAGCGTTAGGGCTTGTAGCTCAGTTGGTTAGAGCGCGCGCTTGATAAGCGTGAGGTCGGAAGTTCAAGTCTTCCCAGGCCCACCACGCTTCGCCGTCGGCTTCGCATGGCACCGCCAGGCAGAACGACGAGGCGAAGCGCGTCCGGCATAGCCCGAAGGGCGACGCCGGACAGAAAGAGCGCTTCGTCTTCTGGTTACGGGGCCATAGCTCAGCTGGGAGAGCGCGTGCTTTGCAAGCATGAGGTCGTCGGTTCGATCCCGTCTGGCTCCACCAGATGGTTTGATCACCGAGATCTTGACCGTCGTCCGCGAAACATCACTTCGCATCTTGCTAGTCTGGATAGACAGCAAGTTGCGTGTTTTCTGACATCGTAAAGAGGAGATCGATCCGAGTTGGATCGTGCAACATATCGTTGCGCGAGCCTTCATTATCTCCGGATCATTTCGGCGCTCGCTTCCAGCCGTGAGGTTGGATGCGGGTTGTAAATGATCCTTTTAGCGAAGCTTGACCGCCTCGCTATCGGAACGATCTTACGAAGCAAGCTGGTCTTTCTAGTCAATGTCCGGCTGTGAGAATAGCGTTCGTCGAGGGCGCGTGCCGCAAGGCAGTTCTTACAGACAACATTCTGCCGAGTGTGTGGACATTGATAATGAGAGCAATCAAGTGCCTTAAGGGTGTTCGGTGGATGCCTTGGCGCTGAGAGGCGATGAAGGACGTGCTACGCTGCGATAAGCCGTGGGGAGCTGCGAAGAAGCTTTGATCCGCGGATTTCCGAATGGGGAAACCCACCTTCGATAGCCGGAACTCCAAGACCTTGTGTGTTGGGGTTCGACCAGAAATGCGAGAAATCAAGCCGCGAGGTTTTGGATTTCCGGTTATCAAGAGAAGGTATGAGACTTCTGAATACATAGGAGGTTTCAAGCAAACCCAGGGAACTGAAACATCTAAGTACCTGGAGGAAAGGACATCAACAGAGACTCCGTTAGTAGTGGCGAGCGAACGCGGACCAGGCCAGTGATACATCAAAGACAATCGGAACCAGTCAGGAAAGCTGGGCCTCAGAGGGTGATAGCCCCGTACGAGTAATGCGATGATGTATCCACGAGTAAGGCGGGACACGTGCAATCCTGTCTGAACACGGGGGGACCACCCTCCAAGCCTAA